>CAWAGM010000011.1:0-148879 GCA_963781575.1 uncultured Actinomycetota bacterium | reverse complement strand
ATGTTTATGTTGGCGCCGTTACGTTAGGTATTGCTCACGAAGCCGGCGTTGCAGTAGGAGTGGCTGGTGCCGAGGGGGAACTGCTGAGGCAGCTCGGCGCAGGTCGCGACGTACTTCTCGAGACAGTCGTCGCCGCGACCGGTGTCCTCGAAGTGGTCGCCGTCGACGCCGCTGGAGTGGCGTGAGCAGGTGCCGCAACGTGACCTTCTCGGTGACGTCGGGGTCGGAGAGCTTCAGCTCGGGCAGGTAGGTGACGGACGGGCACGTCGAGGTCCAGCACGCCGCGCTCGACCAGGCGCAGCACCAGGCAGGTCGTGTAGACCTTCGAGATCGACCCGATCTGGTAGACCGCGTCGGTGCTCGTCTCGATGCCGGCCGGGCGGTTCACCAGCCCGGCGGCGGCCGTCACCAGCTCGCCGTCGACCAGCACGGCGACCGAGGTCGAGGGCACGTCGTACTTGTCGATGAGCAGCTCGAGGCGCTCGGTGAGGGTGGCTGCGTCGAGGGCCATGGCAAGCTCCTGAGGTCGGGTGTCGAGATCTTCGCGCATCTTCCGGGCTGAGCGTTCGTGCGGCGGACTGAACGCGTCGAGCGCACGTGGTGCGCCACGACCAAGGCGTGGCTCGGCGTGGTGCGCGAGAGTGCGGGCATGGCGCTCACGCTCATCATCAGGGGAGGCACCGTCTTCGACGGCTCGGGGGCGCCGGGGTCGCGGGCCGACGTCGGGGTCGAGGGCGACCGCGTGGTGCTGGTGGTCCCGCCCGGCGAACTGCCCGATGCGCCCGGACGCCCGGGTCCTCGACGCGACGGGCCTGGCCGTCACGCCGGGCTTCGTCAACGTGCTCAGCCACGCGTGGGGCTCGCTGCAGCGCGACGGCAGCGGATCCGCAGACCTGCTGCAGGGCGTGACCACCGAGGTCTTCGGGGAGGCGTTCTCGCTCGGCCCAGCCGACGCGCGTCGTCGGGCAGGCCATCGTTGCGACTGACCGGCGAGAGCGACCCGGCTGTACGCTCGTCTTCGACCGGCTCGGCGACGGGCTCGACCACCTCGAGCGGCTCGGCGTCTCTCCCGAACGTCGCCAGCTTCGTGGGCGGGCACAACCTCCGCGCCCTTGGCGCCGGCTTCGACGACCGTCCGCTCACCTCAGCCGAGCTCGACCGGCTCGTCGCTGTGATGGACGAGGAGATGGCCGATGGCGCGCTCGGCGTCGGCACCGCCCTGATCTACCCACCTGGGAACTACGCCGAGCTTCGAGGAGCTGGTGGCGATCTGTCGCCCGATCGGCCAGCACGGTGGCACCTACATCTCCCACCTGCGCAGCGAGGGCGACCAGTTCCTGGAGTGCCTCGACGAGCTGCTGCGGATCGGGCAGGAGGCCGGGTGCCGCGCGGAGGTCTACCACCTCAAGGCCGCGGGACAGCACCAACTGGCCCAAGATGGCGCAGGCGATCGAGCGCATCGAGGCGGCTCGCGCGGCCGGCCAGCCTGTGGGCGCGAACATGTACCCCTACACCGCCGGCGGCACCGGGCTCGCGTCGTCGATCCCGCCCCGGTTCCACGACGGCGGACCTGCGCGACTGCTCGAACGCCTCGCCGACCCTGCGACCCGTCGCGAGATCGCGGCTCTGGTGCGCGAGCCGTCGGACGACTTCGAGAACCTCTTCCTCGCCGCCGGTGGCGGAGATGGTGTGCTGTTCGCCGCAGACCTGCCCGACGGAACGCCCGCACGCGGCCGCACACTCACCGAGGTGAGCTCGCACGCTCGGGCTCGACGACGCCGTGGACGGGCTTCTCGCAGGTCGTGGCGCGGGCGCCCGAGATCGGCGTGCTGTACTTCCTCATCGACGAGTCGAACGTCGAGCTCGGTCTGTCCCGCGACTGGGTGTCGCTCGGCTCCGACGCCCACGCCGGCGATCGGTCGCAGGACGGCACCGCGCTGGGCGGTCACCCCCGCGCTTACGGCACGTTCGCGCGCTTCCTCGGCCACTACGTGCGTGACCGGGGCGTCACGTCGTTCAGCGAGGCCGTGCGTCGCATGAGCAGGCTCCCGGCCGACGAGCTGGGCCTCGCCGGACCGCGGCCGCGTCGAGGTAGGCGGCTTCGCCGACCTCGTCGTGCTCGACCCCGGCACCGTGATCGACCGCGCGACCTACGACGTTCCTGACGCCTACGCCGTCGGCGTGAAGCACGTGGTCGTCAATGGCGTCCCGGCCGTCGTCGACGGCGAAGTCACCGCTGCGCGTCCCGGCAGGCGACTGCGGCGCGGAGTGCCGCCCGGCGACACCCGCCTCTCAGCGACCTCAGTCTGCAGCGACGAGGTCGGGGCGCGCCTCGACCAGCAACGCATCGGCGTCCTCGGGCAGCGCGAAGCCGGCGTCGATCGTGGCTTGGACGGCGGCGGCGTAGCGCGCGAGGTAGTCGCCGCGGTCCCGGTACAGGGCACGGATGTGCGCCTCGGCGAGGGGGAGGGTGCGGCCGAAGAGGCTGCAGATCACGCTGGCCCCGGGCGCGGCCAGCCCAGCCAGCACCTGGGTAGGAACGTCGACGCACGGCGTCCGGACACCGCCGGATGCGTTGCCCGCGGCATCGGTCACGAAGCGCGGCGGATCTGTCTGCTCGATGTCGAGAGGCGGAGCCGACGGTGCCGCAGGGCCGCCCGCCGCCCAGGTGTCGAGCCACCGCAGCGCGGCACGCGCGACGTAGGCCTGCTGGCCGCGGTTGACCGGGTCAGGGCAGCCGAGGAACTCTTCGAACTCCCCGATCTGCCACCGGTCGGCGTGCGCCGTGCCAGCGACCTCCCACACCCGCAGCATCGCGGTGTCGGGTTGCCGCGCCTGCCAGTAGTGCAGTCGCGGCGACAGCACGTCGGTCTCGGTCTCGAGGACGATGACCGGGGTGGTGAGGTCGTCGCGGATCAGTACCGGACTCTGGTGACGCGCCTGGTCGAGATCGATCCCGCAACCGGCTTCGCCGAGCGGCAGGGACGCGCTGCCGCGACTGTGCACCAGGAAGGCGTCGAAGCACGTCGTCACGGGTTGGACAGTGTTGACGTAGGTGGTCAGCGCGAACGCCGACTGCGACTCTCCGACGGCGATCCGGCGCTGCACTTGCAGATCTGCCAGCGGTTGGCCTGGGACGGGATCTGAGAGTGCCTCCGTGATCGCGGTGACGATGCCGTAGCAGAAGGCGTCCCCTGGGTGACGCAGGTCGGCATACCGGTCGGGATCGCGCCCCTTGAGTCCGTTCGCGGGAGCAGTGCGAGGGTCGGCCCCGGTCGGAACCAGGGCCCGGCCGCCCTCCACGCCGATGTACTGCGCGGAGACGCCCACCCACACCTGACCTCGCCGGACGATCTCGTCGGCGAGGTAGGTGTAGTCGGGCGCAGCGTCGTCGCCGCTGCTGACGTTGAGCCACTCCACGACCAGCGTCGCCGTACCCGATGCGATCGGACGACGGATGAGCACGCGGGTCGAGAAGTCCGCCTCGGAGGGTGCGGTCTCGTCGAAACGACGGGCTCGACCGGTCGCGACGTACTCGACCTCCCGGTAGGCCGCAGCTGCGAGGTCGGGGCCTGGCGTCGCGCTCATGAGCTGGACGCCGCCGGCTGGCAGGGGAGTGAAGGTGACGGTCATGGTGGAAGAACCCTAGAAGGGGTGAGTGTCAGAAGGGGCAGGCGTCGTCGACCACGACGAGTCGTACGCATATCGTGTGGTCCCACATTCCCCGGTTGGTCTGCCGGCAGGGCCCGCCTGACTTTGAATCAGGATTAGCGACGATGGTTCGACTCCATCCCGGGGAGCTAGCCCAGCGCGTCAGCGGAGGTCAGACCCGATGAGCCGGAAGCCACCTGTGCCTGAACCCACCTTGATCAAGGCGCCCGCCGACCATGACTGGATCAGCACCCGAGCCGCTGTGTCGCGATCAAGAGTGGGCGGTTGACGGATCTCGCGCTCGAAGGCGGGTTCATCGTCGTCGGCTTGGCCACGGTTGTCCTCGGCTTGGAGCAAGACACCCGGTGGCTCGCCGTGGGCTGGTGCTTCATGGTGTGTGGGATCTCCTCCACCATCCAGCCGGGAAGATCGTCGGGACAGATGGTGTGCCCGCCTGGTATGTGCCGTTCTGTGCGGTCTACGACATCTCAGCCGCTGTCGCCATCGTGCTCCTGCTCTAGACGGGCGAGCCAGTCGGCACGGAACCAGGTAGAACTGGCCTATGAGCAACTCGATCCTTGGTCGCGGCCTCGACCAGATCCACGGGCTTCTTGCCAGCGCCACACCCGATGACGCCGATCGCGAGACGCCGTGCGCGGAATGGACCGTCGCCGACCTGAGCGACCACATCGTCAACAGCGCTGTAGGGATGGCGACCATGGCCCGGGGTGGAGAGCCCGACTGGGGCGCGTCCCCGCGTCACGACGACCCTGCGTCAGCGTTGCGCGAGGCGGGCGACTCGTTGATCGAGGCCGCGGCCGCGAGCGGCGGCGCGTTCCCGGAGGGGCTCGCCGCGGCTGAGCTTGCCGTTCACGCCTACGACCTGGCGACCGCGCTGGGTCGTTCGACCGCCGACCTCGACCCAGAGATCGCGGAGGCGGGCCAGGTCTTCATGAGCGCGTCGATGACTCCCGACAAGCGCGGGGGTGCCTTCGGGCCGGAGCAGCCCGCACCGGCCGACGCCGACCCCTACCAGCGTCTCGCCGCCTTTGCCGGCCGCACTGTCTAAGGCCAGCGCATGCAGGACTCGGCACTGATCACGGTCGGCCTCCCGGTGGCCCTGGCCATCATCATGTTCGGGCTCGGTCTCTCCCTGACCATCGCCGACTTCCGCCGGGTCGCCGGAACGCCGCGTGCGGTCGTCGTCGCGCTCTCCTTGCAGGTATTGGTGCTGCCCAGCGTCGCGCTAGGACTGGTCCTGCTCTTCGACCTTGATCCGCTGCTGGCCGTGGGCGTGATGCTGCTGGCCGCCTCGCCGGGCGGCACGACCGCCAACTTGTTCAGCCACCTGTTCCGCGGTGACGTCGCGCTCAACATCACCTTGACCGCGATCAACTCAGTGCTCGCCGCGATCTGGATCCCGATCGTGGTCAACCTTGCGATCGGGTTGTTCGACGCGGAGGGTGACCTCGGGCTCCAGTGGGGCAAAGTCGCGCAGGTCGTGGCCATCGTGCTGGTGCCCGTCGGCCTCGGCATGGTGGTGCGCGCGCGCACGGCCACGTTCGCCGCGCGGGCCGACAAGCCAGTGCGGGTCTTCTCGATAGTCGTGCTCGTCGTGGTGGCGGTCGGCGCCATCCTGGGGGAGCGCGACGACCTCGGCGGCTACTTGGAGCAGGTCGGCGTCCTAGTGACCATCTTCTGCCTCATCAGCTTGAGCGTCGGGTACCTCGGCGCACGCGTGTTCCGACTCGACGAGAAGCAGTCGGTGGCGTGCGCGATGGAAGTCGGGATTCACAACACCACAATTGCCTTGACCATCGCCCTGAGCGTGCTCGACAGCACCGAGGTGGCGATTCCGGCCGCCGTCTACTCCATCGCGATGTATCCGCTAGCTACAGCCTTCGGGTTCGCCATCACTCGGCGTCGGGCCGCACAACCGGCGAACTGACCTGTCACACTCCCGCCCGTGGCGATTGTCGAACGGCAGGGCGCGGAGTGCGAAGGCGTCATTCGTCAGCGTCACCTGTCACACCTGCCTCCTTGCGCCGCGCTCACGGTGATTCCTCCCTGGCCGTCGGCGCTCGCGCACGCCTCTAGGCCAGCGGCATCCCGAAAGCGGATCGGGCTTTCCTCGCCGTTGAGGGCATCCGTGCCACCGGTGAAGAGATTGGTCCTGTCCACCTTTCCGAGGGCCCAGACGACGGGGCACTCTGCCCCCTCTGGCTGGTAGACCAACGCGGCTTCGGCGCTGTCGGCGCCGATCAAGGTGACGCCCATGACCTCGCCATAGGGCGCCAGACCGAGATCGGCGAGCACCGGCTGCCCGCCAGCACCTGACGCGGCTGGAATCGCGGGAGTGAGGCCACACCGCACCACGACCGTGAAGTCGGTGGGCGCGCCGAGAGAACTCTCGACGGTGACGACGAAATCGCCACCAGCGCCAGTCGACCCCCTGCACGTGAGGGGCAACAGTTCAGCCAGCGTGCACTCCCGTCCGTTGACAGCGACGTCGAGGTCGACGGCGTCACCCGCATCGGTGGTGAACGACGTGGTGCCGCCCAGGATGGTGGCGCGGGCGATCGAGGCCGTGGGTTCAGCCGAGGCGGGCGAGGCCGAGGGGGTCGTGGACGACTGCTCGACCGCATCATCCGCTTGACCCGCCTCGCCACCACCGCAAGCGCCGAGCAGGAGCGGGAGCCCCGAGAGCACAGGGATGACGAGCAGATGGCTATGCATGAGGCGATCATCGCGCTGCGCCGGCCGTTATGTCTTGGCGTGGACCCATCATGCGTGGCCAGCCGACTCATTCACCGGATAGTTCCTTCGCTGGCCGTTCCTTCGCTGGCCGTACTGTCTGATGCCGAAGCGCAGGGACCTTTGCGCTAGTCCCGCGTGAAGGAGTCCGATGATCAGCAGTCGCCTAGGTCGTGCCGCCCGTCGCTTCCACCCCGACCTGAGGACCGCATCGCGTCTGCTCCCGCGCGCCAGGATGAACGCGCGGTTCCTCCCGCCGATCAGACGGCTGCTCAACGATTGCCGGCCGACCCCGACTTCGAGGAGACCCGGGTATCCGCGACCGCTGCCATTCGCGTCTATCGCCCGGCTTACGCGCCGGCGTCCGCACCGGCGTTGCTGTACATCCACGGCGGGGGCCTGGTGATCGGGAGCCCGCTGCAGGACGAGCCCGCGATGCGGTCGCTCGCCGACGAGCTCGGCATCGTCGTCGCGACAGTCCGCTACCGGTTGGCTCCGGAGCACCGCTTTCCCGCAGCACGCGATGACTGCTACGACGCCTTGGCCTGGCTCGCCGCTCAACCTGGCATCGACCGCACGCGGGTCGCCGTCGGTGGCGCCAGCGCCGGTGGGGGACTAGCGGCAGCCACAGCGCTGCGGGCTCGCGAGCAGAACGGGCCCGCGCTGTGCCACCAGCACCTGATCTACCCGATGCTCGACGACCGTACGGCGCTGCGCGCGGACCCCGATCGGAAGCTCCGGCGGTTGTGGAGCAACGAGTCGAACCACTTCGGTTGGTCGGCCTACCTCGGCCACGAACCCGGGCGAGCTGGGCTCGACCCGACCGCCTCGCCCTCCAGCTGCACAGACTTCAGTGGCCTGCCCCCGGCGTGGATCGGAGTCGGCACGCTGGACCTCTTCCATGACGAGTGCCTCGTCTATGCCCGCGAGCTCACCCGAGCCGGGGTCCCCTGCTCGACCTTCGTGGTGCCTGGCGCCTTCCATGGCTTCGACGCTCTCGCCAAGACTGGGGTCGCGCAGGAGTTCCGCGCGAACCAGGTCGCGGTGCTGCGCGAGGCGTTCGGCCTGTGAGCTGACCCGCGCGACCTCAGGTCAGGTCGAACTCCTCCAGCGTGATGTCGGACTGGATCCGACGCCACGTCTTGAAGTTGCCTGGGAAGAGGAAGGGGGCATGTCCCGACGCGGTTCGGTAATAGCTCTGACAGTCCGACGCACCCCAGGAGAACGCGGCGAAGTCTCCAGCGATCGACCTGTTGTACTGCTTGCAGAGTTCTTCTCGCGGCGCCATCGCGGTCAGACCGCGGTCCACCAGGTCGCCGAGCAACCGCACGATCGTGGTGACGTTCTGCTCGGCCGTCTCGAAGTACGACACGTTGAGCACGAGGCCGTTCGGGCCGACCGCGAGGAAGTAGTTCGGGAACCCCGGCACGGCGATGCCCTTGTGCACGTGTGGCGCCTCGGCCATCGTCTCGGCGAGGGTGCGACCCTCCAGCCCCGTGACCTCGATGCGGTCGAAGTCCAGAACTCGGTAGCCCGTGCAGTAGATGATGACGTCCACCTCGACCTCGCGCCCGCTGCTGGTCACCAGGCCCGTGGGTGTCACCTGGTGCAGGCCCTCGGGGATCAGCTCGACGTGATCCTGGTCGAGCGCAGGGTAGAAGTCGTCGGAGACCAGACCCCGCTTGCAGCCGTAGCGAGTGTCGGGTGTCACGGCTGCTCGTAGCGATGGGTCGGCGATCGACGTGGCGATGAAGGAGGTCACCATTCTCGAACTGGCCCATCCTCCGATGACCCAAGGTGACCGCGTACTCGACCTGACCCAGGGCCAGCGACTGCATGCGTCTCACGGCAGCGATCGATCGCGGGAAACGTCGCCATCGGCGCCGCTGGGCGTCGGAGTACGCCTTGTAGCGCCGCGGCATGATCCAGTTGGGCGACCGCTGGAGCACGGTGAGGTGCGCGGCCCGCTGAGCGACCTCCGGCACGATCTGCACCGCGCTCGCCGCGGAGCCGACCACGGCTACGCGCCTGTCGGTCAGCTCGACGTCGTGGTCCCACCGCGTCCCGTGGAAGCTCGGCCCGGTGAACGACTCCATCCCTGGCACGTCGGGGAACAGCGGAGTGTGCTGGTTCCCCATGGCATTGATGACCACGTCGTACGACAGCACCTCGCCCCGCTCGGTCCGCAGTTGCCACGTGTGGTCGTTTTGGAGACGGGCCGCGACGATGCGCGTGTCTAGAAGGAGGTGCGGCTCGAGCCCGAACTGGGCCGTGCACCGCTCGAGGTAGGCCAGGATCTCGGGTTGGGAGACGAAGTTGGCGCTCCAGTCCGGGTTCGGCGCGTAGGTGAAGGTGTAGGAGTGCGCCCAGACGTCGCACGCCAGTCCCGGGTAGGTGTGCAGCCGCCAGGTGCCGCCGGGCCCATCCTGCGCATCGATGATCGTGAGGTCGGTGAATCCCTGCATGAGCAGCGCTCGCCCAGCGGCGATCCCCGCAGGTCCCGCACCGATGACGGCGACTCTGCGCTCCGCTCGTGCCTGATGGGTCGACATCAGGTGTCGGCGGGCGCGGCTGCGGCCTGGAGGAGGGTGACGGTGCCGACGTCCCCGTCGAGGCGGACCCGGTCGCCGGTGTGCAGGTACCGGGTGCGCTTGCCGGGTGTTGACGATGCAGGGCAAGCCATACTCGCGGGCGATCACGGCGCCGTGGGAGACCGAGCTGCCGAGGTCGGTGACGAGGCCGCCGATGAGGCTGAAGTAGGGGGTCCAGCCGATGTCGGTGATGGGGGTCACGAGGATCTCGCCGGGGCTCAGTCGGGCTGCTTCGGTGAGGGTGTGGGCGACTCGGGCGATTCCTTCGACGACTCCGCGGGACGCGGGTCGGCCTTGCAGTACGCCGTCGTTGATGTCGATAGGCTGGGGTTCGAGAGGTTGGGGCAGGCCGACGGAGATCTCGGGGAACTCGAGGCGTTGCTGGTGCTCGAGGGCGGCGCGGCGTGCGTGTGCTCGGTCGAGGGCGCTGGTGGTGGGGCGGGCGATGAGCGTCGCCGAGCTCGGTGATGGGGAAGAAGTTGACGAGGTCTGGGTCGGTGATCGTGTTCTCGGCGGTGAGCTGCTCCCCGAGGTGCCGGAAGGCGATCTGGAAGCGGTGAGCAAGGTCGACCAGCTGCGACTTGGTGTGCTCTCGGCGCCGGATGGCGTTATGGGCCTTCGGCAGCACCCATCGCAGGCCCCGGCTCAGGGTGGTGGTGTCGACGGCTTCCGTGCTGATCTCGCGGCGTCCTCCGGTCAGGAGGCGTGCGTGCACTGCGGCCTGCATGCTCTGCACCAGAGGAGTCGGATCGTCGCCCCAGGCAGGGTCGCGCAGGCACAGCTCGCGGTAACCGCGGTGCCCGTGACGTTGGAGGAAGCGCTCGAGGGGTTCGGCCATCGTGGGGTGGGAGCGGAGCCAGGCCAAGGCTTCCTCGGTGTTGGTCTCGACGAACTCGCGCTGGGCCTCGGGGTGGGTGGCGACGTGGTCGAGGAGCTGGTCGAGCTCCTCGAGCATCACGGCGCTCTCGACCCCGCTCGCACCGGCCAGGAGACGTACCGCCTCGGCCTGCTCGGAGACCGTGCTGGCGTTGGCGGAGTCGGAGACCATGTTCTCCACGATGGTGCACAAGAACCCTGATAGTGCCGAGGACTGGATGTGCACGGCCATGCAGCGGTCGAAGAAGGCGACCTTGCCCGCGATCTCTGCCCAGGTGCTCGCCGCGTCGGGTCCGGGCTGAGAGCTCGAAGGCCGCGAGCTCTGCTGCGAAGTCGTCGACGACCTTGGGTGCCTTGAAGCAGTAGCGCAGCAGCTTGACGGTGTTGAGCACGCGTCGCGGCAGGGGGAGCGGGGGAAGCTCCTTGAGCTCGGGCACCAGCCGTCCGCAGATCGACTGGGCGGTCTGGTCGGCGTTCGAGCCCAGGGTCCCGGCCGCCATCGTCAGGTTGCCGGTGAGGTTGAGGAACAGGTGGCCGTAGGCCGAGGCGGTGACCTGCCAGCTCGAGTCGACGCAGGGGCGTGCGCCGACGCTGACCTGCATGTGCTGCAGCCCGTAGTCGATGCCCCACCCGGTGAACGACATCGTCAGCGGGCACACCGCGCCGGGCATCATCTCGCTGACGTTGCTGATCGTCAGGACGTCGTCGGGGCGTGGCAGGACCGTGTCGAACTCGTTGAGGTCGCTCGGAAGCGTGGTGATCGGGCGGGCCTGCAGCCACAACAGCTCTCCCGAGCGATCGATGGCCCACTCCAGGTCGAGGGGGCGGCCCTCGTGGACCGCAGCAGCCCTGGCCTGTGCTGCGATCTCGGCAACTTGCACATCGCTCAGCAACGGTGTGTCACCGACCAGGTCGCGACGCACCACGGTGCCGTCGGAGGCGACCCGGTAGTGGTCCGGTGTCGCCTCACCGCTGACCAACGACTCACCCAGGCCCGCGACGGCGTCGATGACGAGTAGGTCACGACGCGCGCTGACGGGGTCGGCGGTGAAGACGACTCCGGCGAACGCCGCATCGACCATGCGCTGGACCACGATGTTCATCGTCGCGCCCTGGGCTCCTAGCACGTCGCTCTGGTAGCTCCGTGCCCGCTCGGTCGAGGCCGATGCGACGCACAGGTCGATGGCATCACGCAGCCCCTGGGCGCCGGAGACGTTCAGCACGGTCTCGTACTGTCCCGCGAAGGACGCCTCGGCGCCGTCCTCACCGATGGCAGAGGAACGCACAGCGACCGGAGCCTGACCCAGCTCACGCACACGCTCGTCGAGATCGAGCGGGTACTGGCCCGCGACCGCGGCTCGGATCACGAACGCCGGCGGGACCGGCAGACCCATACCGACCAGCCGTGCCAGTCCATAGGCCTTGCCGCCGACCGAGGCGTCCTCGATCTGATCCAGCCCGAGGATCACGCCGACGGGGGTGTCGATCGAGTGCCTGCCCGTGCTCATGTGCGCCCCTCGATCGTCGCGCCGAGCCCAACGCTCGGTGAGTGGGCGCGACCCTACAAGGGAATTTGACGCGTGTCAGTTTAGTCAAGGAGTCCTTTTGTGGCCGGCGCCGATGTGGAAGGGTCCGCGGCACACCCCCGGAGGCACCGTGACCAACCCCCAGCCACACGTCCAGGTCCCTGACCGGATCTCTGGTCAGACCGCTGACCACCCCCGACGCCACCTCGACCGGCGCACCGTGATCCGAGGAGGTGCAGTGGCCGCGGGTGCCACGGCCCTCGGCGTCAGTGGCAGCCCGCCCGCCCACACGGCCGGTCGCGGGCGCAGCGTCGTCGTTCTCGGTGGCGGTATGGCCGGCCTGACGGCGGCCCATGAGTTGGTCGAGCGAGGGTTCGCGGTCACCGTGTTCGAGCCGACCGCGTGGGGAGGCAAAGCCCGAAGCATCGGCGTGCCCGGCACTGCTCGCGGTGGGCGCGGGGATCTCCCGGGCGAGCACGGTTTCCGGTTCTTCCCTGGCTTCTACCAAAGCGTCCCGGACTCGATGCGTCGCATTCCGTTCGGCAAGAACGCCAACGGAGTCTGGGACAACTTGGTGGACGCCGACGGCAGCAAGTTCTTGCGCGGTGGTGATCGTGCCGATGCCTTCATCTTCGGCATCGGACCCGACCCCGAGGCGTTGCTCACCGTCGACGGCATGCGTCGCTACCTGACCGAGAACCTTCAGGGTGAGGCGATTCCCCCTGATGAGCTGGGCTACTTCGTCGAACGTCTCCTCGTCTTCCTCACCAGCAGTAAGGAGCGCCGCTTCGGTCAGTGGGAGAACGTGCCTTGGTGGGACTTCGTGGGTGCCGCGACGCGCTCGCCCGACTACCAGCGGGTGCTCGCCGCAGGACTGACCCGCAACCTGGTCGCGGCCAAGGAGACCGTGGCCAGCACTCGCACGATCGGGACGATGGGTGAGGCCTTCGTGCACGCGATTGCCGGTGCTGGCGCTGACGGCGCGATCGATCGAGTGCTCGACCTACCCACCGACGAGGCGTGGATCCGGCCCTGGATGAAGTTGCTTCGCGCACGAGGCGTCCGCTTCGTGACCGGGCACGGACTCGAGCGGTTCGAGATGAAGAAGGGTCGCGTCGCGGCGGTCTGGGTGAGCGACGGTCGCGGTCATCGCCGGCGGGTGGAGGCTGACTGGTACGTCAGCGCGATGCCGGTGGACCGGTTGCGTCACTACCTGAGTGCCGGAGTCCTGCGTGCCGACCCGGCACTCGAGGGTCTGCGCAAGCTGCGCACCGACTGGATGGTGGGCATCCAGTTCTTCCTCAAGCGGCGGGTCGACATCGTCCACGGGCACATGACCTTCATCGACGCGCCCTGGGCGCTCACCGCGCTGACCCAGGCCCAGTTCTGGGCGGACCGAGACTTCGCGGCCGACTACGGCGACGGGAAGGCGGTCGACTGTCTGTCGGTCGACATCTCGAACTGGGACGCTCCCGGCATCCTGTTCGGCAAGCCCGCGAAGCAGTGCACCCGTCAGCAGGTCGCACAGGAAGTGTGGGCCCAGATTCACGAGCACCACACCGCGGCCGAGCACCTGCCCGACGACATCATCCACTCGTGGTTCCTCGACCCTGGGGTCGCTTGGGACTCGACGTTGAAGCGCAACCGCAACGCGACCCCGCTCCTGGTCAACACGGCGAGGTCGTGGGCGAACCGTCCCGAGGCAGCCACCGGGATCCCCAACCTCTTCCTCGCCGGCGACTTCGTGCGCACCAACATCGACCTCGCGACCATGGAGGGCGCCAACGAGTCGGCCCGGGCCGCAACGAACGCGATCTGCGACGCCGCAGGCTCGAGAGCAGCGCACGCCGAGATCTTCGAGCTCTGGACGAATCCGGCCCTCGAGCCGGTGAAGCTGGCCGACGCGGGGCTCTACCGCGCTGGCCTGCCGAACCCGCTCGACGTCCCGCTGCCGGGGCGCTACTGAGGCGGGTCCGCGCTCACGGCTGGACCATCTCAGGGCTGGATCTTCACCGCAAAGGTCCGGGAAGCCAGCCGCTGACCGTTCGTGCTGATCCTGACCGTGACGTCGATCGCGCGCCGATCGCCAAGGCTCCGAACCAGGGGCTTGCCTATCGCGCCGGCGATGACGACCCGGCGCCCCGGCCCGACGCTTCCGTCCTGGGCCAGCAGCTGGCGGACCCTTGAGCCGACCTTCGCGGAGACGGTGATGCTCAAGGCGCAGGGTCTCGCGGCACCGACGGAGCCCAGTCTGAGTCGCCGGGTGCTGCGGTCGAGCGTGGTCGCACCCTGGCGGAGGCTGATCGTTCCGCAGCCGGTCACTGGGACATCACCCCCGGTGGTGAAGCTGACCTGAGCGGGGCTGGGGTCGGGCACCCCCGCGGCGTCGACGGCCGTGATAGTCAGGACATGCCCGCCAGGGTTCAGGTTCGTCGCCACCCACGGCGACATGCATACGACAGTGGGTTCCCCGTCGAGCGCGCATCGGAACGTGCCGCCGCCCTCCGTGCTGGCGAATTGTGTGGACGCCGTCGAGTACGAGGTGGCGGGCGGAGGCGCGAGGTCGATCCGGGTGTCAGGGGGTGCTGAGTCGGTCCCGGGCACGGTGAAGGTGATGTTCGAGGCGGTCCCGGTCGGGGTGGTGACCGTCAGCGGGCCAGACACGGCACCGGTAGGCACCGTGACGGCGAGGCCGGTGGCGCCCGACCGCCAGTTCGTGGCGGCAACCCCCCCGACGGTCACCCGGATCGCGTGTGTGAGCCCGGTGCCCGCGAGTGAGACGACCGTTCCCGGTGCACCCGTGCCGGGTGTTGCCGAGCTCACGACAGGAGGGGCGGAGCAGGCGTCGGCCGCGACGTCGTACGTCGCCGGCGATGCTGTGAACGTGGAGGCCGACGCCCTTGTGTAGGTGCGGCGTACCGTGACGGGGCCCCAGCAGTTGGGACCGATCTCCAGCCGATCACTCGTCATCGTCACGGTGACGGCCTTGCCGTCGAAGTCGAGGAGACCGGGCAGCGACTCGGTGTTCTGCGACGCGGACCACCAGTCGCTCATGTCCCACTCGAAGCCGCTCTGGCCCGGGGCGCTGAAGCGGTACGTAATCGTCCCGTCGGTCAGGTGCATGTCGCGGTCGATGCCTCGCACGAACGACGGCACACCGTCATGCACGACCACGTCGCTGAGCGAGAGCAGCGCACCGGCTGGACGGCGCGGCTCGACGGTGAAGCTGGCCCGCGACGGGTCCTGGTAGGTGCCGCAGCTCGCCGTCGTCGGCTTGTCCCAGTCGAACGGGGCGTCGGTATGGGTGCCGAGCGCGGTGTACGTGCCGCCGTTGAGGAACGGGTCACGCGGAACGAGGATGCCGCGCACCAGCGCGCGCGACTCCACCGGCTGCCCGCCGGGGCCGAGCAGGGCTGACCGACAGATCGCTGACACGTAGGTCGGCTCGCCGCCGCCCTGGAGGCTGTCGTGGTAGAAGAACACGTGGTAGCCGGTCACCATCGGGCCGGACCCTGGGGCTGCGAAGCCGACGTCGTGGGCCGGCGTGCTCGGGACCTCCGAGGCGCGTTCCCAGCTGCGCACGTCCGTCATTCCGTCGTAAGGAAGGATCCACGGCTTCGGATCGTCGGTGACCCGCACGTGGACCTGGTCCTCGTCGTCGAAGCCCGACAGCCACTCGCAGGTGTAGGAGTTGGCGCCCTCCCTGCGTTGCGCGAGACCGGCGGCGAGCGGCATCGGGCTCAAGGACCCCCAGCGGTGCGCGGGCGCCGAGTAAACCCAGTCGGCTCGATTGGCCTCCCAGAAGTCGAAGCCGCCGTTCGAGCGCTGGGCCGCCTTCTCGCCGATTGCCGTGTACCCGGGCTTGCCAGGTGTCTCGTCGTGGAACTCGCCGGTCCCATTGAGGTGCAGGTAGTCGACGTGGTTGCGGCACCCCTGCGTCATCTCTGGATCGACCGCGAGCGGAGGCAGGTGCCAGAACGCTCGCACGCTGTTTACCTTGGCGAAGACGTCTGCGGTTGGCACGAAGTCGTCGGCCACGGCCGGGGCCGATGACAGGGTGAGCACGAGGAGGGCGCCGAGCGCACCGACTGAGCAGCGTTGTCCGATCGGGAGCATGGGTCGGAAGTTAGACCCGCGACGAGGTCTGCGGAAGAGGCGCGGCCTGTGTCGTCGCTTACGGCGACAGTGCCCCTTCGTGAAGTCGGGGCGCCCAGTGGCCTCACTGACGCCACGGCCGGCGCGTAACCGGCGCCGGGGCGCTTCGTTGACCGACCATGACTCGGCTCACAGCCATCCTGTTGCTCTTGATGGGCCTGGTTGCGCCGGGATCGGCAGAGACTGCTGTGGGCAGCACCCCTGCCCTGCCGCGTGAGCCGGCGGCTGGTTCGGCCGCGGGTGCGGCCGCCGCGATCACGGTGCTCGACGTGGAGCGCGTCGACGACCGGGTCCGCAGCTACACGGTGTCGACGCCTTCGCTGGAGATGTCAGCCACCACGCCGCTGATGGTGCACGTCGTCCTGCCGACCGGCTACTCCCGGCACCCGAACCGCAGGTACCCGGTGCTCTACGCACTTCCCGGCACCAGCAACAGGGCGAGCGTCTGGCTGACCAACATCCACACGGTCGAGAAGACCGCGAAGCTGCCGTTGATCGTGGTCATCCCAGACGGCACCTACGACGCTGACGGCGGTGGCTTCTACACCGACTGGGTCGACCAGACCACAAGCCGCGGGGTCGCGAACTGGGAGACGTTCCACACCGAGGAGCTCAGGAAGTGGATTGACCAGAAGTTCCGCACGACTCGCTCCCGCGACGGTCGTGCGATTGTCGGCATCTCTCAAGGCGGTTTCGGCTCGATGTCGTATGCCGCCCGGCACCCCGAGCTCTACGGCGCAGCCGCGTCGTTCTCGGGGGCGGTCGACATCTACCAGGGGCTCCAGTGCCACGTGGGTGCAGTTGCCCTGATCGGCGGCATCATGACCGGCCTCAACCAGGTGCAGCCGTTCGCGCCCTTCGGTGACCCGATCACCAATGCCGACAACTGGAAGGCTCGCGACCCGGGTACGCAGGTGCGCAAGCTCGCGAACACGAGGGTCGACCTCTACACGAGCGCCGGGATCCCCGGCGAGAGCGACCTCACCGACCCGGCCGTGCCGGGCACCGTGGCGCTCGAGGCGGTGCTGCACCAGTCCAACCTCTGCTTCAGGGACGCCGCCGACGCTGCGGGCGTTCGCTACCACTGGCACAGCTACCTGGTCGGAACTCACGCGTGGAAGTACGGCGACCGCTCGCTGGCCGACTACCTCCCGCGGCTGATGCGGTTCTTCCGCGCGACCCGATGAGGCGTCGACGTATGGCTGTCGTCTCCGCGATGGTGATTGGCCTCGGCACCGTCGTGGTTGCCTTGATCGCCTGGAGCGGCGGATCGGACGACGTCGCGTCAGGTGTTCGTGCCGACGACCTCGCGGCCTGCCTTGGCCCAGTGCTGGGGGACGACGACGGCTGTGCTGGCCTGACCCACGAGCTGGCCGCCCAGGACCCCGGTTCCATCGACGTCGTGCTGCTCGTGCCGGACCAGGACGGAGCCGACCGCACGTCTGCAGTCATGCTCGACTCGTTGCGAGATGTGGCAGTCCGGCCTGGCAGGTATCGACGCCCAAATGTCGATCCGCCCGGTCGCCGACCGGATGGGCGACGGCAGTGCCGCGCACCCGCTGCTCGATCCCGAGGTGGTCCTCATCGCGGCCTCGGTGGCCATGCACGACGGACCGGGGGCCGAGCGCGCGCTCGACGTCTACGACAGCCAGGGCGTGCGGTGCGGGGTCTTCCCGGACGCGTTCTCCCTCACGACGTGGAGCGCCGAGCCAGCCTTCCAGAGCCACCACAGCCTGCCCGAGGGCATCGTCCGGCAGCCTTGCGCAGACGGCGGTGCCGTGTGCATCGCGGTCAACGCGACGCTCGACCCAGACTCAGGAGTGAGCCCCTTCGAAGCCTTCACCTTGCTCGGTGACGAGCTGGGCCACTGCCTGCGACAGGCGGCGTCGGGCACGAGGTGACCAGCAGGTGACCAGCAGGGTGACCAGCGGGTGACCTGCGTCACTTGTCCGGACCACAGCGGGATCTTTCGCCGGATCGCTAACTTCTGCACCTGCCCCTCGTTGCCCTGGTCATGGTCCGCAAGCACTCCGTCATGCTCATTGCAGCGCTCGTCGCGCTGGGTTGCTTCACATCGGGAGTGCCGGCCACTGGCAGCCCCGCCGACGACTACATCCGGCCGGGGTGGGGCGACGGCAACGTGCCAGCCGGCTGCGTCGTCGATCGTGACCCGATGAATCCCGACAACGAGTGCTTCCACATGAAGGTGGGGCTCAACGCGCTGGACAGCCCCAAGGTGGACGTCGACGTCCTGGTCCCGGTCTCGCCGCTGGCCGAGCGAGACATGCGCGTGGCGGAGCAGGCCGTGATGATGTGGGAGGGCGGTCTCGACTACCTGGCCGGCGAGATGGACCTCGGCTGGCTCAAGCAGGGCTTCGAGATGAACGTGCGTACCCACATGGTCAAGACCGACCCGACCGGCGCGCTGTCGGAGCCCTTGTCGCTGGTTGACCCCGAGATCGTCGTCGTCGTGAGCAACCCAGCCGGTGGCATCGGGATCGGCATCGATCCGATCTCCTTCGCCGGCGAGCTTGAGATCGTGGACGGCGAGGGGGCTCCCTGCCTGTCGGTGCCGAACGCGTTGAACTTCTCCACCTGGCAGGGCGCAGGTCGGTTCGAGCAGCACGGCCGCGAGAACGGCGGAACCTACGTCGAAGACTGCGGTGGCGTTGGCGGGAACGTCTGCTTCGCCGTCAACGGCGCGGTCGACCCGTTGCCGGGCGAGTCCGACTTCTTCGGTCTCTTCGACCTGGTGGCGCACGAGTTCGGGCACTGCCTGACGATCGGCCACGTGGGTGACGGCGCCGACGGGCCGTGGGGCCCGACCCCGACCAACGACATCATGGCGTACAGCACCGACCCGCCCGGGGTGGCCAAGTGCGTCTCCACCCTCGACGTCGAGGGCTTTGCACTGCGGATGAGCAACTACCTCGACGTGACCGGCGACGGCACGGTCGATGCACGCGATCGGTTGGAGCCGAACGACGTGGTGGGCGACGGGTTGAACTCCTTCCAGGTCCAGAACCCGGCAGACCACCACTACGCCTCGGCGACCGGTGCGCCAGGCTGACTGCCCCCAGCCAAAGCAGGGGGTGATCCCGGGTCAGCTCGGCCACTGGACTCCAACGCCGGTCGCCACCACGAAGGCGCGTCTCGGCGACACTGCGATGCGCGTCGTAGACGGACGGATCAGGGTGGCTGGCACGGCGCGGAACGTGCCTCTGGGCAAGGCCCCCACGACGCGCTCAGCCGCGGCCAGCGACGCGACCGGCGACTCGATCGTTCCCTTCACCGATCTCACCGCGGTGCGGGCCTCGGTCACCCGGACAGCCGTGAAGGCGACGATGTCGGTCTCCCAGGTGTGGCCGATCGCGCAGGGGGGCTCAGCCACGGCGTACAGCCTGCTGGTCAACGGACGCCGCTTCGACTCCTTCATCGGTACCGGCAGCCTCGGTGACCCGGTGATGGTCATGGACAACGGGACCGGCTACTACCTGCCTGAGGGCACCGCCACCTGGAACGTCGGACAAGGCACCGTGACGTTCTCGGTGCCGCGCGACTACCTCGCCGACCAGCAGATCGTCGCGCCATACACCGTCAACGCCGTCACTGGGATCCACCTGCGGAGCAACGACTGGGTGCGCACGACCGACTCGGTGCCGGACGGCGAGGGGGTGCACCTGGCGGCGCCCGCGATGGCGCGCGAGAGCCGGGATGCGCCGGTCGCGGCGACGGTCAAGAAGTCGCGCATGACGGTGACTCCGGCGGGCGGCACCATGTTGCTTCCCACCGACAGCACGCTTGGAGTGGGGCTGGTCAGCGCGATCGACACGCGGGACTACTACCGGCTCCCGGTCAAGCAGCAGGCGACCGCTCGGGTGACCTTGGCCTGGACCGGAGCCTCGACCCTGGCACTCTTGGTGAACGGCGGATCCCGACAGGTGCTGTCCGAGGGTGACGGGTCGATCACGGTGACCGTTCCGTGGGCCCGACGTGACCTGGCGATCACGGTTGACCCGCAGGAGGTGCTCGAGCCGACGACCTACACGCTGACGGCCGAGCTCACGACTTTGCGCGCAGACCAGGACGGTGACGGTGTGCCCGACGTGGCTGACCGCTGCCGCCGCTCGCCCGGACCCAGCACCGGCGCCGGCTGCCCCGACAGCGACGACGACGGCATCTTCGACGGCAAGGACCGGTGTCCGAACACTCCCTCGATCAGCGCAAGGGGATGCCCGACCGGGGCCGACGACCAGGTGGTGCTGTCCATTGACGGGGCCGTCGTCACGTCACGGTCTCTCGTGGCACGCCACGGAGCCGGATCGTTCGTGCTCGACGCGCCGATCAGTCGAGGCCGCCACCGGGTGGTCATCTCCTGGCTGCGCGACGGCGCCGTGGTGGCGCGGGTCGTTCGTCGGATCGGCCGAAGTAGCTGACGTACATGGGGACTCAGAGTCGTTCCTGCCCCACCGAGCCGGACCTTCATCCATGATGGCGACATGACCTGTTCACGCCGCCAGGTGATCACTGCCGCCTCCGTCGGGGTGGCGCTGCCGCTCATCGTCGACGAGACGGCGTCCGCAGCGGGCAAGGCAGTGATCGCCACCTCAAAGGTGCCACTCGGGGGCGGGGTGATCGTGACGAGCCGCGAGGTCGTCGTCACCCAGCCCAAGAAGGGCAGTTCAAGGTCTTCTCAGCGGTGTGCACCCACACCGGGTGCATCGTCGGCACCGTGGCCGACCAGCGGATCACCTGCCCGTGTCACGGGAGCCAGTTCGCGATCACCACCGGGGCCGTCGTCACCGGCCCGGCGTCTGCTCCTCTACCCAAGCAGGCGCACACCGTGCGGAAGGGCAAGATCTACCTGTCACTGACCACCATCGTCGAGTCGAGCGTCGAGATCGCTGCGCCGCCGAGTGTGGTGTTCGCCTACGTCGACGACTACACCACCACGCAGGACTGGATGTATGGCCTGCACGCGATCGTTCCTGTCGGCGAGCAGACCAGTGGTCTCGGAACCGCCTTCGATGGAGTGATGAAGGTCGGCGTCAGACTGACGTCCCGCATCGTCTGCACCGCGTGGGAGGCAGACCGCTTGATCGAGTTCGAGTCGGTCAAGGGCATCCGCAACACCCAGCGCTGGACGTTCACCGACTTGGGCGACGGGCGCACTCGCGTGCACGCGCACATCGCCTACAGCCTTCCCGGGGGTCCGGCTGGCACAGCGATGGCAACGGCGATGAAACCCTTCGTCGGGGTGGCCGTCAAGCACACCAGCGAGACCCTCGTGCGCAACGTCGAGAACGCCGCTCGCTGACCGATCACGCAGGCAGGACAGGCCGGCCCGGCCGTCCGAGGCAGGGGACTCAGCGGACCCCGGCTGCTGCTCGCAACGATGCGCGGGCGTCGCTGTCGGGAACCACGATCGGCATCTCGCCGGCGACCTCGACGACGGGTCGACCCTCGCTCGTGACCCCGACGAACTTCCGGGGCGCGGCACCGTCGGTGGCCGGCGTCCAACCGAGCTTGGCGAGCCGACCGACCAGGTCGTCCCAGGCAGCTGCGTGCACCGATGCGCGGTCGAGCACGACGTCGGTGCCAGGCGCAGGGAGCACGACGAGGCCCAGACCGGTCACCAGGTCGAGGTGAGCGTCGTGGAAGGAGTCGAGTGCCAGCCGGAAGATCATGCTCGGTCAACGCTCGAACCCTGTGCTGGGGTTACGCGCCGGCCAAGCGTCACTACAGTGGCTCGAGTGCCCCACGACCTCCCCCCAGACATCACGGTGATCGTGCTGGCCGCTGGCGGCGGCACGCGCATGAAGTCGAAGACGATGAAGGTCCTGCACCCGATCGGTGGCCGCTCGATGATCGGGCACGTGCTCAACGCCGTGACCGCGATCAGGCCGAGCCGAGTGGTCGCGGTGGTCGGACACCAGCGCGAGCAGGTGTCGGCGCACATCCAGGAGCTGCTGCCCGACGTCGTGCTCGCGGTGCAGGAGGAGCAGCAAGGCACCGGACATGCTGTGCGGGTCGCCATGGAGGCACTCGGTTCCGCCTCTGGCACCGTGCTCGTCGCCTACGGAGACACCCCGTTGCTGACCGGCGAGTCGCTGGCCGCGTTCGCGGCAGAGCACGAGGCGGCGCAGGCCGCGGTGAGCATCCTGAGCGGCATCGTGACCAAGCCCTTCGGCTACGGGCGGGTGGTGCGCGACGACGACCACGAGGTCGTCGCGATCGTCGAGGAGAAGGATGCGAGCGCCGAGCAACGCGAGATCGCCGAGATCAACTCCGGCATCCTCGCGTTCGACGCAAGCTTCCTCGCCGAGGCGATGCCCCGCATCGGCAACGACAACGCCAAGGGTGAGTACTACCTGACCGACACCGTCAAGCTGGCGCGCGAGGCCGGTCTCACGGTGTGTGCCTATCCGATTGACGACGTCATGCAGACCGAGGGCGCCAACGACCGGGTGCAGCTTGCCGAGCTCGGTCGTGAGCTCAACGCCCGCATCGTCACGCGGTGGATGCGCGAAGGCGTGACCGTGATGGACCCGGCCACGACCTGGATCGACTCCGACGTCGTGCTCGCCCCCGACGTGACGCTCCTGCCCGGTACCCAGCTCCTCGGCGCGACGGTGGTGGCCGAGGACGCAGTGATCGGGCCCGACACCACCTTGAAGGACTGCGAGATCGGTGCTGCCGCGCGCGTGGTGCGCACTCACGGTGAGCTGGCGGTGATCGGGGCCCGGGCCAGCGTCGGACCGTTCTCCTACCTGCGACCCGGCACCCGGCTCGGTGTCGAGGGCAAGATCGGTGGCTTCGTCGAGACCAAGAACGCCGACATCGGAGACGGTGCCAAGGTCCCGCATCTCTCCTACGTCGGGGACGCCGAGATCGGCGAAGGCACCAACATCGGCGCGGGCACGATCTTCGCCAACTACGACGGCGTCGAGAAGCACCGCACCACCATCGGCAAGCACGCCAAGACGGCGTCCAACAACACGTTCGTGGCTCCGGTCAACGTCGGCGACGGCGCGGGAACGGGTGCGGGCACCGTCGTCCGGCGAGATGTGCCGGCGGGAGCGCTCGCCGTCAGCACCGGCTCGCAGCGCAACCTGGCCGGGTGGGCTGAGCGGCGCCGAGCCGGAACGAGGCAGGCAGATGCAGCGGCTGCGGCGCGCGAGTCTCACGAAGACGACCCCGGGGTGTCCTAACCTTCCGGAAGTACGGGAAGATCACTCGCGACCATCGGGTTACTTGCACGAGGCGACATCGAGGAGCGGCGCGTGACCGGCATCCAGAAGACCACCGAGAAGAACCTGATGGTCTTCAGTGGTCGGGCCCACCCCGGCCTCGCCGTCGAGGTCAGCGAGATCCTCGGCACCCCGCTCGTGCCCACGTCGGCCTACGAGTTCGCCAACGGCGAGATCTACGTGCGCTACGAGGAGTCGGTCCGCGGTTGCGACGCGTTCGTCATCCAGAGCCACACCACGCCGATCAACGCGTGGGTGATGGAGCACCTGATCATGGTCGATGCGCTCAAGCGTGCGTCGGCCAAGCGGATCACCGTCGTGATGCCGTTCTGGGGCTACAGCCGCCAGGACAAGAAGCACCGCGGGCGCGAGCCCATCTCGGCGCGGCTGATGGCCGACCTCTTCAAGACCGCGGGCGCCGACCGGATCATCACCGTCGACCTCCACGCCGACCAGCTGCAGGGCTTCTTCGACGGCCCCGTCGACCACCTCATGGCGCTGCCGCTGCTCACCGACCACATCAAGAGCAAGTACGGCGGCCAAGCGCTCGCCGTCGTCTCGCCGGACGCCGGCCGCATCAAGGTGGCCGAGCGCTGGTCGGCTCGGCTCGGCGGCGTGCCGCTCGCCTTCATCCACAAGTCGCGCCGCACCGACCGTCCGAACGAGACCGTCGCCAACCGGGTCGTCGGTGAGGTCGCCGGCCGCATGTGCGTGCTGACCGACGACATGATCGACACCGGCGGCACCATCGTGAAGGCAGCCGAGGCCCTGATGTCCGAGGGCGCGGCGGGCGTCATCATCGCCGCCACCCACGCGATCCTCTCCGACCCGGCCGTCGACCGGCTCAAGAACAGCCCGGCCACCGAGGTGGTCGTCACCAACACGCTGCCGATCAGCCCCGACCGCGAGTTCGACAAGCTGACGGTCCTCTCGATCGCCCCGCTCGTCGCCCGCGCCATCCGCGAGGTGTTCGAGGACGGCTCAGTCACCTCGATGTTCGACGGTCACGCGTAGCGGCTCGCGAGGCACGAGCAGAGCTCGCGTGATGCGGGAGATTGAGCAAGCCTGCGACTGAGGGACGAAGTCGCAAGGGCGTGTCGAAATCCGGTCGGACCCGCTAAACATGGCCCGGGGGCGAGGCACGAGCAGGGCCTCGTGACGCGGGAGATTGAGCAAGCCTGCGACTGAGGGACGACGTCGCAAGGGCGTGTCGAGATCCGGTTGGACACGCAGGACGTGGCCCGGGGGCGAGGTACGAGCGCACCCGCGTGATGCGGGTCAGTCGCGGTGGGACTTGCCCGGCAGGTCGAGCATCCGCTGGAGGGCGACGAGAGCGTCGCGCTCGGTGTCGGGGTCGACCTCGATCCGGTTCACCACGACGCCGTTACCAACGACTCCATCGCCCACACGAAGTGCGGGAGGTCGATCCGGTTCATCGTCGAGCAGTAGCACACGTTCTTGTCGAGGAACTTGATCTGCTTGTCGGGGTGGGCGTTGGCCAACCGCTGCACCAGGTTGAGCTCGGTGCCGATGGCCCAGGTCGACCCAGTCGGTGCCGCCTCGATGGTCTTGATGATGAACTCGGTCGATCCGACCAGATCGGCCTTGAGCACCACCTCGTGCTGGCACTCGGGGTGAACCAGGATCTGGATGTCGGGGATGGTCGCGCGCAGCTCGTCGACGACGGCGGTCGAGAAGCGCCCGTGCACCGAGCAGTGGCCCTTCCAGAGAATCATCTTCGCGTTGCGGACCTGCTCGGTCGTGAGTCCACCGCCAGGCAGGTGCGGGTTCCAGACCGACGCAGTCGTCGAGTGAGAGCCCCATCTGCAGCACCGCGGTGTTGCGACCGAGGTGCTGGTCGGGCAGGAACAGCACCTTGGTGTCGGGCCCGTGCTGCGCGTAGGCCCATTCGAGCGCGACCTCGGCGTTGGACGACGTGCAGACCACGCCACCGTTGCGCCCGCAGAACGCCTTGATGTCGGCGCTGGAGTTCATGTACGTCACCGGGACGACGACGTCCTGGATGCCGGCCGCGGCCATCGCCTCCCAGGCCGCTTCCACCTGGGGCAGTCGCGCCATGTCGGCCATCGAGCAGCCGGCGGCCAGGTCGGGCAGCACGACCTGCTGGTGTGGTCCGGTGAGGATGTCTGCCGACTCGGCCATGAAGTGCACGCCGCAGAAGACGACGAACTCGGCCTCGGGACGGCCAGCGGCGTCGCGGGCGAGCTTGAAGGAATCTCCGGTGACGTCGGCGAACTGGATGACCTCGTCGCGCTGGTAGTGGTGACCCAGCACGAACACCCGTTCACCGAGTGCCTCCTTGGCCGCGCGGGCCCTGGCCACCAGGTCGGGGTCGGACGCCGCGGGGAGGTCGCCCGGACACTCGACGCCCCGCTCGGAGGAGCGGTCGATGCCGCGGCCGAGGGGGAGAAGCGGGAGGTCGACGGTCGTCATGCCTCGAGTCTAGAACTCCTGGCACCGGCTCAGAGCATCGCTCCGTTGTGGAGGTAGGGGGTTGGCGGGTGCATCCCGCGCAGCGCGAGGTAGCCCTCCTGGTGCAGGTCGAGGCGAGCAGCGATCCCGACGTCGATCGCCCACGCGTTGGCGGCGGTGACGTGCGAGATCGTGACCTCGTCCGGCCCGTCCGCCAGGGCCGCCCACAGGAGCCGGGTGGCCGTGCGGCGGTTCGTGGCGGCCAGTAGGTTCACCTCGCCGTTCGGGCCCAGGTAGGCGTACCCGGAGCCGGTGGTGGTGTCCGAGACGATCAACCGCCATGTCGAGGTCATGAACGAGTGGTCAGGTCCGTGCCCGGCGCCGCGCGCGTGCCGATCGATGGAGTCGAGCAGGTCGACGTCCGCTGCCGATCCCTCCCGCACCTTCTCCACGGCCGGGATCGACGTTCGGTCGAGGGTGCCGCGCAAGAACATCTGCGGATGCAGCGTGAACCCGGCGAGCAGGTAGCGGCGCACGGCCCTCGGGTCGGACGACGACGAGAGCATGCCGTGCAGACAGCCCTGGCTGTGCGTGAGGGCAGCCGCTAGCACCTGGGCGCCGATGCCGCGGCCCTGCAGCCCGGGCAGCACGGCGTACGTCGCCAGGATCCACGTGCCCTCGCGACGGATGCTCGTGGCGAACCCGACCATCTCGTCGTCGACCTCGGCTACCCAGCAGCCGCCGGCATCAGTGGTGAGGAAGTGCTGCGTGCGAAGCACCCAGGTGCCGCGATGCGCCAGCGGCTCGCGGTTCCGGGTCGGGCCAGCTGCGTCGGAACAGCTCGCGGTCGGAGGCGAGGAAGGCGTCGTCGGAGATGCGCTCGGCGACCGACGACGTCGCCGGGTCGCATGGGTCGGATCATGACGTCACTCACCACCCCATCCTGCCCAGTGGGCAGGATGGGGTGCATGCGAGTTCTCGTGGCGCCCGACAAGTTCGCTGGCACCCTCACCGCGGTAGAGGCCGCCGAG
Source organism: uncultured Actinomycetota bacterium (assembly GCA_963781575.1). Lineage (GTDB taxonomy): Bacteria > Actinomycetota > Actinomycetes > Propionibacteriales > Nocardioidaceae > Nocardioides. The sequence goes on along the minus strand of CAWAGM010000011.1, from coordinate 122,612 downwards.
GCGATCGCCGAGGGCTGGCGACGGCAAGCGCCGGATGACGAGCTCGACCTCGCGCCGATGGCTGACGGCGGCCCGGGCTTCGTCGACGTCCTGCACGCTGCGCTCGGCGGCGAGCTGAGCGTCGTCACCGTCGAGGCAGTGCACGGCGAGGAGGTGCCCGCGACGGTGCTCCGGGTCGGTGAGACCGCCTACATCGAGAGCGCGCAGTCGTGCGGGCTGAACCTGCTCGCCGAGGCCGGCGGCGGGGCCGAGTTCGCCTCGACCATCGGTGTGGGCGAGCTCCTGCTGGCGGCAGCCGAGGGCGGCGCGACACGTCCCCGCCGGATCGTGGTCGGGCTCGGCGGCTCCGGCACCAACGACGGGGGAGCCGGGCTGATGTCCGAGCTCGGCGCGTTCTCCGACGGCATCCTCGACTGCGGTCCTGCCGTGTTCGGCGATCTCACCTGGGTCAACCTCACTCCCGCCCGCGAGCGGCTCGAGGGCATCGAGCTGGTCATGGCCTCCGACGTCGACAACCCGCTGACCGGGCTGTTCGGAGCCACCAAGACCTACGGGCCGCAGAAGGGCATCTCCGACGACCGGATCGCCGAGGTCGATGGCTGGCTCGAGCAGCTGGCGGTGGCCACCGATCGTCGGCTGTCGCTCGAGAAGGGCGCCGGCGCCGCAGGAGGCCTGGGGTTCGCGCTGCTCTGCTTGGGTGCGCGTCGCGAACCGGGCATCGAGCTGGTCGCCCGGTCGGTCCGGCTCGCCGAGCGGGCCAGGCAGTGCGACCTGATCATCACCGGCGAAGGCGCCTTCGACTTCTCCAGCCGGTCGGGCAAGGTGCCCTACGGCGTCGCCGAGATCGCTGCCGAGGCGCTGCGACCCTGTGTCGCGCTGGCGGGCCAGGTGCTCGTCGGGTCGCGGGAGATGCGAGCGCTGGGGGTCGAGTCGGCGTACTCGATGGTCGAGCTGGTGGGGGAGGAGCGTGCCTTCGCCGACCCGGTCGGCGCCCTGGCCGAGCTGGCGCAACGGGTCGCGCGCACCTGGTCGCGCTGAGTGCTCCGACCCCACGGAATAACCGTCCGTGTGCGACCATTACCCCTAGGAAGACCGCACGTCCACCCCTTCGTCCTTTGGGAGTCATTGACATGACTGAGCAGCTCGAGACCACCACGACCGAGCGCCGCACCGACCAGATCAACCTGAGCTCGGTGGCCGCGGCCAAGGTGCAGAGCCTCCTCGAGCAGGAGGGTCGCGACGACCTGCAGCTCCGCATCTCGGTGCAGCCAGGCGGTTGCAGCGGACTGCGCTACCAGCTCTTCTTCGACGAGCGCACCCTCGATGGTGACGTCGTCACCGACTTCGACGGCGTGTCCGTGGTCGTCGACCGGATGAGCGTGCCCTACCTCAACGGTGCCGAGATCGACTTCGTCGACTCGATCGAGAAGCAGGGCTTCACGATCGACAACCCGAACGCGACAGGTTCCTGCGCCTGCGGCGACTCTTTCCACTGAGTGCACGTGACGCAGGTCACCGGCGGTCACAAGCCGAGAAGCAACCTGAAACGACGTGCAAAGGCCCCGTCCGATGGACGGGGCCTTTCACGTGTCTGAGGAAGTCTTCGAATTCAGTCGCTGTATATCGCCGCAGCCAGACGAGCCGCAGCCTCGGAGACCTCGATGCCGCGCTTGGGCTGCTCCTTGGGCTGCTCGTCGAAGTGGATGCTGGGCGCCGGGCGGGTGGCCCGGCGGGCCGCCTGCGCCAGGCGCAGATCGGTGGCGCGGCAGTCGGCGAGCATCTCGGCGGGCGTGGCCAGGTCGTCGTACGGGGAGGTCTCCGGCGTCATGACATCGACGTTAGGTGTTACCGATGCGTACTCCAAGGCATCGCGTTCTAGGGTGCCGCGCATGCCACTGCTGATCGCAGGCTCCATCGCCACCGACCACCTGATGTCCTTCGGCGGCAAGTTCGCCGACTCGCTCGTCGTCGAGCAGCTCGACAAGATCTCGTTGTCGTTCCTCGTCGACGACCTCGAGATCCGCCGCGGCGGCGTCGCGGCCAACATGACGTTCGGCCTCGGCCGGCTCGGGCTGCGTCCCGTGCTCGTCGGTGCTGCCGGCGAGGACTTCGCCGACTACCGCTCGTGGCTCGAGCGCAACGGCGTCGACTGCTCCAGCGTGCGCATCTCCGAGACCCGGCACACGGCCCGCTTCGTGTGCACGACTGACCCGACCGGCGCGCAGATCGCGTCGTTCTACCCGGGTGCGATGAGCGAGGCCCGGTTGATCGAGCTGGCCCCGATCGTGGCCCGCGTCGGCGCCCCTGACTTCGTGCTGATCGGTGCCGACGACCCCGACGGCATGCTGCGCCACACCGAGGAGTGCCGCCAGCGTGGCTATCCGTTCATCGCCGACCCGAGCCAGCAGCTCGCGTTCAGCGGCGGCGAGCTGATCCGCGGCCTCATCGACGGCGCTGCGATCCTCTTCTCGAACGAGTACGAGTCGCACATGATCGAGCAGAAGACCGGATGGTCGGCCGACGAGGTGCTCTCCCGGGTCGGCACGCAGGTCACCACGCTCGGCAAGGACGGCGTCCGAGTGCTGCGGGTCGGGCACGATCCGATCGTGGTCTCCGCGGCGGCCGACGTGTCGCCGTGGAGCCCACCGGCGTCGGTGACGCGTTCCGCGCCGGTTTCCTGGCGGCCCTGAGCTGGGACCTCGACCTCGAGCGCGCCTGCCAGGTCGGCTGCGTGCTCGCCGCTTACGTGGTCGAGACGGTCGGCACGCAGGAGTACCACTTCACCCCGGCCGAGTTCGTGTCTCGCGTCGAGGCGTCGTACGGCGCCGAGGCCGGCGCCGACGTCGCAGCCCACCTCAGCTGACCTTCAGGTGATCCGACGTACCCGGTAGGTCGGGACGCCGTCCGCGGCGACACCCTCTCCGAGATAGTGCTGCTCCTTCATGCGGCACCAAGCTGGCACGTCGTAGCGGGTGGCCGGATCCGTGGCGGCTACCGCTACCACGTCGCCGATCGCGACGGCGAGGATGGCTCGCGCCAGGTCGATGACGGGCTGCGGGCAGATCAGCCCGCGGCAGTCGAGCTCCAGGTCGGGGTCGGGCTCCATCACGCGCGCACCTCGGCGACCACCTCGGGCAGGACCGCGCAGAAGCGCTCGACATCCTCGGACGTGGTCTCGCGGGTGAGGGAGACCCGCACGTTGCCGTGGGTCAAGGCCCCCATCGCGGCGAGCACGTGCGACGGCTCCAGGGTTGACGCGGTGCAGGCCGACCCGCTGGCGACCCCGAACCCGTGCCGGTCGAGCGCAGTCACCAGCGCCTCGCCGTTGGCGTAGAGGCACGAGAACGTCACCAGGTGGGGGAGCCGACGGTCGGCGGCGCCCACGACCTCGGTGTCGGGCAGTGCCCCGGCCGCCGCACGGATCCGCTCGATCCACGCGTGGTGGCGTGCGTTGAGCTCGTCTCGCTCGGACACGACGGCCTGGAGCGCCGCAGCGGCCGCAAGCGCGGCCGGCACGTTCTCGAAGCCGGTGGTGCGGTGGTCGGTGCGATCGTCGGCTGGGAAGGGGCTTTCCCAGCGCACTCCCGTGCGAACGAGGAGGACACCGACCCCCGCCGGCCCACCCCACTTGTGCGCGGATCCCGCGGCCGCCGACCAGCCTGGGGGGAGGGGCAGGCGCCCCATCGACGCACACGCATCGACGAACAGAGGGACGTCGTTGGCGAGCCGGAACTCGCCGACCGGCTGCACCGTGCCCACCTCGTGGTTGGCGCTCTGCAGAGCGCACACGGCCACGCCGGGTGCAACAGAATTCTCGACCAGGTCGCCGTCGTACACGGTTCCGTCGCCCATCACCCCGACGACCAGCGGCTCGCCACCCCACCGGGCAGCCTGGTGCACAGCCGAGTGCTCCACCTCCGAGTGAACAATCACGTTCCCCCGAGCGCGGCGCGCCCGAGCAAGGCCGAGTAGTCCGAGGTGCACCGCCGCAGTGCCCGACGACGTGAACGACACCTCGTCCGAGCGCACGTCGAGGCTCTCGGCGACGACGGCGCGGGCGTTGTCGAGCAGTAGTCGGGCGCTCCGCGCCGGTCCATGCAGGCGGCGTGGATCGGCGTACCCGTGGTCGAGGGCGGCGAGCAGGGTCTCCCGCGCCGCGGGATGCAGCGGTTCTGACGATGCGGCGTCCAGGTAGGTCGGTCGGACGGTCGCCCCCTGCTCCTGGCCCGCACTCACACGCCGAATCTACTCACCCACCCCGCCGCGATCCGGCGGGCGTTTGACGATAGTGTTCCGCGTTACATGTGACCGCCTGAAGAGGAAGGCTCAAACGTTGAGTCTGCGACTCCCCGAGCGCTCGTCAGCGACGACCCGGAACCCGTCTCGACGGGGCCGGCTCAGCCTGCTGGCGATGCTGGGCATTGGCTTGATCGTTCTCACTGGCTGCGGCACCGACTCGGAGTTCGAGCGGTTCGCGATGCCCGAGCCGGCGACGGTCGAGGGTGAGCACACCCTCGGTCTGTGGCAGGGCGCGTGGATCGCAGCGCTCGTCACCGGCGTCGTGGTCTGGGGCCTGATCTTCTACGCCATCTGGAAGTTCCGTCGCCGCAGCGACGACGAGATCCCGGTGCAGACGCGCTACAACCTGCCTCTGGAGATCTTCTACACGATCTTCCCGATCATCATGGTGATCGTCTTCTTCGACCACACGATCCGCGTGCAGAACCTCGTGCTCAACGACGAGGACGTCGTGCCCGACCAGACTGTCTACGTCGTGGGCCAGAAGTGGTCGTGGACGTTCAACTACCCCGAGGCGGTCGAGGGAGCAGAACGTCTACGAGTCCGGCACGGGTTCGAACATCCCGACCCTGGTGCTCCCGGTCGACCAGACCACGCGCTTCGAGCTGCGCAGCCCCGACGTCATCCACGACTTCGGCGTCCCCGGCTTCCTCATCAAGATGGACGTCATGCCCGGCCAGAAGAACTACTTCCAGGTCACGCCCAAGACCGAGGGCTGGTACGACGGCAAGTGCTACGAGCTCTGTGGGGCTCTACCACTCGCGGATGCTCTTCCGTGTGCACGTCGTCTCCGAGGCCGAGTACTCCGAGTACCTCCGCGAGCAGTACGACGCAGGCTTCACGTCCGCCGACACCGATCTGCGGCGGGAACTTCGCCGAGACCCAGGTCGGGCTCGAAACCGAGGAGATCGAGGAGGTCTGCCAGTGACGACCACCGCGGCACCGACCACTGGCGCCCCCGCCCGCAAGCCGCTGGGCGAGCAGCTGGTCAAGATCATGACCACCACCGATCACAAGCTGATCGGCAAGCTCTACCTCGGCACCTCGTTCGCCTGGTTCCTCATCGCCGGCCTGATGGCCATGCTGATCCGCTCCGAGCTGGCCTTCCCGGGCAGCCAGGTCGTCAATGAGGAGCTCTACAACCAGCTCTTCACGATGCACGGCACGATCATGCTGCTGCTGTTCGCCACGCCGCTGTTCTTCGGCTTCGCCAACGTCATCATGCCGCTGCAGATCGGTTCTCCCGACGTCGCGTTCCCGCGCCTGAACATGTTCAGCTACTGGCTCTTCCTGTTCGGCGGAATCATCGCCGGCGCCGGGTTCCTTACGCCCGGGGGGAGCCGCTTCCTTCGGTTGGTTCGCCTACACGCCGCTCTCGGACGCCATCAACTCGCCCGGTGTCGGCGGGGACATGTGGATCATGGGTCTGTGGATGGCCGGTCTCGGCACCATCCTCGGCGCGGTCAACTTCATCACCACGATCATCTGCATGCGCGCACCCGGCATGACGATGTTCCGGATGCCGATGTTCGTCTGGAACACCCTGGTCACCAGCCTGCTCGTGCTGATCGCCTTCCCGGTGCTCGCCGGCGCGCTGCTCTCGCTCGAGGCCGACCGTCAGCTCGGCGCCCACGTCTTCGACACCGCCCACGGTGGCGCGATCTTGTGGCAGCACCTGTTCTGGTTCTTCGGGCACCCCGAGGTCTACATCATCGCCCTGCCGTTCTTCGGCATCGTGACCGAGATCCTGCCCGTGTTCAGCCGCAAGCCGCTGTTCGGCTACGTCGGTCTGGTCGGCGCCACGCTCGGCATCGCGATCCTCTCGGTCGCCGTCTGGGCCCACCACATGTTCGTCACCGGTGCGGTGAACCTGCCGTTCTTCTCCGGCATGACGTTCCTGATCGCGGTGCCGACAGGAGTGAAGTTCTTCAACTGGATCGGCACGATGTGGGGCGGGTCCATATCGTTCGACACACCCATGCTCTGGTCCATCGGCTTCTTGACCACGTTCTTGTTCGGCGGCCTGACCGGCATCATCCTGGCCAGCCCGCCGCTCGACTTCCACGTCTCCGACTCCTACTTCGTCGTGGCGCACTTCCACTACGTGGTCTTCGGCACCGTCGTGTTCGCGATGTTCGCAGGCTTCTACTTCTGGTGGCCGAAGATGACCGGTCGGATGCTCGACGAACGGTTGGGCAAGCTGCACTTCTGGCTGCTCTTCGTCGGCTTCCACACGACGTTCCTCGTCCAGCACTGGCTCGGCGTCGAGGGCATGCCTCGTCGCTACGCCGACTACCTCGACAGCGACGGCTGGGCCACGCTCAACCAGGTCTCGACGGTGGGAGCGTTCCTGCTCGGAGCCTCGACGCTGCCGTTCCTCTACAACGTCTACATCTCCCGCAAGGCACCGCTCGTCGAGGTCGACGACCCGTGGGGTTGGGGTCGTTCGCTCGAGTGGGCCACCAGCTGCCCGCCGCCGCGACACAACTTCCACTCCATCCCGCGCATCCGCTCGGAGTCGCCGGCCTTCGACCTGCACCACCCGGAGATCGCGGCCATCGAGCTCGACGACAACACCGCCGCGCGCGACGGCAAGTTCGCCGACGCACCTGACATGAACGGTCGCGACACGTTGCTGCAGGAGCGCACGGAGACGAAGACCGAGACCGACCTCGACACCGACGGTGGCGCCGACAAGCCCGAGGGAGACGCCTGATGAAGGTCGAAGCCTGGATCTTCGGGATCACCACCGTGTTCCTGGTGCTCGTCACGCCGGCCTACTGGTTCGTCACCGACAGCGACGGCAACGCCAACGTGGGCGGCGGCGGCGGTGACTGGACCGGCACCTCGGCGCTGGTCATGACCGGCCTGCTGACCTTGATGGTCACCCTCTACCTCGGCTTCCACGCCAAGAAGATGGACCCGCGTCCAGAGGATCGCAGCGACGGCGACATCGCCGACGGCGCCGGCGAGCTCGGCTTCTTCCCGCCGTACTCGTGGTGGCCCCTGTGGTGCGGCCTCACCCTCGCGGTGATGGTCTTCGGTCTGGCGGCCGGCGCCTGGTGGATGTTCATCATCGGCGGCTTCCTCGGCGCGGTCGCGCTGAGTGGTCTGGTGTTCGAGTACTACCGCGGCGAGCACGCTCACTGATCCGCTCCGGATGCCGGGTCGCGACCACCCGGCGGTTACCCTGGAACGGCGGGCCTGCGGCCCGTCCGTGACCTAGATTCCGTCGTTCTTGGGGAGATTCAGCATGTCCGTGACCACACCGATGCGCCGCCTCGCAGCGGCTTCCGTGGTCGCCTTCGTCGGTCTTGGCGCTGGCCTCGTGCAGCGCCAGCGAAGGCGCCGACCGGCTCGCCCCTGACGGGCTCGCCGGTCGACGGCCAGGACGGCACGGCCGAACCGGCCGTGAACAGGGCGCCAGCCCCTGAGATCACCGCCAACGTCGCCCGCAACGCCACCGAGGTGGCCGTCTCGACCTTGGTCGAGGTGTCGGCGACCGGAGGCGAGCTCACCTCGGTTGCGCTGTCGTCGGCGGCCGGCCAGCTCTCGGGCCGCATGGACGAGTCGAAGACGACGTGGACGGCGTCCGAGCGGCTCGAGCCGGGCGTGACCTATCGACTCCGGACCGTCGCCGAGGGCGATGGAGGCACCACCCGCGACCGCAGCCGGTTCACCACGGACGCGCTGACCCTCGACGAGCAGACGTTCGCCTCGATCGCCCCGCTCCAGGGCGAGACCGTGGCGATCGGGATGCCGGTCGTGGTCACCTTCGACCTGCCGGTCAAGAAGCAGTCGGAGTTCGAGCAGCACATGACCGTCACCTCGACCCCTGAGCAGTCGGGCTCCTGGCACTGGATGAGCGACACCGAGGCTCACTGGCGCCCGAAGAAGTACTGGAAGGCCGGTACTGACGTCAGCGTCGACATCGACGTCAACGGCCTCGAGGCTGGCAATGGCATCTATGGCCAAGAGAGCCGTGCCATCGACTTCTCGATCGGTGAGGCGCACGTCTACAGGGTCGACGCCCAATCCCACCAGATGAAGGTCTTCTCGAACGGCAAGCTGCTCCGGACGCTGCCGATCACCACGGGCAAGGCGGGGTTCATCACCCGTTCTGGCGTGAAGGTGATCATGGAGAAGTTCGAGTCACGTCGCATGAACTCCGAGACAGTCGGCATCCCGGCCGGTTCGTCGGAGGCGTACGACATCGACAACGTGCAGTACGCCATGCGGCTGACCAACTCCGGCGAGTTCATCCACGCTGCCCCGTGGTCGGTCGGCTCGCAGGGCAACGCGAACGTCTCGCACGGCTGCACCGGCATGAGCACCGCCGACGCCGGCTGGCTCTTCGACATGACCCTGCGCGGCGACGTCGTCGAGTACACCGGAACCGACCGCCCCATGGAGTTCACCAACGGCTACGGCGACTGGAACCAGCCCTTCGCCCAGTACGCCCGCGGCTCCGCCCTCTAATTGACGCTGACCCGTCCTCTATAGAGGACGGGTCACCGTGCCTGTGGATGACGCGCGCGCGAAATCGCCCGGCGTGGACATCCTGGCTTGCATGAGCCGAGCTATTTCTGAGCGTGCCCGCGCCGAGCTGTGGGCCCGAGTGCCGGAAGGCCGCCCCTTCACGGCACTCGAAGGTACCGAACTGGGCATCTCGGTGCACTGGCTTCGCACCTGGGCGTGCCAGGGGCGCCTGCGGAGGCCGGTTCGCGGCGTGTACGTACGTCTCGGCGTGCGCGACACGCTCGACCTGCGGCTGCAAGTCCTGCGCCTGGTCGTGCCGCCCGACTGCGTCGTCACGGATCGCACGGCCGCGTGGCTGTGGGGCGCGCCAATGGTGCTCGCGCCCGGCGACCATCTCCAGGCGCCGCGAGTCAGCGTCTTCGCGCCACCGGGGCGGCGACTGCGCAACGACCTGAGTAGGAGTGGCGAGCGGATGTTCTCCACCGAGGATGTTGTGGCGCGCGACGGCGTTCTGGTCACCACGCCGCTGCGAACCGCCTGTGACGTGCTGCGGTTGCTGCACCGCGACCAGGCCATCGCGGTGAGCGACATGTTGGCCTCGGTCGGTGCCTTCGAGGTGGAACGCCTGTCGTCCGAGTTGGTCCGCTTCAAGGGGTACCGCGGCGTCATCCAGGCCCGGGCACTGGCACCGCTGATCGATGCTGGCTCTGGTTCGCCGGGGGAGAGCATCCTGAGGATGCGCTGGTACGACGCAGGCCTGCCGCGCCCAACCTCCCAGGTCGAGGTCGCAGCACCCGGCGGCAGCTACTTCGTCGACCTCGGGCTTCCTAGGGGTGAAGTTCGGTGCGGAGTACTTCGGGGAGGAATTTCACGGGACCGACGAAGCCGAGCACGACGCGAGCCGCCTGAGGTGGATCAGAGACATCGAAGCCTGGACGGTGGTCGTCATCCGCAAGGAGCACCTATTCGGGCAGCACCAGAACGCCGAACTGCAGCTGAGAAGCGCCTACAAACGCCTCATGAGGTGACCCGTCCTCTATAGGGGACGGGTCGACCCAAAACGACGCTGACCCGTCCCCTATAGAGGACGGGTCAGCGTGAATTGGTGGATCAGTGGTCGCCGCGGAGGGTTTCTCCATCGACAGCGTGGTGGCCGTCGAACTGGTGCCCGTCAGCCGAGTGACCGTCGAGCGCCGCGGTGAGCTCGTGCTCGTGCTCGGCGTGGTGGTGCGCCTCCTCGAGCTCCTCAGCGGTCGGCTTCTGCACGTTGTCGGCGTACATCAACGTCGACAGCTTGCCGCGGACGCCGTTGAGGCGACCGCCGGGAGCGGCTACGCCGTTGGCGTCGACGTCGCTCTCGGGGGAGTAGACGACGTCGCGCTCGCGGGCCGTCAGCCGGTAGGCCTCGGACTCGCTGATCGGCAGGTGCCGCTCGGTGTAGCCGCCCTCGGGCGAGCGCATGATGATGCCCGTCTCGTAGCCGTGCAGCAGCTTCTGCTCGTCGTGACGTTGCAACGAGATGCACCAACGGCGCGTGATGAAGAACGCGATCGCCGGACCGACGAAGATCATCACTCGCATGAAGTAGGTGATCTGGTTGATGCTCAGGTGCAGCTTGATGGCGATGATGTCGTTGCCACCGGCGGCCCAGGCGAGACCGTAGAACGTCATCAGCGAGACCATGACTGCGGTGCGCGTCGGGGCGTTCCGCAGGCCGCTCGAGCAGGTGGTGCTCCCGCTTGTCGCCGGTGATCCAGGCGTCGATGAACGGCAGCATGATCAGGACCATCAGCATCAGCGGCGGCAGGATCAGGATCGGGATCAGGATGTTCCACGAGATCGTGAAGCCTCCGATGACCGACTCCCAGCCGGGGATGATGCGAAGCAGGCCGTCGGGCCACCCCATGTACCAGTCGGGTTGAGAACCAGCCGTGACCTTGGTCGGGTCGTAGGGGCCGAACTTCCACACCGGGTTGATCGACAGCAGGCCACCCATGAGAGCGGTGACACCGAAGACGATGAAGAAGAACCCGCCGGCCTTGGCCATGTAGACGGGGAGCATCGGGAACCCGACGACGTTCTCCTCGGTGCGGCCGGGCCCGGGCCACTGCGTGTGCTTGTGGTAGACGAGCAGCAGCATGTGGGCGGCGATCAGGGCCAGCAGGAGACCCGGGATCAGCAGCACGTGCACGGTGTAGAGGCGCGGGATGATCGACTCGCCCGGGAACTCGCCACCGAAGAGGAAGAACGACATGTAGGTGCCGACGACCGGGCTGGCCTTCATGAAGCCGTCGGCAGCACGGACGCCGGTGCCGGACAGCAAGTCGTCGGGCAGCGAGTAACCGGTGAAGCCCTCGAGCGTGCCGAGGAACAGCAGCAGGCAGCCGATGACCCAGTTGAGCTCGCGCGGCTTGCGGAACGCGCCGGTGAAGAACACTCGGAGCAGGTGGATCATCATCGAGGCGATGAAGATCATCGCGGCCCAGTGGTGCATCTGCCGCATGAGCAGGCCACCGCGGACGTCGAACGACAGGTTGAGCGAGGACGCGTAGGCCTCGGACATGTGGACGCCGCGCAGCGGGTCGTAGGAGCCCTGGTACTCGATCTCGCCCATGCTCGGGCACGAACCACAGCGTCAGGAACACGCCGGTCAGCAGCAGGACGACGAAGCTCCACAGGGCGATCTCGCCGAGCATGAACGACCAGTGGTCGGGGAAGACCTTGCGCAGGTTCTTCTTCATGGCGGTGCCGAGACCGAGGCGCTCGTCGGCCCAGTTGGCCAGGGCGCCGGCGGCTCGGCGGCTTGGACGGCGTCGCCGCGCTGCCGGTGTTCGAGTCGGCCACCTTGCTGGTGTCGATGCTCATCGCTCACGCTCCCAGAAGCTCGGACCCACGGGTTCGGTGAAGTCGCTCAACGCCACGAGGTAACCCTCGTCGTCGACTCCCAGCGGAAGCTGGGGCAGCGGCCGGTGGGCAGGTCCGAAGACAACTTTAGCCGAGTCAGCAAGGTCGAACGTCGACTGGTGGCAGGGGCAGAGCACGTGGTGCGTGGTCCGCTCGTAGAGCGAGATCGGGCACCCGACGTGGGTGCAGATCTTGGAGAAGCAGAGCACGCCGTCGACGGCCCAGTTGTCGCCCGGACTTGATCTCGTCGGGCTCCATCTTGACCACGATGACCGCGCCCTTGGACTTGGCCACCTGCAGGTCGACGCCCTCGAGGTCGAAGAGTCCGTCGGGCACGGCGTTGACCAGGTCGCCGATCGCGAGGTCGGAGGCTCGGATCGGGGTGCCGACCACGTCACGCACGACGCGGACGTTGGGTCGCACGCCCCAGATCGTGTGTCGCAGGCCGGTGCCCTCCTCGGCGCTCTCGACGTCCTTGGGCAGGGGGCCTAGGTCGCGCAGCAGGACGACGGCGGGGAGGCCGAGCAGGCCGACCGCGCCGAGCAGCGAGTTGCGGATCAGCGGACGACGTCCGATGCCGGACTCCTCGAGGCCGGCGGCGAGTGCGTCGAGCGTGCCGGCGCGGTCTTCGTCGGAGGAGCGCGCGGGGTGCCGCATCTCCATGATCTCGTGGTCGCTCATGAGCTTGCGGGCCCACTGGATGATGCCGACGCCGATGCACAGCAGCGCAAGACCCAGGAACACGCCGAGGGCGACCGTGGAGGCGCCCAGGCCGGCGACGGTGTTCCAGTTGCCCTCGATGTCGAGCGCGAAGTAGGCCACGCAGAAGAGCAGGGTGAAGACGGCGGAGATGCCGAACAGTCGCGGCCACCTGACGTTCGGCGCGCTTGGCAGCTGGCTTCGTCGACGTCGGTCGGCCGCCAGGTGTGTACGGGCAGACCGGGGTTGGCGATCGGCTCTTCCGGCACGGCCGGCAGGTGGTCGCCGGTGGTGTCGTGGTGCTCGCTCACGCGGAGGCTCCCGTCTCGGTGCTGGGTGAGCCGGCGGCGCCGTACAGGCCCGGCTTCTGCTTGGTGGTGCGCGTGGTGTGCGCCGCGATCCAGATCGCGAAGCCGACCAGGCCGCCGATGCCGACGAGCCAGGCGAAGAGTCCTTCGGACACGGGGCCGAGGCTGCCCATGCCGAAGCCGCCGTAGCCGGGCTTCTCGTCGGTGGCCTTGAGGTAGGCGATCACGTCGCGCTTCTCGTCGGGGGTCAGGTTGCCGTTGGAGAACGACGGCATCGACTGCGGACCGGTGAGCAGTGCCTCGTAGATGTGGATCGGCTCGACGCCGCGCAGGGTGGGGGCGAAGCCGCCGCGCGGCATGGCGCCACCGGAGCCGTCGAAGTTGTGGCAGGCGGTGCAGTTGGTGAGGAAGATCTGACCACCGCGGGTGATCGCTTCCTGGCGCTCTGCCTCGGTGAGGTCGCCGGGCAGCGTGTAGTCGGCCGACGGTGGGGATCGCCGGGCCGGTGCCGAGCGAGTCGACGTACGCCGCGAGCAGGGCGGTCTCCTCCTCGTCGAACATGCGGGGCTTGCGGACGGCCTGCTGGCCGGGCTGAGCCATCGGCATGCGGCCGGTGGCGACCTGGAAGTCGACGGAGGCTGCGCCGACGTCGGTCAGCGCGGGGCCGTACTGGGTGCCGCCCTGGGTGAGCACGCCCTCGCCGTTCTGGCCGTGGCAGAAGGCACACCCGACCAGGAAGAGCTCGCGGCCCTTCTGGATGTCTTCGGTCGTGGTGGCCTGCTCGTCGGCCTGGGCGCCAGGCGAGAAGAGCGAGTAGAGGCCACCGGTGAAACCGAGGCCGAGGAGGAGCACCACGGCACCGGCCAGCGGCGCCCGACGGTGTCGGGAGAGGCGACCCGCGGAGCGGTTCAGGAAGCGCACAATCAGTCCCTTGGTCGTGGGGTCGGCTACTTGATGAGGTAGATCGTGGCGAACAGCCCGATCCACACCACGTCGACGAAGTGCCAGTAGTAGGACACGACGATCGCGCTCACGGCTTGCTCATGGGTGAACTTGCGGGCCATGTAGGTGCGGCCCAGCACGAAGAGGAAGGCGATCAACCCGCCCGTGACGTGGATACCGTGGAAACCCGTCGTCAGGTAGAACATCGTGCCGTAGGCCGAGGCCGGGATCGTGATGCCCTCGTGGATCAGCTCGGCGTACTCGAGCGCCTGGCCGCCGATGAAGATGGCGCCCATGATGTAGGTGAGGATGAACCACTCACGCAGGCCCCAGCCGCTGACCTTCAGGATGCTGCCCTTGCGGCCCACCTGGCCGCGCTCGGCAGCGAAGACGCCGAGCTGGCACGTGAGTGACGACAGCACCAGGATCGTGGTGTTGATCGAGGCGAAGGGCACGTTCAGCGCCTCGGTGTTCTCGGCCCACAGCTCGGGGCTCACCGACCGGATCGTGAAGTACGACGCGAAGAGCGCCGCGAAGAACATCAGCTCGCTGGAGAGCCAGATGATCGTGCCGACCGCCACCATGCTGGGGCGGTCGTGGTGCCCGTGCAGGCGGGAGGCTGGGATCGTCGCTGTGGTCGCCACGAGAGCATTATGTCGTGGCGACGGACGGAGAGCACCCCGACCCCCGGGTATGTCGCCCACCTACCCTGTAGGGCGTGTGGGGACCCGCTCTGATGACCGCTTCAGCCGTCGACGACGTGCTGCCCCGACTCACCGCGAGCGCGTTCTTCAGCGAGTGGTCGCTGGCGCCGTTGCCGCTGATCGTGACGGTCTGGGCCGGAGGTCTCTACCTGCTCGGCGTGCGCGCGCTGCTACGCCGGGGCGACCGCTGGCCGGTGGGTCGCACGCTGGCGTTCGTGGTGGCCGGGCTCGGCTCGTTCTACGTCGCGACGTCGTCCGGGCTGGCGACGTACGACACCACGTCTGCTGAGCGTGCACATGGTCCAGCACATGGTGCTCTCGATGCTCGTGCCGCTCGCGCTCGCCCTTGGCGCGCCGGTCACGCTGGCCCTCCGGACGCTGCCGGCCACGCCCGCGCCGGCTGGCTGCTCGCCGTCCTGCACTCGCGGGTAGCGCGGGTGCTTTCGTTCCCGCCATTGACCTTCCTGCTCTACGTCATCTCGCCCTGGGCGCTCTACTTCTCCGGCTGGTACCGCGCGTCGCTGGAGTCGGGCTACGTGCACGAGGCGATGCACGTCCACCTCGTGATGGTCGGCGCGCTGTTCTTCTGGCCGCTGATGGGCATCGACCCGGTGCCCGGGGCGGGTGGGCTACCCGTTCCGGGTGCTGCTCACCGTGCTCACGCTCCCGTTCCACGCGTTCCTCGGCGTCACGATCATGGGTCAGAGCACGCTGATCGGCGGTGACTGGTACCCATCCCTCCATGACGGACCGATGAGGGCGTGGCTGCCCGACCCGCTCGACGACCAACATCTCGCCGGCGGCATCCTCTGGGGCTCCGGCGACCTGATCGGCCTGCTCTTCTTCGGGGTGCTCTTCACCCAGTGGGTGCGTTCGTCGATGAAGGAGGCCGAGCGCGAGGACCGACGCCTCGACCTTCTCGAGGCCCGCGCCTCCGCGGCTGACTAGGATGCCCGTGTGACGACCTCGAACTCCCGCCTGCCCCGAGTCAAGGTGCTCGTCTACAGCGACGACGTGCACGTCCGCCAGCAGGTGATCCTCGCCCTCGGCCGCCGTCCGCACCCGGACCTGCCCGAGCTTGAGTACGTCGAGGTGGCCACCGAGCCCGTCGTCATCCAGAACATGGACTCCGGGCAGATCGCGCTGGCGATCCTCGACGGCGAGGCCGTACCCGCCGGCGGGATGGGTATCGCCAAGCAGATGAAGGACGAGATCTTCAACTGCCCGCCGCTGCTCGTGCTCACCGGCCGTCCCCAGGACGCGTGGCTCGCCACCTGGTCGCGCGCCGACGCCGCCGTCTCGCACCCGATCGACCCGATCGTCCTCGCGGAGTCGGTCATCGGGCTGCTGCGCTCACGCGTGCCCGCCTGAGCCTGACGTGAGCCTCACCTGGCCCGACGTCCTGGGCCCGCTGGTCGCTGGTGCCGACCTGACCACCGAGCAGACCGCGCTGGGCGATGGGGGAGATCCTCGCCGGTGAGGCCACCGCGGCCCAGATCGCCGGGTTCGCGGTCGCGCTGCGGGCCAAGGGCGAGACGATCGACGAGGTCACCGGCCTCGCCGAGGCGATGTACGCGCGTCGGACGCCGATCGAGATCGAGGGGCGCCTGCTCGACGTGGTCGGCACTGGCGGCGACCGCTCGATGTCGGTGAACATCTCGACGATGGCCGCGATCGTGGCCGCGGGTGCGGGTGCGCGGGTCGTCAAGCACGGCAACCGTTCGGCCTCGTCGCAGTCCGGGCTCGGCCGACGTCCTCGAGGCGCTCGGTATCCGCCTCGACCTCCCTCCCGAGCGAGTCGCCGAGGTGGCGCTCGAGGCGGGCATCACGTTCCTCTTCGCTGCTGCCTTCAACCCGGCCATGCGGCACACCGCCGTCCCGCGCCGCGAGCTCGGCATCGGCACGACCTTCAACTTCCTCGGCCCGCTGGCCAACCCCGCCCGGCCCGCCGCTCAGGCGATCGGCTGTGCCGACCTGCGGATGGCGCCGATCATGGCGGGCGTCTTCGCTGCTCGTGGGGCTGACGCGTGGGTCTTCCGCGGCGACGACGGACTCGACGAGCTCACCACGACCACGACGTCCCAGGTCTGGATGGTCTCGGATGGATCGGTCACGACCGGCGTCGTCGACCCGCGCGCGTTCGGCCTGGCGCCGGCCACCACCGAGGACCTCCGCGGCGGCGACGCCGCCCACAACGCCGACGTCGTCCGCCGGGTGCTCGCGGGCGAGCCCGGGCCGGTGCGCGACGCGGTCGTGCTCAACGCCGGTGCTGCGCTTGCCGTGCACGCGGCAGCTCCCGGAGGCCTGGACGACGTGCTCGCCGCCGGCATTGCTCGAGCCGAACGACGCGATCGACTCCGGTGCGGCAGCCGCCACCCTCGATCGTTGGGTCGCGGCCGGCGCTAGCTGACGTCGATCACCCACGACTCGCCCTCGCGGCGAGACCCCTCGGTCGCGAGCATCCAGCTGCATAGCGACGTGCCGGACGAGACGTGACTCGTCGAGGGCGCTGCGCCGTCGTACAGGTCTATGCCAGCGAGCGACGTCACCGATCCGCCGGTTCGCGCTGCACCGACCGGTGGAGGGTTGTGAGGGCCACGTATATGCCCAGGGTGGCCAGAAGCCCCAGCGGGATCGACAGGGCCCGGAAGAGGCCTGTGATGTCGAGTCGGGTGTCGGCGACGACGTCCCAAAGGTGAGACCTGAAGGAAGCCAAGGAAAGCCGCGACACCAGCACGTGCGCCCGCACCCAGGATCGGACCGCGGGAAACGCCGCCGGTCGATCAGGTGACCTGCCAGCAGGATGACGCCAGACGACAGAGGAAAGGCATAACGGCCCTGCCAGGCTCGGCCGATGTCGTCGTACGACGCGACCTGGAGGGCGAGCGGTGCGGCGATGGATGCGATGCACACCAACGTGAGCGACCATCGTCCTCGGCTGCTCGCAGCGCGGCTTGCAAGCCACAGCAGCATAAGCAGGAGCGTGAGTCCTACGCCATAGACCACGAGCGGTGCGCTCTGGTTGCGGAAGACACCCGTCGCGATCGACTGTACGGTCCACAACAGCGGGCCGCGGACGTACAGCGACGCAGGAGCCGGACCTAGGCCGAGGGACTCCGCACGCGGATCGTTGGTGCCGTTGGCGAGCACATACCAGCCCATCAGGGCCGCGCTGCCGCCCATGACCGCAGCCGTGGCGACGACGAGTCTCCCAGTGGCCCGGTTCGACAGGAGCTCACGAATGCGCGGCAGGAGCAAGGGCAGCAGGCACCCGGCGGACAGACCCACCCACAGGACCCCCGTCGAGTGCGCCACGATCACCACGCACGCCCCTCCCGCCAGCCCGAGCAGAGGGAGCGCGGGGCGTTCCCAGTTACGAGCGAGTGCGAGGGCAGCCGACCACATGAGCAGTCCCCCGGCGAAGCCGAAACCATTCGGCGCCGCGACGGCCGTTGCGTAGATCAGGGCGGGTGTGCACGCGACGAGCACGCTCGCGAAGGGCCACCACGACCGAGTCCGAGTCATCGCGAGGGTGAGCGCGCAGAGAAGCAACGTGCCGCAAAGCATGAGGTTGGAGGCGCGCATCGCGTAGAGGGCGGCGTCACCGTCGAACGGCAGCGCGGCAGTTCCGACGATGGCGTACCAAACCGGGAAGTAGGTAGCGGCCGCGCTGGCGACCTTGACCCGGCCGCGGTCGTCGGGCTCGGTCGTGGCTCGGCAGTTGTCCGGAAGCGTGTACTCGAGGGCGGTGCAGACGCGTTGGGCTGCCTCGACGACGTCATCGGGGGCGCGGACGAGAAAGCCTCGCCCGCTGTCAGGAACCTCGTGACTCGGGGCCCAGTCGCCACGTGCCACGCTCGTCGCCCGGTAGGCGTGGTCGAACTCGTCCATGGCGTGGAACGGCGCGATGGCGAGCAGCCACCCCACCTGGAAGATCGCCAGTGACACGAGCGCAAGCGCGAGAACCCGCACTCGCCGTGATCTGGTCACGGATCAGTCGACGCCGAGCGAGAACGCCGACTCGAGATCGTGCCTTGAGTACGCCCGGAACGCGATGTGGGTCTCGGTCTCCCGGACGCCAGACACCTTGTTGAGACGGTCGGCCACCACGGAGGCGACGTCGTCGTGGTCACGCACTCGCACCAGGGCGATCAGGTCGATCTGGCCCGTGACCGAGTAGACCTCGGACACGCCGTCGATCGCTGCGATCGCCTCGGCGACCTCGGGGATCTGGTCGACCTCGGCCTTGACGAAGACGATGGCGGTGATCATGGGGTCACCCTAGACGCGGTCGAAGGGTGCGGGGTTGAGCCGGTGTCGCCCCACCTCGCGCCCCGCACCCTCGATGGGGCAGGTCCACTCGCCGTCGACCTCCACCAGGCGCAGGTCCGGTGCCTCCAGCCACCTCAACAACCGCTCGGTCTCCTCGGCGCTGGCGGCTGGAACCGGACCGGGGGTGGGCGGCGGCGCAGGCACCGTCTCAGCCGAGTCGCGAAGCTGATCCACGTAGGTCCGTGCATCGACGCCGTTCGGGATGACGCCGGCGGCGGCGAGGCGCCCGAAGCGGATGACGTGAACCGCCCAGCGACCGTCGGACTCGCGTCGGGTGGCGACGACCTCGGGGCACAGGGTGAGTGAAGTGAGTCGCTGGGTGCGGGCCGCGGCCCGCACGAAGGAGGCCAGCCGATCGCGGTGGACGCCGGCCTCCTCGAACCGTTCGTCAGCTGC
Source organism: uncultured Actinomycetota bacterium (assembly GCA_963781575.1). Taxonomy (GTDB): domain Bacteria; phylum Actinomycetota; class Actinomycetes; order Propionibacteriales; family Nocardioidaceae; genus Nocardioides. The sequence goes on along the minus strand of CAWAGM010000011.1, from coordinate 103,549 downwards.
CAGCAGTGACATCCGTGCGTTCACCACCTCGACGACGTCGTCTGGACAGCGCAGCAAGGTCTCGCGCAACTGTCGGACCATCGCACCGTAGGTGTGCTGGTCGGTGCTCCCGTCGCACGGGGACAGGCAACGAGCCATCTCGGCGAGGACGCACGCCGTGCGCGACGGTGAGCGGGCGAGTCGGTCAGCACACTGACGGACAGGGAATGTCTCGTGAAGGGCCGCTAGACACCTTTCCGCGGCCCCCCGCGAGCCGAAGGGCCCGAGGTAGTCGGCCTCGTCGTCGAGCACCTTGGTGACCAGAGACAGCCGCGGCCATGCCTCGCGCGTGAGCTTGATGAACGAGACCTTCTCGGGGAACCTGCTGCGCTTGTTGTACGACGGCTTGTGCTGGGCGATGAGCCGCAGCTCGCGTACCTCGGCCTCGAGCGGGGTCGCGCACTCGATGGCCGTGACCTCAGCCGCCAACCGCACCATCTCGCCCATTCGGGACCGGCTCTCGGAAGCTGTGAAGTACGAGCGGACGCGGCGACGAACGTCGCGCGAGGTGCCGACGTACAACACGCGCTCGGCGTCGTCCTTGAAGAGGTAGACGCCCGGGGCGTGCGGCAGCCCGTCGGCCAGGTAGCGCTTGCGGCGCTGCGCCGCGGTGACTCGAGCCGAGAAGGTGTGCAGTTCCTCGAGAGTCTGCACACCGACCGCGCCGATGCGCTCCATGAGGCCGTGCAGGACGTCGACCGTGGCGCGTGCGTCGCTCAGGGCGCGGTGGTTGGGTGTGGTGGAGGCATGGAAGACCTTCGCCAATGAGGAGAGCTTGCAGTTGGGAGCGTCGTCGCGGGTGATCACGCGCCGCGCAAGTACGGCGGTGTCGACCACCTCGAAGGCTGGCCAGGGGCGGCCCTGCATCTCGGTGAAGTGCTTGAGGAACCCGACGTCGAACGGGGCGTTGTGCGCGACCAGGACGCACCCGGCAGCGAACTCGAGGAAGGCGGGCAAGGCGCTGTCGATCGGTGGCGCGTCGTGCACCATGGAGTTGCTGATGCCGGTGAGCACGGCGATGAACGCCGGGATCTCGGAGTGAGGGTTCACCAAGGTCTGGAACTCGCCGAGCACCTCGCCACCGCGGACCTTCACCGCACCGATCTCGGTGATCATCGACCCGGCCTGCGCTGAGCCCCCGGTGGTCTCGAGGTCGACGACGCAGAAGGTGATGTCGCGTAGTGGGCGGCCCAGCTCGTCGAAGCTGCGCTGCACCTCCCACTGCGTCATCGCCATGGCTGCACGGTAGGTCCGGGGTCCGACAAGTAGCGGACGACGCGCAGGGGGTAGGTCCTGTCGGTGGTCCCTGTCACCGTTGCTGACATGACAACCCGAATCGACTGCGACACCTGCGTAGTGCGCGGGCTCGCGTGCCACGACTGCGTGGTGACAGTCCTGCTAGGCCCTCCGCCCGAGCTCACCTTCGACGACGACGAGCGCCGCGCCCTCGAGATCTTGGCCGACGGGGGTCTCGTGCCGCCGTTGCGCCTTGTCGAGCCGATCAGCGGGCCTGAGGCGGCCTCGGCCTAGACCACACGGTCGAACTCGAGTCGCGTGGGGCGAGATGTGACCTAAGTGACACGCCGCGCCGCGACTTGGGCGAAAGTTTGGTAGCCCCTTCGTCGGCCGACTACGGTGACCTGACAGGTGCTCGTGGAAGTGGACTCACCAGGGTCCGCGCGGGCACCGCGCTGAGTCCGGGGCCGCTAGCGGCACCGGAGCCGGGGAACCAAAACTTTCTGGGGTGAATCCTCTGCGAGGCGGACATCGGGGTCCGTGGAGCAGGGGTAGGGCAAGTCGTGCCCGAACCCGTCAGCTCACCCGGTAGGCGTACGACACGTTAAGGGGCACCACACGCCGTGACTTCTGGTCGCAAGCGACTCGTCACCGCCATTTCCGCGCTCGCGCTCGCCGCGACCCTCGGCCTGGTACCCAGTTCGCCCGCCGGCGCCGAGCCGGACATCAACGATGTCCAGGCACGCGTAGATCGGCTCTACCGCGAAGCCGAGCAGGCCTCCGAGCGGTACAACGGCACGAAGCTCCAGCTCGCTCGCCTGAAGCAGGACCTCGGCTCGCTCCACTTCGACGAAGAGCGCCAAGACAAGGCGCTCGACGTGATGCGCAGCGACGTCCGTGAGTCGATCCTGCGCCAGTTCACCGGCGCCAGCGTCGGCGCGGTCGGGCAGGTCATCTCCTCGGGCGACCCCAGCTCGCTGCTGCAGCAGATGTCGACGATGTCGTCCTACCAGCGCATTCAGCAGGGCATGTTCGACGACTACACGACAGGTCTGAAGGCGCTCAACATCCGTCGCAAGGCCACCCGAGCGCGCCTCGACCTGGTCTCCAAGGCCGAGGCGCAGCTGGCCGACGACAAGGCCACCATCGACGAGAAGCTCGCAGATGCGAAGCTGCTGCTCGAGGACCTCGAGGCCCAAGAGCGCGAGGCGGTGTTGTCGCGTGGCAGCTTCCGGCTTCCCAGCGACGTTCCGGCTTCAGGCCGGGCCGCGGCCGCGATCGGGTACGCGATGGCGCAGGTCGGCGACTCGTACGTCTACGGCGCGGCTGGTCCGAGCGCGTGGGACTGCTCCGGCCTCACCATGGTGGCCTGGGCGCAAGCCGGGGTCGCGCTGCCGCACTCGTCGGCCGCTCAGTACGGCAGTGGCACCCACATTGCTGCCAGCGCGCTTCAGCCGGGAGACCTGGTCTTCTACTACAGCCCGATCAGCCACGTCGGCATGTACATCGGCAACGGCCTCATCGTGCACGCGGCCAACCCCGGCGCGGGCGTCCGCGTGTCTGAGCTCTACTCCATGCCGTACGTCGGCGCCGTCCGGCCGGGCTGACCCTGCCCGAGCACGAGACAAGGCGAGATCCGCGCCGGTCACGCTGGAGGGCGGTGTCGGTGGGCGCCGCTGTGGTGTTGCTGGTCGCTGGCGGAATCACCTGGCGCATCGCTGACGACGGCGGCACCTACCGGCCGCCTCGGCCGTCGGCCGACGAGTTGCAGATCAAGCCCGCAGGTGCCGCGACGGTGCTGAGCGAGCTCGAGGGCGCGATCGCGAACGGCGACGCGGACCGGGCCCGGGGTGTGGGAGGCAGCGCCACCGACGAACTGCTGGTAGCGCTCGTTGACAACGCGCAGGAAGCGCGGATGGATGACGTGACCCTCCGGTATGTCGACGCAACCACGGGTGTCGGTGCCGACGGAGTCTGGTCGGCCGCCGTGGCCGTGACGTGGCGCTTCGCCGGCTTCGATACCGAGGCGTCCAGTGCTGAGGTGTCGTTCCGCTTCCGCGCTGTGGAGGATGCGGTCGAGATCGACCAGGTTGGTGATGCATCGCTACGCACGCCCATCTGGATGACCGGCCCGCTCGACGTCCGACGAACCGAGCAGGTCTTGATCCTGGCGCCCGATGGAGAGGCCGCGGACGTCCACCTCCGCCTCGCACGGCGGGCGGTCGTCACGGTCCGGCGCGTGCTATCGGACTGGGAGCCGAGCCTGGTGGTCGAGGTCGCGCCGAGCGGCCCGGCGCTCGAGCGGGCGCTCCTTGCCGAGTCGGGCACGTACGCCCAGATCGCGGCGGTCACCGGGTCGGGCGATGGATCAATCGCCGAGGGATCGCCGATCCATGTGTTCGTGAACCCGGACGTCATGCGCACCCTGGACGTCGACGGGCAACAGGTGGTGGTGTCGCACGAGGCAACGCACGTGGCGACGGATGCGCCGCGCAGCCGGGCGCCCTCCTGGCTCGTCGAGGGTTTCGCGGACTACGTGGCGTTACGAGACACGACCTTGCCGATCTCGGTGACCGCGGCCCAGATCAGCGCTCAGGTGCGGCGCAAGGGAGTTCCGGACGCGTTGCCCGGTCCCGGGGACTTCGACACGTTGACGACGCACCTCGGGGCTGTCTACGAATCGGCGTGGTTGGCCTGCGTGGCGATCTCCCGACGCATGGGTGAAGAGGGACTCGTCCGTGTCTACGAGACCGCCAGCCGGGGGGGCGACGTAGACCAGGTCCTGGCCAGCGTGGGGCAATGGTCAGAAGCTGGCTTGGTCGCTGCCTGGCAGCGGCTGTTGGCGACTCTGGCCTGAGCTCAGGCGTCGCAGGAGGCCGCAGCGTCGAGCGCGTCGCACGTGTCTTGAAATGTGTCTGCGGTGCCACGCCCGAGAGCCACGACGACTAGGACGATGACGGCCGCGATGCCAGCCACCAGCAGTGCGTACTCAACGGCCGAAGCCCCGCGCTCGAGGCGAGCGCGGGGCTTCGGCAAGGTCTGAGGTGCCATGGCCGGTTCCCGAGGGCCAAGCACCGATCAGCCGCAGCTAGCGGTTCCAGTTGCTCCGTCAATGGCGTTGCAGGTGTCCGAGAACGCGTCCTTGATGGTGCCACCGAGTGCGACGACGATCAGGACGATGACGGCGGCGATGCCGGCGACCAGCAGACCGTACTCGACGGCCGAGGCGCCGCGCTCGTCCATCTTGGCGAAGCGGGCGTTGAGCATGATGCGCAGGTAGTCGACCATGATGTACTCCTAAGTTCGGATTGACTTGGTTCCTCGTGGTGAGGCGAGGAACCTCACGAGAAGAACATTGCCAGTCGCGAAGTGGCCGCGGATCAGGATGTTGTGTCGTGTCGACTAGTCATAAATGACTAGATACTCGAGGCGCCGGGCCTCACTCGTCAGCGGGCTGGATGCTCGAGAGCAGTCCGATCCGCATGGCGGTGACCAGCGCCTGAGCGCGGTTGGCGGCGCCCAGCTTCTGGTAGATGCGCGCGATGTGCGACTTGGCGGTCGACTCGCTGAGGTAGAGCTTCGACCCGATCTGTTGGGCGCCCAGGCCCTCGGCAAGCAGGAGGAGCACGTCGTGCTCGCGCTCGGTCAGCGCGGTCGACTCGCCGGAGACGCGTCGGACCATGGCGTTGGCCAGACCTGCGCAGATGAAGGCTCGGGGCGAGACCTTGGCGTGCCGGGCGGCCCTGACGACCTCTGACGATGGAGCATCCTTGCCGACGAAGCCCGATGCGCCGGCCTGCATCGCCGCGAAGATCTGGTCGTCGCCGGAGTGCATCGTGAGGATGATCAGGCCGACCGTGTTGCTCTGCTTGCGGATCGTGCGCACGATGTCGAGGCCCGTGCCGTCTTGAAGCTGGAGGTCAGCGACCACGACGTCAGGCTGGAGCACCTCGTAGGCCTGCAAGGCTTCTTTGACGGAGCCTGCAGTGCCGGCGACCTCCATGTCGTCCTCGAGGTCGAGCACGGCGCCGAGACCGCTGCGGATCAGCTCGTGGTCGTCGACGAGGAGGATTCGGATGGCCGAGCTGGTCGCTGTGGTGTCGGTCATGTGGTCACTCTCTCTGGTGCGGCGCTGGTTCCATCGGACGGGGCAGGGGCGGAGACGGATTCTGCGATGCTGACCTGGACCAGCAGCCCGCCTGACGGTCGATCCTCGATCGTCAGGGTGCCGCCCACCAGCCTCGCACGTTCGCGCATGATCTTGAGGCCGTGCGAGTCGCTGCGCGCGGCCTGCAGTCCGCGGCCGTCGTCGACGATCGTGATGGTGGCGCCCGGTGCGTGCACCCGGCAGGCCACCTCGATGGACGTGGCCTGGGCGTGCTTGATGGCGTTGTTCATCGCTTCCTGGGCGATCCGGAAGAGCTCCGCCTCCACCTCAGGGCGCAAACGAGTGGAGTGCTCGTCGAGCGTGACCTGGATCGGGACCCGTGACGACTCGCTCAGGTGTCGGGCCACCGTGCTGATGGCGTCACCGAGGCTCTGGGCCTCACCGATGCTGGTGCGGAGGGTGAGCACCGACTGGCGGACCTCGGCGACGATCTTGGTGATGCGCTCGCGCAGCATGGTGAACGCCGCCCGCTGCTTCTCGTCCGCCGGCTTCGCGGCCAGCGCATCGACGAGGTACCCCAGGGAAGCAATGTCTTGGGCGATGCCGTCATGCATCTCGCGGGCCAGGCGGGTGCGCACGTCGGCCGACGCAGCGTCGCGGAAGTCGGCGAAGAGCAGCGCGGTGTCGAGCTGCACGGCCTTGGGACGCAGTGCCGGAACCAGGTCAAGAATGGATCGCTCGACGGTGCCAACGTCGAGATCGGCTCCCGGCGCGAAGACCCCACCGACGACTGCGGACTCACCCAGCGGAAACGCGAAAGCGGCCTCGTGGACGAGCGGCTCTCCTCTGGTCCAGGCCTCGAGCGCGATCTCCTCGGCTGGGTCGAAGTCGACGCTCTCGTCGGCCTGGCGCGCCACCAGCGGCACCAACACATCCACCCGCGGGGCGTACAGAGCTACACCAGACGTGGGGATCGTGTCTCCGACGTAGCTGAGCACGGTGCCCGCGAGGGTGGCCACGTCGAGCCCGGAGCGCAGGTCGTTGGACAAAGACGAGCAGCTGTCGGATGAGGTGCTGCGCGTCGAGGTAGGGGGTGAGCTCATCGGGCACCTCCCTCAGGCTGCCGTGGACGAAGCTCCCAATGAGCGCGAGACCCAGGCCCGCCATGCTCCACGTGAAGATCGAGAGGCCCTGGTCGGTGGTGAGCTCCCCGCTGCGCACGGTCAATGCGGCGGCGACCACGAAAGCGAGCTCGGCGCTCAAGGCGACGATGCTGGCCCGCAGTCCGAGCAGGACAGCCGCGATGAAGGGAGGAAGCGCGAGCGCCAGGAGCACCACGGGAGCCGACGCCACACAGATTCCACACAGGGTTCCGACGAGACACGCCTCGATGGTCGGGACGACGGTGACGAGCTCGGGGCGGCGCTCGGCGAGCACGGCCGCCAGCCACAAGCCGCCGAGCACAGACACGGCGAGCAGCGACTCTTGATCGCGGTACCAGAGCACCGGAGCGCTGAGCGCCAGCAGTCCGAAGAGCCGCGCGCCGACCGTGATGCGGAACAGCTGGCGAGGAGGCATGGTCAGAAGTTGTCCATGATGTTCAGGGCGGCCGGCCCCATCACCACCACGAACAGGCAGGGCAGGATGCAGAAGATCAGTGGGACCGTGATCTTCACGGGAACCTGCTGGGCTTTGGTCTCCGCGCGCTGACGTCGCTTGACCCGCATCTCGCCGGACTGGACGCGCAGCACCTGCCCGACCGGGATGCCGAAGGCATCGGCCTGCACCATGGCGCTGACGAAGGTGCGAAGGTCCTCCACGTTGCTGCGCTCGGCCATGCTGCGCAGGGCGTCGGAGCGTCCGGACCCGATCTGCATCTCCCGCAGCATCCGGGCGAACTCCTCGCCGAGCGGTCCCTCGGTGTTACGGGCCACCTGCTGGCAGGCGGCATCGAACCCGAGGCCCGCTTCGACGCTGATGGTGAGCAGGTCGATCGCGTCCGGCAACTCGCGCTGGAGGCGTTCCGACCGGTTGTAGGCCGCTTGGTAGAGGTAGAGATCGGGAAGGAAGAACCCGAGCACGAGTCCGCCCAGGGTCATGATCAGGAGCACGCCGAGACTGGTGTCGAGCACCAGCCCGAAGGCCAGTCCCACCACGAGAAACGCGAACGCGCCCATCACCTTGACCGACACGACGCGATCGGCCGACCAGTCGCGAGGGTTGCCTGCGTAGTCGAGCTTGCGGCGGATCCGGTCGGCAGAGTCGGCGCCGCTCAGACGTCGTCCCAGGGCGAGTGCGCGCCCTTGCAACGGCTGCAGGACGCGCTCGGCGAACGGTCGGTCGACCTCGGAGCGGATCTCGTCGGGCGCGGCCGACAGAGCTTGGATGAACGCCAGCGACCGACCGACGCCGGCAGAGTCGCGCTGCCCGCCGAGGGCCATCGCGACCAGTCCGACGGCCAGCAGAACGAGGATCAGGCCGAGCAGGAAGACGACGACCACGTCACACCTCCACCTTCACGAGCTTGCTCATCCAGAAGACGCCCACGCCCAGCCAGAGCACCCCACCCAGCAGCATCACGATGCCGCGGGTGTCGGAGAACAGCGGCTCGATGTATTCGCGGTTGGACACGAAGAGATACAGGAAGAAGGCTGGAGGTAGGCCGCCGAGAACCGCAGCAGACAGCTTGCCCTCGGCCGAGAGAGCGCCGACCTGGCGTCGGATGTACTCGCGCTCGCGCATGGTGGCCGCCACCGTGTTCAGCAGCTCCGCGAGGTTTCCACCGACTTGTCGCTGGATGCGGATCGCCATGATCACCCAACGGAAGTCGCGGCTGTCGAACCGTTCGGCGACGCCTTCGAGTGCGTCCTCCAGGGAGACGCCGATTCGGGTCTCGACGAGCACTCGCTTGAACTCGGTCTTCACCGGCTCGCCGCCCTCGCGGACGATCGTGTCGACCGACTGCATCAGGGAGAGGCCTGCCGACAGCGAGCCGGACATCAGCTGGAGGGTCTCGGGCAGGAGGGTCTCGAACTTCTTGCGGCGTTGGTTGCGGCGGATGCCGAGGTAGATCCACGGGCCGAAGCCGCCGAGGGCCATGAAGAGCAGTCCGACGACGAGGTTGCCGCCACCGAGCAGGAGGCCGACCAGGGTGGTGATCACGAAGATCGCGGCGTGCAGGAGCAGCCACTCGGACGCCTTCAGGTCGCTGCCGGCGGCCTCGAGGCGAGCGGAGATCTTGGTCTCGAGGCCCTGGTTGCGCTGGAGGACGCCCTGCATCGCCTGGGTGGCCTGGGCCAGAGCGGCCTCGGTCTCCGGCTTCTCGTCGCGGCTTCCCGCCACCGAACATGCCTTCGGTGTAACGGGTGACCCGCTGCTCGGGGGTGAGCGGCTGAGCCTGGCCGGGCACGAGCATGAAGAGCGCGACGACCAGGCCGATGCCGAAGACGGCGACGCCGGCGTAGATGAACCAGTCGGGGGAGTCGGCCGAGGGGGCTGGGGCCGAGGGGATCGCCGTGAGGTCGGGAGCGGCCGGTTCCGACGTCACCACCGGTGAGTGCGTTGACGGTAGAGGCAGCCAGCACGTCGCCCCCGGACGACGGCAGCGTCACCACGACCGAGAGCTGCTGCGCAGCAACGTCGGCGGGGACGTCGATCGTGACTGCGATCTGACGGGCGAGCAGGTCGGCCTCGGCAGCGAAGATCTGGGTGAGGTCGGCGCTACCGGCGCGCAGGACAGCGCCGTTCTTGCCCGCGATGGCCTGGAGTGCCGTAGCTGCCTTCTGGGTCTGCTCGAGCGCGACGACGTCGACCAGCGACGCCGGACCTCTCGACGGCAGAGACGACCGACGAGAGCGGGGTGCTGCCGGTGTCGGCACCGTCGGAGATGACCAGCACGCGCCCTTGCCCGCCGGCCGCAGCTAGGCGCACAGCCTCGATCACACCGTCGTAGAGCAGCGTCTGCGGGCTGAGCCGGAGTCCGTTGACGGCGCCGCGGTCGGCGCCGCGGTCGGTCGTGGGCGCGAGCGCGGTCTCGACGGTCGAGTCAAAGGTGACGATGCCGATCGCGACGTCGTCGGGCGCGGCGTCGATGAAGGCGAGAGCGGCTTGCTTCGCTGCGTCGAAGCGGGCGCCGCTCATCGACTTGCTGGTGTCGATGGCGATGACCGTCGTGCGCTGCACGATGCTGTCGCCGTCGGAGACCCGCACGGCCGAGGCGTTGTAGGGGTCGCCGTCGATGGTGGCGGTGACGCCGTCGAGGTCGACGGTCACGTCAGCGGGGACGTCGACCGACACGACGAGGCCGGCGTCCTCGCGGTCGACGTGCGAGACGCGACCATCGATGGCCGAGGCGCCGGTGGCGGAGCCGAGCACGAAGGCCGCGGCCGCAGCAGCGGTCGCGAGCACCCGAGTCGCTCTGGCCCCGCCCACGGTCACATCCGGTCCGTGTGGAAGAGCAAGGGGTCGACGGTCACGTTGGCGTAGGACATCTTCTCGAGGAACTTCGGCCGCAGCCCGGTCGAGCGCAGCCGACCGAGGGCACGGCCCTCGGAGTCGAACCCCGCCGAGCCGTCCCACACGAAGATGTCCTGGAGGGTGATCACGTCGCCCTCCATCCGCTCCACCTCGGTGATGTGGGTGATCCGGCGGGTGCCGTCCTTCATGCGCGTCTGGTGCACGATCATGTCGACCGCGGAAGCCACCTGTTCGCGGATCGCGCGGATCGGGAGGTCCATCCCGGCCATCAGCACCATCGTCTCCATGCGGGAGAGCGTGTCGCGCGGTCCGTTGGAGTGCAGGGTGCAGATCGAGCCGTCGTGGCCGGTGTTCATCGCCTGCAGCATGTCGAGCGCGGAGGCGTCGCGGACCTCGCCGACGATGATGCGGTCGGGGCGCATGCGCAGGCTGTTCTTGACCAGGTCGCGGATCGTGACCGCGCCCTTGCCCTCGATGTTCGGCGGACGCGACTCGAGGCGCACCACGTGCTCCTGCTTGAGCTGCAGCTCGGCGGCGTCCTCGATCGTGACGATGCGCTCGTCGTTCGGGATGAACGAGGACAGCACGTTGAGCGTGGTCGTCTTGCCGGCGCCGGTGCTGCCGGAGACGAAGATGTTCAGTCGCCCGCGCACCGCGGCGTCGAGGAAGTCGGCGGTCTGCGGCGTCAGCGACCCGAAGGTGATCAGGTCGTTGACGGTGTACGGGTCGGCAGCGAACTTACGGATCGTCAGTGCCGAGCCGTCGACCGCCAGCGGCGGGACGACGGCGTTGACGCGGCTGCCGTCGGGCAACCGGGCGTCGACCATCGGGCTCGACTCGTCGACGCGACGGCCGATGCGCGACACGATCTTGTCGATGATGCGGCGAAGGTGCGCCTCGTCGGTGAACGTCGAGTCGGCCTGCATGAGGCGTCCGGACTTCTCCAGCCAGACCGAGTCGTGGCCGTTGACCATGACCTCGGAGACGTCGGGGTCGCGCAGGTAGGGCTCGATCGGGCCGTAGCCGAGGATGTCGTCGCTGATCTCCTGGGTGACCTTGGCCCGATCGCTGGTGCTCAGCGGCCGGTCCTGCGCGCCGAGCACGTCGGCGAGCACTGCCCGCACCCGTTGGTCGAGCTCGTTCTGGTCCATGTTGGCGTCGTAGAGGTGCGGGCCGAGCTGCTTGAGCAGCTCGACGTGCACCGAGCTCTTGAGCTCGTCGAGCCGACCGCTCTGGGCGCTACGACGTGCCGGAGCCTCGGTGGTCGCCCTCGGCGCGGCGGCACGGGGTGCGACCGACGCCGTGGTGCGCGGGGCAGCCGGTGCGGCTGGCTCTGCGGGTGCCGCGACGCCGAGCCCCAACGGGTCGTCGGCAGAGATGGCGGAGACTGCTTCGACGCCGTCGATGGCGGTGTCGTCGGGTGGGGCGGTGTCGCTCTCCAACGCAGCGCGGCGGGCGGCGTCGAGGCGTTCGGACAGGCTGCTCATGGGTCAGGACCCCTTCCGGCGACCGAACAGGCGACGCGGCTTCTCCTCCGCGACCTCCGTCGACTCGCTGGTGGTGCTCTGGACGGGCGCCGGGACCGGGACGCCGGCCAAGGTGGCCGCCAGTCGCACGATCGCGGCGCTCGAAGGATGGTCGGGCTGGTCCAGGACGATCGGCGTGCCGGCGTTCGTCGCTGCCGCGATGTCGATGGAGGTGGTGACCTTGGTGGCCACCGCCATGCCGAGGATCGCCTCCACCTTGTCGCTGCTGATGCCGACGGCGTCGTCGGCACGGTTGAGCAGCAGGTGGCGGTGGCCGTGGGCGATGTTGAGCATGTCGAGCGTCTCGAGCGCGACCTTCACGTTCTTCAACGTCGGGACGTCGAGCGTGGCCACCAGGACGCACTCGTCGGTCTCGTCCAAAGCGGTGAGCACCTGGTCGTCGAAGGAGGGCGACGTGTCAACGACGACGAAGTCGAAGCCCTCCTTCAGCGTTCGCAGGACCCGTGTCACAAGCGCGGGGGTGATGCGCTCGCGCACGTCGGGGTGTGGGGGAGCGGCCAGCACCATCAAGGAGTCGTGGTGCCGAGTCAGCAGGCCTTCGAGCATGGTCAGGTCGAGGCTGTCCTCGGCGCCGACCGCCTGCTCGATGGAGTGCGTGGGGAAGAGCTGCATGGTGATCGCGACGTCGCCGAACGCGAGGTCGAGGTCGACCAGGCAGACCTTGCGCGCCCCGCGCTGAGTCAGCGCGAGGGCGAGGTTGACCGCCACGGTGGTCTTGCCGACCCCGCCCTTGGGCGAGAAGACGGTCACGACCCGACCGACGCTGCGCGCTCCCGACGGACCACGCAGGGCTACGAACAGCTGGTGGGCCTGCCGGACGGCGTCGGCGATCGATTCCGGGTCGTCGGCCTGCACGACGTCGCGGGCCCCGGCCTTCATGGCCCGGGTGAGCAGCTCGGTGGTGAGGGCGGAGGTGGCGATGACGACGCTGACCGTGGGCCGCGAGATGCGGAGGTCCTCGCACGTGCCGAGGGCGACCTCGATCTCGAGCCCGGGGCCGAGGACGACGACGTACTCGTCGGGATGCGTGTCGAGCCACGCGAGCATGCGATCGCCCGCCGCGACACCCTGCGACCCCGGAGGCATCGCCTTGAGCAGCGACGCGACCGTGGTGCTGTCGGGTTCGACCAGGACGGGCATCGGTCTACTCGCCGAAGAGGGTCTCGGACGTGATGGCGTCGCCGATCTTGAGGTCGGTGTCGGCCTCCAGCAGCACCAAGCTGATCTTGCCGAAGGTCTGGGCCAGCTCGAGTCGGGCGGCGTCGCGCGGCTTCAGGGCCAGGACGTACTGGCTCAACGGCGCCGAGTCGGGGTTCACAGTGCCGTCGCTGTTGGGGGGCGTGATCGTGGCCAGCCCGGTGGCCAAGATGGTGACCTGGTCGAGCAGCAGCCGGGTCTCCGGCTGGGTGGACGGCGGGAAGGTGCCGGTGATCAGCATGCCGACCCGGGTTCCGGGCTTGGTGAAGCCGCTGATGCGCGAGGAGTCGTCGAGCACGATGGCCTTGCCGACCATGCCCTTGGGCAGCGGCAGCGTCGCGGCGCTCTCGATGTCCTCGACCGTGCCGAACTTCTGGGTGATCAGCTGCTCACCGGGGTAGATCGTGGTGAGCGCGACGGTGTCGAGGAATGCCGTGCCGTCGTTGGTGGAGCCGGCGACCTGCTGGTCGGCGGGCACGTCCTGCGAGAGCAGCTTGCCGGCGTTGAAGGCGTCGGCGGCCGATTCGCCGGGGTTGATCTGCTGGGTGGCCACGAGCACCGGCGTAGCGGCGAACTTCTCCGCGGCGCGGTCCTCGGCGTCCTGCGCGTACAGGAACACCAGCACGGCACCTAGGGCAGCGACCACCACGGCCACCACCAACAGAATCCTGCGACGATCCACGCTCGTCCCTCCCTGTTGACGTCGCGGCGGCGCGTGCAGCGTCGCCGAAACGTTCCTCCCGCGTTCCACTGTAGGGATGCGGGTCGTCTTCCGGTGAGGTTATCGACAGAAACTCCGGTGAACGAAGTGGTTCCCGGATTCGTGATCAGTCAGCAACAAACCGCCTCTCGGCCTCCGACCTCCAGGTGGTTACAGGTAGAGCGCCGCGATCTCGTCGCGACACTCCCGCAGGACCACCGTGCGCTTGAGCTTGAGGCTGGGCGTGAGCTGTCCCCCCTCCTCGGTCCAGTCGCCGGGAAGGACCTGGAACTTGCGGATGGCCTCTGCCTTCGAGACTGCCGTGTTCGCGTCGTCGACGGCCATCTGGACGTCGGCCACGAGCTCGGGATCATCTCTCAGGTCGGCCACCGAGCCACGTCGTCGGCGTGCCTTCGCCCACAGCTCGAAGGCCTCGGGGTCGATCGTCACCAGCGCTGCGATGAACGGCTTGCGGTCGCCCACCACCAGCGCCTGGCTGATCAGGGCATGTCCGCGCAGGCGGTCCTCGAGCGCGGCCGGGGCGACGTTCTTGCCGCCCGCGGTCACCAGGATCTCCTTCTTGCGCCCGGTGATCCGTACGAAGCCTTCGTCGTCGACCTCGCCGACGTCGCCGGTGTGGAACCAGCCGTCGTCGAGTGCCTCCGCCGTCGCCTCGGGGTTGCCCCAGTAGCCCGGGAAGACCTGACCACCGCGCACGAGCAGCTCGCCGTCGTCGGCCACGCGGACGGCGGTGCCGGGCAGCGGCCGACCGACCGAGCCAACCTTCTGCGCCTCGGGCAGGTTCACCGTGAGGGCCGCGGTGGTCTCGGTCAGCCCGTAGCCCTCGAGCACGGTGACGCCGATGCCCCGGTAGAAGTGGCCGAGCCGCTCACCGAGTGGCGCACCGCCCGAGACCGCGTAGCGACACTCGCCGCCGAGCGCCTCGCGCAGCTTCGCATAGACCAGTCGGTCGAACACGGCGTGCTGAGCGCGGACGCGGAGCGACGGCTTGCCGCGCCGGCCGGTCGGCTCCTGCCCACGCGAGTAGGCGATGGCCACCTCGGCGGCCCGGTCGAAGATCGCGCCGCGACCATCGGCCGTGGCCCGCTGCGAGGCGGTGTTGAAGACCTTCTCGAACACGCGCGGCACGGCCAGGATGAACGTCGGACGGAACGTCTGGAGTGTCGGCACCAGCTTCTTGATGTCGGAGCTGTGCCCCAGACGCACCCGCGCCTTGATGCAGCCGACCTGGATGATCCGGGCGAACACGTGGGCGAGCGGCAGGAACAGGAGAGTCGCGGGCTGCTCGTCGCCGTCGCCGGTGAAGAGTGCGTCCAGCTCGGGCACCGCCACGCCCAGCTCGGCCATGAAGTTGCCGTGGGTGAGCATGCAGCCCTTGGGGCGTCCGGTGGTACCCGAGGTGTAGATCAGGGTCGCGAGGTCGGCCGGCCCGGCCGCCGTGCGCCTGGCCTCGAGGGTCTCGTCGTCGATGTCGGCCCCGAGCCGGGTCAGGACGTCGACCGCGTTGCCGTCGATCGACCACACGTGGTGGAGCGCGTCGAGCTCGGAACGCACCGACGCGATGCGAGCGAGGTGGTCGGGACCCTCCGCGACGACCGCGCAGGCTGCCGAGTCGCGCAGGATCCACGCGATCTGCTCGGCCGAGGACGTCTCGTAGATCGGCACGGTGGCCGCGCCCGCGAACCAGATCGCGTAGTCGAGCAGCGTCCACTCGTAGCGGGTCTTGGAGATCAGTGCCACCCGGTCGCCGGGCTCGACGCCAGCAGCCAGGAGGCCCTTGGCGACGTCGCACACCTCGCGCCAGAAGGCTCGCGCAGAGACGTCGATCCACGCGCCGCCTGGGCCGGGACGCGACAGCGCCGCTGCCTCGGGCGCCTCGGTCGCGTTGCGGACGACGTCGTCGGTCAGGTTGCCGACCGACGGGATCTCGACGGTGAGCGGGGTGGAGAACTCACGCACGCTCGGCACGCTACCGCCGACGCGCGCTAGGCAAGCTCATCCGGTAGCCTCCGAGCGGTGTCCGAGCCTGGGCACGACTAGTCCAGACGAACCAACGAACCCCAGATGGACCCCCAGACGGAGGCGCCGACATGGCCGAGCAGACCACGTCCACGATCGTGGTCGAGGCCGCACCCGGACCGGTCATGGACGTCATCGCAGACTTCGCCGCCTACCCGGTCTGGGCCAAGGGCGTGAAGACCGCCGACGTCGTCTCCGCCTACAGCGGCGAGCAGGACGACCGGGCGCGCGAGGTGTACTTCGAGCTCGACGTGGCGCCGGTCAAGGACGAGTACACCCTGGCCTACCAGTGGGACGGTGTCCGCCAGGTCACCTGGACCCTCGTGCAGGGCAAGATGCTGCGGGCGCTCGACGGTGCCTACGTGCTGCGCGACCTGGGGGATGGGCGCACGGAGGTCACCTACCGGCTCGCTCTTGACGTTGCCATCCCGATGATCGGGATGATCAAGCGCAAGGGCGAGAAGATCCTGATCGACACCGCCCTCAAGGGCCTCAAGCAGCGCGTCGAGTCGCTGGCCTGACGGCTGGCCATCGCGACCCCAACCCACCGGACCAGCACTGTGCGGATCGTTCTCTTCACTGGCAAGGGTGGCGTCGGCAAGTCCACCGTCGCAGCCGGGACGGCTGCGCTGGCCGCAGCGGCGGGGCACCGCACGCTCGTGCTCTCCACGGACGCCGCGCACTCGCTGGGCGATGCCTTCGGCGCCGTCGTCGGAGCTGAGCCGACCGAGGTGGCGCCCCGGCTCTTCGTGCAGCAGGTCGACGCGCAGCTGCGCTTCGAGCAGTCGTGGGCGGAGATCCAGGGCTACCTGCTCTCGGTGCTCGACGTGGCCGGGGTCGACCCGGTGGCCGCCGAGGAGCTCACCGTCATCCCGGGCGCCGAGGAGGTGCTCGCGCTGCTCGAGCTGAGGCTGCACGCGCTCTCCGACGAGTGGGACGTCATCGTCGTCGACTGCGCCCCGACCGCCGAGACCTTGCGACTGCTGGCCCTGCCCGAGGCGCTGGGCTGGTACATGCAGCGGGTCTTCCCGACCCAGGCCCGCGTGATGAAGGCGCTGCGGCCGGTGCTGACCCGCGCTGCCGGCGTCCCGATGCCGGGAGGCACGGTCTTCGACGCCATCGAGCGGCTGCACGCCGAGCTCGACGAGGTGCGCGCGCTCCTCTCCGGCCCCGAGGCCAGCGTGCGCATCGTGATGACGCCCGAGACCGTCGTGCTCGCTGAGGCGCGGCGCAGCTACACCTCGCTGTCACTCTTCGGCTACCGCGTCGACGGGGTCGTGGCCAACCGGATCTTCCCGTCGGAGAACGCCGACGACTGGCGCGCCGGCTGGGTACTGGCCCAGGACGCCGTGATGACCGAGGTGGGCCAGTCGTTCGCCGGCCTGCCGATCTGGCGCTCGGAGTACCGCGCGGTCGAGCCGGTAGGCGTCGACGCGCTCAGCCAGCTGGCGCAGGAGGTCTACGGCGTCGTCCGACCCGCTCGCGCCGCCCGTGGGCGAAGGCCCCTACCGGGTGACCCGCACGACCGAGGGCGCCGTGCTGCACCTGGCGCTGCCGTTCGTCAGCCGTGCCGAGGTGGGACTTGCCCGGAACGCCGACGAGCTCGTCGTCACCGTAGGCTCCTACCGCCGTCTGTTGACGCTTCCAGCCAGCCTGGCGCGTCTGCGGGTGGCCGGGGCCCGCGTCGAGGACGGCGAGCTGAGGGTCCGGTTCCGTGAGCCGGAGCCGCCCGGACAGGAGACGAGGTGACATGAGCGACGCGACCGGCCCGACCGGCCCCACGGCCCCACCGGCCCCGACCGAGGCTTCGGGGCCGACGACCCTGCCGGCCAGCCCGAGCCGTGTGGGCAGCGTGGGCGAGGAGGCCGCCAAGCTGCTTCGGTGCCCTCTCCGAGTGGGCCCGCGACAGCGGGGGCGACCTCGGCTCGAGCCTGCACGGCCTCGCCGGTCACGCGGCGTCCTCCCTCTCCGACATCAACGACCACGTCGCCACCGGCGCCCCCGAGTGCACGTACTGCCCGGTCTGCCGCACCGTGCACGTCGTCCGGCAGGCAAGCCCGGAGGTCAAGGCGCACCTGACGTCGGCGGCGTCCTCGCTGCTGCAGGCGCTGGCCGGTGCGCTGGCCACCTTGCCGCCGCCGTCGGGCGCGAGCGGCCGCGGCCCCGACATCGAGAAGATCGACCTCGACGGCGACGAGGCATGACCACCCCACGCGCAGGGCTGACCTGCGGCATCGACGTCGGCGGCACCAAGATCGCTGGTGCCGTGGTCGACGCGCAGGGCACCGTGCTCGACCAGCACCGCGTCGAGTCGCCGGCAGCCGACGCCGCGGCGGTCGAGGACGCGATCGCCGAGCTGGTCACCGAGCTGGGCACTCGTCACGAGCTCACGGCGGTGGGCATCGGGGCGGCCGGGTACGTCGACGCGAACCGCTCGGTGGTCATGTTCGCCCCCAACATCGCGTGGCGCGACGAGGACCTCCGCAGCGAGATCCAGCGTCGAGTCGACCTGCCCGTGGTGGTCGAGAACGACGCGAACGCCGCCGCGTGGGGCGAGTTCGCGTTCGGCGCGGCCGAGGACGTCGACGACATGCTGATGGTCACGGTCGGCACGGGCGTCGGCGGAGGCATCGTGAGCGGCGGCCAGCTCTTCCGTGGAGCGTTCGGCGCGGCTGCTGAGATCGGGCACCTGCGCGTCGTGCCCCAGGGGCGGCTGTGCGGGTGTGGCAACCGCGGCTGCCTCGAGCAGTACGCCAGCGGGTCGGCCCTGGTGAAGCAGACCCGGGCGCGGGCCTCGTCGCCCGCCGGCGACCGCGCTGCTGGAGCGCGCCGGAGGCGACCCCGACGCCATCGACGGACCGATGATCACCGCCGCGGCCCAGGCCGGCGACCCGTTCGCCGTCGAGCAGGTCGTCGAGCTGGCCACCTGGCTCGGCGAGGCGATCGCCTCGCTGGCCGCCGTGCTCGACCCGGGCGCCGTGGTGATCGGCGGCGGGGTCAGCGAGGCCGGGGAGCTGCTGCTCGAGCCGATGCGCGACGGCCTTCAGCCACCAGCTGTCCGGTCGCGGCCACCGACCGATGCTCGAGATCCGCACCGCCTCGCTCGGCAACCAGGCGGGCGTCATCGGCGCAGCCGACCTGGCTCGCCGTTAGGCCGATGCTGCACATCGGGGTCGACGTCGGCGGCACCAAGGTGCTCGCCGGGGAGGTCGACGCCGAGGGCCGGGTGGTGCGCACGGCCACCCGGCGCACTCCCGGACGTCGCGTGAGCGTCGGGTCGGTCGAGGACGCCCTGACCCAGGCCGTGGCCGACGTCGCCGCCGGTCGGGAGGTGAGCGGCGTCGGGCTCGCCGCCGCCGGCTTCGTCGACGCCGCCGGTGAGCGGGTGATGTTCGCCCCGCACCTGCCCTGGGCCGGTGAGCCGGTGCGTGAGCGGCTCAGCGCACGGTGGGGCGTACCGGTCGCGCTCGACAACGACGCCAACTGCGCCGCGCTCGCCGAGGGTGAGCTCGGTGCGGCCCGCGGAGCGACGTCCGCGCTGATGGTCACGATGGGCACCGGCATCGGCGGCGCGCTCCTCATCGACGGGCGCCTGGTCCGCGGGGCCCAGGGCATGGCGGGGGAGTTCGGCCACATGCAGGTGGTGCCCGACGGCCGGGCCTGCGAGTGCGGGCACGCCGGCTGCTGGGAGCAGTACTCCTCGGGCAACGCGCTGGTGCGGTTCGCCCGCAAGCGGGTCGGCGCCGAACCAACCATGCTCACCGAGCTCTGCGGCGGCGAACCCGACCAGCTCACCGGTCCGATGGTCACCGCCGCAGCCGAGGACGGCGACCTCGTGGCTCGTCAGGCGTTCGCGCGGATCGGGGAGTGGCTCGGCGTCGGACTCGCCGGACTCGTCGCGGCCTTCGACCCCGAGGTCGTCGTGGTGGGTGGCGGCGTCTCGGCCGCCGGCGACCGCCTGCTCGAACCGGCGCGCTCGGCCCTGGCGGGTCGCCTGGTCGGCGGCCGGCATCGCGCGGTGCCGCCCGTGGTGGCCGCCCAGCTCGGCCCGCGGCGGCTCGTCGGTGCCGCACTGTTGGCCCGCTGGCGGGTAGTCCCTGACGCAATGGCTGTTTCGAGACGAAGAAAGCAACCACTTCGTCCGGGACTACCCGAAGAAGCCCAGCTAGATGCGGGCGCCGTCGTCGCCGGGATCACGCGGTTCGCGCGACATCGTCACGACGAGGTAGATGAAGCCGCCGATGAAGCCGGCCACCAGCACGTACGCCAGCAGCTGGGGCAGGTCGATGCCGAGGACGAGGCAGACCAGCAGGATCGCGGGTGAGCCGAACACTCCTGCCCATGCCGCGAACCGGTCGCGGGTGGTCGTGGGGATCGGCGGCGGGGGCGGTGGCACGAACCGGTCGGTGGCCCAGTCGGCGTCGACGTACTGGTCGTCCCAGGTGGCGGCCGCTGCCACGGGCTCTGGTCCCTGCGGCTCGGCAGTTCTGGGGGCGGTGCAGGGGCGTCGTCCGCCGTCAGCTCGGGACGGTCGCCGTAGTTCTCGACGATCGCGCGCCACACGTCGTCGCGGAGCTCGTCGTCGTCCTTCGCCACCTGTTCAGCCTAGGTCGTGCCAGGTCAGGCGGTGACGCGGGCGATGAAGCTCGCCGACTGCTCGAAGATCGTCGGGGCGTCGTGGTCGAGGGTCGCCACGTGGTAGCTCTCGGGAAGCAGGGTCTCGGTGACGTCGGTGGAGCTCACGCCGCCCAGGATGATCGGCTGTGACTTCCCGTCGACGACGTGGTCCTCGGGTGAGCGGAAGTAGAGCAACGGCGCCGTCACCTGGGGCAGGTCGGCGATGAGCGTGGGCCAGACCTGCATGAACGAGTGGATCGCCTTCAGCGGCGTCCGCTCGTAGCCGTGCTCGGTGACGCCGGGCTTCTTGATGTCGCCCGCGATGGCCGGGAACGACGGCACCACGTGCTTGAGAACGGGCAGCAGCTTCACGTCGAGTCGACCCGTGGCCACCGCGGGGTTGACCATCATCAGCCCGGACACCATGTCGGGGTGCTCCTCGGCCAGCCGCAGCACCAGGGCGCCGCCCATGGAGAGTCCGCCCACGACGACGGCGTCGTGGTCGAGGCAGAGCTGGTCGAAGGTGCGGGCGACCTCGCCGTACCAGTCCTCCCAGCGCCGGGTGTTGAGGTCTTGCCAGGTCGTGCCGTGCCCAGGCAGGCGGGGGACGGCGACGCCGTACCCGAGGGCGCCGAGGTGGTCGCCCCAGGGCCGCATCGAGGCCGGAGACCCGGTGAAGCCATGGCTCAGCAGGACGCCGATCCGCCGCCCGCCGGTCAGGTCGGGCTGGGCCTCGACGGTCAGCGGTGCCGCGCTGGGCAAGATGTCCATGTCGCCGATTGTGCCGCACCGCCTCGCATCCGCTGCGGGGCACTACGCTTCGTCACGAACGGTCCTCCCCGACCGTTCGTCGGTCTCGGAGAAAGGTGCGCCGGTGTTCTACTGGTTCCTCAAGTGGATCGCGATCGGTCCGCTGCTCCGCGTGGTCTTCCGGCCCCGCACCGAGGGCGGCGACCATGTTCCGGACGACGGCCCGGCGATCCTCGCCTGCAACCACTTGTCCTACGCCGACTGGCTGTTCATGCCGCTCACGCTGCAGCGTCGCGTGACGTTCGTGGCCAAGGCGGAGTACTTCACCTCGCCGGGAGTCAAGGGCTGGCTGCAGAAGCAGTTCTTCTCCGGCTCAGGCCAGGTGCCGATCGACCGTTCTGGCGCGGATGCCGCGGCTGGCGCGCTCCTCTCGGCCAAGAAGGTGCTCGGCGAGGGCGGCCTCTTCGGCATCTACCCCGAGGGCACCCGCTCGCACGACGGTCGGCTCTACCGCGGCAAGACCGGTGTGGCCCGACTGGCGCTCGAGACCGGCGTGCCGGTCATCCCGTGCGCAGTAGTGGGCACCGACGTCGTTGCCCCTCCCGGAAAGACCTTCGGCTCGATCACCCGGCCGATGGTGCGCTTCGGCAAGCCGCTCGACTTCTCGCGCTACGAGGGCATGGAGAACGACCGCTACATCCTGCGCTCGATCACCGACGAGATCATGTACGAGATCATGCGGCTCTCCGGTCAGGAGTACGTCGACATGTACGCCACCCAGGCCAAGGAGCAGGCCAAGGAGCAGGCCAAGGACAGGCCAGCGAGAACGCGAGGGAAGCCAAGGGCCAGCCTGACGCGGACAGCTCGGCCGAGCAGAAGAAGGCTTCCTGATCTGGGCTGAGCAGGCCCGCAACCAGGCCGCGACCGACGTCGAGACCCGGCTCTTCCGGGCCTTGGCGGTGCTGCGCGTCGTCGTGCTGGTCAACGCGCTCGGGCTCAACCTCTACCGCGGGGTCGACGAGTACGACCACCCGACCGCCGGCTACGCGCTGCTGGCCGTGATGGTGGCGTGGACGGCGTTCGCGACCTGGGCGTTCGTCGTTCCAGCGCGCCGACCCACCTGCTGCTCGGCGCCGACCTGCTGGTCGCCGTGCTGATGCTGGCGCTCACGCCGGTGGTCAAGGGCGAGTGGTTCAACGCGACCGTGCCCGGCTTCTGGGTCATGGCAGCCCTGTTGGCGTGGGCGATCCGCTACCGCTGGCCGGGCGGGCTGCTCGCGGGACTCGTGCTCGGCGCACTCGACCTCGCGCTGCGCGACGAGCTCACCCAGACCAACTACGGCAACTTCTTCCTGCTGCTCATCGGCGGTCCGATCGTGGGTTTCATGTGTGGTTCGCTCCAGCAGATGGCCGCCGAGCGCGACGTCGCCCAGCGGGCTGCCGCGGCCGACGCCGAGCGCACCCGTCTGGCCCGAGTGGTGCACGACGGAGTGCTTCAGGTGCTGGCCCTGGTGCAGCGGCGCGGGGTCGAGATCGGTGGCGACGCGGCCGATCTCGCGCGGCTGGCCGGCGAGCAGGAGGTCGCGTTGCGCACCCTCATCCGCTCGCAGGACGCCGTTCGCTCCGACGTCGCGTCTGGCACGGTCGACGTCGCAGCCCAGCTGGGTCGGCTCGGACTGCGCCCGGGGGTCGACGTGGCGCTGCCGGGTGGCACCGTGCTGGTCGCGGCGCCGGTGGCCGCCGAGCTGGTGGCCGCGGTGGCGGCCTGCCTCGACAACGTGGCGACCCACGTCGGTGCCGGTGCGCCGGTCTGGGTGCTGCTCGAGGCCTTCGGTGACCGCCTCGAGGTCTCGGTGCGCGACGAGGGACCGGGCATCGCGGAGGGTCGGCTCGAGCTCGCCGAGGCCGAGGGGCGGCTCGGCGTCAGCGGCTCGATCCGCGGACGCCTCGCCGACCTCGGGGGCACGGCCACGCTCAGCACGGGCTCGTTCGGCACCGAGTGGGAGCTCGTGGTGCCGCGTATGACCATCCACACCACGCACCCGTTCGCCGACGACAACCCCGATCCGGCACGTCGCCTCCGCGGTCGACTCGGCGGCGCCGTCTCGTTGTGGACCGCCGGAGCCGAGCGAGCCAGAGCCGGGCTCACGGTCACGTCGCTGATGCTCGCCAACGGTGAACCGGCGCGCTTCCTGGCCCTGGTCGACCCCGACTCCGACCTCGCCGACACGGTCGAGGCGACCGGCCGCGCGGTCGTGCAGCTGCTGTCGTGGTCGCACCGCGACCTCGCCGACGCCTTCGCCGGAGTGGCTCCGGCGCCCGGCGGTCCGTTCCGGATGGCCGAGTGGGCCGACACCGAGCATGGGCCCCGACTGGTCGGCGCCACGACCTGGTGCGTTCGTCTCGGTCGAGTCCGCGGCGGACGTCGGCTGGTCGAGGTTGCTGACCTGCGTCGTCGACGACATCACGGTCGGTGACGACGAGCGACCCCTGCTGCACCGCCGCGGGCGGTACGTCTCGTTAGGGTCGCAGTCATGACGGAGATGCCGATCGGGTGCCGATCAGGGTGCCGATCCGGGTGCCGATCCGGGTGATGGTCGTCGACGACCACCCGATGTGGCGCGACGCGGTCGAGCGTGACCTGCAGGCGGCCGGCTTCGACGTCGTGGCGGTCGCCGCCGACGGTCGACCAGGCGATCGCCCGGTTCCCGGCCGCGCGCCCGCAGGTGGTCGTGCTCGACCTGCAGATCCCCGGCCCGAACGGGGTCGAGGTGACCGCCCAGGTGCTGCGCGACGACCCGTCGGCGCGGGTGCTGATCCTGTCGGCGTCCGGTGAGCAGGACGACGTCCTCGAGGCGGTGAAGGCCGGCGCCACGGGCTACCTCGTGAAGTCGGCATCCGTCGCCGAGCTGGTCGACGCCGTGCGCCGGGTGGCCCGCGGAGACTCCGTGTTCACGCCGGGGCTGGCCGGCTTGGTGCTGGGCGAGTTCCGCCGGCTCTCCGAGCCCACCAGCGACATCGTGGGCAACCCCGAGCTGACCGAGCGCGAGACCGAGGTGCTCAAGATGGTCGCCAAGGGCATGTCGTACAAGCAGATCGCCGAGCGGCTGGTGCTGTCGCACCGCACCGTGCAGAACCACGTGCAGAACACGCTGCGCAAGCTGCAGATGCACAACCGGGTCGAGCTCACGCGCTACGCGATCGAGCAGGGGCTCGACGACCCTGACGACGCTGATGAGTGACCAGCCCTCGCTGCTGGAGATCGCCGACGAGCTCTACGCGCTGCCCCTGGCCGACTTCACGCCGGCCCGCGACGCGCAGGCCAAGGCGCTGAAGGGCACCGACCTGGCGGCGCCGGTCAAGGCGCTGAAGAAGCCGTCGCTGGCCGCGTGGGTGGTCAACCTGTTCGTCCGGCGTGAGGGTGGCCAGGTCGAGCAGGTGCTCCAGGTCGGCGCCGCGTTGCGCGAGGCGCAGGCCGGGATGTCGGGCGAGGAGCTGCGCGCCCTGACCAAGCAGCGGCGCCAGCTCACCGCGGCGGTCACCCAGCAGGCCAGGTCGCTGGCCCACGACGACGGCGTGAAGGTCACCCAAGCGGTGGCCGACCAGGTCGAGGCGACCTTGACCGCGGCGATGGTCTCGGAGCGCTGCGGTGAGGCGGTGCGCAGCGGACTGCTCGTCGCCGCGCTCACCACGACGGGCGTCGACGACCTCGACCCGACCGACTTCGTCGCCGTGCCCGCAGCGCTCGGCCACACCGCCACCGCCCGGGAGGCCGAGCCGCCCTCGCGACCCGACCTGCACGTCGTCCCTGACCCGGACGCCGACAGCAAGGCCCGCGCTGCCGCCGAGGAGGCGTTGGCACGAGGCGCAGGAGGCGGTGACCTCTGCGCAGGAGGCCTACGACGAGGCCGTCACCTCGGTCGAGGGGTTGGAGGCGCGGGCGCTGCAGATCGAGGCCGAGATCGACGAGCTCAAGCGCAAGATCGCCTCGCTCGAGGAGACCTACGACGAGGTCGACGACGACCTGGGTGACGCCGAGGAAGCGCGCACCGAGGCGTTCGAGGCGCTCCAGGAGGCGACGGCCGAGCGGGACGCCGCCGCGGCGGCTGTGGAGAAACTTGGGTAGTCCCTGACGAAAAGCACCTATTTCGAGGCGAAAAGGGTGCTATTCGTCAGGGACTACCGAAATCAATCCACAGCCCAGCCCTTCGAGCGCTCGACGGCGTCGGTCCAGCGGGCGTGGGCCGCGTCGGCTTCGGCCCGGGCGCCGGCGGCCTCGGACGGCGTGAACGAGCGGTCGAGCTGCCAGGTCTCGCGCAGGTCGTCGGTGGAGTCCCAGACGCCGGTGCCGAGGCCGGCCAGGAACGCCGCGCCCAGCGCCGTCGTCTCGACCAGGCGTGGCCGCTCGACGTTGACGCCGACCTGGTCGGCCTGGATCTGGCACAGCAGGTCGTTGGCGGAGGCGCCGCCGTCGACCCGAAGTGACGAGAGCTTGGCGGGCCCAATGGCATCGTCTCCAGCACGTCGCGCACCTCGAACGCGATCGCCTCGAGCGTGGCGCGGACGATGTGGGCGCGGGTCGTGCCGCGCGTGAGGCCGATGATCAGGCCGCGGGCGTGGGGATCCCAGTGCGGGGCGCCGAGGCCGGTCAGTGCCGGCACGAAGACGACGCCGTCGCTCGGAGTCGACGGTGGAGGCGACGGCTTGGGTCTCGGCTGCCGAACCGACGATCTGGAGTCCGTCGCGCAGCCACTGCACAGCTGCGCCGGTCACGAAGATGGCGCCCTCGAGCGCGTAGGTCAGCTCACCGGACGGCGCGCGCCAGGCAGCCGTCGACAGCAGGCCGGCGTCCGAGCGTTCGAGGCTGGTGCCGGTGTTGGTGAGGATGAACGAGCCGGTGCCGTAGGTGCACTTGGAGTCGCCGACGTCGAAGCAGGTCTGCCCGAAGAGTGCTGACTGCTGGTCGCCGGCGATGCCCGCCACCGGCAGCTCGAGGTCGAGGAACGAGCGCGGGTCGGTCACCGCCAGCTCGCCCCAGTTCGGCACCAGCTCGGGCAGGGCGTCGCGGGGCACGCCGAACACCGAGCAGAGCTCGTCGGACCAGTCGCCCTCGGCCAGGTCGAAGAGCAGGGTGCGTGAGGCGTTGGAGACGTCGGTGATGTGCTCGAGTCCGCGGGTCATCCGGGCGATCAAGTAGGAGTCGACGGTGCCGACGGCGTAGCGCCCCGACTCGACGAGCGCCCACGTGTGCGGCTCGTGCTCGGCCAGCCACATCAGCTTGGTGCCGGAGAAGTACGGGTCGAGGCGCAGCCCGGTCAGCTCGCTCACGCGGTCCTCGTGACCGGCCTCGCGCAGCCGGGTGCAGATCTCGGCGGTGCGGCGGTCCTGCCAGACGATGGCGCGGCGAGGGGAGCCGAGCGTCTCGCGGTCCCAGAGCACGATCGTCTCGCGCTGGTTGGTGATGCCGATGCCGCTCAGCTCGGCGGCGTCCACCTTCTTCGAGCACGTCGCGAGTCGCCTCCAGCGTGGCCTGCCAGATCTCCTCGGGTGAGTGCTCGACCCACCCGGGCTTGGGGAAGTGCTGGGAGAACTCCTGGTAGCCCTTGGCCACGATGTCGCCGGTCGTCGACACCACGACCGCGGTGACGCCGGTCGTGCCGGCATCGATCGCCAGGACGCTCACTGGGTGTCCTCGCGGACGATCGCCAGCACCCGCTCGTCGATCCACGTGAGGTCGCTCGCGACCCGCATCTCGTAGTTCTCGGTGCCCACCCAGGTGAGGAAGTCGGGGTGGCCCTGGGCTGCGGCGAACGCGTCGAGCTCCGCCCGGAGCGCCGCGTCGACCGCCACCTGCTCGTCGTCCGTCGACGCGGTCAGGTAGAGGTTGTTGAGGTCCAGCAACCGTTGCAGCTCGACGATGGGTCATGTCGTGGTCGTCGACGCGGAGGTCGACCGCGATGTCGTCGCGGCCGTCGTACCCGGCCTCCTCGCGGACGACGAGCAGCGCGGCCGACTGGCGTCCCCGCTTGTCGCCTCCGGCCGCGTCGCCCGCCGCCAAGCGCGTCCAGCAGGCGCTGGGCGAAGGGCAGGTCGGTGCCTCCGAGCCAGGCGGCCTCCATCGCCTCGACGACCTCGGCTCCGGCCAGGCAGTTGCCCTGGATGGCGTAGCCCGCGCCGCCGCTCTCGCCGGTTCCCGTGACCCCGCCGGCCCACTCGATGCACGCCGACCCGGTGTGCGAGGCGGCGCCGCCGTCGACGTCGACGATGCCGACCTGGCGGTGGTCGCGGCCGTCGTCCTCCTCGAGCAGGCGCTGCAGCGCGACCGACGCGGTCGCACCCTCGTCGAGGTGGGAGAGCGCGAGGCCCTTGTAGGCGACGTTGGCGTGGGCCTGGGTGGCGATCGCGCCGACGCTGGCGACGGCCGCCGGCACCGCCGACCCCACCGCGAGGAACTTGGAGGCCACCGCCACCCCCCACGACTCGCCGTCGTCGGACCTGGCCACGATCGAGAACGTCATGTGCGCGAGCGTAGTGAGCGGGCGGGGGACAGGTGACGGATCACCGCCGGCGTGGTTTGCTGGCGGGGCCGGATATGAACGATCCAAAGGAGATGGCATGCGCGTCGGAGTGCTCACCGGAGGTGGCGACTGCCCCGGGCTGAACGCCGTGATCCGGGCGGTGGTGCGCAAGGGCGTGCAGCAGCACGGGTTTGAGTTCGTGGGCTACCGCGACGGTTGGAAGGGTCCGCTCGAGGGGCTCACCATGCCGCTCGGCGTCGAGCAGTGCCGCGGCATCCTCCCGCGCGGCGGCACCATCCTGGGGTCGTCGCGCACCAACCCGTTCAAGGTCGACAACGGGGTGGAGCAGATCAAGGAGAACCTCGCCGCCGCCGGCGTCGACGCGCTGGTCGCGATCGGTGGCGAGGACACCCTCGGCGTCGCGACCAAGCTCGCCGACCTGGGGGTCGACGTCGTCGGCGTCCCGAAGACGATCGACAACGACCTCTCCGGCACCGACTTCACGTTCGGCTTCGACACCGCGGTCAACATCGCGACCGAGGCCATCGATCGGCTCCACACCACCGCCGAGAGCCACCACCGGGTGCTCGTGGTCGAGGTGATGGGACGGCACGCCGGCTGGATCGCACTGCACTCCGGCATCGCCGGTGGCGCCAGCGCGGTGCTGATCCCCGAACAACCCTTCGACATCGAGAAGGTCTGCGCGCTCGTCGAGACTCGGTTCCAGACGCAGTACTCACCGATCATCGTCGTCTCCGAAGGGGCAGTGCCCATCGACGGCGGCGACATGACCGTGGTCTCCGGGGAGAAGGACGCTTTCGGCCACGTGCGCCTCGGCGGCATCGGCGACCGGCTCGCCCACGAGATCGAGCAGCGCACCGGCAAGGAGGCCCGAGCCGTCGTGCTCGGCCACATCCAGCGCGGTGGGACACCCACGGCGTTCGACCGCTGGCTGGCCACCCGCTTCGGCCTGCAGGCCGCCGACGCCGTCGCGGAGGGCGACTTCGGCACGATGATGGCGCTGCGCGGCACCTCGATCGTGCGGGTGCCGCTCAGCGAGGGCACCGCCGAGCTCAAGGTCGTCAGCCCCGAGGAGTACGCCGAGGCGCAGGTTTTCTTCGGCTGATAGCCGTTTGAGAATCGGGTCGCTGCGGGCAGGCTGCGGCGATGAGCGCCCAGACCACCTCCGAGGTCGACGTCAACGGCCCCAGCCCCGACCTCAAGCGGGTCATGGGGCCCAAGCTCCTGCTGCTCTTCATCGTCGGCGACATCCTCGGCGCCGGCATCTACGCGGTGACCGGGTCGATGGCCCTCGAGGTCGGCGGCATCGTCTGGCTGCCGTTCCTCGTCGCGTTCTCCGTCGCGACCCTCACCGCGCTGTCCTACCTCGAGCTGGTCACGAAGTACCCGCAGGCCGCCGGCGCCGCGCTCTACACGCACAAGGCGTTCGGCATCCACTTCGTCACGTTCCTCGTGGCCTTCGCGGTGGTCTGCTCGGGCATCACCAGCGCCTCGACGTCCTCGAACCTGCTGGCCACCAACTTCCTGGCCGGGCTCGACATCAACGGCATCGACGTGCCCGCGGGCAAGGCAGCCGTCACCACGGTGTCGTTGGTCTTCATGCTGCTGCTGGCCGTGATCAACCTGCGCGGCGTGGGCGAGAGCGTGAAGTTCAACGTCGTGCTGACGATGATCGAGATCCTGGCGCTGGTGATCGTCATCGGCATCGGGTTCTGGGTGATCGCCAAGGGCGACGGCGACCTCGGCCGGATCGCCACCTTCGAGTCCGGTTCCGACCGCGGCCTGTTCCTCGCGGTCACGGTGGCCACGTCGATCGCGTTCTTCGCGATGGTCGGCTTCGAGGACTCCGTCAACATGGTCGAGGAGACCCAGGAACCCGAGCGCATCTTCCCGCGCACGATGCTGACCGGCCTCGGCATCGCCGTGCTCGTCTACATGCTGGTGGCGGTCTCGGTCATCGCGGTGATCCCTCAGGGCGACATCGAGAAGGTCGTGAGCGAGGACGGCAAGGTCTTGCTGAACGTCGTCTCGATCGGCGCGCCCGACCTGCCGATCGACAAGTTCTTCCCGTTCCTCACGTGCATCGCGGTGGCCAACACCGCCCTCATCAACATGCTCATGGCCAGCCGGCTGCTCTACGGCATGGCCAACCAGGACGTCCTGCCACGCACGCTCGGCAAGGTCCTCCCCGGCCGCCGGACGCCGTACGTCGGCATCGCGTTCTCCACCGCCCTCGCGATCGCGCTGCTGACGGTGGTGGCCCAGCTGGCGTCCTCGACCGTCGACACGCTCTCGGGCACGACGGCGTTGCTGCTGCTCGGGGTCTTCGCGGTCGTCAACGTCGCGTGCCTGGTGCTGCGCCGCGACACCTCGACCGAGAGCTCGCTTCACGGCGCCCAGGTACACCCCGTGGGTCGCCGCGGCGGCCTGCCTGTTCCTCGTCGGCCCCTGGGCCAAGGACCGCGACGACTGGGTGCAGTACCAGGTCGCCGCCGGCATGCTCGCCGTCGGCGTCGTGCTGTGGGCGCTGACCTGGCTGGCCAACCGCGGGTCTGCGCGGCCAGAAGACCGGGTTCCGCGACATCGACCACCTCGAGGAGTGAGGACGGGGAGCGAGGTCCGAGGCGGGTCAGGCTCCCGCGTAGGCTGATCGAGTGGAACTTCTCGATCTCGCGAGCCTGCACGCGCGAGGCGCCGCCCAGCAGCCGACGTACCCCGATCGGGCCGCAGTCGACACGGTCGTCGACCGGCTGCGGGGGCTGCCGCCACTGGTTCTTCCTGGCGAGTGCGACGAGCTGACCGAGAAGCTAGCGGCGGTCACGCGTGGCGAGGCGTTCCTGCTCCAGGGCGGTGACTGCGCCGAGACCTTCGCTGGCGTTACCGCAGACAACACCCGCAACAAGCTGCGGGTGCTGCTGCAGATGGCCGTCGTGCTCACGTACGCGGCCTCCGTGCCGGTCGTGAAGCTGGGCCGGTTGGCCGGTCAGTACGCGAAGCCGCGTTCCTCCGACCTCGAGACCCGCGACGGCGTCACGCTGCCTGCCTATCGAGGGGACGCCGTCAACGGCTTCGACTTCACTCCTGACGCCCGCGTGCCCGACCCGGCGCGGCTGCTCGAGGTGCACCGCACCTCCGCCGCGACGCTGAGCATGATCCGCGCCTTCATCGCCGGCGGGTACGCCGACCTGCGCCAGGTGCACACGTGGAACACCGACTTCGTCGCCGAATCGTCCGCCGGTCAGCGCTACGAGGCGATGGCCCACGAGATCGACCGCGCCATGGCCTTCATGGAGGCGATCGGCGCCGACCCTGACGAGTTCCACCGCGTCGACTTCCACATCTCGCACGAGGCGCTCGTGCTCGAGTACGAGCACGCGCTGACCCGGCTCGATTCGCGTACCCAGACGCCGTACGACCTCTCGGGCCACTTCGTCTGGATCGGCGAGCGCACCCGCCAGCTCGACGGAGCCCACGTCGAGCTGCTCAGCCGGGTGCGCAACCCGATCGGGGTGAAGCTCGGCCCGACGTCCACCGCCGACGACGCCATCGAGCTGGCGTCGCGGCTCAACCCCGACAACACGCCCGGTCGGCTCACCTTCATCACCCGCTTCGGCGCCAAGAAGATCCGCGACGGCCTCCCGCACCTGGTCGAGAAGGTCACCGCCGCCGGACTCGAGGTTGCCTGGGTGTGCGACCCGATGCACGGCAACACCTTCGAGGCGAGCTCCGGCTACAAGACCCGCCGCTTCGACGACGTGATCGAGGAGGTTCAGGGCTTCTTCGACGTGCACCACCAGCTCGGCACCTGGCCCGGCGGCGTGCACGTGGAGCTGACCGGCGACGACGTCACCGAGTGCGTCGGCGGCGGCGAAGAGCTCGCCGAGATCGATCTCGGCAACCGCTACGAGTCGGTCTGCGACCCTCGGCTCAACCGCGTCCAGTCCCTCGAGCTGGCGTTCCTCGTCGCGGAAATGCTTCGTCGCTCCCGCTGAATCGACCAGTTTCGGGAAAGGCTCCCAAGCACAACCGTCTGCCAGGCGATCTGCTCTGGTCACAACGAGCCATGCCCGGGGTTCAGCCGGATCGAGCAGTTTCGAACCCACACCGCCTGCCCCAGCAACTGCCTAAATTCGCCCTTCCGAGCTCGGTTGGGAGGCTGGCGTGGTTCGACGACTGTCATCCGGACAGATTGTGCTCGCCACGGCTGCCGTCGCGACCGCGCTCAAGCTCTGGATTGCTGCCCGCACGTTCGGTACCAACGACGTCCACTACTGGACGGAGTTCATGGATGGGGTCTCCGTCGCAGGCCCGCTGCACGTCTACGGCATCTCTTTTGAATCCGCGCAGTACAACCACGGCCCCCTGACGAGCTGGCTGCTCGCTCTCCTCGCGGAGATTCATCACTGGGGCGTGCCGGTTCCCTTCTTGGTGCGGGCACCGGCCGCCTTGGCGGACTTGGTCACCGCGTATCTCCTATTTCTAGTGCTCCGAAGGAGACGGACCGAGACGACTTCGCTCCTGGCTGCTGTCGCATTCTGCTGGTGTCCGGTGAGCCTGATCATTTCTGGTTTCCATGGGAACACGGACCCGCTGTTCGTCATGCTGGCAATGGCGAGCCTGTACCTGCTCACAGTCCGACAGTGGGGGCTGGCTGCAGGCGCATGCCTCGGCCTGGCCATCAGCGTCAAGATCGTGCCGGTCGTGCTCGTGCCTGTGATGCTCGTGGTGGCCTGGAAGCTCAGACCCCGGATCTTTGCAAGCTTCATCGCTGGCGGGGCTCTGGTCGCGACCGTCTTGTGGCTACCGGTCCTGGCCACGGAACCGTCCGCATTCGTGTCCCACTACCTCGGCTACGCGGGCATCCCTCTACGTCAGTGGGGGGTATCCCAAGGCCTGTCGTGGATGGGATTGCCCCCCGACTTCGTGCTCGCCGTCGGCGATCGGTGGAGGTTCCCAGCTGTTCTCCTCGCGGCACTGGGTCCAGCACTCTTGGCTTGGCGTGCCGAGATCTCGCGGGCTGAAACTCTCGTCGGCCTGCCCCTGTGCGCCTTCCTCGTCGTTTCCCCCGCCTTCTCCATGCAGTACCTGGTGTGGCCGGTGGCCTTCGGGCTCGTCGTGACGGGCCTTAGGGGCGCTGCCCCCTACATGGCTGCGGCGAGCGTCACCCTCATCGTCGTCTACAGCGGGTGGAACCAGGCCCTTCCCTGGAATTGGGACGAGGCGCGGGCTACTCCCGTGCCCAACGCCGTCCTGCCCCTGGTCGCCGTGTCGTTCTTGACCCTCGTGCACCTGGTGGTACGTGCGATCCGACAGCCGGTCTCGCTACCCGCTATACCCACTTCGGAAGGAACCTCCTATGCCCGCAGATGAGCCTCGAATCGGCGTCCTGGTCGTGGCCTACAACGCCGAGACCACACTGCGCGCAACGCTGGATCGGATTCCTCAGGACTTCAGGCATCGCCTGAGCGAAGTCATCATCCTCGATGACGCCAGTCGCGATGGCACGCACGACATGGCGAGGGAGTGGGCGCAGGCGCAGGTCGACGTTGCCACGTTGGTGGTGCGCCACGACCGAAACTTGGGGTATGGCGGCAACCAGAAAGCCGCCTACGGGCTGGCGGCGCTCCGCGGCCTCGATGTCGTGGTGCTGCTGCATGGTGACGGCCAGTACGCCCCTGAACTACTTCCCGAGATGGTGCGACCGATCGTTGATGGCGACGCCGACGCCGTCTTCGGCTCCCGCATGATGGTGAGGGGGGCAGCGCGGACTGGCGGAATGCCCGCGTACAAGCGCTGGGGAAACCGAATCCTCACAGGGATTCAGAACCGCATGCTCGACGCCGACCTCACCGAGTTCCACTCCGGGTATCGGGCCTATCGCGTCGACACACTTCGGCAGCTGGCTATCCGAGCCAACAGCGACGGGTTCGACTTCGACACCCAGATCATCGTGCAGCTCCTGGACGGTGGGCATCGAATCCGAGAGATCGCTATCCCCACCTACTACGGGGACGAGATCTGCTACGTCAACGGCCTCAAGTACGCGAAGGACGTCGTGCGGGACGTCGTCGAGTACCGCTTGGGGAAACTTGGATTTGGAACCGCAGCCTGGGTGGAGTCTTCGGAGGAGTACGCCTTCAAGGACGGTGACGGAAGCAGCCACACGCACCTCCTGGACATGGTTGACGATCGAGAGCCGCTGCGCGTTCTCGACCTCGGGTGCTCGAGCGGTCACATGGCGGAGAGGCTGCGCGCTCGGGGACATCACGTCACGGGCGTCGACATGATCGAGATTCCGGGCGTCAGATCGCGGGTCGACGAATTCCACTTGGCGGATCTGAGCGGTGGTCTTCCACCCGAGCTGCATGGCCAGTTCGACGTGGTCATCGCCGCGGATGTCATCGAGCACCTGGCTGACCCTGCCCGACTCCTTCGCGAGATCCGAGTTGTTCTGGCCGAGCAAGGGCAGGCACTGATCTCGGTGCCGAACTTCGAGCACTGGTATCCGCGAGGCAGAGTGGCGATTGGCGCCTTCGGATATGACAGGAGGGGGCCTCTCGACGAGACCCACCTGCGATTCTTCAGCCGCAAATCCCTGCACGCGTTGGTGAGCCGAAGCGGATTCGCGATCGAGGAAGAACGCCAGAGCGCCGCACCCCTGGGCGTGGCTTCGGCGAATCGAGCCGGTGTCTTGAACGCGGTACGGAGCGTCGACCAGCACTTGGCGCGGCTCCGACCTGAACTCTTCGCCTATCAGTTCATCCTTAGGATGAAGGCGCAGGAAGCTAGCGTTGGAATGTCGATTACTGAGTACGACGGTGCTCTGACAGCGGTTCTCGGGCGACGGACGGGCTCGGTGCTCTCCTCGGCTGACTGACGAACGTTGCAGGGCGTTGTGCAAGATGAGTGAGTGATCGACCTGCGTTCAGACACCCTTACCCGCCCCACCGAGGCGATGCGGGCTGCGATGGCGGCCGCCGAGGTGGGCGACGACGTGTACGGGGAGGACCCAACAGTCTCCCGGCTCGAGGAACGGATCGCCCATCTGTTCGGGCACGAGGCCGCGCTGTTCATGCCCACTGGCTCGATGTCGAACGTGCTGGCCGTGCGCTCGCTGGTGCAGCCGGGCGAGGAGGTGCTGTGCGAGGCGTCGGCGCACATCGCGCGAGCCGAGCTGGGGGCCCACGGTGCCTACAGCGGCGTCACGATGCGCACCTGGCGGCACCCCCGCGGCCACGTCGACATGGACGCCGTCCGCGAGATGTACGCACCCGACATGGGGCCGTTCTTCGTGCGCACCCGCGCCGTGTCGGTCGAGAACACGCACAACTTCGCCGGGGGAGCAGTGCTGGCGCTCGACGACCTGCGTGACCTGCACGAGTGGGCGAGCGGCGTCGGCGTTGCCATCCATCTCGACGGTGCCCGCATCTGGAACGCCCACGTGGCGACCGGCACCCCGCTGCGCGAGTACGGCGCGGTGGCCGACGTGCTGTCGGTCTGCCTGTCCAAGGGTCTGGGTGCCCCGGTGGGGTCGGTGCTCGTGGGCTCGCGCGACACCGTCAGCGACGCGCGGGTGTGGCGCAAGCGGATGGGCGGCGGCATGCGCCAGGTCGGCATCCTCGCGGCCGCGGGACTCCACGCCCTCGACCACCACATCGAGCGTCTCGCCGACGACCACGCACATGCTCAGCTGCTCGCGGATGCCTGCGGTGTCGACCCCGAGGGCGTGGACACGAACATCGTCGTGGTCGCGCGCGCCGACGCCGCCGACTTCGTGGCGCGGGCTAGCGAGGCGGGGGTGCGGGTGGCGACGGTGGGTCCGACGACGGTCCGGCTGGTCACCCATCTCGACGTCACGCGCCGCGACGCCGAGCGCGCCGCCGAGGTGCTAGCGCGGCTGTAGCGGCGGGCGCGGCCCGGGGGAGCGGTGGGTCTGACACCGTTTGAGCTAGGCGATCGGTGGCGGCCCCACCGCCAGCAGGCCTGACGCCGGCCAGCGGTGCCGTAGCCACCGTTCGGGCGACGCGTTGGGTGGCGCAGGCACCGCTCCTGGCCGACAACCTGAGCCGGCGTCAGACGGGGCTGCCGACGATGCTGATGTCACTGATCGCGGTGTAGTCACGGCCGGTCGGTCCGGTGCCGGGGTCGGTGACCTTCACCAGTCGCAGGCGCACGGTGTCGGACAGCACGCGATCGACCGGGATGGTCTGCAGTCGGCGCCGCTTCTTGCCGAGCTTCTGGGTCAGCACCGTGCCGTCGTCGAGGGTCCACTCGACCGCGCGAATCCGCCGGTTGCTCGTGTAGCCGTCGTAGCCCGGTTCGCGCTTGGCGTAGCCGTTGACAAGGCCGAGCTCGGTGATCAGAGTCGGCTCGCGCAGCTGGAACACGATCTCCTCATTCGTGGCGTCGCCGGGCATCCGCCACGCGGTGGCGGCGTCGCCGTCGAGCATGTTGTACGCGTCGTAGGTCACCTGATTGCCGGCGACGTCGAGGCTGGCCTCGGCGGTGTCGGGCACCGTGGGGGTGGCGAGCGCCGCGACGTCGCCGTCCTCACCCGGCTCGATCGTAGGGCTCGGCAGGGGGTCGGACGGCTCGGCGCTCTCGGTGATGGGCGGCGGTGGTCGGCCCAATCTCCGGCTCGTCCTCCCCGCCGATCAGGCTGGCGCCAATGACCGCGATCAGCACCAGCGCCACGGCGGCGGCAAGCACGATCAGCACTCCCGCGCCTTCGCCCAGCAGGTGAACGACCCGACGATTGGTGCGCGGGCGGCCACAGCTGCTCGGCCGCTCGGGCTCGACCTCGTCGGCGAACAAGGGGTAGCGCGCGCTCGGCGGGCGGCTCGTACGCAGGTAGGGGATCGGCCGGAGTCGACTGCTCGCTCGGCCGGCACCGGCTGACCGACCGGATGACCGCAGTTGGTGCAGAACCGACCGATGTCCAACGCGTGGCCGCAGCGCGCGCAGTGGTCCACCTGGTTGTCCTTCCTGCAGGTCAGTGCCCGGTCATGCCTTGGCCCACCCTAAGAGGATGGCCGCTCAGCCGCGACCCGCCAGCTCTGCTGCGCCCACGCGGCCGACGACCTCGGGTAGTCGACGCACGGCCTGGGCGAGCTCGCGCAGCTCCGAGCCGAGCAGTGCCTGGGGCCCGTCACAGAGCGCCGACTCGGGGTTCGGGTGCACGTCGACGATCACGCCGTCGGCCCCCACCGCGATCGCCGCGCGCGAGAGCGGGACGACGAGGTCCTTGCGGCCGGCGGCGTGCGAGGGGTCGACGATGATCGGCAGGTGGCTGGTGGCCTGCACGACGGGCACCGCCGAGATGTCGAGCGTGTTGCGAGTGGCCGGCTCGAACGTGCGGATGCCGCGCTCGCACAGCACGACGTCGAGGTTGCCGCGCTGGGCGATGTACTCGGCCGCCATCAGCCATTCCTCGATCGTGGCCGTCATGCCGCGCTTGAGCAGCACCGGCTTGCCGGCGTCTCCGACGGCCTGCAGGAGCGCGAAGTTGGCGGCGTTGCGGGTGCCGATCTGGAGCATGTCGGCGTGCTCGGCGACGACGGGCACGTCGCGGACGTCGATGACTTCGGTGACGATGGGCAGTCCGGTGGCCTCGCGGACGTCGGAAAGGATCTCCAGGCCCTTCACGCCGAGGCCCTGGAAGGCGTACGGCGACGTGCGGGGCTTGTAGGCGCCGCCGCGCAGGATCGTGGCGCCAGCCGACTTCGCCATCTGGGCCGCCTCGAGGGTCTGGTCAGCCGACTCGACGGCGCACGGACCGGCGATGAACGTGAACGAGTCAGGACCGATCGGCACCCGCTTGCCCTCCGGGCCGACCCACACGGTCGAGCGGTCCGAGTGGTGCTGTCGGCTGACGAGCTTGTAGGGGTCGGAGATTCGGTGGACGTCGGCGACGCCCTTGAGGGTGCGGAGGTTCAGGTGGTGGAACGACTCGATGTCGCCCACCAGGCCGATGATCGTGCGGAGCACGCCCTTGCTGACGAACGCCTCTCCGCCGACTCCCTCCACGCGGGCGACGACGTGCGCGACGTCCTCGTCGGTGGCGTCCGGTGACATGACGACGACCATGATTTTCCTCTGTTCGTGTTCGGGCTCCGGTCCTCGGCCCCGACATGACAAACGCCCCGGGCCGGTGGCCGGGGCGTTGTGGGTGCGGGCGCTGTCCTAGGGACGGGCCTGCACGGGAGCTCCCGGCAGGTGTCCAAAGAAATAGGTCGGCGCCATGTCGGTGACTGTAGCCCGCGCCGGGTGGTGGGTGGCGACGTGGCATTCAGGATGCGGACCGGTGGCAGTTCGGTCGACTGGTCGACGACCGCTGGCTCCGCGCACCCTGCGCCCGGGCGCTCACACCGCGAGGTGCTGCGACCTCGCCCTCGGTCGGACGCCGCGGGCCGAGCTCGACGGCGAGCATCGCGGTCAGCACCATCGCCCCGCCGACGAGCAGCCGCCAGGTGACCGACTCGCCACCCAGCCCGACCGCGAACGTCGCCGCGAAGACCGGTTCCATGCTCATCACGATCGCGGCGCGGGTGGGCGCGAGGTGCGACTGCGCCCAGGTCTGCGCGATCAGGGCGAGCGCGCCGGCGAAGAGCGCCATGTAGACGACCGAGAGCCAGTCGGAGGTGCGGTCGGGCAGCACGATGCCGTCGGGCGCTGTCGCGACCAGGCAGATGAAGGCGATGACGAGCAGCTGCACGATCGACATCCCGAGCGCGTCCGCGGACGTCGCCCAGGCGCCGAGCGCGACGATGTGCAGCCCGTAGAGGATCGCCGCGACCAAGGTGATCGACTCGCCGTAGCCGAGCGACAGCCCGTCGAGGGTGAGCACGCCGAGCCCGCCGGTCGCCAGCGCGACCGCAGCCCAGGTGACGCGGAGATCCGGGTGCGCAGCAGCAGTGCAGCCAGCAGAGGAGTCGCGACGACGTACAGCCCGGTCACGAAGCCGGACACGCTGGCCGCGGTGTGCGCGAGCCCGGCGGTCTGCAGGATCTGGGCGACGCCGTACAGCCCGCCGAGCACCAGCGACTGTCGCCGGGCGGCCGGCGAGAGCCGTCGGAGCGCCCGCGGCGCCACGGCCACCATCACGAGGCCCGCGATCGCGAACCGCACGGCCAGGAAGTCGAGGGTCGGCACCCGGTCGAGGAGGTCCTTGATCAAGATGAAGGTCGAGCCCCAGCACGCCGTCATCGCGAGCAAGGCCAACGTCGCCAGCCGCGTGCGCGACCTCATCGCAGGCTCTTGAGCAGCGCGATGTCGGGGTCGCCCACCGCGCGCGACCCGGGCGTCTCCAGGATGAACGGGACGCCGTCGGTGGCCGGGTGGGCGAGCAGCTCGCGGAAGGCGTCGACCCCGATGAAGCCGTCGCCGATCTTCTGGTGCCTGTCCTTGAACGCGCCGCGCACGTCCATCGAGTCGTTGGCGTGCACCAACCGCAGCCGCCCCGGCCCGCCGATCTCCACGATCCGGTCGACCGTGGCCGTGGTGCCACCCGCCTCGTCGAGCGGCGCGCCGGCCGCGAACACGTGGCAGGTGTCGAGGCAGATCCCGGCCTTGGGGTGGTCATCGAGAGCGGCGAGGTACGGCGCGAGGTCCTCGACGCCGGCGCACAGCGAGCGGCCCTGGCCGGCCGTCGGCTCGAGCAGCAGCCACGGCGCGGTCTCGTCGGCGACGGCGTCCAGCAGCGGCAGCAGCCCCTCGCGCACCTGTCGCATCGCGACCTCGTACCCCTCGACGCCGCCGGTCGGGTCGACGTACGAGCCGGTGTGCACGACGACCCCCTCCGCACCGATCTCGGCCGCACGGCGCAGGTTGTGCGCCACCAGCGCCACGGACCTCTCGTACGTCGCCGGGGTCGGCGACCCGAGGTTCACCAGGTAGGGCGTGTGGATGAACACGCGCATCCCGCGCTCGGCGACGGCCGCGCGGAACTCGGCATCCTCGGCCGGCTTGCCCGGGCTCAGCGCCCAGCCGCGCGGGTTGCCGACGAACACCTGGATCGTCTCGCAGCCGAGCTCGTCGGCCGACGCGAGCGCGCCCTTCACCAGTCCGGCGCCCACGAGCACGTGGGTGCCGACCGGGTTGCGCATGAGGCCGGACGCTACTGCCCGGCCTGGTGCGATCAGCGCGCGGACTCCCGCAACGAGGCTGCCCGGGCTCGGCTGACCACGATGCCGGCGGCGACCGCCGCGACGGTGAGGACGACGACGCCGAGACCGCCGGTCAGGATCGCGGCGCCGTCCAGGTCGAGCTGGGCCAGGACCGGCGGCATGCGCGGGTCGTCGATTACGCCGAGCGACAGGCTGCCGATCAGGAGCTGCTGGGCCAGCAGACCGGCGCAT
Source organism: uncultured Actinomycetota bacterium (assembly GCA_963781575.1). Taxonomy (GTDB): domain Bacteria; phylum Actinomycetota; class Actinomycetes; order Propionibacteriales; family Nocardioidaceae; genus Nocardioides. Next base: position 63,945 of record CAWAGM010000011.1, on the reverse strand, counting down.
AGTCCGGCCGCCATCGCCACGATCAGAACCACCGCCAGCTCGAGCATCGCTGCGAGGCCGACGGTGCGGCGCGCTAGCCCGACGACGCGCATCGCAGCGGCGTCGCGTCGACGAGCGGGTGCCTGCACGCCCAGCGCGACGACCAGACCGCCGAGCCCCATCAGCAGGATCAGCCCGGCGACGACCCGGTAGAGCCGCAGCGCCTGTGCGTATGCCTCGTCATCGAGTGAGTCACGCACGTCCTCGTGGCGCGTCAGCTCGGTCATGCCGCTGCCGAGCAGCTCCTCGCGTACTTCAGCTGGGGCGTCCTGCCGCAGCCAGACCTGAGACTCGCTGAGCGCCGGGTCGGGACGGTAGCGGCCGAGCAGCAGGTCGAGATCGGCCAGAACGCCGATGGGTCCGGCCAGGGGCACGCTCTCGGCTGTGGCCCGTACGTCCACCGGCAACCTCGACGAGGTCAGATCGAGCACCGTTCCGTCGGGCGTCGCCTGGGTTGCTAGCGCCCTACGCGCGGCCACCAGAGGGAGCGCATCGTCGAAGCCCGAGAAGACAACGTCGGTGCCGTCGGTAGAGACCTCCATTCCGGCGATACCGGGGGCGCCCGAACCAGCGTCCGTGATAGGGGTCTCGTCAACCGTCAGCTCCACGATCCGGAGCGGGTCAGGCCCGTCAGCCGTGGCCGAGACCGAGCGCAACAGACAGCCCGAGACGCAGTACGGCGTCGCGACGGTCACCGTCGAGACCCCGCCGCCCAGCGGCCCGAATCGCACGGTCTTCATACCCTCGCTCGAGCTGACCACCGCGAAGTCGACGTCGGCCTCGTCACCGGGCGCCTGAACGGTGAGCGTCATGCGCTCACCGTTGAGGCGCAGCACCGGATGGGATGGAGCGATCAAGGCAGCGACGTCTGCGGCGTCCCGGCCGGCCAGCCACTGCGGCGACCAGGTGGCGACGCGGGCGAGGCGTGAGGTGTCGACGACCACCACCGGGCCACCCTGGGGCAGCGTCACCTCCCCAGCAGCCATCGCCCACTGGCCCTTCGGGTCGAGCGAGACGATGGCGCTCTGGGTCTCGAGCAGCGAGAGCGGCGACGCCAGCACGATCGGAGCGGGACTGCGCGTGGAGGCCACGCTCTCGCGCCAGTCCGCGGCGATGCCGGAGATGCCGCCTGCGAACACCGCGACCGCCAGGGAAGCGGCGACGGGAAGGATGACGACCGTCCCCTGTGCGCGGCGGGCCACCGCACGCACAGCGATGAAGAGCACGATCGGTCGCACGGCGCCACGTGCGGCCCACCAACGTGCCAACGCAGCCGTAGTGCGGGTCGCGAGCGAGCCAGCCGCCACGGCAAGCACGACGGGCAGCAGCAGCTCGCCCGTACCGAGGCCGTCGCTGTCGGAACTCAGGCGGGCCAGGGGGAGGGCGACCGCCAGGCTGATCACCGTGAGCTCGGCGACCAGCACCCCGCGCCGCGACGTGCCCGCGCGGGAGCTTCCAGCCAGCTGGCCACCCAGCGTGTTGCCCAGCACCTGACCTACTGCGGCGGCAGACACCGCTGCTCCGGCGAGGCAGACCAGGGCGCCGGCGGCCACCGCGAGCGGCGGGCTCGGCAGCACCAGCCCGGGGCGCAGCCACTGGTCGGCCAGCACGCGCACGGCTCCGAATCCGGCAGCGAGTCCTAGGGGTGCTGCGAGCGCGATCAGTGCCCAGGACTCGGCCACCCCGAGTAGCCACAGCTGAGTGCGACCCACCCCACGCAGCGCGGCCAGGGCCAGCTCGGGCGCTCGCAGCTCGGCGGCTGCAGCCTGAAGTCGCATGATCATGGCCAGGGCCACCAGGACGAGCGCCAGCACGGCCGGCAACACCGCCGAGCGCGCGGCGGCCCGCTGCTCGCGCACCTCCACGAGCAGGTCAGGCAGCACGTTGGTCTCCGAGTCGCCCTCGATCGCTCCTGTCCCGGCCAACGGGTGCCGGGCGAAGCGTTCGAGCTCGGTCGCGGCGACCAGCCGGTCGAATTCGGCATCGGTGATCTGATCGGGTACCACGAGTCGGTTCTCCAGCGTCGGCGCCCACAGTCTCGGAGGCAGGGTCGCGTACGCCTCATGTGTCACCAGGTAGGGCGCCGGACGAGCGCTGCTCGTCGCACTGGCCGGGAGACTGACGAGCAGGCCCGGGAAGAGCCAGTCATCGGTGGTCGTCGGCGTGCCGTACGTGCCGGTGATGGTCATCGGCCCCAGTCGCGGGACGACGAAGCGGTCGCCGATCGCCTTCGACCCCAGATCGTCCTCGTGCAGCAGCACCTCGCGCGGTCCGCGCGGACAGACGCCCTCGATGGGCAGGGTCGCACAGGCGTCGTCACGCGCGACGACGGTGACCGGTGGATCGAGGCCGGCGAGCGGTCGCGACAGCAGCGTGACCTGCGCCGGTCCGTACAGGTTCGGGACTGCCGCGCGAGTGGCTGCCTCAGCGTCCTTCACGAGCTGGTCGAGCTCGTTGCGGCCCCCGGGTTGCACCTGCCAGGTCAGCGCGGACGACGGGGCCGGCGCCTCGTCGATCCGGGTCAGCGTGAAGCTCGTCGTCGACGCCTGCTGGAAGAGCGGCCCGAGAACGGCGCCGCCCACGGCGAGCACGAGGAGAAGCAGGGTCGAGACCGACAGCAGGCGGCGCGACATCAGTCCGCGCAGCACCGTGGCGCCGATCGTCCAGGAGGCGGCACTCATCCGAGGCCCACCTCGACGTCAGGCCCGTCCGGACCACCATGGCCGGGCAGGAGCGCGGCGGGATCGTCGGGCCGGCGGCGTCCGAGTGGCGTGGTGAGCACGATCATCGCCGCCGAGACCGCCGCACCGAAGAGCAGGCCGAGCCAGGTGACGGAGCCGCCGAGCGGAAGCCGGGTGGGTCCGTCCGGCACCGGGTCTCCGCCGTCGACCGCGGTGAGTAGGACGACCCAGGCCCCGACGGTCACGCCGATGGCTGTCGTGGCTGCGGTCAGGAGCAGCCCGGTGAGGGACGCCTTTCGGAGGGTGGCCGGGCTCAAGCCGAGGAGGCGCTGCACCGAACGCAGCCGGGCGCTCTCCTGCCGCCGGCGTGCCGCACCACCGAGGAGCACCATCAGCATCAGCAGCGCGGCGACCGCGGCAAGCACCCATCGGTCGTCGCGCCTCGTTGCGCTGTCGGCATCGAGCGCTCGACCCACCGCGGCGTCGAGGGTCGTGGGCTCGCTGGCACCGGCGGCCGACAGCGCCGAACGGACGTCGTCCGGCACGTCCGATCGCGCCAGCACCCGCGTCGAAAGCCGGGCCGCGGCCCCACGGCTGGCGGCCAGCGCGACCGGCAGGTCGGCCACGAGGCCCGCCCCCTCGACCACGGGCAGCCCGGTGCGTTCGGCCACCACCTCAGCGGGCCGGGGCACGGTGTCGATGCGCGGCACCGTGGGTCCGTCGAGGCCCCACGTGGCATCACCCGCGACGGCCACCGGCATCGGCGCCATGCCGGACGCGGGCACGAACGCAGCCCCCGACCGAACCCACGTGGTGCCGAGCAGGTCGTGGTCGTCGAGGTTCAGCGTCGCGATCGGCGGCTGGTTCGTGCGGTCTCTGGCTGCCGCCGTGACCGCGAGCAGGACGCAGCCCTCGCGGCAGGCCGGCAGTTCTACGACGCCAGGCAGATCGAGGGTGTAGGTCTCCACGTAGCCCCGGTCGGTGAGGAGTTCGATCCCCACCCTCGCCGGACCGTCGTCCCGTGGGGTTCCGGCCAGCTCATCGCCGCGCAGCAGGTCGACCGCGGTCGCGGCACGCAGCGCGCTCACCTTCGAGGTCAGGTCACCGCTCGTGCCATCGAGTGTCGAACCGACTACGCGCTCGTAACGTTCGAGGTCCAGCCACGCCACTCGTCGCTCGACCTCGACACGGCCGACGTCGACGACCGCCGCCATCACCCAGCGGCCGGCGGGGTCGATCCGCCGAGTCAGCTGGAGCGCCTGGAGGGCATCGGTGTCGGGAAGCGAGAAGGAAAGCGCTGCGGAGTTCTGCAGGGCGCCTGACTCGCTGGCCCAGTCGGTCGTGGCGACGGCTCCAGTGCACGCGCTCACGGCGACCACGCCAGCGGCGACTGCTGCACGCACGCGAAGCGCCGCGCCGGGCGCGAGTCCGAGCCGCACGCCGAGCAGGGTGGCGGTCGAGCGGTCACCGGCAACGGGTTCGAACACCCGAAGCCCGAGGTGGCGCAGCACGACGACGAGCTGACCGGCGGCCACGCCAAGCAGGGTCGGGGCCGCACCAGCGAAAGCCCCACGGTCGCCAGTGCCGGCCTGAAACGCAGCGATGGCTGCAGCCACCAGAAAGGCCACGCCCGCTGCCACGGTGGGCGTTCCGCGTCGTGCTGGTCGGCCCGGACGGCGGGTGCCCTCGGCCAGCGGTTCACGCCACGTGCCGACCAGGCACGCCAGCACGACGACGAGCGCCACGCCAGCGACGAGCGCGGATCCGGCCAGTGAGGATCCGGTCAGCTGGCCGCGCGCAGCGGCGCCCGCCTGGGCCAACCCTGCTCCGCCGAGCACGGCAAGAAGCAGAGGACCGACGTCCATCGCAGCAAGCACCGAGACCCCGCGCAGCCGCGCGACGCTCAGCTCACGTCGCCGTCGGCGGGTCAGATCGGTGCCGAGTGCCCCTGCCGTCATGGTCGTGAGGAGAACCAGAGAGATCAGCACCTCGTGCGAGCCGCCGGTTCCGGCCACGATGCCGGTCGCCGAGGCGGCCACGATAATCAGCAACAGCGTCAGCGTCCCAGCGTGCTGACCGGCACTGCGCAGACCTCGGCTCACGTCGCCGAATGCCCCGGGCTGTGCGCCACGCGCCCGTCGACCAGTCGGTGGTGCGCGTCGCAGGTCTCGACGACCTCAGGGTCGTGGGTGGCCACCACGACCACCGATCCGCGCTCAGCCTCGGCCCTCAGCAGTGCCATCACCACCCCGCGGGTGGTCGGGTCGAGCTCGCTGGTGGGCTCGTCGGCGATCAGCACCCGCGCCCGCACGACGAGTCCGCGGGCGATCGCCACCCGCTGCAACTGGCCGCCGGAGAGCTCGTCAGTCTGGCGACCTCCCAGGTCTCCGACGTGAAGGTCGGCCAGGGCGTCGTCCGCACGTTCGTCGGCCTCGCGAGGAGCGACGCCGCGAGCCCGCAGCGCCAGGGCCACGTTTTCGCGAGCCGAGAGGATCGGCACCAAGCCGTAGACCTGGAGGATGAACGACATGTCCCGACCCGGGTCACCGTTGCCGCGCCAGGTCGGTTCACCAGCCCAGGTGGCGGTCCCGGACGTCGGCTGCAGCAGCCCCCCGGCGAGCGAGAGCAGTGTGGTCTTGCCCGACCCGCTCGGGCCCGACAGTGCCGTCATCCGGCCCGGTTCAAAGGTGAGGTCGATGCCGGAGAGCAAGGGGCGTGCGGCGACGTAGGTGAGACCTCGGAGCTGCAGCACGTCGGCGCTCATCCGGGGCTGCCGTCCTGTCGGCTGACGACGAGCCGGTCGTCGTCAGTCGCCTCGAGGCGGACGACGGTGCCGGCGGGCCACTGCTGGGCGAGGTGGTCGGGCAGGGGCAGCAGCCCCTCCTCGTCGAGCACCGCGAACTCGGACCCGGAACGGCCCTCGGTGCCGATCCGACCTCCACGCATCGTGATCGTGCGTGGGAACGTCGCCGCCACCTCGTCCTGGTGCGTGACGACCACGACTGTCGTGCCGAGGTCGTGCCCGACTCCGTGCAGCAGGTCAACGACGGCGACGCGGTCGTCGTGACTGAGCTGGCTGGTGGGCTCGTCGGCGAGCAGCAGCTGGGGCCCGGTCGCCACGGCGCACGCCAGCGCCAGTCGCTGCCGTTGTCCGCCGGACATCGTGCGGACCGCCTGGTCACGTTGGTCGGCAAGTCCTACCCGTTCGAGCAGCTCGCGTGGCTGCGGCAGCTCGCGTCGGCGCTCCGCTGTCAGCCCCAGCCGGGCGAAGGTGAGGTTCTGGCTGGCGGTGGCGTAGGGGAGCAGGTTGCGGGTGGCTCCCTGCAGCATCGTGCTCACGACCTGTGACCGCACTCGTGCCAGGCGCCGCTCCGAGAGTCGTGAGATGTCGTGGTCGCCGAGGAAGATCCGGCCGGCCGAGGGGCGCTGGATGCCGCCGAGCAGAGTGAGCAAGGTCGACTTCCCACACCCGGACGGCCCGAGGAACGCGACCCGTTCCCCGGGGACGATCTGAAGGTCGACACCACGCAACGCCACCACGTCGTGCCCGGCGAAGGTCCTGTAGAGGTGGACGACGCCCTCGCACCGCACGGCGATCCCGCCTGCGGACCGGGCCGGATCTTGCGTGGACGCAGTCATGCGTCAGACCACGTACAGGGTGATCGTGCTGCCTCTGGGGGCCTTGCTTCCGGCGGGCGGATCGGTGCGCGTGGCAAAACCGATGCCGTAGTAGACGTCGTCCTGCACGATGTCGACGTCGAAGCCGAGGGCGCGCAGCTTGTCCTCGGCGGACTGCACGCCGGTGGCCCGCACGCTCGGCACCTCGATCATCTCGACGCCGAGAGAGACCGTCATGTGCACCTCGTCGCGGCGGAACAGCGTGCCGCTGGACGGGTTCTGGCTGATCACGCCGCCCTTCGGCACGGTGTCGTTGTACTGCTCGTCGTCGACGATGACGACCAACCCGCGCTTCTCCAGCACCTTCTGCGCTCGGTCGATCTGCTTGCCGACCCAGCTCTCCACAGCGATCGGCTTGCGCCCCTGGCTGATGATCAGGTCGACGACGTCGCCAGGCTTCAGCTCGGTGCCCTGCTTGGGGCGGCTGGCGAGGATCGTGCCCACCGGGGTGGTGTCGGAGAACCGCGGGATGCTCTCGCCGAACTCCAGCTGGCGGGCCATCAGCTTGTCCTGGGCGTCGTCCTCGGTCAGGCCACGCACCAGCGGCACCCGGAGCTTTCCGAGCGAGAGGGTGAGCGTGATGGTGTCGCCCGGCAGCACTTGTGCGCCCTTGCCGGGGTCGGCGCCGACGACGGTGCCGGCCGGCACGTCGGAGTCGTAGACCGGGTCGGTGTAGACGAACTCGAGGTCGGCACCCGCCAGCGCCTGCTCGGCCGCGGCCTGGCTCAGGCCGGTGACGCCGGGCGCGCTGTCGTAGCGGGCCCAGCCGTACCAGAAGGCACCGGCGCCGATGCCCAGCGCGAGGATCAGCGCCAGCACGAGCAGGACGATGCCGCGGCGACGTCGACGGGGGGACTTCGGTCGCTTCTGCTTGGGCTGCTTCGGTGTAGGCGCCAGGACCGGCTCGGCGCGCGGTGCCGGTGCGGGCTGGAAGGTCGTCGTTGGCTCGCGCACCGTGAACGGCATCGGTGTCATCACGACCGGCTGGGTGAGGTCGGGGTCGAGGTACTCGCGCACCTCATCGACGTCGAGCACCCCGGTGGCCGACATGTGAGTCATCGGGCGCGAGGTCCAAGGTGAGCTCGGGGTCGTCGCGGACGCCCTCGGCGAGGGCGTGGCTCACCCGGTGCAGCTGGTGCAGCATCACGCTGGCGTCGGCGGGCCGCAGGCTGCGCTCGCGAGCGGTGGCGCGGGCGACCAGTGCGTCGACGTACGCGGGGATCTCGGGCACTCTCGCGGATGGCGGCGGCACGTCCTGGTGCACGTGCTTGTAGGCGACCTGGATCGGCGACTCACCCTCGTGCGGCTTCACCCCGGTGAGCAGCTCGTAGAGCACGACGCCGGCTGCGTAGACGTCTGCGCGCGCGTCGGCGCGACCATCGATGACCAGCTCGGGTGCGAGGTAGGAGACCGTGCCGATGAGCACGCCCTGGGTGGCCGTGTGCTGGGTGTCGGCGCTGATCGCCTTGGCGAGGCCGAAGTCGGCGACCTTGACCCGACCGTCGTCGGCGATCAGCACGTTCTCGGGCTTGATGTCGCGGTGGATGAGCCCGGAGCGGTGTGCGGCGGCGAGCGCCGAGAGCACCGGCTCCATCAGCGCGAGCGCCTTGCTCGGGCTCATCGGGGCTTCCTTGATGATCGTGTCGCGCAGGGTGTGGCCGGTGATGAGCTCCATGGCGAGGAAGACCGTGCCGTCGTCGTCCCCCTGGTCGTAGACCGCGACGACGTTCGGGTGCGAGAGGCGGGCGGCGCTGCGGGCCTCGCGCACGAAGCGCTCGGCGAACTCGTGGTCGCTGGCGCTGTCGCCGAGACCGGCGTGCATCACCTTGACGGCGACCGTGCGGTCGAGCCTCAGGTCGAGAGCCTCGTAGACGCTGGCCATGCCGCCACGAGCCACGCGCGGGCCGATGCGGTAGCGCCCGTCGAGGACGCGACCGACCAAGGCATCGTTCTCCACGTCGACCCTCCTGCTCCGGAGGGGGAAGGCTCCGGAATGCTTCATCCTACGGTCGCGGTGGCCGCCCTCCGGGCTGCTGCGGCCCGGCGTGGCGCGGTTCTGAGCCGTTGTCGGCGCGCCCGGTGCACGTGGGACGATGGCCCCATGAGCTCCGAACCGACTCTCGCGGACGCCGACCTCGCGGCGCTGGTGACCGACTGGATCGACTGGGCCGAGGTCGCTCGTCAGCTCGAGGTCACCGTTGCCAAGGTGCGGACGATGATCCGCGACCACGAGCTCGCCGCCGCCGTCCCCACACCGGGAGCCGGCCAGCAGGTGCCGGCGCTGTTGATTCAGGACGGTCTGCCCGTCAAGGGCCTGTCCGGCCTGCTCACTGTGATGCATGACAACCGGTACGACGACCGCGAGTGCATTGCTTGGCTCTTCCTCGACCAGGGCTTTCCGGGCCGCGCGATCGACGCGCTGCGCGAGAACCGCGGTACCGAGGTCAAGCGCCGCGCTCAGGCCATGGCGTTCTGACCGGCTCAGACATGGCACGCCGGTCAACCAGCGGGCTCGGTGCCGTGATCTTGGTCGTGGCGCTGGCCGCGGGCATCTGGCTGGTGAGCGGGCGCGAACCAGGCACCAGCACCGGTGCCCCCGACTCGTCGCGCCAGCCCAGCGCCGATGCTCTCGGCACGCCCTACATCGAGGTGGCCGACCTGCCAGTGCCCGCTGTCGAGGTGCTCAGGCGAATCGCCGCTGGAGGGCCGTTCGACTACTCGCAGGACGGCTCCATGTTCAACAACTTCGAGGCGCTGCTGCCCGACCAACCTCGCGGCTACTACCGCGAGTACACGGTGACGACGCCCGGGTCAGACGACCGAGGGGCGTGGCGGATCGTGACGGGTGAGAACGGCGAGCGGTACTGGACCGACGACCACTACGCCTCGTTCTCGCGGATCAGGGAGTGACCCGGCCATGAGCGGGCTCGTGGAAGTGCTCGTGGACGCCGTCCGACCGGGGCTTACCGCTGGGAGTCGAACGCCTCGGCTGGACGACGTCCGCGGCACGGTCGAGCACGCCGGCTGGCGGTTCGCGCACCTCGAGGGCTGGCGGATCGAGACGGCTGCCGAGTTTCACGACGCGGTCGCTGAGGCGCTGGGGCTGCCCGACTACTACGGGCGCAACCTCGATGCCCTGGCCGACTGCCTCGGCGATGTGCGCCGGAAGCCAGTTGCTGCTCTGGGACGTGTGGTCGGTGCTGGCCGAGCCGAGCCACGGCTGTTCGCGACCGCCGTCGAACTGCTGGGCTCAGCGGTCGCGCTCGTGCTGCGAGGCGACGGTGCAGACCTGGGTCTGCATCTGCTCGACTGAACCTCGACCGACGTAGCTAGAGCGCTCGCTGCGTGACAGAGGCGGCCAGTCCGCGCAGCATTCCGCGCGCGTGATCATCGAGGCCAGCGGCGTCGAGCGCGGCCGACGCGACGGTCGGAGAGTCCAGCGATCATCGTTTCGACCTGCTCGCGGGCGCCGCTGGCTTCGATGATCGAGCGCACTTGCTCCACCTCGGCGAGGACAGCGACGTGCCGAGCGATCGATCGAGCAGGGCGCGCGTCGGCATCCGGGCAGCCGGCGAGCGCGAGCGCGACGAGCACGGTGCGCTTCCCCTCGACGAGATCGTCGCCGGCCGGCTTGCCAGTGGTGGCGGGGTCGCCGAAGACGCCGAGCAGGTCGTCGCGCAGCTGGAACGCCTCGCCGAGCGGCAGCCCGAAGGCGGTGAGCGAGGCGAGCGTCTCGGGCCCGGCGCCGGCCAGAGCGGCGCCGACGTGCAGCGGCCGCTCGATGGAGTACTTCGCCGACTTGTAGCGCAGCACGGTCATCGCGGCGTCGACGTCGGCGTGCCCGCGCGCCTGCACCGAGACGTCGAGGAACTGGCCGGCGATCACCTCGCTGCGGCACAGGTCGAAGACCTCCAGCGCGGGCCCGACACGGTCCCAACCGAGTCCGCAGCGTCGGAGCAGCTCGTCGGCCCAGCCCTGCAGCAGGTCACCGAGCAGGATCGCGGCGGCGGCGCCGTACTGTTCCGCGTCGCCGCGCCAGCCAGCTGCGGTGTGCTCGCTGGCGAAAGCGCGGTGGGTGGCCGGGCGGCCACGTCGCGTGTCGGAGGCGTCCATCAGGTCGTCGTGGGCCAAGGCGCTGGCGTGCAGCAGCTCGAGCGAGGCGCAGGCCCGCAGCAGTGCGGCCTGGTCGACGGGCGACGGGCTCGACGGCGCGGTAGCCCCAGTGGCAGAAAGCGGCCCGGAACTTCTTGCCACCGGCCACCGCCACCCGGGCCTCGGCCAGCAGGCGAGCGGCGTCCGGGCCCAGCGGGGCGAGCAGCGCACCCTGCTGGTCGAGGAATCCGGCCATGGTCGCGTCGAGCTCGGTGCGGAATCCTGCGTCGTCCCAGGAGGCGTCGCCGATACCCACGTTCCGAGGTTAGAGCCCTAACCTCCCTCCCATGGCAACGGGTCGCGGGCGCAGCATGGCTGAGCTGATCAACGACGGCGAGCGCTCGATCTCCTTTGAGTTCTTCCCGCCGAAGGACGACGCCGGCACCGAGCGGCTCTGGAAGGCGATCAACGAGCTCGAGCCCTACCAGCCGACGTTCGTCTCGGTCACCTACGGCGCCGGTGGCTCGACCCGCGACACCACGGTCGAGATCACCGGTCGGATCGCTCGCGAGACCTCGCTGACCCCGATGGCGCACCTGACCTGCGTCGGCCACACCCGCGCCGAGCTCGAGGGCATCCTCGACACCTACGTCGATGCCGGCGTCCATCACCTGATGGCCCTGCGCGGCGACCCGACCGAGGGCCCGAGCGCCCCCTGGACGCCCACCGACGGTCGGCCTCAACTACGCCTCCGAGCTGGTCGAGCTCGCCCGCTCGCGCGGCGACTTCCGGATCGGGGTGGCGGCGTTCCCCGAGGGCCACCCGGCAGCCGACTCGCGGGACGCCGACGCCGACGTGCTGGTCGCCAAGGCGCAGGCCGGTGCGGAGTTCGCGGTCACCCAGATGTTCTTCAGGGCGCCAGGACTACTTCGACCTCGTCCAGCGCGTGCGCGACCGCGGCGTCGACATCCCGATCCTGCCCGGGCATCATGCCGATCCTGAACCTCAGCGCGATCCAGCGTCAGGGCGAGCTCATCGGGGCAGCCGTGCCCGACGACGTGGTCGCGCGGATCTCCGCCCACAGCGACCCCGCCGACATCCGTGCCGCCGGGATCGCCGCATCGGCCGAGCTCTGTGAGCAGCTGCTCGAGGGCGGCGCACCCGGGTTGCACTTCTACACGCTGAACTTCTCCAAGGCCACGCGCGAGATCTTCGAGCGGCTGCAGATCACCGCATGACCGCGACACCGCGCACCGTCACCGTGAGCGGTCACGGGCAGGTGCGCGTGCCCCGGGACGTCGCGGTCGTGCGCGTCTCGGCGGTGAACCGCGCTGCTGGACTCAGCGATGCGCTGTCGGGTGCGGAGTCGGCGCGTGCGCAGGTGGTCGAGATCGCGGCCCGCCACGTCGACGCGGGCGCGGTCTCCTCGGAGGGCCTGAGGTCTACCCGGTCTACGACGATGTCCGCGGCCGACGTCCGGCGAGGCCAGGCACTCGCTGAGCGTGCGCTGCCCGACCTCACGGTCGCGGGTCGTCTGGTCCAGCTGCTGGTCGACGAGGTCGGCGACCGGGTCCGCATCGACGGCGTCAGCCTGATGGCCACCCCCACGGCGGAGGCTGCCCGGATCGCGCGTGAACGCGCGTTCGACGACGCGCGCAACCGCGCCACGCACCTGGCCGGCCTGGCCGGCGCCGGTCGGGTGAGGTGCTCGCGGTGGCCGAGGGCGGGGCCGGCGCTCCGACGCGCGGGATGTTTCTCGCCGCCAAGGCAGACGTCGCCTTCGAACCCGGCGCCGAGGAGATCTCGGTCGGCCTCGAGGTGACCTGGGCGCTCGTCTGAGCCAGGCGCTACTCAGCCGGGCTCAGTCAGGCCTCGCCGATCGAGGTGGCGACCAGGGCGGCTGAGAGGCCGACGAAAGCGAGCCCGGCACCCGGGGTGGCGTGGGACCCGGCCGCGAAGAGGCCGGCGATCGGCGTGGTCGGACCGACGCGCTCACGCACGGTCCCGCGGCCCTGCCACATCGTCCCGTACGGCGAGCCGCCCCAGACCTGCACGAGCTCGAGCGGCGACCGGTCGATGCGGGCGACCACCTGGTCGCGCACTCGGATCTTCGCGCGCGCCAGGGTCGAGCACCATGTCCTCGGCCAAGCGCCCGCGACCCGTCAAGGTCCAGCAGGTGCCGCCGTCGGGAGCGGTCCCGCCGGGGCGGATCGTGATCATCGGGTTGCCGTGGATGACGGTCTCGTAGGGGATGTCCGGCACCTCGCCCTCCAGCCCGAGGTGGGTGATGACCGGCGGCAGCGCGGGCATCGTGCGTTCGACGAGGTGAGCCACCGACGGAAGCCGGCGCGGGTCGACGGCGCACACGACGACGTCGGCGGCGACCTCGCCGAGCAGCGGTGCTGACCGCGGCCACCCGGCCCTCGCGCACGACGAGGTCGAGCACGGGGGAGTCGAGCAGGACGTCGACCCCTCGGGTCTTCAACCGCTCGGCGAGCAGGTCGCGCAGCCGGTGCATGCCGCCGGGCACGGTCCAGGCGCCGAAGCACTGCTCGAGGTAGGTCTCCACGCCGGCCCACGACGGGACGTTGCGCAGGTCGTGGCCGGCGCGACTCGAACGGGTAGGCCGCCACCGAGGCCGGGCGGTCGTCGCGGAAGGCCTTGCGCAGCCGCTTGTGCATCGTCTCGCGGCTGTCGAAGATCGCGGCGCACCTCCGGCGGGAGCGCCTCGGGCGTCCAGGGCTCCTCGAAGTAGTGCGGCGCAGCACCTCCCACACCTCGTCGTAGGAGTCGACGTACGCCTCCCAGGCCGCACCCAGCTTCGGGCGCAGCTCCTCGAACGCTGCGGTCTGCGCGGCCCGCGAGCCAGCCGGCAGCTGCAGCACGGTCGTGTCCTCGAAGCGGTGCTCGCGCACCACCTCGAGCGGCACCAGGTCGCCGCCCAGCTCGGTCTCGAGCGGACGACCGCTCTTGCGGAACAGGTCGCGGACGACGGCCGGCACCAGTGTCGTCGTGGGACCGGCCTCCCACGTGAAGCCCTCGGTCGAGACGGTGCTCAGCGCGCCACCCGAGCTGCTGCCCGGCCTCGATGAGCGTCACCTGGTGCCCCAGCTTGCTCAACCGTGCCGCGCTCGCCAGGCCGCCGTACCCGCCACCGATCACCACTACCCGTGCCATGGCGGTGAACCTAGTGCAGGCCAGGAATGGTGGTGTCAGCCCACGAGCCGGGCGAGGGTCTCCGGGTCGCGGGCGACGGTGCCGTGGCCGTCGTCGGTGAGCACGATCGGCCGCTCGATCGCTCGCGGGTTGGCCGCGAGGGCGTCGATCCAGGCCTGGCGCTGGTCGGGGTCGTGGGACAGGTCGATGCCAGCCTCGCGGACCTCCTTGGCGCGGGCGATCTGCCACGGCTCGAGACCGAGGCGGTCCAGCACCTCGTGCAGCTCGAGAGCGGTGGGCGGGTCGTCGAGGTAGCGACGCACGGTCGGGGCGTGACCGGCGGCCTCGAGCGCGGCCAGCGCGGTGCGGCTCTTCGAGCAGGACGGGTTGTGCCAGATCTCCATGGGGTCTGTTCTACTCGACGGCTACTCCACCTCGACCGCGGTGGCGCCGGTCATCGGCGCGAGCTCGTCGTACGTCGTGGAGAAGACGGCAGCCGGGTGACCGGCCGCGGCCCACACGACGGGGTGCCGCTTCAACCACGGGTCGAGGTAGGTCGGTACTGGCGCGGGGTGGTCGATCGGGGAGACGCCGCCGATGACCTGGCCGGTGTGCTCGCGCACGAACTCCGGCGTGGCGCGGGTCAGCCGCGGGACGCCGATGCGTCGCCGCGACCTTGGCGGTGTCGACCCGGTGGGCGCCCGAGGTGAGCACCAGCACCGGGTCGCCGTCGGCGTCGAAGAGCAGGCTGTTGGCGATCGCGCCGACCTCGCAGCCCAGTGCCTGGGCGGCCAGCGCCGCCGTGTGCACCGAGTCGGGCAGAATGACGATCTCACCCGTGCCCCCCAGACGCGCGTGCTCGGCGCGGAAGCGTGCCACCATCGGGTGTTCGTTCGGCGTGCTCGACACGCGTGCGACCTTAGCGAGCAGGCGTTCGCAGCAGACATCCCGTCTCGGATGATCATCGGGTGCATCAGTGAGCAGCAGTACGGACGCAGTGATGGAGGAGCGACCTACGTCGGTGACGCGGGCGGTGCAGCTGGTCTGGCTGCTGGTGGTGCTCGCGCTGGCCGTCACCGTCCTGGCCGTCGTCTTCGACGACGACCTGGTTGCGGCGTGGCGGCGGCCAGGGACTCTCGGCCGACGACACCCGGGTGCCGCCGTCGTTCACCCCGGTCGTGATCGTGCTCTTCGTCGTGGTCTCCAGCCTGGTCCTGGTGCTGATGGCGCTCTTCCAGGATGGCCACAACTGGGCTCGGCACTGCCTGGCCGCCGCTTCGTGCTGTTCGCGATCGCGACCCTGGCCGGCATGCGCACCGACCCGCCGACGCTGTTCGTCGTGTTCTCGGTGGTGACGCTGCTGCTCGTCGCTCTAATGCTGGTGCTGCTCTACCTGCCCACCACGCACGCCTACGTCAGCCGCCGTGCGCCGCGCGCGCCACCTCCGAGGTCGCCCCCAAGCCCTGATGCGTCTGAGTGGAGGCGGGCGGGTCGCGCCTTGACGGGCTGTCGGTGGGTCGGATGTACTGTTCGGGTTGTTCGAACATGTGTTCGATCTCGGCGGGGCCGACCTCGACCCCCGGCCCCGCCGGCACCACTCATCTGCAGCCACACCCAGGAGGCGGCCATGCGGCGCTACGACGATCCCGTGGAGGTCCGTCGCGGACGGGTCCCCGGACCTGAGACCGACGGCCCCGGAAACGAAGGTCCCGGAAACGAAGGGGCCGAGGGTCTTGAGATCGAGGCTCCCGAGCAGTTCTTGTGGCGCGGTCGGCTGTGGAAGGTGCGCGGGTGCTGGCGCACTGGGTCGAGACCGGCGCCTGGTGGCAGTCCTCCGAGGTGCAGGCGGCGCTGGGCACCGACGAACCCGCGCGGCGTCCGGTCGGCTGGCGACCTCCTCGGCGAGCGCGAGCTGTGGCGGGTCGAGGCCGGCCGCGGCGGGCTCGAGACCGACGGGGTCTTCGACCTCGCCTTCGACTGGTCCGACGGCCGCTGGCAGCTCGTCGGCTGCGCGGACTGAGTCGGCGGACGAGGAGCCATGACGATGATGACCTGAACCCCTACGCCCTGCCGGCCACCACGCACTCCTACCTGCTGCGTTCGGCCGAGTCGCTGAGCCGAGGCGATCGCGGCCCCCGACCTGGCCGGCGCTACGCCTGCGCCCACGTGGCCGCGCTGCGGGCGGCGGCTGCCCTGCTGGCTGCTCGGGCGCGACCCGAGCCGACCCGTCGGCGTCCGCAGAAGAACGCCTGGGTGCTGCTCGCCGAGGTCGCCCCCGAGCTGGGTGAGTGGGCCTCGTTCTTCGCGGCCGGTGCGGCCAAGCGGGCCGCCGCCGAGGCCGGGTCGGCCCGCGCCGTCACCGAGCGCGAGGCCGACGACCTCGTCCGCGACGCCGACCGGTTCCTCGCGGTGGTCGAGCAGGCGCTCGGCCTGGTGCCGCACGCCATGCTCCGTGAACAGCTGGTCCGCCGGGTCTCCTGACCCCAGCGTCCGGTCCACCCGCTCCCGAGCCGCAGCTTCCTCGCCGCAGCTTCCTCACCGCAGTGTCAGTCAGGGGTCGAAACCGGCTGGAGCATCCGTGTCCGATCCCTTCACCCACCTGCACGTCTCCTCGGGCTACTCGCTGCAGTACGGCGCCTCCCACCCGCACGTGCTGGTCGAGCGGGCCGCCGAGCAGGAGATGGACACCCTCGCCCTGACCGACCGCGACGGCACCTACGGTGCGGTGAAGTTCGCCCAGGCGTGCGGACGCGCCGGCATCCGGCCGGTGCTCGGGGTCAACCTTGCCTATCGGGGGGCTTATCGGGGGCGCTATCAGGGCGCTATCCAGGCGCTGCTCGGGCGCTGCTCCAGCCGCACGCCCATCCGCACCCCCACCCGGGGCGGTGCCTACCGCGACCTGCCCCTCGAGCGCGGCGGCCTGGCCCGGGCGATGTTCCTGGCCAGCGCCGACACCCACGGTGGCCGGGCCGGCTGGGCGGCGCTCTGTCGGCTGATCTCGGCGGTGCAGCTCGCCGGCGAGCGCGGCAGTCCCGGTCCTCGACCTCGACGCGCTCCCGGCCGGGGTGGCTGCGAGCTGCTGGGCAGCGGCGACCTCGTGGTCCTGCTCGGTCCCGACGTCCGAGGTCGGGCCTCGCCGCGACCCGTCGCCGCGACGACCTGGCCGCAGCCGCGCCCGGCCCCGTGGCAGGCGCTGGTGCCCCGCACCCACCTGGTCGTCGAGCTGGTCAGCCACCGGCTGCCGGGGGTGCCGACTCGGTCTGGGGCGCCGGCACCACGCCCGCACGCCGCCCGGATGGCCGGCCTGGCGCAACGGCACGGGCTCGAGCGCGGTGCTCACCAACGCGGTGCGCTACGCCGACCGCCGCGACGCGGTCACCATCGACGTCCTCGACGCCGCCCGCCGGCTGGTGGCTCTCGACCAGCGCCACCTCGAGCGCCGCAACGCCGAGGGCTACCTCAAGTCCGGCAAGCAGATGCACGAGGTCGCCGAGGAGATCGCCACCGGCTGGCCGGGCTGGGCGAGCGGGCGCCACCCGGCTGCTCGCCGAGACCCGCAAGCTCGCCGACCGGTGCGCTCTCGACCCGCGCACCGACCTCGGGCTGGGGGAGGTGCACTTCCCGGAGTTCGAGCTCTCCGACTGCTCGAGCTCGAGCACGCCGGAGCGCCGACCAGGCGCTGCGCAGCCCGGTGCGAGGGCGCGGTCGGTCGTCGCTACGGCACCGCCCCCCGGCAGGTGATCTGGAAGCGGCTCGACGACGAGCTCGAGCTGATCCGCGGCCTCGGCTACGCCTCGTACTTCCTCACCGTCGGCGACGTCACCGACCTGATCCGCGAGATGGGGGTGCGGTGCGCCGCGCGCGGGCTCGGGCGCGGGCAGCCTGGTCAACTACCTGCTCGGGGTCTCCGGCGTCGACCCGATCCGGCACGGCCTGCTGATGGAGCGTTTCCTCTCCCCGCTGCGCGAGCGCGCTGCCCGACATCGACGTCGACGTCGAGTCCGCGCGCCGGCTCGAGGTCTACGAGGCGATCCTCGACCGCTACGGCGGCGAGCGCTGCGTGACCGTCTCGATGATGGACACCTACCGGGTGCGGCACGCCGTCCGTGACGTCGGCGGCGCGCTCGGCATGCCTCCCGGCGAGACCGACGCGATCGCCAAGGCGTTCCCGCACATCCGGGCCCGCGACGCGCGGATCGCGCTGCGCGAGCTGCCCGAGCTGCGCGCCGGCGGGCTGAGCGAGCAGCGTCTCGACCTGTTCTTCGACCTCGTCGAACGCCTCGACGGGCTGCCCCGCCACGTCGCGATGCACCCGTGCGGCGTGCTGCTCTCCGATGCCACCCTGCTCGACCGCACCCCGGTCGAGGCCAGCTTCGCCGGCTTCCCGATGAGCCAGTTCGACAAGGACGACGTCGAGGACCTCGGCCTGCTCAAGCTCGACGTCCTCGGCATCCGCATGCAGAGCTCGATGGCGCACGCGGTGGCCGAGATCGAGCGGGTCGACGGCGTTGCGATCGACCTCGACGACGAGGCGCAGGTGCCCTTCGACGACCCCGACACCTACGCCATGATCAGCAGCGCCCAGACCCTGGGCGTCTTCCAGATCGAGTCGCCCGGGCCAGCGCGAGCTGATCGGCAAGTCCGGCATCGACGACTTCGGCGAGATCATCACCGACATCTCGCTGTTCCGGCCCGGTCCGGTCAAGAGCGACATGATCACGCCCTACCTCGAGGCCAAGCACGGGTGGAAGGAGCCGGTCTACCTCCACGACGACCTGCGCCCGATCCTGCGCGAGACCAACGGGGTCGTGGTCTTCCACGAGCAGGTGATCATGATGATCGCCGAGCTCACCGGCATCTCCTACGCCGAGGCCGACGAGAAGCGTCGCGCCCTCGGCGACCGCGACGGCATGGAGCAGACCCGGCTCTGGTTCCACCCCCGCGCCCTGGGTCGCGGCTACCCGTTGGCCTTCGTCGAGCAGGTCTGGAAGGTGCTCGAGGCGTTCGCGTCGTTCGGGTTCTGCAAGGCGCACGCGGCGGCGTTCGCGCTGCCGACCTACCAGTCGGCCTGGCTCAAGACCCACTGGCCGGCGCACTTCCTGGCCGGCGTGCTCACCCACGACCCCGGCATGTACCCCAAGCGGCTGATCCTCGACGACGTGCGCCGCCTCGACATCGAGGTGCTCGGCCTCGACGTGAACGCCTCCGAGAAGACCTTCACGGTGGAGAGCGTCGGCGGTTTCGAGGCATCGGCTTCGCGTCGGCACCTCGACGCACCATCGAGCGTATGGCATCCGGCTGGCGCTCTCCGAGGTCAAGGGCATCAGCGGTGCCGAGGTCGAGCGGATCGTCGCGGCCCGGCCCTACGCCTCGCTCACCGACTTCTGGCACCGGGCCCGGGTCTCCCGGCCGATCGTCGAGCGGCTGGTGCTCGCCGGTGGCTTCGACCGCGTCTACGGCATCGGGTCGGCCCGCGACGAGGTGCTGGCCCGCGGTCGGGTCACCCGCCGTGACCTGCTGCTGCAGACCGCCGAGCTCGACCGGTTCGGCCGGGCGGTCGACAAGGCCGCCCGCGGTCGAGGTGTGGCCAGCCGCCGGGTGGCTCGCCAGGTGCGGCCGGCGCGAGACCCGGGCCGACGACGCCGGCCTGCGCAACAGCACCGACCCCAGGGCCCGGCGACCAGGTGAGCCGACCTCGAACGCCATCCGCTCGCCAGTGCCGGGGTCTGGGCGAAGGCAGCGGCCCAGAGCCGGGCCACCGCCGCGCCCGCGCCGGTCGAGTCGGTGCAGCTCGCGCTCGAGCTCGGCGACGGTCCGCGCGAGGGCGAGGTCTCCGGGCTGCCCGAGATGAGCGCGGCCGAGTCGATGGCCGCCGAGCTGGAGATCCTCGGCCTCGACGTCAGCCGGCACGTCGTCGACGGCTACGCCCGGTTCCTCGACGAGCTCGGCACCACCCGCAGCCGCGACCTGCTGCAGCAGCGCAGTCGGTCCGAGCTGCTGGTCGCCGGGGTCAAGGTGGCCACCCAGACCCCGCCGATCCGCACCGGACGCCGCGTCGTCTTCCTGACCCTCGACGACTCCACCGGACCGATCGACGCCACCTTCTTCGAGGACGCCCAGGGTCCCTATGCCCAGACCGTCTTCGGCTCCTGGCTGCTCGTGGTGCGCGGCGAGCTGCGCCGTACCGGCCACCGCGGGGTCTCGCTGCGCGCCACCGGTGCCTGGGAGCTCTCCGCGCTGCACCAGCGCTGGCGGCTCGAGGGCATCGACGCCGTCCACGACCTGATCTCGGCCGCCCCGCGACCGGGTCGTGCCCCGGGACCAGCGAGGGAGAGCCCACCCAGCGGCGGGTGCTGGTGCACACCAGTGGCTTCCAGATGTCGCCCTACTCCGACATCAAGCCGGCCGGGGAGGACCCCAAGGGCATGGCGCCCGCAGCAGCGCGCAAGCTCTGGCACCGCTCGCCCGGGAGCCCCGGATGATCGGGCTAGGGTTCAACCCATGTCAGCGAGCGAACGTCGCAGCGCCCCTCGGGCCGCCCCCCAGACTGCGGTGGTGTGGGACGCGCTCGACCCGGTGCTCGCGGGCGTTGATGGCGGTGCTCTCGACGTCGTCGACATCGGCGGCGGCACCGGCGTCTCCGCCGTCCGGGTGGCCGAGCTCGGTCACCGGGTCCAGGTCGTCGACCCCAGCCCCGACGCCCTGGCCTCCCTCGCCCGGCGCGCCCGCGAGCTCGGGGTCGAGGTCGCCGGTCAGCAGGGAGACCTCTCCGAGCTGCTCGACCTGGTCGGACCCGACAGCGCCGACCTCGTGCTGTGCCACGGCGTCCTGGAAGTCGTCGAGGACCCGGCCGCGGCCCTGGCCGCGATCCGGCAGGTGCTCCGCCCCGGCGGACACCTCAGCCTCCTGGTCGCCCAGCGCCACGCCGCGGTCGTCGCCCGCGCCATGGCCGGCCACTTCGCCCAGGCCATCGTCGCTGCTCGACGACACCGCCGCCCAGGGCCGGACAGGTCGCCGGTTCACCCACGCCGAGGCCGCCGAGCTGGTCGGCGCGGCCGGCTTCGACGTCGCAGCCGTGCACGGCGTCCGCGTCTTCGCCGACCTGGTGCCCGGCTCCCTGCTCGACCTCGAGCCCGGTGCCACCGCGGCCCTGGTCGACCTCGAGCGCGCCGTCGCCGACCGCCCCGAGTACCTCCCGCTCGCGACCCAGCTGCACCTGCTCGCGACCTAGCTGCAGCCCTCGCGCCGAGTCGGCGCATCTTTACGCCGACTCGACGCCGGCTCGACGCCGAGTCGGCGTACCTTTACGCCGACTCGGCCTCGTCGTGCGGCGCGGCGGCTCCTGTCAGGTGCTTCGGGAGGATCGGCGTGACCCCCTCCGCCAGCGCTCCGGGGGCCACGCCGATCCTCCACGTCGACATGGACGCCTTCTATGCCTCGGTGATGGTGCGGGAGCGGCCTGAGCTGTGGGACGTGCCGGTCATCGTGGGCGGCGGGTACCGCGGGGTGGTGCTGGCGGCCAACTACCCGGCGCGGGCCTACGGCGTCCGGTCGGCGATGACGGCCACCCGGGCTCGTCGGCTGTGCCCGCACGCGGTGGTGCTGCAACCCGACTACGACACCTTCACCACCGTCTCGACCGCGGTGATGGAGGTCTTCCGGCGAGTCACCCCGCTGGTCGAGGTGGTCTCGCTCGACGAGGCGTTCCTCGACGTCCGCGGGGTCCGGCTGCGCGCCAGCGACCAGGGTGGCGACCCGCGCGCGATCGCCGAGCACATGCGCGCCACGGTCCACGACGAGCAGGGCATCACCTGCTCGGTGGGGGTGGCCGCCTCGATCTCGGTGGCCAAGCTCGCCAGCCGCCGGGCCAAGCCCGACGGCGTGGTGGTGGTGCCGCCGGAGGAGATCACCTCGTTCCTGCACCCGCTCGACGTCGGCGAGCTCTACGGCGTGGGGGAGAAGACCCAGGCGATGCTGCACCGGCTCGGGCTGATCACTGTCGGCGACGTCGCCCACACGCCGGTCCGCACCCTGCAGCGCGCTGTCGGCCACCACCTCGGCGCTCACCTGCACGAGCTCGCCTGGGGTGCCGACCGCCGCGAGGTCGCGCCTCGCAGCGGCGGCGTCTTCGGGCTCGGCTCGCGCGGGCCTCCGGCGCCGGCCCCGGCCAGGGTGACCCCGACAAGTCGATGGGTGCCCAGGAGACCTTCGGTCGCGACACCGACGACCGCGAGGTCGTGCTGCGCGAGGTGCTGAAGCTGACCGCCAAGGTTGCGGCCCGGTTGCGCTCGGCCGAGGTCGCCGGCCGCACCGTGACGATCACGGTCCGGTTCGCCGACTTCACCACCATCACCCGCAGCCGCACGCTGGCCGAGGCCACCGACGTCACCCAGGAGATCTACGCCGCCGCGGTCCGGCTCTACGACGCCCTCGGTCTGCAACGCGCGCGGGTGCGCCTGGTCGGCGTCCGTGTCGAGGGGCTGCTGCCCCGCACTCGGGTGCAGCGCCAGGGGTTGCTCGGCGAGCGCGACCACGGCTGGTCGGACGCCGACCGCGCGATCGACCGCGCCACCCGCCGGTTCGGCTCCGCCGCGGTACGACCGGCGAGCCTTCTCGAAGACCGACGGGCCGACCGGGCCACGCGGTGACGCCGTCCGGACGATTTTCGATCGGGTTTGTGATCTCGCCTACCGTGGGGGGCAGGTGCTGCCTAGACTTGTCCCACTGCCACTCACCTGGCGAGACCTGATGGAGGAAACCCGGTGCCACTCTCCGAAGAGGAGCTGCGACTGCTCGAGCAGATGGAGCGCGCCCTCGTCGAGGAGGACCCCAAGTTCGCCTCCACCCTGCGCGGCACCTCGTTCCGCAGCAGCGCCCGACGCCGCGCCATCCTGGCCGGCCTGGCCTTCGCCGGCGGCATCGCCGTGCTGATGGCTGGCGCCATCTCCCAGCTCTGGTACGTCGGCATCGTCGGCTTCGTGCTCATGCTGGCCTCGGCCACCATCGGCCTCGGTCTCCTCGGCGGCCAGAAGACCGTGGCTGCCGACCCGCGCACCACCAGTCACCCCTCCGGGTTCTCCGTCGTCGACGGTGGCCGGCGCACCCGCCGTCCGCGCGTGAAGTCGCACGGCTCCTTCATGGAGAAGCTCGAGGAGCGCTGGCGTCGTCGTCGCGAGAGCGGCGGCTACTAGCCGGCCCTGGCTAAATGTGTTCGACGACGCTTCCGGCGGGGTCGAGCTCCTCGGCTCGTGCGGACGGCAGTCGCCCGGCCCGGGCGTTGCCAGATCGAGCGCGGCCACCAGGCCGCTCGTCGGGCCACGCGTCGCGGCACGCCAGCCTCCAGGGCTGAGACGCAGACCAGCAGATCGGCGTGCAGAGCACCGCTCTCCGCCTGGTAGTCGCGGGCGTAGCGCAGCCTCTCGAGCTCCCGCACGATCCGGGTGAGCGCCTCGACCGCATCCGGAGCCTGGTCGGCGCCGTGGGCGGGGCGCTCGGCCGAGCTGTCGACGTCCCCGAACCACTCAGCCACGACCACCTCGGTCTCGTAGGGCGAGCGCAGCTCGGGCCAGGTCAGGCCGAGGTCGATGCAGGTGGCGCGCAGCTCCTCCCAGACCAGCTCGGGCCCCCCGGAGGCGCGCTGGAGTCGCAGCTGCCGGCGCCGGACGCCGGGCAGCACCGCGACCGCGGCCACCAGCGCCAACACCAGCAGCACGACGAGCACGATGACGGCGAGGTCGCCGAGCCCCTTCTCGGAGCCGCCATCGGCGCGGTCGGGCTGCTCTGGTTCACCGGCCGCTCGGACGCCGCCGGGCTGGGTCGGTCGGAGCGCGGGTCGCGGGTCTCGTCGCTGGGATCGACGGTGGGGAGGACCACCGGGGCGCGGGCCTCGGTGTAGGCCGGCACCAGGTCGTTCGGCACCCGCCCATCGCGACCGCCGGGAGTGGGGTCGAAGAGCACCCAGCCGACACCGGGGAAGTAGAGCTCGACCCACGCGTGCAGGTCGTGGGCGCTGTACTCCCACGTCGTCGCGCCGATCGGCTCGGGCTCGAGGAAGCCGACGGCCACCCGCGCCGGGATGCTCAGCGAGCGCGCCATGACGGCCATCGCGGCCGCGAACTGCTCGCAGTAGCCGCGCCGACCGGTCTCGTCGTCGCGGAGGAACGCGACGAGCTCGTCGTTGCCGACCTCGGACTCCTCGACCTCCTCGGGCACCAGGGTGTACTCGAAGCCGCCGTCCTCGCGGAACCACTTCTGCAGCACGGTCGCCTTGTCAAAGGACGTGGACGCGCCTGCAGTGACCTGGCGCGCCAGGGAGCGCACGACGTCGGGCAGGTCGCTGGGCAGGGCGGTCACCTCAGGCGAGAGCCCCACCGACGTGCTGTCCTGCCCGGCCGCGTCGGGCTCGAAGTCGAGCTGGACACCGGTCATCGAGTAGCGCATGCCGGCGGTGCTCTGGTCGTCGTCGCCGCTGGCCAGGAAGTCCATGGTGCTCGGGTCGTAGCGCCAGTCACCCTCCGCATCGATCGCGTGATCGGCGCCTGGGTGGGCAGCCAGCCGGAGTCGAAGCGCGGGTCGATGCTGCAGCTCGTAGTCGTAGGGCGTGCGCGAGACCCGGTCGCCCACGCCCTGTAGGGGCGGCATGTCGCCCAGCCGACAGGTTGGTGGGGGGCACGTCGCGGTCGCCCGAGCTCCACTCGTTGCCCGCGAACCGGTTGAGCACCGAGATGCGTAGGTGGTCAGGGGAGGGGTCGTCGGTCTCCACCTGGATCAGGGCGATGTCCTCGCCGCGCACGAGGTCGCGGCGCAGGTCGGCCAGCGGGTTCTCGATGGTGATCTTGTCGCCGCCGCCCGGTCCCTTGCCGATGTCGAAGACCTCGAGCTCGAGCGTCGGCACCGCCAGCGGCACCAGCACCGCCGCCACCAGCGCCATCGCCCCGATGCCCGCGCTGCTCGCACGCACGGCGTCGCTGAGCCGGTGCGTGCTCTCCCCGTGGACGTCGAGCGATCGCCCCCAGCGGCCGAGGTGCTGCTGCTCCTGGAGGAACAGCATCAGGAGGAACCCCATGGCGGTGACGACGAAGACCCACCACGACAGCCCTCCCTCGAGCATGCTGATCGGCACGCTGTAGACGGTGAGCAGTGGCAGCCCTGCGAGCGGCGCGCGACGCAGAGTGCCGGCCAGCAGGTCGACGAGCACCATCGCGACCATGCCGCCGACGATGAGCAACGGCTGCACCGTGATGGTGTCGGTGGTCGGCACCGGCGCGGCGTACTCGTTGGCCGCGCTCACCGACCGGTCGAGCGCCGTCCAGAACGCGGCGTCCGGCACGAAGGAGTCGCTGACCGCGAGGCAGGCGGCGACGGTGCCGGCCACCGTGGTCAGCACCAGCGGTCAGGACGCCGGGCAGCCGGCGCCACCGGGCGAGGGCACCGACCACGGCGATGACCACCGCGATCGTGAGCAGCGGGTAGAGGAACCTGATCGACGTCTCGCTGAAGCCGCGCCACGAGAACATCGCCGCCCACGTGGTCGCGCCGGCAGCGACGGAGAGTCGGAGGTGGGCGCCGAGGGCCGCTCGGTCGAGCCTCATGAGCGTTCCGTCGCCAGCGGGTGGTGGCTGTCGGGCTCGCTGTCGAGCGCGCCCCGACCCAGGGTGCGGCTGGCGCTGCGGCCGAGCTCCTCCCACACGGCGTCGAGACGGTCGCGCGGGCTCAGCGAGACGGTCCGCCACCCGGACTGCGCGAGCACTGGCGCCGCGCTGGAGTCACCGGTCGTTGAGCCACCCCAGGCATCGACGTCGAGGGCCAGAGCCAGGCCGAGGCTGGTGTGGTGGAGCATCCGCCGCATCGTCGGGAGGTCCTGGTTGTCGAGCGCTCCGACCACGGCCACGGTCAGGCCAGCGCCCTGCGACTGGCCGGTGAGCCAGGAGGTGTCGAGGCGCGACCGCTGATCGAGGGTCACCACTGCGAGCGCCTCCAGCAGCGGCCGGATGTTCAGGTCGGGGTCGCGGGTGTGCCAGACGGTGGTGGGGTCCTCGCCTGACGCCGTCACGAGGCGCACGAGGTAGCCGCGCCGGCACAGGTGCACCGCCACCGACGCGGCAGCGGAGACGGCGGTCTCGATCGAGCTGGCGATCCCGTGCCCCCGATGCGCCAACAGCCGGTTGTCGAGCAGCACCGTGGCCCGGGCCTGCCAGGGCTGCTCCTCGCGACGCACCATCAGCTCGCCCCGGCGGGCCGAGCTGCGCCAGTGCACCCGGCGCAAGTCGTCTCCGTGGCGGTACTCGCGAACCGTGACGTCCTCGGCCGAGCCGCTGGCGAACGAGCGCGGGCGGTGGTCGCCCGAGCCGGTCCAGGTGCCGCCGAGCGCGATCGGGGGCAACGGCACGGTTCGCGGCGTGACGGTGAGTGGCACCGTGGTGCGGAAGGCGCGGCCGAGCTCCACCAGGCCGAACGCGTCGTTGACCCGCACGTTCATCGGCCCGATCTCGAACTTGCCGCGCACGTCCGAGCGCACCTGGTAGGTCACCTGCCGGCGCCAGCCACGGGCGATGCCGTCGACGACGAACCGCGGTCGGGTGCCGAGCACGTACGGCACGTGGTCCTCGAGCAGCAGCACCCCGCTGGGGGTGCGGCCCTCGTTGGTGAGCGTCAGGTGCACCCGGGCGGGCTGACCCGCAGTCACCTGCTGCGGGCGTCACCGTGCGCACCAGGGCGAGCTTGTAGCGGGTGCGGCCCACGACCAGTGCCGTCACCAAGGGCAGCGCGACGATCAGCACCCCGACCCGGGTCAGCGCCGGTTGACCGAGCAGGATCGCGCAGCCGACCGCGGTCAGCCCGGCGGCGAGGAAGGCCCGTCCGCGGGTGGTCAGACCGGCAAGTGCCTCACGCACGATGCTGTGGCGCCGCGGTGGGCGCGGGGACCGGGACGCCGGCGATGATTCCCTCGAGGATGCTGGCGGTGCTTCGCCCGCTCATCGCTGCCTCGATGCCGGGCAGCAGGCGATGGGCCAGCACCGGCTGGGCCAGGCGTTGGACGTCGTCCGGCAGCACGTAGTCGCGCCCGGCCATCGCGGCGAACGCCTTGGCTGCCCGCACCAGGTGCAGCGTGGCGCGAGGCGAGGCGCCGAGCATCAGCTCGTCGGTGCGGCGGGTGGCGCCGGTGAGGCTCGACGACGTACTGCTGCACGGCGGGGGAGACGTGCACCTGGGCGACGATGCTGGTGAGCTTGCGGATCTCGGCGGCGTCGGTCACCGCCTCGAGGTCGTCGAGCGGGTTGGCCCCGGTGTGCGTGCCGATCATCGCGATCTCGGCCGCCTCGACCGGGTAGCCGACCGAGAGGCGGGCCATGAAGCGGTCGCGCTGGGCCTCGGGCAGGGGATAGGTGCCCTCCATCTCCACCGGGTTCTGGGTGGCGATCACCATGAACGGCGTGTCGAGCTGGTAGGTCGTGCTGTCGACGGTGACCTGGCGCTCCTCCATGCACTCGAGCAGCGCCGACTGGGTCTTGGGGGAGGCGCGGTTGATCTCGTCGCCGACCACGATGTTGGCGAAGATCCCGCCCGGCCGGAACTCGAACTCGCGGGTGTTCTGGTTGAACACCGACACGCCTGTCACGTCCGAGGGCAGCAGGTCCGGCGTGAACTGGATGCGGCGCACCGTCGAGTCGATGCTGCGGGCCAAGGCCTTGCTCAGCATCGTCTTGCCGACGCCGGGCACGTCCTCGATGAGGAGGTGCCCCTCGGCGAGCAGCACGACCAGGGACGACGACACGACGTCCGGCTTGCCCTCGATGACCCGCTCGATGTTGTGCCGGATCCGGCCCACGACCTGTGCCAGGGTCTCCAGATCGGCCCCTCCTGTCGTCGGAGTCTCCACGTCCGATCCTTCCCGTCCCTCTGTCGTGCCCGTCTGTTCCGCCAGTCCGTCGCGCCGCGGTCTTCACCGTAGGGCGTGCCCGCAACTTACGTGCTCGCCGACTGCAGGTTCTGACTCTCGCGGTCACGATTTGGTTGCGCTTGGCTCTCGTCGACGGTCGCAGCCGGGTCGCTCGCCGCGGCCAGCTCCCCACTGGCGCTCCACCCCGGCTCCACTCCGGGCCCCATCCGCGGTCGTCGCCGCCTGACGTGTGCCTCGGATGCCGGCCTCGCGCTCCGTGCCGCACCACCGCGCGGTGCCCGGGTCGGGCGGCGACGCACGTGGCCGAGAGCGCCACCGGACAGTCGCCGTGGCGACTGGTGGAGCAATCGGGGGTGAATGTGGTTGACGGTGGGGGAAAGTGGCGTATTGTGGGGCGAAGTGGAGCAAGGTGACGGCTCCGTGGGTCGAGGTGGAGGTGCCCGTGCGACTGCTCGGCATCTACCGACCGAAGCTCGACGAGAAGGGCCGTCTCTTCCTCCCGGCGAAGTTCAGGGACTCACTGGCGGAAGGGGTTGTGGTGACGCAAGGGCACGAGAACTGCCTCATCGTCTGGCCCCCCGACGTGTTCGACGCCGAGGCCGACAAGGCCTCCGAGCGCCCGATGACGAGCAAGGCCGGTCGCGCCTACCAGCGCATGTTCTTCTCCGGCGGCGACGAGGTCGTGCCCGACAAGCAGGGCCGGATCGGTATCGCGGCGCCACTGCGCGAGTACGCCCGCCTCGAGAAGGACGTCGTGATCATCGGCGTCCGCAACCGGCTGGAGATCTGGAACCCGCAGGCCTGGGCCGAGTACCAGGGCCGCGAGATCGAGAGCTTCGCCGACCTCGACGAGGACGAGTAGCCCACCCTACCAAGCCGCACAAGCCCCGAGGCTCCACCACAACTTCACATGGATCCGCAGGACGAGGTCTCTGACCCGCTCTCTCCGCTGCCGTCTGGGACACCTTCCCCGGCCCCAGAAAGCAGCACTTCCCACACCTGACATCAGGCCGACCGAGGGAGCGGGCAGGGACCTGGCTCTGCGGATCCACCCGCAGGACGCACCACCAGCACTCCCCAGCACACCCAGCACACCAGACACAGGCCAGCTTCAACTCTCCCCAGGGGTCGACCCGATGAGCACCACACCCGTCACGTTCACGCCTGAGCCGAGCGGCGACCGCCGCGTCCGGCACCAGGCGCGCGACGCGGCCGCGCTCATGGCCTTCTCGCTGGCCACCTCGATCGCCTGCGCGGTCGGGCTCCTGCTGCTCGCGCACCTGGGCCGCTGAGGACTTCCTGGATGACGACCGGGCGCCCCACTCACGACCCGGTGCTCCTCGATCGGGTGGTGGCTCTCCTCGACCCCGCACTCGATCGCGAGGGTGCCGTGCTGGTCGATGCCACCCTCGGTCTCGGTGGTCACTCCGAGGCCGTCCTGACCCGTTGCTCGCTGGCGCGGGTGGTCGGCATCGACCGCGACCCCGCCGCGCTGGCCCTGGCCGGCGAGCGGCTCGCGCCCTTCGGTGAGCGTTTCACCGGCGTGCACGCCGTCTACGACGAGCTGCCCGACGTGATGGCGAGGCTCGGGCTCAGCGAGGTCGATGCCGTGCTCTTCGACCTGGGCGTCTCCTCGATGCAGCTCGACGTGGCCGAGCGCGGCTTCGCCTACTCGGTCGACGCCCCCCTTGACATGCGGATGGACGGCTCGACCGGCCCCACCGCGGCCGACGTCCTGAACGAGTACACCGCCGCCGAGCTGACCCGGGTGCTGCGCGACTACGGCGAGGAGAAGTTCGCCAAGAAGATCGCCGGCGCCGTCGTCCGCCGCCGCGAGACCACGCCGTTCACGACCTCCGCTGCCCTCGTCGAGCTGTTGTACGCCGAGATCCCGGCCCCGGCTCGACGCACCGGCGGCCACCCTGCCAAGCGGACCTTCCAGGCGCTGCGCATGGAGGTCAACGACGAGCTCGCCGTGCTGCGGCGTGCGATCCCGGCCGCCATCGACGCGATCGCGGTGGGCGGGCGCGTGGTCGTGGAGTCCTACCACTCGCTCGAGGACCGGCTGGTCAAGCGTGCCTTCACCGAGGCCACACGCAGCACCGTTCCCGACGACCTGCCCTTCGTCCCCGAGGGCAGTGAGCCGGCACTGCGCCTGGTCACCCGCGGGGCAGAGCAGGCCGACGCCGCCGAGATCGCGGCCAACCCGCGCGCTGCCTCCGTGCGCCTGCGCGCCCTCGAACGAGTCAAGGTCTCCACCCCCGGCAAGGGAGCCGCCTGATGAGCACCACTTCTGCCCAGCGCCGGCAGGCCCTGCCGAGGTTTGCCGAGTCGGCGGTCAGCCGGGCTCGGCTCGCGGTCGTCCCGCGGCTGCGCACCCGGGCGCCACGCGTGCCGTTCGTGACCCTGGTCAGCCTGATCCTGCTGGCCGGTGTCATCGGGCTGCTGCTCTTCAACACCTCGATGCAGCAGGCCTCGTTCACCGCCTCGCGGCTCGAGGACCAAGCCACCAACCTGTCGGCGCGTCAGCAGGCGCTGGCGATGGATCTCGACCAGCTGCGCGACCCGCAGCGGCTCGCGCTCAAGGCCTGCGCGCAGGGCATGGTCGTCGGTCCGGTCGCGGCGTTCCTCGACGTGCCCAGCGGCACGGTCTCGGGTACGCCGACCGCCGCCGTGGCGGCGCCGTGCGGCATCGCCGCCCCGCGCCCGCAACCTCCGGCCGCCATCTCGATCGCCCCGCCGGTCAGCGTGGTGCAGGACGGCACCGGCCCCACCGGCGCGCCGTCCGGGGAACCGCTTCGCTTCGACCGATAGTGACTTCACTCACATCCCTCTAGTCCCACTCGCCCCATCCCCGACCTGCAGGAGACAGCCCGTGGCCCGTGCCTCGACCCGACGCCCGGGTCGGACGCCCAGGTGGTAGCCCAGGCGGACTGCGGGGCTCGTCGACGCTGCGCCTGCGCGTGGGGCTTCGTGTTCATCGCGATGGTGCTCTCGGTCTTCGCGGTGCGGTTGGTGCAGCTGCAGGGGATCGACCCGCGCGAGTACGCCGCGATGGCAGCCGCCGAGGGGTCGCAGAACGTCGTCCTCCCGGCCGAGCGCGGACGCATCCTCGACCGCAACGGTGAGCCGTTGGCCGATTCGGTCGACGGCCTGATGATCGTCGCCGATCCGTCCCTGACGGCGCAGAGCGCACCTGAGCTCGCGACGCTGCTCACCAAGCGGCTCGACGTCGACTACTTCGAGATCCTCGAACGGCTCC
The DNA here is from genome assembly GCA_963781575.1 of uncultured Actinomycetota bacterium. Classification (GTDB taxonomy): domain Bacteria; phylum Actinomycetota; class Actinomycetes; order Propionibacteriales; family Nocardioidaceae; genus Nocardioides. The sequence goes on along the minus strand of CAWAGM010000011.1, from coordinate 33,137 downwards.
GCGCGCGCGACAGCCGCTTCCAGTACATCGCCCGGCAGGTGCCGGCCACCCAGGCCCGCAAGGTCGTGACCGAGGCGGCCGAAGCAGGCTTCGTCGGCCTGTCCACGCGCGACGACCCGGTGCGCTTCTACCCCGGCCACGACATCGCCGCCAACCTGGTCGGCTTCCTCGGCACCCCCCGCCAGAACGGCTCGGCTCGTCCGCTGGCCGGGCTCGAGGCCGCGTTCAACACCTACCTCGCCGGCCGCGACGGCGAGGCGCGCTACCAGGTCGGCGCCGGTAGTCGGATCCCGCTGGGCGACAACACCGTGGTGCCCGCCCGCGACGGCAACGACCTCCGCACCACGATCGACCGCGACCTGCAGTGGTACGCCCAACGCATGCTGCGCCAGACGCGTGCGCGGAGCTCGCGCCGACTCCGGCTTCGCGGTCGTCCTGGACTCCCGCACCGGCGAGGTGCTCGCCCTGGCCGACTACCCGACGTACGACGCCTCGCGCCCGACAAGTCCCCGGAGTCGAACTACACCTCGCGCGTCGCTCAGCGACGCCTACGAGCCCGGCTCGGTCGAGAAGGTGCTCACCGTCGCCGGCCTCATCGATGCCGGCAAGGTCACCAACAAGACACGCTTCGAGGTTCCGCCGGTCCTGCAACGCCAGGACCGCCCGATCAACGACTACTTCGTGCACGGCACGCTTCGCCTCACGCTGGCCGGCATCATTGCCAAGTCGTCGAACATCGGCACCGTGATGGCCGCCGACGAGTTCCGGGTCGCGAGCTGCGCCGCTACCTCACCAGCTTCGGGCTGGGTCAGAAGACCGACGTCGGGCTCGGCGGCGAGACCAAGGGCCTCCTGCCGGACGGCGACCTGTGGACCAGCCAGACCGCCGACCGCATCGCGTTCGGCCAGTCGCTGTCGGTCAACGCGCTGCAGATGGCCGCGGCGGTCAACACCATTGCCAACGGCGGGGTACGCGTCGACCCGAGCCTCGTGCGCGGGTCAGCGATCACCGACAACGGAGTCCAGGTCGGTTCCGACGCCGCGAGGACCCGCCAGGTCGTGAGCCCGGACGCTGCTCGGCAGACGATGTTGATGATGGAGCGGGTCATCGACCCCGAGGCCGGCGTCGCGCCGAGGGCGGCCGTGCCCGGTTACCGGGTGGCCGGCAAGACCGGGACCGCGCAGCGGGTGGGGGCCGAGTGCGGCTGCTACGACGGCACCTTCACCGTCTCCTTCGCCGGTTTCGCGCCGGCCGACGACCCGCGCTTCACGATCTACGTGGTCGTGCAGAATCCGCGCAACGGCGGTGGCGGTGGCTCGGTCGCCGGCCCGGCGTTCTCCAAGCTGATGGGTTACACCCTGCGCCGCTACGGCGTTCCCCCGACCGGCACCCGGCCCTCGCGCCTCCCGTCGAGTGGTGAAGGCTGGGGCCATGGAGAGCGGCCCGCGCAGACGAGCCGACCGCAGCATCCCCCCAGCACGACGCTGGTGGGCCTCGCCGCCTGGCTCACCGCACGGCGACGCACCTCCCGGATCGTCGGCGACGACCAGGTGTCCGTCACCGGGCTGACCCTCAGCTCGCAGCGGGTCCACCCCGGCGACCTCTACGCCGCCCTGCCCGGCGCCCGCGTGCACGGCGTCGACTTCGCGGCCGCCGCCGTCGAGGCCGGTGCCGTCGCGGTGCTCACCGACGCAGGCCGGCGCCGACCGCGGCCCGCGTGCCCGACGGCGTGCCGGTCGTGGTCGTCGACGAGCCCCGCGCGCTGCTGGGCGCGCTCGCCGCGCTGCTCTACGGCGAGCCAGCGGCGTCGATGCGGATGATCGGCGTGACCGGCACGCAGGGCAAGACCACGACCACTCGGCTGGCCGAGGCCGGTCTCGCAGGGAGCGGGCGTGCGCGCCGCGGTCGATCGGCACCGTCGGCACCCGCATCGCCGGCGTCGAGGTGAAGACCACCCTCACCACCCCCGAGGCCCCCGACCTGCACGGGCTCTTCGCCGTGATGCGCGAGCAGGCCGTCGAGGCGTGCGCCATGGAGGTGTCCAGCCACGCCTTGGTCATGGGGCGCGTCGACGGCGTCGTGTTCGACGTCGCGGTCTTCCTCAACCTGGGCCGCGACCACCTCGACTTCCACGCCGACGTCGAGGACTACTACCGCGCCAAGGCCTCGCTCTTCACCCCCGAGCGGGCCCGCGCTCGCCCTGGTCAACATCGACGACGAGCACGGACGTCGGCTCGTCCGCGAGGCGACGATCCCGGTGCGCACGTTCTCCGCACGCGGCGCCGAGGCCGACTGGACCGCGCCTCGACGTCACGCCGAGGACGAAGGCTCGTCGCTTCGCCGTCGACTGGCCCGGCGGCATGCAGCCATCCGAGCGCGCGTGTCGCTGCCCGGTGCGTTCAACGTCGAGAATGCCCTCGCGGCGATCGCAGCCGCGCCGAGGCCGGATTCGACCGCGCACCGCCGTGGCCGCGAGCGGTGGCCGGCTCGCGCGCGGGCGTGCCCGGGCCGGCTCGAGCGGGTCGAGGCGCGGCCAGGACGTTCCTCGTCATCGTCGACTACGCCCACAAGCCCGATGCCGTCGAGGCCGCGATCACTGCGCTGCGCCCACTGGCCGACGGGGCCGGCGGGCGGGTGCTGGTGGTGCTGGGTGCCGGCGGCGACCGCGACCCCGGCAAGCGCCCGATGATGGGCGAGATCGCCGCCCGGCTCGCCGACGTCCTCATCGTCACCGACGACAACCCGCGCACCGAGGATCCCGCCGTGATCCGGCGGCGTGCTGCTGGCGCCGAGGGCGGTTCCGCCGAGGTGCGTGAGACCGGTGACCGCAGGGCTGCGATCGTCCACGCGATCGCCCTGGCCGGGCCGGGGGACGTCGTGCTCGTCGCTGGGAAGGGTCATGAGACCGGGCAGGAGATCGACGGCGTCGTCCATCCCTTCGACGACCGCGAGGTCGTGCGCGCGGCGCTGGCTGACCGATGAGGGCGTGCCCCGTGATCCCCATGCGTCTCGACGAGATCGCCGGCGTCGTCGGCGGCGAGCTGCACGGCGACGCGGCCCTCGTCGTCGAGGGCGCTGCCTACGTCGACAGTCGAACGCCGGTCGACCGAGGGCTTACGTGGCCGTCGTGGGCGAGCGCGTCGACGGTCACGACTTCGCCGACCGGTGCCCATGCCGTGCTGGGCAGCCGTCCGACCGAGGCCCCGACGGTGGTCGTGGCCGACCCGGTGGTCGCCCTGGGCCGCCTCGCGCGGCACGTGCTCGACCGGGTGGACGTCGACGTGGTGGCCTTGACCGGATCCCAGGGCAAGACCGGCACCAAGGACCTGCTCGCCCACGTGCTGGGCTCCGTGGGCCCCACCGTGGCGACGGCGGCCAACAACAACAACGAGATCGGAGTGCCTCTCACAGTGCTGCGCGCCGACGCCGACACCGAGCACCTCGTGGTCGAGATGGGCGCCCGCGGTGTCGGGCACATCGCCTACCTGTGCGAGATCGCGCCGCCTCAGACCGGGGTCGTGCTCAACGTCGGCACCGCGCACATCGGTGAGTTCGGCGGAGTCGAGGCGATCGCGGCCGCCAAGGGCGAGATCGTCGAGTCACTGGCGCCGAGCGGTGTCGCGGTGCTGAACGCCGACGACCCGCGGGTGTCGGCGATGGCCGGCCGCACCCAGGCATGGGTCCTCACCTTCGGGCTGGCCGGCGACGTCAGCTGGCGCGACGTCCGGCTCGACGACCTCGGCCGAGCCTCGTTCGAGCTGGGCTACGACAACGAGTGGTGCCAGGTCTCCTTGCTCCAGACCGGCGAGCACCAGGTGGCCAACGCAGCCGCTGCCGCCGCTGTCGGCATCGGTCGCGGCCTGCGTCTGCCGGTGGTCGCAGCGGCGCTGTCGACCGCCCGGAGCGCTTCGCCGTGGCGGATGGAGCTGCACGACCGGTCCGACGGACTGCGCGTGCTCAACGACGCCTACAACGCCAACCCGGCCTCGATGACGGCTGCGCTCCACGCGCTGGCGAGCCTTGGGAGGTCCCGCACCGGGCGCACCATCGCGGTGCTGGGGGAGATGAAGGAGCTCGGTGCCGAGCACGACGCCGGGCACCGCGAGGTGGGTGTCCGGGCGGCCGAGGCAGGCATCGACGTTGTGGTCGTCGTGGGCGAGGCTGCCGGCGACATCGCTGAGGGCATCGCTGGCGGCATCGTTGGGGGGGCGTCGGATCGCACGTCGACGTGGTGCGAGCGGCGGGGCGCGACGCAGCTCTGGAGTGGGTGCGGAAGAATGCGGACGCCGCCGACGTCGTGCTGGTCAAGGCCTCACGAGCAGCGGCACTGGAGTGGGTGGCCGACCGGCTGCTCGACGAGACACATTCCGACCAGGAAGGGGAGAGCTCAGCGCCATGAAGGCGATCCTCCTCGGCGGCGGCCTCTCGCTGCTGATCTCCCTGCTCGGCACTCGCGTCGCCATCACCTACTTCACGCGGTGGGGCTACGGCCAGGAGATCCGCGACGACGGTCCGACCTCGCACCACACCAAGCGCGGCACCCCGACCATGGGCGGCGTCGTCATCATCACCGCCACGGTGGTGGGCTACTTCGCGGCCAAGCTGATCACCTGGACCGGGCCCTCTGCCTCGGCCTGGCTGCTGCTCTACCTCTTCATCGGCATGGGCCTCGTCGGCTTCCTCGACGACTTCATCAAGATCTCCAAGCAGCGCAGCCTGGGCCTGCGAAGCAAGGCCAAGATGATCGGCCAGACGATCATCGGCGTCTCCTTCGGTGCCCTGGCGCTCTCGCCCTGGCTCGAGGACTCCAACGGGCGCACACCGGCCAGCGACAAGGTGTCGTTCCTACGCGAGATCGACTGGTTGACACTCCCGGCGATCCTCGCCGTGCTGCTGATCTGGGTGATCACCACCGGCGCCAGCAATGCCGTCAACCTCACCGACGGCCTGGACGGGCTGGCTGCCGGGTCCTGCATGATGGTCTTCGCGGCCTACACGCTGGTGAACATCTGGCAGTACAACCAGTTCTGCCAGGACGACCCGAGCTCGCAGTGCTACAACGTCCGCGACCCGCTCGACCTCGCGATCATCGCGGCCGCTGTCACCGGCGCCTGCTTCGGCTTCCTGTGGTGGAACGCCTCGCCCGCGGCGATCTTCATGGGTGACACCGGGTCGTTGGGTCTCGGCGGAGCCCTTGCCGGGTTCGCGATCCTGACCCGCACCGAGCTGCTCCTGCTGCTGCTGGGTGGTCTCTTCGTGATGATCACGCTGTCGGTGGTCATCCAGGTCGGCACCTTCAAGGCGAGTCGCTCCAGCGCACTGTTCCGCACGATCTTCCGCGTCAAGGCAGGACACCGCGTCTTCCGCATCGCCCCGTTGCACCACCACTTCGAGATGCTCGGCTGGGAACAGGTCACCGTCGTGATCCGGTTCTGGATCATCACCGGCCTCTTCGTCGCCGCAGGTCTGGGCGTCTTCTACGCCGAGTGGGTCGCCAGGCTGTGACCGGCGCCGATCGGGTGGGCCACCTCGGTCGCACTGATTCCTGGGACGGCGTCCGGGCTGCGGTCGCCGGGTTCGGTGTGTCCGGGTTCGCAGCCGCCGACAACCTGACCCACCTCGGCGCCCGGGTGATCGCGCTCGCCGACTCGGCCACGCCGGCCCAGCTGGAGAAGGCCGAGCTGCTCGAGGTGCTCGGCGCCCGCGTCGACATTCACGCCGGTGCCACGCAGGCGTTGCCCGCCGACGTCGACGTCCTCGTTACCTCGCCCGGGTTCCGCCCCGACGCGCCGCTGCTGGCCCAGGCGGCCGCCCGCGGCATCCCGGTCTGGGGTGAGGTCGAGCTGGCCTGGCGGCTGCGCGATCCCGAGAACCCCGCACCGTGGTTGTGCGTCACCGGCACCAACGGCAAGACCACCACCGTGCAGATGCTCGACTCGATCCTGCGCGCCGCCGGGCTGCGCAGCGTCGCCGTGGGCAACGTCGGTCTGCCCATCGTCGAGGCGGTGATGGACCCCGCGCCCTACGACGTGTTCGCCGTGGAGCTGTCGAGCTTTCAGCTGCACTACACCCACTCGATGAGTGCTGAGTCCGCCGCGGTCCTGAACGTCGCCGAGGACCACCTCGACTGGTACTCCGGCCCGAACGGCATGGCCGATTACGCGGCCGACAAGGGCCGGGTCTTCCACCAGGCCAAGCGTGCCTGCGTCTACAACGTGGCCGACCCGGTCACCGAGGAGCTCGTCCGCGAGGCCGAGGTGGTCGACGGCGCTCGGGCGATCGGTTTCACCCTCGGCATGCCCGGCGTCGGCATGCTCGGTCTCGTCGAGGACCTCCTCGTCGACCGCGCCTTCATCGAGGAGCGCTCCAGCAGCGCCGCCGAGCTCTGCACGATCGCCGACCTGGCCCCCGACGGTGGCGTGCCGCCTCCACACGTGGTGGCGAACGCGTTGGCGGCCGCAGCGCTGGCCCGGGCGCACGGCGTGAGCCAGCAAGCAGTGCGCGACGGACTGCGCACCTTCCGCCTCGACGGCCACCGCATCGCCGTGGTCGGCTCCGCTGGTGGGGTCACCTGGATCGACGACTCCAAGGCCACGAACCCCCACGCGGCGCAGTCGTCGCTGCAGTCCTACGACCCCGTCGTGTGGGTCGCCGGCGGCCTGGCCAAGGGGGCACGCTTCGACGAGCTCGTCCGCTCGGTCGGCACCCGGCTCAAGGCGGCCGTCCTGATCGGCCGCGACCGCGACGTCGTCGCCGAGGCGCTGGCGCGACACGCGCCCGATGTGCGGGTGATCCCCGTCGACCCCGACGACACTGAGGGCGTAGTCGATGGACTGGCGCTGATGCGGCGGGTCGTCGACGCGGCTGCCTCGGTGGTCGCGCCCGGCGACACGGTGCTCCTGGCACCGGGCTGTGCGTCTCAGGACCAGTTCAGCGACTACAAGGCCCGGGGTGACGCGTTCGCCACCGCGGTCCGGAACCGGCTCGACCACTGGCCACCAGCACAAGCAGCAGGACTCTTCCCCGGAGCGGCGCACAGCAAGGAGGCACGGGTGACCACGGTCCAGCCCGAGCAGACCCGCCGCCGTCACTCCCACGCTGCCCCGCGTCCGCGCTCCTGGACCGGCAGCCTGCGCGAGGCTCTCGACCGGCCGCTGACCACCTACTACCTGCTGCTCGGTGCGTCTGCGCTGCTGCTCACCATCGGCTTGATCATGGTGCTCAGCGCCTCCAGCGTCTTCTCGTTCAAGGCCACCGGTGACTCCTACACGATCGTGCGGCGCCAGCTGATGTGGGTCGTGGTCGGTGTGCCAGCCGCGTTCGTTGCCAGCCGCGTCTCCCACCGACTGATCCGCAACCTGGCCTACCCCGCCTTCTCGGTCTCCCTGATCCTGCTGCTGCTCACCGCGTTCATGGGCGTCGAGCGCAACGGAAACACGAACTGGCTGGCGCTGGGTCCGCTGATCATCCAGCCCTCCGAGATCGCCAAGCTCTCGCTCGTCGTCTGGGCTGCCCACATCTACGCCAACAAGGAACGCCGCCTCGACAGCCTGCACCAGATGATGGTGCCGGTGGTGCCCGGCATGCTCCTGGCCACCGGGTTGGTCATCGTCGGACGTGACCTCGGCACCGCGCTGGTGCTCTTCGCCATCCTGATCGGCATGCTCTGGGTGGTCGGCGCACCCGCCCGGCTCTTCGTCCTGGCCAGCATGCTCATCGGCACGCTCGCCCTCGGCCTGGCCGCCACCGACGCCGAGCGACTCGAGCGGATCACCACGTTCGTCGATCCGTTCAAGGACTTCCACGGCACCGGCTGGCAGGGCGCGCACGGTCTCTACGCGATGTCGAGCGGCGGCGTCTTCGGCCAGGGCATCGGGGCCAGCCAGCAGAAGTGGGGTTCGCTGCCCGAGGCGCACACCGACTTCGTGTTCGCCGTCCTCGGCGAGGAGCTCGGCCTGGTGGGCACCCTGCTCGTGATCGGGTTGTTCCTGGCCATCAGTTACTCGGCACTGCGCATCGCACGTCAGACCAGCGACCCGTTCGTGCGCTACGCCTCCTTCGGCATCATCGTCTGGCTGATGGGTCAGATGATCATCAACATCGGCATGGTTCTCACCCTGCTGCCCGTCATCGGCATCCCGCTCCCGCTGGTCTCCTACGGCGGCTCGAGCCTGGTGCCCACGCTCGCAGCGCTCGGCCTGCTCGTCGGTTTCGCGCGGCGCGAGCCCGAGGCGGCGCGTGCGCTGGCCCAGCGTCGACGGGTGCGGTCGGCCGGGCTCGCCGCGCGCCGGTAGTTTCGAACCGCTATGCGCGTCCTTCTCGCCGGCGGCGGTACCGCCGGCCACACCTCGCCCCTGCTCGCCACCGCCGACGCCCTGCGTCGGCTCGACCCCGATGTCGAGATCACCTGTCTCGGCACGCCCCGCGGACTGGAGAACCGGGTGGTGCCCGAGGCGGGGTACGCGCTCGAGCTGGTCACCCCGGTGCCGCTGCCGCGCAAGCCCAACGCCGAGCTGGCCCGGGTGCCGCTGCGGCTGCGGCAGGCCGTCAAGGAGACCCATGCGGTGCTCGACCGGGTGCGCCCTGACGTCGTGGTCGGCTACGGCGGCTACGTGTCGATCCCGGCCTACCTGGCGGCTCGGCGCCGCAAGCTGCCGATCGTCGTGCACGAGCAGAACACCTTGCCTGGCCTGGCGAACCGGGTCGGGGCCCGCGTGGCGCGTCGCGTCGCGGTGAGCTTCCCTGACACCGACCTGCGCCACGCCGAGTACGTCGGGCTGCCGATCCGCCGGATGATCTCCCAGCTCGACCGCGCGGCGTCACGCGCGGAGGCCCGGGCCTTCTTCGGTCTCGACCCCGACCGACCCACGGTGGTCGTCACGGGCGGTTCGCAGGGTGCACGCCGGCTCAACCAGTCGGTCTCGGGTGCGGCCCGGGCACTGGGCGAGGCCGGCGTCCAGGTGCTTCACGTCGTCGGCCCGAACGGCGAGGCCGAGCCCGAGCCCGCCGGCGCGCCGTACGTCGTCCTGAACTACGTCGACCGGATGGACCTCGCGCTCGCCGCAGCCGACCTGATGATCTGCCGCTCGGGGGCCTCCAGCCTCACCGAAGCCGCATGCACGGGAGTGCCGGCGGTGTTCGTGCCACTGCCGATCGGCAACGGCGAGCAGGCCCTCAACGCCAAGCCGGTCGTCGAGGCCGGGGGAGCCCTGATGGTCGCCGACGGCGACCTGACCGTGGAGTGGGTCGCAGCGAACATCCCCGCCCTGGCCACCGACCCTGCTCGCCTCGCGGCGATGAGCGCTGCCGCCTCGGGTCTCGTGCCGCGCGACGCCGACGACAAGCTCGCCGCGATCGTGGCCGAGGAGGCCTCCCGGTGAGAGTGCCGGTGCCGGAGAGCATCGACGCGGCCGACGACCTCGGCCACGTGCACCTCGTCGGCATCGGCGGCGCCGGGCTGTCGGGCATCGCCCGGCTGATGCTGGGGCGCGGCCTGACGGTCAGCGGCAGCGACGGCTCCGATAGCCCCACCCTGGCCGCGTTGCGCGACCTGGGAGCTCGGGTCGCGGTAGGCCATCACGCCGACCACCTCGGGAGCGCCGACACCCTGATCGTCTCGACGGCCATCAACGACGACAACCCGGAGTACGTCGAGGCGGTGCGCCGCGGTCTACGTGTGCTGCCGCGATCGGCCGGTCTGGCCTCGCTGATGGTCGAGCGCCGGGTGGTCGCGGTCGCCGGCACCCACGGCAAGACCACCACCACCTCGCTGCTCACCGTGGCCCTGCAAGCCGCCGGTGCCGACCCGACGTACGCGATCGGGGGTGAGCTGGCCGCCACCGGCGTCAATGCAGCGGTCGGCGGCAGCGACCTCTTCGTGGCCGAGGCCGACGAGAGTGACGGCGCCTTCCTGGTCTACGAGCCAGCCGCCGCCATCGTGACCAACGTCGATGCCGACCACCTCGACCAGTGGGGCACCGAGGAGGCGTACGTCGCAGCCTTCGACGAGTTCGCCGACCGGATCGCGCCCGGCGGCTTCCTGGTCTGCTGCATCGACGACCCCGGCGCCGCAGCTCTCGCCGAGCGCCACCGTGCGGCCGGACGACGCGTGGTCACCGTGTCGGCCCACCCCGGCGTCGCCGACGTCGGACCAGAGGCGCTCGAGGGCGTCACCTTGTGGTCGCCCGGTGACCACTACGTCGCCGACGCGCTTGCAGCGCTGGCCGCCGGCATCGAGCTGGGCTTCGCTGCCGACGACCTGCGTGCCGGCATCGAGGGGTACACCGGCACCCGGCGCCGCATGGAGCTCAAGGGCGAGGCTGCCGGCATTCGCGTCTACGACAGCTACGCCCACCACCCGACCGAGATCGCCGGCGACCTCCAGGCGGCCCGGATCCTCGCCGGGACCGGCCGGCTGGTCGTTGCGTTCCAGCCTCACCTCGTCTCCCGCACGCGGATCTTCGGAGCCCAGATGGGAATCGAGCTCGGTGCCGCCGACGACGTGGTGGTGCTCGAGATCTACCTGGCTCGCGAGGTTGCCGACCCGGCGGTCACCGCTGCGACCGTCGCCGACGCCGTGCCGCTCGCGCCCGGTCACGTGGCGGTCACCGACCTCGACGGCGCGGCCCAGGCCCTCGTCGACCGGGCCGCCCCGGGCGACCTGGTGCTGACCCTCGGCGCCGGCACGGTCACCGAGGTGGGGCCGCGGGTGCTGGCGCTGTTGGGAGGCACCGATGGCTAGGGAGCCCCGACGGCGGCAGCGACTCTCCGCCGAGGAACGCTCGCGTCGACGCTTCCACCGACGTCAGTGGGCTCGCCGCTGGCTGGCCTGGCGCTACCTGCTGGCCGCCTTCGTGGTGCTCTGCCTGGTCGGCGGTGGGATCTACACCGTCTACTTCTCCGACCAGCTCGCCGTCGAGGGCGCCCAGGTGGCTGGGTGCGCGCAACCTCAACGAGGCCACGGTGCTGGCCGCGGCCGACGTCCCGACCGGGGGCCCGCTGGCCACCGTCGACCTCGACGCCATCGAGCGCCGGGTCGCCTCGCTCGCCGACGTGCGCGAGGTCGACGTCTCGCGGCGCTGGCCGCACGACGTCCTGATCAAGATCGTCGAGCGCGAGCCGCTGGCCGTGATCGAGCGTGCCGGCTCGTTCCGCGCCGTGGACGCCGAGGGCATCGTGTTCCGCAGCTTCCGCCGGGTCCCGCGAGAGCTTCCCCTGATCGAGACCAGCGACGCCACCGACGTGGAGGCCCTGCAGGAGGCCGTCGCCGTCGTCGCTGCGCTGCCCCCCGAGGTCTCGGCGATCGTCGACCACCTCGAGCTGGTCAGCATCGACGAGATCAACCTCGCGCTGCGCGACGGCCGCACCGTGCGGTGGGGGAGCGCGGAGGAGTCGGCCGCGAAGGGCGAGGTGTTGCTCGCCCTGCTGCAGCGGCGTGCCCAGGTCTACGACGTCAGCGTTCCGGGCCAGCCCACCACCTCCGGCTGACCCGAGTGCTGCGCTGAGTCGGCGTCAAACGTACGCCGACTCGACCTCGCGCGGCGTGTCGCACCGACGTGGAGGCGGTCGCTGCCTACTGTCGTCACCACGACGAGGTTGACATAACTATAACCCTCAGCCTGAGGGTCACAGTTGAGGCTCGATCGTCGGACTCCCGCACACATCACCCGCACACACATCCAATCGGAGAGGTGAAGCCGCCGTGGCTGCTGCACAGAACTACCTGGCCATCATCAAGGTCGTGGGCATCGGCGGTGGCGGCGTGAACGCCGTCAACCGGATGATCGAGGTCGGCCTCAAGGGCGTCGAGTTCATCGCGATCAACACCGACGCCCAGGCGCTGCTCATGAGTGACGCCGACGTGAAGCTCGACATCGGCCGCGAGCTCACCCGCGGCCTCGGTGCCGGAGCCGACCCGAGCGTCGGCGGCCAGGCGGCCGACGACCACGCCGACGAGATCGAGGAGGTCCTCAAGGGGGCCGACATGGTCTTCGTGACCGCGGGCGAGGGCGGCGGCACCGGAACCGGCGGCGCGCCGGTCGTGGCTCGCATCGCGCGCTCCCTCGGTGCGCTGACCATCGGAGTCGTCACCCGGCCGTTCGCCTTCGAGGGACGCCGTCGGGCCAACTCCGCCGAGGAGGGCATCGCCCAGCTCCGCGAGGAGGTCGACACCCTCATCGTCATCCCCAACGACCGGCTGCTCTCGATCAGCGACCGCAACGTCTCGGTGCTCGACGCCTTCCACCAGGCCGACCAGGTGCTGCTGCAGGGTGTCTCCGGCATCACCGACCTGATCACCACGCCGGGCCTGATCAACCTCGACTTCGCCGACGTGAAGTCGGTCATGGCCAATGCTGGTTCGGCACTGATGGGCATCGGCTCCGCCCGCGGTGAGGACCGCTCGGTGGCCGCCGCCGAGATGGCCGTCTCCAGCCCCCTGCTCGAGGCCTCGATCGACGGCGCCTACGGCGTGCTCCTCTCGATCGCCGGTGGCTCCGACCTCGGCCTCTTCGAGATCAACGAGGCGGCAGCACTGGTCGCCGACGCCGCTCACCCCGACGCCAACATCATCTTCGGCGCCACCATCGACGACGCTCTCGGCGACGAGGTGCGAGTCACCGTCATCGCAGCCGGCTTCGACGGCGGCCAGCCCAAGAAGCGCGAGGAGGGCGCCTCGCTGCGCGGCAACACCGGCGCCAGCAACGCGGCTCGTACGACGCCGGGCACGACGCCGAGCACGACTCCGGCTCGCCAGCCCGAGGCCGAGAGGCAGGAAGTCACCGCCGGGGCCCCCGCTCCCCGAGCCACTCGACCCCTGCACCGTCTGGGCAGTCGGGGTCGAGCTTCGACGACGACGACCTGGACGTGCCCGACTTCCTCAAGTGAGCTGACCACTCTGTACCACTTTCGCGAGCGCCTCGGCCCCGTCGAGCTGGCCTTCACCGACCGGCACGGCGGGGTCAGTCGCGTCCCCTTCGAGTCCCTGAACCTGGCCATCCCTGGGGGTTCGGGTGACGACGACGATGACGCCCTGCGCACGAACCTCGCCCGGGTGCTCGACGACTTCGCCCCAGGGCTCCCCGTGGTCGACCTCAGCCAGGTGCACAGCGCCGTCGTGGTCACCGCCGACCCCAGCGGCCGGACGCGAGCGTGGCGACGGCCTGGTCACCAATCGGTCGGACGTCGTCCTGCTGGTGCGGGCCGCCGACTGCGTGCCCGTGGTCATCGCCGATCCCCAGGTCGGCGTCGTCGGCGCAGCCCACGCAGGCCGCGAGGGCGTACGCAGTGGAGTCGTCACCGAGACCGTCGCCGCGCTGCGCGCGTTGGGCGGCTCCGACTTCACCGCCTGGATCGGCCCCCACGTGTGCGGCCGCTGCTACGAGGTCCCTGGCGACCTGCAGCGCGACGTGGCCGCCGTGGTGCCGCAGACCCGGGCAACCACGTCGTGGGGCACGCCGTCCCTCGACCTCGGCGCCGGCGTCCGTGCCCAGCTCGAGACCGAGCAGGTGCGGGTGGTCGACGCCTCGGTCTGCACGCGGGAGTCGGACCGACCTCTTCTCCTACCGGCGCGACGGCGCGCGGTCCGGCCGGTTGGCTGGTCTGGTGAGGTTGCACGCATGAGACCCGACGACGAGGGGACCCCGCATGAGCCGTGAGTCCGAGATCAGCGCCGCGCTCGACGTCGTTCGTCAGCGGATCAGCGACGCCTGCGTGGGCGCCGACCGACCTGACGACGACGTGCAGCTCGTGGTGGTCACGAAGTTCTTCCCGGCATCGGACGTGCGGATCCTCGCTGACCTCGGCGTCACCGACGTCGCCGAGAACCGTCACCAGGAGGCGCTCGCCAAGGCCGCAGGAGTGCGCCGACCTCGATCTGCGGTGGCACTTCGTCGGTGCTCTGCAGAGCAACAAGGCCGTCCGCGGTCACGACCTATGCCGACGTCGTCCAGTCACTCGACCGCCGCAAGCTGGTCGCACCCCTCGCGCGGGGCGCGCAGGAGCGCGGCAGCGATCTCGATGTCACGCTCCAGGTCAGCCTCGACCCGCCCGGGGCCGACCACCGCGCCGGAGTGGCGCCAGCCGATCTGGCCGAGCTGGCGCACGCCGTCGCTGCGATGCCCCGGGCTGCGGTTGCGGGGCCTGATGGCGGTGGCGCCGCTGGGGGAGGAGCCGACCGCGGCGTTCGCGCGGCTGGCCGAGGTCCGCGGCGAGTTCCTGCGCGAGCACCCCGAGGCCACCTGGCTCTCGGCGGGCATGAGCGCCGACCTCGAGGACGCCGTCAAACACGGCGCGACACACGTGCGCGTCGGCTCCGCGGTCCTCGGATCGAGGCCTCATGTCCAGTAGGGTCGAATCGACGGTGAGCACGTTCCCGACCGGGGGCTGCCTGACTAGCGGAGGCAAGTTGTCATGAGCGGTGCGATGCGCAGGATCGGTGAGTACCTCGGCCTGCTCGAGGACACCGGCCGCTACGACGGGTACGACCTCGACGGTGACTACGAGACCGCCGAGACCGCTCCCGTGCAGGCCGCCCGCACGCGACGATCGGAGGGTCGACCGGCTCCGGTTGCCGACCTCGCCGAGCGCCGTCGTCCGCAGGCCGTGCCGCCAGCCGACGCAGACGGTCGCTGAGCTCTCGAAGATCACCACGGTGCACCCGCGCAACTACAACGAGGCGCGCATCGTCGGTGAGAACTACCGCGAGGGCACCCCGGTGATCATGAACCTCACCGAGATGGACGACGCCGACGCCAAGCGCCTGGTCGACTTCGCGGCTGGGTTGATCTTTGCCACCCGTGGCACTCTGGACCGGGTCACCAACAAGGTGTTCCTACTCTCGCCACCGAACGTCTCGGTCGCAGCTGAGGACAAGCAGCTGATCGCCGAGGGTGGTTTCTTCAACCAGTCCTGAGGTCTTTCTTTGAACGTAGTCGGACTCGTCATCCACGTGGTCCTGACGGTCTTCATCGCCTTCATGTGGGTGCGCTTCATCGTTGACTGGGTGCAGGTCTTCGCGCGCTCCTGGAGCCCGCGCGGCGTCCTGCTGGTCGGGCTCGAGGGCGTCTACACCGCCACCGACCCGCCGTTGAAGGCGTTTCGTCGGATCATCCCCCCGCTGCGCCTGGGCAACTTCGCCCTCGACCTCAGCTTTCTGATCGTTTTCATCGGGGCCTACGTCCTGCTGCGGCTCAACGACGTCTATCTGCTTGACTAGACCGTTGGGCCCCACTGGCCCGACCATTCGGGGCTGGTCACACTGACGATGCCTGGTCACATCTGCACCACACAGGCGCTAAAGTGCTGGGGCAGATCCACTGTTTCGAACAACCAATGAATTGGGTGAAGTCATGCCGTTGACGCCTGAGGACGTGAGTAACAAGAGGTTCACTCCCGTCCGGCTCCGTGAGGGCTATGACATGGGCGAGGTCGACCAGTTCCTCGACGAGGTCGAGGCGGAGCTGGCACGACTGACCAAGGAGAACGACGACCTGCGCTCGAAGCTGACCGCGGCGCAGTCCGGGTCCTCGGTCTCGAACACGGCCGAGAGCCCGGCACCGCTCTACGCGCCGACGCCGACCCCCGAGCCGGAGCCGGCCAAGGCCGAGACGCCGGCCACCCCCGAGCCCGTCGTTGCCGCGCACGCCGGCCGAGATCGAGACGATCCGGGTCGAGACGGTCCCGCAGGCCTCCAACGCGGCGGCCCGACTGCTCGAGATCGCCACGCGCAACGCCGACGAGCTCGTCGAAGAAGCCAAGAACGACGCCGACAAGATCATCGGCGAGGCCCGCACCAAGGCCGAGCGCCTCGAGAGCGAATCCAAGTCGAAGTCCGACCGGGTCGAGTCCGACGCCCGCACCCGCGCCTCGATGCTCGACTCCGAGACCGCCGAGCGTCGCGCCCAGCTGTTCGGTGACCTCGAGAAGGAGCGCGACAAGCTCAACGTCGAGGTCGAGAACCTCCGCTCCTTCGAGCGCGAGTACCGCTCGCGGCTGCGCAGCTACTTCACCCAGCAGCTCGAGGCCCTCGGTGCCTCCGGCGAGCCGCAGATGCCGCAGAGCGACGCCGCTCCCAAGCGCCTTCGGTCGATCCTCGGCGAGGAAGACAGCTGATCCAGCCCCCGCCCGAGCACGTGCTGCAGCGATCCCCGGCTAGCCGGGGATCGCTGCACTTCCAGGGCGATTCCGGCCGGGAAGTGCAGTGACTGGCGGGGAGTGGGTCTCATGGGACGCGTGATTGCTGCTCGCCCGCCGGTGCGCCTCGTTGAAGCGCTCACGACTGGCAGATAGCCTTCGTGCCGCCCGTGGCACTTGGAGAGGCCGTGGCCAGTGGAAGGCGCACCGATGGTTCGCAGCACGCGCAAGTTGGCGCAGGTCGCGCGCAAGGCCCTGACCCGCTCGCCCGCCAGGAAGGCCGCGCCGCGAAGAGGCGGCCCGGCGAAGAAGGCCGCACCGGCGAAGAAGGCCGCGCCGGCGAAGAAGGCGGCGCCGGCGAAGAAGGCGGCGCCGGCGAAGAAGGCGGCGCCGGCGAAGAAGGCGGCGCCGGCGAAGAAGGCGGCGCCGGCGAAGAAGGCGGCGCCGGCGAAGAAGGCCGCGCCGGCGAAGAAGGCCGCGCCGGCGAAGAAGGCCGCGCCGGCGAAGAAGGCGGCACCGGCGAAGAAGGCCGCACCCGGCCAAGAAGGCGGCGCCGGCGAAGAAGGCCGCGCCCGCGAAGAAGGCGGCGCCCGCGAAGAAGGCCGCACCGGCCAAGAAGGCGCGCCGCCGGCCAAGAAGGCGCCGCACCGCGCCGGCCAAGAAGGCGGCCGCACCCGCGCCGGCCAAGAAGACCGCGCCGGCCAAGAAGACCGCGCCGGCCAAGAAGACCGCGCCGGCCAAGAAGACCGCGGTGACGGCACTCGTGGTGGGTGCTGGCGAGGGCGCGTGGACCAAGGCCGAGCTGAAGGAGGTGCTCGACGAGCTGCACGCCCAGCGGGCGCACTCCTCTGAGATCGTGGCGACCCGCGAGGCCGAGCTGTCGGGCCTGCTGCGCGACTCTGGTGACGGCGCCGGCCAGGACACCGCCGACCTCGGCGCGAGCAGCTTCGAGCGCGACTACGAGCTCACCGTGCTGAGCAGCGAGCTGGACAAGCTCGCCCAGATCGACCGGGCGTTGGCCCGCATCGACGACGGCACCTACGGCGTGTGCGAGTCGTGCGGCAACCCCATCGGCAAGATGCGTCTGATGGCTTTCCCGCGTGCCACACTGTGCATGACATGCAAGCAGCGCGAGGAACGTCGGTAGCCGACGTCGAACCGGTCGCACCTGGGTCGCGCCGGGCCCGTCTGCTGTTCCTGGCTATCGCGGTCGCGGCCTACGCCACCGACCAAGTCACCAAGGCGATCGCCCTGGAGAAGCTCGACGGTCGCGACGACGTCCGCTTCATCGGGGAGGTGCTGCAGTTCCGCCTAACGTTCAACCCCGGGGCAGCCTTCAGCACCGGCACCGAGTTCACGCCGGTGCTCACCAGCGTCGCCATCGTGGCCGCGCTGGTCGTGCTGTGGTTCGCGCGCAAGGTCGGCAGCCTTGCTTGGGGTGCTGGCCTCGGCTTCTTGATCGCCGGCATCCTCGGAAACCTCACCGACCGGATCGTCCGTGAGCCGGGCGCCTTCCACGGGCACGTCATCGACTTCTTGAAGCTGCCCCACTGGCCGATCTTCAACGTCGCCGACATCTGCATCAACGTGGCTGCCGGCCTGATCGTCCTGCAGGCGATCCGCGGCATCCGTCTGGACGGCGGCCGCGTCAGCGAGTCGGAGCCTCCCGAACAGACCCCCGAGCGACCGAGCAGCCGACGAGAGCACCACCACGCGGGAGTCGACCGAATGACCACCGCAGACTTCCGCTCGCTCCCGGTGCCCGACGGGCTCGCCGGTGAGCGCGTCGACTCCGCGATGGCCCAGATGTTCGGCTTGTCGCGCACCAAGGCCGCCGACCTGATCGCGCGCAGGCATGGTGCTCGTCGACGGTGCGGGGGTCAGCAAGAGCGATCGGGTTCTTCCGGGCACCCAGCTCGAGGTGACCATTCCCGTCGAGGTGGACCCCCTGGAGATCAAGGCGGAGGTGGTCGAAGGCATCGGGATCATCCACGACGACGACTCCATCGTGGTGATCGACAAGCCCGTCGGTGTCGCCGTCCATCCGTCGCCTGGCTGGACCGGCCCCACGGTCGTCGGCCACCTCGCCGGGGCCGGGTTCCGCATCGCCACGAGCGGTGCCTCCGAGCGCCAGGGCATCGTGCAGCGTCTCGACGTCGGCACCTCGGGCGTCATGGTGATCTGCAAGTCCGAGCATGCCTACTCGGTGCTCAAGAACGCCTTCCGGCACCGCACGGTCGACAAGACCTACCACGCGCTGGTGCAGGGTCACCCCGATCCGCACGAGGGCACGATCGACGCCCCGATCGCGAGGCACCCGGGCGCCGACCACCGCTTCGCCGTGCTCGACGGCGGGCGGCCCAGTGTCACGCACTACGTGACGCTCGAGGCCCACCGCTTCGCCAGCCTGCTCGAGGTGCACCTCGAGACCGGCCGCACCCACCAGATCCGGGTGCACATGTCGGCACTCAAGCACCCGTGCGTCGGTGACCTCACCTATGGCGCCGACCCCACGCTGGCCAAGCGGTTCGGCGTCACCCGGCAGTGGCTGCACGCCGTCAAGCTGGGCTTCGAGCACCCCGATGGCGGCCAGTACGTCGAGTTCGAGTCGCCCTACCCGGAGGACCTCGCACGATCGCTCGAGGTCATCCGCGGTGCCGACTGATCTACCCTAGACGTCTGGCCCACGACGTCTGGGTCCGCCCCGCGACCCCCGACGACGCCGCGGGCATCAGCGAGGTGCAGCTCGCCTCGCGACGCTCGGCCGCCATGCCGCCGAGCATCCACGCCGACGCCGAGGCCCTCCCGTGGATCACCCGGCTGCTCGCCGGCGACGACGAGATCTGGGTCGCCGAGGTCGACGAGACGGTCGTGGCCTACCTGCGCCTGACGCCCGACCTGGCTCGACGACCTGTACGTCGCGCCCGGGCATGCTGGCACCGGCATCGGCGTCGATCCTGCTCGACCTCGCCAAGTCGCTGCGACCCGGAGGGATTCGGGCTCTGGGTCTTCGAGGTGAACACCCCGGCTCGCGCGTTCTACGCCCGGCACGGCTTGGTCGAGGTCGAGCGCACCGACGGCAGCGCCAACGAGGAGCAGGAACCCGACATCCGGATGACGTGGACGCCTACGTGAACCCGGTAGACGCACTTCCACACACCCTTGCTAGCGCGCGCGGCCACGCCGTTCGTGGCGCTGAGCGGCGCTGCCAACGTGATCATGCAGCTCTCGTGGTCCGAGGTCGGGCACGGCGTGAAGGACAGCCGGGTCGTCGGCGCCCGGCTCTTCGACGATCCGGAGCGTCGACGGCGCACCACGGTCGGCTACCTCGCCGTCGCCGTGCGCGGCAACCCGACCGAGCGAGCTGCCTTCCGCCAGGCGACCAACGTCTCGCACGCCCAGGTGCGCTCGCTGCCGGGGGAGGAGCCGACCTACTCGGCGTTCGACCCCGAGCTGCAGCGTTGGGTTGGCGCCTGCATCTACCGGGGCTTCGAGGAAGCGTCCGAGGCAGTCTGGGGGCCGCTCGGCGCCGACCGTGAGACCTTCTACCGGGAGGGGGTCGTGTTCGGCGGCATGCTGCCAGATGCCGATTGAGCTCTGGCCACCCGACTCTGCCGCCTTCGCCGAGTTCTGGGACGCCGGTCTGGCCCGGGCCAGCATCGACGACGCCACGCGGCGATATCTGCTGAGCGTGGTGCGCTTGGAGTACCTGGCACGACGCGTGCCGACCTGGCTGGCGCAGCGGCGCATCTGGCTGACGACCGGCTTCCTCCCCGCTCCGCTGCGTGAGGAGATGCGGCTGCCCTGGTCGACCGCCGAGCAGGCGCGCTTCGAACGCTTCACCCGCCGGGTCGCCACCACGATCCGGCGCTCGCCCGCGGTCGTCCGCGAGTTTCCGTTCAACCGGTCGATCGCCGGTGTGCGCGAGCGGCTCGAGTCAGGACGCGCCCTCTTCGAGGGCTGACTCGAGCTCGGTCGTCATGCCCGTCCGTGCCGCATAACAGCGGACGGCCTCCAAGGCCTGGTCGGGCGCGACCTCGAGCAGTGTCGGCACCAACCCCGCGTCGGCGATCGCGGTCAACAGTGCTCGCCCCAGTGCGGCGTCGCCCGGCAGCTGCTCGATCAGCGGAACCACGTCGAGCCACAGGTCGTGAGCCGCGGCCGCCTGCACGATTCCGGCCAGTACCTCCGGGTCGTGGAAGGCGGGCGCAGCGGCCAGCCGGGCACATGCCTCGGGGCTCATCAGCCGAACGATCGGGAGCAGGCTCTCCCAGAGTCCGGCTGCGCTCACTGCCGCCACCAGCTCGGCGATCACCGAGTGCTCGAGCCCGGCCAGGGTGTCGGCGATCGGGCCGCGGCGCTCCTCGGAGAGGTGGTCGAGCAGGTCGAGCGCCTCGGCCCACAGGCCCAGCTCCGAGGCCCGCTCGAGCACGCCGGGCACGCGATCGGGCGGCAGCAGGGCGACCGCGTGGTCGAGCTTGTCCTTGTGCTCGAGCACGAACGCGGTGCGCAGCATGTCCTCGTCCTTCGAGCACCCCCATCGCGGCCACGATGGCCTCGTCGGAGACGAAGGCCAGGAAGCGCCCCATCGTCACGTGCTCCCCGCGGCGACCGAGCTCCTCGGCCACCGGCGCGACCAACGAGTCGGGCACGGCGGCGATGATGTCGGCAACCCGCCTCGGGTCGAGCTCGATCGAGACGTCGGCCAGGAACCCCGGCGAGAGCCGCCGCGCGACGTCGACCGCCTTGGCCGGGTCGACCGCGCCCGCCGCCCGTGCGCAGAGCAGGGGACCGAACGCCTTCTCGGCGATGGTCGCCACGATCGGGCTCGGAACCAGCTTGGTCGCCAGTCCGATCCGGCCAAAGGCGCGCGCGCTCTCGTCGAATAGCCGATCGGTCGCGGCCAATCGCAGCTGGGCCAACGAGGTCGACGGGACGCCGTCCAGCTGCGGCAGTTCGGTCACGTCGACGCCGAGCAGGCGGGCCAGCTTGAGCGTCTCGGCTCGATTGTGCAGCGTCTCGCTCACCGGAACAGCACCTTGGTGACCGGCCCGCGCAGCAGTCTCGGGACGAAGCTCAGCCCCTGTTCGGTGGCGTCGGCCAGCGCTGCAGCCTGGCTGTGTCGCGCCGCGCGCAGCATCTCCGCCAGTCGCGCCAGATCGGCCTCGGGGAGCGCCGCGATGTCGGTCCGGGAGGGTGCTCCCGAGCTGGTGCTCGAGGTCCTTGGCGCTCATGTCCGTGAGGCTACTGGGGTAGGCGTGGCACGCCGATCCTGCACCTCGGCATGTCGGCGGGACATGTCACGATCAGGATCGCCCGTGACGTAGGCTGACGGCCTTCCCCCGAAGGTCGAACGCCCCGTGAACCCGGCGCCGTCCGAGCCATCGCACCACGCCCGACCACGACCCGACGAGGACTCCCGACCCCACATGTCGACTGGCTCCCGCGACTCCTTCGCCCATCTCCACGTCCATACCGAGTACTCCATGCTCGACGGGGCGGCGCGCCTGGGAGCGCTGGCCGAACGCACAGCCGAGCTGGGCATGCCGGCCGTCGCGATGACCGACCACGGCAACGTCTTCGGGGCCTATGAGTTCTACGCCAAGTGCAAGGCCGCCGGCGTCAAGCCGATCATCGGCATCGAGGCCTACTTCGCCCCCAACATCAGCCGGTTCGAGCGCAAGCGCGTCAACTTCTACGACGGTGGCCCTGACGACGTCTCCAGCCGCGGCGCCTACACCCACATGACGTTGCTGTCGGAGACCACCGAGGGCATGCACAACCTGTTCCGGCTGAGCACCGGCGCCTGGCGCGACGGTTTCTTCCAGCACCCCCGCGCCGACCGCGAGCTGCTCGCCGCGCACGGCAAGGGCCTGATCGGCACCACCGGTTGCCCGTCGGGCGAGGTCCAAGTGCACCTGCGCTACGGCAACTACGACGCAGCCCGGCAGACCGCCGCCGACTTCCAGGACATCCTCGGTCGCGAGAACTACTTCCTCGAGCTGATGGACCACGGGCTCGACATCGAGAACCGGGTGCGAGACGGACTGCTGCAGGCTGGCCAAGGACCTGCGCATCCCACTGCTAGCCACCAACGACTCCCACTACGTCATGCGCGAGGACGCCGCGTCGCAGGAGCACCTGCTCTGCATCAACTCCGGCTCCACCATGGACATCCCCGCCGGTGACGGACCCGGCCAGCGCTTCGCGTTCACCGGCGACGGCTACTACCTCAAGTCGCCCGAGGAGATGCGGGCGCTGTGGGTCGACCGCTACGACCTGCGCGAGGCCTGCGACAACACGCTGCTCATCGCCGAGCGGTGCGACGTCAGCTTCACCGAGGGCAGCGGCACCTTCATGCCGAAGTTCCCCTGCCCCGAGGGCGAGAACGAGGACTCCTGGCTAGTCAAGGAGGTCGAGCGCGGGCTCAAGGTGCGCTACCCGAACGGCATCCCGGACGCCGTCCGCAAGCAGGCCGATTTCGAGGTCGGCGTCATCACCTCGATGGGGTTCGCCGGCTACTTCCTCGTCGTCGCCGACTTCATCAACTGGGCCAAGAACAACGGCATCCGCGTCGGTCCCGGACGAGGATCCGGCGCCGGCTCGATGGTCGCCTACGCGATGCGCATCACCGACCTCGACCCGTTGGTGCACGGCCTGATCTTCGAGCGCTTCCTCAACCCCGACCGGCGTCTCGATGCCCGACTTCGATATCGACTTCGACGAGCGCCGTCGCGGCGAGGTGATCCGCTACGTCACCGAGAAGTACGGCGACGACCGGGTCTCGATGATCGTCACCTACGGCACGATCAAGGCCAAGCAGGCGGTCAAGGACTCCTCGCGCATCCTCGGCTACCCGTTCGCGATGGGCGACCGCATCACCAAGGCGATGCCGGCCTCGGTGATGGGCAAGGACGTCCCGCTCCAGGAGATCTTCGACCCCACCCACGCGCGGTTCGGGGAGGGCGGCGAGTTCCGCTCGCTCTACGACGGCGACCACGACGTCAAGCGGGTCGTCGACACCGCCATCGGCATCGAGGGCCTCAAGCGGCAGTGGGGCGTGCACGCCGCCGGCGTCATCATGTCCAGCGAGCCGCTGCTCGACATCATCCCGATGCTCAAGCGCCCCGCCGACGGCGCCATGATCACGCAGTTCGACTACCCGACCTGCGAGAGCCTCGGGCTGATCAAGATGGACTTCCTGGGGTTGCGCAACCTCACGGTCCTCGACGACGCGCTGAAGAACATCCAGGCCAACCGGGGCGAGACCGTCGTCCTCGAAGACCTCGAGCTCACCGACGAGGCCACCTACAAGCTGCTCCAGCGCGGCGACACCCTCGGGGTCTTCCAGCTCGATGGCGGCCCGATGCGCGCACTGCTGCGCTCGATGCGACCCGACACGTTCGAGGACATCTCCGCCGTCGGCGCCCTCTACCGACCAGGCCCGATGGGTGCCGACTCGCACAACAAGTACGCGCGCCGCAAGACCGGGCGTGAGCCCGTCGAGGCGATCCACCCCGAGCTGGCCGAGCCCCTGGCCGACGTCCTCGGCGAGACCTACGGCCTGATCGTCTACCAGGAGCAGGTGATGGCGATCGCCCAGAAGCTCGCCGGATACACCCTGGGTCAGGCCGACATCCTGCGCCGCGCGATGGGCAAGAAGAAGAAGTCCGAGCTGGACAAGATGTTCGAGGGCTTCTCCGCAGGCATGAGGGAGCGCGGCTACTCGATGGCCGCGGTCAACACGCTGTGGGAGATCCTGCTCCCGTTCTCCGACTACGCCTTCAACAAGGCGCACTCGGCCGCCTACGGGCTGGTCTCCTACTGGACCGCCTACCTCAAGGCGAACTACCCGGCCGAGTACATGGCTGCGCTGCTGACCTCCACGCGCGACGACAAGGACAAGTCGGCGATCTACCTCAACGAGTGCCGCCGGATGAAGATCCAGGTGCTCCCGCCGGACGTGAACGAGTCGTCTGCCGACTTCACGCCCGTCGACCGCGACATCCGCTTCGGCCTCACCGCCATCCGCAACGTCGGCGGGAACGTGGTCGACGGCATCGTGTCGGCGCGCGAGGAGAAGGGCCGCTACGCCGACTTCAACGACTTCATGGGCAAGGTCCCGGCGGTGGTCTGCAACAAGCGGGTGCTCGAGTCCCTGATCAAGGCCGGTGCCTTCGACGAGATGAAGCTCAAGCGCAAGGCGCTCGTCGCGATCCACGAGTCGGCGGTCGACCAGTTCGTCGACATCAAGCGCAACGAGGCCATCGGTCAGGACTCCCTCTTCGCCGGGCTCGACGACACCGAGGAGGGCGGCGGCTTCGGCGTCACGGTGACCGTCCCCGAGATCGACGAGTGGGACAAGATGACGCTGCTCGGGCACGAGCGCGACATGCTCGGGCTCTACGTCTCCGACCATCCGCTGCTCGGCCTCGAGCACGTGCTCTCCCAGGGCACCGACTGCACGATCGGGCAGCTGATGCTCGACGAGTCCCTGGCCCACGGCACCACCCTCACGATCAGCGGCCTGATCACCTCGGTGGCAGCGCAAGATCACCAAGCGCGGTGACGCGTGGGCCACGATCACGCTCGAGGACCTCGACGGTGCCATCGAGGTCCTGCTGTTCCCGAGCAGCTACCAGCTGGCGGCGCCCTACCTCCAGGAGGACGCGATCGTCCGGGTCAAGGGGCAGCTGTCGCGCGACAAGGACCAGCCCGAGCTGCGGGGCCAGGAGATCACCCTCCCCGACATCTCCGACGGACCGAGCGGACCGGTCACCATCAGCCTGCCCTCCACCAGGTGCACCGCGCCGGTCATCGAGCAGCTGCGCGAGGTGCTGGGCACCCACCCCGGAATGACCGAGGTGCGTTTGCAACTCTTGTCGCGTGAGTCCACCAAGGTCATGCGCCTCGACGACCGGCTGCGGGTCAACGCGACCCCGGCGCTGTTCGCCGACCTCAAGCAGCTCCTCGGACCCGGATGTCTGACGGGGTAGCGACGCCCTCGAACCGCGTCATCGTCGGCTACCTCGCCGGCCTGCTGGGCCGGGCGCTGGCCGTCGTGGCGCTGTTCGCCGGCGTCGGCGCTGCGTGCGGGTGGCTCTGGTTCAGCGCTGTGGACGCCGCCCTCGGGGGAGTCCAGGACGGCGAGTGGCTCTACGAGGACTTCCCAGCGATCGGCCGCGTGTTCGAGGCGACCGCGCTCTACGTGGCCATCGGCGTCGTCGCCGGCGCCCTGCTCGGAGTGGTCACGGCAGTGCTGGTGCGGCGTGCCGAGGTGCTGATCCTGGTGGCGGTGCTCGCCGGCAGCGCACTGGCCGCCTGGCTGAGCTACCGCGTAGGGCTCTCGTTGAGCCCGCCCGACCCGCAGACCCTCGCTGCAGACCTTCCCGACGGCTCCCGGCTCGACGGCAACCTGGTCATGCCCGGGCGCAGCCCCTTCATCGCCTGGCCGCTCGGCGGGCTGCTGGGCCTCGCGATCACCTACTTCCTCACCACCAGCGTCGCGAGCACCCAGCGACGAGACGAGTACGACCCCGACTGGCTGCAGCGGATGGGCCCCGGGGTCAACTGAACCCCGAGCGATCACACCGAGCGGCTATCGAGCGCCCGATCGGAGCGGTCCTCGCCACAGTGATCTGCACGAGGTCGGCGGGGGACAGCTCGAGGTCGAGTCCCGCGTCGTCCGCCCGAGACCAGCACTGTCGGGTGATCAAGCGCGCTGTCGTCGACCACGGTCGGGTGCGTCCGCTTCTGACCGATGGGGCAGATGCCGCCCACGACGTACCCGGTGGCCCGCTCGGCGGCGGCCGGGTCGGCCATCTGCGCCTTGCGCCCTCCGTGAGCCCGGGCCAGGGCCTTGAGGTCGAGCTGACCGCTCACCGGGACGACGGCCACCACCAGGTCGCCGTCGACGTTCGCGAGCAGGGTCTTGAAGACCTGTTCCGGTGGCATCCCCAGCAGCTCGGCGGCCTCGAGCCCGAACGACGTCGCACGCGGGTCGTGCTCGTACTCGCGCGTCGTGAACGCGATGCCGGCCTGTGTCAGGGCGATTGTTGCGGGGGTGCCGCCTGGTTGCTTCTTGGCCATGCGGCTAATTCGGACTCCACCTGGTGCGCGCCACGTCGGTGGCGGGCAGCGACGGGATCACGTTCATCGCGCGCAGCTCGGAGCGCAGCAGGTCGGTGACCAGGGTGAGCCGCTCCGCTGCGTCGTCGGCCTCCAGCAGCGACTTGCCGCTCACCCAGGGGCAGGGGCGCGCAGGCCGCGAGGGTCCACGAGAGGTAGGTCGGATCCTTGGGGAGCGCGCCGCTGTAGGGGTCGGCACGGATCGCGGCCAGCGCCGTCCGATAGGCGGTGAAGGTGGCACGGGCCATCTCGAGGAGGTGCTCGGGCACGTCGGCTGGCGGTTCGGGGCGATCGCTGACGTGACCGATCGGGAAGGGGCCACCGGTCTCGAGCCGATCTAGCTGGATCCGATCGATGCCGATCGCGACGACGTCGAAGGTGCCGTCGGAGTGCGGCTCGATCTCGGTGAGCTGGGCGCGGCAGCCGACCCGGAACAACGACTGGGCTCCGTGGTCGCCCACCTCGTAGCCCTCGCGGATCGCCACCGAGCCGAACATCCGCTTGGCCGGGTCCTCGACCCGCAGCAGGTGGTGGACCATCGCTCGGTAGCGGTCCTCGAACACCCGCAGAGGCACGCTCAGGCCGGGGAACAGCACCGAGTTCAGCGGGAACATCGGGAGCGGGTCGGCCACACCGCGAATCTAGTGCGGTGAGTCCAGCCCGTGTCGCCGACACGGGCCCAGCACCGCCGGGAACCTAGAATCGGGTCATGATCCGCCGCATCGACCTCCGCGGCAGCACGCTGTCGGGGGCAGACGACTACCGGGCCGTGGTGCCCCGCGCCGACTTCGACGTCGAAGCCGCGGTGCCGGCGGTCCATGAGATCTGCGAGGCGGTCCGCACCCGGGGTCTCGAGGCGATCCTCGAGCTCAACCAGCGCTTCGACGGCGGCACCCGCGATGACGACATCCGCGTGCCGGTCGCGACGCTGGTCGCCGCCCTCGACGACCTCGACCCCGCGATCCGCGCCGGCCTCGAGGAGTCGATCCGACGACTGCGGGCGACGTGCGCGAACGAGCTCGAGCGAGACGCCGTCACCGAGCTCGGCCCTGGCGCCACGGTCACCCACCGCAAGGTGCCCGTCGACCGGGTCGGTCTCTACGTGCCCGGCGGCCTCGCGCCGCTGGTGAGCAGCGTGCTGATGAACACCGTGCCGGCGCAGACCGCCGGCGTCGGATCCATCGCCCTGGCGAGCCCGCCCCAAGAAGAGTTCGGAGGCTTGCCGCACCCGACCATCCTCGCGGCCTGCGCGCTGCTCGGCGTCGACGAGGTCTATGCCGTCGGAGGCGCCCAAGCGATCGCGATGTTCGCCTACGGCACCGGCCCGTGCCGCAAGGTCGACCTGGTGACCGGCCCCGGCAACATCTACGTCGTCACGGCCAAGCGGCTGCTCAAGGGACTCGTCGGCATCGACTCCGAGGCCGGCCCGACCGAGATCGCGATCCTGGCCGACGACACGGCCGAGGCCGCCTACGTCGCCGCCGACCTGGTCAGCCAGGCCGAGCACGACCCGCTCGCGGCGGCGGTGCTCGTCACGACGTCCGACCGGCTGGCCGACGAGGTCGACGTCGAGCTCGACAAGCAGGTCTTCGCGACCAAGCACACCGAGCGGATCCGTACCTCGCTCACGGGGCCCCAGTCGGGCATCGTGCTGGTCGACGACCTCGAGCAGGGCCTCGACGTCGTCAACGCCTATGCCGCCGAGCACCTCGAGATCCACACCGCCGACGCCTCGGCCTGGGCAGCGCGCGTGCGCAATGCGGGCGCCATCTTCGTGGGCGCCCACGCCCCGGTGAGCCTCGGCGACTACTGCGCTGGGTCCAACCACGTGCTGCCGACCGGCGGCTGCGCCTGTCACTCCTCGGGGTTGTCGGTGCGGGCGTTCCTGAAGTCGGTTCACGTCGTCGACTACACCCGCGAAGGCCTGGCCGCCGTCGCCGACCACGTCGTCACCCTGGCCGAGGCTGAAGACCTGCCCGGACACGGTGCCGCCGTCCGCGTCCGGTTCGAGTCGTGACGCCGCGATGACCTGGCCTCCCCTGCGGGAGGAGCTGCGGGGGATCGAGCCGTACGGCGCGCCGCAGCTCCCCCTCGACCAAGTCCCCGTGCAGCTCAACGTCAACGAGAACCCCTACGGCCCTTCGCCGGCGTGCGTCGCCGACATCGCGACCGCAGTCGCACGAGGCCGCGACGACCCTTAACCGCTACCCCGACCGCGAGTTCGTCGCGCTCCGGGCTGCCCTGGCCGGCTACCTGGCGCGCGACACCCCGCACGGCATCGCGCCGGAGCAGGTCTGGGCGGCCAACGGGTCTAACGAGGTGATGCTGCAGCTGCTGCAGGCCTTCGGCGGTCCGGGTCGCACGGCGGTCAGCTTCGCGCCGACGTACTCGATGTATCCCGAGTACGCGCGCGACACCAACACCCGGTGGATGGCCGGACGCCGCGCCGAAGACTTCAGCCTCGACCTGGACGCCGCGCGGGCGTTGGTGGAGGCCGAGCGACCTTCGGTCGTGCTGCTGCCCTCGCCGAACAACCCGACCGGTACCGCACTGCCGCACGAAGCGATCGGTGTGTTGTGCGAGGCGGTGGGCGACGGCCTGGTCGTGGTCGACGAGGCCTACGGCGAGTTCCGGCGCAGCGGCGTGCCCAGCGCGCTCGAGCTGCTGCCGACCCACCGCAACCTGGTGGTCACCCGCACGATGAGCAAGGCCTTCGCGGGGGCCGGACTGCGGCTCGGCTACCTCGCCGCTGACCCGGCCATCTGCGACGCGATCCGCGTCGTGCGGCTGCCCTACCACCTGTCCTCGGTCACCCAGGCCGCCGCGCTCGCCGCCCTCGGGCACGCCGCCGAGCTGCTGGGCCAGGTCGACGTGCTGCGTGCCGAGCGGGACACGACCGTGGCGTGGTTGCGCGCCCAGGGGCTGCAGGTGGCCGACTCGGACGCCAATTTCTGTTTGTTCGGCACCTTTGACGACCGGCATGCTGTGTGGCGCGGCCTGCTCGATCAGGGGGTGCTGATCCGGGAGACTGGACCTGACGGGTGGCTGCGCGTCTCGATCGGCACCGCCGAGGAGATGGCGGCGTTCCAGGACGCCCTCACCAGCGTGATGAAGGAGATCTCATGAGCAGGACCGCACGCATCGAGCGGCAGACGAGCGAGTCGAAGGTGATCGTCGAGGTCGACCTCGACGGCTCTGGCCGCCACGACGTCTCGACCGGCGTGGGGTTCTACGACCACATGCTCACCGCCTTCGCCCGGCACGCCCTGGTCGACCTCACGGTCACGACTGAGGGCGACACCCACATCGACGCCCACCACACCGTCGAGGACACCGCCATCGTGCTCGGCCAAGCCCTGCGCGAGGCGCTCGGTGACAAGGTCGGCATCCGCCGTTTCGGTGACGCCACGGTGCCCGCTCGACGAAGCGCTGGTGCAGGCCGTCGTCGACGTGTCGGGTCGTCCCTACTGCGTGCACACCGGCGAGCCCGAGGGGCAGGAGTACGTCCAGCTCGGCGGCTCCGGCGTCTCCTACCTCGGCTCGCTGACCAAGCACGTCTTCGAGACGCTCTCGTTCCACGCCCACATCGGCCTGCACGTCCGCGTGCTCGCCGGCCGCGAGCCGCACCACATCGTCGAGACGCAGTTCAAGGCCTTCGCCCGCGCCTTCCGCGACGCGATCGCGCTCGACCCGCGCGAGACGGGCATCCCCTCCACCAAGGGCAGTCTCGGTGGTTGAGGTGCGAGCGTCGGTCGTTCCGGTGGTTCCGGTGGTTGAGGTGCGATCGCAGCGAGCCTCGAAACCCCGCGACTGGTGACCGCGAAGAACGTCGTCGTCCTCGACTACGGATCGGGCAACCTCCGCTCCGCCGTGCGCGCAGTCGAGCGCGCAGGGGCCGAGGTCACCCTCACCAGTGACTTCGACGCCGCTCTGGCGGCCGACGGACTCCTGGTGCCCGGCGTCGGGGCGTACGCGGCGTGCATGGCGGGCCTGCGTGCGGTCAAGGGCGACCGCATCATCGGACGTCGCCTCGCCGGAGGTCGTCCCGTGCTCGGCATCTGCGTCGGCATGCAGGTGCTCTTCGCCCGCGGGGTCGAGCACGGCGTCGAGACCGACGGGTGCGACGAGTGGCCGGGCACGGTCGAGCGACTGCAGGCACCCGTCGTTCCCCACATGGGCTGGAACAGCGTCGAGGCGCCCGCCGGCACAGAGCTGTTCTCCGGCGTCGAGGGTGAGCGCTTCTACTTCGTGCACTCCTACGGCGTCCGCGACTGGACCCTCGTCACCAACAACCGCACCCGCGCACCCCTCGTGACCTGGGCCGAGCACGGTGGCGACCGCTTCGTGGCCGCAGTCGAGAACGGTCCGCTGTGGGCCACCCAGTTCCACCCCGAGAAGTCCGGCGATGCCGGGTGCCGCCCTGCTGCGCAACTGGGTCGAGTCGCTGTGAGCAGACGCGTGAGGCCCCGGTGAGCCCCCGATGAGCAGGGAACGAGCGTTGCGCCGCGAGGAGCGGGAGCGCGAGGCCGCGGCCGCGGCAGCGAAACGGGCCGCCGAGGCCGAGCGGGCGGCGCGCAGGCGCGACGACGTCAGCGACTGGTCGGGTGGATCCCGACGTCCCGGCGCCGGCACCGAGCGGGTCGATCGCGGCGCGTCGTCGACGCGACACCTCGCTGTTCTTCTGCCTCGTGTTCGCGGTGAACCTGCTGTTCTTCATGGCCTCCGACGGCTGGGCGCTGCGGGCGCTGGTCCTGCTGCTCAGCGTCTTCCTCGCCCCGATCGTCGTCCTGCTGATCTCCAAGAAGTGAGCGTTCCCATGACTGACCGTGCCTACCTCCAGCTCCTCCCCGCCGTCGACATCACCGAGGGCAAGGCCGTCCAGCTCGCCCAGGGCGTGGCGGGCTCCGAGCGGGAGTACGGCGACCCGATCGCCGCCGCGATGCGCTGGCAGGACGCCGGCTCCGAGTGGCTGCACCTCGTCGACCTTGACGCCGCGTTCGGGCGCGGCAGCAACCGCGAGCTGCAGGCCGAGATCGTCGGCGTGCTCGACATCGACGTCGAGATGAGCGGTGGCATCCGCGACGACGAGTCGCTGGCCGCGGCGCTCGCGACCGGCTGTCGTCGGGTCAACATCGGCACCGCTGCCCTCGAGCAGCCCGAGTGGTGCGCCAAGATCATCGCCGAGCACGGCGACCGGGTGGCGATCGGTCTGGACGTCCGCGGCCGCACGCTGGCCGCTCGCGGCTGGACCCGCGACGGCGGTGACCTCTACGACGTCCTGGCCCGGCTCGACTCCGAGGGTTGCGCGCGCTACGTCGTCACCGACGTGAACAAGGACGGCATGTTGCAGGGCCCCAACCTCCAGTTGCTGCGCGACGTGTGTGCGGTGACTAAGGCGCCCGTGATCGCCTCCGGCGGCGTCACCGAGCTCTCCGACATCGAGGCGCTGATGGGGCTGGTCGAGATCGGCGTCGAGGGTGCGATCGCCGGCACCGCGCTCTACGAGGGTCGCTTCACGCTCGAGGACGCCCTGGCCCTCACCCGGGGCACCTCGTGACGCTCGCCGTCCGCGTCATCCCGTGCCTCGACGTCGACGGCGGCCGGGTGGTCAAGGGCATCAACTTCCTCGACCTGCGCGACGCCGGCGACCCCGTCGAGCTGGCGCGCACCTACGACGCCGAGGGCGCCGACGAGCTGACCTTCCTCGACATCTCGGCCTCGCACGAGGGTCGCGCGACGACGATGGAGATCGTGTCCCGCACGGCCGAGGAGGTCTTCATCCCGCTGACGGTCGGCGGCGGCATCTCGTCCGTCAACGACGTCGACCGCCTGCTGCGCGCTGGTGCCGACAAGATCGCGGTCAACACCGCTGCTATCCACCGTCCCGAGCTGGTCGCCGAGATCGCCGACCGCTTCGGCAACCAGGTGCTGGTGCTCTCGGTCGATGCCCGCCGTGCTGCGGGCACCGACTCCGGGTGGGAGGTGACCACCCACGGTGGTCGTAAGTCCGCCGGCCTCGATGCCATCGGCTGGGCGATCCGAGCTGCCGAGCTCGGCGCTGGCGAGATCCTGCTGAACGCGATGGACGCCGACGGCACCCAGGACGGCTTCGACCTCGACCTGATCGCAGCGGTCCGCCGCGAGGTGTCGATCCCGGTGATCGCCTCAGGGGGAGCCGGTGCTGTCGAGCACTTCGCGCCAGCCGTCGATGCTGGCGCGGACGCCGTCCTCGCCGCCACCGTCTTCCACTTCGGCACGTTGCGCATCGGTGAGGTCAAGGACGCCCTCGGCGCCGCCGGTCACCCGGTGCGCTGAGGTCGCGTGGCATGACGGATCTCGGGGCCGCCACGTGGCCCCCGGTCCCGATCTGGATCAACCGGCTACTGCTGCGCGCGACCTGCGCTGACGATCGCCCAGGCTTCGTCGAGCTGCTCAGCTCTGCCGACGTCCGCCGCTACCTCGGCGGCGCTCGCCCGCGGGCCGAGGTCGAGGCGTCGTTGCCCGAGGTGCCGGGGACCGGCCAGGGTCTTCGCCGTCGAGGTCGACGCTGCGTTCATCGGGACAGTGATGGTGAGCCGGCGTGAGCCGATGCGTCCCGGGCACGTGCGGTGCGGGGGAGACGAGCTCGAGATCAGCTACACCTTCCTGCCCGGATCCTGGGGCCGCGGCCTGCAACCGAGGCAGTCGGCGGGTGCTCGGCTGGATCGAACGCGAGCTGCCGGGAGAACCTGTCGTCCTCTGCACGCAGTCGGCCAACACGGCGTCGGTCGCCCTTGCGCGCCGCCTGGGCTTCGTCGAGGTGCAGCGCTTCATCGAGTTCGGCGCCGAGCAGTGGTTCGGAGCCCGGGAGTGGGGAGAAGACGGGGATCAAAGGGTTC
>CAWAGM010000010.1:0-94926 GCA_963781575.1 uncultured Actinomycetota bacterium | reverse complement strand
GCACAGAACAATCGGCCGCCTGCTTCAGCGACCGGTCGCCTGACCAACGATCAGGCCTCGAACAGGGTTCCCCCGGCGGGCTCGTGCCGCGGTGGCGTCAGGCCGAGGTGCTCCCACGCCGCGCGGGTGGCGACGCGCCCGCGCGGGGTGCGCGCGAGGAAGCCGGTGCGCACCAGGAAGGGCTCGGCGACCTCCTCGACGGTCTCCCGCTCCTCCCCCACGGCGACAGCCAGGGTGGAGAGCCCCACCGGGCCGCCACCGAACCGTGCGCAGAGCACCTCGATCACGGCCCGGTCGAGTCGGTCCAGGCCGAGCTCGGTCGACCTCGTAGAGGTCGAGGGCGGCGTGCGCCACGGCGAGGGTGACGACGCCGTCGGCGCGCACCTGGGCGTAGTCGCGCACCCGGCGCAGCAGGCGGTTGGCGATGCGCGGGGTGCCACGCGAGCGAGAGGCGATCTCGGCGGCCCCCTCGTCGGTGAGCTCGACCCCGAGCAGGCCGGCCGAGCGCCGCACGATGAGGTCCAGCTCGTCGGGCTCGTAGAACTCGAGGTGCCCGGTGAAGCCGAACCTGTCGCGCAGCGGGCCGGGCAGCAGCCCGGCGCGCGTGGTGGCACCGACGAGCGTGAACGCCGGGATCTCCAACGGGATGGCGGTGGCACCTGGTCCCTTGCCGATCACCACGTCGACCCGGAAGTCCTCCATCGCGAGGTAGAGCATCTCCTCGGCGGGCCGCGACATGCGGTGGATCTCGTCGATGAACAGCACGTCGCCCTCGTTGAGGCCCGACAAGATGGCGGCCAGGTCGCCGGCGTGCGTGATCGCCGGACCGCTGGTCAGCCTCAGTGGTGCGCTCATCTCCGCCGCGATGATCATCGCGAGGGTGGTCTTGCCGAGTCCGGGTGGTCCGGACAGCAGCACGTGGTCGGGCACGCGACCGCGTCCGCGGGCGGCCTCCAGGACCAGGCCGAGCTGTTCGCGCACCCGGACCTGACCGACGACCTCGTCGAGCGTGCGCGGCCGCAGCGCGGCCTCGACCGCCCGCTCGTCGCCGTCGGCCTCCGCGGCGGTCAGCGCAGTCAGGTGCTGGTGCTCGGCCAGCTCGAGCTCGTCCTCGTGCACGATCAGGTCCTGCTCAGCGACCGGAGAGCCGCGCGCAGCAACGCACCGACGTCGGGAGCGTCTCCGGCCTCGGGCGCCACGGCATCGACCGCGGTGTCGGCGTCCTTGGTCGTCCAGCCCAGACCGACCAGACCCTGGTGCACCTGGGCGCGCCACGGCTCGGTGGGGGTCGGCAGCGTCGTCGACCGGCCGCCGGTGGGGGGCCGATGCGGTCCTTGAGCTCGAGAATGATCCGCTGTGCACCCTTCTGGCCGATACCTGGAACCCGGGTGAGCGCCTTCACGTCGTCGGAGGCGATCGCCCGCCGGACGTCGTCGGGGCTCAGCACCGCAGTGATGGCTTGAGCGACCTTGGGACCGACACCTGAGGCGGTCTGCACGAGCTCGAAGATGGACTTCTCGTCGTCGTCGACGAAGCCGAAGAGGGTCAGGGAGTCTTCGCGCACGACCATGCTGGTCGGCAGGGTCGCGGTGTGCCCGGCGCGCAGGGTGGCCAGGGTGCCCGGCGTGCACATCAGCTCGAGACCGACCCCGCCGACCTCCAGCACCGCGCTGGACACGGTGAGTGCGGCGACCTCGCCGCGGACGAACGCGATCATCAGCGCCTCCTCCCGGCCGCGGCCAGCGCGGCGTCGATACGGGCCTGGGCGCCTCCGCGCCAGATGTGGGTGATCGCCAGCGCGAGGGCGTCGGCGGCGTCGGCCGGCTTGGGCGCGGCGTCCAAGCGCAGGATGCGGGTGATCATCGCTCCGACCTGCGCCTTGTCGGCCCGCCCGTTGCCGCTGACCGCGGCCTTGACCTCGCTGGGCGTGTGCAGGGCAACCGGGAGCCCGCGCCGGGCCGCACACACCAGGGCAATGCCGCTGGCTTGGGCGACGCCCATGATGGTCGAGGAGTCAGAGCGCGCGAACACCCGCTCGACCGCGACCGCGTCGGGGCGGTGCTCGTCGAGCCAGGCGTCGATGCCGCGCTCGATCGTCACCAGTCGCTCGGCCACGGGCAGCTGCGCCGAGGTGCGGACGACGCCCACGTCGATGAGGGTCAACGGGCGGCCGACCTCACCGTCGACGACCCCCAACCCGCACCGGGTCAGACCCGGGTCGATGCCCAGCACGCGCACGCCGCCACTCCTTCGTCCGAACATGTGTTCGGAGGCAACGTTAGCCCGACCACCAGTCGCGCTGGCGAGCGACACGCTCAGGCGTCGTCCAGCTCGGTCCGACAGGCGATCGCGATTGAGGAACTCTAGTCGCACTCCTGCTCGACCTCTCCTCAGCCGACCGACTTCGTCACTCGTCCATGCACCTCGTCGGACACGTCGTAGTTGGCGAAGATGTTCTGCACGTCGTCGAGGTCCTCGAGCACGTCGATCAGCCGGAACAGCTTGGCCGCACCGTCACCGTCCAGCTCGATCTTGTTGTCGGGCACGAACGAGGCCTCGGCGGAGTCGTAGTCGATGCCGGCGGCCTGGAGGGCCGTGCGCACGCCGACCAGGTCGGTCGCCTCGGAGATCACCTCGAGCGACTCCCCCAGGTCGTTGACCTCGTCGGCCCCGGCCTCGAGCGTCGCCTCGAGCACGTCGTCCTCGGAGACCGACTTGCCCTCCTGCTCGGTCGGCACGAGCACGACGCCCTTGCGGTTGAAGAGGAAGGACACCGAGCCCGGGTCGGCCAGCGACCCGCCGTTGCGGCACATCGCGGTGCGGACCTCCATGGCGGCACGGTTCTTGTTGTCGGTGAGGCACTCGATCAGCATCGCGACGCCCGACGGCCCGTAGCCCTCGTACATGATGGTCTGGTAGTCGGCGCCGCCGGTCTCGGCACCGGACCCGCGCTTGACGGCGCGGTCGATGTTGTCGTTCGGCACCGAAGACTTCTTCGCCTTCTGGATCGCGTCGTAGAGCGTGGGGTTGCCGGTGGGGTCGCCACCGCCCATCCGGGCAGCAACCTCGATGTTCTTGATGAGCTTGGCGAACATCTTGCCGCGCTTGGCGTCGATCGCGGCCTTCTTGTGCTTCGTGGTCGCCCACTTGGAGTGCCCGGACATGCGTTCCTCTTCTGTGCCTACGACGAGTGGTCGGCGTGATGGCGGACCAGCTGCACGAACATCTCGTGGACCCGCGGGTCCTCGCCCACCTCGGGGTGGAACGACGTCGCCATCAGCGGCCCCTGGCGGACCGCGACGATCCTACCCGCGGCCCTGCTCCCCAGCATGGTCGGTGGTGATGCGAGCGAGCACCTCCACGTCGTCCCCGACCTCCTCGACCCACGGGGCGCGGATGAAGACGCCGTGCACAGGCCGGTCGAGGCCGGCGATGTCGATCGGCCCCTCGAAGGAGTCGACCTGTCGGCCGAAGGCGTTGCGCCGCACCGTGATGTCGAGTCCACCCAGCGTCTCCTGGTCGGCGGTGCCGTCCTCGATGCGGTCGGCGAGCAGGATCATGCCGGCGCACGTACCGAAGGCGGGCATGCCCTGCTCGATGCGCTGTCGCAACGGCTCCAGCAGCTCGAAGGTGCGCGCCAGCTTGGCCATCGTGGTCGACTCCCCACCCGGCAGCACCAGCGCGTCGACCGCCTCCAGCTCCTCGGGACGACGCACCGTCGGGGCGACCACGCCCAGCGACGCCAGGGCCCGGACGTGCTCGCGCACGTCGCCCTGGAGGGCGAGCACGCCGATCCTCGGCGTGGCGGTGGCGGTCACGGGTCGAGCCTAGGAGAGTGACCTGGCGAGTTCTGGGGTGCCCTGCTGCTGGTCGCCACGACTTGTCCGGAGCTCAGATGAGTGGGACGTCGAGCGGGATCAGGTTCGCGAGCCGATCGACCCGGGCGGCCCACGGGTCGCGGGCGACGGTGCGTGGGCCGTTGGGACCGATGAGCAGCACGGCGCCCGCGCCGAGCCTGCGGCCACCGCGGGAGGTCGGGAACCGCGGGGTTGCCCGTGGCGACGAACGCGGCCCAGTAGTCGGCCACCGCGTGCGCCACCGGGGCCTTTCGGGGTCGGTGATGGTGTCGAAGACGAACCCGATCTCCGATCCGTGCCCGGTGTCGGCCCCAGCGACGGCGAACCGGTAGCGGAACGTGGGCGCACGTGCGCCGTGCAGGCTAGCCAGCGCCACCGCCGGCGCCGTGAACAGGACGTCGTCCAGCACGTGGCGGCGATAGCTCGAGGCGCCGTAGGCGGCCACCAGGGCAGCGTGCCGGCCGCCGCCCAGCCGCCCGCGCACACGATCGGGATCTCCCCCGGCCAGCACGAACTCGGCGTCGGAGAACTCCCCGGCCGTGGTGCCGACCAAGTAGGGGATCTCCGCCTCCCGACCGGTGGCGAAGGCGTCGACCGCCCGCTCGGGCAGCACCGAGTCGATGATCGGCGCATCACCGGTGAGGACGTTGAACGTCGAGGACAGCAGGTCGCGCGGCTTGAGTGCCCGCAGGTCGTCGGCCGACATCTCGGGGAACGCCCGCCGGGCTCGGCTCGAGGCCTGCGCGAAGGTCTGGGCACGCCAGTCACCGGGGGCCGACTGCGAGATGGCGCGCTGGAAGAGACCGTCGGCCGCGGGCGTGGTCATCAGGGCGTTGACCGACATGGCACCCGCCGAGCCGCCGGCGAGCGTCACCTCGGTGGGGTCGCCCCCGAACTCGGCGATGTTGTCGTGCACCCAGTCGAGCGCGGCGATCTGGTCGAGGAGGCCGAAGTTGGCGACGTCGCCGCCGAGCGCCGGGTGGGCGAAGTAGCCGAGCTGGCCGAGCCGGTAATTGACCGTCACGACGACCATGCCCGTCGGGCCAATGGCCCGCTGTTGTCAGCTGTGCTGCTCGCGTTG
Source organism: uncultured Actinomycetota bacterium (assembly GCA_963781575.1). Classification (GTDB taxonomy): domain Bacteria; phylum Actinomycetota; class Actinomycetes; order Propionibacteriales; family Nocardioidaceae; genus Nocardioides. Next base: position 89,988 of record CAWAGM010000010.1, on the reverse strand, counting down.
CCGAAGATGAACCCGCCGCCGTGCAGCCACACCATCACCGGTAGGTCGTCGCCACCGCCGGCCTGGCGCACGACGTTGAGGAAGAGGCAGTCCTCGGAGCTGCCGGGGCGCACGCTGAGCCGGCGCTGGCCGTAGGTGTAGGGCTCGGGCTGGAGGCAGTCGTCGCCGAAGGTGTCGGCGTCCTGGACGCCGTCCCAGGTCGGCGCCGGACCCGGCGCTGCCCAGCGACCGGCGCCGGTGGGCGAGGCTGCGTAGCGCACCCCGCGCCACACGCGCAGGTCGTCGGTCTCGACGCCGCGTACGTCCCCCTGCTGGTCGCGGCCACCAGCGGGTCGCTCGAGTCGTCGTCGGGCCGAGGAGCACCACGAAGGAGGCCACGGCCAGGACGGTCAGGGCGACCGCAGCCGCGATCGTTGCGGCGAGGGCCGAGCCCGTGGGGGCGCGCCGGTCGTGCCAGAACTCGCGTCCCCCTCTCGACAGACGCTGCCCGAGGTCGCGAAGCTCCGGCCCGAGCCGGCGCTGGTGTGAAGGCACGAAGCGTGGGCTACCAGCCGCGCTCGGCGAGTCGGTGCGGCTGGGGAATGTCCTCGACGTTGATGCCCACCATCGCCTCGCCCAGACCGCGCGAGACCTTGGCGACCATGTCGGGGTCGTCGTGGAACGTGGTGGCCTTCACGATGGCTTCGGCCCGCTGGGCCGGGTTGCCGGCCTTGAAGATGCCCGAACCCACGAAGACGCCCTCGGCGCCGAGCTGCATCATCATCGCGGCGTCGGCCGGGGTGGCGATGCCACCAGCAGTGAAGAGGACGACCGGCAGCTTGCCCTTCGTGGCCACCTCGGCGACCAGCTCGTAGGGCGCCTGCAGCTCTTTGGCGGCCACGAAGAGCTCGTCGCCCTCCAAGGCGCCTAGTCGGCGGATCTCACGACGGATCGTGCGCATGTGGGTGACGGCGTTGGAGACGTCGCCGGTGCCGGCCTCACCCTTGGAGCGGATCATCGCCGCACCCTCGGTGATCCGGCGCAGCGCCTCGCCGAGGTTGGTGGCACCGCAGACGAACGGGACGGTGAACGCCCACTTGTCGATGTGGTTGGCGTAGTCGGCGGGGGTGAGCACCTCGGACTCGTCGATGTAGTCGACGCCCAGGCTCTGCAGCACCTGCGCCTCGGCGAAGTGACCGATCCGGGCCTTGGCCATCACCGGGATCGACACGGCCTCGATGATGCCGTCGATCATGTCCGGGTCGCTCATCCGGCTCACGCCGCCCTGCGCACGGATGTCGGCGGGCACCCGCTCGAGGGCCATCACCGCCACCGCGCCGGCGTCCTCGGCGATCTTCGCCTGGTCGGCGTGACGACGTCCATGATCACGCCGCCCTTGAGCATCTCGGCCATGCCGCGCTTGACGCGCGTGGTGCCGGTGGCGGGGTTCTCGTGGGTGTCGCTCAGGTGCTCAGACATACCTGGATCGTACGGCGATCAAGGCGTCGGGCTCGAACCGGGATCAGCCCCGGCGTCGAGGGCAGCCGCGTCCAGCGCCAGCGCCTGGCGTCGCACCTTCAGGATGCGGAACACGACCGTGTAGGTGTTGGCGAAGGCCAGCACCCACAGGGTGACGAACATCAGGATCGGCAGGTCGAAGATGGCGCCGAGGCCGGTCATCACCAGGATCGACACCAGTCGGTCCGCCCGCTCGGCGATCCCGCCCTTGGCGTCCATGCCCAGCGACTCGGCCCGAGCCCGGGCGTACGAGGTGACCGACCCCATCACAAAGCAGTAGAGGGAGACGCAGAGGTAGAGGTAGGAGTCGCCCTGTCACCGGCGAAGTACAGCGCGAGGCCCCCGAAGATGGCTCCGTCACCGAAGCGGTCGAGCGTGGAGTCCCAGAACGCGCCGAACTTCGAGCTGCGACCGAGCTCGCGAGCCATCTTGCCGTCGATCAGGTCGCTGAACACGAAGGCGGTGATGACCGAGGACGCCGATGAGCAGCTCGCCCATCGGGAAGAAGATCAGCGCGCCGGCGCAGACGCCGATGGTGCCGACGAGCGTCACCGTGTCGGGGCTGATGCCCTAGCTTGAGGAAGAGCTTGACGAAGGGCATGAGCACGACGCCCTGCCAGAAGCCCTTGAATCTGTCCAACATGTCGCGAGCGACCCTAGCGCGTCAGGCGATTCGCCGTCACCTCGCGCGACGGTCTGGACGGTCTGCGACGGTCTGGGGGTGGTCGAGCACCGGTCCGAACACGAGCTCGGCCGCGCCGATCAGCGGCGAGTCCCGGGCCAGTCGCGCGGCCGTGATCGTCACCTCAGCGCGCGAGGCCAGCAGTGCGCTGCGCTCCACGGCGGCATTGACGACGTCAGCCGTCGACGTCCCAGCACCTGGGCGAGGCCGCCGCCGAGCACGACTGACGTCGGGGTTGAACACCGTTGATGACCGCACGCAGAGCCGGCGCCGATCCAGCCGGCGACCGTCAGTCGGCCAAGGCTTCGGCGGCCCGAGCCGTCGAGCCGGTGGCGCGCGCGAGGTGCCGGCTGCTTCAGGTGGTGCGGCGCTCGTGCCCTGGCTCGAGGGCGAACGGACGCCGAGCCGACCGGCCGCCACCGGCTCGCGTCCACGGGCTCATCCTGAGTCGTTCGAGGCGGATCCGAGTCGCTGCCATCCGTGAGCGCCATGCCCAGGCCCGTGAATCGGTGCTCGAGCATGCATCAGCTTGTCGGCCGTCACCGGCCACGCGCCCGCGAGCAGGTCGCGGGTGTCGTCAGCAGCTCCGGGCAGCATCTTGGTGCGACCGATGACGGCATGAAGTTGGCGTCTCCCGACCAGCGCGGGACGACGTGCTGGTGCAGGTGTGCCGCGATGCCCCACCGCCCACGCCGCCGAGATCGATCCCGATGTTGAAGCGCGGGTTGCGAACGGCACGGATCGTGCGCATCGCCCGCGGGTCATCGGCGATCTCAGCCGCCTCCTCGTCGGAGGTCCGGTGAGTCGGCCAGGTGCCGGTAAGGACAGACCATCAGGTGGCCCGGGTTGTAAGGGTACAGGTTGAGCACGGCGTAGGCCAGCGCCGCGGCGCACGACGAGGCCGGCCCCGTCGTCCAGGTGTCGGGATCGGGCAGAAGGGGCATGCCCGCGTCGCGTCGGCGGGCTTGTTCTCGCCGCGGACGTAGGCCATCCGGTACGGCGTCCAGAGCCGGTCGAGGTCGTCGGGCTCGCCGATGCCGTCCTGGCCGCAGGTGTCGGTCACGTGGTCCGCTCACCGGCGACTCGTCGGCGGCGAACAGCGCCTCGAGCGGCAGGTCGGGGTCGATCTCGAGCCCGAGGCGGCGGGCGTGGCCGTCGAGCAGGTTCCACACCGACATCGATGAGCAGCTCGGCGAGGCTGGCCGCCGCCGGCTCGCGCGGTTCGCGAGCGACCCAGCGCCGTACGGCGCCGAAGACCGCCCGACCAGCCCGTAGGCGAGCGGGTCGACCAGGGCCCGCTCGTCCTCGTCGGAGCTCGGCGCCCAGGAGCTCGATGGCCAGCTCGAGCATCTCGGTGAACATGCGCGGCGATCCGGTCGATGCCGTGCTCGAACGGGCCCGATCGGCCTCCTGGCCGGCGAACGCGGTGCAGCGCCGGGTGGGCCACCGCCCAGCCCACGTAGGTGCGCGACGATGCGGCGGACGATCTCGGGGATGGTGCCCTCGAGCGATGACCGCCGGCGAGGAGCTGCTCGCCGATGTCGTCCATGATCGTGCGCCCGGATGGCCCGGTCGAGGTCGGCGCGGTCGGCGAAGTGGCGGTAGACGACGGTGCGGCCCACCCCCGCGCGCTCGGCGATCTGCTGGACGTGGTACTCGTCGCCGGGCTCGCCTGCCTCGATCACCTCGACGGCGGCGTCGAGGATCGCCGGCGGCGCGCCGGTTGTGCTGGTCCCAGCGGGCCTGACGGCCGTCCTGCGCCATGCCCGACCTGCTCATCTCAGCCTCGCGACGGCCTCCTGCTGAGCGTCGAAGGGTAACGGCGCGGCGCCCGGTGCTCGCGCGGTCGGCCGCCACGCGGACCATCTCGGCGACGTCGACGATCTTGGCCCGCGGACGTCCAGGCGCGGCGCCGCGGCGTCGCTCCTCGGCGTCGATCGCGCGCCACCCCGCGAGGTCGACGACTCCGGCGCCGCGCCCGCGACCAGTCGGCGATCGACGCCGGCGTGCCGACCGGGCGCGGCGCCGGCGAGTCCCGGCGTCGAGGTCGTCGAGGATCCGCTCGACGGTCTCCTGGGCGCAGGACTTGTTGGTGCCGATGAAGCCGGTCGGCCCCCGCTTGATCCAGCCGGCGACGTAGAGGCCGGGGCGCACCCGGCCACGGTCGTTGGGCACGGTGCCGGTCGCCGTCGTCGTACGGCAGGCCGGGGACCGGCCGACCGTGGTAGCCGACCGCCCGCAGCACCAGCCCGGCCTCGATGCGTCTCCCCGCGTCGGCACGCGCGGCACGACCGTCCTCGCCGGCTCGAGCGGTCGCCCGTCGACCCGGATGCGCGGTCGGGCGCGGACCCGCACGGCGAGGACAGGAAGCGCAGCACGATCGCGCGGCGGCCGGCGGTCGGCGTGCGTGCGGCGAGCAGCGCAGCCTGCCGTGGCCGTCGCCGGTCATCGGCGCGCCGCCTGTCCACGACGCACGTCGATCGCCGTCGACGCCCGCCAGCCCGATCAGCTCCGGCACCGTGAACGCGGCCTCGGCCGGCCCGCGCCGTCCGAGCACCACGACCTCGCGGACCGCGCTGCGGCGCGAGTGCGGCCCACGGCGCGCCGCGATGTCGGTGCGGGCCAGCCGCTCGGGTCGGCGGTGAGGATCCGGGCGACGTCGAGCGCGACGTTGCCGTTGCCGACGACGACCGCGCGCTCGTGGTCGAGGGTCGACGGCGAGGTCCTGCTTGTCGGGGTGGCCGTTGTACCAACCCACCAGGTCGGTGGCCGAGAGCGAGCCGGCAGCTCCTCCCCCGGGACGCCGAGCCGCCGGTCGGCGCAGGCACCCACGGCGTAGACCACGGCGTCGTAGTGCTCCTCCAGCTCGGCGAGCGTGAGGTCGCGGCCGACCTCGACGCCGAGCCGGTAGCGGAACCCGGGCTGCTCCTCGATCGGCGCGAACAGCGGCTGACCTGCTTGGTGTGCTGGTGGTCGGGCGCGACCCCGGCACGGACCAGCCCGTAGGGCGTCGGCAGCCGGTCGAAGACGTCGACGCTGACTCGGCGTGCGCGAGCAGCTCGTCGGCGGCGTACAGGCCGGCCGGTCCGGCGCCGACCACGGCCACCCGGACGGGCCGCGCGCTGCGAGCCGGCGCTGCTCGGGCACGACCGCGAGCGGCGCGCGGTCGGCGTGGGGGAAGGCGTCGTAGTAGTCGGCGTTGAGCACCAGGAACGGCTGCTCCGCCGGCGTCAGCGAGGTGTCGCGGCTTGATCGCGTCGACCGGGCACGCCGTGGCGCACGCGCCGCAGCCGACGCAGGAGGCCGGCGTCGACGTACAGCATCTCGGCGGTGGCGAAGCCGGGCTCACCGGGCGCCGGGTGGATGCAGTTGACGGGGCAGGCGACGACGCACGAGGCGTCGGCGCAGCACGACTGCGTGACGACGTAGGTCACGGGACTCCCGGTCAGGCAGCCGCGGAGGCGGGCTGCGCTGCGGAAGCGCGAGCTGCGGCCGTCGACTTCATCAGCGCCAGACCCGCCGGGAGACCGGGTTCATCATCCCGTGTCCTCGGCGAGCATGCGGACGTCGGCGAAGAGGTCGCGCAACATCTTCCGCGACTCAGGCGACCCCAGTAGACCTCCTTCAGACCGTCGTGCGGCATGCCCATGCCGCTCTGCGCCTTCTTGCTCGGCACCAGGATCTCGTCGCACAGCCAACGCATGATGACCGGGACGTCGACCGAGAGAACCGCCCGCTCCTGCCGCTTGAGCTTCGGTGCGTTGAGCGGAGGTACTGGTGGGCGAACCCGATGTGGCGCGCCTCCTCGGCGACGTGGATCTGCATGATCCGCTGCAGGAGCGGGTGCATGTCGTCCCCGGCGCGCAGCACCGCCTTCTGCATGTGGTCGATCGGCTCCTCGCCGGCCAGCACCCCCATGAGAAGCCGAACGGCACCAGCTTCGCCGCCAACGGCAGGACCGGAAAGACGCCGCGGAAGAACGTCGACCCACCCCCGACTCAGGACCGGCGCGGTTGATGAACTCCTGGAACATCTGCGTGTGGTGGCACTCCTCGGTGGCCTCGTGCGTGGCGTAGCGGAACTCCGGCGAGCCGTTGGGCAGCGAGCAGGCTAGTTCATGACCCCGCCGATCAGCATCTGCTCGAACTGCTGACCGACCTTGGTGACGTTCGCCTGGAGGTAGAGGCCGACCCGGATCTGCTCGTCCTCCGGCAGCCCGCGGTACCACGGGTGTCGGCCCAGCACGTCGGCCTCAGGCAGGATCCATCGCGGGTCAGTGGGGTCGACCGCGTAGTCGGGGTGATCCCAGTCGATGTCCTTGAACGCATCGAAGTGCAGGTCGACGCTGGCCTCCGACAACGTGCGCAGCCGCTGCTCGTAGGTCTGGAAGGGCGCCTCGAGCTTCTGTTCGGTGCTCGTCCTCGTGCTCGCCCTGGGTCCGGGGCTCCATGGTGCTGGTCATCGCGGTTCACCTCTCACTGTTGGTGGTCAACTGGCGCGAGATTAATGTGACGGCGTGTCACATGTAAAGGGTATCTGTGACATGTCTCGGTAACTTCCAAGCCCGGAGCACGCTGCGGAGCCGCGGGCTCAGTCAGCCAGGCGAGCCGGGAACCCACCAGTGGCGATCGGGCCCCAGCGAGTCGGGGTGATGCGGATCAGCGACTTGTCCTGGTCGCGCATGGCTCGGCGGTACTCGTCCCAGTCCGAGTGCTCGCCGGCGATGCAGCGGAAGTAGTCGACGAGCGGCTCGACGGCGTCCGGCATGTCGATCACCTCAGCGGTGCCGTCGACCTGCACCCACTCACCGTCGAAGTCGTCGCTGAGCACGAGCACGCTGACGGAGGCGTCGCGGCGCGCGTTCACTGCCTTGGCGCGCTCTGGGTAGGTCGAGATCACGAACCGTCCCTCCGGATCGACTCCCCCGGTGACCGGACTGACCTGCGGCGATCCGTCCTTGCGGTGGGTCACCAGCACCAGGTGGTGGCGGGTGCGGGCAAAGTCGAGGAGGTCGTCGAGCTCGACGGGCGTGGTCGTGGCGATCTTGCGAGGCATGCCTCCACCTCACCAGGTGCCTGGTGAGACCAGTGAGGTGGAGGTCAGGCTCAGACCTGCTCGCGGGTCGCGACCGCAGCTGCGACCCGGGCGATCGCTTCGTCGACAGGGACGCCGTTCTCCTGGCGTCCGTCGCGGTAGCGGAACGACACGGCGCCGGCTTCGACGTCGTCAGCGCCGGCGATCATCATGAACGGCACCTTCTGCAGCTGGGCGTTGCGGATCTTCTTCTGCATCCGGTCGTCGGAGTCGTCGACCTCGACGCGCAGGCCCTGCACCTTCATCCGCTTCGCGACGTCGTGGAGGTAGTCGGCGAACGCCTCGGCAACCGGGATCGCCTGGACCTGGACCGGCGCCAGCCACGGCGGGAACGCCCCGGCGTAGTGCTCGACCAGCACGCCGAAGAAGCGCTCGAGCGAGCCGAACTTGGCCGAGTGGATCATCACCGGCTGCTGGCGCGAGCCATCGGCGGCCTGGAACTCGAGCTCGAAGCCCTTGGGCTGGTTGAAGTCGTACTGGATCGTCGACATCTGCCAGGTGCGCCCGATCGCGTCGCGGCCTGCACCGAGATCTTCGGGCCGTAGAACGCGGCCCCGCCCGGGTCGGGGACGAGCTGGAGTCCGGACTCGATGGCCACGTTCTCGAGCACCTTGGTCGCGGCGCCCAGTCCTCGTCGGAGCCGACGAACTTGTCCGGCTTGGAGTCGTCGCGGGTGGACAGCTCGAGGTAGAAGTCGTCGAGCCCGAAGTCGCGGAGCAGGCCGAGCACGAAGTCCAGCAGGTGCTTGATCTCTCCCGGCGCCTGCTCGGGGGTGACGTAGGAGTGCGAGTCGTCCTGGGTCAGCCCGCGCACCCGGGTCAGCCCGTGCACCACCCGGACTTCTCGTAGCGGTAGACGAGCCGAACTCGAAGAGCCGCAGCGGCAGCTCGCGGTAGGACCGGCCGCGCGACCGGAAGATCAGGTTGTGCATCGGGCAGTTCATGGCCTTGAGGTAGTAGTTCGCGCCCTCGATCTCCATCGGCGGGAACATCGTTCGGCGTAGTACGGCAGGTGGCCGGAGGTGTGGAAGAGCCCCTCCTTGGTGATGTGCGGGGTGCCGACGTACTCGAAGCCCTCCTCGATGTGCCGCTGGCGGACGTAGTCCTCCATCTCCCGCTTGATCACCCCGCCCTTCGGGTGGAAGACCGGCAGGCCGGTGCCGATCTCGTCGGGGAAGCTCGAACAGGTCGAGGTCGCGGCCGAGCTTGCGGTGGTCGCGCGCTCGGCCTCCTCGATCCGGTGCAGGTGCTCGTCGAGCGCCTCCTTGGTCTCCCAGGCGGTGCCGTAGATCCGCTGGAGCTGCTTGTTCTTCTCGTCGCCGCGCCAGTACGCCGCCGCCGACCGCATCAGCTTGAAGGCCGGGATCCGCTTGGTGGTGGGCAGGTGCGGGCCGCGGCAGAGGTCCTTCCAGGCGACCTCGCCGTTGCGGCGGACGTTGTCGTAGATCGTCAGCTCGCCGGCGCCGACCTCGACCTCGCGCCCTCGGCCGCGTCGTCGCACTTGCCCGCCGCCCTTGAGGCCGATCAGCTCGATCTTGTAGGGCTCGTCCTCGAGCTCGTTGATGCGCGTCGGCGTCGGTGGTGACCCGGCGCGAGAACCGCTGGCCCTCCTTGATGATCTTGCGCATCCGGGTCTCGATCTTCTCGAGGTCCTCGGGCACGAACGGCGTCTCGACGTCGAAGTCGTAGTAGAAGCCGTTGCTCGATCGGCGGACCGATGCCGAGCTTGGCCTCGGGGAACAGGTCCTGCACGGCCTGGGCCATCACGTGGGCGGTCGAGTGCCGCAGGATGTCGTGCCCGTCGGGGCTGTCGATCGCCACGCCCTCGACCACGTCACCGTCGGCCAGCTCGTAGGCCAGGTCCTTCAGCGTCATCCCCGACCCGGGCGGCGATCACGTCGGTGTCGTCGGCGAACAGCTCCCAGGCCTTGGTGCCCGTCGTGACCGTCTGGTCCTGACGCACGTCGGCGTGGATCGGACGACCTTGATCTCGGACACGAGGACTCCTCGTGGGTAGGTGACACCACCGCTGGTCGGTGGATCCTCGCATGGCTATCGAGCGCGCCCGGCTGAGCGCGCGTCGATATCCGCCGGCATCTTCGGCGGCGAGCTCAACAGCTGACGGGCGGGCTCGACCTCGGCGACGGCGCCTGCGTCGATCAGCGTCCCTGCTCCGCCTTGGCTTGCAGGGTCCAGAACCGGACGCGCAGTCGACGCCCATCCGGGTGCGGTTCGACGTCGGCCGCGCCGTTGGGCGCCACCGAGCGAGAGCCGGATCGTCACGGCTTGCCGGCGACCGCCGCGGGCGTCTTCGAGGTGCGCGGCTGGCGTCGGCATCGACGAACGCAGGCGATTCGCTCTGGGTCACCTCGACGGCGTAGGTGTGCCAGTTCTCGCGGTTCTTGACCACGCCGCGCCTCGGTGCAGGACCACCGCCGCGACCCGTCTCGGACGCCGAGATCGACGCGTCGGCGACGTAGCCCACGAAGTCCGCGAACGTGATCGCCTGCTCGCTGCAGGCCCCGGCCGCTGTCGTGGTCGGGAGCAGCTCGAGCGCGCACCCGGTAGTCGGTGCCGCCGTCGGGCCAGATCGGGCGCCCGCGATCCGGATCTCCCAGCGGCCGTAGGGCTCGCCCTTGCGGCCGACGGGTCGCGACGACGGACCCGTGGTTCGTCCCGCGCCTTGTACGACTCACCGCTGTCGAGGGTGAGCATCGCGTAGCGTGTTGGCGGTCCCGGCCAGTGCCGTCGGACTGGTCAGCCCAGGTGGTCGATCGCACTCGCCGTACTCGAACTCGTAGCTCGCACTTCTTGGCACCCCAGTCGACGGTGTCGCCGGCAGTGCGATCGGACCGGGTTGGCGTCGTGCGGGCGCCGCGCATTGCGCGACCGAGACCGGCTGGCTGTCGTCGCGGTCGACGGTCCCCGATGGCGAGCAGCAGCCCGGTCAGCGTCGGCGAAGCGCCAGCGTCCTCATGGCGTCGCTGGCCGCCGCATGCGGCAGGCTGACCACGCGGCCAGGTACGCTGCGGGAACGACCGGGACCCAGTCGATCGCCCTCCCGCGCGATCGTCGCCCGCGACGGCGCGGTAGACCGCTGCACGCTCCGTCGTGGGCCGGACGACGAACCGCGCGCACCCCGTCGGGCATCGGCGCGCGCGACGCCGGCTCGCTTCCACGTCAGGCCGCGAGTACGACGCTGCAGCTCGATCGGAGCGACCGGCGGCGTGCTGGGACGGCGGTGACCCGCACGTGCACCGGCGCGCCGAGCCAGCGGAGACGGGACGGAGTGAACGTCGAGGTCGCACGTCCTCGGACCGCGGGGGTGACCGGACGCCTGCCGAGTTCTACGGTGAACGAGGGCGCCAGCACGCTGTACAGGCGTCGCCATGCCCGGACCAGGCACCGACGACAGCTGAATCGCCGCCTCGGGCGTCGGTCGTGCCGTTCTTCGACGTCGATGTAGTGGTCGCGCATGTAGCGCTGCAGCACCACTGCTCGGCGGCCGGCCACGCCGAGCGAGCCGGTCGATGGCGCAGCGGCTCGCCCGCGATGTAGACGCGCGCGGCTGAGCGAGATCAGCCGAGCCACTCGGTCGGCGGCGGACGACGTCGGCCAGCGACCCCGACGTCGGCACAGATGCCGCCCAGCATCACGCGACGGCTGAGCGTCGGCGGTGCGTAGGCGTCCGGATTCATGCCGGCGACGCTAGGCACCCTGAGCGATCCGACGTCCGGCGTTGTCACGCGATGTGACCGAACGACTCTGCGCCGCGTGGCCCGAAGTGACCATGAGGCGTCGGGAGCACGCAGCAGGCCGGATCGCCGCGGGATCCGGCCCGTCGTGCTGGTGGGCGATACTGGGTTCGAACCAGTGACCTCTTCGGTGTGAACGAAGCGCGCTACCACTGCGCCAATCGCCCCGATCGCGTCTTCCGACTGCGGTCGCAGACTCTAATGCATGCACCCGGCCACCTCACACTCGAGGCCGATCGGCGCGTCACCGAGCAGCTCGGGCTCCCGCTGCGCGCCACGTCTCCGCGACGGCTCGGGTGATCGGCCCGTCTCGAGGTCGCGGCTCCCCCACCGCACGACTGGCTGCACGTCGCGGGTCGTGGAGACGAGGAAGACCTCGTCGGCGGTCTCCGCCACTTCGATCGGCTCGTCGACCTCGCGGCCGCCGCACCAGTCGAGCACGAGCGCACGGGTCACTCCGGCCAGGCAGCCGCTGGCCAGGCTCGGGGTGCGCAGCTCGCCGTCGACGACGTAGAAGACGTTCGAGCCGGTGCCCTCACAGAGGTGACCGGCCAGGTTGGCGAAGACCGCCTCGTCGCTCCGTGGCGGTGGGCCTCGGCCAGGGCCACCACGTTCTCGGCGTACGACGTCGTCTTGAGGCCGGCGAGTGCGCCGTGCTCGTTGCGGGCCACGGCACCGTCACGACGGCCGAGGCGGGCGGCATCGGGTCCATCGGCGCCGCCACGACGGCGACGGTCGGCGGGTGGTCGCCACGCCCCGAGCCCAGCGGGGCCGGCCCGCCGGTGACGGTGATCCGGATCCGGCCCAGCGGCAGGTGCTGTTGGTCCAGGACCGCCTCGACCCCGCGCGCACCGTGCCAGGTCGACGTCCGGGAGGCCCAGGCCGCGCGCCGAGGCGGTGAGTCGGTCGAGGTGCAGCTCGAGCGCGAACGGCCGGCCGTCGACGACCTTGATCGCCTCGAAGACGCCGTCGCCGACGGTGAAGCCGTGGTCCGACAGCTGGATCGCCGGACCCGTCGGATCGGTGAGGAGGACGCCGTCCAACCAGGCATGCATGGCGCCACTGTAGGGACCGGTGCGAGGCTCGCGAACGGCGCGACGCACCGAGTCACACCCAGTTTTGGTCCGCCCGAGGCATCGGCTACTGTTCTCACGCACCTCACAGCGGCCGCGCAAGCGGCCGGTTCGAAGGTCGCATGCGGACATAGCTCAGTTGGTAGAGCGCAACCTTGCCAAGGTTGAGGTCGCGAGTTCGAGTCTCGTTGTCCGCTCGGAGAGGTCAGTGTCACGGCCGGACCTCCACGTAGGAACACGGTGGGTTGGCCGAGAGGCGAGGCAACGGACTGCAAATCCGTGTACACGGGTTCAAATCCCGTACCCACCTCCACATCGACAACTTCACAGCCGCCGTGCTTGCACGGCAACGGGCGATTGGCGCAGTGGTAGCGCGCTTCCCTGACACGGAAGAGGTCACTGGTTCAAACCCAGTATCGCCCACACGGAGAACAGCCCCTGACCTGCGGAGACGCAGAATCAGGGGCTGTTTCGTTTCGGCCGCAGACACGTGCCGGGTTGGGACGTCCCGACGTTGGTACTCGTGGTGGCGGGGGTCAGCCGGACTTCACCCGACGAAGAGAGTGCCTCGAAGCGACCGCCGCGGGACAAGAACAGGGTGCTCAACAGCTCGGAGTGGTCATGGTCGCGAGTCGATCCAGGGTGCCATGCCTGTGGCTGCCCCGAGCCTGAAAACCTCTGGTCGACGACTGGGTCGTGATTCACCCGGTAGGTGAGCCCCACTGTTCGAGGGCTCTGGGATTGGAGTGACGCGCGCGGCAGTCTTCGTACGTCGGGGCCTGACTTCGCCAGACAAGTGACTCGGACACACCTACCGTCGCGAGATAAACCCCCGCGGCTCCTCGAGTGATCGCAGCAATCGCAGCTCGCGCTCACACCCTGCCAGTACCCGATGAGCCGACCTCATCAGGCCCGCGCCGCCATGGCCGACCGCGACTCGGCGACTTCGCCAGGCCGCCGCACAGCGTTCTACGTTTCTCAGGGGACCCAAGCGCCCGCACGGCCTCCTCTGTGGTGCGGCGTCGCCTGCATCGAACCCGTGCCCCTGCTCGTCGAGCGACCGCAACCCGGGCCCTCCCGGCCGAGCCAACGGCCACCCGCCGCAGCTGGTCAAGCAGTTCGGCAACGTCATCCGCGTCATCGACGGCGACACCATCGAGGTCCGCCTCAAGCGTGGCGGCAAGGAGACAGTCCGCTTCCTCGGCATCGACACCCCGGAGCGTGTAGCCGGCGGAAAGGAGTGCAGCGGCCAGGCTCCAGCCTTGAGGAAGATCTTGCCCCGCGGCTCCACGGAAGGCTCTGGACGTCGAAGCCTGAAGGACCGGTACGTCGCGCGCTCTACGTCTCAGGGGCAGCCGGACGAGCGTGAGACCAGCCGAGAGGGCCAGGGAGCCGAGGCACCCAAACGGTTGCTGAACAAGAACATAGGAGTGTCTCGGTGCTGTGCGCGGGCGCACTCAGCCGATCATGAAGAGCGCGAGAAGAAACGCCAGCGCCGGACCGGCGAACAGGAACAGCACGCTGAACAGTTCTCCAGAGGAGTGGCGAGTCTGGTGCGGAGTGAGGGAGGCCATGACAAGACGATGCCTTCGACCCCGGGCTCCAAACGCCTGACGCCAATATCACCCCTTCGGCGTAGCCCCGCTCGCTCGTCGACGGCGCCTGCACGAGCCCCGGACAGCCAGAAGCCCCGCCGACCCGTAGAGCGGCGGGGCTGCAGGTCGTCGGAGCCCGCGTTCTGCGTGAGCCCGAGTTTGGCCCCGACACAAGCACCATATCCGGTTGCGCTGTGATCCCGGCCTCACCCACGGAGGCGAACAGGTGCGCGAAAACACCCGTTTGGGTGAATGCTGGTCGCGCATCGTAGCCGCCTCGGATGCGGGAGGGTTGCCACGACGGCCCGCACGGGGCGACAAGGAGACGGACAGCACCAGTGATAGACGACGAATGGCTCGAGACGCAGGGCCGCGAGCACGGTCTGACCCTGCGAGAAAGTCAGGTGCTGACCCTGATCACCGACGGGATGACCAACCTGGAGATCGCGGAGGCGACCTACCTGAGCATCAACTCGGTGAAGACCTACATCCGCACCGCCTACCGCAAGATCGGCGTCAGCCGACGCTCGCAGGCGGTGGCGTGGGGCATGACCAACGGCTACGCGCCGAGCAACCGACCGGTCCCCTGAGAATTTTCTCAATTCGTTGGGCGTTTTTGCTGCGAAGTGGGGCGTGGGTCTTCTAGAGTCTGATCACCGAACCGCTGGAGACCCGAGACTCCGGCGGTTCGGTTTTTTTCACCAACGTCGACCCTTGCTCACAGCGGAGTCAGCAGCGCCGCCGGCAACCACTCCTCGACCGTGACCCACACGCCCGGACGCAGCTGCGCGGCGTAGACGACGCGCCCCTCCCAGCGGACGTCGTCCTGGCGCCACTCGACGAGCAAGCCGGGCCGCTTGATCTCCCTGGCCGTCGACCGCGTCGGCCACCCAGCAGTGCCGCGCCGGGCAGACATCGGTCGTGGCGGACGGGCTCGCGGGAGCACTCGGGAGCACACGTTGGGGCGCACTGGCCCGGACGCGCTCGGACAGCGGGACCCCACTTCCCTGCTTGCCCCACCCGCCACCCATGCGCTCATGATGCCACGCGCTCGAACACTTGTTCGAGGCTGTTGCTCAACTATGTGTCGACCCGGTCACTCGTGGTCGTCGGCGAAGTCCTCGTTGTGAGTGCCGGGCCGCGGCGCCCAGGGCAGCTCCTTGGCCGGTCGGACGACGACCAGCCGGTCGCCGCGGGCGAGCAGGGTCACCACCGGGTCGAAGTAGCGGTAGACCTTCTCGTCGCGGACTACCGCGATCACCTGGTCGGGCAGGCTCTGTGGCTGCTTACCTACCTCGGTGACCAGCAGCTCGCGCTCAGCCACCTCGAGACCCTCGCCGTAGGTGAGGAGGTCTTCCATCACCGACCCCAGCGTGGGTGACAGCGTGGAGAGACCGAGCAGCCGCCCGACGGCGTCCGAGGAGGTGATGACCGAGTCGGCGCCGGACTGCCGCATCAGAGGGGCGTTCTCCTGCTCGCTCACCGAGGCCACGATCCAGGCGTTCGGGTTCAGCTGACGCACCGTGAGCGCCGCGAGCACGTTGGAGTCGTCGCGACTGGTGGTGATGATGACCTGGTCGGCCTCCCCCACCCCGGCTCGGCGCAGCACCTCGCGGCGGGTCGCGTCACCCGTGACCACGGCCAGCCCGTCGGCGTGTGCGTCCTCGAGCGCGACCGGCGACGGATCGACCACCACCACGTCGCCGCGATCGAGGCCGTTGTTGACCAGGGTGTCGACGGCGCTGCGGCCCTTCGTGCCGTAGCCGATGACCACCACGTGGTGTCCCATCTTCTTCCTCCATCGGGCGACGCGGAACAGCTCTCGGCCCTGCGAGGCGAGCACCTCGAGGGTGGTACCGATCAACAGCACCAGGAACGCGATCCTGGCGGGGGTGATAACGAACGCGTTGATGAGCCTGGCATGCGGCTCGACCGGCGCGATGTCGCCGTACCCGGTCGTGCTGAGGGTGACCGTCGTGTAGTAGATCGCATCGATCAGGTCGATGCTGCGCGTCGGATCGTTGTTGTCGGTGTAGCCGGTGCGGTCGAAGTAGACCAGCAGCACGGTGCCGACCAGGATCGAGGCTGCGGCGATGAGCCGCTTGGCCAGTGCCCACCACGGCGAGCGGTTGCCCTCGGGAAGCGCGACGCGCCCACGGCCCTGGATCGGCTCGGGGCCGGCGACGTCCTCCACACTGGCGAATCTAGTGGAGCCGTGCTCAGGATCAGGTCAGGACTCGGTCGTGGGGCCCGTGGTGTCTGTTCGATCCTTTGCGATCGCCGTGCGCAGCCTCGTCATCAGCTCCAGCCGAGCGCGCATGGTGTTCTTCTGCGGGAACACGCTGTCGAAGGCAGCGTTGACCGCCGCGCCGATCAGGACGGCGAGCGCCACGACGTAGAGCCAGAGCAGCACGGCGATCGGCGCCGCGAGCGGGCCGTAGATCGACTTCGAGTCCGCTGCGGTCACCGTGAGCACCCATCGCAGCACGTAGGAGCCGACGACCCAGGCGACGAGCGAGAACGTCGCACCGGGGAGGTTGAACGTCCAGTTCGTCCTGACCGGGACCGACACGTGGTAGAGCGTGGCGAGGAAGCAGATCGAGACGACCACGACGATCGGCCAGTAGAAGGAGCTCAGGAAGTCGGCCCGGTTGGGCAGCCACTGCCGCACCAGGCTGGGGCCGGCCACGACCAACGGGATCGACACCGCCCCGGTCACCATCGCCATGATGTAGAGCACGAACGCCAGCGCCCGAGTCTTGATGATCCCGCGGTGCCCGCCGAGCCCGTGCATGATCGTGATGGTGTCGACGAAGACGTTGAGCGCCCGCGACCCCGACCACAAGGCCAGGACGAAACCGAGCGAGATCACGTCGAAGCGACCGCCGTCGAGCACCTCGTCCATTGTCGGCACGATGACGCTGGTGACCGCTTTGTCGGTCAGGAACGTCGATGACGCGTCGACCACAGCCTGCTGGATGTCGGCGAGCTGGGCTTCGGTGAAGCGTTCCGAGACGTAGCCGATCGCGCCGGCGAGGGCGAAGATCAGCGGCGGCACCGAGACGACCGCGAAGAACGCAGCCTCCGCCGCCAGACCGGTCACCCGGTAACGCATGCAGGAGGAGACGGTGGTGACGACCAGGCGCCACACCGTGTGCAGACCCAGTCGCGATCGCGGCGAGGACGGCGTCCCCGCGCGGGTGCGCGGAGCTCTGCGAGGACTCCGCGCTCATGCGCCTACCGTAACCAGCGCCGGCGCCCCCGCGGGTTTCCCACGAGGGCGCCGGTGGCTGGTGGTTCCGCTCAGACGCCGACCGGCTCCCGGTGCGGCTGCGCGGCGTCGTCCACGCCTGCCGCTGGCTCGTCATCCGGTCCGTGGTCGTCGACCATCGTCGACTCGTCGAACGGCTCGTGGCCGCCGAGCACCCGGTCGAGCCGGTCACGGTCGAGGCCACCGGTCCAGTGGCCGACCAGCACGGTGGCGATGGCGTTGCCAGCGAAGTTCGTCAGGGCGCGGGCCTCCGACATGAACCGATCGATGCCGACGATGAGGCCGACGCCGTCGACGAGGTCGGGGCGGTGCGAGCTCAGGCCGCCGGCGAGCGTGGCCATGCCGGCGCCGGTGACGCCGGCCGCACCCTTGGAGGCCACCATCATGAAGAGCAACAGGGAGATCTGCTCGCCGATGCTCAGCGGGTCACCCAGGGCCGAGGCGATGAAGAGCGAGGCCATGGTCAGGTAGATCGCGGTGCCGTCGAGGTTGAACGAGTAGCCGGTCGGGACGACGACCCCGACGGTCGGCTTGTCGACGCCGGCGTGCTCCATCTTGGCGATCAGCCGCGGCAGGGCCGACTCGGACGACGACGTCGAGACGATGAGCAGGAACTCACGGCCGAGGTACTTCAGCAGGCTGAACACATTCACGCCGGTGACCACCTTGAGCAGCAGTCCGAGCACCACGAAGACGAACAGCGCACAGGTGACGTAGAAGCCGATCATCAAGACCGCCAGGCTCTTCAGTGCGTCGACCCCTGTCTCGCCGACCACGGCGGCGATCGCGCCGAACGCACCCACCGGAGCGGCCCACATGATCATCGCCAGAACTCGGAACACCAGGCGCTGGATCGTGGTGACGCCGCGCAGGATCGGCTCGCCGGCCCTGCCCATCCGCTGCAGTGCGAAGCCGATGAGCAACGCCACCAGGAGTGTCTGGAGCACCTCGCCCGAGGTGAGCGAGGAGAGCATCGAGGTGGGGATGATCCCCAGGAGGAACTCGGTGGTGCTGCCGTGGCCGCTCGCCGCCTGCTCCTGGCCGGCGCCGGCGAGCTCGTCGCTCGAGCTGCAGCCCCGACCCCGGGTGGAGGATGTTGCCGACCACGAGCCCGATCCCCAGGGCCACGGTGGACATGACCAGGAAGTAGCCGAGGGCGAGCCCGCCGACCTTGCCGACCCGGGCGGCACTGGCCACCGAGCCGACCCCGATCACGATCGTGCAGAAGATCACCGGCTGGATCATCATCTTGATCAGCGCGACGAATGCTGTGCCCAGCGGCTTGAGCTCGACGGCGAACGACGGGGCGGTCAGCCCGACGACGATGCCGGCGGCCACGGCGGTGATCACCGCGATGTAGAGGTAGTGGGTCCGGTCGCGCGGTGCCCGCCGGGCCTCGCGGGTGCCCTCGTGGTTTCTGGTGCTCATGGATTCCTCCGTGGTCGGGCCGGGTCGGCACCCGGTACCCGCTCACCATCGCCAGCAATGTGACCCCGGTCACCCTTGTGGTCGTTGTGTTCGCGGGTAGTGCGCACGTCGTGCGGCACAATCGCGGACGTGGCTACGCCGACACGTCCGGGATGGTCGGGGCTCGGACGCCGTCCCCTGTCGGTCGCCCGCCAGGTCCTGCTGCTGCAGGTGGGCTCTGGTGGTCCTGCTCGTGGTCACCTCCGTGGCACTGTCGGTCTACGACGAGCGCCGCGACGCCCGCTCCACCGCAGCCGAGCGCGTGGTCGCCGTGGCCCAGGCCGTTGCCGACTCCCCCGCCGTCGTCGAGGCGCTCGAGGACGCCGAGCCGTCGCTGGCGATCCAGCCGTACGCCGAGACCGTGCGAAGCGACACCGACACCGACTTCGTGGTGGTGATGGCGCTCGACCGCACCCGCTACAGCCACCCCACGGCGTCGCTCATCGGGGAGAAGTTCGTCGGCGACCTCGGTGACGCTCCGGCGGGAGGCACGCTTCACCCAGGAGTACCGCGGCTCGCTCGGGCCGTCGATGCGTTCGGTCGTGCCGGTCACGGCGAGTGGCGGGAGGCGAGGTCATCGCGCTGGTGTCGGTCGGCATCACGATCGCCGAGATCGACCGAGCTCTCCAGGACGACCTCGTGCTCATCGCAGTCACGGCCGGGCTGCTCCTGCTCGCGGGCCTGCTCGGCGCCTGGCTCGTGAGTCGACGCTTGCGCCGCCAGACCCACGGTCTCGGCGAGGGCGAGATCACCCGGATGTACGAGTACTACTCGGCGGTGCTGCAGGCGGTCCGCGAAGGCCTCCTGCTGCTCGACACCGACGGACGGGTCCAGCTGGTCAACGAGGAGGCGCGACGGCTGCTCGACCTGCCCGACGACGTGCTCGGTCAACCCCTCGACGAGCTCGGCCTGGCTCCAGGTCTCGTGGCTGCGGCCCGTGGCCGTACCTCGCAGTCCGACGACCTCTACGTAGCCGGCGACCGGATGCTCGTGGTCTCCTCGGCCCCCGCCTCGTGGGCGGGGCGCGACGTCGGAGCGGTGGTCACCCTGCGCGACCACACCGAGCTGCGCGCGGTGACCGGCGAGCTCGACGTCGTGCGCGGGCTCACCGAGTCGCTGCGCTCGCAGAACCACGAAGCAGCCAACCGGCTCCACACGGTCGTGTCCCTCATCGAGATGGGCCGCGCCGACGAGGCGGTCACCTTCGCCACCGACGAGCTGCACCTGGCCCAGCTGCTCACCGACCGGATGCTCGATGCCGTCGGCGACCCGGTCGTCTCCGCCCTGCTGCTCGGCAAGACCTCCGAGGCGGTCGAGCGCGGCATCGAGCTGACCGTCACCGGCGACCTCCCCGCCGCATCCATCGCATCCTCGCGCGAGCTCGTCACCGTGCTCGGCAACCTCGTCGACAACGCCTTCGACGCCGTCACCGACTCCGCCGACACGACGGGTCCGTGTCGACCTGGGCTCGCAGGAGGATGCCCTCCGCGTCGTCGTCGGCGACAGCGGCCCCGGCCTCAGTGACGAGGACGCCACCCGCGTGCTCGAGCGTGGCTGGACGACCAAGGCGACTGGCGACGGTGGTGGCGAGGGGTCGGGCTGGCGCTCGTGGCCCAGGTGGCACGCCACCACCGCGGTCGGGTCGACGTGACCCGCTCCGAGCTCGGCGGCGCCGAGTTCACCGTCGTCCTGCCGCCGGTCGAGCCATGACCACCCGGGTGCTCGTCGTCGAGGACGAGGCACTGGCCGCCGAGGCCCACGCGGCCTACGTCGCCCGGGTGCCCGGCTTCGAGGTCGCGGGCGTCGCCCGCTCGGCCGGCGAGGCTGCCCGCTTCCTCGCCGACGACCCGGGCATCGACCTGGTGCTGCTCGACATGCACCTGCCGGACGGCCACGGCCTCGGCCTGCTACAGCGGATGCGCGCAGGCGGACACCTCTGTGACGTGATCGCTGTGACCGCGGCCCGCGACGCCGACGTCGTGCGGCACGCCGTGGCTCAGGGCGTGGTGCTGTACCTCCTCAAGCCGTTCGGCTTCGCGAGCTTCCGCGCCAAGCTCGAGCAGTACGCCGCCTACCGCGGTGAGCTCGACGGTGCGTCGAACGAGGTGGCCCAGGACGAGGTCGACCGGATGCTCGGCTCGCTGCGGCCGGCCCCGACCACGCTGCCGAAGGGCATGAGCGCCGACACGATGCGCGAGGTGCTCGTCGCGATCCGCGTCGGCCGATGGCGCGCGATCAGCATCAGAGGTGGCCGGCGCCGTCGGCGCTTCCCGGGTGACCGTGCGTCGCTACCTCGAGCACCTCGCCGACACCGGCACCCTCGAACGGCGTCCACGCTACGGCTCGGGCGGCCGACCCGAGCTGGAGTACCGGCTACGCGCCTGAGTATGGAGCGTCACGACCTCCGCAACAATCCGCGTGCCGGAGGGGTCGTCGCGGGTCTACCGTTCGAAGGGCTGAGATCCTGCACGAATCGAGGTTCCGATGAGCGATCGGCAGTTGCTGGGTGACGCCGACGTCAGTCAGGTTGAGTTGACGCGGATGGTCGCCGACCTGCTTGGCCATCCGCGTGACGCCGTCGAAGTCATTGACGTCGTCGGTCAGCGTGGTCGACTACGAGCTGGACGCCTTGACCACCGCCGGGCGCTACTGGGTGTCCGGCACCGCAACGACACCGACGGGCACTGAGCAGTACCGCATGTTCGTGAAACATGTCCGAGCCTGGCAGCACTCGCCCTTCTTCGCCTTCGTGCCCGAGGAAGCGAAGCCGATGGCAGCCGCATCCCTGCCATGGCGGATCGAGCCGCTCGCCTACCGATCCGACCTCGGTGCTCGACTCCCTGACGGATTGTCGATGCCACGGGCGCTCGGCGTCTTCGACCTCGAGCCGGACGCGGCCGCGATCTGGCTGCCGGACGTGACCCGCGACCGCCGACCATGGACCCTCGATCGCTATGCGCGCGCTGCGTACCTGCTGGGGCGCATGTCCGGCAGCGCGCGGGTAGGCGAGCTGTCCGACATCGGCGAGTTCACCTGGTCGGTGCACGACTACGTAGCGGGGCGACTGACCTTCGACGTCGTGCCGGAGGTGCTCCGCGACGACGCCTGGTTCGAACCCGGTGTTGCCGCCGCCTTCGACGACGACCTGCGTGATCGGATGCGGCGAGGCGCCGAGCTGGTCGCCGACCAGGCCACTGAGCTACACGGTCTCCCCCACGCACCGGCCCATGGCGACGCCAGCCCCAACAACCTGCTGCCCGGCGCCGGTGACGACGACTTCACGCTGATCGACTACGGCTTCTTCATGATGAATCCAATTGGCTTCGACCTCGGCCAGCTGGTCGCGGGCGAGGCCCAGCTCGGACGTCGCTGCGTGACGGACCTGGATACCCTCGACACTGCCTGTCTCGCGGCGTACCACCGAGGACTCACCGACGAAGGCATGGTCGTCGACCCTGTCGCGCTCAGGCGCGCCCACGCTCTGCACCTGTGGTTGTTCGTGGGCATCTCATCCCTGCCCGGTCGCGACCAGATGCCGCCCGAACAGCTCACCCAGCGCGCCGCACTGGCACAGCTCAGCCTGGACCTGCTTGACGCAACGGCCTGAGACGGTCCGGGCCCCGTACCTAGGTCACGCCAGGTCGAGCCCGGGGTAGAGCGGGTGCTTGTCGAGCATCTCGGCCGAGGCGTCCTTGACCTTGGCAGCCACGCCCTCGGCGAGCGTGTACGAGGCCTTGGAGGGTCCGCCTGCCTTGGTGGTGCCAGCCTCGGTGTTCTGCAGCACGTGGACGATGAGCTCGGCGACGTTGTCGAACTCGTCGTGGCCGAAGCCGCGGGTGGTGAGCGCGGGAGTGCCGAGCCGGATGCCCGAGGTGTACCAGGCGCCGTTCGGGTCGGCCGGAACCGAGTTGCGGTTGGTGACGACGCCGGCGTCCAGCAGGGCCGACTCGGCCTGGCGACCGGTGAGGCCGAACGCCGAGACGTCGAGGAGCACCAGGTGGTTGTCGGTGCCGTCGGTGACGAGCTTGGCGCCGCGGCTCAAGAAGCCCTCGGCCAACGACTTCGCGTTGTCGGCGACGTTCTGGGCGTAGGTGGCGAAAGCGGGCTGGCGAGCCTCGGCGAGGGCGACGGCCTTGGCGGCCATCACGTGCGAGAGCGGGCCGCCCAGCACCATCGGGCAGCCGCGGTCGACGCTCGGGGCGTACTCCTCGGTGGCCAGCACCATGCCACCGCGCGGACCACGCAGCGACTTGTGCGTGGTCGTGGTGACGACGTGGGCGTGCGGCACCGGGTTCTCGTCTCCGGTGAAGACCTTGCCGGCGACCAGACCAGCGAAGTGCGCCATGTCGACCATCAAGGTGGCGCCCGACCTCGTCGGCGATCTCGCGCATCTTGGCGAAGTTCACCCTGCGCGGGTAGGCCGAGTAGCCAGCCACGAGCACCAGCGGCTTGAACTCGCGCGCCTTGGCAGCGACCGCGTCATAGTCGAGCAGTCCGGTCTCCGGATCAGTGCCGTACTGCTGTTGGTGGAACATCTTGCCGCTGATGTTCGGGCGGAAGCCGTGCGTGAGGTGGCCTCCGGCGTCCAGGCTCATGCCGAGCAGCCGCTGGTTGCCGAGCTCCTTGCGCAGCGCCTCCCAGTCGGCGTCAGTCAGGTCGTTGACCCCCTTGTTGCCTCCCTTCTCCAGCCAGGGACCCTCGACGCGGTGAGCCAGGATCGACCAGAAGGCAACGAGGTTGGCGTCGATGCCGGAGTGCGGCTGGGCGTAGGCGTACTCGGCGCCGAACAGCTCACGTGCGTGCTCGGCGGCGAGCGACTCGACCGTGTCGACGTTCTGGCAGCCGGCGTAGAACCGGTGACCGACGGTGCCCTCGGCGTACTTGTCGCTGAACCAGGTGCCCATGGTGAGCAGCACCGCGAGTGAGGCGTAGTTCTCGCTGGCGATCAGCTTCAGCGAGCCGCGCTGGTCGGCCAGCTCCTGACGCGTCGCCTCGGCGATGCGCGGCTCCACCGAGGCGATGACCTCGAGAGCTTGGGAGTAGGCACTGCTGGTGAGGGCGTTCAGGTCAGCCATGTCACGCAGCCTAGTAGTGCGCCTCGAGATCAGGAGATTCCGGTGCAAGCGTGGTCGAGGAAGCGCAACAGCCGACGCTGCAACGCGTCGTCCGGACGGATCAACCGGGCGATCTCGGGCCCATTGTCGAGGCTCAGGAAGGCCCGGAAGAGGAAGGTCTGCGTGCTCTGGCCGCGCGAGTGAGGGTCGCAGCGCCCGCCGCTGCGAAGGGCGATCGGGACGACGGACTTCCGGACGCCGGCCGGCAACACAGCCGTACGGGTAGTTGTCAGGTCGAAGAGCACCGACCCCTCGACCTGGGTGACCTCGACCGTGCGACGGTCGGATGATTCTGGAGGCCTGGTCAGCACGAGCCGCCCCATCAGGCGAACCGTGCCGCCAGACCCAGACTCGCGCCAGGGTCCGGCGTACGAGAGCCGTACCGCGGCGTCGAGGCGGCGGGTGTCGCACTCGGTCTGCCAGAGCCGCGTGATGAAGCGGACGCCGTCGTCCTCGACCGGGCGGGTGAGCCGACCTGCGTCGGCCACGACCACGGCCTCGATCGGCGCGTCCACGAGCCTGGGAGCACACACGGCCGGGGGCAGGAGGTAGCGCAGGTCGACGGTCTGTTGTGCGTAGACGTCGTAGTCGACCCGGTGCAGGCGCAGTGGGTAACCGGCCCAGTCGATGCCGACGGCCCGCACGTGAATGGGCTCGGGGCCGCCGTTGACGACACGGACCTGACTGCGTCGGGTGCCCTCGTCGATGCGTTGCTGCACGAACGAGAGACGCACGCCGGCTGGGAGCGGCTCGGGGGTGACCACGATGGTCTGCCCGTGGCTCGGCGATGGCTTCTCGGCCAGTGGCGATGCGTCGTTCTGGGTGCACGCGGAGGCCGCGACGAGGTACACCACGAGACATACAAGTAACCAGCTCCCCCGGCACACCCGTGGACTACGCATGTCCTGAGCATGGCAGCCGCCCATCATCTGCAACCGGTTCCGCGTCGTCCAGGTCGCGCATCATCCGATCGGTCACCCAGGGCCCCCACAGGGTCACCTGAGGGGTCGCCCACCCGGGTCATTTTGACCCCCGCTTCCTCAGTTCGCCCCTCCGAACGCCACCGGCTGGGCCTAGCGTCCTAAGCGGCCCCCACGGAGGGTGGGCGGTCTCATGGGGGGCCTCCGGTCTCCGGGAGGGAGAAGTCATGCAGGAAATCCGCGCGCGGAGGTGGACCAAGCTCACCGGGCGGCTCACCAGTCTCGGCGCCACCACAGCTCTCATGACCGGTCTCATGGTCTCGGCCGGGCCTGGTGCCGCCGTCGCGGCCGAGCCGGCCCCGCAGCCGATCCGCTATGAGTGCACGGGCCCGTTGGGCATCGTGAAGGTGGGTGTGGAGGTCGACATCACCAACCTCGACGCGAGCGAGCCCACGCAGCTCTTCATGCCTCAGGGCATCAAGCTCGACATCAGCATCGACTTCCCGACCAGCCTCTTCGGCGGACTGTTCGGCGGCATCTTCGGTGGCCTCGGCGGCGGGCTTCCCGGGATGGGGGGCCTGGGCGGCCTGCTCGGTGGCTTCGGCGGGTTCGACCGGGGCGACAACGTGCCCGGTGAGATCAGCGGCCTGGCCCTGATGTTCGGTGACGAGCAGCTCCCCATCGACGACGTGACCGACGAGGTCACCACGCCGACCAAGGACCCCGTGCTCGACAGCGACGTCACCACCGACGACTTCTCGCTGCCGTCGCCGGGCATCTACGACCTGGCGCTGCCTGACACGTTCTCGTTCTCCCCGCTCAGCTTCCTGGGTATCTCGCTGTTCTCGATCAACTGCGAGCTGATCAGCAAGGACGCCGTGGTCGACGAGGTCGAGGTCGAGGAGCAGGAGTCCGAGGTCGCCCCTGTCGTCGTCCCTGACACCCAGGAGACCAACACCCCGGTCGTCGTCACCGAGGTCACCCGCCAGCTCGGCGGCAAAGCCTCCGGCAAGGTCGTGGCCAAGGTCGGAAAGCGCGTCGTCGGCAAGAGCACTCTTCGCAAGGGCTTCGCGGTGATGAAGCTCAAGGGCCTGAGGACCGGTCGCAGTGCGGTCAAGGTGACCTATCTCGGCAACCGCACCACGAAGGCCAGCAGCAAGGTGGTGCGCGTCCAGAAGCGGTGACGTAACGCGGATAGTCCGCCACTGAGTCGACCTTTTCGGGCGGAAACAGGTCGACCTGGTGGCGGACTATCCCCGGCGAGCTGAGCCCAGGGATCTGACACCCGGTCCCTGGGCATCGTGCTGTGCACCCGACCTCGATCGGGGGTGGAAGTGTGACGTGCACCGCACTCGGCCGGTCTCCTACGCCTGAACCGTGACCCCCGTGTCTCACATCCCGGATTCGCGTCTCACATCACGAGATTTCGGTTTGTTGCCGTGACGTCCAACCAGTGAGACTGCGCTCCATGGTCTCCGCTGCAACGCACGCCTTCCTCGTGGTACGCCGCCACGTGGACTTCGGGCGCACGCGCAGCTCCATGTGTCGGCCCCGCTGAGAACTCTTCGGACACCCGCCCGCCAGCGCGCATCGCAGTCGCGCTCCTCAGCGAAGGACCTCCTTCCTCATGCCCGACCTGCGCTTCCAGTCACAGCGGCCCCAGCACACCGAGATCCCGCGCACCAAGCGCGCCGAGGGTCAGTGGTCGCTGGGCTACACCGAGCCGTTGAACAAGAACGAGCAGTCCAAGAAGGACGACGACCCGCTCAACGTGCGTGCGCGGATCATCAACATCTACTCCAAGCGCGGGTTCGCCTCGATCGACCCCGCCGACCTGCGTGGCCGGTTCCGCTGGATGGGCCTTTACACCCAGCGCGCTCCGGGCTTCGACGGCGGCAAGACGGCCACGCTCGAGGAAGAGGAGCTCGACGACGAGTTCTTCATGCTGCGGGTGCGCTCCGACGGCCGCCTCCTCGACGCCCGCGCGGTGCGCACGCTCGGCGAAATCGGTGTCGACTTCGCACGCGACACTGCCGACGTCACCGATCGCGAGAACATTCAGTATCACTGGATCCGAGTCGAGGACGTTCCGGAGATCTGGGACCGGCTGGACGCCGCAGGCTTGAGCAGCCTGGAGGCGTGTGGCGACTCGCCCCGCCCCTTCCTGGGCTCCCCTGTGGCCGGCGTCGCCAAGGACGAGATCATCGACGGCACCCCCGCGCTGGAGGAGATCTTCGAGCGCTTCATCGGCGACCCCGCGTTCTCCAACTTTCCACGAAAGTTCAAGACGGCTGTGACCGGCCACCCCGGCCACGACGTCGTCCCTGAGCTCAACGACGTGTCGTTCGTCGGTACGGTGCACCCCGAGCACGGGCCCGGCTTCGACCTCTGGGTCGGTGGCGGCTTGTCGACCAACCCGATGCTCGCCGCCCAGATGGGCGTCTGGATCCCCCTCGACGAGGTGGCCGACGCCTGGTCGGCAGTCGCCTCGATCTTCCGCGACTACGGATATCGCCGGCTCCGGTCCCGGGCTCGGCTGAAGTTCCTGGTGGCCGACTGGGGCGTCGAGAAGTTTCGCGAGGTCATGGAGAAGGAGTACCTCGGCCGCGAGCTGGTCACGCTCGCTTCTCCACCGGCGCCGACAGGTCACCGCGACCACATCGGCGTCCACGAGCAGAAGGACGGCAAGTTCTACGTCGGTGTCGCGCCGATCGCCGGGCGCGTCTCCGGAACGCTGCTCGTGAAGCTGTCGCACGTCATCGAGGAGTTCGGCCTCGCGGGCGCCCGGCTCACGCCGTACCAGAAGATCGTGCTCATCGGTGCGGACGCCGAGCGGGTGGAGTCCCTCGTCGAGCGGCTCGACGAGATCGGCCTGTCAGCGCGCCCTTCGAACTGGCGGCGCAACACGATGGCCTGCACCGGCATCGAGTTCTGCAAGCTCGCGATCGTCGACACCAAGGAACGCGCCCGTTCGCTCGTCGCCGAGCTCGAGAAGCGCTTTCCCGACCTCGACACCCCGATCACTGTCAACGTCAACGGCTGCCCCAACGCCTGCGCGCGCACCCAGGTCGCCGACATCGGCCTCAAGGGTCAGCTCGTCATGCACGAGGGCGTACAGGTGGAGGGTTTCCAGGTGCACCTGGGCGGTGCCACCGGTCTGCAGGCCAACTTCGGCCGCAAGCTGCGCGCACACAAGGTGACCAGCGCCGGACTGGACGACTACATCACCAACGTCGTCACCAACTTCTTGGCCGATCGCACTGAAGGCGAGAGCTTCGCCACCTGGGCGGCCCGCGCCGAGGAGGAACTACTCCGCGGCGACCAGGTGTTGAGCACGACATGACCTTCCCTGGCCTCAGCTCATGACCGAGCGCGCTGTTCCGTTCCACTGCCCCTACTGCGGCGACCAGAACCTCTGGCCGCACGAGGGAGCGCACGGCTCCTGGGAGTGCCGTGACTGCCAGCGCGCCTTCTCGCTCAAGCTGATCGGGCTGCTGCGCCCCACGCCACCGACCATCGCGCCGGCGGGCACGAGGGAGGAGTCGTGACCACCACCTCCACCCGGTCCGCACGCGCCGCCCGGGGCATCGAGACGGATGGCCGCTCCCCCGAGGAGCTGCGCGACCTGGTCTCCCACTGGGGTGCCGAGCTCGAGCTCGCGCCCGCCGAGACGATCATCGAGTGGGCGGCCGCCACGTTCGGCGACCGCTTCGCCATCACCTCCTCGATGGGCGACGCCGTGCTCGCGCACGTCGCCGCCAAGGTCGTGCCGGGGGTCGACGTCGTCTTCCTCGACACCGGCTACCACTTCGTGGAGACCATCGGCACCCGTGACGCCGTGCAGGCGACGATGAAGGTGAACCTGCTCTCGATCACGCCGGTGCAGAGCGTGGCCGAGCAGGACGCGACGTACGGCAAGGACCTCTACAGGACCGACCCCGACCTGTGCTGCAAGCTACGCAAGGTGCAGCCGTTGGCCGACACGCTGGCCAACTACGACGCCTGGGCCACCGGCCTGCGGCGGGCCGAGACCCACAACCGGGTCATCGCGCCGGTCATCGGCTGGGACGCCAAGAAGGGCAAGGTCAAAGTCTCGCCGCTCGCCCGCTGGAGCGACGAGCAGGTCGATCGCTACATCGCTGAGAACGGCATCCTGGTCAATCCGCTGGTCTACGACGGATACCCCTCGATCGGGTGCGCTCCCTGCACCCGGCGCGTCGCACCCGGCGAGGACCCGCGCAGCGGGCGCTGGGCGGGCACCAACAAGACCGAGTGCGGGATCCACACGTGATCACGCACTCGTTCCCCACTCCTCACCCGAGGACACACGAGAGGAGGCGGCCCTGATGGCTGCTCCCGCCCTGGTCGCACTGGCTCACGCCAGCCGCGACACCCGCACCACCAAGACGATCGCCGCACTGGTCGACGAGGTGAAGTCGCAACGCCCCGACCTCCGGGTCGAGCGCGCCTACGTCGAGCACGGCGCCCACCGCGGCAAGCCGGAGTTCCAGGCGGTCGTCGACCGCCTCGTGAAGGCCGGTCACGTCGAGATCGTCGTCGTCCCACTGGTCCTCTCCGAGGCGTTCGGCGCCACGATCGACATCGAGCGCGCCATTGCCGAGGCGGCCACCCGCCACCCGGGCATCGCGATCCGTTGCAGCGCCATCCTCGGCATGGAGGCAGCCTTCCTCGAGGTGCTGGACATCCGCATGCGCGAGGCACTCAAGGAGTGCCGCGTGCGTGAGCTCGACGCACTTGTGCTGGCCGCGGCCGGCTCGGCCGACCCGCTGGAGAACCAGTCGGTCGCCCGGCTCGCCCGGCTGTGGGGCACCCACCACAAGCTGCCCGTGACCGCGGCCTACGCCGCCAACACCCCGCCGGCCACCGGCGAGGCCGTGCGCGCCTTCCGGGGCGAGGGACGTCGGCACATCGCCGTCGCCTCTCTCTTCCTGACCCCCGGCGAGCTCACCGACCGGGCCGAGGAGCTGGCTCTGGAGGCCGGAGCCGTCGCCGTCGCTAAGCCGCTGGGTGCGCACCCCGAGGTCGCCCGGATCGTGCTGGCCCGCTACTCCGTCGGAGCCCTCGAACTCGTCCCCGTCTGATGACGGCAGGCGAGGAACGAGCTGACGTCATCGTTGTGGCTCGCGCTCGTTCATCGGCGCCTGACGCTAGTAAATGGGTCTCGGCACACCGGATGCGACCTCGTTCCTCGGTCGCACGGCTCGCTCTACCACCAACGACGCAGGCTCGCGCTCGTTCCTCGCGCGACCTGCGTCATCCGACGAGGGTGGCGAGCAGATGGTCGAGCTGGCGAGCAGGGTCGGCGGTCAGCCCGCCATGCACCGGGCTGGGCTGGAGCACCGTGCTGCGTGGCGCCTTCAGGAAGCCGAAACGCTGGCTGACCGGCGCCCGAGCCGCGCTGCCCCCCGAGGCAGCGCCCGAGCACACGGCGTCGACGAACCCGAGCGCCGCGCGCAGTCGATCCAGGTCGACCTGGGCGTCGAGGGCCGTGAGCCGCGGCGGGTCGAGGTGCCAGGCCGAGCAGAGGTAGTCGGTGGCGTGGCAGAAGACGACGACTCCAACGTTGACGAACTCCTCACGGTCGACGCGCGGCACGTAGCGCAAGGCTATGTATTGGTACGGGCACTGGTAGGGCGTGCTCATCCTGCGACCTTCGGCAGCCACTGCCGCGTGGCGAGCCGCGCGGTGAGGAAGGCGACGTACGCCGCCCGCACTGCAGCGGGAGACTCCGCACCCGGAACCGGCTCGAGCCAGGCCTCGGGCACCAGGGCGACGACCTCGGCGAGCAGGGCTGGGCTCACGACCTCGGACAGGTGAGCATCGACGTCGCCCAGCGCCCCTGCCCGGTCGAGCAGCACGTGGTCGGCGGAATTCCAGGGTTGGGCGGCGAAACGACCCGGGTCGGTGAGGCCACCTGCCCAGGCGTGGTGGAAGTACAACGCGGCGCCGTGATCGATCACCCACAGCCGGTCGCCCCACCACAACAAGTTGGGGTTGCGCCACGATCGGTCGACGTTCGCGCAGAACGCGTCCAGCCAGACGATCATCGCCGCGGTCTGGGCGCCGTGTCGTGTCGTCGCCGTCGTAGCCGAAGGAGCCCGGGCAGGAAGTCGATGCCGAGGTTCAGGCCGGTGCTGGCGGTCAGGAGGTCCTGCACCTCCTCGTCGGCCTCGTAGCGAGCAATGTCGGCCGACAGGTCGAGCACCACCTGGGTCGGGGTGTCGAGGCCGATCCGCCGGGCCAGCTCGCCGACGATCACCTCGGCCACGAGCACACGCAGCCCCTGGCCAGCCCCGCGGAACTTGCAGACGTAGGTGCCGAGGTCATCGCCCTCCACGATGCCGGGCATGCTGCCGCCCTCGCGCAACGGCGTGACGAACCGGGTGACCCGCACCAGGGGCAGGTCACTCACGCGACCGGGTCCTCACCCGTCAGCCGGGCCCGCTGCTCGGCGACGTCGAAGTCGGCGACCGGCCACTGCGGGTCGAGGTCGCGCAGGGTGTCGCGCAGGAGAGTCGCGATCGCGAGGTTGCGGAACCACTTGCGGTCGGCCGGCACGACGTACCAGGGAGCGGTCTCGGTCGAGGTGCGGGCCATAGCGACCTCGTACGCCGCCCGATAGTCCGACCACACGCCGCGCTCGTCGAGGTCGGCAGGGTTGAACTTCCAGTGCTTGGTGGGGTCGTCGAGGCGAGCCAGCAGCCGTTCCTTCTGCTCGGCCGCGGAGATGTGCAGCATGCACTTCACGACCACGGTGCCGGCTTCGACCAGCCGTTGCTCGAAGTCGACGATCGCTCCGTAACGGCGCTCGATCTCCTCGGCCGGGGCCAGCGAGCGCACCCGCGCGATGAGGACGTCCTCGTAGTGCGACCGGTCGAAGACCCCGATGACGCCGGGGGCGGGCAGAGCCTTCTCGATCCGCCACAGGAAGTCGTGGGCCCGCTCCTCCTCGGTGGGGGTCTTGAACCCGGTGATCCGCACGCCCTGGGGATCCAGCAGCCCGACGGTGTGCTTGACGGTGCCACTCTTGCCCGAGGTGTCCATGCCCTGGAGGACGAGCAGCACGCTGCGGGTGCCCTCGCTGCGCCCCTCGGCGAAGAACCGCTTCTGCAGGTCGGCCAGCTCGCTGCCGAGATCGGCCAGCGCCTGCTTCCCCGCCTTCTTGCCACCGTCGAACCCCGGCTTCGCGTCGGTGGACCAGGCGCCGAGGTTGAGGGACGCGGACCCGGGCGGTACTCGCAGCTCGTCCATGTGGCGCATCATCCCAGGTCAGCCGAGCACGGCAGCGACATCGAGGCTGCAACCGACGACCGTGTCGACCGAGCCGTCGTCCTGCGGCTCGTCGAACCACACCCCGGTGGTGAAGCCGGCCTTCTGCAGCACCCGCAGGCTGGCGGCGTTGCGGTGGTCGGGCGCCGCGAAGAACGTCGTGGCGTCGGGGAACATTGCGTGCGCCCGACGTGCCCAGGCCCACAGGCACCGAGTGCCCAGCCCGTGACCAGTCCACTCCACCTCGCCGATGAGGTAGTCGACCCCCAGCGCGTCCGGCCCCGCGCCGACCACCACGTAGTCGGGGTAGTCGCCGAGACGGTAGTCCTGCACGAGGCCGATCGACCGGCCATTGACCTCGTAGATCCACATGCGGGTGGGGCTCTCGCCGTCGATGCGGTGGCCGTACCTGGCGCTCACCGCGTCGATGGTCGCCGGCCCATCACCGCTCCACCACCGCGCCACATGGGTGGCCTGCCGCCAGCGGACGACGTCGGGAAGGTCGCCGCGCGTCATGGGCCGCACCGCCACCCGCAGGTCAGGGTCGACGGCGAACCGAGCCGCTCGCCGGCCAGGTCGACCGGCCACACGTCGGGGTGCTCCGCGATCCGACGGGCGGCGCCCAGCCACGACTCATCTCGCCCACCGCACCAGACAGGACGTCGCCGTCGCGGCGCACCTCGACCTGCTTCACGGCAGGCGACCCTAGCGCCTCGGTTCAGCGGCCGCGACCAGCGTCGCCAACTCGCTCTTGACCACCGAGAACGCCAGCCGGAGCCGTAGCCCTTGCGGGCGAGCATGCCGACCAGGCGACGGGTGGCGGTGACGTCGTCGACGCGGCTCACCCGAGCGCAGCTTCTTGCGGACCAGCCTGCGGGCGGCCTCCTCGACGTCGGCCGGGTCGACCTCGTCGAGGGCTTCGCGGGCCACCTCATCGTCGATGCCCTTGCGACGCAGCTCCTGGGCCAGCGCTCGCGGCGCCACCCCCTTGGCCGACTGCCGCCCCGAGACCCAGGCGCGGGCGAACGCCTCGTCGTCGATCAGCCCGACCTCCTCGAACCGGTCGAGGAGGCGGGTGGCGATGTCGGTCGGCACGTTGCGGCTGGCCAGCTTGTCGGCGAGCTCGCGGCGGCTGCGGGCCCGGCCGGTCAGCTGGTCGAGCAGGATCGTGCGGGCCACCGACTCGGGATCGGCCTCCGGCCCACGCGCTGCACATCGACGGGCACATCACCGGGCGGCTCTGGGCTCCCCGGGGCTCGGCGCGTCCACGCGGTGACCCCCGCGTGGACGTCGCCGACCCAGTCAGGCTGGGGTCGAGACTCAGAAGTCATCGATACCGATGGGCGTGTCCGGCAGCGAGGCCAGGTCATCGCCAGCGGCAGCGCCCTCGGCCGGTGCGGCGACCGACGGCCCGACGCCGAGCTTCTCGAGGATCTTCTTCTCCAGCTCGTTGGCCAGGTCGGGGTTGTCCTTGAGGAACGAGCGGGCGTTCTCCTTGCCCTGGCCGAGCTGGTCGCCCTCGTAGGTGTACCAGGCACCGGCCTTGCGGACGATGCCCGCCTCGACACCGACGTCGATCAGGCCACCCTCGCGGCTGATGCCCTTGCCGTACATGATGTCGAACTCGGCCTGCTTGAACGGCGGGGCGACCTTGTTCTTGACGACCTTGACCCGGGTGCGGTTGCCGACCATGTCGGTGCCGTCCTTGAGGGTCTCGATGCGTCGGACGTCGAGCCGGACCGAGGAGTAGAACTTCAGCGCGCGACCACCGGTGGTGGTCTCGGGCGAGCCGAACATCACGCCGATCTTCTCGCGCAGCTGGTTGATGAAGATGGCCGTGGTGCCGGAGTTGTTGAGGGCGCCGGTCATCTTGCGCAGCGCCTGGCTCATCAGTCGGGCCTGCAGACCGACGTGGCTGTCACCCATCTCGCCCTCGATCTCGGCGCGCGGCACGAGCGCGGCGACCGAGTCGATGACGATCAGGTCGAGCGCACCGGAGCGGATCAGCATGTCGGCGATCTCGAGGGCCTGCTCGCCGGAATCGGGCTGGGAGACCAACAGGGCGTCGGTGTCGACGCCCAGCGCAGCGGCGTAGTCGGGGTCGAGCGCGTGCTCGGCGTCGATGAAGGCGACGATGCCGCCTGCGGCCTGGGCGTTGGCCACCGCGTGCAGCGCGACCGTGGTCTTTCCGGATGACTCGGGTCCGTAGATCTCCACGACACGACCGCGCGGGAGCCCACCTAGGCCGAGCGCGACGTCGAGGGCGATGGAACCGGTCGGGATGATCTCGAGGGGGGCTCGGGCTTCGTCGCCCAAGCGCATGACCGAACCCTTGCCGAACTGCTTCTCGATGTTGAGCAGTGCGGCGTCCAGGGCCTTGTCGCGGTCCCACCAGCCATGATGTGTGTCCTTCGTGTCGTTGGAAGTCAGGTACCTCGGCGACGCTAGGACGAGCCACCGACACTGCCTGATCAGCGGTGCCGCAGCTGTGGACAACCTCGTCCGGCGTCGTACCTGTGGACACAAAGTAGTCCGAACACGTGTTCGAAGTGGGGCGACACGCCCAACGCGGTCCCCAGGCGGCTCGCAGCGGTAGGCGGGCGCCCCTAAACTCCGCGGCATGCTCCGCAGGACCCTCGCC
Source organism: uncultured Actinomycetota bacterium (assembly GCA_963781575.1). Lineage (GTDB taxonomy): Bacteria > Actinomycetota > Actinomycetes > Propionibacteriales > Nocardioidaceae > Nocardioides. The sequence goes on along the minus strand of CAWAGM010000010.1, from coordinate 55,590 downwards.
GCCGTCCTCGTCACAGCAGGCATCGCCGTGGGCGCCGGGTCGACCCCCCCGACGCTCGCAACGGCACGAACCACCTCGGCATCCGATGCACCTGCCCGGGCCGCCTCACCCGGTTTCCAGCGCGAGGTCAAAGACGCCGTGCTGCTCGCGCAGCGCGGGGGGAAGCTGCCACGTTCGACCCAGCCCCGCCTCAAGGACCTCAACCACAGTCGGGTGGAGCTCGGCAGAGCATGCTCCTACAGCACCCCGCACGACGACGACGGCGGACACCTTTGCCCCTTCGGCGACACCGACGGCGCCCGCACGCTGGTCGTGCTCGGCGACTCGCACGGCCAGCACTGGGTGCCCGGCATCGAGCCTGGCGGCCGACAAGCACGGCTGGACGCACGCTACTACCTCGTCAAGGAGCAGTGCACCGCCTCGTGGTGCGCAACGGCGACCCTGCCGAGGCGCACCCGAGCAAGCCGTGGAAGGCCTGCCAGGACTTCCGCGAGTTCGCGCTGCAGTCGGTCGCCGACCTCGACGCCGACCTGGTGGTCGTCTCGACCAGCATGCCCGACCAAGGGCGCGTTCACCGACCACGGCTACGTCAACAACCAGAAGGACATGGTCGGGCCCTACAAGCAGGGCTTCCGCACGCTCTTCCGCAGCTGCGCCAGGCCACCGACGGCCGCGTCGTGCTGCTGCGCGACGTGCCGGCTCGCAAGCCGAAGTCCGACCCGCTCACTGCTTCCGCAAGCAGGGCAACACCGCTGCGCGACTGCCTCTCGCCGCAGGACATCCAGACAGGCCGGGTCAAGCTCATCGACGCCTCGGTGCCGGCCGCCCGAAGGCCGGAGCACGTGCAGGTCGCCGACCCCACGTCGTGGCTTCTGCTGGACGGCGACTGCCCGGCGTCGGTCGGCAAGGCCTGCTCCCCTACCGCAACACCTCGCACATCACCGTGCCGTTCTCCGAAGCGGATGAGCGGCGCGCTCGCCGACGTGCTCGGGCTCCGGTAGCCGCGCAGGTCAGCCGGGGATGTCGTAGGTCAGCTCGACGCCGTCGGTCCAGCGTCGAGCACGAGCAGCCGGTCGGGTCGGGCAGCGCGGCGATCGTGTCGGTGAGCAGCCCGGTCAGCCGCTCGAGGTTGGCCCTGAACAGCGCGAAGACCTCCTCCTGGCCGACGCCCTCACCCCGTCTCGGCGCCGGCGTCCATGTCGGTGACCAGGGCGATCGCGGCGTAGCACTGGCGCATCTCGCGGGCCAGCGCCGCCTCGGGGCAGCCGGTCATGTTGATCAGGCTCCAGCCCTGGGCGGCGTAGTAGCGCGACTCGGCGCGGGTCGAGAAGCGCGGTCCCTCGATCACGACCATGGTGCCGCCGGTCTGGATCGAGGGTCGGCGGCCGCGACGCGTGCGCCGATGGCCGGCGCAGTAGGGGTCGGCGAACGGCAGGTGGCAGGCGCCCCGCTCGACGTAGGAGCCGACCCGACGGTGGGTGCGGTCGACGAGCTGGTCGGGCACGACGACGTCGCCGGGCGCGACGCGTGCCCAGGCCGCCGACGGCGCACGGCGCCAGCACCTGGCGCACGCCCAGCGAGCGCAGCGCCCACAGGTTGGCGCGGTACGGGATCGCGTGCGGCGGGAAGTCGTGGTGGCGCCCGTGCCGCGGGAGGAAGGCCACCGAACGCCCGGCGACGGTGCCGATCGAGATCGGCGCCGACGGATCGCCGTACGGCGTGGAGACGGCGTGCTCGACCGGATCGTCGAGGAAGGCGTAGAACCCGGTGCCGCCGATGACGGCGACGTCTGCGTGGGGCTGGCTGCTCATGCGCCCGACCCTAGAGGCACAGCGGGGCGATCAGCGCTCGTGGTCGGGCAGGTCGAGCGCGCGCCAGACGGCGGCCCAGACCTCCTTGGGCGGGACGCCGGAGTCCAACGCCTCCTGCGCGGTGCGGCGTCCGAGGTCGGCCATCACGAACTGGTCGGCCCAGGAGCGGTAGTACGCGTCACCGAGCGCGTGCTCGAGTCGCGCCCAGAACTCGGTGTGCCTCACTCATGCTCCCTCCGCGCCATCGGTACCCCAGCCACCGCTCGCCGCGCAGCCCGTCGCCGTGGGAGGTGTGCTCGACCCGCCACCCGGTCGTGGGCAGGAGCGCGTCGAGGTCGTCGGCCTGCCAGTAGGTGAACATACGCGGGGCCAGGATGCTGCCGTGCGTCGACCAACCCTCGCCCGAGCCCTCCTTCACCGAGAACCTCAGCCACCCACCTGGTCGGGTCGCCGCGGCGAGCCTCCCCAGGACGGTCGCCAGGTCGGCCCGAGCGACGTGGAGCAGGCTGGCGTTGGCCCAGACCGCGTCGTACTGCGCGCCCCCGGTGAGCTTGTCGGTGCGCTTGTCGGTCAGGTCGTCGGCGAGCGGGTCGAGGACGTCGGCCTGATGACCGGCCTCGCGGAGCAACGTCACGAACGCGGGCGTGATGTCGGTGCGGCGCACCGACAGTCCGCGAGCCTCGAGAAGCAGGGCATCGCGGCCGCCTCCCGAACCGATCTCGAGCACCCGTGAGCCGGGCTCGAGGCGGCTGGTCAGGTCGTCGAGCGCCGCCTCGACGTCGCCGCTCACCGCCGCGCTCGCGGCGCGATACTCCGCAGCCTGGCTCTCGTAGGCGGCGACAGTGGTCTCACGGCGAACGTCCCAGGCGTGGTGCACGACGTCGTGCAGGTGGTAGCGAACGATCGAGGCCACGGTGAACGCGCTCCCGTTGCTGCGGAACCCGGGGCGGTCGAGCACGTCGCTGGTGAGCGCGTCGTAGCGCTGGGCGACAGCCTCGGCGTTGGCGCTGAGCTCGCGCGCGACCTCCGCGGGATCGGCTCGGTCGTAGCCCAGCTCGACCGCAGTGGCGTCCTGGTCCCAGTTGGGGAACGTCGGACCGTGCTCGGTCAGCATCAGCGCGACCCGTTCGCCGAAGAGGGCGTGCACGTCGCGAACGTGGCAGGCGTACTCGCTGGGCGACCACACCTCAGGGCTCGGACGACGACGCGCGGCCGGCCCGGCCAGCACGACCCGCCAGACCTCGGTGTTGGCGCGGATCGTTGCGGCGACGTCGTCGATGCGCACGTCGTGGGCCACGAAGCCGCACTCGGGGCACGGGGCTTCGAGCACCCAGGTCCAGTCCTTGGTGTCGGGCTCGATCGTCATGGCGCGATCCTGGCAGCCCTGCGTCGCGGTGTCGGCGCGATTCCTGCCAGCCTGCGCCAGGATGCCGCCAGGTGCCGGCGCCGCGGCGATCTCAGGTCAGCAGCAGCCGGTCGAGCCGCCGCCGCACGATCGCCATCCCGATGGCTCCCATCGCGAGCAGGTAGACCACCGAGATGAGGGAAGCGATCGTGATGCTGCCGGTGGTGAGCTCGCGGCACAGCACGACGCCTCGGTAGAGCGGTGTGCACTCGACGACCCAGCGCAGCCAGCCGTCGAAGGCGGTGATCGGGAAGAACGTCGCCGAGAAGAGGAACATCGGCACCTGGACCAGGGTGATCTTGTCGAAGTCCTGCCACGAGTTCATCCAGGTCGTCACCGCCATGCAGACCGCGCTGAACGCGAACCCGATCAGCAGCGCGGCGGGCAGGGCCAGCACCGCCCACCAGCTGTGGAGGTAGCCGAGGGCCGCCATCACGACGAGGAACGCGGCCGAGTAGGAGCCGCCGCGCAGCTGGCCCCAGAGGATCTCGCCGCGGGCGATGTCGGTGGTGCGCAGCGGGGTGGCGAGCATCTGGTCGTAGAGCTTGCCGTACTTGAGCTTGAAGAAGACGTTGAACGTCGAGTCGAGCAGGGCGCCGTTGAAGGCGGACGCTGCGAGCATGCCGGGTGCGACGAACTCGGCGTACGGGATGGACTGGCCGTTGAACTCGAAGGTCTCGATCAGCTGGCCGACGCCGATGCCGATCGACAGCAGGTAGAACACCGGCTCGAGGAAGCCGGTGACGAAGAGCTTCCAGGCCTGCCGATAGACGATGAAGTTGCGCTGCACCAGCAGTCCGGTGGCCTGCCACGGGCTGAGCGGGGCGAAGCGGATTGCCAGGTCGTGGCCGCTCACGACGACAGCCGCTTCGTGAGTCCGGTGACCGCCCATACCCAGCCGACACCGGTGAGCACGACCAGCACGGTCAGGTTGATCGCGGCGGTCGACCAGTCGACGTGGTCGAGCGAGAACATCCGCGACAGGTTGACCCCGTGCCACAAGGGCGTGAACCGGGCGGCCCACTCGCCGATGGCGCCGAGGTTGGCGATCGGGAAGAACGCGCCGCTGAACAGGAAAAGCGGGAAGACCCCCAGCCGGAAGAGGACCCCGAACGCGGCCTCGGACTTGATGCGGCACGAGAAGCCGTAGACCAGGGTGGCGAACGCCATGCCGGTGAGCACCTGGCAGGCGAAGGCGATGAACGGGCCCCACCACGAGCCGTAGACCCCGAAGGGTGCGACAACTACGTCGTAGACGGCGCAAGTGAGGGCGAGCCGGAAGGCACAGAAGCCCAGGTGCGCAGAAGCGACGTGCGGGATCGTCAACGGCGTGGCCAGCATCGAGTCGTAGACCTTGTTCCACTTGAAGTTGGCCATCACCGGGTAGGTCGTCTCCCCCACCGCCGTCTGCATCGCGTGGCCCGCGACCAGGCCAGGGACGATGAAGTCGAGGTAGGACGTCGCGCCCTCCAGCAGGGCGGGATCCCCCTCGATGAACCCGCCGAGCAGCACGCCCATGGCCAGCACGTAGAACAGCGGTGCCAGGAAGCTGGAGAAGATCGTCGCCTTCCAGGTGCGCCGGAACACGGTGGCCCAGTAGTCGACCTGCCGGGCGAGACCCGTGGTCAACGAGAGCCCGCCGCCCGTAGAGCTTCCGGTGCTGTTTCCGGTGGTGGCCGCCATCAGTCGACCAGGGTGCGGCCGGTGAGCCGCAGGAAGACGTCCTCGAGGGTGCTGCGTCGCACCAGCGTCGCTACTGGCTCGAGACCGCGTTCGTGCACCTTGGCGATCACCTCGTCGCCGTCAGCGGTGTAGACCAGCAGTCGGTCGGGCAGCACCTCGACCCGGTCGCCGAGGTCGGCGACCTTCTCGGCGAGCTGCGCGTGGGTGGCACCTTCGGCAGCGACCCCGAAGCGCAGCTCGGCCACCTCGCGGGTGGAGTGCGCCCGGATGAGCTCGAGCGGTGACCCCTCGGCGGCGATGCGGCCCTTGTCCATGACGACCAGGCGGTCGCAGAGCTGCTCGGCCTCGTCCATGTAGTGGGTGGTGATGACCAGGGTGACGCCCTGCTGCTTGAGCCGGAAGAGCTGGTCCCAGAGGACGTGCCGCGCCTGGGGGTCGAGCCCGGTGGTCGGCTCGTCGAGCAGCAGGAGATCGGGTCGGTTGACCAGGCTGCGCGCGATCGTCAGGCGACGCTTCATGCCGCCGGAGAGGTTCTCGACCCGCGACTTCGCCTTGTCGCCCAAGTTCACGAACTCGAGCAGCTCGTCGACGCGCTCGTTGACCACCGCCTTCGGGATGCCGAAGTAGCGGCCGTAGATGAAGAGGTTGTCGCGCACGTTGAGCTCGTCGTCGAGGGTGTCCTCCTGCGGACAGACCCCGAGCCGACTCCGGATGGCCGGCCCCTCGGTGGCCGGGTCGAGGCCGAGGATGCGCAGCTCACCGCCGCTGATCGGGGAGACGGCCGCGATCATCCGCATGGTCGAGGACTTGCCGGCGCCGTTGGGGCCGAGGAAGCCAAACGCCTCGCCCCGCCGCACGTCGAGGTCGATGCCCTTGACCGCCTCGAAGTCGCCGAAGGACTTGCGCAGGCCGGTCGCCGAGATCATGGACTCACTCACGAGCGACGACCTTAGTCAGCCCACCCCACAATCTCGCCCCACATTCTCGCGCGAGATGTGGGCGCGCGCTCTCTACAGTTCGGGCATGACGCGTCAGCACGCCTCGTCCGGCTCGCCCTACGAGGTGGAGCTGGATGCCCTGGTCACCTGAGACACCTGATCTCGGCGACACCCGGCCGATCGTGCTCGTCGAGGGCGACAGCGACCAGCGAGCCGTCGAGGTGCTCGCGCTCCGGCACGGCCTCGACCTCACCGGCGTCGAGCTGGTGTCGATGGCTGGCATCACGAACCTGCCTGCGCACCTCGCTCGGCTCGCTCGGCGGTCGGGCACCGCTCGCGACGTCGCACTCCTCTACGACGTCGCCGAGGCCCGCTACGTCGACCGCGTGCTCCAAGGCCGCGACGTCGCCCGCTTCGGGTGCGCCGACGACCTCGAGCACGAGCTGCTGCGGGCCCTGGGCCACGACGCCGTCGAGGAGGTCATCGACGCGCAGGGCGAGCTCACCTCGCTCCGCCTCCTTCAGCGTCAGCCGGCCCAGCGCGAGCGCACGCCGATGCAGCACCTGCGCCGGTTCATCTCCAGCCACAGCGGACGCAAGCTGCGCTACGCCGGACTGCTCAGCGAGGCGGTTCCCCTTGACGCCACGCCCGAGCCGCTGCAGGGGTTGCTGGCCTGGATCATCGAGGCTGGCGGCGGGCAGCGGGACGACGGTTAGGCCAGCGAGGTGCCGCAGCCGTCGCAGAACGTCGCGTCGGGGTCGTTACGCACACCACATGCACGGCAGAAGGGTCCTGCCACGGCGCCCGGCTGGGCGGGCTTCGCGTCGTCGACGGTGCGACCGACGCCGAGGACGCCCTCACCGTCGGTGAGGTAGGACGCCGACTGCTTGACCGTGGGCATCGTCTCGCCCGCGACGTAACGCGCCTGCAGCCCGAGGAAGCCGGCGTTCAGCGCCGCGAGGCCGAAGATGACCATGAAGCCGCCGCCGGCCATCCGGCCGATGGCACCGAAACCGGGTCCCTCGAAGGTGTCGACCTGGTCGGCGAAGTCGATTCCGCCGGTGATGGCCAGAACGAGACCGACGCCCAGGAGCGTGAGACCGAGAACCCGCAGCACGATGCGGGTGGTGTGGGACTGGGGTAACTGCTGTGGGGTGGCAGCCATGAGGACCTCCTCGAGACAGGTGTCCCGACGCTACCGGTCAGCGGCCCGCTAACCTCACCCGCTCCTCCCTGCCTAGCTCCAGGCGGCGACTTGCGCCCGGGTCGGTTGCCACGGGTCGACCCGCAGCCGCATGCCGGCTTCGTGCGGCGTCCGGTTGCCCTTGCGCTCGTTGCAGGATCCGCAGGCGGCGACGGTGTTGGACCAGGTCCACTGCCCGCCTCTCGAGCGCGGCACCAGGTGGTCGATGGTGTCGGCCTGCCGGTCGCAGTAGGCGCAGCGATGCCGATCGCGCGCCAGGACGCCGTGTCGTGTGTAGCCGGCCGGCCGGTAGAGCCACTTGGTGGCGACGTAGCGCACCAGCCGGAGCGCCCGGGGCCACTGGTAGGGGCCGATCATCCGCTCGCCGTGGGCCTCGTGCACGACCGCCACCTCGCGCACGAGCATCTTGACCGCGTGCTTGAACGAGACCCGACCGAGGGGTTCGAACGACGCGTTGTAGAGCAGCACCGACCCGCTGAGCGTCGTCATCGCGGCGCCACCTCCTCGCCATGCCGGGAGATCCCTGTGCCGATCCTATTCTTCGGACCCTGATTTCCGGCGGGTTGAGGCAGCGTTGTCACGAGGTGAAATCGCGCGGTCCAACCACCACTGATCGGCCTCCGAAGCCCCGTAGGCCCGGCCCATCACTGCCACGAACGCGGTCAACCTGTCGGCGCGCTCGGCCGCGGCTCCAGTCTGGGCGAGCCGGGCCAGCTCGGCTCCCTCAGCCCAGGCCCCGAGGTCGGCGGGCAGCGGCAGCGCGGCCACCTGGCGGGCGCTGAGCTTGATCGCGCGCGCCGAGAGGGCGGTGCCGAGGTAGCGCGCCGCGGCGAGGGCGGTCACCGGCGGGGCGAGCAGCACCGCGAGCACCCGCCACACGTCGCCTGGGTCGTGCGGCGCAACCGTGAGCACCGGCACCGACGGCAACCACGCGCCGTCGGGGTCGGCGACGGCCTCGATCACCCGCCCCTGCGTGGCCACCAGCACCTTGGGAACCAGCCGTCGGTCGACCCACGCACCCAGGCCGCTCTCGGCGCGCAACGACCCCACGTCGACGGTGGGTCTGTCGAAGGCGGTGCGCGCGAACTTGGTCGGACGTCGTCCCCACAGGCATTCGGCTGGATCGATCAGGCCGGAGGTGATGAGCGGAATACCGGCACCGCCGTCTCGCACGAAGGGCACGAGGCCGTAGTACTGGTCGCGGAAGTCGGCGGTGCACGCGGCGACGTCCTCGAGGACGCCGTCCGCGTTCGAGGCCTGCAGGGTGACTGCCGGGATGCCGAGGGCCGGCGCCGCCAAGGGCCCCCACTCCCCCGCGGGCATCGGGAGCACGGGTCCCGCGTCGAGGCCCGGCCCGCTCCAGGTGGCGACCTCGCTCGTCGGCGCGCCGCGGGTCACGACCGGCGCGCAGGTGAGCACCGCGGCGTCGGCGAAGACCGGCTCGATCGACGACCAGAAGGCGGTCAGCGCACCGGCGGCGACGACCGCGGCCCGCACCGGCGCGGCGTCGCGAGCAGCGAGCAGCGACAGCGGCTGTACGAGGCCGACCCGACCGCCCGGACCCACCAGGTCGAGGGCGTGACGCAGGAACAGGGCACTGGTGTCGGTGTAGGCGCCGGCACCGCCACGGGGGCCGGCGCCCGGCCTGCGCGAGGTGCTGCGCCGCAGCTGGCCGAGGAACGGCGGGTTGCCGACCACTACGTCGTACGGCTCGGGCGGACGGTGCGCGAGCCCGTCACCGACGCAGACGTTCACGTCGGCGTCCGGGTCTACTTCGGGTGCCACGAGGCGCAGCAGCAGCCGGGTGATGGCGACCGCCACCGGGTCGACGTCGACGCCGTGCACGCAGCCCGACCGCGAGCGGCCGGTTCGACCCCGCGGTCGACCAGGCGACGCACCACCGCCAGCAGGAAGTGACCGGACCCGCAGCTCGGGTCGAGCACCCGGGGCAGGTTCACATCGATCGTGGTGTCGGCCTGATCGGGCACGAGGAGTCGGGCAGGGTGCGGTCGAGCAGCCACTCGACGAGCGCCGGCGGCGTGTAGAAGGTGCCCGAGCTGTGCCGGCCGACCACGAGCGACTCGTGAACGGCGCCGAGCAGCGGCGCCGACGCGGGGTCGCGCCAGGGGTCAAGCCAGGGGTCGAGGTCGGCGTCGCGCGGCGAGCTGACGGGCAGGCCGCCTGCCTCGGCCACCACCGCGAGGACGGCGTTCCAGGCGGCGGGGCGCGAGCCCAGCCGAGCCTCGGCCGCGAGCACGCTCTCCCGCAGCCGGTCCACTGCGTCAGCCTAGGGCTGGCCTGTTATAGTCATATTGACTACAACAGGAGGTGGCGATGAGCAGCACCGGGATGCTGACCGACCGCTACGAGCTCACCATGCTCACGTCCTTCGTCAAGGACGGCACGGTCGACCACCCCGCCGTCTTCGAGGCTTTCGCCCGCCGACTCCCCGAGGGACGCCGCTACGGCGTTCTCGCCGGGCTCGGTCGACTGCTCCCACTCATCGCCGACTTCACCTTCACCGACCACGACGTCGACTGGCTGCTCGCCGAGGGCGTGGTCGACGATGCGACCGCGGCCTACCTGCGCGACTTCCGGTTCACCGGCGACGTCGACGCCTACCGCGAGGGCGACCTCTACTTCCCCGGCAGCCCGGTGCTCACCGTCAGCGGCACCCTGGGCGAGTGCGTCGTGCTCGAGACCCTCGTGCTCAGCGTGCTCAACCACGACAGCGCGATCGCGAGCGCCGCGGCCCGGATGGTCGTGGCGGCGCGGGGTCGACCGCTGGTCGAGATGGGTAGTCGCCGCACCCACGAGGAGGCTGCGGTCGCGGTGGCGCGAGCGGCCTACCTCGCTGGATTCGCCTCCACCAGCAACCTCGCGGCCGGCCGCCGTCACGGCGTCCCGACCGTCGGCACGGCCGCCCACGCGTTCACCCTCGCCCACGCCGACGAGGCCGCCGCGTTCCGCAGCCAGGTCGCGGCGCAGGGCGTCGGCACCACCCTCCTGGTCGACACCTACGACACCGAGCAGGGCATCCGCACCGCCGTCGAGGTGGCCGGCACCGACCTCGGCGCGATCCGCATCGACTCCGGCGACCTCGCCGACGCCTCGGCCGCCGCGCGCGACCTGCTCGACGAGCTGGGCGCCACCCAGACGCGAATCATCGTCACCAGCGACCTCGACGAGTACGTCATCGCCGCGTTGGCCGACGCGCCCATCGACGGGTACGGCGTCGGCACCCGCGTCGCCACCGGCTCGGGCCACCCGACCGCGAGCATGGTCTACAAGCTCGTCGCCGTGGCCGACTCTCCGGGCGGCGAGCTGCGTCCGGTCAGCAAGACGCTCGCACGACAAGGTGTCGGTGGGCGGGCGCAAGACCGCGTTCCGTGCCTACGACCGGGGCACGATCGCGAGCGAGTGGTTCCGCACCGACGACGTCGTCGACTCCGACGTCGTGCAGGTGCCCGCCATCCGCGGCGGCGAGGTCGTGCACGCGCCGAGCCTGGAAGACGTGCGGCGGCACTGCGCGGCCGTCCTCGACGAGCTGCCCCAGAACGCACTGGTCCTGACCGCTGGGCCGCCCTACCTGACCGTGCAGCAGAACGGAGAGACACCATGACTCGTGGCCTGATCATCGTCGACGTGCAGAACGACTTCGTGGAGGGCGGCTCGCTGGCGGTCGAAGGCGGCCGCGCCGTCGCGACACGGATCAGCCAGCACCTCGCGCAGCGGGCCGGCGACTACGCCGCGATCGTCGCCTCCCGCGACTGGCACCACGCCCACGACACCAACGACGGTCACTTCGCCGAGCCGGGTTCCGACCCCGACTTCGTGACGACCTGGCCGGTGCACTGCGTCGCCACCGACGGCGGGTCAGACTACGCCCCCGAGCTGGTCACCGACGCCGTCACCCACCACGTGCGCAAGGGCATGGGGGTGGCCGCCTACTCGGCCTTTGAGGGCGTCACCGACGACGACATCCCCCTGTTTGACGTGCTTGTTGGGGCGGGCGTCACCGACCTCGACGTCGTCGGCATCGCCACCGACTACTGCGTGCGGGCCACCGTGCTCGACGCGCGACGGCATGGGTTGACGGCCCGACTGCTGGCCGGACTGCACGCCGGCGTGGCACCGCCGAGCACGGCCGCGGCGCTCAGGGAGATGGCTGCGGCCGGAGCCGAGGTCGACTCATGAGCCACCCGCCGTTCGCCGTCACCGTCGACCTCGCCGTCTTCACCATCCGCGACGGCGAGCTGGCGGTGCTGCTCGTCGAGCGCGGCTCCGACCCGTACGCCGGTTCGTGGGCACTGCCGGGCGGCTTCGTCGAGCCCGACGAGGACGCCGAGACGGCGGCCTGGCGCGAGCTGCACGAGGAGACCGGCGTGGCGAAGTTCGCCGGCCACCTCGAGCAGCTGCAGACCTACTCAGCACCCGACCGCGACCCCCGCATGCGCGTCGTATCGGTTGCCCACGTCGCGTTCGCGCCCGACCTGCCCGAGCCGTCCGCCGGCTCGGACGCCGCCGGGGCCCGCTGGTGGGTGGTCGACGACGTGCTGTCGTCGGCCAGGCGATGCCCCGGCCGCTCGCCTTCGACCACGCCGAGATCCTGGCCGACGCCCGCGAGCGGATCCGGGCCAAGCTCGAGTACACGACGTTGGCCCTGGAGTTCGTCGCCGAGCCGTTCACGCTGCCAGAGCTGCGGCGGGTGTACGCCGCCGTGTGGGGCACTCCGCCCGACCTCGGCAACTTCCGCCGCAAGGTGCTCAGCACCGACGGGTTCGTGGTGCCGACCGAGGGTCGCGGGCCGGCCACGGCCGGCGGGCGCCCGGCACTGCTCTACCGGCGCGGCGACGCGCACGTCGTGCAGCCGCCGATGTTGCGTCCGCTCGTGAGCCACCTGACTCGCCGTGAGCGGTGACTGTCGGTGCGACCGGGCAGACTGATCCGGTGACTGACAGCCCACTCGCCGCGTTCAGCGAGCCGACCCGCACCTGGTTCGAGGCAGCCTTCGCCGCCGCGACCCCGGCGCAGGCTGGCGCCTGGGCTGCGATCGGTGCAGGCAAGCACGCGCTCGTCGTGGCCCCGACGGGTTCGGGCAAGACGCTGAGCGCATTCCTGTGGTCGATCGACCGGTTGCTCACCACCGAGGCTCCGGCCGCGAAGACAGCCGACAAGACCGCCCACAAGACCGCCGACAAGACCAGGCGCACGCGGGTGCTCTACATCAGCCCGCTCAAGGCCCTCGGCGTCGACGTCGAGCGCAACCTGAGGGCCCCGCTCACCGGCATCGGGCACACCGCCGACCGGCTGGGCACACCCGTGCGAGAGCTGCGGGTGGGGGTGCGCTCGGGCGACACCACGGCCGCCGACCGCCGCAAGCTCACGACGTCCCCGCCCGACATCCTCATCACCACCCCTGAGTCGCTGTTCCTGATGCTCACCAGCCAGGCGCGCGAGTCGTTGCGCGGCGTCGACACCGTGATCGTCGACGAGGTGCACGCCGTCGCCGGCGGCAAGCGCGGCGCCCACCTGGCACTCAGCCTCGAACGGCTCGACGCCCTGCTCGAGCGGCCTGCGCAGCGCATCGGGCTCTCCGCCACGGTGCGCCCGCTCGACGAGGTTGCGCGCTTCCTCGGCGGCGCGGCCCCGGTCGAGATCGTGGCGCCACCGGCCGAGAAGAAGTGGGACCTCAAGGTCGTCGTGCCGGTCGAGGACATGCTGGCGCCCGGCGACTTCGACGAGAACGCCGACGGGCCTGGTGCCCAGCACGGCAGCATCTGGCCGCACGTAGAGGAGAGTGTCGTCGACCTGATCGAGCAGCACACCTCGACGATCGTCTTCGCGAACTCACGGCGTCTGGCCGAGCGGCTCACCGCCCGCCTGAACGAGATCGCGACCGCCCGGGCCGAGGTCGCTCTGCACGACGCGGGTCATGACAATGGTCAGCCAGCGCAGATCATGGCCCAGAGCGGCGCCAGTCGGGGCGCCGAGACCGTGATCGCCAAGGCTCACCACGGCTCGGTGAGCAAGGAGCAGCGCGGGCTCATCGAGGACGACCTCAAGCGGGGCCGGCTGCCTGCCGTCGTGGCCACGAGCAGCCTCGAGCTCGGCATCGACATGGGTGCGGTCGACCTCGTCATCCAGATCGAGTCGCCGCCCAGCGTGGCCAGCGCGCTGCAGCGCGTGGGTCGTGCCGGGCACCAGGTCGGTGAGGTCTCGCGCGGCGTGCTCTACCCCAAGCACCGCGGCGACCTCGCCCAGACCGCGGTCGCGGTTGAGCGCATGCGCACCGGAGGCATCGAGGCGCTCCGCATCCCGGCCAACCCGCTCGACGTGCTGGCCCAGCAGATCGTGGCCGCCACGGCACTCGAGCCGGTCGGCGTCGACGACCTCTTCGATCTGGTGCGACGCAGCGCGCCGTTCGCCCAGCTCCCGCGCTCGGCCTACGAAGCCACCCTCGACCTGCTCAGCGGCCGCTATCCCAGCGACGAGTTCGCAGAGCTGCGGCCGCGCCTGGTGTGGGACCGCGTCACCGGACTGCTCACCGGTCGACCGGGAGCCCAGCGGCTCGCCGTCACCAGCGGCGGCACCATCCCCGACCGCGGCCTGTTCGGTGTCTTCCTGGTGGGTGGAGAGGGGCCGGGCAAGCGAGTCGGCGAGCTCGACGAGGAGATGGTCTACGAGTCTCGGGTCGGCGACGTCTTCGCGCTCGGCGCCACCAGCTGGCGCATCGAGGACATCACCCACGACCGGGTGCTCGTCACCCCGGCGCCGGGCATCCCCGGTCGGCTGCCGTTCTGGAAGGGCGACACCCTCGGTCGCCCAGCCGAGCTGGGTGCCGCGATCGGTGCCTTCACCCGCGAGCTCGGCGCACTCCCGCGGGCGCGAGCCGAGACGCGCGCCAAGGAGGCCGGGCTCGACGACTGGGCTGCGGGCAACCTGGTCGCCTACGTCCACGAGCAGCTCGAGGCCACCTCGGTGCTGCCGAGCGACACCACCCTGCTGGTGGAGCGGTTCCGCGACGAGCTGGGCGACTGGCGACTCGTCGTCCACTCCCCGTACGGCGTGCCGGTGCACGCGCCGTGGGCGTTGGCGATCAACGCGCGGTTGAGGGAGCGGTTCGGCGTCGACGGGCAGGCGGTGGCCTCCGACGACGGCATCGTCATCCGGATCCCCGACTCCGACGCCGAGCCACCCACCGGCGACATCGTGGTCTTCGAGCCCGACGAGATCGATCAGCTCGTCACCCAGGAGGTCGGCGGCTCCGCGCTGTTCGCTGCGAGGTTCCGCGAGTGTGCAGCGCGGGCGCTGCTGCTCCCGCGCCGCGACCCCGGACGTCGCTCGCCGTTGTGGCAGCAGCGACAACGCTCCGCCGCACTGCTCGAGGTGGCGGTCAAGTACCCGTCGTTCCCGATCGTGCTCGAGGCCGTGCGCGAGTGCCTGCAGGACGTCTACGACCTCCCAGCCCTGACCTCGCTGATGCGGTCGGTCGACCGTCGGGAGGTGCAGGTCACCGACATCGCGACGCACTCGCCGTCGCCCTACGCGCGCAGCCTGCTGTTCGGCTACGTGGCGCAGTTCGTCTACGAGGGCGACTCCCCCATCGCCGAGCGCCGGGCAGCGGCGCTGTCCCTCGACCAAGGACTGCTGGCTGAGCTGCTGGGTCGCGCCGAGCTCCGTGAGCTGCTCGACCCCGACGTGCTCGCCGAGGTCGAGGCCGAGCTGCAACGGCTGGCGCCCGACCGTCAGGCCCGCGACGCCGAGGGCGTCGTCGACCTGCTGCGGCTCCTCGGACCGCTGTCGACCGACGAGGTCGTGGCCCGCTCGCGCGACGACTCCGACGTCACCGGGTGGCTGAGCGCGCTGACCGACAGTCGTCGACTGGTCGAGGTGCGGATGGCAGGCCTCGAGCGCTGGGCGGTCGTCGAGGACGTCGGCCGGCTGCGCGACGGGCTCGGCGTCCCGGTGCCGCCCGGCACGCCGGACGTCTTCGCCGAGCCGGTGGAAGATCCGCTCGCCGACCTGGTCGCCCGCTTCGCCCGCACCCACGGCCCCTTCACCACCGAGCAGGTGTGCGAGCGACTGGGCCTCGGCGCGGCCGTCGTCCGGCACACGCTGCAGCGGCTCGCCGCCCAGGGCCGGGTGCTCGACGGCGAGTTCCGCCCCTCCGGCTCGGGCACCGAGTGGTGCGACGCCGAGGTGCTGCGCCGACTCCGGCGTCGCTCGTTGGCTCGCCTGCGCAAGGAGGTCGAGCCGGTCGAGCCGGCCGCGCTGGGCCGTTTCCTCGGCGCGTGGCAGCACATCAGCGGGCGGGGTCTGCGCGGCGTCGACGGTGTCGTCTCGGCCATCGACCAGCTCTCCGGGTGCCCGGTGCCTGCCTCGGCGCTCGAGCCGCTCGTGCTCGCCAGCCGCGTGCGCGACTACGAGCCAGCGTTCCTCGACGAGCTGACCGCCGCCGGCGAGGTCATCTGGGCAGGGCATGGCGCACTGCCAGGTGCCGACGGCTGGGTCAGCCTGCACCTGGCCGACCAGGCCCCGCTGACCCTCCCCGACCCCGCCGCCTTCGAGTTCTCGACCGTGCACGAAGCGGTGATCGAAGCACTCGCACCGGGAGGCGCGTGGTTCTTCCGCCAGCTCAGCGACGCCGTCTCGACCACGCTGGGTGGCGCGGTCACCGACGCGGCGCTCAGCACCGTGCTGTGGGACCTCGTCTGGGCCGGTCGCGTCACCAACGACACGCTCACGCCGCTGCGGGCACTCACCCGCTCGGGCACCGCGAGCCACCGCACCCGCCGACCACCGCCGCGGCCCGGCCGGGTCAGCCGCACCGGGCCTCCGGAGACCGCCGGGCGGTGGTCGCTGCTGCCCGCCCTCGACACCGACCCCACCCGTCGAGCGCACGCGAGCGCCGAACGACTCCTCGACCGGCACGGCGTCGTGATCCGCGGCGCGGTGGTGAGCGAGCGCGTTCCCGGCGGGTTCGCCGCGGTCTACAAGGTGCTCTCGGTCTTCGAGGAGTCCGGGCGGTGTCGCCGCGGCTACTTCGTCGACGGCCTCGGCGCCGCCCAGTTCGGCACCAGCGGCGCCATCGACCGGCTCCGCACCTTCGCCGAAGGAGCGGACGCCGAGACCGGCACCAAGCCCACGTGTCTCGCCCTAGCAGCCACCGACCCGGCCAATCCATATGGCGCAGCGCTGCCGTGGCCGGCTGGCGACGGGGGCCACCGACCGGGCCGCAAGGCCGGCGCCATCGTGGTGCTGGTCGACGGCGTGCTGTCGCTCTACGTCGAGCGCGGCGGCCGCACGCTGCTCACCTGGAGCGACGACGTCGACGTCCTCACCCCGGCGGCCGAGGCGCTGGCCGAACGTGTGCGTGGTGGTGCGTTGGGTCGGCTCACCGTCGAGAAGGCCGACGGCGCCCCGCTGCTCGGCTCCGGCTCGACCCCGCTGCGGCACGCCTTGGACGCCGCCGGGTTCGTCGCCACGCCCCAAGGGTTGAGGTTGCGCGGTGCCCGAGGGTGACACCGTCTACCGTGCCGCTCAGCTGCTCGACCGAGCGCTGAGCGGGCGCACGCTCACCCGCACCGACTTCCGCGTGCCTGCGCACGCCACCGTCGACCTGTCCGGTGGCATGGTGCTCACCACGGCCAGCCGGGGCAAGCACCTGCTCACCCGCATTCGCCACGACGACGTCGACTGGACCCTGCACACCCACCTGAAGATGGAGGGCGCCTGGCGGGTCTTCGGTCCCGGAGACCGGTGGCGACGACCGGCCCACCAGGCGCGGGTGGTGCTCGAGGTCGATGGCGCCGCGGCGGTGGGATTCTCGCTCGGCATCGTCGAGCTGCTGACCACCAGCGCTGAAGACTCCGCGGTCGGGCATCTTGGCCCCGACCTGCTCGGGCCTGACTGGAGCGAGTCCGAAGCGGTCCGCCGACTGTCGGCCGACCCAGACCGGGTGCTGGCCGAGGCGCTGCTCGATCAGCGCAACCTCGCCGGTCTCGGCACGATGTACACCGCCGAGCTCTGCTTCTTGCTCGGCGTGCACCCGACGGCGCGGGTGGCCGACGTACCTGACCTCATCCGGCTGGTGCAGCGCGCCCAGCAGCTGCTCCACGCCAACATCGGCCGGGCCACGCAAGCGACCACGGGTGACCTACGTGACCCGCACTGGGTGTTCCGGCGCGACCGTCGTGGGTGTCGCCGATGCCGAGGTCGGATCGACGTGAGCACCATCGGAACCGAGCCCAAGACTCGCGTCGTCTACGCGTGCCCGAGCTGCCAGTCGAAGCCCTGACCTCAGGCGGCGTACATCAGGCGGCGTACATCAGGCGGCGGAGGCCACGACCTGGTCGGGACGGGTGCGCACCGGGATCGGGATCGGGCTGAGCGCAGCCTCCTCGACGGCGACCGCTACCGAGACCTCGCGAAGCACGTCGGAGAGCGGCACGGCCAGGGCGGTGCACAGCGAGGCGAGGAGCTCGGAGGAGGCTTCCTTCTGGCCGCGCTCGATCTCGGAGATGTAGCCCAGGCTGACTCGGGCCTCGGCGGAGACCTCGCGCAGGGTCATCCCGCGCTGAAGGCGCCGGTCCCGCAGGACATCGCCAAGCAGCCGACGAAACAGCACCATGCCGATCCCCTTCCCTGGTCGTGGGCCCAACGCTACCCGATCGCTGTTTCTTCCTGGCCGACTCTCCAGAACCCCGTGCCACCGGTTGAGCGGGGGCTCAGAAGAGCACCACCCGGAACCGAACCTCGACGATCGCCGACTCGACGTCCTGCGACCCCGAGTAGGCCACCACCAGCCGCTTACGCCCTGGCAGCAAGAACCGCGGCAACCGCACGGTGAGCACGCCGTCCTGGAGCCGTCCGTAGTGCAAGAGCCCGCGATCGCCCACCACGACAAAGCCCTCAGCGGGAACGTCGTTGCCGGTCACGTTGATCCGCGCCGTCACGACCTGCCCCACGCGCACCGGGTCGGGCGAGAGCACCACGTCGATCTCGGGCGTCGTCCGGGTCTCCGGCGGCTCCGTCGTGCTGCCCGGCACGTCGATGCCGACGATCTCCGGGTTGTGGTCGGAGGCGCGGAACGGGCTGGTGTCGAACAAGGGCGTGACGTTGTAGTTGTAACGGCTGTACTCGTAGTAGACCGACTCATAGGCATTGGTCGTCCAGATGTCGACGCCGGTGACGTCGGCTGCGGCCGCCTCGTTGGCGAACACGTGGTCAAGCGATCCGACCGCTCCGTCGAAGTTGTAGCTGCGCTCGTCGGGGTCGGACGTCGACTCCAGGTTCTCGTAGCCGGCCGCCTCGATCGCCTGTACCGGGTCCTCCATCGAGTAGGCGTTGAAGTCGCCGGTGAGGAAGACCTTCTCCAGACCTCGATCGGCCGCAACCTCGTCGGCGAAGACGACCAAGGCCTTGGCCTGAGCGATGCGATCGGCGGTGGCGTTGCCCTGCCCGTCCGGGTCGGGCGTGCCCGAACCCTTGGACTTGAAGTGGTTCGCGACCACGACGAACGCGTCGGTGTCGGGGCTCTCGACCGCCTTGAACGCCTGGGCGAGCGGCTCACGAGCGTTGTCGAACGCCGCGTTGCCGACCAGGATCTCGGCCTCCCCCACCAGAGCCGTCGTCTCCGGGGCGTAGATGAAGGCAGTGCGGATGACGTCCTCCCCGTCGGGCACGACCGCTGGTGAGTCGACGAAGGCCCAGCGGGTCTCGCCCGCGTCCTCGTTGAGCGCGGTCACCAGTGCCTCGAGCGCCTCGTCGCGGTCGACACCGTCGACCACGGCGGAGTTCTCGATCTCCTCCAGCGAGACGACGTCGGCGCCGAGGGCGTTGATCGAGTTGACGATCTTGGCCTGCTGACGCTCCAGGTTCGCCTGGTCCCAGGCCCCGCGCGGACCCGCGCCCGGGCAGCTGTTCACGGTGACGGGGTTGCCCTCGCGGTCGTTGTAGCGAGTGCAGCTGGTGCCAAGATCGGCACCGAGAGTGGTGAAGTAGTTGAGCACGTTGAAGGTGCCGAGCGTCAGGTCGCCGCCGACGTCCTCGGGGGCTGTCGGTCGGTCCTGCTCGAACTCGACCAGGTCGCCGGGCGCCCCGACCACCTGGCTCTGCGGCTGCAGCTTCCACCCGAAGCGGTAGTCGAGCACGACCGGCCGCGAGAAGGTGACGCCGGCGCCGACCCGCACGGTGTGGTCGAGGGTGAAGTAGGGGAACGGCTTGCCGGTGTTGGCCGCCGAGCTGTAGGTGAGGCTCGACCCGTCGTCGAGGATCACCCGATGCGCGTCGTTGTAGGCGGTGCGAGCGGCGACCCCGGCCTGGTCCTGGGCGTCGACGACCTCGGTCACGTTGAACAGCGGCGCCTCGCTCTCGGCTGCCAGCCCGATCTCGCCGAACATCGCGCTGCTGAAACCAGCCCCGTTGAATGCGGAGCCGTCGTAGCTGTCGGTGACCGTGTAGGCGCCGCTGGGCTGGAAGAGCTCTCCTTCGTGGGCCTCGCGGGCCTGGTCGAGGGCGGACCCGGTCAGGCACTCGGCGCCGGGAAGGGAACAGGTCGTGCCGGGCACGACCGCCTGGGCGGTCACCGGCAGCAACGTCTCGACGGGCACGATCCCGGCCGGGTCGACCGACAGCTCGGTGAGGCCGCCGAACTCGGTGACCTCGCCGGTCACCTCGAGCGCGTCTCCGATGCCAGGGAACTCCGCCTCGGCGAGCGCCGGTGCGTAGACGAAGATCGCGTCGGAGGCGCCCGGGGTCACGTCGGTCGCACCGCCGCTGCCTCCGGTCTGCAGGTAGAACCCGGCGTACCCGCCGGTCGGGTAGGACGCCGTGACCTGACCGGTGGTCGTGACCGTGGCGCCCGGCATCGGCGTCGTCGCGCCGGCGCCCTGGATCTCGGCGATGCTCGCGACGACCGGGTCGGGGTCGGGCTCGGGGTCCGGGTCGGGGGCACCGCCGTTGTCGGCGTCCGGAGTCGGCTCGGCGGCGGCGAAGTCGGTGCCGTTCACGTCGGTGTCGACGTCGCCAGCGCGCGCCAGGCTGGTGGTGACGTTGTTGCCGGTCGGCCCAGTGCCAGTGGCCCCGCCCTCGGGGGTGTTGCTGGTGCCGTAGCCGAGCTTGTCGACGACGTCGGTCGAGGTCGACGGGTCGACCGCGGCCGCACCCTGCACGAGGGTCACCGTGCCGCCCCCGCCTCCGGGGTTGAAGCTGTTGGACTGCTGGTCCTGCCCCGGCACGGCCACCCCGTTGCTGCCGTTGCTGCCGCCAGCGAGGGTGAAGTAGCCCTTCGGAGCGATCGCGCCGCTGAGCGTGACCCGCCCGGTCGAGGCGCCGGTCGAGCCCGGGGCGCGGTACTGCACCGAGAAGGTGCTCAGGTCGACCGCGACGTCACCGAGGTTGCGGATCTCGACGTACTTGTTGGTGTACGTCGCTCCGGCGGAACCGCCGTTGACGTAGACCTCGTTGATCACCAGCGTGCTGCTCGCCGCCTGGGTCGGTGCCGCGGCGACGACCGAGAGGGTGGCCGCCACGAGGGCGGTGCCAAAGAGGGGCCCAAGGAGGGGCCTGAGAAGGGTGGGCAGGACGCGACGTGCAGGGACCCGAGACAACGAAACAGCCTTCCGAGAGTGGTGTGTTGGCGCTGACCCGTCCTCTATAGAGGACGGGTCAGCGCCACGTTGTGGATCAGCGGTGCAACTTCCTCTTGGGCACCACCGTGAATGCCAACCTCGCGCTCGAGGGCTTCGTGGTGCTGGTGCCGGCGTAGGCGATCTTCGCCACCTTGCGACCTGGACGGCCGAAGGTGTCGAGCAGCACCTGGGCCTTGCCGTTCTTCAGGGTGGCTCGGTAGGTCTTGCCACCGACTCGCACGAGCACCCGGCCGATGGCGTTCTCGCCGGCCGCCTTCACGACGATGCCGAGCCGAGCCTGGGTCTTCTTGGCGAAGATCTTCTTCGGGTTGACGTTGACCGTCACCCTCGAGGTGGCCGGAGCTGCGGCCCGGACCGTGATCGGCACCTTGACCGACGTTCCGGTCGCGTCGCCCACCACGGTGAGGCTCCGCTGACCTGCTGCGGCCGAGGCCGGCAGTGCGACCGAGACGGACGCGGTGCCCGACGAGTCGTCGGTAACGCCCGGGGCCTCGGTGTTGTCCACCGCTGCGGTGCCGAGGGTGGTCGAGCCGAGCTTCACGGTGACCGTGGTGTCCTGGACGTCGCCGTCGGCCTGCATGGCGAGCGAGGACAGGTCGAAGGCGACGGTGTCGCCGGCCTTGTACGCGGCCGGAGCGCCGTCGGGGAAGGTCACCCCGACCGCGCGCTGGCTGTAGTCGACCGCGAGCGGCGTCTCGGCAGCGAACTCGGCCATGTAGTCGACCATGGCGGCCAGGTCGATCTTGCCGGTGTCGCGAGCGCCGGTGCCGTTCTTGAACTCGCCGAAGTTGTCGCCACCGGAGGCCAGGAACGAGTTCACCGTCACCGAGTACGTCGTCGTGTCGACGATCGGCTGCACCGTCGAGGTACATGGCGGTGATCCGGTCTCCGGCCTCGGCGGTCGGGTCAAAGGTGTAGGTGAAGCCCTTCGAGGCACCGAGTCGCAGGAACGGCCGCGAGGACCCTTCGGGCTGCCACTGCTGCTCGAGCACCGTCTTGATCTGCGCACCGGTGAGCCGCATGTTGACCAGCGTGTTGGCGAACGGCTGCACCACCGCGGCCTGCTTGTAGCTCAGGTCGCGGGGGAAGGCCTCGGTGCCGACACCGGTGAGGTCGGCGCGAAGTCCGCCCGGGTTCATGAAGGCGATCTGGGCGCCGCCAGCCTCGGCAGTCTCGGTGGCCCAGCGCTGGGCCTCGGCCACCAGGTTGCCCACGGTGGACTCACCGCCGCGGTTCTCCTCGGTCTTGGTCGGGTCTGCCGCCGAGGGACGGAAGGCGCGCCGGAACTGTCCGCCGATCTCGCCGATCTTGACCGCCCCGAGCTCGTCCGACTCAGCCACGGCCGCAGTCGACGATGGTCTTCGTCGGCTCGTCGACCGGGTAGTTCGGCGTCCACACCGCCGGGTTCGCCGAGCAGGTGTCGTTGCAGCTCGAAGAGCGCGAGCAGGTCGGTGTCGACGGCGGTGAGTGCGTTGGTAGCCGGGTCGACGGTGAACTCCAGCTGGTTGAGGTTCGTGCCGTACTGCCCGGCCGAGACCACCGGGCGCTCCTTGACCGCACGGTTGGCCCAGGCAGTCACCGGGAACGAGCAGTCGTAGGCCAGGTGCGTGTGGCCCGAGACGATGGCGTCGACGTTGGCGTTGACACCGGTCGAGGATGCTCCCGAAGTCGGACGTCGGGTCGTCGTCCATCGTGGCGCAGGTGGTCGACGGCGCGCCCTCGTGCACCAGCATCACCACGAGGTCGACGCCCGCAGTCTTGAGCGTGTCGGCCTCGGCGTTGACGGCGTTGACGATGTCGGTCACCTCGATCGAGGCGATGCCGGCGGGAGAGACCAGCTCGGGCAGGTGCTCGGTGACGGCGCCGACGAAGCCGACCTTGACCTCGTCAGCGGTACCCATGTTGAAGGTCTTGACCCAGGTCGGGTCGAGCGCGGGGTTGCCTGAGGCCTTCATCTTCACGTTGGCCGCGAGGTACTTCCAGGTGGCCCCACCCTCGGGGTTGGTCGGCGACTCCGGCTTCATCACCCGGTTGACCAGGTCGTCGTAGCCCTGGTCGAACTCGTGGTTGCCCGCGGCGGACACCTCCAGGCCAGCCTCGTTGAGCGCGTCGATCGTCGGCTTGTCGTGGGCGACGAACGACTCGAAGGTCGAGGCGCCGATCAGGTCACCGGCCGCGGCGAAGACCGTGTTCGGGTTCTCGGTGCGCAGCTGCTTCGACCGCACCGGCCAGGACTGCGGCCCCGGCCTACGGCGCCGTTCGGCCTTGATCCGACCGTGGAAGTCGTTGGTGGCGAGCAGGTTGATGGTGACGGGGCCGGCTGCCTGCGCTGGGGACGTGCTGGCTGCGAGAGGAACGAGGCTGGACACGACGCCGAGGGCGGCGATCGTGGCGATCCTGGCTCGGCGAGACGTGGCTCGAGACACGAGGACACCTTTCGAGGGGTGAAGTGGGGGCGTCCGGGGAGTACTGGACTAGTCCGCCCAACCTATCCCTCAAGCACCCTCGCGCCGCAAGACCTCTCGTCGTTGTTGCCAGAAGTCCCGAAAGAATTCATATCCCGACCAGAGCGTCATCGCGACCGCTGCGGCCAGGAACACCTGCGAGACGTAGTAGAAGACGTCGCCCGGGACGTCGGCCCACCCGTCGAGCTGCGGACCCGGCAGCGTGAGCCCACCGAGCGCGAGTGCCTGCAGCATCGTCTTGACCTTGCCGCTCTGGTTGGCGGCCATCACCACGTTGCGCGCGATCGAGAGCCGCAGCAGGGTCACGGTCCACTCACGGGTGAGCACCACGATGGTGACGATCCACCAGATGTCACCGGTGATCGAGAGCGCGACGAGCGCCATGCCGGTCAGCGCCTTGTCGGCGATCGGGTCGGCGATCTTGCCGAAGTCGGTGACCAGGCCGCGCGAGCGGGCCAGGTCGCCGTCGATCTTGTCGGTCACTGCCGCGATCGCGAAGATCACCCACGCCAGCGTGCGCCACATCACCGAGTCATAGTCGTGCCCGAGCAGGAACCAGCCGTAGACCGGCACGAGCAGGATCCGCAGCGTGGTGAGTGCGTTGGGGAGGTTGTAGTTCGAGACCGGCGCCGCGGCGCCGTTCTGGTCGGTCATCGAGCCACTCCGGTCGGCCTGGCCACGAGGTCGACCCCGTTGGTGCCCACGACCTCGGCGGGCACGAGGTCGCCCACGACGAACGCTCCCTCGGTCAGGGACGTCGTGCCGTCGACCTCAGGGCCCTGGTGGGCGGCCCGGCCCTCGACTGTCGCCGTCGTCGATGCTCTCGACGAGCACCAGAACCTGCTCGCCGATCCGCTCCTCGGCGCGCTGGGCGTTGAGCTCCTCGACCAAGGCGGTGACGTGCTGGGCGCGCTCCCAGACCTCGTCCTCGTCGAGCTTGTCGTCGAAGGACGCCGCCTCGGTGCCGTCCTCGTCGGAGTAGCCGAAGACCCCGGTGACGTCCATGCGAGCGGCTTCGAGGAAGTCGCAGAGCACCTGCAGGTCGTCCTCGGTCTCGCCGGGGAACCCGACGATCACGTTGGAGCGGACGCCCGCCTCGGGGGCCAGCGCGCGCACCTGCTCGAGGAGCCCCAGGAAGCTCTCGGGGTCGCCGAAGCGGCGCATGCGGCGCAGCACCGTGGGGCTCGCGTGCTGGAACGAGAGGTCGAAGTACGGCGCGACGCCCGGCGTCGTGGCGATCGCCTCGATCAACCCGGGCCGCGTCTCGGCCGGCTGGAGGTAGGAGACCCGGACCCGCTCGATGCCGTCGATCGAGGTGAGCTCGGGCAGCAAGGTCTCGAGCAGACGAAGGTCGCCGAGGTCCTTGCCGTAGGACGTGGAGTTCTCCGAGACCAGGAACAGCTCGCGCACGCCCTCGCCGGCCAACCAGTGGGCCTCGGCGATCACGTCGGAGGGGCGCCGGCTCACGAACGAGCCTCGGAACGCTGGGAATGGCACAGAACGTGCAGCGGCGGTCGCACCCGCTGGCCAGCTTGAGCGGCGCCAGCGGCCCGCTCTCGAGGCGCTGCCGCGGAGCCACCACGGGTGCGCCCATGGCCTGGCGCTCGACCGGGCTGATCGGCAGCAGCAGGCGGCGGTCCTGCGGGGTGTGCGGGTGCTGGGTCTCGCCAGCCAGGATCGAGCGGAGCCTCCCGCCGATGTCGGCGTAGTCGTCGAAGCCGAGGACGGCATCGGCCTCGGGCAGCGACTCGGCGAGGTCCTTGCCGTAGCGCTCGGCCAGGCAGCCGACCGCCACGACGGCCCGGGCACGACCTCCCTTGTCGGCCGACGCCTTCAGGTCGCTGGCCTCGAGCAGTGCGTCGACGGAGTCCTTCTTGGCCTGCTCGACGAAGCCGCAGGTGTTGACCATGACGGTGTCGGCCGCGGCGGGGTCAGACACCAGCCGGAAGCCGTCAGCGGCCAGCCGGCCGGCGAGCTCCTCTGAATCGACCTCGTTGCGCGCGCACCCGAGAGTCAGCATCGCGACGGTGAGGGGCTCCCCGGCGGTGGGGGCTGGGGCACTTGTGTTCGTCGTCATGTCCCCTCGAGTATGCCGTCAGCGCGCCCGGAAGCCGAGTCGGCGTACGTTTGCGCCGACTCGACCCGCTCAGGGAACGAAGACCTGCTGGGCGCGCTGGCCGGTGGCCCCGAGGGCCCCTTCATCGCTGCCGTCGACCACGACGGTCAGGCCGCCGTCCGAGGAGCTGATCCGCACCGGCGGGGCCACGCTGAGCTCGGCGGTCTGCATGAAGGCGAGGTCCTCGTCGAAGACCACCTGCTGGCGACCGTCGCGCACGATCACGCGGGCGCCACCCGTGGCGGCGGTGAACGACACCGGCACCTTGGTAGTGGCGCCGGTCAGCGACGCCTTGCCGGCCGGGCGAGCCGTTGAGCACGGGGCGGTCGGAGATCGGGGACGGCCCGTCCATGACCAGCCGGGCGACCGACCAGATCAGCACGACGGCCATGACCGAGGCGACCAGCACCGACCAGTTGACTCCCCCACGAGTGCCGCGGATCGTGCCGGTGGCGCTCGTGGCCAGCTCGGCCTCGAACACGCAGCGCGGGTCGATCGGCGCGTCGGCGTACTTGTCGTCGTACTGCGCCACCAGCTGCTCGGCGTCGATACCCAGCACTCGCGCCAGGGTGCGCAGGTGCCCCCGCGCGTAGAAGTCGCCGCCGCACGGCCCGAAGTCGTCGACCTCGATCGACTCGATGACGTGGGCACGGATACGCGTGCGCTCGGCCAGCTGGACGACGCCCAGACCGAGGCGCTTGCGGGCAGCCGCGAGCTCTGGCCCGATGACCGCGTCGGCGATCACGGCACGCTGGCCGGGGTCGATCACCATGGTCTGGGTCTCGTCACCTGCAGGCTCGGACCCTGGTTCGCCCAGGCTCGGACGGCGGCTCGTCGAGCGACACCGGCGGTGCGGGTGCGGGAGCGGGCCTCGGAGTGGGAGTCGAGGACGACCTCGGCACGCTGTCCGGCGACGACCGGGCGGCCCGGCGGCGGGGTCGGCGTGGGCGGCGGGTCGCTGGGGTCGTCGTCGCCCGAGCTGCCGGCGTCGCTGCCAGCAACGACGCCGAGCCGGCTCGGTCTGCAGCTCGACGATCGTCGAGTGACCCTCGCTGAGGTCGTCGAGCGCCTCGGTGAGCTCGTGCCAGTTGGCACCGATCAACCGGGTCGAGAGCGAGAGCCGGACGGCGTGCGCACGACCGGTCGAGTCGAGCACCGAGAGCGCCCCGTCGCGCAGCAGCGACATCCGGGGCGTGTGCTCGACCCGCTCGACCTCGTACCAGGACAGGCCCTCCCACGCGCGACCGCGACGCAGGCGGATGCCATGGCGGTCGATCAGCATCAGCGGCGCCCGCGAGTCGAGGAACACCCCGACGTGCATCAGGGTGACGCCGAGGGTGACCAGGCACAGCGCCCAGTCGAGGGGGTCTCCCGACCCCACCGCGCGCAGCAGGTAGGCCAGGGCGACCACGGCCGCAACTCCACCGATGACGGCGGAGAGCGGTCCGTCGCGGCGGACCTCGACGGTGTCGTCGTACTCGTGCGGAACAAGTCGTCGGCCCCTGGCCGAGACCCTTCGTGGCGGCTGGTCGTGCTGCTGGTCGTGCGGCTGGGTCTCGTCGGCGTTCTGGAGGTCGAGGTTCACTGCTCCCCCTGGATGGTCATGATCACGGCGTCCACCTCGTCGGGCTTCACCAGCACGTCGCGGGCCTTGGAGCCCTCGCTCGGCCCGACCACTCCTCGGCTCTCGAGGATGTCCATCAGCCGGCCCGCCTTGGCGAAACCGACTCGCAGCTTGCGTTGCAACATCGAGGTCGACCCGAACTGGGTCGAGACGACGAGCTCGATCGCCTGGATCACCAGGTCGAGGTCGTCGCCGATGTCGTCGTCGAGGTCACGCTTGGCCTGGGCCGGAGCGGTGACGTCCTCGCGGTAGGTCGGCTGCAGCTGGGTCTTGCAGTGCCGCACGACCTGGGCGATCTCTGCCTCGGTCACCCACGAACCCTGCACGCGCACGGCCTTCGAGGTGCCCATCGGCAGGAACAGGCCGTCACCCTGGCCGACCAGCTTCTCGGCACCGGGCTGGTCGAGGATGACGCGGCTGTCGGCGAGCGACGACGTGGCGAACGCGAGCCGCGAGGGCACGTTGGCCTTGATCAGACCGGTGACGACGTCGACGGAGGGACGCTGGGTGGCCAGCACCAGGTGGATGCCGGCTGCGCGGGCGAGCTGGGTGATGCGGACGACGGAGTCCTCGACGTCGCGGGGCGCGACCATCATCAGGTCGGCGAGCTCGTCGACGATCACCAGCAGGTACGGGTACGGCGAGAGCACCCGCTCGCTGCCCGCCGGCAGCTCGACCTTGCCGGCGCGCACCGCCCGGTTGAAGTCGTCGATGTGGCGGAAGCCGAAGTTGGCGAGGTCGTCGTAGCGCAGGTCCATCTCGCGCACGACCCACTGCAGCGCCTCGGCGGCCTTCTTGGGGTTGGTGATGATCGGCGTGATCAGGTGCGGGACGCCCTCGTAGGCGTTCAGCTCGACCCGCTTGGGGTCGACCATGATCATCCGCACCTCGTCGGGCGTGGCCCGCATCAGCACCGAGGTGATCATCGAGTTGATGAAGCTCGACTTGCCCGAGCCGGTGGCGCCGGCCACGAGCAGGTGCGGCATCTTCGCGAGGTTGGCGACGACGAACCCGCCCTCGACGTCCTTGCCGAGGCCGGCCACCATCGGGTGGTGGTCGCCACGGGCGGTGCCCGAGCGGAGCACGTCACCGAGGGAGACGATCTCCTTGTCGAGGTTGGGGATCTCGACACCGACGGCCGACTTGCCGGGGATCGGGCTGAGGATCCGCACCTCCGAGGAGGCCACGGCGTAGGAGATGTTCTTCTGGATGCCGGTGATCTTCTCGACCTTGACCGCCGGACCGAGCTCGATCTCGTAGCGCGTGACCGTCGGTCCGCGCGTGTAGCCGGTGACCTGGGCGTCGATGTTGAACTCGTCGAGCACCTGGGTGAGCGAGTCGACGACCGCGTCGCTGGCCTTGGAGCGCGCCTTGTGCGGCGAGCCCTCCTTGAGCACGTCGTTGCGCCGGCAGCGTGTAGACGATGTCGCCGGACAGCGCGAGCTGTTCCATGCGCGGCTCGATGGGGGTGTGCGGCGGCGGCTCGAGGTCGCCCTTGGGAGCCGCGACGAGCGGCGTCTCGGGGGTCGGGGCGTCGTCGTGGGCCAGCGCGACATCGAGCGCGTCGGTGGTGTCGAGCGAGCCGGCCTGCTCGGTCTCACCGGTGGCGTCGTCAACCAGTTCGGGGGACTTGCGACGGCGACGCTTGCGTCCCGCTCCTCGAGCACCGGGGTGTCGTAGGCAGGGCAGTCCGAGGTCGGGGTCGATGGTGTCGTCGATCCGCGCCATCGACTGCGTGGCATCGGGGTCGTCTCGACCGGTGTGCGGCCGAGCGCGGCGTCACGCAGCGCTGCGAACTTCCTCGGCACCTCGTAGAGCGGCGTCGCGGTCACGACCAGCACGCCGAAGAAGCTGACGAGCAGCAGCAGCGGGACGACGACGTAGCTCGAGCGCAGCAGGTCGAGCAGCAGTGATGCCACGACGTACCCGACCGCTCCCCCGCCCTCGCGCAGCGGGGTGGTGTCGCCCGCGACCGGCTGCGGGTTGCCCGCGGCGACGTGGACGATGCCGAGCACACCGAGCACGAGCGCCGACCAGCCGATGGCCTGGCGTCCGGGGGGACCGCTGCCGATCGGGTCGCGCATGACCCGCCAGCCTGCCCAGACCAGGGCGATCGGCACCAGCCAACCGACCTTGCCCACGGTGCCGACGACGGCCGCGCGGAAGAACTCCATGACGCCGCCGGGCACCTCGAACCACACGGCGGCGGCCACGATGACCGAGAGACCCATGACGAACAAGCCCGCACCGTCGCGACGGTGCTCGGGCTCGAGGTCACGGGCCGATCGCCCGATGCCGCGGGCTGCCGCACCGATGGCGTGCGCCACCGCGAGCCAGACGACCGTCAGGCCACGGAAGAGGGTGAAGAAGAAGCGGGCGACCGGACCGGTGCCGCTGCGCACCGCGCGCGGTGCCGGACGGCGCGAAGCAGGACGCTTGGTGCCTCGCTTGGATGCCGTCTGACGACGTCGAGCGGGACCGGGAGCTGCTGGACTTGGTGGGGGACTTCCGGCCACTGGATCGGGTGCTCGAACCGCCTCGTGTGCTGCTGCTTCGACCGGACGAGGACGTGCTCTTGCTCCGCGAACCCGGCGGGGAAGACGTACGGGTCGCCATGTCACCAACCTAGGCGATCGCCCCACCAGTCACAGGGATCACACTGGTGCGTGTCGCTGAGCCCCAGGACGCCGAGTCGGCGCAAACATGCGCCGACTCGGCGTGCTGGCTGGGCTGGGTCGGGCTGGGCTGACCGGGCTTGACCTACGGCGCAGGTACCAGCGCAGGGACGTCGACCACCTGGGCCCGGGTGCCCGGGGCGTTGTGCAGGTGGAGGACGAGCGCCTTGGCCGCGGCCGAGCGAGTGCCGGTGAGCGGGATGCTCTCACCGGCCGTGTCGCCGAACAACGTGCCGCCGGTGCCGACGACCGGAGTGCCGGCGTCGAAGGTCACCGGGTCGGCAGTGTCGATGTCCTCGCCGGTGATCGCACTGAACATGCCGACGGTGTACTCGATCGGCGCGCTGGCGGCCTCGGTGGTCATGCCGATCGCCTCCTTAGCACCGACATGGTGAGCACGTTGGTGTCGAAGACGTTCGTGTCGACGTCTCCGAACTGGAGGTTGACCGGCTCGAGGTCGACCAGCGAGTCAGCCGGGTCCGCGTCGAGATCGACGGTCCAGGCGTAGAGCAGGTCGGTGCCCGCGATCGTCTGCACGTAGGTCTCGAAGTCGGCCTCGCCATCACCGTCGACGTCGTAGTCGACGTAGGGGATCACCACGTTGCCGATGTTGGCCCAGTCACCGAACGTGGAGAGACCGAACGTCAGCAGGGCGTTCTCCCCCGTCGTGCTCGCGGCACCGACGTGCTGGAGGTCACCTCCCTCGTCGGTCGGCCCGGTCGTGCAGGGCGCCTCGGCGTCCTGGCTCCCTTCATCGGCCTCATCGGCCCCATCGGCCCCATCGGCCCCATCGGCCTTGCCGGCTTCGGTGCAGACCGGCAGCTGGTCGCTGGACGTTCCGAGCTCGAGCACCGAGACCAGCGAGTTGTAGTCGGACGCGCCCTCGCCGCTGGCGAGGCCCGAGCCGGTCAGCGTCAGCACGTCACCGGTGAGGGCGGCGCTCATCGACGAGGTCGGCTTCGCGGCGCCGTAGACCGGCACCCGCAGCGGTGCCTTGCCCTGTGGCGTCACGAGCAGCCGCCCTGAGGAGTCGCTGACGAACTGGCGGGCCTCGGCCTCCCCGAAGTACGGGTTGACCTGCTCGACGTCCATGGTCGGGTCGATGTGGTGGCGCAGCTCGCCCGGACGACTCGCATCGTGACGGTGACCGTTCTCGAGCCCTTCTTGCCCAGCTTCACGCTCCTGGGCGAGACCCAGTAGGTGACCCCGGGGGCCGGGTTGATCGCCTCGTAGGCGAGCTTGACGGCGGTCGGCCTCTTGGCGGTGTTGCGCACCGTGACCTTCATCGTCTTGGTGATCGTGCCCCCGTCGATCGGAGCCGTGACGACCCCGAAGGACGCCGAGACCGGGTTGAGACCGGGGCCTTCGAGTAGGCGAGCACCGAGGAGCGGACCGCGCCGATGGCGTCGATCCGGCCGGCACCGACGCGGGCCGGGCCGTACCGGTGACCGGTCTTGCCCGGCCCGGTCCAGACGTCGTGGCGGGCGTTGTTCACGACCGCCGACTTGAGCATCAAGGGCCCCACTCAGGTGGGCGCCTTGGACGAGCGCGGCCACGCCAGCCGTCGTCGGCGCCGCCATCGACGTACCGGAGATGGTGAGCACCTTGTTGCCCGAACCCATGAGGGCCGAGCTGACAGTGTCGCCGACCGCGGCCACGTCCGGCTTCACGACACCGACCGAGCCGTGGAGCCCGCGCGAGCTGAACGATGACAACGTGTCGGTGATCGCCGGCGTGATGTCCTTGATCGTGCCGGTCAGCGCGCCGTCGAAGGTCACCTCCAGGGTGCCGGCCTCGGCGGCCGGGCGCAGCTTGTCGGTGCCGGCCTTCGGCACCTGGAAGACCGGGATCTCCTTGTCTCCGGTGATCCCGGCACCGAAGACGTCGAGGCTGGAAGTGAAGATCGAGCCGATCGCACCGGCAGCCTTCACGTTGCCGGACCGGCCGACCGAGCCACAGCGACGGGTCGCGTCGTTGTCGTCCCACTCGAGCCAGGCGACCTTGCCGGCCACCAACGCTGCGTCCTCGACGGAGAGCGGGTCACAGCCGTCGGCGTTATCGCCGGGGATCGTGACCACCGACCACTGACCGGGGCACCCGTCGGGCCGTTGGCGATCCAGTCGTAGGCGACCGAGACCTGGCCACCCACGATCCCGGCGAGGTTCGCCGGGCCGTCGACCTTGAGGCCGTCGCGCTGCTGGAGGCTGTCGACCGAGCTGGCGACCGAGATGCTGCTCACCGCGTCGCTGCCGCCGGTGTCGGTCAGGTCGCCGTTGTTGCCGGCCGAGTAGACCGCGAGGACGCCGTGCTCGGCGAGCTTGTCGGTGACCGCATTCTGCGGATCGTCGCCGGGTGCGTAGTCGGAGCCGAGCGACAGGTTCACGATGTCGAGGTGGTCGCCGAAGGCGCCGTCCCCGTTGGGGTCGAGCGCCCAGTCGAGCGCATCGATGACGATGTCGGTCGAGCCCTCGCAGCCGAAGACCTTCATCGAGTAGAGCTGCGTGCCCGGGGCCATGCCCGGCCCGATGTCCATGGCGGCCAGTTTCTTCGGTGTGAGCTTGCTGTAGTTGCCCGTGAACGTCTTACCGCTGCCGTCGACGCCGTAGCCGCCGACCGTGCCGGCCACGTGGGTGCCGTGCTCGCCGCAGTCGATCGGGTTGCTGTCGGGGTTGGGACCGGCTGGTAGTTCTCGGCGCTCGGGTCGGCGTTGTAGTCGTCGCCCACGAAGTCGTAGCCGCCGCGGACCTTGGCCTGCCCGAGCGGGCCGAGTCCGGCGCGCCAGTTGTAGGCCTCGGCGTCGCCGATGGCGGCCTCGTAGGCCTCCGTGGTGCCCGGGCCACCGAAGTCGGCGTGGGTGTAGTCGATGCCGGTGTCGATGACGCCGACACGCACGCCTTCGCCGATGTTGCCGTGGTACCGCCAGGTGTTGATGGCGTTGACCAGCTGAGCAGCGTTCGCGTTGGTGACCTCGTAGCGAGGCAGCCGCGAGATCTTGACGACGTTCGACTCACGCGCCAACGCCGCGACCCCCGCGGGGTCGAGCAACATGGCGACGCCAGGGATCGAGTTGGTGGTCGTGAACAGGGTCGTGGCGTCGTTGTCAGCCCGGCGCCCGGCGGCACTGGCCCGGGCTGCACTGTTGCCGATCGCCTCGCGGCGGCTCAGCGCGACCCGCTTGCTGTCGGCGCCACGGGCCCGGCTGGCCGCGTCAGCAGCGCCGGTGCCCGAGAGCTGGACGAAGTAGGAGTGGCGGCCGGCCGCAACACCGCTCACCGGGATGGTGAAGGGCTTGGCGTCGGCGTCCAGGGCTGCGTGCCGGGCCGGGTCGAGTGGCCGCGCGTCACGCGCAGCCGCGCCGGAGGGGCTGGCGGTCAGGCCGCTGAGGGTGAGGGCGCCGATGGCAGCGGCCGCGAGGGCCACCGAGCGGGCAAGGGGACGTGAAGTCAACCGAGGTGCCTCTTTCCGAGAGTCCGAGCTACGAGGAGTTGCGGGACGGCTCGGCAGCCCTCCCGTTCGGGACCCTAGTCGCGGGACACCCGCCGCTGGAAGGGGCTGGACGACACGAGATCTTCCTGTGACCTCCGCGCGCCTCGGGGAGTGAGTGCGGTCGGACAGCTGGTCGCTCAGCTGGCCGTCAGGACTCGACGACGACCGGGATGATCATCGGACGGCGACGGTGGGTGTTGCTGACCCAGCGGCCCACGGTGCGCCGCACGGTCTGCTGCAGCTGGTAGGAGTCGGTGTTGCCCTCGGCGATGGTGCGGTCGAGCGCGTCGATGATCGGCTGCTTCACCTCGTCGAAGTTCGTCGTCCTCCAGGGCGTTGCCGCGCGCCTGGATCTCCGGCCCGGCCGACGACCTTCCCGGTCACCGAGTCGACGACGACGATGATCGAGATGAAGCCCTCCTCACCGAGGATCCGGCGGTCCTTGAGGTCGGCCTCGGTGATGTCGCCGACCGACGTGCCGTCGACGAAGACGTAGCCGCACTCGACCTTGCCGGCGATCTAGGCGACGCCGTCGACCAGGTCGACCACGACGCCGTCCTCGGCGACCACGACGTTCTGCACGCCGGTCACCCGGGCGAGCTCGGCGTTGGCCAGCATGTGCCGGATCTCGCCGTGCACCGGCAGCACGTTGCGCGGCTTGCACGATGTTGTAGCAGTAGAGGAGCTCACCGGCGCTGGCGTGGCCGCTCACGTGCACGAGCGCGTTGCCCTTGTGCACGACGTTGGCGCCCCAGCGGGCCAGGCCGTTGATGACCCGGTAGACGGCGTTCTCGTTGCCCGGGATCAGGCTGCGAGGCGAGCAGGACGGTGTCGCCCTCCTCGATGTGCACGAAGTTGTGGTTGCGCTGGGCGATCCGGCTCAGCGCGCTCATCGGCTCACCCTGCGAGCCGGTGGAGACCAGCACCTGGCGCTCGGGCGGCAGGGTGGCGAGCTCCTTGGCCTCGACCATCACGCCGGGCGGCACCGTGAGGTAGCCGAGGTCGCGGGCGATGGCCATGTTGCGCACCATCGAGCGACCGACGTAGGCGACCTTGCGGTTGTGGGCGACGGCGGCGTCGAGCACCTGCTGCACGCGGTGCACGTGGGAGGCGAAGCAGGCCACGATGATCCGCTGCTTGGAGTCGCGGAAGACCTGGTCGATCACCGGCGTGATCGACTTCTCCGACGGGGTGAAGCCGGGCGTCTCGGCGTTGGTGGAGTCGGTCAGGAAGAGGTCGACGCCCTCCTCGCCGAGCCGGGCGAAGGCACGCAGGTCGGTGATCCGGCCATCGAGCGGCAGCTGGTCCATCTTGAAGTCGCCGGTGTGCAGCACCAGGCCGGCGCCGGTGCGGATGGCCACGGCCAGCGCGTCGGGGATGGAGTGGTTGACCGCGACGAACTCGAGCTCGAAGGGCCCGAACGTGAGCTTCTCACCCTCGCGCACCTGGTGGTGCACGGTCTCGCGCAGACGGTGCTCGCGCAGCTTGCTGTCGAGCAGCGCCAGGGTGAGCTGGGAGCCGACGAGCGGGATGTCCTGGCGCTCGCGCAGGAGGTAGGGCGTCGCGCCGATGTGGTCCTCGTGCCCGTGCGTGAGCACCAGCGCCTCGACGTCGTCGAGCCGGTCCCGGATCGCGGCGAAGTCGGGGAGGATCAGGTCGACCCCGGGCTGGTGGTCCTCGGGGAACAGCACGCCGCAGTCGACGATCAGCAGTCGGCCGTCGTACTCGAAGACGGTCATGTTGCGACCGACCTCGCCGAGACCGCCGAGCGGGATGACCCGCAGGCCGCCCTCCGGCAGCTCAGGCGGTGCGGACAGCTCGGGGTGCGGGTGGCTCAAGAGGCTTCCTTCGTGGGGAGCTCAGAGGAGGCCGGAGGCGACGAGCCCGCGCGCAGAGCGCGGCGACCTCGTCGTCGTCGAGCGGCACCAGGGGCGAGCGGACGTTGCGGTTGTCGAGCACGCCGAGCAGCTGGAGCGCGGCCTTGGCGGTGGTGGCGCCGTAGTTGGCGACGCCCATGACCGCGTCGATGGCCGGCAGCAGCCGCGGTAAGATCGCGAGGGCGCCGGCGTGGTCGCCGGACTGGAAGCGTCGAGCATCGAGCGCAGCTCGCTGCCGGCGGCGTGGCCGACGACTGACACGAAGCCGCGCGCGCCGTGGGCGAGCCAGCCGAGGTTGTTGACGTCGTCGCCGGAGTAGACGGCGTAGCCCATCTGGATGAGCTTGCACGCCGCGCGGCGAAGTCGCCGACGGCGTCCTTGACCGCGACGACCGGCTCCCACGTGCCATCGCCTGTAGGTCTCGAGCGCGATCTGGCTGCCGGTGCGGCCGGGCACGTCGTAGAGCATCACCGGCACGTCGGCGGCGTCGACGACCTGCGGAAGTGGTGCAGGACGCCGGCCTGGCCGGGCTTGTTGTAGTAGGGCGTCACGAGCAGCACGCCGTCGGCGCCGAGCTTGCGGCCTGCTGGGCCAGCTCGACGGAGTGGGCGGTGGCGTTGGTGCCGACCCCGGCGACCAGGTGGCCGTCGCCCACGGCGTCGCGACGGCGGCCAGGATCTCGCCGTCCTCCTCCTTGGTCGTCGTCGGCGACTCACCTGTCGTGCCGGAGACGACCAGGCCGTCGTGGCCGTGGTCGACGAGGTGGCGCGCGATGCGCGGCGGTGCCGTCGAGGTCGAGCGAGCCGTCGGCGTGGAACGCTGTGGCCATCGCGGTCAGCATCCGCGCCGAATGGGCGCCGGCGAGGCACCGACGTGGAGGACATGCCGGTCAGCGTAGGCACGACCTAGCAGGTCGATGGCGCGCCGGGCTGGCGCGCACCGGTCACGACCGTGCGGCATGACCTCGCGCGGCGACCAGGTCGAGGTGGTCGAGGTCGGCCAGGTCGAGCACCTGGAGGTAGAGCCGCTCGGCGCCGAGCTCGGCGTACCGGCCGATCTTGTCGACGACCTCGGCCGGCGTGCCGGCCAGGCCGTTCGCGCGCAGCTCGTCGACCTCGCGACCGATGCCGCGGCCCGCCGGGCGATCTCGGCCTCGTCGGCGCCGACGCAGAGCGACCAGCGCGTTGGACCAGCGCATCGTGGCGGGGTCGCGCTCGACGCTCTCGCAGGCGCGCACGCACCCGGTCGAACTGGGCGCCCGTGGTGTCCTCGTCGACGAACGGCAGGTTGAACTCGTCGGCGTACGCCGCGGCGAGCGCCGGGGTGCGCTTCTTGCCGAGCCCCGCCGATGAGCACCGGCGGCTTCGGCTGGGTCGGCTTCGGCAGGCCCGGGGAGTCGGTGACCGGGTAGTGCGCGCCGTCGTAGGCGAAGCCGCCCCGTCGGTGTCGCCCACAGCCCGGTGATGATCGCGAGCTGCTCCTCGAACCGGTCGAAGCGCTCCCCGGTGCTCGGGAAGGGGATGCCGTACGGTGTGCTCGGCCTCGAACCAGCCGGCGCCGATGCCGAGCTCGACCCGGCCGCCGCTCATCTGGTCGACGTTGGCGACGCTGATCGCCAGCGGCCCGGGGTGCCGGAAGGTCGCGCTGGTCATCATCGTGCCGAGCCGGATCGTGCTGGTCTCGCGGGCCAGGCCGGCCAGCGTGATCCAGGCGTCGCTGGGCCCGGGCAGCCCGTCGGTGCCCATCGCGAGGTAGTGGTCGGAGCGGAAGAACGCCCCGAAGCCGAGCCGCTCGGCCTCGCGGGCCACCGCGAGGAGGTCGTCGTAGGTCGCGCCCTGCTGGGGCTCGGTGAAGATGCGCAGCTCCATCGACCTGCCCCCAGCCGTCGCGGGCTCAGCGCGGCCGCGCGCGCTCGCGCGCACCACCAGACCGCTCGAAGCCGTCGAAGCGCTCGCGGTCGGTCTCGATCCAGGCCGCCTCGTCGAACGCCGGGTAGAACGACGTCGCCCTCGGGCTCGAGCGGGATCTCGCTGATGATCTGCTCGGTCGGCCAGTGGCAGCGCCTCGGCGTAGACCTGGGCGCCGCCGACGACGATGACCTCGCCGGGCAGCACCGCGGCCTTGGCGAGCGCGTCGACGAGCGGTGCGCGACCAGCACGCCGTCGGCCGACCAGGTCGGGTCGCGGGTCAGCACGATGGTGGTGCGGCCGGGCAGCGGGCGACCGATCGACTCGTAGGTCGTGCGGCCCATCACCAGCATGTGGCCCATGGTGACCGCCTTGAACTGCGCCTGCTCCCCGGGATCCGCCACGGGATGTCGGGGCCGTTGCCGATGACCCGGTTGCGGGCGACGGCCGCGACCAGGATGACCCGCTTGCACGGCTCATCGGCGCGGCTCATACCGCGATCGGGGCCTTGATGCCGGGGTGCGGGTCGTAGCCCTCGACCGCGATGTGCTCGAGGTCGAAGGCGTCGAGCGCGGTCACCGACGGGTCGAGCCGCAGCGTCGGCAGCGGTCGCGGCTCGCGGGTCAGCTGGAGCCGCGCCTGGTCGAGGTGGTTGGAGTAGAGGTGCGCGTCGCCCAGCGTGTGCACGAAGTCGCCGACCTCGAGGCCGGTGACCTGGGCGACCATGTGGGTCAGCAGGGCGTAGGACGCGATGTTGAACGGCACGCCGAGGAACACGTCGGCCGAGCGCTGGTAGAGCTGGCAGCGAGAGCCGGCCGTCGGCGCGACGTAGAACTGGAACATCGTGTGGCACGGCGCCAGCGCCATGTCGGGGATGTCGGCGACGTTCCAGGCCGAGACGATGTGGCGACGCGAGTCGGGGTTGGCGCGGATCTGCTCGACGACCTGGCTCGATCTGGTCGACGTGGCGCCCGTCGGGCGTCGGCCAGGAGCGCCACTGGTAGCCGTAGACCGGCCCGAGGTCGCCGTTGTCGTCGGCCCACTCGTCCCAGATCGAGACGCCGCGGTCCTGCAGCCACTTCACGTTGGTGTCGCCGCGCAGGAACCACAGCAGCTCGGCGAAGATCGAGCGGGTGTGCACCTTCTTGGTGGTGACCAGCGGGAAGCCGGCGCTCAGGTCGAAGCGCATCTGGTGGCCGAACACGCGAGCGGGTGCCGGTGCCGGTGCGATCGCTCTTCTCCACACCCTCGTCGAGGATCCGCTGGAGGAGGTCGAGGTAGGGCTGCACGGGCCGAGCCTACGTCGCTCAGAGGTCGACGCGTCCCGGCGACCGTCGTCCGGGTGTCGCCCCCCACCCAGACCGTCGCCGTCCTCACAGCTCTCGACGTGCACCCGGCCGGCCGCCGCAGCACCGTGCCCTGGCTGGCGACGTACGACGTGGGCAGCGCGCGTCCCGGCGAGCCACTGGCCGAGCCCGGCGTTGAGGCTGCCGGTGACCGGGTCCTCCGGCGATGCCGTAGCCCGGGCAGAAGGCGCGCACCTCGACGTCGCGCCGCGGCCCGTCGGCGTACGGCCCGACGACGCCGATCTTGAGGTCGCCGAACGCGGCCCAGTCGGGCTCGAGCGCGAGCACGGCGTCGGCGTCGCGCAGCAGCACGCCCGACCCAGCCCGGGCCCGTTGTCGATCCAGGCGGCGTCGACGACTCGGCCGCTCGATCCGCAGCGCCCGGCGACGCCGCGCGACGTCCGTCGGCGTCGACCGGCCCCGAGCGCATCAGCGGCGGCGCCGCGAAGGCCAGCCGCTCGCCGCGGCGCACCCGCACCAGCCCGGCCCCGCACTCCTGCACGACGTCGCCGTCCGCGCGGCACGCCCCCGGCCTCGAGCCAGGCGTGCGCCCAGCCGAGCGTCGGGTGCCCGGCGAACGGCAGCTCGCCGCCGGGGGTCAAGATCCGCAGCCGGTAGTCGGCCGCCGGGTCGGTCGGGGCGCAGCAGGAAGGTCGTCTCCGAGAGGTTGGTCCAGCGGGCGAACGCCGCCATCTGCTCGTCGGTGAGGTCGTCGGCGTCGTGCACGACGGCCACCGGGTTGCCGAGCAGCGGCACGCGGGAGAAGACGTCGACCTGACGGAAGCGATGCACGCCCGCGACGCTAGTGGCTGCCGCCACTGCGCCGCCCCTTACTGGGCCAGGATCGGCCGCTCCGGCACGGTGGTGACCCGACCGTCGGAGAGACACACTCGCGAGCGGAGGAAGCAGGTGGCCAGGTCGTAGGCCGGCTGGTCGGCCATTCGCGGGTCGTCGATCGAGTCGAGCTCGTCGTTCACCCGCAGGAACGTCACGCTGGTCTCCGGCCCGAAGGCCGCGGCCACGGTGGTGCCCGACGGCGGCAGGGCCAACAACACCGCCGACACCCGAGGCGACGTCGAGCACCTCGGTGTCGAGGCGCCTTCGGCCGTCGACCGGCACGCTGGCCACCATGAACTCCCCGGTGTCCGAGAGCCGAGCGTCCTCGCCGCTGACCGTCAGCTCGACACCTGGCCGCACCAGCACGCGCAGCAGCCCGCCCTCCTGCACCAGACGTACCCCGGCGGCGACGTCGAGCAGCCCAGCCACCGGGACCGACGTGACCGGGCGTCCTGAGCGCACGATCCGGTAGCCGTCGTCCCCAGCCAGGTAGGTCGTTCGCCCGTCGACCGCCACGACCTGTTCGTCGGCACCGACCGCGACGCGCACGCGCTCCCGGACCTCGTCGAAGACCACCAGCTCGGACCGCTCCCCCGGCGTGATCCACGCCGACCAGCCGGTGGTGGACGAGGCTGCGATCAACGATCCCGGTGCGCTCGACCCGAGCAGGGTCTGCTGCCCGTCACCGGTGCGCACCCGCACGATGCTCCCGTCGCGCAGCTGCACGATGGCCCCGACCGGCACCCGGGCCACGGCCGTCACCTGCCCGACGTCTACAGCACCCATGCCCAGTCGCAGCCTCCCCTCGACGTACCACGGGATCGAGAGGACGACTCCGTCCGGCACTGTGTTCGGCCGAGGCACCAGCGAGTCGGGATCGACCACGCGCGGCGGCGCTGCCTCCTCATCGGCCGAGCGGTCGAAGTAGTCGAAGGCCACCGGCGAGTAGGCAGCGACCACGGCCAGCACCCCGCCCACGACGACGGCCGTGATCGTGCGTCGGCGGCGTCGTCCGGCCTCGTCGGCGGCCACCGCGGGCGCGATCTGGGCGGGCCCGACGCCGATCGCCTGGGCCACCTGAAGCAGCAGCGTCGGGTGGATCGCTGGATGCGCGACCGCGGGAGCGTGCACGATCTCAGCGACGTCGGACAGATCGAGGCCCGCCACGCCCTCCAGCACCAAGGCCCAGCGGCTCGATGGGTCGAGCCGGTCGAGCGCAGGCGCCAGCTCGTCGAACCCTGAGCCGGCCAGCTCGTCGCGACCCGGCGGCTCGCGCCACCACGCCACGCCGCCCCCCGCCCAGGCCGCTACCAGGTCGCGGTAGAGCTCGACGTCCAGGTCGAACCACTCGTTGCGCGACGACCAGCGGCGGTGCAGGCGGCGCAGCGCCCCCTGGGTGACCACGACCGCGTGCCGCGGCCCTGCTCCCTGCATCCGTACGCAGCGCACGAGGGTGGGCCACCGCGCGAGGGCGTAGGAGTCGAACTCCTCGTCGCCGCGCACCCCGCCTCCTCGCTACCGGCTATCGACTGCTCATGCGCGCAGCGACATGGGGCCGTAGACACACCGCTCGTGCTCGAAGAGCGACACCTGCGCGACCCCCAGGGCGGCAAGCTCGGACCAGAACTCGCCCACCCACGACTCGGCGTCGGCCTGGTTGGCGAAGCGTTGCTGTCCGAGGTCTCCGGCCACCGACACCTCTTCGCCCGACAGCGACTCCAGGCGCCACGCCCACGGGCGCTCGGCGGCGGACGGACGGCGGAAGGTCGGCGGTTGCTCGGGCAGGTTCACGACTCACGCACCGAGGTGTCGACGAACGGGAGGGTGGTGATCGCGAACATCTCGCGGCGTCCGCGCACGTCGACGCCGACCTGCGCGTCAGGTGCCACGACCGAGGAGAGGAGCGCGAGCGCGA
Source organism: uncultured Actinomycetota bacterium (assembly GCA_963781575.1). Taxonomy (GTDB): domain Bacteria; phylum Actinomycetota; class Actinomycetes; order Propionibacteriales; family Nocardioidaceae; genus Nocardioides. Next base: position 14,646 of record CAWAGM010000010.1, on the reverse strand, counting down.
TGCCCTTCTTCAAGGTCGGCGAGAAGGTGCCCGAGGTGATCTCGCCGAGCAGCACGTCGGGGGTCAGGCTCACGCTCATGTGTGGACGCGGGATCGCGCGGCCGGTCGACTCGAGCGCGACCAGTCGTCGACGCGGACCGGCGGCCTTCTCGGCAGCCAGCACGTCCTTGCCCCAGAAGGCGTCCTTCGACCAGCCGACCGCCCAACCGAGCCGCGCCTCGTTCGGCGTGACGTCGAGCGAGATGTCCTGGCCGTGCAGCGGGTAGCCCATCTCGGTGCGCAACGTGTCGCGCGCCCCCAGGCCGCACGGCTGCGATGCCGTGCGCGGCACCGGCCGCCATCAGGGCGTCCCACAGCGCGCCGGCCGCGGCGTTCTCGACGATCAGCTCGTAGCCGCGCTCGCCGGTGTACCCGGTGCGGCACACGACCACATCGACGCCGCCAGTGATCTCCGGGCTCGCGCTGACGAAGCTCATGTAGGAGTGCCCGACCGGCAGTCCGACCGCGGCGAGCACCTCGTCGGCCTTGGTGCCCTGCACCGCGAGCACCGCGTAGTCGCGGTGCCGGTCGGTGACCGTCACGCCGGTTGGGGCGACCGCAGCGAGGCGTCGCACGACCTCGGCGGTGTTGGCGGCGTTCGGCACGAGCAGCACCTGCTCGTCGTCGAGGTAGTAGGCGATCAGGTCGTCGACGATGCCGCCGGTCTGCGTCGTCGCAGCACAGCGTGTACTGGGCCTTGCCCGGCCCGATCCGGCCGAGGTCGTTGGTCAGCGTGGCGTTGACGAACTCCGCCGCTCCCGGGCCGGCCACCGTCGCCTTGCCGAGGTGGCTGACGTCGAAGATGCCGACCGCCGTGCGCACGGCGGTGTGCTCCTTGACCACGACGCCGGCGGGTACTCCAGCGGCATCGACCAGCCGCCGAACTCGGCGAACTTCGCGCCGAGCGCCACGTGGCGATCGTGGAGCGGCGAGCGCAGGAGGGCACCGTCGGTCTGGGCTGCCATGGCCGGAAACCTACCCTCCGCTGCCGCACTCAGGACGGCTGCGGGCCTTCGTTACCCTGCCTCGGGTGACGACCTACACGCTGCGCACCGCCAGTCCCGCCAAGACCAAGGCCGACGCCGTCGTCGTCGGGGTGCTCGCCGGGAAGGCCGACCGAGCGTCGCGCCCGGGGGCGAGGAGGTCGCCAAGGCCTACGGCCGCAAGCTTCGCCCGCTGCTCGCGACCCTCGGGGTCACCGGCAAGGCCGGGCGAGGTCATCAAGGTGCCCACGTCGAGCACGATCGCGTCGCCGCTGCTGGTGCTCGTCGGTCTCGGGGACGACCGTGACGCACGCCGCCGTCCGCCGGGCCGCCGGCGTCGCCGTCGCGCGCCGTGACCAACGCGGCCTCGGTCGCCTTCGCGCTGCCGGCCGACCTCCCCCGAGCTGGTCGCGCGCGATCGTCGAGGGCTACCCGCTCGGCGGCTACACCTTCACGACGTACAAGAAGTCAGGCGCCGAGCACGCGGCCGGCCGAGGTCGTCGTGCTCAGCCCGCATCGCCCGCCGCAAGGAGACATCGCCGCCTTCGAGGAGGCCCAGGTGATCGCTCGCGCCGTCGCCGCCACCCGCGACTGGGTCAACACGCCCCCCGGCGACCTGCGCCCGCCGGCTTTCGCCGACGCCGTCGTCGCGGCCGCAAGGCGCCGCCCGCAGCGGCACGGCCAAGATCACCGTCACGGTGCACGACGAGCAGCGCCTCGCCGAGCTCGGCTGCGGCGGGCTCCTCGGCGTCGGGCAGCGGCTCCGCCGCGCCCCCGCGTCTGGTCGAGCTGAGCTACGCCCCCAAGGGCGCGACCCGCCACCTCGCGCTGGTCGGCAAGGGCATCACCTTCGACTCCGGCGGCCTCACCATCAAGCCGGCCGCGAGCATGCACGAGATGAAGTCCGACATGGCCGGCGCGGCCGCGGTCGTGCAGGCCACGTTCGCGATCGCCGAGCTCGGGCTGCCCGCTCAAGGTCACGACGTTCGCCGCGCTGGCCGAGAACATGATCGGCGGCGCCGCCATGCGGCCCGGCGACGTCTGACGATGTACGGCGGCACCACCGTCGAGATCTTCAACACCGACGCCGAGGGCCGCCTGGTGCTGGCCGACGCGCTGGTCATGGCGACCGAGCAGAAGCCCGACGTGCTGCTCGACGTCGCCACCCTGACCGGCCACATGGTCGTCGCGCTGGGCGACAAGCTCGGCGGCGTCATGGGCGACGACGCCATCGTCGACCAGGTGCTGGCCGCCGCGGCGCGGCCGGTGAGGACCACTGGCCGATGCCGATCCCCGAGCAGATGGACGAGCGGATCCGCTCCAGCAAGATCGCCGACCTCGCCCAGCACGACTGGGTCCGCTGGGGCGGCGGCCTGTTCGCCGCGGCGTTCCTGCGCGAGTTCACCGGCGGCCTGCCCTGGGCCCACCTCGACATCGCCGGCCCGCCTTCGACTCCGGCGGGCCCAGCGGTCACGTGACCAGCGGCGGCACCGGCGTCGCGGTCACCACCCTGGTCGAGCTCGCCCGGTCCCTCTCGCACCGAGTAGGGCTCCGAGCGTAAGGCCTCCAGTAGCGGCCGCGTGGTGGCTCAGAGCCCGCCCTGCTCTGCGCTGCGCGCTGCTGCTCCTTGCGCTGCTGGCGGTCCTCGAGTTGTAGTCCCGCATCCGCTGCGGGATGCCGACCAGGCCGGCGTCGTAGGACGGCACCTGGTGCTTGTTGGCGAAGTCGTGCGCCCAGTTGACCGAGGGCACCCGACGGCGGGTCCACTCGCCGTCGTGGGCGACCAGCAGCAGCGTCACCTCGCTGACCGCGGTGCGCGGCTCGACGAAGCCCTCGACCCCGCGTCGCGCGTCACGAACTCGTGCAGGTGCTGCTCGTCGACCTTGTCGGAGGCGCGGACCCGGGTCGAGCCCGTGCGGGGCCGTCAGCACCGGCCCGCTCATCTTGGTGCCGGACCGACGAAACCGGTCCAGGAATCCCATGCCCGAGTCTGCCAACACCCGCCGAACCCGTGCGACCTCGGGCAGGACGTGCCGCGCTCGATGCCCTTGCGGCAGGGTTCGGCCGTAGTGCAAAGATGGAGCGTCGACCCACGGGAAGAGACGTGATCCACAGGTGGCCGACACCGACTTCGACGTGCTCATCCTCGGCGCTGGCTCGGGCGGCTACGCGTGCGCGCTGCGCGCCGCCCAGCTGGGCCTCACCGTCGGGCTGGTCGAGAAGGACAAGCTCGGCGGCACCTGCCTGCACGTCGGCTGCATCCCGACCAAGGCGCTCCTGCACGCCGCCGAGGTCGCCGACAAGCCCGCGAGTCCGCGCAGTTCGGCATCCGCGCGACCCTCGACGGCATCGACATGCCCGGGGTGAACGCCTACAAGGACGGCGTCGTCAACCGGCTCTTCAAAGGGCTCACCGGCCTGATCAAGGGGCGCGGCATCACCGTCATCGAGGGCGCCGGGCGTCGTGACCGGTCCGCGCGAGGTCACCGTCGACGGCGACGACCTACACCGGGCCGCCACCTCGTGCTCGCCTCCGGCTCCTACTCCGCGCACCCTGCCCGGCCTCGAGGTCGACGGCACGACGTCCTCACCTCCGAGCAGGCGCTGCGACTCGACCGCGTGCCCGCCTCGGTCGTCGTGCTGGGCGGCGGCGTCATCGGCTGCGAGTTCGCCAGCGTCTGGCGCAGCTTCGGCGCCGAGGTCACCATCGTCGAGGCGCTCCCCCGGCTCGTGGCCGCCGAGGACGAAGCCTCCTCGAAGGTGCTCGAGCGCACCTTCCGCAAGCGCAAGATCGCCTTCCGCACCGGCACCCGTTCCAGAGTGTCAAGGCCACCGACGACGGCGTCGCCGTCACGTCGAGGGGCCGACGGTGAGCCGAGCGTCATCGAGGCCGAGCTGCTGCTCGTCGCCGTCGGTCGCGGGCCCTCGACGTCCGAGCCTCGGCTTCGAGGAGCTCGGCGTCACCATGGATCGCGGCTTCGTGCTCGACCGACGAGCGCTGCCGCACCAACGTCGAGGCGTGTCGCCGTCGGCGACATCGTGCCCGGGCCTGCAGCTCGCCCACCGCGGCTTCCCGCAGGGCATCTTCGTCGCCGAGGACATCGCCGGCCTCGACCCGCGCCCATCGACGAGGCCGGCATCCCGCGGGTCACCTACTCCCAGCCCGAGCTGGCCTCGGTCGGTCTGACCGAGGCGGCCGCGATCGAGGCCTACGGCGCCGACGGCGTCGAGAGCCTCACCTACGACCTCGGCGGCAACGGCAAGAGCCAGATCCTCAAGACCCAGGGCTTCGTGAAGCTGGTCCGCGCACCGACGGCCCGTCGTCGGCATCCACCTCGTCGGTGACCGCGTCGGCGAGCTGATCGGCGAGGCCCAGCTCATCTACGGCTGGGAGGCGCACGCCGAGGACGTCGCGCCCCTCGTGCACGCCCACCCAACCCAGAACGAAGCCCTGGGCGAGGCTCATCTCGCCCTGGCCGGTAAACCGCTCCACGCCCACTCCTGACCCGTACCAGCAACACGAAGGACGCCCACGACCCATGGCTACCGAAGTCAACCTCCCGCCCTCGGCGAGTCCGTCACCGAGGGCACCGTCACCCGCTGGCTCAAGCAGGTCGGTGACACGGTCGCGGTCGACGAGCCGCTGCTCGAGGTCTCCACCGACAAGGTCGACACCGAGATCCCCTCACCGGTCGCCGGCACGCTGCTGGAGATCAAGGCCGAGGAGGACGACACCGTCGAGGTCGGCGCCGTGCTCGCGCTGATCGGCGACGAGGGTGAGGGTCGGCGGCTCCAGCGAGGACGAGTCCGACGCCGAGCCGGAGCCCGAGCCCGAGCCCGAACCAGAGCCGGACTCTGAGCCGGAGGCTGCCGAGGACGAGCCGGAGCCGGAGCCGGAGCAGGAGGACGAGCAGGAGAGCCGACGAGTCGGCGCCGGCAGCCTCGTCCGGTGACTCGGATGGCTCGAGTGCCGTCCGGTGGGGGTGGCACTCCGGTGACCCTGCCCGCCCTGGGCGAGTCGGTCACCGAGGGCACCGTCACCCGGTGGCTGAAGTCCGTCGGCGACGAGGTCGCGGTCGACGAGCCGCTGCTCGAGGTCTCCACCGACAAGGTCGACACCGAGATCCCCTCCCCGGTCGCCGGCAAGCTCCTCGAGATCAAGGTCGAGGAGGACGAGACCGTCGAGGTGGGCGCCGAGCTGGCCATCATCGGCGACGGATCTGCGTCGCCGTCCCCCGAGAAGCGCGAGCCCGAGCCCGAGCCCGAGCCCGAGCCCGAGAAGGAGCCCGAGCCCGAGCCGGAGCCCGAGGAGCAGCCCGAGCCGAAGCAGGAGGAAGCCCCGGCAGCCAGAGTCCAGCCCGAGCCGAGCCGAGCGAGCCCGAGCCCAGCGACGGCCCCAGCGAGCGCCCCGGCGCCCAGCGACGGGCCGCCGCGACGGGCGGCGGCTACGTCACGCCCCTGGTGCGCAAGCTCGCCGGCCAGCACGACGTCGACCTGTCGGCAGTGTCCGGCTCGGGGGTGGGCGGACGCATCCGCAAGCAGGACGTCCTCGACGCGGCCGAGGCCAAGAAGCAGGCTCCTGCCGCCGACGCCCCGGCAGCCGCCTCGGCGGCCAAGCCGGCCGCCTCGGCCCCCAGCGTCACGCCGTCCCCGCTGCGCGGCACGACCGAGAAGATCTCGCCGGCTGCGCAAGATCATCGCCGAGCGGATGGTCGACTCGCTGCAGACCGGTGCCCAGCTGACCCAGGTGGTCGAGGTCGACGTCACCAAGGTCGCCCGGCTGCGCGACGCGTCCAAGGCCGACTTCCTGGCCCGCGAGGGCGTCAAGCTCTCCTACCTGCCGTTCTTCGCCAAGGCGACGGTCGACGCCCTCAAGCAGCACCCCAAGCTCAACGCGACGATCGACACCGAGGCCGGCGAGATCACCTACTACGACGTCGAGCACCTGGCGTTCGCGGTCGACACCGAGAAGGGCCTGCTCACCCCGGTGGTCAAGGACGCCGGCGACCTCTCCATCGCCGGCCTGGCGAAGAAGATCGCCGACGTCGCCGAGCGCACCCGCACCAACAAGATCGGCCCCGACGAGCTCGGTGGCGGCACCTTCACGATCACCAACCTCGGCAGCGTCGGCGCCCTGTGGGACACCCCGATCATCAACAAGCCCCAGGTCGCGATCCTCGGCCCCGGCTCGGTGGTCAAGCGCCCCGTCGTGATCGACGACCCCGACCTCGGCGAGACGATCGCGGTGCGCCACATGGTCTACCTGGCGCTGACCTACGACCACCGCCTGGTCGACGGCGCCGACGCCGGCCGGTTCCTCCAGGACATCAAGAAGCGCCTCGAGGCCGGCGTCTTCGAGATCTGAGCGCCCGATCTGCAGGCGATCGTCGGGATGCGGTCTGACAGGCTGACGGCATGGCGACGTCGAACCTGTCCATCGTCCTGGCCGGCGGCTCCGGCTTCCTCGGCACCCACCTGCGCACCGAGCTGGTCGCGCGCGGCCACGCGGTGACCAGCCTGGTGCGCCGTCCTGCCTGCCGGCGCGCACGAGAGCACGTGGGACCCCTACGCCGGCGAGGTCGACGCCGCCCTGATCGAGAACGCAGACGTCGTCATCAACCTGGCCGGCTCACCGACGCTCGGCAACCCGCACTCGAAGAAGTGGGCCCACGAGCTGCGCGAGAGCCGAGTGACGACGACCGCGGTGCTCGCCGACGCCATCGCGGCCGCCAGCAGCCCGCCGGCCTTCCTCGCCGGCAACGGCATCTCCTACTACGGCGACCACGGCGACGCCGTGCTGACCGAGGTGTCCGACACCCGCGGGCACGCCCTGCTCACCCAGGTGACACGCGAGTGGCAGGAGGCGACACGACCGGCCGCGGACGCCGGCGCGCGGGTGTGCGTGCTGCGCACCTCCCCGGTCATGGACCGACGCAGTGCGCCGCTCAAGCAGCTGCACCCTGCTCTTCAAGGCCGGGCTGGGCAGCAGGCTCGGCGACGGCGAGCAGTTCATGGCGATGTCGTCCCTGCGCGACTGGGTCGGCGCGGTCGTGCACCTGGCCGAGCACCCGGACGCGTCCGGGGCCTTCAACATCTGCCTGCCCCAGGCACCGACCAACGCGGAGTTCACGAAGGCGCTGGCCGAGGCCGTGCACCGGTGGTCGTTCGTGCCGGTGCCGAAGGCAGTGCTCAAGGTGGCCGCCGGTCAGATGGCGTCCCGAGCTGCTCGGCTCGCTCAACGTGCGCCCAGCCGCGCTCGAGAACGTCGGCTACATGTTCCACGACCCCGACGTGCAGTCGGTGCTCCAGGTCGGCCTCACGGCCTGACCGCCCATACCCGGGCCACCAGCCAGCGCCCGTCGCGTCGCACCAGCTCGACGCGGCGCGTGGTCGGCTGATCACCGGCCAGACCTCCGCACCGGCGCGCACCTCGCGCACCCGGTCGGTCACGCGCAGCATGACTCGCCGGGCGCCGGCCTGCTCCGGGATCGACAGCCGAGCACCTGCGTCGACAGGTCCTCGACCCGGGCACCGCGCTCGTTCCACCGGGCCAGCATCGCGACGTCGCGGCGCCCTGCCCGCGACCGTCCGACGTACAGCGCGGCCAGCCGGTCGATGTCGCCGCTGCGCCACGCAGCCGCGCGGGCGGCGTCCCAGTCACGGAGCGCGGCGCGACCTGGTAGGTCGTCGGCGCGCTGAACCGGCTCCCCCGGGCCGTCGACGACGACGCCACCCACCTCGGAGACGCAGCCCACGACCAGGGTCAGGCTCGCCGCGGCGAGCAGGCAGCGCACCAGGGTCGAGGTCATGCCCTTGTCCTACCCGAGTCGCGGCACCGGCCTGCTCGACGTCGTCCACAGGCGCACCAGTCGACTGGCAAACTGGCAGGCGTGGTGAGTCGACGCGCGGTGCTGCTCGGGGGTGGCGCGGCCACGGCGGCCGTGGTCGGCGGCGGCGTCGGGGTTTGCTGCTCACCCGTGGCTCGGACCCCGCTCCGGAGTCGCCGCTGACCCGGGCAGCTCGCTCGTTCTTCGGGGTCGGCGGTCAGGTGCCGGACGTCGAGCCCGGGCCGGTGGAGACCGGCGTCTTCACCTCGCGCGGCCCGACTCGGCGCGCAGGTGCGCTGGGCGCTGATCCGGCCGCCGAGCGTGGCCGGTCCCTGCCCCTGGTCGTCGCCCTGCACGGGCACGGCGGCTCGACCGCGAAGCTGATCGGCCCCGATTGGGACCTCCCCCGGTTCCTCGCCGCGGCGGTGCGCGACGGCGTCCCGCCGTTCGCCCTGGCCACGGTGAGCGGCGGCAACACCTTCTGGCACGAGCGCCCCAGCGGCGAGGACGCCGGCGCGATGGTCACCGACGAGTTCCTGCCGATGCTCGCCACCGGCCACGAGATCGCACCAGGTCGGATCGGTCTGCTGGGCTGGTCGATGGGCGGTTACGGGGTGCTGCGCCTCGCCGGGCAGCTGGGCGCCGATCGGGTGCGCGGCCGTCGTAGCCGGCAGCCCGGGGCTCTACACGGATGCCGAGGCTGCGCACCCCGACGGCTTCGCCGACGCGGCCGAGTACGAGCGGTTCTCGATCATGGAGTCGCAGAGCGAGCTCGCCGGCATCCCGGTGCGCATCGACGTCGGCTCCAGTGATCCCTTCTGCCCGGCTGTGCGCACCTACGTGGCTGGCTTCCCGGAGCGACGCCGACGTGACCAGCACGTTCGAGCCCGGGTGGCACGCACTCGGTTACAGCCTGCGCATGCTGCCTGCCGAGCTGGACTTCCTGGGCGCGCGAGTAGCCTCGACCTCGTGAGCGACCTGCAGTTCGACGCCACCCGGATCGGTGACCGGGCGCTCGACTACCAGCTCGCCTGGGACCTCCAGCGCGAGGTGCACGCTGGCGTGGTCGACGGCTCGACTCCCCCGACGGTGCTGCTGCTCGAGCACCCGCCCGTCTACACCGCAGGCAAGCGCACCGACCCGCACGAGCGTCCGGCCGACCCGGGCGGCGCGCAGGTCATCGACGTCGACCGCGGCGGCAAGATCACCTTCCATGGCCCCGGCCAGCTGGTCGGCTACCCGATCGTGCGCCTGCCCGACCACGTGAAGGTCGTCGACTACGTCCGCCGGGTCGAGGAGGCACTGATCGGGGTCTGCGCCGAGCTCGGCGTCGAGACGGCCCGAGTGCCCGGCCGCAGCGGCGTGTGGCTACGCGCGGACGACCGTGGCCCGGAGCGCAAGATCGCCGCCCTGGGCATCCGGGTCAGCCGCGGGGTGACCATGCACGGCTTCGCCCTCAACTGCGACGTCGACCTGGCGTGGTACGACCGGTTCGTGCCGTGCGGCATCGCCGACGCCGGGGTCACCACGCTCAGCGCCGAGCTCGGTCGCGCGGTGACGGTGCACGACGTGATCCCTGCTGGTGGAGCAGCACCTGCGCACCTACCTGGCCTGGACGCCGTACGACGCCACGCCCGACTACGAAGCCCGGCCTGAGCCCGGGCGTGTCCCGAGGATCCAGCTGCTCACTCCGTGATGGGCTGCACCGGTGAGTGATCTCGGCACCCTCGTCATCGAGACGACCGGTCTGCGCAAGGAGTTCCGCGGCCGTCGCGGCGGTCTCCGCGTGGCCGTCTCCGATCTCGACCTGGCCGTCCCCGCAGGGGGCGTCCACGGCTTCCTCGGCCCCAACGGGTCGGGCAAGACCACCACGATCCGGATGCTGCTCGGGCTCGCGCGCGCCACGCGCGGGCAGATGCGACTGTTCGGCGAGGAGGTGCCGACGCACCTGCCGGCGGTGATCGACCGGATCGGCGCCGTGGTGGAGGCACCCAAGTTCTCGCCCAACCTCAGCGGCCGACGCAACCTGCTGCTGCTGGCGCGCAGCATCGGCGCCCCGACGTCCCGCGTCGACGCCGCGATCGAGACGGTCGGCCTCGACGGCCGGGACGCAGATCGGTTCAAGGGTTACTCGCTCGGCATGAAGCAGCGCCTCGCGATCGCCGCGACGCTGCTCAAGGACCCCCAGCTGCTCATCCTCGACGAGCCGACCAACGGCCTCGACCCAGCAGGCATCCGCGAGATCAGGGACACGATCCGCGACCTCGGCGAGCGCGGGGTGACGGTGTTGCTGAGCTCGCACATCCTGGCCGAGGTGCAGCAGGTGTGCACTCGGCCACCATCATCGGCAACGGCCGACTGCTGGCCTCCGGCCCGGTCGAGCAGCTGCTCGACTCTGGCCCCGTCACCTACGAGGTCGCGGTGCAGGACGTCGACTCGGCGCTGAGCACCCTCGACGCCGCCGGTCTGGCCGCCCGAGCCGACGACGACCGCGTGCTCGTGGAGAGCGACGACCCCGCGCTGATCACCCGCACGCTCGGAGCCGCTGACATCTGGCTCACCGGGCTGGTCTCGCGACGCCGCGACCTCGAGTCGGTCTTCCTCGAGCTCACCGCCGACGACACGCTCGGCCACGAGAGCGCTGGGGGCGAGCTGTGATCCGCGCGATCGGCGTCGAGCTCACCCGGTTGCGCTGGCGCCGCTCGGTCGTCGTCCTGCTCGCTGCAGCGGTGCTCGTCCCGCTGGTGATCCTGGCCGCGACCGCCTACGACACCCGAGGTTTCAGCGACGGCGAGGTGGCCGCTGCCGAGGCTCAGGTGAAGGCCGACTCCGACGTTCGCCCAGCGCGACTTGGAGCGCTGCATCGACCGGCCAGCCAGCTACGGCGTCGCGGCCGACGATCCCGACATCCAGGCGACGTGCGAGGAGTACGTGCTGCCTCGAGTCGAGTACTACCTCTACCGCGCGCCGCTCGACCTCGACGAGGAACGCGAGGTCGGCTCGGGGTTGGCGGTGGTCACGATCCTGGTGGCGTTGATGACGTTGCTGGGCACGACCTTCGTCGGTCACGACTGGAACACCGGCTCGATGAGCAACCAGCTGCTGTTCCAGACCCGCCGTCTGCGCGTGTGGGCCGCCAAGGCCATCGCTGTCGGCGTGGTGGCGGCGGCCGTGACGCTCGCGGTGACCGTCTCCTACTGGCTCGGCCTGCGCGGGCTGGCCGAGATGCGTGACCTCGACGTGCGGCCGGGAGCGCTCACCGACGGTCTCCAGCAGAGCCTGCGCGGTTCCGCGTTCGCCGTGGGCGCGGCCCTGGGCGGCTACGCGCTGACGATGCTCTTCCGCAGCACCGTGGTGACGCTGGGCGTGCTGTTCGCGGTCTCGGCCGTCGGCGGGGTCGTGATCGGCGTGATCGGACCCGAGCGGGTCGGGCGGTGGGAGCCGATCGTCAACGCCCAGGCCATCGTGCAGGAGCGCGCCGAGTACTACGTCTCGGTGCCGGAGGAGTGCTACACCGGACGACGTCCGCCCGCCGACCTCGACTGCGACGAGACGCGCGAGGTCACCGCCGTCCAGGGCGCCTGGTACGCCGGCGGGCTGCTGCTGCTGGCCGGGGTGCCGTCGCTGCTGCTTGTTCCGTCGCCGCGACGTCCCCTGAGCCACGTTGGGTGGCCGTCGGTCCGCCGCGTAGAGTTGCGGGAGTGACAGTCACTCCGGGATCCCCCACCCCTGCAGGTCGCAAGCTGCTCCGACTCGAGGTGCGCAACGCGGAGACCCCGATCGAGCGCAAGCCGGAGTGGATCAAGACCCGCGCCAAGATGGGCCCCGAGTACAAGGCGCTCCAGGCGCTGGTGAAGTCAGAGGGCCTGCACACCGTCTGCCAGGAAGCTGGCTGCCCCAACATCTACGAGTGCTGGGAAGACCGCGAGGCCACGTTCCTGATCGGTGGTGACCAGTGCACCCGGCGCTGCGACTTCTGCCAGATCGACACCGGCAAGCCGCAGCCGCTCGACCGTGACGAGCCCCGCCGGGTCGCCGAGTCGGTGCAGAAGATGGAGCTGCGCTACGCGACCATCACCGGCGTCGCGCGCGACGACCTCGACGACGGCGGCGCATGGCTCTACGCCGAGACCGTGCGCGCCATCCACGAGATGAACCCCGGCGTCGGCGTCGAGAACCTCATCCCCGACTTCAACGGCAAGCCCGACCTGCTCCGCGAGGTGTTCGAGTCGCGGCCCGAGGTGCTGGCCCACAACGTCGAGACGGTGCCGCGGATCTTCAAGCGGATCCGCCCGGCGTTCCGCTACGACCGTTCGCTCGACGTGATCACGCAGGCCCGTGACTTCGGCCTGGTGACCAAGTCGAACCTCATCCTCGGCATGGGCGAGACCCGCGAGGAGGTCTCGCAGGCGCTGCGCGACCTGCACGAGGCGGGCTGCGAGATCGTCGACGATCACCCAGTACCTCCGCCCCTCGCCGCGGCACCACCCGGTCGAGCGCTGGGTGAAGCCGGAGGAGTTCGTCGAGCTCCAGGCCGAGGGCGAGGAGGTCGGCTTCTCCGGCGTCCTGTCCGGCCCGCTGGTGCGTTCGTCGTACCGCGCCGGACGCCTGTACCGTCAGGCGATGGACGCCCGCCAGGGCGCCCCGGCCTGAGCGCCGGTCCCAGCCGCACCTCCCGAGCAGCACCCCGGCAGCACCTCAAAGAAAAGGCAGCACGAGAGCAGATGGCCAAGGAGCCCAAGGTTCGGGAGACCGACCCCACCAAGATGAGCAGGCGTCGCCAGATCATCGAGACCTACCGGATGTCGAAGCAGGGCGACCCCCGCATCGGCTGGTGGATGCTCGCGATGTTCCTCGCTGGTCGGGGCCGTCGGGTTCGGACTGTTCTGGCTGCTGCCGCCCGACGGCGGCACGGTCAACCTGATCATCTCGATCGTCGGCGGCGTGGCCTTCGGCCTGCTCGGCATGATGATCACGTTCAGCCGCCGCGCCCAGCGCGCGGCGTACAACCGCCTCGACGGCCAGGTCGGCGCCGGCGCGCGCGCCTTGAGCATGCTGCGCCGCGGTTGGGTGGTCGAGGAGGTCGTCGGCTTCACCAAGCAGCAGGACATGGTGCACCGCGTGGTCGGCCCTCCCGGGATCCTGCTGGTCGGTGAGGGCAACCCCAACCGGCTCAAGCAGCTGATGGCCGGCGAGCGCCGCAAGCACGAGCGGGTCGCCTTCGAGGTGCCGATCCAGGAGATCGTCGTCGGCAAGGAGTCCGGCCAGGTTCCGCTCTCCAAGCTGGTGCGCCACGTGCAGAAGATGAAGCGTCAGGTGAAGCCCGCCGAGATCACCGACGTGCTGCTCCGGATCAAGGCCCTCGACGCTCAGCGCCCCGAAGGTTCCGCTCCCCCGCGGTCCGGTGCCCACGAGCATGAAGGGCATGCGGCAGAACATGAAGGGCCGCTGAGCCAGCGAGTCCTGAGCTTCAGCTGCCGTGTCAGCTACCGGGCAGCTGCTGCACCTGGCTGGCCGGCGGGGCGACGATCTTCACGTCGGTGCCCCAGTCGTCGTACCTGACGTCGACGGTGCCGCCCTGGGCGCCTAGGTCGAGCAGCACGCGACGGAGCAGGTCGTCACCGAAGTACGCGTCAAAGGTGAGCTCGGCCGGCACGGCCGCGTCGGGCAGCTCCGCCTCCCCCGAGGCCTCCTGCATCGCGGCACCGTCCAGCACGATCCGGTAGTGCTCGAGGTCCTCGCCGTCGACGTCCTCGCTTCCGAGGTAGGACGCCTCGATGATCGCCTTCTCGAACGTGTCCAGCAGCGCGCGGGGGTCGAGCGCACCAGTGCTGCCGCCGCCGAGCGGACTGTCGGCCAGGTCGGTGCGGTAGTACTTGCCGCCGGGGATCTTCACGTAGAGCGAGCCGTCGACGAGCGTCAGTTCTTGCTCCTGGCCGGACGCGGGGTCCTGCAGGCTCATCCGGGTTGCCGGCGGCTGCGTGGTGAAGTCCATCTGGCCAGTCATCTCGGCCGGCACCGGGCCGTCGACGGTCATCGAGAAGTTCGCGGTGGAGGCGTTGTCGAGCGCATCGCCGTAGACCTCGATGAACTCCGCCGGCTCGATCTCGTCACCCTCGAGATCGGTGCTCGGCGCCGCGTCGCCGTCCGCGCTCTCGGTGGGCTCCTCGCTCGACGTGCTGCTGCTCTCCGCGGTGGCGGCGCTGGGCTCGTCGTCGTCCCCACCGCAGGCGGCCAGGCTGCCCAGGGCGAGCACCAGGACGGCGGCGGCCGACGTACGGCGCAGGGTGGCGGGCAGGTGGAAGCGGGTCATGGCGGGAGCCTTTCGCAAAGGTCAGCGACCCGTGAGGGCCCGGAACGTCTCGACCCGGACAGTAGCCGTCCCGGCCACCAGGTCGTGCAGACCGCGACCATCTGGACGGAACACGAGCGGCGGGATCACCAGCGCCACCATCAGCTGCCGCACCAGCAGACGCAGCGGGTTGAATGCGCGCACCGGCCCGAGCGCCGGCACGACGCGCAGTCCGGTGGCGAGCTTGCCGAAGGATCCCGACAGCGACCAGGTCAGCAGCGCCGACTGCACGATGTAGGTCGGCAGCACGAAGAGCTGGGCGCTCGAGCCGACCGCGGAGTAGTCGTCCCACCCGACGAAGGTCACCACGACCAGCGTCGAGGCCAACCAGTCGACGAGGAGCGCCAGGAACCGTCGTCCCCACGACGCCGTCGCCACCGTGCTGTCCACACCGCGGAGCCTAGTTGGACCCTCCGTCCGACTGGGCAGCACCTAGAATTGATGAT
>CAWAGM010000009.1:0-351831 GCA_963781575.1 uncultured Actinomycetota bacterium | reverse complement strand
GCTGGAGACCTACGTCTCGAAGTTCACCAACCTGCGTTCGAGCCTGCCGGCCTCACCGACGACCCCGACGTCCGGATGTCGCAGTCCTTCATGGACTACGTCTTCCGCCGCCTGGCGCTCGACTACCTCGACTTCGAGGCTCGCTCGGTGCTCGGCATCTACTCCGCCGACGAGCGCCGCCGCTACCTCGACACCGGCTCCCTACGAGCTGCCATCGAGCGAGTCCGGCACCACGGCGGCCGAGCTCATCGAGGAGCGAGTTCGTCGTCGGCGGCCGAGTCCGAGCGGGCACGAGCCAGCGTCGTAGGAGACCACTCGGCGAGGCCGCCGCCAAGCCCGCCCAGACGAGGCCCAGACCTCGGCCGGAGCTGCTGGAGGAGATCACCACGGCGCCATCGACAGCCCGCTCTGCATGACCTGCGGCACCAAGATGCGCCCCGCCGGCTCCTGCTACGTGTGCGAGGGCTGCGGCAGCACCTTCCGCTTCGCTGAGCTAGCTGTGATGCCCAGCCAGGTTGTCCAACCTGGTGATGGGTGCGGCCTTCCCGATTGCTGAGTGGGGCCGGTGGTGGTTGTACTCGTGGACCCATGCTGGCAGAGCTGCGAGTCTGGCTGACTCGGAGTTGTAGAACTTCTTGAACGCCCAGCCCTCGGCGAGGGTGCGGTGGAAGCGCTCGATCTTGCCGTTGGTCTGGGGTCGGTAGGGCCGGGTCTTCTTCGGCGTGATGCCCAGGTCGGCGCAGGTGTCGCGCCACAGGTGGGATTTGTAGCAGCTCCCGTTGTCGCTGAGCACGCGCTGCACGGTGACGCCGCGGTCGGCGAACCAGGCAACGGCATTCTTGAGGACCTCGGTCGCGGTTTCCTTGGTCTCGTCGTCGCGGGCTTCGACGTAGGCGACGCGTGAGTGGTCGTCGATGACGGTGTGGAGGTAGCAGGTCCCGATCACCGGGTTGCGCCACTTGGTGCGGGGCGTGCCGGTTCGTAGGACCGTTGCGGACCGGTTCTTATCGCCTTGCTGGCGGCCGACGTAGCGCCATCCGCCGCCGTCGGGGACCTTGCCGAGCTTCTTGACGTCGACGTGGATCAGGTCGCCGGGCGTCTCGTGCTCGTAGCGGCGGATGGGCTCGCCGGTGGCACGGTCAATGTGGGAGAGCCGGTTGATCCGGCATCGGACAAGCACGGCGTGCACGGTCGAGGAGGCCATGCCGAGCCGGTCGGCGATCTCGACCGGGCCGAGCCGCTGCTTCCACCGCAGGTGCACGATCTTGCGCACGACCGGCGCCGGCGTCCGGTTCGGCTGCCGGCGCGGGGCCGAGGACCGGTCGCGCATCCCGTCAGAGCCTTCTTCGCGGTAGCGATCGGCCCACTTCTTCGCGGTGCGCCACGAGACGTCGTAGCGCTCGGCAGCGCGGGCAGGCGACCAGCCCTGGTCGACAACCAATTGGGCCAGCCGAAGACGGGCACGTGGCGTCAGGGCAGCGTTGGCATGGGTAGCGTGGGACACGAAGGCCTCCTGGGTCGTGGAGCGGTTCTTAGACAGCTCCACTCCACACCGGGGAGGCCTTCGTCCATCTACAGGTCAGACCGTGTCGTCGCAGGATCTCGACCAACGTGCCTGGGCATCACATCTAGTGAGTTAACGAACGGCCGTCACTTTCGGGTGGCGGCCGTTCGGCATCTCAATCGCCGAAACGTGGACGCTCATGACGTCGATCTCGCGACGTGGGCCTTCGAAGAAGGCTCCAAGCCGACGCGCGACCAGCGAAACGGTTTCTCGCGCGGGGGTTCCGTCCGACTTCCAGTTCGCGCGGCCAACTCGTCCACAAGCTCCAGCTCGGATAGTTGTGCCACATCAGTCACTTGCTTCGCCGAGCGCTGATGGGGGGCTATGCGCACAGCTTCTAGAAGCAGAACCCGAAGACCTACTACTGTGCTGATGCGATGTGCGCCCAGCCGGAGTGCTGGCCTGTTCACGGCGCCCTGAGTAGCGTCCGCGTCATGACGTTCTTCGACGTGCCGAGCGATGCGTACGAACGCTTCATGGGCCGCTTCTCGCGGCCGCTGTCAGGCGTTTTCGTCGACCATGGCCTGACCGGGGTTGAGTCGCCTGACCGCCTCCTAGACGTCGGCTGCGGGACTGGCGTGCTGACCGGCGAGCTCATCAGCCGGTTTGGGGCTGATCGCATCAGCGCCGTCGACCCGGCCCCGACCTTCGTTGCCGCGACTGCTGCCGCCTACCCAGACGTTGACGTCCGTGAGGCCAGCGCGGAGGAACTGCCCTATGACGACGCAACATTCACGGCCGCGCTCGCTCAGCTGGTCGTCCACTTCATGGACGACCCGGTGAAGGGCGTCCGCGAGATGAGGCGGGTGACCCGACGAGGAGGCCGGGTGAGCGCGTGCGTGTGGGACCACGGTGGGGGCCGGGGCCCCTTGTCGCTGTTCTGGGACATCGCGCGTCGCCTGGACCCGAACATCACCGACGAGTCCGACCTGGCAGGGTCGAGGGCCGGTGATCTCGAGCGCATCTTCGTCGAGGCTGGCTTGGCGCACGTGGAGGAGGGTGCGCTCAGGGTGGGGCTGGAGCTCGCGGGCTTCGAGGACTGGTGGGAGCCCTACACCTTCGGTGTCGGCCCCGTGGGCAGCTATGTCCGCTCGTTGGATCCTGGCGCCCGCTTGCGGCTCGAGCAGGCGCTGCTGAGCGAGGTGGGCGATGAGCCCTTCCGCATGGACGTGTCAGCCTGGGCTGCCGTCGGCACGGCCTAGTGCTCGGGGACCGCCGACGGCGGGCTGACATCATGCCGCCATGAGCGAGAGCAAGCGCTACGACGTCATCGTGCTGGGCGCCACCGGATTCACGGCACGGCTGGCCTCCGCCCACCTTGCCCGCAACCTGCCCGCAGGCGGCGTCCGCTGGGCGCTGGCGGGTCGATCGCAGGAACGTCTGGAGGCTGTTCGCGCCGACTTGGTCGCGATCAACCCGGCTCTCGCTGACCTGCCCATCGTGATCGTCGACATCACCGACGCCGCGGCGCTGACCGAGCTGGCGCGCTCGACGAAGGTGCTCGTCAACGCCACCGGCCCGTACCTGATGCACGGCGAGCCGGTCGTGCGGGCGTGTGCCACGGAGGGCACCGACTACGTCGACCTGTGCGGCGAGCCCGAGTTCGTCGACCGGATGTTCCTCGAGCACCACGACACGGCGGTCCGCACCGGGGCGCGGCTGGTGCACGGGGCTGGCTTCGACTCGGTGCCGCACGACCTCGGCGCCATGCACGCGGTGAGTCAGGTCGAAGGGTCAGGACCGATCGCGTTGCGCGGGATCGTGCAAGCCAGCGGCGGAGTCAGCGGAGGCACGCTCGCCTCCCTGCTCAACGCCTACTCCCGGCTGCGCGAGATGCGTGACGCCGCCAAGCAGCGGGCAGCCAAAGAGGGGTCGGCCGGTGGCAGACGCTCGCGACAGCTCACCGGGCGACCGCACCGGGACGACGTCACCAAGCTGTGGCTGCTCCCGCTCCCGGCGCTCGACCAGCAGATCATCGCGCGCAGTGGCGCAGCCCTCGAGGCGTACGGCTCCGACTTCATCTACTCCCACTACGTCGGCCTGCGTCGGTTGCCGGTGCTCGTCGGTGGGATGGCGGGCCTCGGTCTCGTGCTGGGGCTGGCCCAGGTCGGCCCCGCCCGCCGCCTCATCACCTCGCGACTCCCCCAAGGGGAGGGCCCCGACGAAGCCACCAGGGCGGCGGCGTCGTTCACCGTCGACTTCATCGCCGAGCACGACGGAGGCCGCGTCCACACCCGCGTGACCGGTCCCGAGGCCTACGAGATGTCGGGCATCGCCCTGATCGAGACGGCGCTCAGTCTCGCCTTCGACGACAACCCGGACGTCGCCGGCCAGGTCACCACAGCCCAGGTCGCCGGGGTGAACCTGACGAAGCGGCTGGCGGCTCACGGGATGACCATGACTGTGGTCCGCGACGCCTGATCCGGCCCCGAGCCGTCCACAGCCCCTGGGGAATGCGGCTCATTCACAGTCTTGACGAGGTCGCCCGGTGTCGGTGCCTGCGGGATGCGGGTGTTGCGGGATGCCCACAGGTCGTCCCGATGCATGCATATGCATGCATGGTCAACATCACGATCCGCGAGGTCTCGCAATCGACGCGCGACCAGCTCGCCGCCAGGGCGCGAGCGAGGGGCCAATCGATGCAGGAGTACCTGCGCTCAGCCCTCGATGACCTCGCCAACCGTGCCGACCAGGCGGAGGTCTGGGCGAGGATCCGTGCTGACGTCGCACGCGAGGGGACCATGTTCACCCCCGACGAGATCCTCGAGGCTGTCCGCGAGGGGAGGAAAGAGTGACGCTCGTCGTCGATGCCTCTGCCTTCGTCAGCCTGCTCACCGACGCCGGCGATACTGGCGACTGGGTCAGGGCAACGCTTGAGGGACGGAACCTCGTGGCTCCGCACATCCTCCCGGCGGAGGTCACCCAGGTGCTGCGTCGGGGCGTGCTGACCGGCGCACGGGACGCCGAGGGGGTCCGCGTGGCGCGCCAGTCCCTGGTACAGATCGAGGTCACCCTGCTCGACTTCGCACCCGTGGCCGAACGTGTTTGGGACATGCGACAGACGTTCACGGCCTACGACGCTTGGCACGTGGCGGTGGCCGAGGCGCTGGATGCCCCTCTTGTCACGCTGGACGCAAAACTGGCCGCAGCGCCGGGTCCGCGGTGCGAGTTCGTGCTGCCATGAGACTCTTCGCGCCATGACCGACCGCAGGATCCCGCGCGACAAGAACGACGACTATGGGGACGCCGCCATCAAGGCCCGCCAGGAGTTCGTGCGCGAGCACACCTTGAGCGCGGTACAGCACCAGGCGTCCTACTCGCTCGACCCGGCAACGCTGCCCGGCAACATCGAGAACTTCTTCGGGGTCGCCCAGGTGCCGATCGGCCTGGCCGGTCCGTTGCTGGTGAACGGCGAGCACGCCCAGGGCGAGTTCTTCGTGCCGCTCGCCACCACCGAGGGCACGCTCGTCGCCTCCTACAACCGGGGCATGAAGCTGTGTCGGGCAGCCGGAGGAGTCACCGCGACGGTCATCGACGACCGGATGCAGCGGGCGCCGGTGTTCACGTTCGGCAACGCTCGCGAGGCTCGAGCCTTCGGTGAGTGGCTCACTGCGCACTTCGACGAGATCGCCGCCGCGGCGCAGACGACCACGTCGTCCGGCCGGTTGATCGACATCCAGCAGTTCTCGGCCTCCAAGCTCCTGTACACGCGCTTCAACTACACGACCGGCGACGCGGCGGGTCAGAACATGACAGGCAAGGCGACGTTCGCGGCGTGCGCGTGGATCAAGCAGAACTACCCGGGAGAGCTGCACTTCCTGCTCGAGGGGCAGTTCGCCACCGACAAGAAGACGTCGGTGGTCAACATGCTGCACACGCGGGGCAAGCGGGTGGTTGCCGAGATCACCCTGCCCGCGGCTCTGGTCGAGGAGCAGATGCACGTCAGCACCGACAAGCTCTTCAGCGCCCGGATGAAGGGCCAGCTCGGCTCGATCATGTCGGTCACCAACAACAACGGAAACCACTCGGCCAACGGCATCACGGCCATGTTCATCGCCACCGGCCAGGACGTCGCCAACGTGGCCGAGTCGTCGGCGATGTACGGGTTCTCCGAGCTGCTGCCCAACGGAGACTTCTACGCCTCGGTCACCCTGCCCTCGCTGATCATCGCGACGTACGGCGGCGGCACCGGCCTCGCCACCCAGCGCGAGGGGCTCGAGATGCTTGGCTGCTACGGCGCCGGGGGAGTGCGCAAGCTGGCCGAGATCATGGCCGCGACGGTGCTGGCCGGCGAGCTCTCCCTGGGGTCGGCCGTCGTGGCCGAGGAGTGGGTGCAGGCCCACGACGACCTCGGTCGCAACCGCCCCTGAGCGAGCTTCCGCAAGGTTTCCTCAAGTCTTCTTCAAGGAAGCCGGATAGCGAGAATCCCCATCTACGCTTGGGGTTTCGACGTCCGGGGGGAATCGTGAGCGGATCAACTGACGCAGCAATGCGCGCAACCATCGGGTATCACGCCGCCCGTGAGGTGACCGTGGGAGAGGCGCTATCCGCGCTGCCCGCGCACTCGTGGACCGTTGTCTCGGACGTCGCCTGGCCCGACCGTCACGGTGCCGTCATCGACCACGTGGTCATCGGCCCGCCCGGAGTCTTCGTCGTCGACGAGCAGCTCCTGGTCGGCAACGTCAGTCTGCAGGACGGCGTCCTGCGGCACAACGGCCGCAACCGCTCGACGATCATCGGCGATGCGTTCGACGCAGCTCGGTCGGTGCTCGCCTCGCTGCCCGGCGTGCGCGCCGACCTCGTGCAGCCCGTCGTGTGCCTGGCTGGTGGTCATCACGCTCGCGGCGAGGTCGACGGCGTGATGGTCTGCACCCCTGTCGACGTCGTGCAGTGGCTCTCGAGCCGTCCCGCCCATCTTCGGCGCGGCTGACCTCGATTACGTCGTGAACGAGTCGCGCAGCTCGGTTCACGCGCGTCGAGCGGTCCCACCTTGAGACCCAGCCCGTCCCGGGTCACCCGACGGCCCACGAGCAGCGCCTCGCGCGCGCGCCGATGACGCGCCAGACGCCCCGCAAGGACGACGTCGAGCACGAGCCGATCCGGTGGGGTCGCCTGCTGGCGGCCGCTGCGGCCGTGGTCGTCGTCGGCGTCGGTTTCACCCAGCCGCAGGTGATCGGGAACGTCGCCAGCTCGGTGGCGAACCTGGTCGTCGACGAGCAGGTCCGCAACCCGCAGCCCTGACCCGCGCCCTGATCCGATGCATCGCCCAGGCGGTCATCCACAGGCGCAGATCTGGGTCTTGAGCCCGACCGGGTTGGTCGACCACGGTGTCCGGCATGTCTCGGAACTCCTGTACCGGCCCATCTCGCCGGCTCCTGACCTCGTTCCTGCTGGCACTCGTCGCCGGGTCGCTGCCCGTCGTCGTCCTCACCGTCGAACCGCCGCCGCGCACGCCGCGCAACGAGTCGCGACCAGTCCCAGTGCCGCGCGATCGATCCGAACCTCGTGCACGGCGTCTGCCTGCGGTTCTCGAACTCCCTCGGGTGCAGGCCTCACCTGGATCGGCAGCTACCGGGCGCCCAACGGACGCACCTTCTTCTGCATCGACTACCTCTACGACTCGCGCCTGCCAGCTGCGTGCGCGCACGGTGCCGACCGACGACCTGCGCAACCAGCTGGGCGACGAGGTCGGCGCCGACGAGGTGGCCGCCCTCAACTACGTGATCTCACGGTGGGCAGCGCACGGCACCACCGGTAGCGACGAGCGGGACGCAGCCATCGCCCTCATCGTGCGCGAGGTGATGAGCGACGGCATCCGGCGCGGAGGTGCCGTCGTCTACCCGCCTGGCCTCGAGGTAGAGGACGTCGTCCGCCCACCGCTGGGCGGCATCGGTGGGCGAGTGCTGCCGATGGCGAGGAACATGTGGAGCGCTGCGTCGCGGTTGCGCGGTCCGTACCGCGTGCTCGTCACGCGGAGCGGGCCACGCATCGTCCGGCTGGGGGAGGAGCGCGTCTACCGGCTGCGGGTGGTCTCCGGCGCCGGACACGGTCGTGCGCGGAGTCGCGGTGCGGGTCCAGTGCTCCGGCCCAGTTACCTGCCCGGCCAGGGTGCGCACGGGGGTTGCACCCAGCATCGTCCGGGTGGCGCCCGCCGGTCTGGGCCGATTCCGCATCAGGTTCGTGGTGCGCGGCCCGTCGTCCGACGGACTGCTGTGGCAAGCGCACGGATGGCGCAGCCACGGCGGGCGCACCGCTCGCTCGGCTGGCATCCAGCGTGGGTGGATCGCGCAGGAGAACCGGGACTGGACGGTGGTGAGCGCCGAGGCGCGCATTCGCAAGGCCGAGCCGAAGGTGACAACCGTCGCCTCCGACCGGGAGGTGGTGCCGGGTTCGGAGTTGCACGACCAGATCACGATCACGGGCCTTCCACCGGGCTACGCCGGTTCCGCGACAGCGATGCTCCATGGCCCGTTCCCTCACCAACCCGGACGCACCGACTGCACGGCGAGCAACGAGGTCGGCCGCGTCACCGTCCCGGTGAACCGCGACGGCACGTTCCGGACGCCCGGGGTGAGGGCGGACTCCGTGGGCTACTACACGTGGGTCGTGCACCTGTCGGGCGACGTCGACTCGGTGCCGGTCACCTCGCCGTGCGGCCTCGTACCCGAGACGAGCCGCGTCGTGCCCTTCACCCCGCGCGTCCGCACTCAGGTGTCACGGCAGCGGGCCCTCGTCGGGTCGAGGCTCCGAGACACCGTCTGGCTCTCCGGCATCAGGTCGACGCCGGTCGTCGTGCGCTGGACGCTGCACGGGCCGGTCGCCCCGGACACCAGCGGCGGCTGCCGTGACCTTGACTGGCGCGGGGCGCCGGTCGCCGATAGTGGAGAGTTCACCGCCGCGGGCGATGGGCGTTACCGCACCCGACCGACCCGAGTGTCGGCCCCCGGGTGCCACACCTACAGCGAGCAGATCATCGCGACCACGGTGAGCGAGTCCGCGAGCACCGAGCCTGGTCTCCCCGTCGAGACGTCGCTGGTCACGCGCCCGGTCACGCCCTACGTGCCCGAGGTGCCGACCGGCCCCGCCGCCGGGCTCTCCTGGAATCCGGCACCCGAGCGCACGACCAGTCGCTACGTTCCTACAGGAGCGTGCCCGGCCGCGCTACTTGAATCGCTTCTACTCGGGGATCACGTCGGCCGGAGCTCCCGTGAGCCGTGCGCGCGTGGTGGTGCCGCGAATCGGTGTCCGCGCGCCCGTCACGACCGTCGGTCTCGACCGCGGCACCATGGCCGTTCCCGGCGACCCAGGTGTCGTCGGCTGGCTCGGCACGACCGCGACCTCGAGCGACGTGATCGGCTCGAGCGTCATCTCCGGCCACGTCTCCGACCGCCACGACCGGCCGGGCGCGCTCTGGCGACTCCGTCTCGCGCGAGTCGGCGACGCCGTCGAGTGGCGTGACTCGGATGGCAAGGTCAGTCGCTTCGAGGTGACGCGCATCCGCCGCCACTCGAGGTCGCGCGGCGTGCCGGCCGACCTGTTCCGTACCGACGGACGTCACGTGCTCGCACCTCGTCACCTGCGCCAGACGCGTCGTGCACGAGCGGTCGGTTCCACTACCGCGACAACCTCGTCGTGACCGCAGTCGCGACGCCGTGACCGGTGTGCGCCCGATGCTACGATCTGCCACATGGACCACGTTGCCAGCCGTGACCTGCGCAACCACACGGCCGACGTCCTGCGTCGCGTTGGCGCCGGCGGGGTGGTCGCCGTGACCGTGCGCGGTGACGTGGTGGCCGAGATCCACCCGCCGAGTCGGTCGCAGCCGACGTCCTGGACACGTGCTGACCTGCAGGCTTGGTTGCCTAGCGCCCAGGCTGATCCCGGGCTGGCGGCCGACCTGCAGGCTCTGGCGGGCGAGACCACCGGCGACCTCGGTGACCCGTGACCGACCGTCCGACGCGGGGGCTCCTCGACACCAGTGTGCTGATCGCGCAGGAGGACGGGCGCCTCGTCGATACCGCGCTGCTGCCCGACGAGGTTTTCGTGTGCGTGGTGACTGTTGCCGAGCTCGAGGTCGGCGTCCTGGCAGCTGCCTCGACCCAGGTGCGGGCGCGTCGCCTGGCAACCGCTCAGAGGGTCGCCACGATCGCTCCGCTGCCCATCGACGGGCCGGCGGCGGCTCAGTGGGCCACGATGCGGTGCGACTGCACGAGGCGGGTCGGACGCGTCGGCGTCAACGACCTCTGGATCGCCGCAGTGGCCGCCTCACGCAACATGCCGGTAGTCACCCAGGACCACGGTTTCGACGCCCTGGCTGACCTCGGGCTGGTCGAGGTCGTGCAGGTCTGACCACGTCACACTCCGGCGGAGACAGCTGCCATTAACCGTTCGCACTCCGCAATCAAGCAGGCCCGCAACGGCTCACCCCGCTCAGCGAACCCACGCTGCGCCTCGGCGTACTCGCGCTTGCCCTCCGACGTCTCGATCCGCACCGGCGTGAACCCGAGGTCGGCCAGGTCGTAGGGCGAGGCGCGCATGTCGAGCACCCGGATGTCGTGCGCGAGCTCGAAGCAGTCAGCCACTAGGTCGGAGCAGATCATCGGCGCGAGCCTGAAGGCGTGCTTGTAGAGATCCATCCCCGCGTGCAAGCAGCCCGGTTGCTCGAACTCGGGCCGATCGGCCGACGTGGGGGAGAGCAGGTTGAGCGGCCGAGCTGGCTCGGTGAAGAAGCGGAACGCGTCGAAGTGCGAGCACGCGATGCGGTGCGACTCCACGACGTCGTCGGTGCCCCCAGCGCCCAGGCGCAGCGGCCAGTCGGCGTGCCGCTTCTCGTCCTCGCTCAGCCGGTAGACCATCGCCCACTCGTGCAGCCCGAAGCAGCCCAGGTTCGCCGGACGCCCCGCCGTCGCGCGCAGCAATCTCAGCAGCGACTCGATCAGCGGTCGCTGCCCGTCAACGTGCTCGCTCGACACAGTGGGCGCCGTCCCGGGCAGGTAGCCCTTGAGCACGCCGTACTCCTCGCCGTCAGCCGAGCGCCGTGCCGAAGCCCGGATGCCACCGCAGCAGCTGCGCCGGTCGGTAGGAGTAGTAGGTGAACAGGAAGTCGTGCACCGGGTGCTTCACCCGTTCGTCGCGCCGAGCAAGGTGCGGATCAACGAGGGGGCGAAGCCGCCGCTGGTGCGCGGCAGCCCGGGCCGTCCACTCCTCGCGCGCCAGCGTGACCCGAGCTGAGGCGACGCTGGTCTCACGACGCGTCCCAACGGCCGTCGGCCTTCGCCCGCTCCACCTCGGCGAGACCCGTCGCGTGCATGCGGCCCTCGGCGAGCAGCACGGCCACGCGCGCCTTGTTCGTCGCCGACCACGGGCTCCGGGCCCGCCGCGGAGTGAACGACTGCTGCACGTAGTCGGCGTCCTCCGAGCGCATCATCCCGTCGATCCATCCGTGGCACAGCGCGACGAGCAGTGCTTCCTCGTAGGTCAGACCGGGAGCGGCAGACGACTTCTTGCGCTGCCGCAGGCGGACGCCGATCTCCGCCGGTTCTCCGCCGAGGTAGGCGTCCCAGGCGTCGGCGGTGTCGAAGAACACCACCGGCTTCTCGTCGAACGACGCCATGACCCCAGCCTATGACCGACCGGACGAGGCAGGCCCAGACCCACCCTCGATAGGGTCGAGAGCGTGCGTATCGCGAGGTTCACGACTGGTGAGGATCCGTCCTATGGCGTGATCACGGGCGAGCTCGACGAGTTCGGACAGCTCGACGAGGACGCCGTGATCGTTGCCCTGGCAGGTGACCCGCTCTACGTCGGCGTGAAGCTGCTCGACCAGGAGCACCGGGTGGCCGACGTGCGCCTGCTCGCTCCGGTGCTGCCGCGCAGCAAGGTCGTCGGCATCGGGCGCAACTACGCCGCGCACGCGGCCGAGCTCGGCAACGACGTGCCCGACGAGCCGCTGATGTTCCTCAAGCCCAACACCAGCGTGGCCGGCCCGGGCGACCCGATCTTCTACCCGCACCAGACCCAGGACCTCCAGTACGAGGGCGAGCTCGCCGTGGTGATCGGCCGGATCTGCCGCGACGTCCCGGTCGAGAAGGCCACCGACGTCATTCACGGCTACACGATCGCCAACGACGTCACGGCCCGTGACCTGCAGCGCAAGGACGGCCAGTTCACCCGCGCCAAGGGCTTCGACTCGTTCTGCCCGCTCGGGCCCGTGGATCGAGACCGACCTCGACCCGCAGCACTTCATCGACGGCGTCCGCGTGCAGACCCACCTCAACGGCGAGGTCGTGCAGGACGGCTCCACCGCCGACATGGTCTTCGACGTGCCGGCCCTCGTGGCCCACGTCTCCAGCGTGATGACGTTGCTGCCCGGCGACGTCATCCTCACCGGCACCCCGGAGGGTGTCGGTCCGATGGAGGTCGGTGACGAGGTCGAGGTCTCGATCGCCGGTCTCGGCTCTCTCACGAACAAGGTGGCATCCCGCTGATGAGCTCACCCGTCCGCGTCCGCATGGCCCCGAGCCCGACGGGCAGCCCGCACGTCGGGCTCGTCCGCACGGCGCTCTTCAACTGGGCGTTCGCCCGCCACCACGGCGGCACCATCGTGCTGCGCGTCGAGGACACCGACGCCGCGCGCAACACCCAGGAGTCCTACGACTCGATCCTCGACCTCTTCGACTGGCTCGGCTTCGACTGGGACGAAGGCCCCGACCGCGGCGGCCCGCACGCGCCCTACCGCCAGTCCGAGCGCGGCGACATCTACCGCGACGCCCTCGCGCGGCTCGCCGACGGCGGCCACACCTACCGCTGCTACTGCACGACCGACGAGGTCGCCGCCCGCCGCCAGGCCGCCGGCTCCAAGGACATGGGCTACGACCGGTTCTGCCGCGACCTCACCGACGAGCAGGTCGCCGCGTTCGAGGCCGAGGGCCGCGGCGGCGGTCGTCCGGTTCAAGATGCCCGACGGCGAGATCGCCTTCGACGACCTCGTGCGCGGACCGATCACCTTCCACTCCGACCACGTGCCCGACTTCGCGCTCGCGCGCGCCAACGGCGACCCGCTCTACACGCTGGTCAACCCGGTCGACGACGCGCTGATGGAGATCACCCACGTGCTGCGCGGCGAGGACCTGCTCTCCAGCACGCCCCGCCAGCTGCCCGCTGTACGCCGCCCTCGCCGACGTCGGCATCGGCTCGGGTGCGCCGCTCTTCGGGCACCTGCCCTACGTCATGGGCCAGGGCAACAAGAAGCTCTCCAAGCGCGACCCCGAGGCCCACGCGCTCGCCTACCGCGACCAGGGCTACACGCCCGAGGGTCTGCTCAACTACCTGGCCCTGCTGGGCTGGGCGATCGCGGCCGACCGCGACATCTTCACCATGAGCCGAGATGGTCGACGCGTTCGACATCAAGGACGTCAACCCCAACCCGGCGCGCTTCGACCTCAAGAAGATGGACGCGATCAACACCTCGCACCTGCGGCTGCTGCCGCTCGACGAGATCACCCATCGGGCGCTGCCGTTCCTCAAGGCCGCCGGCGTCGTCGGCGACCCTGTCTCGGACGCCGACGCGCAGCTGCTCGAGCTGGCCATGCCGCTGGTCGGCGAGCGCATCAACAAGCTCACCGAGACCGTCGACATGCTCGGGTTCCTGTTCGTCGACGAGGCCGACTTCACCCGCGACGAGGCCGACGTCGAGAAGCTGCTCGACGACGCCGGCCGCGAGATCGTGCAGGCCTCGCTACGACGCCGTCTCGGACGCTGCCGACCTGGTCGACCGACGCCATCCAGACGGCGCTGACAGACGGCGCTGGTCGACGAGCGCGGGCTCAAGCCGCGAGTCGCCTTCGGCCCGGTTCGCGTCGCCGTCACCGGACGCCGGATCTCGCCCCCGCTCTTCGAGTCGATGGAGCTGTTGGGGCGCGAGCGCACGCTCAGCCGGTTGCAGAGCGCGCTCTAGATGACTCACGGGGGAGGGGAGCCCCACGCGCAGGGTCGGTCTGGCCTACCACGAGATCTACCGCGCCGGGCGGCAAGGCTGGTGGTGGTACCTGCTCGGCATCGTGACGATGCTCGTCACGTTCCTGATCGTGAACGTGGTCGTGGTGATCGCCGGCTTCACCGTCTACTACGTCGCCACCGGCACGTCCCTCGACGATCTCGGCGACAAGCTCACCGCCCTCGCCGACACCGACGACGTCACGCCGTCCGTGCTGCTCTTCCTCAACCTGGTGCTGGTGCTGGCCATCCCGGTCACCTGGCTGGTGATCCGGCGTCTTCCACGACCTCAAGCCGCGCTGGCTGGCGTCGGTCGCGCCGCGGATCCGCTGGACCTGGCTGCTGGCGTCGTTCGGCACGGCGTTCGTCTCGCTGGTCGTCGCGATCATCCTGGGCGCGCTGCTCCCCGCGGGTGACGCCGAGAGCGTCACCGGCTCGCTCAACGACTTCACCAGCACCACCCGAGACTTCCTGCTCGTCATCCTCCTGCTCACCCCGTTCCAGGCGGTGTCGGAGGAGTACGTCTTCCGCGGCTACCTGACCCAGGCGTTCGGCGGGTTGATCAGCAACCCACGGGTCGCGCGCGTACGTCGCCGTGATCGGACCCTCGCTGCTGTTCGCGCGCGGCGCACGGCGGCCAGAGCCTGCCGGTGTTCCTCGACCGCTTCGCCTTCGGAGTCGTCGCGGGCGTGCTCGTGATCGCGACGGGCGGGCTCGAGGCCGGCATCGCCTACCACGTGCTCAACAACCTGCTCGCCTTCGGCATCGCGCTCTTCTTCGGCGACATGACCAGTGCCCTGAACCCGAGTGGAGGCACCTGGTGGGACGTCGTCGTGAGCTTCGTGAAGTCGGCGATCTTCGTCGTGCTCTCGATCTGGGTCGCCCGCAGGATGGGCGTCGCAGACCCGCACCGCAGCCAGGCGTTTTGGAGGCCCCCGCAGCCCGCGTGTAATGTTTCTCCTCGGTTCACCAAGCGGTCGAAAGTCCGCCAGGAGAGCCAAACAGAAGTAAGTCAGTGGGATATGGTGTAATTGGCAACACAGCTGGTTCTGGTCCAGTCGTTCTAGGTTCGAGTCCTAGTATCCCAGCGAGATCGAGGACCTCCGGGAAGTCGATTTTGAGAGGGCCTCCGGCCTCGGCTAGAGTCCCTCAGGTTGTTCAGCAGCATCAGCAGTGTCAGGCCCCCGTTGTGTAGCGGCCTAGCACGCCGCCCTCTCACGGCGGTAGCGCCGGTTCGAATCCGGTCGGGGGTACAGATCACGAAGAAGCCCGGGCCTCAGGCCCGGGCTTCTCGCGCGTGTCGGCGGTCGAGGCCTGCGCGGAGTCGGCAGCGGCTCAGGCGCACAGGCCCGCGGCCAGCCGCGCCTGGGTCTGCGCCTCGCTGTCCTCGTCGGGCTCGACCGCTGGGCTCGTCGTCGCCCGGGTCGGAGGTGCCCGACCTCGTCGTCGGCGCTCGATGCTCGCTCGCTGAAGTCCTTGCCGAGCTTCTGGTCCTCCATGATCCGCCCCCAGAGGTCGTCGGCGTCGCGGACCAGACGAGCGCGACGTTGGGGTTTCCGGCTCGGGCTCGCGATCGGCACGGTGATGAACTTGATCTTGTCCAGGCCGGTGCTGCGGAACTCGATGGCGAGGTCGTACGAGCTTGCCGCACGGAGTCGAGGCCGGCGTCGACCTCGATCGAGGACGTCACGGCGTCGAGGAAGCCGATGACCTTCTTGCGGCTGCGAGAGCGTGCCGGCCGAGCTGACCCTCTTGATCATCGAGGCGATGAACGCCTGCTGTCGCTTCATCCGGCCGATGTCGCCGGTGACCGAGAGCTGCGTAGCGCTCGCGGACGTAGTTGAGGGCCTGCTGGCCGGTCAGCACCTGGGTGCCGGCGTCGAAGTAGATGTTGTGCTCGGCGTCGTCGACCGTCCTTGGGGATGCAGACCTCGACGCCGTTGACGGCGTCGACCATGTCCTTGAAGCCGTTGAAGTCGAGCACCAGGAAGTGGTCGATGAAGATGCCGGTGAGGGCCTCGACGGTCTGCACCGTGCACTGGGCGCCGCCGACGGAGAACGCGGTGTTGAAGCGGACGCCGTCTCGCCCGGGCACGGTCTCGCCGTCGCGCAGTGCAGTCGGGGCGGTCGATGATCGCGTCGCGCGGCAGGCTGACGCCGTAGGCGTTGCGCCGGTCCTGGCGAGACGTGCAGCAGGATCACGGTGTCGGAGCGCTCGCCGAGCCCTCGGAGTTCTCGCCGTCGATGTCGTTGCCCTCGCCCGACGCGGGTGTCGGAGCCCATGACGAGGATGTTGAGCGGCTTCTTCGGCGCGTCGGCGCGCCATCTTGGCCAGCACCTCGACCTTTGCTCGATCTCTCGCCCTCGGCGATGTTGTCGTTAGGTTCTGGTAGGCGAGGAACGACGACCGTCCGCCGTGAGCACGCGCGATCACGGCTGGCTGACCACGGACGCCGTCCACACCGCGCGGCGGTGGGTACGCGGGTCGCGTGGCGGCTCGGAGCGTCGTCGATCACCCGGTCATTCTCCCAGATGCTGGTCACCGCGCTGCCGATCGCGCGACGCGTCGCGCGGCGGTGTCCGATTTCCGCGCAGAACAGGCGCCGGTCGGGGCGATGATGATGGACCCCATGACCCGACCCAGCCGTCTCGATCCCGAGAGCTGCTATCGCGCGGTGAAGTCGCGCGACCGCCGCTTCGACGGCGTCTTCTACACCGCGGTCAGCACCACCGGCATCTACTGCCGTCCGTCGTGCCCGGCCCGCACCCCGGGCTTCGGCAACGTCACCTTCCACCCCAGCCCCGCCTCGGCGCAGGCGGCGGGCTTCCGCGCCTGCAAGCGGTGCCTCCCCGATGCGACCCCGGCAGTCCCGACTGGGACGTCGCAGCCGACGTCGCCGGCCGTGCGATGCGGCTGATCGCCGACGGCGTCGTCGACCGCGAGGGCGTCGACGGACTGGCCCGGCGCGTCGGCTACACCCCGCGTCACCTGGGCCGGGTGCTGACCGCCGAGCTGGGCGCAGGTCCCCTGGCGCTGGCCCGGGCCAGGCGCGCTCAGACCGCCCGAGTGCTGATCGAGACCACCGACCTGGGCTACGCCGACGTCGCGTTCGCGGCCGGGTTCGCGAGCGTGCGGCAGTTCAACGACACCGTGCGCGAGGTCTACGCGGCGAGCCCGACCGAGCTGCGCGGACGCCGGGGCAGAGCCACCACCACCGGCGTGGTCAGCATGCGTCTGGCCGTCCGCACCCCGTTTGCCGGACGTGCCCTGCTCGCGTTCCTGGCCCACCACGTCGTCGCAGGCGTCGAGACCGTCGGTGCGGGTTGGTACGCCCGCACCCTCGACCTGCCGCACGGCCACGGCACCGTCCGCCTCGACATCGACGATCACCTGACCCCGGGCGAGACCGCGTTCGTGCGTGCGACGTTCGCGCTCAGCGACCTGCGCGACACCTCCGCGGCCGTCGAACGCGCCCGCCGGCTGCTGGACGCCGACTGCGACCCGGTCGCCGTCGACGACCACTTCGCGGGAGATCCCGTCATCGGTCCGCTGGCCCGCTCGACCCCAGGGCTACGGCTGCCCGGTCAGGTCGACGGCGACGAGACCGCCGTGCGCACCGTCATCGGCCAGCAGGTCTCGGTGGCCGGCGCCTGCACCGTCACCGGCCGACTCGTCGCGCAGCTCGGACGGCCGGTCGAGACGGGCATCCCTGGCCTCACCCACCTCTTCCCGCGATCAGCTGTGCTCGCCGAGCTCACGCCGGACGACCTCCCGATGCCGCGTTCACGCGGGCGGGCCCTGGTCGGCCTGGCCCGTGCCCTGGCCGACGCGGACGTCGTGCTCGATCGCGGCGGCGACCGCGACGACGTTCGAGACTCGCTCGTGGCGCTGCCTGGTATCGGACCCTGGACCGCCGACTACGTCGCGATGCGCGCACTGGCCCACCCAGACGTCTTCCTCCCGACCGACGTCGGAGTGCGCAACGCGCTGACGAAGCTCGGGCACGATCCCGGAGTCGTCCTGGCCGGTGTCGACGACTGGAGCCCGTGGCGCTCCTACGCGCTGATGCACCTCTGGAACATCCTCATGCCTGCACGTCCATCCACGCCCGACCAGGAGAACTGACCATGTGGACCGTCATCGACTCGCCCATCGGTGAGCTGCGGCTCGTCGAGCACCACGGCTCGATCACCGCCATCGAGTTCTCGCCGTTCCGCGACCCGCGACGGCCGCGTGCGCGGCGCTCGCGACGACGCCCACCCGCTGCTCGTCGAGACCGCCCGCCAGCTCACGGCGTACTTCGCCAAGGAGCTCACCGAGTTCGACCTGCCGCTGGCGCCGATCGGCTCGGAGTTCCAGCAGCGCGTGTGGAAGGAGCTCGCGCAGATCGGTTACGGGGAGACGGCCTCCTACGGCGAGGTCGCGCACCGGATCGGCAAGTCCAACGCGGCCTCGCGAGCGGTCGGCCTGGCCAACGGCTCGAACCCCATCCCGATCGTGATCCCGTGCCATCGGGTGATCGGTGCCAACGGCACGCTCACCGGGTACGCCGGCGGGCTGGAGCGCAAGCAGCTCCTGCTCGGGCTGGAACAGCAGTCGCTCTGGTGAAGGACCCGCCGATGTCGCCGTGGTTTCGATGCGCACGCCACCCCTTCGATCCTCAGTAGTGGCGCTTGCTCAACCTTCGCCCGCCACGGTGCTCGCTCGGCTCGCGCGACCTGGGCCTCATTCAGCCGCAGCGCGGCGCAGTGACTCCGACAGCCGCTCAGCCGCGGCGATCACGGCGGGAGCGTGCATGCGACCGGGCTGACGCGAGAGCCGTTCGAGCGGACCGGACACCGAGACGGCCGCGATGATCTTGCCGCCGGGGGAGCGGACCGGCGCCGAGACCGAGGCCACGCCCTGCTCGCGCTCGCCGACCGACTGGGCCCACCCGCGACGGCGGATGCCGGACAAGGCGGCGGCCGAGAATGCGGCGTTCTGCAGGCCCCGGTGCATGCGCTCGGGGTCCTCCCACGCGAGCAGCACCTGAGCGGCCGAGCCGGCGCGCATGGTCAGCTGTGAGCCGACGGGAATCGTGTCGCGCAGTCCGGAAGGCCGCTCGGCGGCGGCGACGCACACGCGGTGCTCGCCCTGCCGCCGCCACAGCTGCG
This sequence comes from uncultured Actinomycetota bacterium, assembly GCA_963781575.1. GTDB lineage: Bacteria > Actinomycetota > Actinomycetes > Propionibacteriales > Nocardioidaceae > Nocardioides. The sequence continues at coordinate 333,119 of CAWAGM010000009.1, read as the reverse complement.
CCGACTCGCCGGTGATGTCGCGCAGACGGGCCAGCACCGGGCCGGCGGTCGCGAGCAGGCGGTCCTCACCGGCGGCTGCCGACAGCTCGGCCAGCCGCGGTCCGAGCACGAAACGCCCCTGCATGTCGCGGGCGACCAGGCGGTGGTGCTCCAGGGCGACGGCCAAGCGGTGGGCGGTCGGTCGGGCCAGCCCGGTGCCGGCCACCAGACCGGCCAGCGTGGCCGGGCCGGACTCCAGCGCGGTGAGCACCAGGGCCGCCTTGTCGAGCACTCCGACGCCGCTTGAGTTGTCCATATATCAAGATTACCGTCTCACTCCCATGGGATGCAAGGGCTACTGTTGAGTCACCGATAAGAGATCGGACGAAGGAGTCAGTCATGGGCAGGACCCTGTCGGAGAAGGTGTGGGACGAGCACGTGGTGCGATCCGCCGCGGGTGAGCCGGACCTCCTCTACATCGACCTCCACCTCATCCACGAGGTGACGAGCCCGCAGGCCTTCGACGGCTTGCGCCTGGCCGGTCGCAGCGTGCGTCGCCCCGACCTCACTCTCGCGACCGAGGACCACAACGTCCCGACCATCGACTGGGACAAGCCGATCGCCGACCCGGTCTCGAAGACCCAGGTCGACACGCTGCGGCGCAATGCCGAGGAGTTCGGCGTCCGCATCCACTCCCTGGGCGACATCGACCAGGGCATCGTCCACATCATCGGCCCGCAGCTCGGTCTCACCCAGCCGGGCATGACGATCGTTTGCGGTGACAGCCACACCAGCACGCACGGCGCCTTCGGAGCCATCGCGTTCGGTATCGGCACCTCCGAGGTCGAGCACGTGCTCGCGACCCAGACGCTCATGCAGGCCAAGCCGAAGACGATGGCCGTCACCATCAACGGCAGCCTCCCCGCTGGAGTGACCGCCAAGGACATGGTGCTCACCCTCATCGCCCACACAGGCACCGGCGGCGGCAGGGCTACATCGTCGAGTACCGCGGCCAAGCCATCGAGGAGCTCTCCATGGAGGGCAGGATGACGGTCTGCAACATGAGCATCGAGTGGGGCGCCAAGGCCGGACTGATCGCCCCCGACGAGACCACCTTCGACTACATCGAGGGTCGCCCCGAGGCGCCGAAGGGTGCCGAGTGGGACGCCGCCGTCGTGCACTGGAAGTCCCTGGTCACCGACGCCGATGCCACCTTCGACAAGGAGATCGTGCTCGACGCCAGCGAGATGACGCCGTTCGTCACCTGGGGCACCAACCCCGGGCAGGGCGTGCCGCTCGGCGCGAACGTGCCGGACCCGGCCGACTTCGACGACGCGCAGGACCAGGTCGCAGCCGAGAAGGCCCTGGAGTACATGGGTCTGAGGCTGGGACGCCGATGCGCGAGGTCAAGGTCGACACGGTCTTCGTCGGCTCGTGCACCAACGGTCGGATCGAGGATCTCCGTCTGGCCGCCGAGATCATCAAGGGCCGCAAGGTCGACCCGAACACTCGTCTGCTCGTCGTGCCGGGCTCGGTGCGGGTGCGCCTCCAGGCGCAGGACGAGGGCCTCGACGTCATCTTCAAGGACGCCGGAGCCGAGTGGCGCGGCGCCGGCTGCTCGATGTGCCTGGGCATGAATCCGGACACCCTCGAACCAGGCGAGCGCAGCGCGTCGACGTCCAACCGCAACTTCGAGGGCCGCCAGGGCAAGGGAGGACGCACCCACCTGGTGTCGATCCCGGTCGCCGCGGCCACTGCGGTGCGCGGCACCCTCTCCTCGCCTGCGGACCTCGAGCCCGTGGCACAGCCCGCGAACGCCTGAAGGGACCACCAGTCATGGACAAGTTCACCAGTCACACCGGAGTGGGCGTCCCGCTGCGCCGCAGCAACGTCGACACCGACCAGATCATCCCGGCTGTCTACCTCAAGCGGGTCACCCGGGACGGCTTCGAGGACGGGCTGTTCGCTGCGTGGCGCAACGACCCCGAGTTCGTGCTCAACAACGAGGCGTACGCCGGCGGTTCGGTGCTCGTCGCCGGCCCCGACTTCGGGACAGGATCCTCGCGCGAGCACGCCGTCTGGGCCCTGCAGAACTACGGCTTCAAGGCGGTCATCTCTGCCCGCTTCGCCGACATCTTCCGCGGCAACTCCGGCAAGGCCGGACTGCTGGCCGCGCAGGTCGACGAGAAGGTCGTGCAGAAGCTCTGGGACTACCTCGCCGACAATCCAGGCGCGTCGATCACGGTCGACCTCGAGTGCCGCACGGTTCGCGCCGGTGAGGGCGTCGAGGCCATCGAGGACTCTTTCGACATCGATGACTACACGCGCTGGCGCCTGCTCGAGGGTCTGGACGACATCGGCATCACCCTGGGCCACGACGACGACATCACGACATACGAAGCCGACCGTCCGAGCTGGAAGCCCGCGACGATCCACGCCTGATTCCCTTCAGTAGAGCGGGATTCTCCGCTCCGTCAGTTCTATCGATCGCGAATCCCGCTCTGCGGCAGGCTTTTCCGAGCCGAACTCCCGGAATGCCGGCACGACAAAAAAAGCGACATCCGTTACGGCGTGCCGATTGTGACTAATGCCACGAGTACCTAGCGTGCACTAGGGATAGTCGGGCATGGGCTCGGCAACAACTGGGTTCTTTGGAAGGGAAGCTAGTGAACAAGTCACAGCTCATCGACGCGCTTGCTGCGCGTTACGAGGGGAACCGCAAGGCCGCGGCCCACGCTCTCGAGTCCGTGCTCGACACGATCACGCGCGAGGTCGCCAAGGGCGAGAAGGTCGCGATCACGGGCTTCGGCTCGTTCGAGAAGCGAGTTCGCGAGGCCCGCTGGGTCCGCAACCCGCAGACCGGCGCGCGCATCAAGGCCAAGAAGACCTCGGTGCCGAAGTTCACCGCCGGCGCCGACCTGAAGAACGTCGTCTCGGGCGCGAAGAAGCTGCCCAGATCACGGTGCGCCGCTGCGTCCGGCGGCCAAGAAGGCTACGGCTCCGGCCAAGAAGGCCGCTGCTGCCACAAGCCGCCAAGAAGGCTGCCCCGGCCGAAGAAGGCGTCTCCGGCCAAGAAGGCCGCCCCGCTGCCAAGAAGGCGGCTCCGGCCAAGAAGGCGTCCGGCTGCCAAGAAGGCCCGGCCAAGAAGGCGCCCGCCGCGAAGAAGGCGGCTCCGGCGCCAAGAAGGCGGCCCCGGCCAAGAAGGCCTCCGGCCAAGAAGGCGCCCGGCTGCGAAGAAGGCGCCCGCCAAGAAGGCTCCCGGCGGCCAAGAAGCGCCGGCCAAGAAGGCCTGACCGACCCGCTCACCCCGAACGGGCTGTCCTCCTCGGAGGGCGGCCCGTTCTGCACGTTCGGGAACCCGGGATCAGGTGACGTCGAGCTCGGCCACGCGCGGCCGTCGCCGGCCCTACCCCGAGCGCACCGCACTGCACGAGGTCCGCGACGTCGTCGACGTCGCGGCGCACGAGGCCAGCGCCCCGGCTACGGCCAGCGCGCCGCTGAGGCGTGGGCGCTCGTGCCGAGTCGCCGCCGAACTCTGGCTCGAACTGGTCGAGCGGCGCGGTGTAGAGCATTGTCCCGTGCCGTCGGCGTCGACCACGAAGGCCGGACCGCCGGCGACCATGGTGGCGAGCGCGGCATCGAGGTCGCTCGCGGTCAGTGCCGGCACGTCGGCGAGCAGCGCGGCCACCTGCAGGCTCGGGCCACCGCCGGTGCGCCTCGGCAGCGGCCTGGAGCAGCGCGGCATTGAGGCCCGGCGTGGTCGCCGTCGGGCACGCCGCGCACCCCATGTCCGACGAGCCGTGCGGCCAGGACGGCGTCGTCGGTGGCCACGAGCACCTGCTCGACGGCGCCTGTTCAGGCAGGCGGCGGCAGTGTCGAGCGCGAAGGCCAGGGCCAGGTCGCGGCGCAACTCGTCGTCCAGGCCACGCAAGCGCGACTTCGCGAAGACCGGTGGCTTCACTGGCAGGACGACGACGAAACGCGTGTCCGACCCCTGCTCCACGAATCGATCCAACCAGGTGCAGCTCGGGCGCGGAGCGCCGTCCGACCAGCGGTGGCTGCAGCCGAGTACCCTCGCCTGCTGTGAGTGTGCGCAAGAGTTCTCAGCCGCGCGGGACGGCGTTCACGGTGGCCATCGGCATCCTCAAGCCGCTGTTGCTGGCCACGACGAAGCGCGAGTGGGTCGATGCCGAGAAGGTGCCGGCGACCGGCGGTCTGGTGATCGCGATGAACCATCTCTCGCACATCGACCCGATCACCGCCGCGCACCTGCTCACCGACTACGGGCGGCTGCCGCGCTACCTCGCCAAGGCGGGGCTCTTCGACGTGAAGGTGGTCGGCTCGTTCATGCGCGGCGCCGGGCAGATCCCCGTCGAGCGGGCCAGCGTCAATGCTGTGGGCGCGTACGCGGCGGCGGTCGCCGCCGTTCGGGCAGGTGAGTGCGTGGTGGTCTACCCCGAGGGCACGATCACCCGCGACCCGAACGGTGGCCGATGGTCGGCAAGTCCGGCGCGGCGCGCATCGCCCTGGAGACCGGCTGCCCGGTCATCCCGACGGTCAATGGGGCGCGCAGCACCTGCTGCCCGCCTACAGCATGCGGCCGCGACTTCTTCCCGCGGAAGCCGATCCGCATGCGGGTGGGTGACCCGGTCGACCTGAGCGACCTGCTCGACGTCCCAGGCAACAGCGAGGTCACCGCCGAGGCCACTCGACGCATCATGAATGCCATCACCGAGCTGGTCTCCGAGATCCGCGGCGAGGATCCGCCGGTCGAGCGCTACGACATGCGCGTCTCCGGCGTCCCGAATGGCAAGTCTCGCAAGGACGCCTCGTGAGCGCCGGAAAGGTCGCCGTCCTGGGCGCCGGGTCATGGGGCACGGCCTTCTCGATCGTCCTGGCCGACGGCGGCAACGACGTCACCATCTGGGCACGCCGCGAGGAGGTTGCCGACGCGATCAACGCCGAGCGCGAGAACGCCGACTACCTGCACGGCATCCAGCTGCCGCCCACCGTGAACGCCACCCACGACGTCGAGAAGGCGCTGCACGGGGCCGACGTGGTCGTGCTCGCGACGCCGTCGCAGACGCTGCGCACTAACCTCACCGAGTGGGCTCCGTTCATTGATCCGGACGCCGTCATGGTGTCGTTGATGAAGGGCGTCGAGCTCAGCACCCTCAACCGCATGTCAGAGGTCATCCACCAGGTGACCGGAGCCGGTCCCGACCGCATCGCCGTCATCAGCGGACCCAACCTCGCCAAGGAGATCGCCCGGCGCGAACCGGCGGCCTCTGTGGTTGCCTGCGAGACGAAGCCGTCGCCCAGATGCTGCAGGCGCGCTGCCACTCGCCCGCCTTCCGGCCCTACACGAGCGTCGACGTGCTCGGCTGGAGCTCGGCGGTGCCTACAAGAACGTCGTCGGCCTGGCGGTCGGCATGGCCGTGGGGCTCGGCTTCGGCGACAACACGACGGCGTCCCTCATCACCCGTGGTCTCGCCGAGACCGCGCGCCTGGCGATGAAGCTCGGCGCCAATCCACTGACCTTGATGGGCCTGGCCGGTCTCGGAGACCTCGTCGCCACCTGCTCGTCACCGCTCTCTCGCAACCGGAGCTTCGGCGAGAAGCTGGGCCGGGGTCTGACCACCGACGAGATCTACGCCTCGACCCGTCAGGTCGCCGAGGGCGCCAAGTCGTGCTCGTCGCTGCGAGCCCTCGCCGAGCGCTCGGGCGTCGATGCCCCGGTCGCCACGCACGTCGACGAGGTCGTCGCTGGCCGGATGTCGGCCACCGAGATGATGGACGCGATGCTGGCCCGCAGCCCCAAGTCCGAGATCGACTGACGCCGACCGGAGGCTCGCCGACTCGACCAAGGCTCGGTGAGTCGGCGTATCTTTACGCCGACTCGACCCTCGGGCGATCAGGTGAGGGTGTCGAGGGCGGTCTCGAGGTCGGCCCAGAGGTCGTCGACGTCCTCGATGCCAACTGACATGCGCACCAGGGCGTCGGGGATCGTGCGGGCCTCGGTCTTCCACCGGCGGCGACGCTCGAAGTCGACTCGACGCCGCCCAACGACGTGGCGTGCACCCAGATCTTGGTCTTGCGACACAGCAGGTCTGCGGCCAGCTCGCCCTCGGCGAGCACGATCGACACGATGGCCCCGAAACCTGGGTAGCGCACCTCGGAGACCGCCGGGTGCGCACGCAGCCTCTCGACGAGCGCCTGGGCGTTGGCCTGGGCCCGCTCGACCCGCAGGTGCAAGGTGCGCATGCCGCGCGCGGCCAACCAGGCCTCGAACGCTCCGGGCACCGAACCGGTCATCGAGCGCCGGTTCTTCAAGACGCCGTAGAGCTCGTCGTCCGCGGTCACCAGCGCGCCGAGCAGGACGTCGCTGTGCCCGCTGAGGTACTTCGTGGCCGAGTGCACCACGATGTCGGCGCCCAGCGACAGCGGCTGCTGCAGCAGGGGAGTCGCGAAGGTGTTGTCGACGACCACGTAGGCGCCGGCCTCGTGAGCCGCGGCGGCGATGGCCGGGACGTCGGCCAGCTCGAGCGCCGGGTTGGTCGGGGTCTCGATCCACACCAGGGCGGCGTCCTCGCACGCCGCCACGACGGCTGCAGTGTCCTCGATGTCGACCAGCTGTGCGGTGATCCGGCCCCGCGACTCCAGGTCGGCCAACGACATGATGCTGCCCTGGTAGGCGTGCTGGGGTGCCACGACCTTCGCGCCCTGGCCCACCAGGTCGAGCACAGTCGTCACCGCTGCCATGCCCGAGGCGAACGACAGGCAGCGACCCCCCTCGAGCGCGCCGAGGATGTCCTCGAACGCCTCCCACGACGGGTTGGCGTAGCGGCCGTACTCCAGGTCGCCGCCGGCCACGAACGTGGAGGCCATCACGATGGGGGTGTTCAGCGGCTGGTCCGGCTCGTGCGGGGGGCGACCCCGGGTCACTGCCACCGTGGCCGGGGAGATCGAGGGGGTCTGGTCGGACATGAGCACGAGGATAGGGTCGTGCCCGTGACCGGCTCCGATCGCACCCGCAAGCCCCGCGTGGCCGTGGTGTTCGGCGGACGCTCCAGCGAGCACGCCATCTCGTGCGTGACCGCCGGCAGCGTGCTCGCCGCCATCGACCCGGCCGTCTACGACGTGGTGCCCATCGGCATCGCGCGCGACGGGCGCTGGGTGCTCGAGTCCGGCGACGTCTCCCGGACTGCGCATCGAGAGCGCCCAGCAGCTGCCCAGCGTCGACGCCGAGCGCGCGCCGGTGGCACTGGCCCGCATCGCCGCGGGCACCGACCTGGTCGTCTCCGAGCAGAGCCGTCCCCCCGAGACCCTCGGCGAGGTCGACGTCGTCTTCCCGGTGCTGCACGGCCCGTGGGGCGAGGACGGCACGATTCAAGGGCTGCTGGAGATGTCCGGCGTCCGCTACGTCGGCGCCGGGGTGCTGGCCTCCGCCGTCAGCATGGACAAGGCCTACATGAAGGTCGTGCTCGCCGACGCCGGGCTCCCCGTCATGCCGAGCATCACCGTCACCGCACGGGGCTGGGACGCCGACGAGGCCGAGGTGCGTCGTCGGGTCGACGAGCTCGGCTACCCGCTGTTCGTGAAGCCCGCACGCGGCGGGTCGAGCATCGGCATCTCGAAGGTGCGCGACGCCTCCCAGCTCGCGCCCGCCCTCGAGGAGGCGCTGCGCCACGATCCCAAGGTGCTGGTCGAGATCTCCGCGGAGGGCGCCCGCGAGGTCGAGTGCGGCGTCCTGCAGGCCCTCGACGGCACCCCCGAGACGTCGTTGCCAGCGGAGATCCGGATCACGGGCGACCACGAGTTCTACGACTTCGAGGCCAAGTACCTCCCCGAGGAAGCCACCTCGCTCGACATCCCGGCGCACCTGCCCGACGAGCTCACCCAGCGCCTGCGCGACCTCTCCGCCCAGGCCTTCGAGGCGGTCGGCTGCGAGGGCTTGGCGCGGGTCGACTTCTTCGTCATGCCCGACGGCTCGTTGGTCGTCAACGAGATCAACACGATGCCGGGCTTCACCCCCCTGTCGATGTACCCGCAGATGTGGGCCGCCACCGGCGTCGACTACCCGACGCTGGTCGATCGACTCATCCAGCTTGCGCTCCAGCGCGACACGGGCCTGCGCTGAGGTCAGCCGCGTGCCCTAGTTGCAGTCGGCGACGAGCGTGAGGTGCTCCTTGACGCCGGCGGCGAGCTGGGCGATCGCGGCGGCGGGTCCGTCGGGTCGGTAGCGGCCGGGGACCTCCAGCCGCACCACCGGTTCGTAGCCGACCGCCGTCATGGTGACGTCGGCGCCTTGGTCGTCGAAGACCTCGGAGGGGACGTACCAACCCACGCCGTTGCTGACCTCGCACGACTGGGTCTCGTCGAACTCGGGCGGGATCGCGGCTCCGCAGGTCACCACGATCGCCGGGTCGCCGTACGCGGCACCGAGCGCGTCGTCCGGGGAGACGTCGCGCCCGGTCTCGCCGGCGACCTCGTCGGGCAGCGCGTCGACGAAGTCGCGACACGCCTGCTCCTGGTCGGCGTCCAGTGGCCGCGAGTCGATCTCGACGGCCCCGCTGCACCCTGTAGCCGTCGTCAGCAGCAGCACCGGCAGCGACGCACCCGAGAACGTCGCCACGCGCGACGACGCCCCGGGTCCGGGAGGACTCGGGGCGTCGTGAGAACCAGGTGGAACGCACGTCAGATGTGCACGACCGGGCAGGTGAGGGTGCGGGTGATCCCGTCGAGGTTCTGCACCTTCGACACGACCAGCTTGCCGAGCTCGTCGACGTTGCGTGCCTCGGCACGCACGATCACGTCGTAGGGACCGGTGACGTCCTCGGCGAGGGTCACGCCCTTGACCTGCGCGATCGCCTTGGCGACCTCGGCGGCCTTGCCGACGTCGGTCTGGATCAGGATGTAGGCCTGGACGACCATGCGGGCGCTCCTTTGCGACAGCTGCAGCGATGCAACGACAGAACGCTCAACCTATCGCGGCTCGTCGGTGTGTACATAGCCGCCTCGGTCGGCGAACCGGCCGCATCTGGTGGGCCGCATCTGGTGGAATGGTCGCCATGCCACTTCCCCCCGACGCGACCCTGGCCGACGCCGGCGAGTTCGGCCTGATCTCCGAGATCGTGGCCCTGTTCCCGCAGGGCGAGCACGTGCTGGTCGGCCCGGGGGACGACGCTGCTGTGCTGCGCATCCGCAACGGGCACGTCGTCGTCTCCACCGACCTGATGGTCGAAGGGCGCCACTTCCGGCGCGACTGGGTCTCGGCCGAGGACGTCGGGCACCGGGCGGCTGCGCAGAACCTCTCCGACATCAACGCGATGGGCGGACGTGCCCACTCGGTCACCGTGGGGCTGGCGGCACCGGCCGACCTGCCGGCGAGCTGGGCGCTCGACTTCGCCCGCGGGTTCCAGGCCGAGTGCGAGCTGGTCGGCGCCTCGGTCGTCGGTGGAGACCTCACCCGCGCCGACGAGGTCGTCATCGGGGTCACCGTCATCGGTGCCTGCACCCAGGCCCCGGTGCTGCGATCCGGCGCCAGCAGCGGGGACGTCGTGGCGATCGCGGGTCGTCAGGGCTGGGCGGCCGGGGGCTGGCCGTGCTCGGTCGCGGCTTCCGCTCGCCGCGCATCCTGGTCGAGGCCTACCGCCGCCCCGAGCCGCCGTACGACGCCGGTCTGGCAGCGGCGGTCGCCGGCGCGACCGCGATGATCGACGTCTCCGACGGGCTGCTGGCCGACGTCGCACACATCGCCAAGGAGTCAGCGGTCATGATCGACCTCCACACCGCTGCGCTCGACATCCCCGAGCCGCTGCACGCCATTGGTGCGGCGCTGAACAGCGACCCGGTGCACCTGGTTCTGGGCGGTGGGGACGACCACGCACTGGTCGCGACCTTCCCCGACGCCGCATCGGTTCCCGACGGCTGGGCAGTCATCGGCTCGGTGAGCGAGGCCGCGGAGGGCGACGCCGGGCGGGTCACCGTCGACGGCGCGCTCTACGAGGGCTCGCCGGGGTGGACCCACTTCTGACGCACCGCTGTCCCATGGTGGGCCGCGCACACCGGACAGCAAGAAGCCGCCACCCTCGCGGGCGGCGGCTTCTCGAACAGCTGGGTGAGGTGGAGGCCTCAGATCAACGAGTGACCTTGCCGGCCTTGAGGCAGCCGGTGCACACGTTGAGGCGCTTCGGGGTGCCATTGACCTTGGCGCGGACGCGCTGGATGTTCGGGTCGAAACGACGCTTGGTGATCTTGCGCGACCACGGACGGTTGTTGCCGAAGCCGGGCTTCTTGGCGCAGATGTCGCAGACGGCAGCCACGGGATACTCCTGAGTTGAGGTGGAACGAGTTCTCGAACGAGTGTGGGGCCCGCAGGGCGGGCAACCGAAGAAGCGTATCCGAGGTTGGCCGTTGTCCGAAATCGAGCAATCCCCTCGCTACGGTGATCGCGACGCTCCCAACGCGCAGCCAGCTCGGCTGGAAGATCGACTCGAAGGTAGGCCATGGAAGAGGCACCCGCCAGCGGCGGCATCGACCTCACGGTCGTGCTGCGCTTCGTGGAGATCGCCACCGATGCACTGGCCTCGGCGCGCGAGGAGATCGACGCCCTCAACGTCTATCCGGTGCCGGACGGCGACACCGGCACGAACATGTACCTCACCGTCTCGGCCGCGCGCGACGCGATCCGGGCAGCCACCGCCGACACCCCCGAGCGCGAGGCGGTGCTCGCCGCCTTCGCGCGCGGTGCCCTGCTCGGAGCACGAGGGAACTCGGGGGTCATCCTCAGCGAGATGCTCGGGGCGCTGGCGCGGCGCATCGCGCGGGCGACCTCCGACGAGCGCAACGCCGTGATCGCCGCCGAAGCCATGCGCGATGCGAGCGAGGCCAGCTATCGAGCGGTCGGCACCCCCGTCGAGGGCACGATGCTCACCGTCGCGCGGGCTGCCTCCGAGGCCGCGATGCTCCGGGCGGCGGACGACGACGCCCGGGCGCGCGACGTCTTCACCACCGCAGCGCAGGCCGCGCGGGAGGCCTTGGCACGCACTCCCGAGCAGCTCCAGGTGCTCCGCGACGCGGGCGTGGTCGACGCTGGTGGCCGCGGGCTCAGCGTCATCCTCGACGCCGCCGAGACCGCGCTGACCGGACGTCGTCCGGTCCCGGTCCCGAGCGCGCTGGGCCGTCACTCGATCCCCGTGCCGCACCAGGGCGCCGAGGGTGATCTGAGCCCGGACGGCCCGTCCTACGAGGTGATGTACCTGCTGGACGCCGTCGACGAGACGATCCCGGTCTTGCGCGACACCCTCGCCGGGCTCGGTGACTCGCTCGTGGTCGTGGGCGGCGAGGGCCTCTGGAACGTGCACGTGCACGTCGACGACGTCGGCGCCGCCATCGAGGCCGGCATCGAGGCCGGTCGCCCCCACCGCGTGCGGGTCACCCACTTCGCCGAGCAGATCGCCGCCCGCCGAACACACCGCACGCAGCGCTCCGAGCGCGAGGGACGTCGGGTCGTCGCGGTCGCGGCCGGCCCCGGTCTGGCCCAGCTCTTCGAGGACGCCGGCGCCACGGTCATCGCCGGTGGTTCCGGACGCCGTCCCTCGACCGGCCAGATCCTGGAGGCGATCACCTCCTGCGGTGCTCGCGAGGTCGTGGTGCTGCCGAACGACGCCGACTCGGTTCGGGTCGCCCAGATCGCGGCGAGCAGTGCCGAGACCGACCTGGGGTTGCGGGTCGCGGTGATCCCCACCCAGGCGCAGGTGCAGGGGTTGGCCGCGATGGCGGTGCACGAGCCCGGTCGCAGCTTCGACCAGGACGTGCTCGAGATGACCGCCACCTCGCGCCATGCTCGACACGGCGCCGTCACCCTGGCCGCGCGCAAGGCCCTCACCATGGCCGGCTGGTGCGAGCCCGGCGACGTCCTCGGCGTGATCGCTGGAGACTTCGCAGTGATCGGCAGCGCCCAGTACGACGTCGCGATCGACGTCCTGGGGCGGCTGCTGGCCGGTGGCGGCGAGCTGGTCACCCTCGTGGGCGGCCAGGGCGCCGAGGATCTCGTCGAGCGTGCCGCCGCCTGGATCGACGCTGAGCACCCCCACGTCGACGTGGTGGTCTACGACGGCGGCCAGGAGCGCTACCCGCTGCTGCTGTCGGTGGAGTGAGGGAGGCTTCGGTGGTGATCTCGCTGGACTCGCCCGTCACGACGGTGCTGGGCGACACGAAGAAGCGCACCAAGATCATCGAGAACCTGCACATCGAGTCCGTCGGCGACCTGCTCAACCACTTCCCGCGGCGCTACCTCGAGACCGGCCGGCTCACGAAGGTCTCCGACCTGCAGGTGGGGCAGATGCTGACGGTCGTCGGCGAGATCGCCAGCAGCGAGACCAAGACCTACACCGATCGCCGCACCGGCCGACCGGCGTTCCGCCTCGAGGCTTTGCTGCGCACCGACGGCCCCTCGCTGAAGATGACGTTCTTCGCCAAGAACAAGGGCACCGCCGGGTGGCAGGCCAGGCGACTGCCGGCGGGTCAGCAGGGGCTGTTCCTCGGGCAGGCCAGCCAGTTCAACGGCACCTGGCAGCTCACCAACCCCCGGATGGTGCTGTTCGGCGTGAGCGGTGAAGGGGCCGGCGAGGGGGCTGGTGACGACATCGCCACCATCGAGGCGATCGCCGACCTCTACCCGATCTACCCGCTCACCAAGGGCGTCGAGTCGTGGGACCTCCAACGTGCCGTCGCCTTCACGCGTTCCGTGGTCCACGACCTGCCCGACGTGGTGCCCGCCAGCGTGCGCGAGGCCTACGACCTCGTCGACGCTCGCACCGCCCTCGACTGGATCCATGCTCCTGACGAGATGCGCTCAGGTGCACGCCGCCCGCCGGCACTACCGCTTCGAGGAGGCGCTGGTCACCCAGCTGGTCCTCGGCCGCCGTCGCCGGGCCCAGCGCGCGCTCGGCGCGGTGGCGCGTGACGGTGGCTCGGGCGCTCTGCTCGCGGCCTTCGACGCCCGCCTGCCCTTTGAGCTCACCGCCGGGCAGCGCGAGGTCGGCGCGCAGATCGAGGTCGACCTGGCTCAACCGCACCCGATGAACCGGCTGCTCCAGGGTGAGGTCGGCTCGGGCAAGACCCTGGTCGCGCTGCGGGCCATGCTCCGGGTCGTCGACTCCGGGGGACAGGCGGTCCTCCTGGCGCCCACCGAGGTGCTCGCGCAGCAGCACCACCGCTCCATCAGCGCCCTGCTCGGCGAGCTCGCGACCGGCGGCATGCTCGGGGGTGCCGTCGACGCCACGCAGGTCGAGCTGATCACCGGCTCGATGACCAAGAGCCAGCGCACCGGTCCCCTGTCGCGGATCGTCACCGGCGAGGCCGGCATCGTCATCGGCACCCACGCCTTGCTGGAGGACACCGTGATGTTCGCCGATCTCGGCCTGGTCGTCGTCGACGAGCAGCACCGGTTCGGCGTCGAGCAGCGCGCAGCGCTGACGAGCAAGGCCGCCGCGCCGCCCCACGTGCTGGTGATGACCGCGACGCCCATTCCTCGCACCGTGGCGATGACCGTCTTCGGCGACCTCGAGACCTCCGTGCTCCGCGAGCTGCCCGCCGGCCGGGCGCCCATCCAGAGCACCGTGGTGAACCTGGTCGAGCACCCCACGTGGGTCGATCGGGTCTGGCAGCGGGTGCGCGAGGAGGTCGAGAAGGGCCACCAGGCCTACGTCGTCTGCCCACGCATCAGCGGCGACCAGCTCGAGCAGGGCGAGCGCGACCAGATCGACGTCGACGAGGACGGCGCGCTCGTCCCGCAGGCGCCGCGCCCGCCACTCGCCGCGGTCACCGAGGTCGTCGAGCAGCTGACGGCCGACCCCCTCGCCGGTCTGCGAGTGGGCGTCCTGCACGGTCAGCTCCCGCCGGAGCAGAAGGACGCCGCCATGCGAGCGTTCTCCGACGGGGAGATCGACGTGCTGGTGGCCACCACCGTGATCGAGGTCGGCGTCGACGTCCCCAACGCCACCGCGATGGTCCTGCTCGACGCCGACCGGTTCGGTGTCTCGCAGCTGCACCAGCTGCGCGGCCGGGTCGGCCGAGGAGGCCTACCAGGGCTCTGCCTCCTGGTCTCCCACGCCTTGCCTGCCACGCCCGCTGCCGACCGGCTCGACGCCGTGGCCGCCTCGACCGACGGCTTCGAGCTGAGCCGGATCGACCTCGACCAACGCCGCGAGGGCGACGTGCTCGGTGGCTCCCAGTCGGGGCGCCGCTCGAGCCTGCGCAACCTGCGGGTGCTGCGCGACGAGCAGACCATCGTCGAGGCTCGCGAGGCCGCCGAGCACCTCCTCGACACCGACCCCGACCTGGGCGGTGCGCCGCTGCTGGCCGCCGCCGTGAGCGAGCTCGAGCGCCAGACGGCTGCCGACTTCATCGAGATGTCATGACCCGGATCATCGGCGGGCACGTCGGCGGGCGGCGCATCAAGACGCCGCCCGGAGACCGCACGCGGCCCACCAGCGACCGCGTCCGCGAGGCGCTCTTCTCCGCCGTCGAGTCGTGGTGCGGCACGCTGCAAGGGCTGCACGTGCTCGATCTCTATGCTGGCAGCGGTGCCCTCGGCCTCGAGGCCTGGAGTCGCGGCGCCGAACGGCGTGCGGCTGGTCGAGTCCGACCGCAAGACGGCGTCCCTGATCAGCGCCAACGCCCGCGAGCTGGGGTGCCCGGTCGCCGACGTCGTCCAGCTGAGCGTGCACACCGCCCTCGCCCGCGCCCCCCACGACGCGGAGCCCCGCTTCGACATCGTCTTCAGCGACCCGCCGTACCCACTCACCGAGGCCGAGCTCGCGACCGATCTCGAGATGCTGCAAGCCTGGTTGGCACCCGAGGCCCTGGTCGTGGTCGAGCGCGCGCGCCGCAGCCCCGAGCCCACGTGGCCCGACGGCATCGTGGGCGACCGTCACAAGCGCTACGGCGAGACGACGCTTTGGTACGGTCACGCGTCATGAGTCGTGCGGTGTGCCCCGGATCGTTCGATCCCGTCACGCACGGCCACCTCGACATCATCGGCCGGGCCGCCCGGCTGTTCGACGAGGTCATCGTCGCGATCGGCGTCAACCAGTCGAAGCAGCCGCCTGTTCGCCCCCGACGAGCGTGTCGAGATGCTCACCCGTGCGGTCGGGCACTTCGCCAACGTGCGGGTCGAGGGGTTCACCGGGCTGGTCACCGAGTTCTGCGTCGAGCAGGACGCCCAGGCCATCGTGAAGGGGCTGCGCTCGTCCGGCGACTTCGACTACGAGCTGCCCATGGCGCACATGAACGTGGCGCTGACCGGCGTCGAGACGGTGTTCATGCCGACCAGCACCGGCCAGTCGTTCGTGTCGTCGAGCCTGGTCAAGGAGGTCGCCTCCTTCGGGGGAGACGTGACCGCGTTCGTCCCTGACTTCGTGCACGAACGACTCCTGGCGCGCCTGGCCGAGCGCGTCTGAGGCCGGCCGTGGTGCGAGCGAGGCCTGATTTCGCAGGTCAGGCGCCTGGCAGTAGAGTTCTTCGAGTTGTGTTGTGCCCGGACCCGGAAGTGATCTCCTGACCAGCCTGGACCCGAGAGCGCCGCTCGTGCTCGATACTCGCGAGCTCGGCCGCCGCCCGGGGTCCCAGCGTGAGGTGTCGCTGACGGTGCCGGCTCCAGCAGAACTGGGCATCGACGTTCTCCACGTCCCCGAAGGTGCGCCGGTCGAACTCGACCTGCGGCTGGAAGCGGTCATGGAGGGGGTCCTGCTGACGGGAACGGCCACGGCCGGCCTCGAGGGTGAGTGCGCACGGTGCTTGGACCCGATCGTCGACGACGTCGACGTGAATCTCCAAGAGCTGTTCGTCTACAACGACTCGAAGCACTCCCGCGAGCAGGCCGCCGACACGGAGGACGACGAGGTCAGCACGCTCGAGGACGACCTGCTCGACCTCGAACCCCTGCTGCGGGATGCGGTGGTGCTTGCACTGCCGTTCCAGCCGCTGTGCATGGACGACTGTCCTGGGTTGTGCCCCGACTGTGGGGTCAACTACAAGGAAGAGCCGGACCATGTGCACGAGGCGGCGATCGACCCGCGATGGGCCGGCTTGCAGCAGCTGGCCGATACCAGACCAGCCCGACCAGCCCGACCAGTAACACCCACCAGCCAGACCTGCGGCACCTCAGCAGTTCAGCGATCAGCTAGGAGAGAACAGTGGCAGTCCCGAAGCGGAAGATGTCGCGCAGCAACACGCGTCACCGTCGTTCGGCGTGGAAGGCCATCGCGCCGACCCTCGTGACCTGCGCCAACCCCGCCTGCGGTGCCAAGCACCTGCCGCACCGCGCGTGTGGCGAGTGCGGCCAGTACGGCGCTCGCGCCGACCGTCGCCAGGTCCTCTGAGCTCAGGTCCTCTGAGCTCAGCTCCCTTGAACTACAGCGACCTCCGGTCGGAGCTCGGGAATCCCACGTTGGATCCCGAGCTCTTGGAGCGCGCCCTGACGCACCGCTCGTTCGCCTACGAGAACGGCGGGCTGCCGACCAACGAGCGCCTGGAGTTCTTGGGCGACTCGGTGCTCGGCGTGGTCGTCACCGAGACGCTCTACCTGATGCACCCCGACCTGTCTGAGGGTCGGTTGGCCAAGCTGCGCGCGGCCGTGGTCAACGCGCGGGCGCTGGCCGTCGTCGCGGTCCGCATCGGGCTCGGCGACCACGTCAAGCTCGGTCGCGGCGAGGAGAGCACCGGCGGACGCGAGAAGGCCTCGATCCTCTCCGACACCGTCGAGGCCGTCATCGGCGCGGTCCACCTCTCCGGGGGCATCGATACCTCCGCCGAGGTCGTGCACCGGCTCTTCGACGGGCTGATCGAGGAGGCTTCCGCGATGGGTGCGGGCCTCGACTGGAAGACCTCGCTCCAGGAGCTCTCTGCCGAGCACAGCCTGGGCGTGCCCGAGTACGTCATCACCGACGAAGGCCCCGACCACATGAAGACCTTCCACGCGCAGGTGCGTGTTGCCGACCAGCTCTACGGAAACGGCATCGGGCGGTCGAAGAAGGAGGCCGAGCAGGCCTCCGCCGAGACGGCGTACGGCGAGATCGTCGCCGCGCTCGAGTCTCGGTCGGTCTCTGCCGAGTAGACCGCCCGACCCCCGACCAGGCAGGACGAGCACCGTGCCCGAGCTCCCCGAGGTCGAGGTCGTCCGCGCCGGTCTCGCGCGTCACGTGCTCGGCTCGACCATCATCGGCGTCGACGTCCTGCACCCGCGCCCGGTGCGCCGCGACCCGCGCGGCCCCGAGGGGTTCGTCGCAGCCCTGATCGGGCGCCGCATCGAGGACGCCCGGCGCCGGGGCAAGTACCTCTGGCTGCCGCTCGACAACGGCGACGCCCTCCTGGGACACCTCGGCATGAGCGGCCAGATGCTCGTGCAACCCCGCGACGCGGCGCCCGAGCGGCACCTGCGCGTGCGCCTCGTGCTGGACGGCGCCGCCGAGGGGCGCAACCTGCACTTCGTCGACCAGCGGATGTTCGGGGGCCTCTCGGTGAGCGCCGGGGGAGCGGAGCTGCCGTCCGAGATCGCACACATCGCTCGCGACCCCCTCGATCCGGAGTTCGACGACGACCGCTTCGTGGCGCGCGTGCGCCAGCGGTCGTCGGGGGTGAAGCGGCTGCTGCTCGACCAGGGCCTGATCTCCGGGGTCGGCAACATCTACGCCGACGAGGCGCTGTGGCGCTCCGGCCTGCACGGGGAACGAGGTGGAGACCGGCTCACCGCCCGGCAGGTGCGCGACCTGCTCGGCCATGCCCGCACGGTGATGTCGGAGGCGCTCGGCCAGGGCGGCACGTCCTTCGACGCGCTCTACGTGAACGTCAACGGCGAGTCGGGCTACTTCGACCGGTCGCTGCACGCCTACGGACGCCAGGACGAGCCGTGCGACCGGTGCGGCACCGCCATCCGCAGGGTCGCGTTCATGAACCGCTCGTCCTACTTCTGCCCCCGCTGCCAGCCCGTGCCGCGAGCCCGCCGACCCTCGCCGACGACCGCGCCAGCTACCCCAGATTGACCAGACGCCTGCCTGGTGGGACATTTGTAGACGGCCCAATCGTCCTCTGCTCGTGCCTGGGCCACTCTCGGTAGATCCCCGCAGATTCTTCTTCAACCGGAAGGCACACCTTCATGGCCAAGGCGCTGATTGGGCACCTGAACCGCGACCTGCGAGACCCCCGCCTGGCAGTCGAGAACGCTCGACTCCGCACGCGGGTGGCCGAGCTGGAGTCCCTCGTCCTTCGCCTCAGCGAGGAGAACGACATCCTGGTGGCCTCGCGGGCCGCCGCGCTGATCGATGTCGCATCGCTGCAGGAGATGCAGCCCGCCTGACTCAGGCTTCTGCTGGCCGACGGAAATCACGTGCCGTGGGGCCGACAGACTGACTAACGTCCTGCCCTTGTGAGCAAGGTTCTCGACGCGATCGTCCCGCCGCACATCGGCGTGCCCTTCCGCTGGTTGCTCGCCTCGTCCTGGGTGTCCAACATCGGCGACGGGTTCGCCGTCGCAGCCGGCCCGCTGCTCGTCGCCTCCCAGACCGACGAGCCGTTCCTCGTCGCGCTGGCCGCTCTCCTCCTGTGGGCGCCGCCCTTGCTCTTCGGTCTGTACGCCGGCGTGCTGACCGACCGGCTCGACCGCCGGCGCATCGTGGTCGCGGTCGACCTCACCCGCGCCGCGGTGCTCGGCGTGCTGGTGGCGTTCGTCGCCACCGACACGGTCACCATCGGCCTGGTGCTCGTGGCGCTCTTTCTGCTCGGCACCGCCGAGATGTTCGCCGACAACGCCTCCAGCGCGTTGCTGCCCATGGTGGTGCCACGACATGACCTGGCACTGGCCAACGCGCGACTGCAGGTCGGCTTCGTCACCGTCAACCAGCTGGCCGGCCCGCCGCTGGGCGCGGCGCTCTTCGCCGTCGGCATGGCCTGGCCCTTCGCGGCCCAGGCGGGCCTGGTGCTGCTCGGAGCCGCGCTCATCAGCCGGGTCGCCTCTCCGGCGCCCACCCGCGATCGAGAGGCGCGGACGGCGGTTCGACACGACATCGCCGAGGGCTTCCGCTGGGTCTGGCACAACGCCGCCGTCCGCACCCTGGTGCTGACGATCTTCACCTTCAACATCACCTTCGGGGCCGCCTGGTCGGTGCTGGTGCTCTACGCCACCGACCGGCTCGGGCTCGGTGCGGTCGGCTTCGGCCTGGTCACGACCGTGGGTGCAGTGGGCGGGCTGCTCGGTCGTCACCTCCTACGTCTGGATCACCCGGCACATCTCGTTGGGCAACCTGATGCGGGTCGGCCTGATCATCGAGACCTTCGTGCACCTCGGCCTGGCGCTGACCACCGAGCCGGCCGTCGCCCTGGCGATCTTCTTCGTCTTCGGCGCCCATGCGTTCATCTGGGGCACCACCTCGACCACCGTGCGGCAGCGGGCGGTTCCCCCGAGCTGCAGGGCAGGGTCGGGAGCGTCAACCTCGTCGGCGTCTTCGGCGGGCTGGTGATCGGGTCCGGGCTGGGCGGCGTGCTCGCGCAGCACTGGGGCCTCACCGCACCGTTCTGGTTCGCGTTCGTCGGATCCGCCGTCTTCGTCGTCCTCATCTGGGGCCAGCTGAGCCACATCGCCCACGCCGACGAGGCCGAGGCACCTGCCAGCGCGGAGCTGTCGGAATAGGTAGGGTGAGCCCCGCTGAGCTTCCCCCGCGCAGCGCTGCTCGTGCCCCAGTGCCTCCGTTGACACGACCTGGCAGGATGCAGCGTTCGTGTCCGCTCGACCTCACGACCGGTATGGAGTCTCGCGTTGTACCTCAAGAGCCTGACCCTGAAGGGCTTCAAGTCCTTCGCGTCGGCGACCACGCTCCAGCTCGAGCCCGGCATCACGTGCATCGTGGGCCCCAACGGGTCGGGCAAGTCGAACGTGGTCGACGCCCTTGCCTGGGTGATGGGCGAGGCGAGCGCCAAGTCGCTGCGCGGCGGCAAGATGGACGACGTCATCTTCGCCGGAACCACCGGCCGCCCCCCGCTGGGCCGGGCCGAGGTGGTGCTCACGATCGACAACGCCGACGGCGCGCTGCCGATCGAGTACGCCGAGGTCACGATCAGTCGCACGATGTTCCGCAGCGGCGGCTCCGAGTACGCCATCAACGGCACGTCGTGCCGCCTGCTCGACGTCCAGGAGCTGTTGAGCGACTCCGGTATCGGCCGAGAGATGCACGTCATCGTCGGCCAGGGCCAGCTCGACACGATCCTGCATGCCACGCCTGAAGACCGTCGCGGCTTCATCGAGGAGGCCGCCGGGGTCCTCAAGCACCGCAAGCGCAAGGAGAAGGCGCTCCGCAAGCTCGACGCCACCGACGGCAACCTGACCCGGCTCACCGACCTCCTCAGCGAGATCCGTCGCCAGCTCAAGCCGCTCGGGCGCCAGGCCGAAGTCGCCCGCAAGGCAGCCGGCGTCCAGGCCGACGCGCGCGACGCCCGCGCCCGGCTGATGGCCGACGACCTGGTCACCGCGCGCACCGCGCTCAAGCAGGAGATGGCCGACGAGTCGATCCTGGTCGAGCGCCGCGAGCAGGTGGAGGCGGAGATGGCCACCACCCGCGAGGCCGAGGCGCGGCTCGAGGCTGCTCTGCGCGAGGACCTGCCGGCGCTCAGCCGCGCCCAGGAGGTGCAGTACGCGTTGGGTGGTCTGCGCGAACGCATCCGCGGCACCCAGGGTCTGGCTTCTGAACGCATCCGCAACGCGGCCCAGGTGGGCGAGGCCTCCGGCGACCAGGGCCGTGACCCCGACGAGCTCGAGGCCGAGGCCGAGCGGGTCCGCGCGCAGGAGCAGGAGATCGCCGCCCAGGTCGAGCACCAGCGCACCGCGCTCGAGGCCTCCGTCACCGCCCGCCGCACAGCCGAGGAGGCAGCGGCCGAGGAGGACCGCCGCATCACCGGCCTGCAGCGGGCCGCCGCCGACCGACGCGAGGGGCTGGCTCGGCTGCACGGTCAGGTCAACGCGCTGAAGTCACGCGCGGCGGCCGCCGAGGACGAGGTCGGTCGGCTCAGCCTCGCCCGCGAGGACGCCGTCGCCCGCGCCGACCGCTCGCAACGCGACTTCACCTCGCTCGAGACCAAGGTTGCTGGCCTCGACGCCGGCGAGGAGGGCCTCGACGCCGAGCACGAGGCCGCCGTCGGGTTGCTCGACGACGTCGAGGAGCGCGTGGCCAAGACCCGCGCCGAGGCTCAACAGGCCGAGAGCGACCGCTCGACGCTCACCGCTCGCAGGGACGCCCTCGAGATGGGCCTCAACCGCAAGGACGGCGCCGGCGCGCTGCTCGCGGCCTCCGACCAGGTGGCTGGGCTCCTCGGATCGGTCGCGGCCCTGCTCAACGTGCGCTCCGGCTTCGAGGCGGCCCTTGCCAGCGCGCTCGGCTCGGCAGCCGACGCGGTCGCCGTGCTCGACGCCGACGCCGCGGTCGCGGCCATCACCCACCTCAAGCAAGCCGACCTCGGGCGCGCCGGCCTGGTGCTCGGCGGTGGGCCGACCACCGACCGTGACTGGCCCGAGCTGCCAGCCGAGGCGACGTACGCGCTGGATGCCGTCGAGGCGCCCCGACGCGTTGCTGCCGGCGCTGACCCGGCTGCTCCACAAGACCGCCGTCGTCGACGACCTGAGCATCGCGCGCCGCCTCGTGCGCGACTTCCCCGACGTGGTGTTCGTGACCCGCGACGGCGACCTGCTCGGTGCCCACCGGGCTGCCGGTGGCTCGTCGGCCCAGCAGAGCCTGATCGAGATCCAGAGTGCGGTCGACGAAGCCGCCACCCGTCTGGCCGAGGCGACGGCGTCCAGCGAGCGGCTCGGCTTCGTCCTGTCGCGGCTCGAGAGCGAGCGGCTCGACGCCCAGAAGCGGGTCGACGTCGCGCTCGCCAAGCTGCACGAGTCCGACGCAACGTTGGCCGCGGTGGCCGAGGAGCTCGGCCAGTACGGCTCGCAGGCTCGCGCGGCTCGCGGTGAGGCTGAGCGTCTCAGGTGAGGCGATCGCCAAGGCCGAGGCGGCCCGTGACCAGGACCTCGCCGGCCTGGCCGACCTCGAGCAGCGCCTGACGACGGCGGAGGAGGCCCCCGACGAGGAGCCCGACACCACAGACCGCGAGCGACTCACCGAGGCGGCCAAGGTGGCGCGCCAGGGTGAGATGGACTCCCGCCTCGCGCTGCGCACGGCCGAGGAGCGCGGCCGCGCCCTGCATGGCCGGGTCGACAACTTGCTGCGCCAGGCCACGGCCGAGCGCGAGTCACGGGCCCGCGCTGCTGAGCGACGCGAGCGGCTCCTGCGGGAGGGACGTGCTGCCGAGGCGGTGATGGTCGGCTCCGAGTACGTCCTGTCCCGGCTGGAGGTGTCGATCCGCGAGGCGACCCAGGCGCGGCTGCAGGTGGAGCAGTCGCGCACCAGCCGCGAGCGCGATCTGCTCGACGTCCGGGCGACGTTGCGCGACCTGACGAAGGAGCACGACGAGCTGGTCAACTCGGTGCACCGCGACGAGATGGCCCGCACCCAACAACGCATGCGTATCGAGCAGCTCGAGGAGCGCGCGCTCGACGAGCTCGGCCTCGACGTCGAGGGGCTCGTCTCCGAGTTCGGCCCCGACCAGCTGGTGCCGGTCTCCACCACGCTCGATGTCGCCGAAGGGGGGGCCGAGCCCGAGCCAGCGCCCTACGACCGCGAGGTGCAGCAGAAGCGGCTGCGCACGGCCGAGCGCCAGCTGACCATGCTCGGCAAGGTCAACCCGCTAGCGCTCGAGGAGTTCTCCGCGCTCGAGGAGCGCCACAAGTTCCTCACCGAGCAGCTCGAGGACCTCAAGCAGACCCGCAAGGACCTCCTCGACATCGTGCGCGAGGTCGACTCCCGTGTCGAACAGGTCTTCACCGAGGCCTACGCCGACGTCGAGAAGGCCTTTGACCAGACCTTCTCCCGGCTCTTCCCGGGCGGTGAGGGCCGGCTGGTGCTGACCGACCCCGTCCAACATGCTCACCACGGGCATCGAGGTCGAGGCCCGTCCTCCCGGCAAGAAGGTCAAGCGGCTCTCGCTGCTCTCCGGTGGGGAGCGGTCGCTCGTCGCCGTGGCCTTCCTGGTGGCCCTGTTCAAGGCCCGTCCCTCGCCGTTCTACATCCTCGACGAGGTCGAGGCGGCCCTCGACGACACCAACCTCGGTCGTCTGCTCCAGATCTACGAAGAGCTGCGTGAGAACTCCCAGCTGCTCGTGATCACCCACCAAAAGCGCACCATGGAGGTCGGTGACGCCCTCTACGGCGTGACCATGCGGGGCGACGGAGTCAGCGCGGTCATCAGCCAGCGGCTGCGCGAGACCGAGCCGGCCTGATGCCGGCAGACCGCCCCACCCGGGCCGACTACGTCGCCTGGCGCACTGCGACGACGCGGTGGTCGGACGACGACGTCTACGGGCACCTCAACAACGCGCGCTACTTCGACCTGATCGACACCGCGGTCAACGCCCACCTGGCCGAGGCGACCGGGATTGACATCCGCGAGCTGTCCGAGATCGGTGTGGTGGCCGAGGTCTCCTGCCGGTACTTCGCGGAGATGGGCTACCCGCGCTCCGATCGAGATGGGACTGGTCGTCGACAAGGTCGGCACCTCGTCGGTGATCTACCGGATCGGACTGTTCCAGGGGGACGGCGACCAAGCCTGCGCCGAGGGGCGGTTCGTGCACGTCTACGTCGACAACACCGACCCCGCGCGCCCGGTCTGCCCGTTGCCCGCGGCGGTGCGCGACGCCGTCGTGCCCCTCCTCCGTTCCTGACGGGCCAGATCGAGGGGCCAGTCCGAGGGGTGGTCTGAACGACCGTTCCACCCTCGCGGATGGGGCCGCAGCGGCATCGCGGTGCGATCCTGGCGTCAACAGCACTGCCTTCTCGGCAGCACTGCCCTACTCGGAGGAGAACGTCGTGACTGTCATCGTCGTCGTCATGCTCAGCGTCCTGGTGCTGTGCGGCCTCGTCGTGCTCTACGTCGCCTACCCCCATCGTGGGGAGCAGATCCCGGGAGCGCCCTGGCTCGGTGACGCGATGGAGCGCGCCGTCGACGCCCTCCCGCTGATGCCCGGCGAGGACGTCACGCCCGACCCGCGGGAGCGCGTCAGCACCCGCTGACCGCCCGTGGGGCACGCCGCTCCACCTGATTGGATGGTCGACATGGAGTGGCTCTACGTCGTCATCGGCATCGCGGTCCTGCTCGTCCTGCTGGGCGTCGGCCTGGTCACGACGCGCGGACGCCGCACCCCGTCGACACCGGTCGACACCACCGATGCCGCTCCACTCGTCGAGACCCCCGCGGAGACCCCCGCTGACATCGACCTTCCGGTCGCGCCGGCGACGTCCGACGGCGCCACCGGCCCGTCGACGCTCGAGCGGCCCGAGGGCACTGCCTCGCGCCTGGTGCGGTTGCGCGCAGCGGCTCGCGGGCTCCCAGGGCGGGCTCGGTCGTGGCCTGCTCGCGCTGCTCTCGCGCGACCGGCTCGACGAGGACACCTGGGAGGCGATCGAGGACCTCCTGCTGACCGCGGACGTCGGTGTCGCCCCGACCCAGCAGGTCGTCGACAACCTCCGCACCCGCCTCCGGGTCGACGGCAACGAGGCCGGTGACCCCCGGGCCGTGCTCCGCGACGAGCTGCTCACCCTGGTCGACCCCACCATGGACCGTCGGCTCCAGGTCAGCGGCGCCGACGGCCAGCCCGGCGTCGTCCTCGTGGTCGGCGTGAACGGCGCGGGCAAGACCACGACCGTGGGCAAGATCGCCCGGATCCTGGTGGCCGACGGCCGAACGGTCACCCTGGGCGCGGCCGACACCTTCCGCGCGGCCGCCGTCGAGCAGCTCGCCACGTGGGGCGAGCGGGTCGGCGTCGAGGTCGTGCGCGGCGACGAGGGCTCCGACCCGGCCAGCGTGGCCTTCGAGGCCGTGAAGCGCGGTGCTGCGGACGGCGTCGACACGGTCATCATCGACACCGCCGGGCGGTTGCAGAACAAGGCCGGGCTGATGGACGAGCTCGGAAAGGTCAAGCGCGTCATCGAGAAGCAGGCGCCGGTCACCGAGGTCCTGCTGGTGCTCGACGCCACCACCGGCCAGAACGGGATGATCCAGGCCCGCGTCTTCAGCGAGGTCGTCGACGTCACGGGTATCGTGCTCACGAAGCTCGACGGCTCGGCCAAGGGCGGCATCGTGGTCGCCGTGCAGCGCGAGCTCGGCGTCCCGGTGAAGCTCGTCGGCCTCGGCGAGGGCCCTGACGACCTGGCGCCGTTCGACGCGGGCGCCTTCGTCGACGCCTTGCTCGGCTGACGTCTCTGCGGCCCACGGGGCTGTAACACCACACGCAATAAACGGGGCGTCTTCGTTACCTGACTAGAACATTCTCAGGACGGCGCGGAAATCTGCGGACGTGAGGCTTCCGGGGAATCGGGCGCGTGAGAACCGCGACAGTGACGTCGTACTCACCCGCCCTCCCGAGATCCAAACTCCATGGAGGTCCTGTGGACGGCTATTACGCCTTCATGCTCGTGGCGACGCGCTCGTGCTGATGATGACGGTGCCGGCTCTGGCACTGTTCTACGGCGGCATGTCGCGCTCGAAGTCCGTGCTCAACATGATGATGATGTCCTTCGTCTCGGTGGCGATCGTAGGCATCCTCTACGTCCTGTCGGCTGGTCGATGGGCTTCAGCGACGAGGGTGGTCGACATTCTTCGACTCACCCGTTCAGCTATTCTGGCTCGACGGAGTCGGCGTACCGACAACTACATCTACGTCATGTTCCAGCTGACCTTCGCGGTGATCACCGCGGCGCTGATCAGCGGCGCGATCGCCGACCGCATCAAGTTCTCCGCGTGGATCGTCTTCGTCCCGCTCTGGGCGCCGCTCTCTACTTCCCCATGGCCCACATGGTCTTCGGCTGCACCGATGACGCGCTCATCTGCACCACATCGGCGCCCAGGACTACGCAGGCGGTACCGCGGTCCACATCAACGCTGGTGTCGCGGCTCTGGTCCTGGCCCTCGTCGTCGGCAAGCGCCTCGGCTGGCCAAAGGACAAGATGCGCCCGCACAACCTGACGCTCACCATGCTCGGCGCCGCCCTGCTGTGGGTGGGCTGGTACGGCTTCAACGTCGGCTCGCTCATCTTCGTCGACGGTCTCGACCCGACACGCAGTTCTTCTCAGCGAGACCGGTCCGACGTTCGCCAACACCACGATCGCCACCATGGCCGCCATCATCGGCTGGCTCATCATCGAGCGGGTCCTGCACGGCAAGGCAACCACCCTGGGCGCTGCGTCCGGCATCGTGGCGGGCCTGGTTGCCATCACGCCGGCTGCCGGCGCGGTCAACATCTTCGGTGCCTCGCCATCGGCCTCGTGGCAGGCATGGCCTGCGCCTGGGCGGTTGGCCTGAAGTTCAAGTTCGGTCTCGACGACTCGCTCGACGTCGTCGGCGTCCACCTCGTCGGCGGAATCATCGGGACCGTGATGATCGGTCTCTTCTCCGTCACGGCTCCGGAGGGCTCCTCGATCGCCGGCGGACTGACTGATGGCCTCTTCTACGGCGGCGGCGTCGACTCGTTGGTCGACCAGATCCTCGGAGTCCTCGTGGCCATCGGTTGGTCCGGTACCGCCACGTTGGTGATCGCGCTCGTCATCAAGTACACGATCGGTTGGCGCGTCTCCGAAGAGGCCGAGGTTGGCGGGATCGACCTCGACCAGCACGGCGAGTCGGCGTACGACCTCCACACCGGAATCGGCGGAGGCAGCTCGCTGGCCTCGTCGCTGTCCACGAGTTCGGAAGGAGCACACAAGTGAAGCTCGTGACCGCGGTCATCAAGCCGCACAAGTGGGAAGACGTTCGTGAGGCCCTCGAGACCTTCGGCGTGACGGGCATGACCGTCAGCGAGGTCAGCGGCTACGGCCGTCAGAAGGGCCACACCGAGGTCTATCGCGGCGCCGAGTACGACATCGCCCTGGTGCCGAAGATCCGGATCGAGATCGTCGTCGACGACAACGACTGCGACGACATCGTCGGAATCATCGTCAAGACGGCCCAGACGGGTCGGATCGGTGACGGCAAGGTGTGGGTGAGCGGTATCGACACCGTCATCCGCGTCCGCACCGGCGACAAGGACGAGGCGGCTCTCTGAGCCTCGCACGTTCGTGATGAACGGCCCGGCTGTCGTGAGACGGCCGGGCCGTTTACATGGTTGAAACATTGGGTGGCGAAAGTGGGTGGCCGTGACCACCCTCACTGCCGCTACCGCCCCGGTCGCCGAGCTCAGCTCCGGCGACACGGCTTGGCTCCTGGCCGCCACCGCCCTGGTGCTCTTGATGGCACCCGGCTTGGCGTTGTTCTACGGGGGCATGGTCCGCGCGACGTCCGTGCTCAACATGATGATGATGACCTTCGGTGCACTCGCGGTGATCCTTGTGGTCTGGACGCTGGTGGGGTACTCGATCGCGTTCGGCGACGACGTGGGTCTTGGTCTCCTCGGCGACCCGACCCAGTACGCCGGGCTCGGTCAGCTCATGGAGGCCGCCGACAACGGGGGCTCGGCCTACCCGGTGATCCTGTTCGCGGTCTTCCAAGGGCTCTTCTGCGTGATCACCGGGGCGCTGGTCTCTGGAGCGATCGCCGACCGGGCACGCTTCGGGGCCTGGCTGGTCTTCATCGGCGTCTGGACGGTGCTCGTCTACGCGCCCATCGCCCACTGGATCTTCGACTTCTCTGCCGGCGATCACGTAGGCGGATGGATGGCGAACAACCTCGGCGTCATCGACTTTGCCGGTGGCACCGCGGTCGAGATCAACTCGGGTGCCTCCGGTCTGGCTCTGGCGCTGGTGCTGGGCCGACGGATCGGTTTCGGTCGCGACCCGATGCGCCCGCACAACCTCACCTTGGTGATGCTCGGCGCCGGTCTCCTCTACTTCGGCTGGTTCGGCTTCAACGCCGGGTCGGCGCTGGCCGCCGACCAGCGCGCGGCGGTGGTCTTCGTGGCCACCCTGCTCGCCGGAGCGACCGGCATCCTCGGCTGGCTGGCCGTCGAGCGGGTGCGAGACGGGCACGCCACCTCGCTGGGCGCCGCGTCCGGCCTGGTGTCGGGCCTCGTGGCGATCACGCCGTCCTGCGGCTCGGTCTCCCCGATCGGTGCGATGGTGATCGGCGTCGTGGCCGGCGCGATCTGCGCGCTCGCCGTCGGCCTCAAGTACCGGTTCGGCTACGACGACTCGTTGGACGTCGTCGGGGTGCACATGGTCGGCGGCCTGGTCGGCACGTTCGGAATCGGGCTGATCGCTACCGCCGCCGCACCGACCGGAGTCGACGGCCTCTTCTACGGCGGTGGCCTGGACCAGCTGGGCAAGCAGCTCGTCGGCGGCGGCGCGGTGCTGGTGTACGCGTTCGTCGTGTCGGGCATGATCGGGTGGGTGGTCGACCGCACGATGGGATTCCGCATCGAGGAGGACCACGAGATCAGCGGCATCGACCTGGTCGTGCACGCCGAGGCGGCGTACGACCTCCATGCAGCACCGGGGGCCCGGTCGAGCAGCTCGGTCCTCACCGGTGGCGGACCAGCAAGGAGAGACGAATGAAGCTCGTGACCGCGGTGGTCAAGCCGCACAAGTGGGAAGAGGTGCGCCAGGCGCTCGAGGCCGTGGGCGTGACGGGCATGACCGTCAGCGAGGTCAGCGGCTACGGCCGGCAGAAAGGCCACACCGAGGTCTACCGCGGCGCCGAGTACGACATCGCGCTGGTGCCAAAGGTGCGCATCGAGATCGCGATCGACGACGCGGACGCCGACACGGTGGTCGAGGCCATCGAGCGCAGCGCCCGGTCGGGTCGCATCGGAGACGGCAAGATCTGGGTCTCCGCCCTGGAGACCGTCGTCCGCGTGCGCACCGGCGACCGCGACGCCAGCGCGATCTGACGACAGGTCTGATTCCCAGGTGACGGAGGGGTGACCGCAGCAGAGCGGGCCGGCCGCACGGACGAGGCTGACGCGCTGTGCATGCGCGCCTTTGAGAAGTGCGGGGCACCCGAGGCCGGCGTCGCGCTGGTCGCGGTCGGCGGCTACGGACGCTCCGAGCTCGCACCCTTCTCCGACCTCGACCTGGTCCTGGTCCATGACGCGGACGTCGACCCCGGCACCGCTGCCGAGCAGGTCTGGTACCCGCTGTGGGACTCCGGCGCCAAGATCGACCACTCCGTGCGCTCCCTGCCGGAGATGGTCTCTGCCGCTGACGCCGATCATCGTGTCGCCTCCGGCCTGCTCGACGTCCGCCACGTGGCGGGCGACCCCAACCTGACACTGCGCCTGCGCACGACGATGCTGGCCAACTGGCGGCGCGGCGCTCGCGAACGCCTGCCCCTGGTGCGCGAGGCGACTCGCACCCGGCACCGGCTGATCGGCGAGCTCGCCCACCTGTCCGTGCCCGACCTCAAGGAGGCAGAGGGTGGGCTGCGGGACGCCACGGCGCTGCGCGGCATCGTCGCGACCTGGCTCGTCGACGTGCCGCACACCGACCTGGAGATCTGCCGCCAGTCTCTGCTCGACGTGCGCGACGTCGTGCATGCCATCGCCGGTCGCGCCACCGACCGTGTCTCGCCCGAGATGTGGGGTGATCTCGCGGTCGCACTCGGTCTGCGCGACGATCGTGCTGCCCAGGCACACGTGCGCGAGATCGGACGACGCATCACCCACCTGACCCGGCTGGCCTGGCGCCGGGTCGATGGAGTGCTGACTCGACCTACCTCACCACGCACCGCGCGTCGTCCCGTGCTCGAGGCGCTGGCGCACGGCGTCGCGCTGTCGGCCGGCGAGGTGGTGCTCGACCGGCGGGCCGACCCGGCCGCTGATCCACTGCTCCTCCTGCGCGCCGCGGCCGTGGCCTCCGAACGCAGCGTCGGGCTGGCCCCCGCCACCGCCGCGCGTCTGGTGCGCGAGTGCGCGCCGTTGTCCGACCCATGGCCCGAGGAGGCTCGGCAGCTGCTGGTGAGGATGCTCGCCGGACCCGGCCTCCTGGAGGTCTGGGAGACGCTCGAGGAGACCGGAGCCCTGGCCGGGTTCCTGCCTGAGTGGGAGCGTGTGCGATTGCTGCCCCATGCGTCGGTGATCCATCGCTTCACCGTCGACCGGCACATGGTCGAGACCTGCCTCGAGGCGTCCTCGCTCATCCGCTCGGTCGGGCGCCCCGACGTCCTGATGGTGTCGGCGCTGCTGCACGACATCGGCAAGGGCGGACTCACCGACCACTGCATCCTCGGCGAGCCGCTGGCCCGCGACGTCGCGCGCCGGATGGGGTTCAGCAACGAGGACGTCGAGCTGGTCGCGCTGCTGGTGCGCTGGCACCTGCTGCTGGCCGAGACGGCTACTACCCGCGATCCGGAGGACCCCGCCACTATCGAGCTGGTCACCTCGCGGATCACCAGCCCGGAAGCGTTGTCGCTGCTGAGCGCCCTGACGGAGGCCGACGCCAAGGCCACCTCGCCCAAGGCATGGACGTCGTGGCGCGCGGGCCTGATCGTCGACCTGGCTCGCCGGGCCCACTCGGCACTCGACTCCGGGGTCGCGCTGCCACCGATCAGCACCGACGAGATCCCGGTGCCCGACGACCTGCGGCCCGACTCGGTGGCGATCTCGGTCGAGAGGCTCGCCGACGGTTGTCGAGTCACCACCATCGCCCACGACCGGGTCGGCCTGCTCGCCGACTTCGCCGCGATGTTCGCCGTGCAACGAGTGCAGATCCGAGCGGCGCGAGTGTGGGCCCAGGGCGCCGTCGGAGTGTCGGTGTGGGAGGTCGCGACCGACGAGGTCGATCCCGCGATCCTGCGCACGAAGTACGAAGCCATCGTGGCCGGCCGCGTCGACCCGGGCGAGCGTTTCAAGATGGCCGCCGACGACCTAGCGCCATCGGTGGTGGTGCGCCCTGAGGCGAGCGAGCAGGCGACGGTGCTGGAGATCCGAGCAGCCGACCGCCCGGGCGTCGTCCACCTGGTCTGCGCGGCGCTGGCCTCCCTCGACATCGCCGTGCGCTCGGCGCACCTCGACACGCTCGGCCCTCAGGCCGTCGACGTGTTCTACCTGCAGGAGCCCTCGGCCGGCGCGCTCTCCGTGACGCGCGCCGCCGAGGCCGCACACGGCGTCCGAACGGCTCTGACCGGCAGCGCTACCTGAGGAGTGCGCGGCGGCCGTCGTGAGGCACGCCGTTAGTCTGGGACAACTGTCAGCCCCACCCGAAGCAAGAGGCCCCTGTGTTCGCCACCCTGTCCGACCGGCTCGCCGACACCTTCAAGACGTTGCGCGGCAAGGGCCGCCTGTCCGAGGCCGACATCGACGCCACGGCGCGCGAGATCCGGATCGCGCTGCTGGAGGCCGACGTCGCGCTGCCGGTGGTCAAGGACTTCGTGGCGGCGGTCAAGGAACGCGCCCGCGAGGCCGAGGTCAGCCAGGCGCTGAACCCGGCCCAGCAGATCATCAAGGTCGTCCACGAAGAGCTGGTGACGATCCTCGGTGGCGAGACCCGTCGGCTGCGCTACGCCAAGTCCGGCCCCACGGTCATCATGCTCGCGGGACTGCAGGGTGCTGGAAAGACGACGCTCGCGGCCAAGCTCGCGCTGTGGCTCAAGGAGCAGGGCAAGCGCCCCTGCTCGTCGCCTGCGACCTGCAGCGCCCGAACGCGGTCAACCAGCTGCAGGTGAACGGCGAGCGGGTCGGCGTGCCGGTCTTCGCCCCCGAGCCGGGCAACACCCAAGGTGTCGAGCACGGTGGCGACCCGGTCGGCGTCGCCCGCGCCGCCCTGGAGGAGGCCAAGCGCAAGCTCTACGACGTCGTCATCGTCGACACCGCTGGCCGTCTCGGCGTCGATGCCGAGCTGATGCAGCAGGCCTCCGACATCCGCGACGCCGTCGACCCCGACGAGGTGCTCTTCGTCGTCGACGCGATGATCGGCCAGGACGCCGTCACCACGGCCCAGGCCTTCCTCGACGGCGTCGGTTTCGACGGCGTGGTGCTCACCAAGCTCGACGGCGACGCCCGCGGTGGCGCTGCGCTCTCGATCCGCCAGGTCACCGGCCGCCCGGTCATGTTCGCCTCCAACGGCGAGAAGATGACCGACTTCGACGTCTTCCACCCCGACCGGATGGCCTCGCGCATCCTCGACATGGGCGACCTGCTCACGCTGATCGAGCAGGCCGAGAAGACCTTCGACGCCGAGACAGGCGATGCGCGCCGCCGACAAGCTGTCCGGCAAGGGCGGCGAGTTCACCCTCGACGACTTCCTCGAGCAGATGCAGCAGGTGCGCAAGCTCGGCTCGATGTCGAAGATCCTCGGGATGCTGCCCGGCATGGGTCAGATGCGCGAGCAGCTCGAGAACTTCGACGAGCGCGAGATCGACCGCATCCAGGCCGTCATCCAGTCGATGACCCCGGCCGAGCGGGCGAACCCGAAGATGATCGACGGTTCGCGGCGCTCCCGCATCGCGAAGGGCTCGGGCCGCACCGTCACCGACGTCAACCAGCTGGTCGACCGGTTCTTCGAGGCCCGCAAGATGATGATGCAGCTCGCCCGCGGCGGCGGCATGCCCGGGATGCCCGGCATGCCCGGGATGCCGGGCATGGCCGGACCGGGCAAGCGCGGCAAGACCAAGCAGGCGCCCAAGAAGGGCAAGGGACGTCGCGTCTCCGGCAACCCGGCCAAGGCCGCCCAGGAGGCAGCTGCGGAGAAGGAGAAGGCCGCTGCGTCCGGCGGCAACCCCTTCGGTCTGCCGGCCGAGGACATCGACTACGAGAAGGCCGCGGCCAACCTCGACCTGCCCAAGGACTTCTCGAAGTTCTTGAAGTGAGCCTGTGATGGCGTCCCGATGAGCACGGTCCTGGTCATCGACGGCGCGAACGTCGTCGGAGCCCGACCCGACGGTTGGTGGAAGGACCGGGCCGGGGCGGCGCGCAGGCTGCACGACGCCCTGCTGGTGGGCGACGTGCCGCACGACAAGATCGTGCTGGTGCTCGAGGGTGGCGCCAAGGCCGGCGTCCGGGCCGGCACCGACGTGCACGTGCGCACGGTGCACGCGCCCAAGGACGGCGACGCCACGATCGTGCTCGAGGCCAAGCGGGCCGCGGAGCAAGGCCACGTGGTCACCGTCGTCACGGCCGACCGCGCCCTCGACGCCCGCGTGGCCGGGGTAGGCGCGCGTACCGTCGGCCCGACCTGGCTGCTCGACCGGTTGGAGGACTGATGGCTGCCCCGCTCACTGCCCCGCTCACTGCCCTGCGGTTCCGCGGACCCGTGCTCCCCGACGGGGAGGCGCGCGACGTCTACGTGGTCGACGGCCTGATCACCTACGAGCCACAGGCCGGGCGCCGAGACAGCCGCGTCCAGGGTGGATCGTGCCGGGGCTGGTCGACGCCCACAACCACCTCGGCCTCGAGGACGGCGGGGCGGTCGACGACGCCGAGATCGAGGCCCAGGCGCTCGCCGACCGCGACACCGGCGTGCTGCTGCTGCGCGACTGCGGCTCGCCCGCCGACACCCGCTGGGTTCAGCAGCGCGACGACCTGCCGCGACTGATCCGCGCCGGACGACACGTGGCCCGCACCCGTCGCTACCTCAAGGACTACGGCGTCGAGGTCGAGCCCGACGACCTGGCTGCCACTGTCGCCGCTCGAGGCGCAGGCGGGCGACGGCTGGGTGAAGCTGGTGGGCGACTGGATCTCGCGCGACGCCGGCGACCTGGCGCCGTCCTTCCCGGCCGAGGCGTTCGCCGCGGCGATCGCCGCCGCCCACGAGCACGGCGCCAAGGTGACCGCGCACTGCTTCGGCACCGACGTCCTGCAGGGCCTGCTCGACGCCGGGATCGACTGCATCGAGCACGGCACCGGGCTGCAGGAGAGCCACCTCGAGCAGATGGTCGCCGGGGGAGTGGCGCTGGTGCCGACGGTGCTGCAGACCGACAAGTTCCCCGGGTTCGCCGAGGCCGGACGTGCCAAGTTCCCGCAGTACGCCGCCACGATGGAGCACCTGCACCGGCAGCGGCGCGCCACCCTGATGGCGGCCTACGAGGCCGGCGTCCCGCTCTACGTCGGCAGCGACGGCGGCGGCACCGGCCGGCACGGCTACCTCGCCGAGGAGATCGCCGCGATGGTCGCGATGGGTCTGCCCGCCGAGTACGTCGTTGGCGGCGGCGTCCTGGCGTGGACGCGAGTGGCTGGGCTGGAACGCGGGGCTCGACGAGGGCGCGCCGGCCGACTTCGTGGTGCTCGACGCCGACCCGCGCATCGACCTCCAGACCCTGGCCCGCCCGGCGTGCGTGGTGCTGCGCGGGAACGTGGTCCACAGCCGTGCGGCCTCGAGCGTGATCCGGATTCGGTGAGACGCCCTGCGGTCTGGCAGACTTCCAGGCTGAGTCCAGCGCGCTCGGCCCCTCTCACCGCCGCGTTACGGCCCATCCGAAGTTCTCGACCTGGTGTTTCCCCACCCGTGTCCGACCTTCAACCACACACGAGTTCCAAGGAGACACCACACGTGTCGGTCAAGATCCGTTTGAAGCGCCTGGGCAAGGTCCGGGTGCCGCAGTACCGCATCGTCGTCGTCGACTCGCGCAAGAAGCGCGACGGCAAGGTCCTCGAGGAGATCGGCCTCTACCGCCCCAAGGAGGACCCGTCGTTCATCACGGTCACCTCCGACCGGGCGCAGTACTGGCTCGGCGTGGGCGCTCAGCCGTCCGAGGCCGTCGCCAAGCTGCTCAAGATCACCGGTGACTGGCAGACCTTCAAGGGCATCTCGGGCACCGAGGGCACCCTCAAGGTCGCCGAGCCCAAGCGCTCGAAGCAGGACATCTTCAACGAGGCTCTCAAGGACGCCGCCAACGAGCCCAAGGGCGCCGCGGTGACCAAGAAGGCCGCGGCCAAGAAGGCCGAGAAGGCCGAGAGACAAGGCTGAGAAGGCCGACAAGAAGGCCGAGGAAGCTCCGCCGCCGAGGCCGCTCCGGTCGAGGAGGCCGCTCCGGTCGAGGAGGCCGCCGAGGCGCCTGCCGCTGAGGCTCCGGCCGCCGAGGAGGCCCCCGCCGAGACCGCCCCTGCTGAAGGTGCTGCCGAGACTGATTCAGAGCCGAGCGCCTGATGCTGGCTGACGCGCTCGAGCACCTCGTCCGGGGTGTCGTCGACAACCCGGACGACGTCACCGTGCGTGACAAGGAGCTGCGTCGCGGCTCGATCCTCGAGGTGCGGGTGCACCCCGACGACCTCGGCAAGGTCATCGGTCGCGGTGGACGCACGGCGTCCGCGTTCCGCACCGTGATCTCGGCCCTGGCCGGCAAGGGTGGCGCGCGCATCGACTTCGTCGACGTCGACCGCCGCAGCTGACCAGTTTTCACGCTGACCCGTCCCCTATAGGGGACGGGTCAGCGCAGTTTTGAGCGAGGATGGACGACGTGCAGACACTCGAGGTCGTGGTCGGTCGGATCGGCAAGCCGCACGGCATCCGCGGTGAGGTCACCATCGACGTGCGCACCGACGAGCCAGAGCTCCGGTACGCCGACGGGGCGGTGCTGCGCGCCGTGGCGCCGCGCGGGTCAGCTTTCTCGCTCCGCAACCTCACCGTCACCCGCACCCGCTGGCACCAGACAGGTGCTGCTCGTCACCTTCGCCGAGTTCGCCGACCGCAACGCGGCCGAGGCCGCGCGCAACGTCGTCCTGCACGCCACGATCCACGCCACGCGGTGCCGGAGGACCCCGACGAGTTCTACGACCACCAGCTGGTCGGGCTGGCGGCCCACGACCTGGACGGTGTCCTGCTCGGGGAGGTGACCGGCCTCGTGCACGGGGGCGCGCAGGACCTGCTCGCCATCAAGGCGGTCGACGGCCGCGCCACGCTGGTGCCGTTCGTGACCGCGCTGGTGCCCGAGGTCGACCTCGCCGGGCGCCGTGTCGTGGTCGCCGACCGACCCGGCCTGGTGGCACCGCTGGACGAGGACTAGGCGGGTGCGGCTCGACTACGTCTCGATCTTCCCCGACTGGTTCGCCCCCTCGAGCTCTCGCTCGCTGGCAAGGCGCGCGAACGCGGGCTGATCGAGATCGCGCGTGCACGACCTGCGCTCGTGGACCACCGACCGGCACCGCACCGTCGACGACACCCCGTACGGCGGCGGCGCCGGCATGGTGATGAAGCCCGAGCCGTGGGGGGAGGCCCTCGACGCCGTGCTGACCCCGGGCGCGACGCTCGTCGTCCCGACCCCGTCGGGCACGCCGCCTCACCCAACGCTCGCGCCGCGACCTGGCCAGCCGATCGCACCTGGTGTTCGCCTGCGGCCGCTACGAGGGCATCGACCAACGGGTGCTCGACCACGCCGCGAGCCGCGGCGAGGTCGTCGAGGTCTCGCTGGGCGACTACGTGCTCAACGGGGGAGAGGTGGCCGCCCTGGCGATCACCGAGGCCGTCGTGCGGCTGCTGCCCGGGTTCATGGGCAACGCCGAGTCGCTGGTCGAGGAGTCGCACGAGGGCGGCCTGCTCGAGTACCCCGTCTACACCAAGCCGGCCTCCTGGCGCGGCCTCGACGTGCCCGACGTGCTGCTGTCGCGGCGACCACGGCCGGATCGCCGCGTGGCGCCACGACCAGGCCGCTGCAGCGCACGGTGGCGCGGCGTCCCGACCTCCTGCCGGCCAGCGCGGCCGCGAGGGAGTGGACCATCGAGCCGGCCGACCCGCGCCGACGCCGGCGAGCTGCTCACGCTGCAGCGCGCGTGCTGGCTGCAGGAAGCCATCGCCAACGAGGCGATCGACGGCATCCCCGCCCTCCACGAGAGCCTCGAGGACGTCGTGGCCTGGCTGGAGGCGTGGACGTCGTACGTCGTGCGGGTCGAGGGCCGTCTGGTCGGCGCGGTGCGCGGACGGCTCGACGGAGACGCCTGGGACATCGGCCGGATCATGGTGGCTCCCGACCTCCAGGGCCGTGGGCTCGGTCGGGCGCTGCTCGAGCACATCCAGGCCGTTGCGCCAGCCGAGGCGACGTCCTTCGTGCTGTTCACCGGGCACCAGAGCCACGACAACATCCGGATGTACAAGAAGGCCGGATTCCGGCTGCGACCCGATCTCGCGCCACCGCCGCTCGCGGTGGTGCTGTCCAAGCCCCGCAAGCGCTGATTTCAGCAGGTCAGACGCGTCTGTGGCAGACTCGTCCATCGGTCCGATCGGCCGAAGGTCTGCTCCGAGGAACGCACGGGGAGACCGCGTCGGGTGCCCGCCACAGGGGTCGCCTCACGCCGCCGGCCAGCAGATCTGATCAGTACCCGAATCATCCCGATCCACATCCGATTCCGCGGCTGACCTGTGGCACTCGCGAGGAGCATCATGACCAACCTGATCGCCGAGCTCGGCAACGCCCACAAGCGCGACGACGTCCCGGCCTTCCGCGCCGGTGACACCATCAAGGTCCACGTGAAGGTCATCGAGGGCAGCCGCTCCCGTGTGCAGATCTTCCAGGGCGTCGTCATTCGCATCCACGGCTCGGGCATCGGCCGCACCTTCACGGTGCGCAAGGTCTCCTTCGGCGTCGGCGTCGAGCGCACCTTCCCGTTGAACTCCCCGATCTTCGAGGAGATCGAGATCGTCACCCGCGGTGACGTGCGCCGCGCGAAGCTCTACTACCTGCGCAACCTGCGCGGCAAGGCCGCCAAGATCAAGGAGCGTCGGGAGCTCTGAGAGCCCTCCGAGGACCGGGGTTCGGCTCGGGCCGACCGCCTTCCTAGACTCTTCGCGTGACCTCCTCCGACACCGCCAGCGAGCCCACCGAGGGTGATGTGGCGGAGTCCGGCGCCTCGGCTCCGCGTCCGAAGCGACGCGTGCCGATCTGGCAGGAGTCGCTGCTGCTCGTTGCCGCAGCCATCCTGCTGGCCATCGTCGTCAAGGCGTTGTTCGTGCAGGCTTTCTACATCCCCTCGGCCTCGATGGAGCCCGGGCTCGTCAAGAACGACCGGATCCTGGTGCAGAAGGTCTCCTACTGGTTCGGCGGCTCGCCCGCACGCGGTGACGTCGTGGTCTTCGAGGACCCGGGCGGCTGGCTCGGCGCCAACGAGCAGGTCGACCTGGGTGGCGTCCAGACGCTGCTGTCGAAGATCGGCCTCTACCCCACCGGCGGGCACCTGGTGAAGCGCGTCGTCGGCGTTGCCGGAGACACCGTCAGCTGTTGCGACGACGAGGGCCGAATCCTGGTCAACGGCGAGCCGCTCGACGAGGACGAGTACATCCTCGAGCGAGCCGAGAACATCCAGTGCAACGGCCCGATGACCGGCACCTGCGACTGGACCTCGGGCATCGTGCCCGAGGGCACGATCTTCGTGATGGGCGACAACCGAGCCGACTCGGCCGACTCGTCGTACCACCTGTGCGATCCCGACGGTGAGACCGACTGCACCGACAACCCGTTCATCGACACCGACCTGGTCGTCGGCAAGGTGTTCGCGGTGGTCTGGCCGCGCGCCCACATGGGCTTCGTCGGTGGACCTGACTCGTTCGACGACGTGCCCGACCCGGACCCTGCCTCGGACTGATGAGCCAGCTGCCTCGTGGTGCCACTGTCCGTCGCGACGCCGGGCTCTACGGCTACGAGCGGGCGTTGCGTCGCCATGGCGTCGAGCTGGTGGCCGGCGTCGACGAGGCTGGCCGCGGTGCGTGCGCTGGGCCGCTGGTGGCGGGGGCGGCGATCCTGCCGCCGGGCAAGGCGGGCATCATCCCTGGTCTCGCCGACTCCAAGCTGCTGACCGAGAAGGCCCGCGAGCGTTGCTACACCCAGGTGGTGCGGCGTGCGCTGGCCTGGTCGGTGGTGGTCATCTCGCACGAGGAGTGTGACCGGCTCGGCATGCACGTGGCCAACGTGGAGGCGCTACGGCGAGCCGTCGCCCAGCTCGAGGTACGTCCCGAGTACGTGCTGTCCGACGGATTCCCCGTCGACGGCCTCGGCGTGCCCGGACTGGCGGTGTGGAAGGGCGACCGCGTGGCCGCCTGCGTCGCAGCCGCCTCGGTGCTGGCGAAGGTGACGCGCGACCGGATCATGACCCGCTTGGACGTCGACTGGCCGGCGTACGACTTCAAGACGCACAAGGGCTACATCACCGACGTCCACACCACGGCGCTGCTCGAGCACGGCCCGTCGCCGATCCACCGGATGCGGTTCGTCAACGTGCGTCGTGCCGCGGGTCTCGAGCCGTTCCCTGATCTAGAGTCGTCGCATGAGCGCTGAGGAACTCGAGAAGTACGAGACCGAGCAGGAGCTCACCCTCTACCGCGAGTACCGCGACGTCGTCGGCATCTTCAAGTACGTCGTCGAGACCGACCGACGGTTCTACCTGTGCAACCAGGTCGACGTGAAGGCGCGCACCGAGAACGGCGACGTGTTCTTCGAGGTCTCGATGACCGACGCGTGGGTGTGGGACATGTACCGCCCGGCGCGGTTCGCCAAGAACGTCAAGGTGCTCACGTTC
The DNA here is from genome assembly GCA_963781575.1 of uncultured Actinomycetota bacterium. GTDB lineage: Bacteria > Actinomycetota > Actinomycetes > Propionibacteriales > Nocardioidaceae > Nocardioides. The sequence continues at coordinate 293,623 of CAWAGM010000009.1, read as the reverse complement.
AAGGACGTCAACGTCGAGGAGCTCGCCCAAGGCGACATCGAGCTGCCCAAGCCCTGACCGTCATGGGTGGCAGGCGCCAAGGGCTCTGGATAGTACTTTCGGGCATATTCGTGACTAGTCCCTGCCTAGTCGTCATAGCACGGCCTAGCCTGTGAGATGGGGCGGACGTGGGTTCGCCATGGGGACCAGGGAGGGGCCATGGGAGGTCTGCGGAGTTCGATCCGCGACCGTCGTGCCGAGCGCGGCGCGGCGGCCGTCGAGTTCGCGCTGGTCGTCCCGCTGCTCCTGGTCATCATCTTCGGGATCATCGAGTACGGCTACATGCTCTCGTATCGTCAGGCCGTGAGCCAGAGTGCCTCCGAAGGCGCTCGTGCGGCCGCAGTGACGTTCTCCCCGACGGTCTCGGCACCTATCACCTCGGCCGTGAACGCGGTCAACGACTCACTCGGCAACTACGGGATCTCGTGCTCAGCAACGCCGGCGCTGCCGACCTCCACCTCGGCGAGTGGGAATCTCCGCAAGAGCACGACGACGGTCGGGACCTGCAGCGTGACTCTCGCCACGTGCACGTCCGCGCCCACGTACAAGTGCGCAACTGTGACGCTGAACCACAAGTACGCGGACCACCCGCTGATCCCCTCGTTCCCCGGCATCGGGCTGGTGCTGCCCAAAGACCTGGCGTACACAGCAGTGGCGGAGATCAACTCATGACGGTCCGCGAGCGCACCGAACGAGGAGCGATCTTGCCCTTTGTGGCCGGCACGTTGGCAGTGATCGTGCTGATGGCGGCCATGGCGGTCGACCTAGGCAAGCAACGCGTCGCCCGCGCGGACATGCAGGCGTTGGCCGACGTCGTCGCGCTGGACCTCGCGCGCCAGCTCACAGGCGTGGCGAAGAGCAGCTACTCGACCTCGGCGTTGAACGCGGTTCGCGACGCCAGCGTGGCTCGCAACCTCGCGAGCAAGGGCGCCGGCACCATCGGGAAGCAGTCGACGGTGACCTACGAGCTCGGTTCGCTGGTCAACGGTGTCTTCGTCCCGAGCCCGAACGGCACCGATAGACCTACAGCGGTACGCACCACAGCTCTGACCAGTGTGGGATTCGGCTTCGTGCCCGGGCTCGGATCTGCGAGCCGATCCTCTGTTGCGGTCTCGGCAGCCGGTGGGTGCGTCAAGCTGGGGTCGTTCCTGGTCGGGTTGGACACCAGCAACTCAGCCTTGTTGAACGCAGTTCTGGGCAATCTCCTCGGAACCACGGTGAATGCCGGAGTGCTCGGGTACAACGGGCTGGCGACCTCGTCGATCTCGCTGGCCTCACTGGCAGTCGAGCTCGGCGTCGCGACCCCGGAGGCACTGGTGCAGCAGGCAGCCATCTCGTACGGCGACTTCTCTCTGGCCGTCGTCAAGGCGCTCCAGCGAGACCACCCCGAGCAGACGGGGAACATCGCCCTTCTCAACACCATCCGGACCAAGCTGGGCTCCCTGCCGATGATCAAGGTCTCCGACCTCGTGTCGGTAGCCACGGGTAGCTCCATGGCAGCGGCAGCGGCGCAGTTGAACGTCCTGGACCTCATCGAGGGGGCAGCGCTGATCGCTACGCCGGCCGGCGGGATCACTGTTCCGGGTCTGAACATCAACGTGGCCGGACTCACGCAGGTTGGCGTCAAGCTCAACGTGATCGAGCCTCCACAGATCGGCTGCGGTCTGGCCGGCGTGGCGACGGCGTCGACGTCGCAGGTGAAGCTCACGATCAGCGCAAAGATCTCCGCCATCGGTCTGATTGGTGGCGATGCCACGGTCACGCTGAACGTGGCCAATTCGGACGGTCTGCTCACCGCCATCGGGTGCACGACTGGAAGTCCGACGAGCGAGACCGTGTCGATGACCACGCAGAGCGCAGCGTCGCTGACCACCCACCTGGACCTCACCACGATCCTCCTCGGGACGATCGCCCGGGTCGACCTCTCGACGACCACGCCGGGACCGGGCACGTCCTACACCGTCCCGCTCCCTTCGGGCTACACCACGGGAGTTCAGACCTCGGGCACGACGACGACGATCCCCACTGCCACGGCGCCCAACGTCACCGTGCTCGGGCTTCCCCTCGGCTTCACCGTGGGAACACTGCTGTCGGGAGTGGTCAACCCGGTCGTGGGGCTGCTCAACAGCGTTCTCTCCAGTGTGACGTCGCAGCTGGGCGTCAAGGTCGCCGGCGCTGACATCTTCGGCGTGAAGACTCCGACCTGCTCCAGCCCGCGACTTCTGGGAACTCCCTGACGAATCTGCTCAGGTCAGGCGCCAGGTTGCCGATCCAGGTCTCCTGACAGCTGTGTCGGCCCCCGCGCCTGCTGTCGGGCAACCCGATGTCGATCAGGAAGTGGGCGCCCCATGCCCATGCCAGTGCCATCCCCTCGCCCATGGCAGCGTGACCGTGCCGATCGCGGCGCAGCGGCGGTCGAGTTCGCCCTGATTGCACCGTTCCTGCTGCTCCTGCTGTTCGGCATCATCAGCTACGGCTACATGCTGAGCTTCCGTCAGGGCATCAGCCAAGCGGCAGCCGAGGCGGCCCGCGCGGCCGCTCTCACGGCGCAGGTCGGCAACCGCGTCAGCGTCGCCACCGCGGTCGTCGACGAGGCGCTCGAGGGGTACCAGGGGGTCGGGTGCGCCGCAGCCGCCCTGGCCTGCACCGTCTCGGTCGACCCGTGCCCGGCTGACGGGAGCCCGGCCTTCCTGCGGGTCGGCCTCGACTACAACTACGACGCTGCGCCCTTGACTCCGCCGATGCCGGGCTTCGGCCTGGTGATGCCCGACCACCTGACCTACGAGGCGGTCGTGGAGGTGTCGTGCTGAGGCAGCCGCACCCTCGTGTCCGACGTCGGCAGCGGCGCCGGAACGAGCATGGCTCGGTCGTCCTGATGGTGGCCGCCATGATGGTGGTCGTCGTTGGGATGGGCGCACTCGTGCTCGACATCGGGGTGCAGCGGGTTGCGCGTCGAGACATGCAGGCCGTGGCGGACGTGGTGTCCCTCGACCTCGTGCGCGAGCTCGGCACCAAGACCAATGCGCAGCTGGCGGTGATGACGCCCTCGCTGCAGACCCTCGCCAACGCGGCCCGGGATCGCAACAACGACACCGTCGGGGTCACGCCCAGCATCACGCTCCGGCTCGGGGAGATCGGGGCTGCCGGACAGTTCGTGCCCAAACCCCTCGCGACCGACGTGCCCACGGCAGTCGAGGTGACGGCGTCCACTACCGTCGACTTCGCCATCCATGCCGGCACGGGCGGGGCGTCCCGATCAGCCGTCGCCGCGGTCTCGTCCTTCGCCTGCTACAAGCTCGGGTCGTGGGCAGCGGCCATCAACACGGGCAACTCGGCCCTGCTTAACCCGATCCTGCGCCAGATGGCCATGCAGTCGGGCAAGTTCAGCAACGGCGGCGCTGTCGGAGCACTCACCTACACGGGAGTGGCTCAGTCGAGGGTGGACCTCAACGCACTCTCAACCCAGCTGGGCGTGGCGTCGGTGGACGACCTCGCGACAGCGACCGTTGGCCTCAAGTCGTTCTACACGGCGCTGGCCCTGCTTGCGGCTCCCAGCAACTCCACCGTTCTCACAGTGCTCAACACGCTTGCGGCCAACGCGAGCAACACCACGACGATCGCCATGGGCAAGCTGCTCCAGGCCAAGGCCGGGTCGAGCTCCCTGCTCGACGCCACGGCCAACGCTCTCGACCTGGTGGGCGGCTCGATCTCGTTGCTCAACGGGGTCAACGTAGCCAACGTCTATCTCGGAGCCAGCCTGCCGAGCCTGACCTCGGCTGGGATCGCGGTGAAGCTCACCCAAGGGCCACACCAGTACTGCGGGAGCCCGAGCTCGACGTCCACGATCGGCGTCGCTTCCAACACCGAGCAGCTCAACGTTCACCTGGGGGGCCAGCTGAACCCGTCAGTCGTGAACTTCGTGCCACCGGCGATATCGGGGCTGCTGACCAATGTCGCATCGGCCTTCATCACTGCGGAGAACTATGCGACCTTCGACATCAGCGTTGCCGGCACCTCCTCGAAGCTCACCGGCATCACGTGCGGGTCAACCCAGGGCATCACGCTCGACGTGAGCAACGGGCTGGCCACCGTGACGTTCTCGACGCCGTTGCGGGCCGAGGTGCACGCGAAGCTGACGACGCTCAACGGACTGGGTCTCCCATCCATCGCCGACGCGGTGATCCGCATCAACGCGGGCGTCAACGTCTCCGCGCAACTCGGTACCTCAGGCGTCAGCGGGCTCACCATCAGCGTCCCGCCAAAGGCCTTCGACACGCCGTACGCGACGACCAGCGGCGGCGTCTCCATCACGTCGAGCTCGCGGACCTACGGCAACGTTTCTGCGAACGTCGAGCTTCTCGGCGGGCTGCTCGGGGCGAACATCTCGCTGAACGCGAGCCAGCAGACGCAGATCCTCGACTCGGTCCTCTCGTCGGGGCTGACCGCGCTCTTCAGCCCGACCGACCCGCACAGCCTGACCAAGACCGTGTTCGATCCGATCCTGGGTCTGATCGGTGCCCGGGTAGGCGGGTCGGACGTGATCCTGGACAGCAAGCCAGCGCTCAGCTGCGCCACTCCCAAGCTCGTGGGGTGAAGCGACTTGGCACGTGCGATCGGACGGGGGCGGCGTAGTCAGAAGGGACCGGATGTGCTTCTGAACGGCCATCGCGTCGTCGTCAGAGCACGGCGAGGTCTAGCTCAACCTACTCTGGTGGGGAGTGATATCGGGGTCGCTCAAGGAGGGATAAGAGTGGTCGGCGTGCGTCATCGCACCGTTTCATCGCAGCCGTGGGTCGGCGTCAATCATGTACGCCGCCGGGTGCAAGGGAACCGACACGAGCGAGGGGCAGCCGCCGTCGAGTTCGCCCTGGTTGTCTCCTTGCTAGTGGTGCCACTCGCGCTCGGAATCGTCCACTGGGGCGACTACTTCTGGAAGGCTCAGAAGATCGACGTCCTCGCGCCGCCGATCGCGGCCGGAGCGGTCGCTGGCGACTTCGGGTGTGCCGGCCTGAAGGACCGGGTGGCCGCCGAGGTGGTCTCCGTGGTCAATGCGCTGAACCCGGACCTCGGGTCGATCGACGTCCGACAGGTCACTGTCACCGTCATCGAGGTGCTACCTGACGTCGGAATCACCGTCGAGGTGCACATCGAGGTCGGTGGTGGCGCTCTGGCCTCGCTCATCCCGTTGCCCAGCGGCGCATCTCTGGTCACTGACTTCTCGCAACGCCTCAGCGATGTCCGGCTGACGGACGTGACGTGTCGATGATGCGTCGCACGTCCAGACGTGACGAGCGGGGCGCCGTCGCGGTGCTCACGGCAGTCCTCGTCGTGGTGCTCGTGGGCATGGGTGCGCTCGCAGTCGACCTGGGCAACACGTGGGCTCGCAGAGGTGACCTCCAGGTGCAGGCCGACCGCGCTGCGACCTATGCCGCTCAGTTCCTGCCAGCTCGGAGCAACTCCGAGCAGCTGACGGTCGCCAAGGCTGTCGTGTTCTACCTGGTCTGCCACCCGGTCAACGGCCAGCGCGACCTCGACCCGAGCCTCCCCGCTTGCCCCAGCACGCCGGAGTCGTCGTCGCTGACCGCCTACGCCCAGCACCTGCTCGATGAGGAGATGGTGACGTTCCCCGTCGCGAACCAGGTGCGAGTGCTCACGCCGCGGGCACGGGTGGGATTTGCCTTCGCTGGCCTGGTGGGCGCCAGCCACACCATCCAGCAGAAGCAAGCCGCAGCCAAGGTCACCTCGCCGGGCATGATCTCGCCGATGGCGCTCTCGCTCGACTGCCTGTTGAACACCGGCGCCAGCTTGTTGGGCGGCGCGGGACTGCCCTTCGGGTACGTCTCGACTACACACAAGGGCGGCGGCGAGGTCGCCGTGACGACGACCTGGTCGGGGGTGACCCAAGACTTCCCGACCAGCGTGGGGGTGCAGCCAGACACGGCTGTGATGTCGGTGGGTCTCGCCGGTCCCACCGTGCGGATCAGTGGATCGGCTTGGCCCGACCTAGGCGTAGGCGAGTCGCTGACGGTGGTGTTCGCGCGAGGTTCTGGACTCCTCCGATCCGAGTTCGCCTCCAGCGGACAGCTGGTCCTGACCAACTCGCGACCGAACCGGCGGATCGGCTACCTGGACGTCGTCGTGCCGGCAGGGGTGATGCTCGTGCCGGGAACCTGGGAGGTCAAGGTGCGCACGTCCAGGCTGATCCCGCCCTCGAGCAAGATCTCGGCGGCTACCGCGACCTTCACCGTCACCGCCGGTGCAGCGGCACCTTCGACTTCCTGCGGGCGTCTGCTCAAGAGCCCGCGTGGAGGAACCAACGCGAACGGCAACTTCGCGCTCAACCTGGCCGAGGGACTCGACCACCTGATCGAGACCTACCCCACCGTGCTCGGCACCGGCGCCCTGACTCGACAAGACCTCTTGAACGTCGCCAACGTGACGGAGTGTGCCCAGTCGGATCAACGCACCATTACCGACGTCACCGGGGCCAAGGGCACACCCAACTGTGTGGTGACGAAGATGAGCAACGCCTACGAAGCCGGGTTCACCGAGGGGTTGATCGGCCCACAGGGGCGCCTCACGTGCACGGTGACGCACCCGTGCAAGCCCGGCAAGTCGTTCGTCCTCCATGGACGCTCGATCAACAACGATGCGTTCACCGACTTCGTGAAGAACAGTTCGCTGCTGACTGCGTCGACGTTCTTCAACATCGACACGTTCCTCCACACGGGGCTGCCCGTGGTGACTCCGACCAGCAACCTCGACCGATCGATCTACGGCTCCCACAGGTTCATGTGGGTGGCTGTCATCTCGACGGTCGGGGCCACCTCAGCCGTGCAGGCGGGCGACTACCCGGTGCTGACCTTCCGACCGATCTTCGTGACTCAGCAGACGGCGCTGGACCAGCTACCGCTGGTCGGACCCGTGGCGAGTCCGGTCGCGCGCGTGGTGGACGGGCTCCTGACCCCGCTCCTGGCTGCGGGGACCACCGACCAGAACGGCCTGATGATGGACACGTCGGGGAATCTCAGCGCCATCAGGTTCTTGACCATCACCCCCGACGCGCTGCCTGCCGTTCCTGCTGACTACACGGGGCCAGAGTCGGAGTATCTCGGTGTCGGACCCCGCATCGTCAGGCTGGTGCAGTGAGCGGCCGGTGCGGACGTGATCGGGAGCGCGGTTCGGTGATCGTCGAGTTCGCCCTCCTCGTGCCGCTGCTGCTGTTCCTGTTCCTCGGGATCATCCAGTACGGCTACCAGTTCTGGGCACTCGAGACGGCTTCGGCCACCGCGCGCGAGGCTGCTCGGCGATTGATCGTGGGCACCGACGTGGGCTGCACGCTTGCTGAGGCAGCCGAACACGCTGCGGGCCCTGCGATCGGCAAGGATCCGGTCCAGGTCACGTATCTGTACCACCAGCAGAACGGATTGCCGACCCCCCCGCAGCGTGGGGCACTCGTGACGGTGACGGTCCGGTTCCAGAGCCTCAACGCAGGGCTCCTGCCGCTGCCTGCCGGAGGAGTGATCGAGGAGAGTGCCACCAACCGAGTGGAGAACATTCCCTTCGATCCGCTCGACTGCGTCGTTCCGTGACCCGACCCTGACCAGATTTCATCCACAGGGGCGTTCCAGACCGCCTCTATCCACAGGCCGGATCCTCGCAGCCGCGCATGGTGGGTCCGGGGCCCGAAGGTCATCGCATGGAGAACACGCGATGACGACGACAGCAGCACCAGGCAGGCACTCGGGCGCGTACGGCGAGCAGGTGGCCGCAGCGCCACCTGTCAGCGAGCACGGGACTGGTCGTGCTCGACCGCAACTGGCGGTGCGAGGCGGGTGAGATCGACCTGGTGCTGCGCGACGGCGACGTCCTCGTGGTGTGCGAGGTGAAGACCCGCAGCAGCGCTCAGAGCTGCGGCACCCCGCACGAGGCGATCACCGACGCGAAGCTCGAGCGGCTGCGGCGGCTCGGCGAGCGCTGGGCCGGCGGCGCACGGCGTTCGCGCCCGACGACATACGGGTCGACCTGGTCGCGGTGCTCCGGCCGCGCGCGGGGCCGGCCGAGGTCGAGCACGTGCGGGGCATCGGCTGATGCCCTTCGCGACCGCCCGCACCGTGTCGCTGCACGGTGCGCTGGGTCACCTGATCGACGTCCAGGCCGACGTCTCGCCGGGCCAGGCCGGCACCACCCTGGTCGGCCGCCCCGACGCCGTCGCTCAACGAGGCCCGCGACCGATGCCGGATGGCGATCATCAACAGCGACCTGACGTGGCCGGCGCACCAAGCGGATCACCATCCTGCTCTCGCCTGCCGACCTGGTCAAGCGCGGCACGCACTTCGACCTCGCGATCGCGGTGGCGTGCTCGCGGCCGACGGCCGCCGTGCCCCGAGCGGCCCTGGAGGGCACCGCCTTCATCGGCGAGCTCACCCTGGCCGGCGGCCTTCGCTCGGTGCCCGGGGTGCTCCCGATGGTGCTGGCCGCAGCCGAGCGCGGCATCCGGCACGTCTTCGTGCCCGAGCCGCAGGTGCGCGAGGCCGCGATGGTGCCAGGCATGTCCGTGCTCGGCATGCGCTCGCTGGCGCCAGGTCGTCGCCGAGCTCCGCGGCGAGCGAGGTGCCCGAGGCGCCGCCGGTGGCGCCGATGTCGGGCACCCGGCTGCTCTCCTGGCGCGGCGAGCGAGCGCCTCGACGAGGTCGACTTCACCGACCTGCTCGGCATGGCCGACGCCAAGTACGCCGCCGAGGTGGCCGCGGCCGGCGGCCACGCCCTCCTGCTGTCCGGGCCGAAGGGTGCCGGCAAGACGAGCCTCGCCGAGCGGATCCCGACGATCCTGCCCGACCTCAGCGCCCGAGGAGTCGCTGGAGCTCACCGCCATCCACTCGCTGGCCGGCGCCCTCGAGCCCGGCGACGGCATGCTCACCCGGCCGCCGTACTCCGCGCCGCACCACGACGCCAGCAAGACCAGCCTGATCGGCGGCGGCAGCGGGCAGGTGCGGCCGGGCGAGATCAGTCGGGCGCACGCCGGGGTGCTGTTCCTCGACGAGTTCCCGCTCTTCCGGAGCGACATCATCGAGGCGCTGCGACAGCCGCTGGAGAGCGGCGACATCACCATCGCCCGCCAGGAGGAGTCGGTCACGCTTGCCGGCCCGGGGCATGCTCGTGCTCGCCTGCAACCCGTGCCCCTGTGGCGACTACGCAGCGCCACGGCGGGCCAACGCGTGCAGCTGCCGTCGCAGCAGCTGCGCGACTACCGCAGCAAGATCACCGGACCGATCGCCGACCGCATCGACATCACCCGGCACGTCGAGCCGCTGCAGCCGCACGAGCGCACGACCGCTTCAGGTCGTCGAGACCTCGGCGGTGGTGCGCGCACGGGTGGCTGCGGCGCGCGCGCGGCAGCACCGTGCGCTACGCCGAGCTGCAGCTGGCGGCTCAACGGCACGTGCCCGGGCCGGTGCTGCGCGAGCGGTGGCCGCTGCCGACGGCGGCGCAGCGGCTGCTCGACGACGCGGTCTACGACGGCCAGCTGAGCAGCCGCGGCGCCGTCCGGGTGCATCGGCTGGCCTGGACGGTCGCCGACCTGGCGCCTCGCGCCGGCTCGGGTCGGCCACGGGCAGCCCGGGGGCGAGAGGTCGACGTCGCCTCCGCCTGCGCACCGGCGAGCCGCTCCTGGTCGCGCACGTCGGGAACGGCGGGCCGGATGAGGCGACGACGCGAGCGGCTGGCCCGGGCGGCCCTCAACCGGCTCGCCGAACCCGGAGACCTGCGGTTGACCGCGCTGGTCGCCGAGCTCGGCGCCGTCCGGCTGCACGCGCTGCTCCGCGAGGAACGTGACGCCCGACGGGCTGCTCGACGACGTCGCGAGCCGGCTGGCCGGCGTCGACCCCGTGCGCGAGCTCGAGCAGGCCGATCGGCTCGGCCTCCGCTTCGTGATCCCCGGCGACGACGAGTGGCCGAGCCCAGCTCGACGACCTGGCCGCGGCGCGCCGCTCCACGAGCGCGGTGGTGTGCCGCTCGGGCTGTGGGTCAAGGGCCCGCTGCGACTCGACGAGCTCGAGCGCTCGGTGGCCGTCGTCGGGCTCGCGGTCCTCGACCACCTACGGCTCCGCGTCGGCCGGCGAGATCGCTGCGGTCGCCGCGCGCGGCCGGCTTCGCGGTGGTCTCCGGCGCCGCCTTCGGGATCGACGTAGGCCGCCCACCGTGGTGCGCTGCCGGTCGGCGGGCCCACGGTGGCGGTGCTGGCCTGCGGCGCCGACCGGGTCTACCCCGGCGCACACCGCGCGCTGATCGACCACTCGCGCGCGACGGGCGCCGTCGTGCTCGGAGGCGCCGCCCGGGTGCGCGCCCCACCGGCGTGCGCTTCCTGGCCCGCAACCGGCTCATCGCGGCCCTGACCCGCGGCACGGTCGTCGTCGAGGCGGCGATGCGCAGCGGCGCGCTCAACACCGCCAACTGGGCCAGCCGCCTCAACCGGGTGGTGCTGGGCGTCCCCGGGCCGGTGACCAGCGCGCCCTCGGCCGGGCGTGCACCAGCTGATCCGCGCCGGCGACGCGCTGGTGACCGCCGGGGCCGACGTGCTCGAGCTGGTCGGCGACGCCGGGCGAGCACCTGGTCGAGGAGCCGCGCGGCCGCCGACCAGCCGCGCGACCGGCTGACGACGCGCCAGCACAGGTGCTCGACGCGGTGCCGGTGCGCACGCGGCGCCGGCACCGACTCGATCGCGCGGATCGCCGGGCTCGGCCTGTCGAGGTGCCGGCGCGGCGCTGACCCAGCTGCGAGCGCCGGGGCTGGTCGAGCACGGCCGACGGACGGCTGGCGGCTCGCCGCGCTGGCGTCCCGCGTGAGCGGGCGTCCCGGACCGCCTGACTCGATCGGACGGTGAGCGACGCAGGCGGACGTGCGGCCGACGCGGAGCTGCCCGAGGCGATGGCCCGGGTGCTCGGCGACTACGAGCGGCACCTCGTCGCCGAGCGCGACCTGACGCCGCACACGGTGCGGGCCTACCTCGGCGACTCGCGGGCGCTGCTCGACCACGCCGCCCGGCTCGGCCATCACCGACGTCGGCGACCTCGACCTCCGCGCGCTGCGCAGCTGGCTGGCCAAGCAGCAGACGCTCGGGCAAGTCGCGCACGACGCATGGCCCGCCGGGCCACGGCGGCGCGGGTGTTCACGGCCTGGCTGGCCCGCACCGGTCGCGCCCGACCGACGCCGGCGCCGCCTCGGCTCGCCCAAGGCGCACCAGACCCTGCCCGCCGGTGCTGCGCGCCGACGAGGCCGCGCGACCTGATCGCGCGCGGCCGCCGAGCTGGCCGACGACGGCAGCCCGGTGGGGCTGCGCGACGTCGCGATGCTCGAGCTGCTCTACGCCACCGGCATCCGGGTCGGCGAGCTGGTCGGTCTCGACGTCGACGACGTCGACCGCGAGCGCAACGTGGTGCGGGTGCTTCGGCAAGGGGCGCAAGGAGCGCACCGTGCCGTTCGGCCGCCCGGCGGCGCGGGCGCTCGACCGCTGGCTGGCCAGGGCGCCCGCGCCTGCGCGGTCGAGGGCGCCGGCGCCGCGCTGTTCCTCGGCGCCCGCGGGCGGCGGATCGACCAGCGCGCGGTCCGCACGCTCGTCCACCGGCGGATCGCCGAGGTGCCCGGTGCCCCCGACATCGGCCCGCACGGACTGCGCCACACCGCCGCGACCCACCTGCTCGAGGGCGGCGCCGACCTGCGCTCGGTGCAGGAGCTGCTCGGACACGCCTCGCTCGCCACCACGCAGCTCTACACCCACGTCACCACCGACCGGCTGCGCCGGGCCTACCAGCAGGCCCACCCGCGGGCCTGACCACGAGTGTCAGCAGCCCTGCACGGTGTCAGCCCGATGCGATCAGGCCCGGTCGCAGGCCGGCGCGTCAGGCCAGTCCCGCTGACCAGTCAGCGGCCGCCAGGCCAGGATGGCGTCGCCCCGCTGACGGCGCGCGGGGGCGCCACCTGTGACGGGCTCCTCGCGCCACAGGGGCAGCAGCCGCACCGGCCCGGCGCCGACCAGCCGCAGCGGGTCGAGGTAGGTCTCGCCCTGCGACCACCCCCAGTGCAGGCAGGCGCGCGGGAAGCAGTGCGAGCCGGCGAGCTGCAGGGTGCCGATCGGGTCACCGGCCGCGACCGCGTCGCCGACCGCACGGACGCCGCGACCGGCTCGTAGGTGGTGCGCGTGACGCCGTGGTCGACCACGACCACGCCGCGTCCGGCGAGCGGGCCGGCGAACGACACCGCGCCCGGCAGGGCGGCGCGCACGGGCTGCCCGGCGGTGCCGGCGAGGTCGACGCCGCGGTGGCCGGCGCCGTAGGGCGAGTCGGGCGGGTCGAAGCCGGCCACCACCTCCGGCTCGGGGCGCAGCGGCCAGACGCCGACCGGGTCGGGCCCCGGCCCGGCGGGGGCGCCGCCGGGCCCGGACGCCGAGGCAGTGCGGAGGCGACGGAGAGGACGCAGGCAGGGTGGAGCACGGCGTCGGACGAGCGTGCAGGAGCCGGATCGCGGGCGTGAGGAGCGCAGTCGGCCCGGCCGGGGCCGGCTGTGGAGAACGGCGCGGCGGGGCCGCCTGTGGACGATCCGTGGGCCGCCGCGACCCGGGTCCGATTCGGCGCGCGGCACCCCGGACTGACTAGTCTGGGCCGCATCACTCCTCCGGAGTGAAATTCGCACGCCTGCAGACCGCGACGGGGCCAGCCTCCTCCGTGGGCCCCGACCACCCGTGGGCGCCGATCCTCAGTCCCGTCCGAGACCGTGCCGGACAGGTCGGATCGCGCGCAGGCGTCAGGGCGGCCGGCACCCGCCGGCCGCAGCAACTGAAAACGACCGGAGTCACCGCCGGTCTGCCCTGCCGTCAGACTGACCAAGGGTGCGCGCACGGCGGTGCGTCCACCACAGGAGAAGAACCACCATGGCAGTCGTGACCATGCGCCAGCTCCTCGAGAGCGGCGTCCACTTCGGGCACCAGACCCGTCGCTGGAACCCCAAGATGAAGCGCTTCATCATGACCGAGCGCAACGGCATCTACATCATCGACCTGCAGCAGTCGCTGGCCTACATCGACCGCTCGTACGCCTTCATCAAGGAGACCGTCTCCAAGGGCGGCACCGTGATGTTCGTGGGCACCAAGAAGCAGGCCCAGGAGGCGATCGCCGAGCAGGCGACCCGCGTCGGCATGCCCTACGTCAACCAGCGCTGGCTCGGCGGCATGCTCACCAACTTCCAGACCGTGCACCAGCGGATCAACCGCCTCAAGGAGCTCGACGAGGTCGACTTCGACGACGTCGCCGGCAGCAGCCGCACCAAGAAGGAGCTGCTGCAGATGCGCCGCGAGCGCGACAAGCTGAACAAGTCGCTGGGCGGTATCCGTGAGATGACCCGCACGCCGTCCGCGGTGTGGATCGTCGACACCAACAAGGAGCACCTCGCAGTCGAGGAGGCCCGCAAGCTGAAGATCCCGATCATCGGCATCCTGGACTCCAACTGCGACCCCGACCTGGTCGACTTCCCGATCCCGGGCAACGACGACGCCATCCGCGCGGTCGGTCTGCTGACCCGCGTGGTCGCCGACGCCGTGGCCGAGGGTCTGATCGCTCGCTCGGGTGTCAAGACCGGCGAGACCGCTACCCCTGGTGCCGAGGAGCCGTTGGCCGAGTGGGAGCGCGAGCTGCTCGGTGGCGACGCCGACAAGGCTGCCGCCGAGGCCACCGCGACCCCCGCTGCTGAGGAGACCCCGGCCGCCGAGGCCACCGGCGCTGCTGCCGAGGGCGCCGAGGCTGCTGCCGTTGCCGACGAGGCCAAGCCTGCGGAGGTGCCCGCCGAGACCGCCGCCGAGGTGCCCGCCGAGGCCGTTGCCGAGGCTCCTGCCGACGCCGAGGTCCCGGCTGAGGCCACCACCGAGTCCTGATCGACTAGCGACAACGTACGAAGGAGTACGCATGGCGAACATCACCGCCGCCGACGTCAAGAAGCTCCGCGAGCAGAGTGGCGCGGGCATGATGGACTGCAAAAAGGCCCTCACCGAGGCCGACGGGGACTTCGACAAGGCTGTCGAGATCCTGCGGATCAAGGGCGGCAAGAAGATGGCCGAGCGCGCCGCCGAGCGCGAGGCCTCCGCCGGTCTGGTCGCCACCGCCGGGGGTGCCCTGGTCGAGCTGAACTGCGAGACCGACTTCGTCGCCAAGGGCGCCGACTTCGTGGCCGCAGCGCAGCGGATCGCGGAGGCGGCCGACGAGGCCAAGGCCGTCGACGCCGAGGCGCTCAAGGCCGTCGTCCTCGACGGCAAGCCGATCGGCGAGATCGTCAACGACCTCGCCGTCAGCATCGGCGAGAAGATCGAGCTCGGTCGGGTGGCCTACTTCGAGGGCTCCACGGTCGTCTACATGCACAAGCGTGCCGCCGACCTGCCCCCGGCGGTCGGCGTGCTCGTCGAGTACGACGGCGACGCCGACGCCGCCCGTGCCGCGGCGATGCAGGCTGCTGCCATGCGCCCGCAGTACCTCACGCGCGACGAGGTCCCTTCGGACGTCGTCGCCAAGGAGCGGGAGATCGCCGAGGCGACCTCGCGCGAGGAGGGCAAGCCCGAGCAGGCGATCGCCAAGATCACCGAGGGCCGGCTGAACGGCTTCTTCAAGGACGTCGTCCTGCTGGAGCAGCCGTCGGTCGTCGAGAACAAGAAGTCGGTCAAGGCCGTCCTTGACGAGTCCGGCACCACCCTGAAGCGGTTCGCCCGCTTCGAGGTCGGCGCCTGAGGCACCCCGTGATGGCGTGGGCCGGTCGCACCTTCGGGTTCGGCCGGCCCACCGTCATTTCCGTGCTTCTCGCAGCACTCGTGCTGGGTGCCTGCAGTGGTGCACCCTCCGACGAGCCGGGCCCCTCCGACGCGTCCCCCGGGTACCTCGACGAGCCGTTCCGGGCTCGAGCCGGCGTCCTGCTGGCACGTCCCCGCGCCCAGGAGGAGCAGAACACGACCTTCGTGGAGCTCGTCAGCCTGATCCGGCACACGCCGCCGGGAGAGACGATCCGGATCGTCGCCCACTCGTTCTCGTTCGTTCCTGTGGCCGAGGCCCTGGCAGCCGCGCACGAGCGAGGCGTGCACGTGCAGGTGCTGACCGACGCGAGCGTCTCGGGCGACTGGCAGGCGCCCGACCGTCTACGACGGGCCTTGGGGACCGACCCGCGGGCTGACTCCTTCGTGCTCCTCGCCCGCGGCGAGCTGCACCAGAAGACCTGGTCGTTCACCCGGACGGGCGACTCCCGCGACGTCGTCCTCATGGGCTCGATGAACCTCACCTACCAGTCAGCGCGGCAGTACACCGACACGTATGCCTACGTCGGCCGCCGTGACGTGCGTCGAGTGCTCGACCGCCGGTTCGACCGCCTCGTCCGCGATCTGCCGGACGTCGCACCTCAACCGCACGCCGACCTGGCTGACGATCGCGTCTGGTTCTACCCCGGCTACGACGAGTCCACCGACCCGGTACGGCAGGCGCTAGGCGCGGTGCCGTCGGCTGGCGCGACGATCAGGGTGGTGATGTACGCCTGGCTCGATGAGCGGGGGGTCGGGCTGGCCGAGCTGCTGGCCGCCAAGCAGGCGGAAGGCGCCGACGTGGAGGTCGTGCTCGGACGCAGCGTCGGGCCCCGTCCGCGTCAGATCCTGAGCGACGCCGGGGTGTCGATGCACGAGGGCGTCTTCGCCGACGGGGACGACATCCACCACAAGCTCACCCTGGTCTCCTACGTGGGGACCGACGGCGTGAGGCACCGGTTCGTGCTCACCGGCTCGGACAACTTCACGTCGAAGTCCCTGCGCCGTCCGGAGATGCTGCTGCAGATCGACGCGGACGACGGCACCACCTGGACTCGCTACCAGCGCTTCGTCGACAGGATCGTTGCCCGTTCCCGGCGTGAGGCCACGGTCGGCTAGCCTCTGGGCAGACTTCGGACGTACCTCGGAAGGAACCGCGTGACCGGCTACAAGCGAGTACTCCTCAAGCTCTCGGGTGAGGTCTTCGGTGGAGGCAACGTGGGGATCGACCCCGACGTCGTCCAGAAGATCGCTCGGGAGATCGCGAACGTGGCCGAGGCCGGCGTGCAGATCGCGGTCGTCACCGGTGGTGGCAACTTCTTTCGCGGAGCCGAGCTGCAGCAGCGCGGCATGGACCGGGTGCGCGCCGACTACATGGGCATGCTCGGCATCGTGATGAACTGCCTGGCCCTGCAGGACTTCCTGGAGAAGATGGACGTCGAGACGCGGGTGCAGACCGCGATCACGATGGGCCAGGTCGCCGAGCCGTACATTCCGCGCCGCGCTATCCGGCACATGGAGAAGGGTCGCGTGGTCATCTTCGGTGCGGGGATGGGCATGCCCTTCTTCTCGACCGACACGGTGGCCGTCCAACGCGCGCTGGAGAGCAAGTGCGACGTCGTCCTGGTGGCCAAGAGCGGCGTCGACGGCGTCTACAGCGCCGACCCCAAGATCGATCCGACGGCCACGAAGTACGACGACCTCACCTACGACGAGGCGATCTCCCGCGGGCTACGGATCATGGACCAGACCGCCTTCGCGTTGTGCGGAGAGAACAAGATGCCGATGATCGTGTTCGGCATGGAGCCCGAGGGCAACATCCTGCGAGCGGTGCAGGGTGAGAAGATCGGCACGCTCGTCAGCGCTGGCTGAAGGCACGACCAACCGAAGGAAATGACGTGATCAAGGACATCCTCAACGAGGCCGACGCCAAGATGGACAAGTCGGTGAGCGCGACCCGTGAGGAGTTCGCCGCAATCCGCGCCGGACGGGCCACGCCGAGCATGTTCAACAAGATCACCGTGGACTACTACGGTTCGCAGACGCCGATCCAACAGCTGGCCTCGTTCACCGCTCCTGAGGCGCGGGTCATCATGATCGCGCCGTTCGACATCTCCTCGATGGACGCCGTCGAGCGAGCTGTCCGCGACTCCGACCTCGGGGTGAACCCCTCGAACGACGGCCGCGTGCTGCGCTGCGTCTTCCCCGAGCTCACCGAGGAGCGCCGCAAGGAGTACATCAAGCTGGCGCGCACCAAGGCCGAGGACGGCCGGGTCGCCGTGCGCAACCTGCGCCGCAACGCCAAGCAGGCGCTCGAGAAGCTCGAGAAAGACGGCGAGGTCGGCAAGGACGACGTCACCGGCGCCGAGAAGCGGCTCGATGGAGTCACCAAGGCCCACACCGACGCCATCGACGAGATGCTCAAGAACAAGGAGGCCGAGCTGATCGAGGTCTGAGACCTCACAGCCTGGTCGCCATGACCGATACCAGCCCCGACCTCGGCCCCGATGCGGCAACGACGCCGACCAAGGACCACGGTCGAGCCGGTCGTGACCTGAAGGCCGCGATCATCTCGGGCGTCGCACTGCTCTCGGCCATTGCGGCGTCGCTGGTCTTCTGGAAGCCAGCTTTCATGGTCATCGTGGTCGTGGCCGTCGTGGTCGCGATCTGGGAGCTGCGCCAAGGCCTGATGGCCAAGGACATCGACCTTCCCGAGCAGCCCCTGATGCTGGGCGGTGCCGTGATGGTCGTCGTCGCCTACGTGTGGGGCACCAACGCGCTCGTCACCGCGACCGCCGTGACCGCGCTGGTCACGATGTTGTGGTTGCTGCGACGCGGCATCGACGGCTACGTGAAGACCTCCACTGCCGCGGTCTTCACGCTGATCTACGTGCCGTTCCTGGGCTCGTTCGTCGCACTGCTGCTCTCCGAAGGGGGGCGCGAGGGGGGTGGCATCGACAACGCCGGCGTCCAAGGCATCGTCACGTTCATCCTGGTCACCATCGCCTCCGACATCGGCGGCTACGTCGCTGGAGTGCTCTTCGGCAAGCACCCGATGGCGCCGGTGATCTCGCCCAAGAAGTCGTGGGAGGGCTTTGCCGGCTCGTTGCTCTTCACCATGGCGGCGGGCTGGGTGCTGGTCGTCACGCTCCTCGAGGGCGACTGGTGGGTGGGAGTCTGCCTGGGCCTGATCGCTGCCGTGATGGCGACGCTGGGGGACCTCTGCGAGTCGGTCATGAAGCGCGACCTCGGCATCAAGGACATGAGCCAGGTCATCCCCGGCCACGGCGGCCTCATGGACCGGCTCGACTCGCTGCTGGCCACCATCGCCCCGGTCTGGCTGCTGCTGCACTACGCCGTCTTCACCTGAAGTCCAGGTCCGGCAACGCGGTGGGGCTGGTCACCCTACGATCAAGGGTGATGAGTACCGACGAGCACACGAGCCGCGCTGCGCACGACTCCCAGGCGAACAAGCCCGGACGTCGCGCCGCGCCGAGCTGGTGGCACCGCGGGCACCCGGTCTTCACCCCGCTCAGCGGCTTCTTCACCGGCCTGGTGGTCGTCATCTCGATACCCGGGACGTTCGGCGCGCTACTGAGCCAGCTCTTCGACGACCAGAGGGCCGAGGAGCTCTTCCCCTTCTCGGCGATCATCTTCGGCGTCCCGCTCGTGCTGCTGGCCGTGCCGCGCACCCGTCGGTTCGGCAAGTACATGCTGGTCGGCATGGTGATCACCGCGGTCGTGGTCCTGGCGGTGGCGGCGCTCACGATCTGGCTGCTGATTCAGAACGACGGTTAGGCCGAGTTCGGTCCCGGTGCGAGACTGGGTGGGTCATGTCGGAGATCAAGACCCTGCCCCTGGTGTTCGAGGAGCCACGCGGACGCAAGAAGCCGCCCCGCCACCTCGCCGACCTCACGGCGCCAGAACGCAAGGCGCTGCTCGAGGAGCAGGGACTCCCAGGGTTCCGCGCCAAGCAGCTCTCGACCCACTACTTCGCCCGCTTGGTCGACGACCCGGCCGAGATGACCGACCTCCCCGCCGGCCAGCGCGGCGACCTGGTCGAGGCATTGCTTCCCCACCTGATGACGCCGCTGCGCACGATGGAGGCCGACAAGGGCACCACGCGCAAGACGTTGTGGAAGCTGTTCGACGGGGCGCTCGTCGAGTCGGTGCTCATGCGCTACCCCGACCGCGCCACCATGTGCGTCTCGAGTCAGGCCGGCTGTGGCATGGCCTGCCCCTTCTGTGCGACCGGGCAGGGTGGTCTGCAGCGCAACATGTCGACGGCCGAGATCGTCGAGCAGGTCGTCGCCGGAGCCCGCGCCATGGCCCGCGGCGAGGTGCCGGGCGGCCCCGGCCGCGTGTCCAACATCGTGTTCATGGGCATGGGCGAGCCGCTGGCCAACTACAAGGCGGTGATCGGCGCCATCCGACGCTTCACCGAGCCGACGCCCGACGGCCTCGGCATGTCGGCGCGCGGCATCACCGTCTCGACCGTCGGCCTGGTACCGCGGATCAACCAGCTGGCCGAGGAAGGCATCCCCGTCACATTGGCGCTGAGTCTGCACGCACCTGACGACGAGCTGCGCAACGAGTTGGTGCCGATCAACACCCGGTACTCCGTCGCCGAGACCGTCGACGCCGCGTGGAACTATGCCAAGGTCACCAAGCGACGGGTGTCGATCGAGTACGCCATGATGCGCGGCATCAACGACCACGCCTGGCGCGCCGATCTGCTCGGTGACGTGCTCCGCGAGCGCGGCGACTGGGGCTGGGTGCACGTCAACCTGATCCCGCTGAACCCCACGCCTGGCTCGAAGTGGACGGCGTCCGACCCCGCCGACGAGCGCGAGTTCGTGCGCCGGCTGGAGGCCAAGGGCATCCCGACCACGGTGCGTGACACGCGCGGCCGCGAGATCGACGGCGCCTGTGGGCAGCTCGCGGCGACCGAGAGCTGAACCCCCGGCCGTCCCGACCAGTCAGCCCGGCATCACCGTGACCAGCTCGACGTTACGGTCCTTGCGGCGTCCGAGTCCGGCGTCCGTGCGGTCGTGCCAGTCGTTGGCGGCCAGCTCGCGGCCGAGCGAGGCGAGCTGCCGGCTGGTGCTGAGGTCACCGCGGTAGGACACCGGTCCGCTGTGGTCGACCATCGTGGTGAAGATCGACAGCGTACCGTCGCGGTTGTCGAGCAGCTCGATGATCCGCGACTGCTGGGGCCAGTCGATGTGGGACGCGGTGTTGATCTCCCAGAAGCCACCCGACGTGCCGCGGCGGTGAGCCGAGATCTCGTTGCGGTGGGTGTGGCCGTTGACCCAGGCCACGACCTCCGGGTGCGCCAGCAGCAGCGCGAGCACCTGGTCGCCGAGCACGCGGGGCGTGAGGTCGGCGCCCGTCGCGATGAGCGGGTTGTTCATGGTCGAGGAGGTGTGGTGGCTGAAGATCATCACGATCCGACCCCTCGACCGGCGCAGCTGGTCCTGCAGCCAGGTGAACTGTGTCTGGTCGATCGACCCGTCGGCGTAGCCGTTGGGGTTGACCGTGTCGAGCACGATGAACCGGCACCGCCCGCGGTCGAAGCTGTAGTACGCCGTTCCGTTGCGGCGGTTCGCTGCGGTGAATCCGTGCCCGCGGGGCGATCCGGTGGTGTCGAAGTGCTCCTCGACGATCGCCGACCGCGCGATCAACCGACGCTTGCGGTCGGCCGTGACCTGACGGACGCCGGGGGAGAGCAGCAGCGACCCGAGCAGGCCACCGAGGTCGCCCGAGGTCAGGGAGTTGAGCAGCTGGGCGGGGGACAGTCCGGCCGGCGGGGAGATGATCTTCAGGGGACCGGTGGCGATCGCGTTCAGCTGCAGCGTCTCGGCAGGGAAGTTGCCCTGCACCAGGCCGTCGTGATTGCCGAACACGGCGTACCACGGCATCCGCAGGCCCTCGGCCCGGAACGGGCGTCGCGCGGCGTCGAGCAGACCGGGGACGGTCGGGAGTCCGTAGCGGCGCTTGCCGACGTCCGGTCCCTTCCCGGCCGGTGGCTTCTCGGGGTGCCAGTAGGCCGGGTCGTAGGTCAGTGGGTCGTTGTCGGCCACTCCCTCGTAGCGACGCAGGTCGCCGGAGTCGGCGCGCACGCGTTCGCCGTCGAGTAGGTCGATGTTCCAGCGCACCTCGTTGCAGCTGGGAGTTGTCGGAGTTGTCGCCGGTCTGGATGGCCAGGGCGAGGCGACGTCCGGTGACCGGTCCGACCCCGATCTGGTTCAGCTCGCGCACCATGGCGTCGGCGATGTGGGCTGTCAGCATCTCGTGGGGTCGGTAGGCCGAGGCGAAGATGCCGACCGCCGGCACCGGCGATGGGTCGTCGAACCGGTCGACCCACTCCACCCGCAGCGGCGACTGGACGTCGACGATGTGCACGTCGCTCAGCTGGGCGAAGGCGATGATCGGACGACGTCGACGCGATGCGGCCGCTCCGCGCGGCGACGCCGAGATCGGTGCGCAGTCCGTGCTGCTCTCCCGGCCGCACCACCAGTCGGGCGTAGCCGAGCTTGTTGCGCCTTCCGCGGCGCAGCACCTGGTCGAGCGTGCCGCGCACGGCCGGCGGGCATCGTCGCGGAAGCGGCGCCTCGCCACACCGTGACGGCGCTGCCGAGGAGGGCACCAGATCGGAACAGGCCCCGACGTGTGACGTTCATCTCGGCACCCTAGGCCGAGTCGGCGCAAACGTACGCCGACTCAGCGTTCTTGCTCGACCAGTGACGTTCACCTCGGGGTCATGCCGGGTGGGGCGTTTGTTGCGCCGGCGTCCCTAGCGTCCGAGTCATGGCTGACCTGGTTCCGCTGGTCCCGCTGACCCCGTCGACCCCGCTGACAGATGACCGCCTGCGCGTGCTGGTGGTTGCCGAGTCGTTCCTTCCGCAGATCAACGGAGTGACCAACTCGGTGCGGCGGGTGCTCGAGCACCTCTCCGCCGAGGGCCATGCAGCCGAGCTGGTGGCACCCACCGGCCCGGACATGTACGCCGGGCTTCCGCGTGCGGCACGCCCGCGGTGCGAGCCTGCCGTTCTACAAGGACTTCAAGATCGGGCTCGAGACCCGACGCCGGCTGCGCACGATGATGTTGCGCTTCCGTCCCGACGTCATCCACATCGCCTCGCCCGCGACGCTCGGCTACCAGGCGGCCAAGGTGGCCGGCGAGCTGGGGATCCCCACCGTCGCGATCTACCAGACCGACCTGGTCGGCTTCGCCGAGCGCTACGAGGTGCCCGGTGGCGCCCGCGCGATGGCCCGGCTGACACGTCGGATCCACACCAGGGTCGACCGCACGCTCGCGCCGTCGTCGGCGAGCCTGTCGCAGCTGGTCGAGCTCGACGTCCCCAACACGGCCCGGTGGCCGCGGGGTGTCGACCTCCAGCAGTTCCACCCGGTGCGCCGCAGCTCAGGCCTGCGTCGCGAGCTCCTCGGTCCGGACGACGACCGGCTCCTGGTCGGGTACGTCGGCCGGCTCGCTCCCGAGAAGGAGCTCGACCTCCTCTCGGTGCTCGCCGACGACCCCCGATACCGCCTCGTGCTCGTCGGCGGCGGGCCGGAGGAGCAGCGGTTGCGCACCCTGCTCCCCGGCGCTGCCTTCCTCGGCGTGCTGCACGGCGACGAGCTGGGGGCCGCCTACGCCTCGCTCGACGTGTTCGTGCACACCGGTCGCCACGAGACCTACTGCCAGTCGGCCCAGGAGGCGCTGGCCTCCGGCGTGCCGGTCGTGGCGCCCCGTGCCGGTGGACCGATCGACGTCGTGGCCGACAAGGTCGCGGGATACCTCTACGAGCCCGGCGACGCCGCCGACCTGGCGCGTTACGTCGACGTGCTCGCCGGCGACCCGCTCCACCGCACGCGGATGGGCCTGGCCGCCCGGCGCAGCGTCTCTGGCCGCTCGTGGGCGTCGGTCAACCGCCTGTTGGTCGACCACTACCGCGAGGTGATCGCCGATCCGCGAGGCGTGGGCCGCCGTCGGCTGATCAGCCACCGATGAGGCTGGCGGCTTCGGCCACGGTGTCGACCAGGTGCACCCGGTCGGCCATCGCGCGGTCGGCGGCGAGTGCTTCGAGCAGGGGCCACACCGGCAGCGTCGACGTCCAGTAGTCGCGGCCCACCAGCACCATCGGCGCGATCGACACCTCGTCGGCGTAGTAGTTCTCGCAGGCGTCCTGGAAGACCTCCTGCACCGTGCCCGCGGCGCCGGGCAGGAAGACGATGCCGGCGTTGCAGACCTCCAGCAGCACGGCCTCGCGCACGGCGTTGCCGACGTACTTCGCGATCGCGGTGGCGAACAGGTTGGGCGGCTCGTGCCCGTAACGCCAGGTCGGCACACCGAGCGTCTCGACGTCGACGGGCAGGGTGCGCGCCACCGCGCGGGCCGCTGCGAGCCACGGGTCGATCAGCGGGCGGAACGACGGGGCCGTCGCCAGCTGCTCGAGTGCTGCGGCCACCTGGCGGTCGTCGGAGCGAGCCAGCCGCGCGCCGAGGTTGGCTGCCTCCATCGCTCCCGGGCCGCCACCGGTCGCTACCACCTGGTGGACGCCCAGGATGCGGCCGAGCGCCACCGCGTCGGCGTACCCGGCGCTCCCGCGCACGGCGGCGTGCCCACCCATCACCCCGACGATGCGCGCGTCCGGCGACCCAGGAGCGGAGGGCGCCGTCGATGGCGTGGTCGTGCAGGGCTGCGGCGAGGGTGTCGTCGCGGTCGGGCACTCGCTGCGACCAGGCGTAGCCGCGGGCGTCCAGGGAGTCGCTGTAGGCGTCGGTGTCGTAGAGCTCGTCGGCGGTGTAGAGCTCGGCCCGATAGACGTCCAGCGGCGCTCGACCGATCTCGGGCAGCACGAGCGCTCCGGCGGCGACCAGGCGGTCGTCGTCCCCCGGAGCGAAGGTGCAGCCGAGAAAGGCGGCGCCGGCGACCCGGCAGGTCATGAGTGCGTCGCCGCGCTCGCGCAGGTCGAGGCCGTGAACCCGCCAGGCCGGAAGCAGGTGGGCGCCCGTGGCGAGCCGCCGATCGAGGTCGGCCAGCGACTCGATCTGGACGACTCGACCGCGGGTGTGTTTCACGCCGCCGAACCTACTGGTGCTGGGCCAGCGAGTGCAGTGTCAGAAGGCATGGGCCATCAGGTCGCCGAAGAGCTCCTGCTCGTCGGCGCGCTCGAGGCCCTTCTGCCGGAACCAGGTGCAGATGTTGGTGCAGTCGCGCAGCAGGAAGTCCATGCCGTTGACGTTGCCCACCAGGTCGACGATCTGCGGGAGATCGATGATCACCAGTCGCTCGCCCGCCGCGAGGATGTTGTAGGCCGAGAGGTCGCCGTGCACGACGCCGGCCTGCACCATCGTCGCGAGCGCGTCGCACAGCTGGTCGTAGTACGAGGCGAGCAGCTCCGGCTCCGGCCGCGTCTGGGCGAGCCGGGGCGCGGTGTCGCCGTCGACGCAGATCCACTCCATCAGGATCTCGGTGCCGTCGATCTGCACGGGGTAGGGCACGGGCAGCCCGAGCGACCAGAACCGCTTGAGCGCCTCCCACTCGGAGATCGCCCACTCGCCGGCCGCGACCTCGCGACCGAAGGTGCTCTTGCGCTTGAGTGCCCGCTCGTCGCGCGAGCGCTTCATCGAGCGGCCCTCGGTGTAGCTCGCCGAGCGGTGGAACGTGCGGTGCTCGGGCGCGCGGTAGCGCTTGGCGGCCATCACGACCCCGCGCTCGGGCTCGAGCGGATCGGCTCGCTCGAGCAGGAAGACGTCGGCCTCCTTGCCGGTCTTCAGGATCCCGAGCTCGGTGTCGATCGCGCCCTGCGACGTGACCACCCACTCGGGGCGTGGTTCGGGGCCGCGACTGAGCGGTTCGACGCTCAGGAACGTCGACCAACGTTGGCGGGTGTCGTCGAGGTCGTCGTAGGCGGCGAAGTCGAAGACGAAGGACGGGTCGATCCCGTCGAGTGGTGCTGTGCGGTGCGGGTAGGTCAGAGAAGAAGTCCGAGGTAGACATCGGTGGAGGTGCTCGTTTCGTCGAGGAGGTGGTCGGCGGGCAGGCCGAGGACAGTCATGGACATGTCAGCTCCTCTCAGCGGGACCCCCTTGAACCCAAGGGCAGTTTCCGATGTCGGTGTGACCAGGATGGCGGCGCGACGGTGGACGGCGCAACCCATTTTCTGCGGCGTGCGCATCGCTGCCCGCGGCGCGGCGCGTCGGCGCGAGGGGCGGTGCGGGCAGGCCCTACGGTCGAGGGGTGCGGATCGCCCGGGTCGTGGTCGGCGTGCTGGCGTCGCCACTGGTGTGGTCGCTCCGGCCGACTCCGCGCCGGCGTCCCGCCCCGCAGGTCGGAGCGGCTCGTGGGGGGTCGGCGACCGCTACTTCCCGCTGGACGGCAACGCTGGCATCGACGTGCTGCACTACGACGTCCGCGATCGTTACGACTTCGCCACTCGCCAGATCAGCGGCACCACCCGGCTGCGACTGCGAGCCACTCGCGCGCTGACCACCTTCCACCTCGACCTGCTCCTGCCCGTGCGGTGGGTCAACGTCGGCGGTGTGTCGGCCAGGTTCACCAAGCCGTCACGGCACGAGGTGCGGATCACGCCCCGCCGTCGCTTGCGCGCCGGGCAGCAGGTCACCGTGCTCGTCGCCTACGCGGGTCGCCCGGGCACGGTCTCGTGGCGCGGTGAGCGCAGCTGGGTCGCGGCCGACCACGAGGTGGTCACGGTCGGTCAGCCGCACATGGCCCCCTGGTGGTTCGCCGCCAACGACCACCCGAGCGACCAGGCGACGTTCGACCTGCGCATCACCACCGACGCCGACCGCCAGGTCGTCGCAAACGGACGTCAGGTGCGCCGACGGGTGCACGGCGACCAGGCGACCACGCACTGGCGGGCTGACGAGCCGATGGCTCCCTACCTGGCGTTCTTCGCGGCCGGACGGTTCCGCATCGAGCGCGACGACGTCGGCGGCCGCCACCACGTGTACGCCGTGTCGCGAGCCGTGCCAGCGCCGCAGCGGCGCTCTTCGTGGCGGCTGCTCCGGGCGACGCCGGGCACCGTGGACTGGCTCGAGACCCAGTTCGGCCCCTATCCGTTCACGACCGCGGGCGGCGTCGTCACCGCGCTCAACCCGGGCATCGCGCTCGAGACCCAGTCGCGGCCGGTCTACCCCGTCGTCGACGAGGCAGCAGGCCGAACCCTGCTCGTGCACGAGCTGGCCCACCAGTGGTTCGGCGACGCGGTCTCCTTGCACCGGTGGAGCGACCTCTGGCTCAACGAGGGGCTGGCCACCTACGCCGAGCTGCGCTGGACCGAGATGCACGGGGGGATGAGCGCCGACCAGCAGGTCGCTCGCTGGTACGACGAGCAGGCGCTCGACCCCGACTTCTGGTCGTTCCGGCTGGCCGACCCCGGCCGACACCGACTCTTCCATCGCGCGCTCTACGTGCGCGGCGCGATGGTGGTCGTGGCGCTCCGCGAGCGGATCGGCCAGTCGGGCCTGGACGCCGTCCTGAAGGAGTGGGTCGAGCGGTACCGCGGTCGAGCGGCCTCCACCGCTGACTTCGAGGCTCTCGTGGAGGAGCTCGCTGGCGACGACCTCACCGACTTCTTCGACGCCTGGCTGCACGCCGGGCGGGTACCGGAGCGCACGGCCGCGAACGGGCTCTAGCCCGAGCTAGCCCAGGAGGGGGGCGGCGAGTCGCGCGATCCGGCTCGGGTGCCCGGTGAGCGCCTCCTCCCGATCGGCGAGCGCCATCGAGCGGAGTCCGGCGTTGATGCCGAGCCAGCGCAACGGCTCGGGCTCCCAGGCGCGGGAGCGGTGGCCCACCCACGGCAGCCGGGTGAGGTCGGTGTCGCGGTGCAGCATCAGGTCGGCCAGGGTGCGGCCGGCGAGGTTGGTGGTGCTCACGCCGTCGCCCACGTAGCCACCGGCGCGGGCCAGCCCGGTGCTGCGGTCGAGGTCGACCGAGGCCATCCAGTCGCGGGGGATGGCCAGCGGTCCGCCCCAGCTGTGCGTCACGCGGGTGCCGCGCAGGTGTGGAAAGAGGTCGAGCAGTGTTGCGTAGAGGGAGGCGAAGACCCGTTCGTCGCGGTCGAACTCCGGTCTCACGCGCGAGCCGAAGTGGTACGGCGCACCTCGGCCGCCGAAGACGAGGCGGTCGTCGGCCGTGCGTTGGCCGTAGATGATCAGGTGTCGGTGGTCGGCGAAGGTCTCCCGACGCCGCAGCCCGATCGCCTCCCACGCGGCCTCGGGCAGTGGTTCGGTGGCGATGATCAGCGAGTAGACGGGCACCACGTTGCGGTGCCGGCCCGGCAGCGACGGCGTGTAGCCCTCGGTGGCGACCACGACGTGCTCGGCCCGCACCGTGCCGTGGGCCGTGCGCGCAACGCCAGGGTCGACCGCGGTGACACGAGTTCGCTCGTGCACGACGACGCCGCGAGCCTCGACGGCGCGGGCCAGCCCGCGTGACCAGCCGCACGGGGTGCAGGGCGGCGCAGTCGGGCGTGTAGGTCGCGCCGAGGCTGCCCGCCGCGGTCAGCACCGCGTCGGCCTCGGCACGGTCGAGCAGGCGGACGTCGTCCGGGTCGCGCCCCCACGACCGGGCGTGGGCGACCTCGGCTTGCGCGCGGGTCCACTGGGCACTCGACCGGGCCAGGGTGATGGTGCCGCCTCGGGCGAGCTGGGCGTCGATCCCCTCGACCTCGCAGACCCGCTCGACCTCGGCGATCGTGCCGCGCATCTGGGCGTGCATGGCCAGGGCATCGCCTCGGGTCGAGAGCCTGGCCAGGGTGTCGAGCGAGGCCGGGAAGAGCGCGGAGCACCAGCCGCCGTTGCGGCCCGACGCGCCAAACCCCACGTGCTCGGCCTCGAGCACGACGATGCGCAGCGTGGGGTCGAGCGACGCGAGGTAGTACGCCGTCCAGAGTCCGGTGAAGCCGGCACCGACGATGGCGACGTCGACCTGGAGGTCACCTGCCAGCTGGGACCGCGGGGCGCACTGGTCGGCCGTGTCATGCCACAGCGACGGGCTCGACGGGCTTGACAGGCTCAGCGCACACCCCACGAGTAGCTCTGCTTGCGCAGCTTGAGGTACATGAAGGTCTCGGTCGCCGAGACCCCCGGGATCGTGCGGATCTTGCCGGAGATCAGCTCGAGGAGATGGTCGTCGCTCTCGCACACGACCTCGGCGAGCAGGTCGTAGGAACCGGCCGTGACCACCACGTAGTCGACTTCGTGCGAGCTCGGCGAGCGCATCGGCGACCGGGTCGAGTGGCCCGCTCGCCTTGATGCCGACCATCGCCTGGCGAGCGAAGCCGAGCTGCATCGGGTCGGTGACCGCCACGATCTGCATCACGCCGGAGTCGATGATCTTCTGCACGCGCTGCCGGACCGCGGCCTCCGACAGCCCGACGACCTTGCCGATCGCGGCGTAGGACCGGCGGCCGTCCTGCTGGAGCTGCTCGATGATGGCCTTCGAGACGTCGTCGAGATGGGCTGCGATCGGCTTGCGGCTCATGGCCGCAAGGTACGGCACCCAGGCCGCTCGCGACCAGCGTGTGCGGCGACACAAACGATGGATTTCGTTGCGAGCGTGTTTCATCTCGACGGATCCCTTGTCGAATTGGCGCCGCCGGTGGCACGATCCGAATGGCCGGGGCAGTCGAGCGCACGGGGATCGGAGTCGGATGACCGCGACAACGAGCGGACGCGGTGGGCTCTCACGCCGTCGGTTGCTGCAGACGGGCGGGCGGTCGCTGCGCTCGGCGTCGGTGGTGCCGCGCTCAAGCTGCCGTTCTTCAGCGCCGAGGGCGCCCAGCAGGACCCCGCGTACCTGCCTGGCGCGCGACGTCTCGAGCAGCGACAACGACTTCATCATCTCCAACTGGACCGGCTACATCGACCCTCGCAAGAAGGCGACGTCCACCCTCCAGGAGTTCCAGAAGCGCACCGGCATCCAGGTCAGCTACACCGACGACGTCAACGACAACGCCGAGTTCTACGCCAAGGTGCGCAACCAGCTCGGGGCCTGCGAGCCGATCGAGCGCGACATGATCGTGCTGACCGACTGGATGGCGGCGCGGATGATCTCGCTGGGCTGGATCCAGCCCCTGGACCCGGCCAAGGTGCCCAACCTGCACCAGAACCTGATCGCCCCGCTGCGCAACCGGCAGTGGGACAAGGACCTCACCTACCACGCGCCCTGGCAGAGCGGCCTGACCGGAATCGCCTACAACGCCGCGAAGGTCGGCGAGGTGCGCTCGTTCTCCGAGCTGCTCACCCGCTCCGATCTCAAGGGTCGCGTCACCCTGCTCACCGAGATGCGCGACACGATGGCGTTCGTCCTCAAGACCCAGGGCGCCGACCCCGATCAGTTCACGCCCACCGAGTGGGAGAACGCCATAGAGAACCTTCGTCAGGTGGTGGCCGACGGCCAGATCCGGGCGTTCTCCGGCAACGACTACCTGACCGACCTCGCCGCCGGGAACGTGCTCGCCTGCGAGGCGTGGTCGGGCGACGTCATCCAGGCGACCCTCGACAATCCCGACATCAAGTGGGTCGTGCCCGAGGAGGGGCTGGCCCTCTGGAGCGACAACATGCTGGTGCCGAACAAGGCGACGCACCAAGGCAACGCCGAGGCGTGGATCGACTACTACTACGAGCCCAAGGTCGCCGCGAAGCTCGCAGCCTGGGTCAACTACATCTGCCCGGTCGAGGGGGCGCGCGCCGAGATGGAGAAGGTCGACCCCTCGCTCGTGGACAACCAGCTGATCTTCCCCGACGAGGAGACCCTCGCCAGCACGTTCGACTTCATGCCGCTCGACGACCGGCAGTCGATCCAATACGAGAGGGACTGGGCCAATGTCACAGGCGGTTGAGCAGACCAGCGAGGTCGTGACCGGCGGTGCGTACGACGGTCTTCGACTCTCGGCGCTGACCAAGGAGTTCGCGACCTTCACCGCCGTCGACTCGCTCGACCTCGACGTCCCGCGGGGCTCGTTCTTCGCGCTGCTCGGACCGTCGGGCTGCGGCAAGACCACCACGCTGCGCATGGTCGCGGGTCTCGAGTCACCGACCAGCGGCACGATCACCTTGGCTGGCAACGACATCACCGCATCGCGGCCCTACCAGCGTCCCGTCAACACGGTCTTCCAGAGCTACGCGCTCTTCCCGCACCTCGACATCTTCGAGAACGTCGCCTTTGGATTACGTCGTCGCAAGCAGAAGGACGTCGAGGCTCAGGTGGCAGCGATGCTCGAGCTCGTCGAGCTCACCAGCCAGGCGCGGAAGAAGCCGGCTCAGCTCTCGGGCGGCCAGCAGCAGCGCGTCGCCCTCGCGCGCGCCTTGATCAACAAGCCGGAGGTGCTGCTGCTCGACGAGCCGCTCGGCGCCCTCGACCTCAAGCTGCGCCGCTCGATGCAGATCGAGCTCAAGCGGATCCAGACCGAGGTCGGACTCACCTTCATCCACGTCACCCACGACCAGGAGGAGGCCATGACCATGGCCGACACCGTGGCCGTGATGAACCAGGGCGTCATCGAGCAGATGGGCGCGCCAGCTGAGCTCTACGAGAATCCGCGCTCGACCTTCGTGGCGAACTTCCTCGGTCAGTCGAACCTGATCGCCGGCACCGTCACGTCGCGCGCCGCCGACCTCGTCACGGTCGACATGCAGGGCATCCCGGTCACGGTGCCCACCGGCCGGGCGCACACCGAGGGCACGGCCGGCTGGGTCGGCATCCGACCCGAGAAGGTGCTGATCGGCGAGCCCGGGAGGAGCTCGACGCACCGGGCAACACGATCCCCGGCGGCGTCATCACCGACGTCAGCTTCGTGGGCGTCTCGACGGCCTACCTGGTGCGGATGCCGTGGGGGCAGGAGCTCCAGGTGTTCCAGCAGAACACCGGTCGTAGCCGCATGTATCGCAGCGGCGAGTCGGTCGAGCTGTCCTGGCGGCCGGAGTACGCCTTCCTGCTCGACCAGAACCAGGACGCCAACGCCGGCGCTCAGAAGGTCGACACGGATGGCTGACGCGTCGACGCGCAAGCGCGGTCGCACGGGATATCTGCTGATCATCCCGGGCGCTCTGTGGTTGTTGCTGTTCTTCGCGTTCCCGTTCTACTCGCTGATCGGCACCAGCCTCTACGATCCGTCGGGCTCGGACTTCCGCGGCTACGAGATGTCGTACGCCTTCGGCAACTTCACCGACGCCATCGCCGACTACTGGCAGCCGATGCTGCGCTCGCTGCTGTACGGCGGCATCGCCACGGCCTTCTGCTTGGTGCTGGGCTACGTGCTCGCCTACGCGATCGCGTTCAAGGCCGGCCGCTGGAAGACGCTGATGCTGGTGCTCGTCGTCGCGCCGTTCTTCACCAGCTTCCTGGTGCGCACGCTGTCGTGGAAGCTGCTGCTCGCCGACGACGGGTTCATCGTCAACAGCCTGCAGTTCCTGCAGGTCCTCGGTGACGACGGGCGACTGCTGGCCACGCCCGTCGCGGTGGTCGCCGGGCTCACCTACAACTTCCTGCCGTTCATGGTGCTGCCGTTGTTCGCGAGCCTCGACAAGATCGACTACCGGCTGATCGAGGCCTCCAACGACCTCTACGCCAACCCGATCACCGGTTTCTTCAAGGTGACCTGGCCGCTCTCGCTGCCTGGCGTCGTCTCGGGCACGCTGCTCACGTTCATCCCCGCGGTCGGTGACTTCATCAACGCCGAGCTGCTCGGCAACACCAACACGCGCATGATCGGCGGCGTCATCCAGAGCCTGTTCACCGACGCCAACGACTACCCGGCGGCCGGCGCGCTGTCAGTGATCCTGATGACGATGATCCTGGCGTTGGTGCTCGTCTACGTGCGTCGGGCAGGGACCGAGGAGCTGCTCTGATGGCCTCGCCGATTGCCTCACGCCGATTGCCTGGCTGCGACGGCACGTCGTCCTGATCCTCGGACTGCTGGTGCTCGCCTACACGTTCGTGCCGATCGCGATCGTGGTGCTGATGAGCTTCAACAAGCCCACCAGCGAGCAGTCGAAGGTCTACCAGTTCAAGGGCTTCACGCTCGACAACTGGCGCAATCCCTGCGCCGATCCCGTCGATGTGCGAGGCGCTCGGGCGCAGCATCCAGATCGGTCTGATCGCGACGTTGGTGGCGACCATCCTCGGCACGCTCGCGGCGTTCGCGATGGTGCGCCACGACTTCCGCGGACGATCGGCCAGCAACCTGCTGATCTTCCTGCCGATGGCCGCGCCCGAGATCGTGCTGGGCTCGTCGCTGCTCGCGATGTTCGTGGCCGCCGGGTTCGCCGGCCAGCTCGGCTTCTGGACGATCCTGATCGCCCACATCATGTTCTGCCTCTCGTTCGTCGTCGTCACCGTGCGGGCGCGGCTGGCTGGCATGAACGACACGCTCGAGCAGGCTGCGATGGACCTCTACGCCACGCCGTCCCAGACCTTCTGGCGGGTGACGTTCCCGCTGGTGTTCCCCGGAATCCTGGGCGCCGCGCTGCTGAGCTTCTCGCTCTCGTTCGACGACTTCATCATCACGAACCTGAACTCCGGCAACACCACGACGTTCCCGATGTACGTCTGGGGCGTGAGCCGCCGCACCGTGCCCATGCAGATCAACGTCATCGGCACCGTGATGATCGTCTTGTCGATCTCGATCGTGCTGGCCGGGGAGGTGCGGAGCCGACGGCGCCGCGTCGCGGTGTGACCGTCTCACCGGCCTGGGCGGCCGAGGCTCTGGCCACCGCGAGGCCGGAGGTCTACTGGCTCGACGACGTCGCTCGACCCCCCGCCCTGCCGCACCTGGTCGGCCGTGCGGACGCCGACCTCGTCGTCGTGGGCGGTGGGTATGGCGGCCTCTGGACGGCGCTGCGAGCACTCGAGCGCGACCCCGGACGTCGGGTGGTGCTGCTGGAGGCAGGTCGCTGCGGCAGCGAGGCGAGCGGTCGCAACGGCGGCTTCGCCTCGGCGTCCCTGACCCACGGGTTCGGCAACGGCCTCGAGCGTTGGCCGGACGAGCTGGCGAGCCTCGACGAGCTCGGCGCCGAGAACCTGCGCGCGATCGGCGACACGATCGCCAGGCACGGCATTGACTGTCACTGGGAGGAGACCGGCGAGCTCTCCGTGGCATCCGAGCCCCACCAGATCGCCGAGCTTCGTGAGCTGGGATGCGCCATGCGCGCTGCCGGCCACGACATCGACCTGCTCGAAGGACCCGACGTCCGCGCCCTCGTCGGCTCACCCACCTACATGGCCGGCATGCGCGACGCCCGCGGCACCGCGTTGGTCGAGCCGGCTCGCTTGGCGTGGGGGCTGCGGCAGGCGTGCCTGGACGCCGGGGTGGTGATCCACGAGGGCACGTGGGTGCGGTCGGTGACGCCGTCCGGAGCGCGTGTCGAGGTCGTCACCAACGGCGGAGCCGTGTCGGCGCCCCGGGTGGCGCTCTGCACGAACGCCTTCCCACCGCTGCTGCGTCGGCTGCGACTCATGTCGGTGCCGGTCTACGACTACGTGCTGATGTCCGAGCCGCTCTCGGCCGAGCAGCTGGCCTCGATCGGCTGGGCCGGTCGGGAGGGCGTCGGTGATTGCGCTAACCAGTTCCACTACTACCGGCAGACGCGCGACGGGAGGATCCTCTGGGGCGGCTACGACGCCGTCTACTACTACGGCTCGAAGGTCGACCGTTCGCTCGAGCAGTCCGACCGCACCCATGGCCTGCTGGCCGCCCAGTTCTTTGACACGTTCCCCCAGCTCGAGGGGCTCCGGTTCACGCACCGCTGGGGCGGGGTGATCGACACCTGCTCGCGCTTCACCGCGTTCTACGGAACGGCCTACGGCGGCAGGGTCGGGTACGCGCTCGGTTACACCGGGCTCGGCGTCGCAGCCACCCGGTTCGGGGCGGACGTCGTCCTCGACCTGCTCGCTGGTGAGGAGACCGAGCGGACGTCGCTCCAGATGGTGCGCGAGAAGCCTTTGCCGTTCCCGCCTGAGCCCGCTCGCTCCGCCGGCATCAACTTGACCCGTTGGTCGCTCGATCGCGCCGACCGCAACGCCGGCAAGCGCAACCTCTGGCTGCGCGGCCTCGACAAGGTGGGGCTCGGCTTCGACAGCTGACGTCGGAGTTCTCCACAGATTGCGTTCTGGGCCGCTGCACGCGCGTTCTGCGAGTGAGGCTGGTGGTCATGACGAACCTGGCGATCGCGGGGGTGGGCTACACCGAGGCGTTCCAAGTGCTGCGGGACGCCAACCAGTACGCGGCGCTGCACCACACGCGGCTGGGTGAAGGGCTGGCCAGGTCTGCGGGGATGGCGGGCGACTCGTCGTTCGCGTCGGCGTGGGCCGCTTCGTACGACGACACCGCTGCGCTGGCGGTGGCAGCGTTCGAGGATGTTGTTGCTGCCCTGGGGGCGACGGCGCGGTTGTGTGCTGGGTGCCTGGACAACCACGTGCGCGCCGACCTCGCCTCAGCCGCGTTGGATCCAGGGGCGTGGCCGTCGCTGCGGGTCGAGCATCCCTACGAGGTGTCGTCGTTCGTGCCGCCGCCGTCGTTGGGTGGTGATCCCTCGTCGCTGCCTGGGTGGGCCAACGCGATCCTCGATCACGTCGAGGGGTTCGTTTGGCCGGACGCCGATCTCGATGCGCTGCACGCCGTCGCGTCGGTGTGGACGGGGCTGTCCGACCACCTGGACTCGCTCGCTGAGCTGATTGCCCGAGCGATCTCGCATCTGTGGGGTGAACGGTCGCCGGAGATCCCGATGGCGATCGATGCGCTGGGTCGACTGCGCGATGCCGTGGGCGAGCTGGCCGAGGAGGCCGGCTACCTGGCTCGGTCGTGCTCCGACTATGCGGCGGCAGTGCAGGCACAGCGCGACGCGATCCTCGACCTCGTCCACGATCTGCTGCGCGACGCAGTGATCATCCAGGCTGCCGGGTTCTTGGTGGGTCTGGTCACGGCGGGCACGGCGAACGCGGCCGCCGGTGGCCTGAACGTCGCGAAGATCGCCGCGGAGGGTCCTCGGTTCCTCGCGATGCTCGATCACCTCCGCGACCTGGCGTACACCGCGTCGTTGGGGTTGAACGCCGGCGCGACCACGATCACGGGTATCCAGACGAGGCTCGGTCCGTTCGTGCGGGCCCGGCTCGCGCTGCGGTCGGAGGCCGGACGGGTCAGGCTGGCCAGCGCGTACGGAAGGGACTGGATGCGCGCACATGAGGTGCGGCGGCAGTCATACGCTGAGAGAGCATGTGGGCAAGTCCAGAGCCGAGCTGGCGGCACGGCTCGATCGGTTGCCTCGAATTCCATACGCGTCCACTTTTCAAGATCAGGCGAGAGCAGAAGCCGCGATTCGGGCGACGATGAGGAGTCAGAGAACTCGCATCAGAGAGTGGTTGGCGAGCGGTGTCCCGCGTGGGTCGTTCGAGTGGTCTTCTACGCATGTGATCGGTCAATCGACTCGACCGGTCTGGCACCCTTCATGACGTGCGTAGCGTCCGCTTGGTTCTCGAACGGGACATGGCGATGCCGCAGGGCTTCCGCGTGTTTACTTCATTTCCCTGAAGCCATGATCGGAGGTGTTGCGTGACTGCCCCGCATCTCAAGCACTTGATGGGTGCGTACTACCACCAGGATTTCTGAAGCCCAGGGGGGACTTTGGGGAACGCTTCAAGTTGTACCTCCAGCACGAGCCGGACAGCGCAACTTCGCTCGTGGAAGAGATCCAGTCGCTTCTTGGGACGACAGTGTCCGAGCGCACCCTTGAGGAAGAGTTGGCGGCGTTGGGCAGCTGCGTCTACCTAGGCTCGGATGACATGACTTACCGCGGATGGTTGCAAGAGATAGCGCGCCGCGCGGCCTTGTTCGTCGTAGGTCTTCCACAGGCAGCGAACTGAGGTAGGTGCATCCTTTCGCAGCAGTGGGTAGGTTTCGGGGGACATCGTTTCTCGGAAGGCACCACTCGATGCGCATCTTGATTGCGACTTCGGTCGCGCTGATTGCTTGGGGGACCCTCGCAGGGTGCTCGGATGAGGCAGAGCTATTGCGAGGGGATCCTCGGCTGACGCCACAAGCGAAATGGTGGCTCTGCCTGAGACTCCCCCTAGCTCCGTTAAGCGAGTTCATCCGCGGGATGGCAGCAGGAAGCATTCGCGATGCAGAGCTCAGGCGACACCGAGGTCTATCGCAAGGTGTCCAGCAAGTGCGAGACATGCCTCGAGTTGGCCGAGACGTGCGAGCGGATCTATGCGGCAGGAGGTTCGATCGAACCGGGACGAGTCAAGGTCGTACAACTCCGCCGCGTAGGTGGACGCGATGATGTGCAGATCTTCGACTTTGAGCTTCACTCGACTCCGAGCACAGTGATTCGAAGTGCCGGACGGCACTCCTCAAGCACCTCCTGGCGGAATCGAGAACGTTTCAAGTCAACGTGGAGTCGACGTCGCTCGGCCTGCGGGTCTCACGGCTGGCGCAGGTTGCCTGATGATCGGGCTCCGTTCGTGTACGCGCCGTGCGTTCTGGTCGTTCGCAATGTCTTGGCCCGGCTTCAGGGGAGGAGCCGGAGCCTGGTGTTGAGGCCACACTGCAGGGCGTGGTTGCGGCCGATCCGACGCCAGGAGCCGACAGCCCGGGCACCCAAACTGTGGGATTGACGGGGATCATCGTTCGAGCCGGCCTGCGGCCTGGGAGCTACTACGTTTGCTACGACACCGCGGGATGTGTGGAAGACGGCCAAGACGGTCTGCTCTACGACGTGTTCCGTGACGGGGAGGTCATCGGTCAGACGTGTGTGACGGAGTCGGATCCAGAAGACCCGACGGTGACGCCGCCGATGGTGGTGGCGGCGTTCCGGCAGCTGGACTGGCCGGCGAGTGAGCTGGTGGTGCAGCCGCCGGGTGGGAAGACGCTGGTGAACTTCGCGACCAACTTCTACACCGAGAACACTGCGCCCACGAG
Organism: uncultured Actinomycetota bacterium; assembly: GCA_963781575.1. Lineage (GTDB taxonomy): Bacteria > Actinomycetota > Actinomycetes > Propionibacteriales > Nocardioidaceae > Nocardioides. The sequence goes on along the minus strand of CAWAGM010000009.1, from coordinate 256,813 downwards.
TCAGACCGTGACGTTGCTGGGGCAGCGGGTAGTGATCGAGGCGACCCCCGAGACGTACACGTGGAACTACGGCGACGGGCAGTCTGAGTCGACGCACTCGGCTGGGGCGGCGTACCCGGCCTTGACGGTGACGCACGACTACACCCAAGCCGAGAGGTTCCGGCCGAGCTTGGACACGACCTATGCCGGCCGGTACCGGGTGAACGGCGGGCCGTGGGTGACTATCCCGGCCACGCACATGGTGCCGGGTGTCGCTGAGTCGCTCAGGGTGATCGAGGCGAAGCCGGTGCTGACCGGGAACTACCAGTAGCTCGTCCTGGTTCTCGGTGGACCAAGGTGTGGTGTCGGGGGCACAGGAGCCTCGCTGTGCGGGTGTCGGTGTTGCCGCCGGGGACCCATGGATCGTCGTGGTGCACGTGGCAGCCTGCGGCCGGCGTTGTGCATCCGGGGTGTTGGCAGTGCTTCTGCTCCAGGCCGATCGCTAGGCGTTGGGCTGGGGTGTGGAAGCGGCGCTTGCGGCCCAGGTCGAGCACGTGTGACTTCCCGTTGAGGACGGCGGGCACGATGCCTGCCTCGCACGCCATCCGGCGGGCTTCACCAGCGCTGATCTTGTCCCCGGTGCTCAACGATGCTGCTTTCAGGTCGCCCAACAGCGTTTCAAGGGTCATCGTGACGACCACGGTGGCGTTGAGGCCACCGGCGTTGGGGAGCCGGTCGGTCGGGTAGCCCTCGATGTACTCCTTGAACGCCCTGCCCATCTTCTGCGGGGTGGGCTGCTCGAAGTGGAACGCACCAGCACCCTCCTTGGCGCGGACGTGCTTGGGGGCTGCGTTCGCCAGGAGTGCTGCCTTCAAGATCGCACCCGTTGCAGCGGGCAGGGTGAAGCGGCCGTGGACTTGGCCGTGGCCGTCGTCGTGCATCGTGAACGACATCGCCTTCTCGGCCTTTGCCTCCTCATCAGCCAACAACGCTGCTTCGTGGGCGTCGGCGAGATCGGGGTCGACGACCTCCAGCACGCGACGGCCGAGGATCTTCAGCTCTTTCGCGTCGTGATGCTCCGCGAGGGCGATGAGGTGCTTCTCGCACAGCTCCCGCACCACCGAATCTTCAGGCAGCTGGTCGACGGCGTGGGTGATCACCGAGGCTTGCTCGACATGGACGTCACCACGACCCAGCGCTTCACCGCGTCAGGCCGTGCGAGTCCAGTGCCTTCGCCAGCGACGCCTTCCGGGCCGCGGCCGGGCGGGTCAGCTTGGTGGCGTGCGCCAACCACGTTGCGGTCGAGGTCGCACCGGTCGAAACGCCGGCCTCGACCTGTCGGCGTGGGACATCAGCCTGGCTTCGAGTTCGGCGACCTGGGCTGCCAGCCGGGTGACGTCGATGAGCGCCTCGCGGGTGGTTGCGGCGTCCAGCGACCACGTCGCCTGCTCGGCGACGTCGGTGATCGCACGTCGGCACGACGTCACGGCAGCACTGATCGGGTGACCCGATCGGTGGTGCTGCCGTCGTCCTTCATGCCTCCATCAAAGCACCGAGCGCCGACAGTCCTGAGCGAGAATCCCGCTCAACCACAGAGGTTGTGGACAACTTCTGGGAGGAGCGACCTGTGGACGATTCGTGGTCGGCGCGGCGGTCATCTAGACCACCTGGGGTGATGGTTGACGCGCCGTCGGATGCCGCGCACGCTGCCCGACTCTGGGCTTGCGCCGCGTTGTCGAACTCATCTCGTCCGCCACTGTGCTGGTCGTCGTCGCGGCCGTGGTGGTGCTACCTGCGTCCGGATCGGGCGCAGTCGACCGGATCGCCGGACCTCGCTTGTCTGGTAAGCCCTGGCTTCGTTCCGCACGACTCGTACGGGATCGCCACCGGTCGCCTGCCGGGCGCCAAGCGCCGCGCCTGCGTCCAGTGGAAGCATCAGGAGTACATCGGGTGGAACACCGTGGGTTGCCGTCAGACCAAGCAGGACGGCACCTTTCGTATCAAGTTCATCGACTGGTTTGACTACGACCTCGTGGGAGCGAAGGTCCGGGTGTTCGCGCGCGCAGTCAAGCAGCGGGAAGCTTCCGAGAGCGGTGACGCCCATCGTGGTGATCACCTTCGGCGGCGAGTTCGGTCCGAAGGAGGAGACGCCGCAACCGACGGCACCGGGCAACCCGGAGTACGAGGACCAGGTGGTTGCCTTGGTGAATGCCGAACGTGCAGATGCGGGCTGTGACGCGCTCGCGAACAACGAGAGCCTGCGCTCAGCGGCGCGCAACCACAGCGCCGACATGGCGGTGCGGCTACTTCGACCACGTGAGCCAGGACGGCCGCGGCCCCGGAGACCGGATGAGTGCCGTCGGCTACCAGTGGAGTGCCTTCGGCGAGAACATCGCGTACGGCTCGGGCACTCCCGAAGACGTGATGGCCCAGTGGATGGCGAGCAGCGGGCACCGCTCGAACATCCTGAACTGTCGCTTCAGGACCTCGGCGTGGGCTTGGCCTACACGTCGGACAACGTGCCCTACTGGACGCAGAACTTCGGCGCCCGCTGACGCGAAGCGCGCCCGTCCCGCCGAGTCGGCGCAAACGTGCGCCGACTCCTGCTCAGATCATCGAGGACGCCTTGTCGAGCACGGTGCGCAGGATGTGCTCGATCTCGTCGAAGTGCGACTGGTCGCAGATGAGCGGCGGCGCGAGCTGGACGACGGGGTCGCCGCGGTCGTCGGCGCGGCAGTAGAGGCCCTCGGCGTAGAGCTGCTTGGAGACGAACCCGAAGAGCAGGCGCTCGCACTCCTCGGCGGTGAAGGTCTCCTTGGTCGCCTTGTCCTTCACCAGCTCGATCCCGTAGAAGTAGCCGTCGCCGCGGACGTCGCCGACGATCGGCAGGTCGAGCAAGCGCTCGAGGGTGGAACGGAACGCGCCCTCGTTGTCACGCACGTGCTCGAGCACCTTCTCCTCCTCGAAGAGCTGGAGGTTGCGCAGGCCCACCGCCGTCGAGACCGGGTGGCCGCCGAAGGTGTACCCGTGCGCGAACATCTCGCCGCCGGCGAGGAACGGCTCCATCAACCGGTCGGAGGCGATCATCGCGCCGAGCGGTGAGTAGCCGGAGGTGAGTCCCTTGGCGCAGGTGATCATGTCGGGCTGGTAGCCGTAGCGCTCGGAGCCGAACATGTGGCCGAGCCGTCCGAACGCGCAGATGACCTCGTCGGAGACCAGCAGGACGTCGTACTCGTCGCAGATCTCGCGCACGCGCTGGAAGTAGCCGGGCGGAGGCGGGAAGCAGCCGCCGGCGTTCTGCACGGGCTCGAGGAACACCGCGGCCACCGAGTCGGGGCCCTCGTTCTCGATGGCCACCGCGATCTGGTCTGCGGCCCACCGGCCGAAAGCCTCGGGGTCGTCGCCGTGCAACGACGCTCGATAGATGTTGGTGTTGGGCACCCGGAACGTCGAGGGAACGAGCGGCTCGAACTGCTGCTTGAGCAGCGGCAGCCCAGTGATCGAGAGCGCTCCCTGGGTGGTGCCGTGGTAGGCGATCGTGCGGCTGATGACCTTGTGCTTCATCGGCTTGCCGGTGAGCTTGAAGTAGTTCTTGGCGAGCTTCCAGGCCGTCTCCACTGCCTCGCCGCCGCCGCTGGTGAAGAACACGCGGTTGAGGTCGCCGGGGGCGTAGCCGGCGATCTTCGCGGCCAGCTCGATCGCGGTCGGGTGGGCGTACGACCACAGCGGCATGAAGGCGAGCTCCTGCGCCTGAGCCGCGGCCGCCTCGACCAGCTCGGTGCGCCCGTGCCCCAGCTGGGAGACGAACAGGCCGGCGAGACCGTCGAGGTAGCGCTTGCCGCTGCTGTCGTAGATGTAGGCGCCCTCGCCTCGGACGATCACCGGGACGTCGACCCCGTCCGGCCCGCCGTAGCTGCCGTGCCGGGTGAAGTGCATCCAGAGGTGGTCCTTCGCGGCTTGCTGGAGGTCGGCGGGGTCCATGCTCATGTGCTCATCGTGCTTGTCCGATCGACGATCTGCAACTGAATCCGTCACAAAATGCTGTCAAGGCTCCCGATTTCGTAGGTGTCTGACTAGTCTCGGTTCATGGCCGACCTGACCTTCCAGAACGTCATCAACGGCGAGCTCGTCGCCGCCGTCTCCGGAGAGACCTACGAGGTGATCGACCCCTCCACCGGCGAGGTGTACGCCGCCGCCCCGATGTCGCGCAGCGAGGACGTCGACCGCGCCTACGCCGCCGCGGACGCGGCCTTCGAGGCCTGGGGTGACACGACGCCTCAGGAGCGCGCCCGGGCGCTGCTCCGCATCGCTGACGCCATCGACGAGCGGGCCGAGGAGATCACCGCAGTCGAGTGTCGCGACACCGGCAAGCCGATCGGTCTCACCGCGTCGGAGGAGCTGCCGCCGAGCTCGGACCACTTCCGCTTCTTCGCCGGCGCCGCTCGCGTGCTCGAGGGCAAGTCGGCGGGGGAGTACCTCGCCGACCACACGTCGTTCGTGCGCCGGGAGCCGATCGGGGTGGTCGGTCAGGTGACGCCGTGGAACTACCCGCTGATGATGATGATCTGGAAGATCGCGCCGGCGCTGGCCGCGGGGAACACCGTCGTCCTGAAGCCGAGCGACACCACGCCCGCCAGCTCGACGCTGCTGGCCGAGCTGTGCCAGGAGTTCCTGCCGCCCGGCGTGCTGAACGTGGTGTGCGGCGACCGCGACACCGGCCGCGCGCTGGTCGAGCACCCGACGCCGCAGATGGTCTCGATCACCGGCTCGGTGCGCGCGGGCATGGAGGTCGCCGGGGCCGCGGCCGCCGACGTGAAGAAGGTGCACCTCGAGCTCGGCGGCAAGGCGCCGGTCATCGTCTTCGACGACGCGGACGTCGAGGCTGCCGCGGCGTCCATCGCCGAGGCCGGCTACTTCAACGCCGGTCAGGACTGCACGGCCGCCACCCGCGTGCTCGCCGGCCCGGGTGTCTACGACGACTTCGTGGCGGCGCTGGCCGACGCCGCTCGAGGCATCAAGACCGGCATGCCCGACGACGAGGACGTTCTCTACGGGGCGCTGAACAACGAGAACCAGCTGACCCGGGTGGCGGGCATGGTCGACCGGCTGCCTGACCACGCCACGCTCCACACCGGCGGCGCTCGGCAGGGGAGCGCCGGCTACTTCTACGAGCCCACTGTGCTGTCGGGCCTCAAGCAGGACGACGAGCAGATCCAGGACGAGATCTTCGGACCGGTGATCACCGTGCAGCAGTTCGCCGACGAGGCAGAGGCGCTCAGGCTCGCCAACGGCGTCCGCTACGGCCTGTCGTCGTCGGTCTGGACCAAGGACCACGGTCGCGCGATGCGGATGAGCAAGCGGCTCGACTTCGGAGTCGTGTGGATCAACACCCACATCCCGTTCGTCTCCGAGATGCCGCACGGCGGGTTCAAGCACTCCGGCTACGGCAAGGACCTCTCGATGTACGGCCTCGAGGACTACACCCGCATCAAGCACGTGATGAGCTACATCGGTGAGTGAGGCACCCATGCGCATCCTGCTGGTCGGCGCGGGTGGGGTGGGCTCGGCCTTCGCCGCGATCGCCGCACGCCGCGACTTCTTCGAGGCGATCGTCGTCGCCGACTACGACCTTGCGGGAGCCGAGAAGGCCGCCGCGATCGACCCGCGGTTCACCGCTGCGCAGGTCGACGCGAGCAGTGCAGAGTCGGTTGCCGACCTCGTGCGCGAGCACGCGATCACGCACGTCATGAACGCCGTCGATCCCCGGTTCGTGATGCCGATCTTCGAAGGTGCGGCCGCGGGCGGCGCCGACTACCTCGACATGGCGATGTCGCTCTCGCGTCCGCACCCCGAGGCGCCCTACGAGAAGTGCGGGGTCAAGCTCGGTGACGAGCAGTTCGCCGTGGCCGACCAGTGGGAGGCCGAGGGGCGTCTCGCGCTGGTGGGCATCGGCGTCGAGCCTGGGCTCTCCGACGTCTTCGCGCGCTACGCCGCCGACCACCTGTTCAGCGAGATCGACGAGCTCGGCACCCGCGACGGCTCCAACCTGACCGTCGAGGGCTACGACTTCGCGCCGTCCTTCTCGATCTGGACGACGATCGAGGAGTGCCTCAACCCGCCGGTGATCTGGCAGGACGGCGAGTGGTTCACCACCGAGCCGTTCAGCGAGCCCGAGGTCTTCGACTTCCCCGAGGGCATCGGGCCGGTCGAGTGCGTCAACGTCGAGCACGAGGAGGTGCTCCTGATGCCGCGCTGGGTCGACTGCAAGCGCGCGACGTTCAAGTACGGCCTGGGTGACGAGTTCATCGAGGTGCTCAAGGTGCTGCACAAGCTCGGCCTCGACAAGACCGACAAGATCGACGTCGGCGGCGTCGAGGTGAGCCCGCGGGACGTCGTCGCGGCCAGCCTGCCGAACCCGGCCGAGCTCGGACCCCTGATGAAGGGCAAGACCTGCGCCGGCCTGTGGGTGACCGGCACCGGCAAGGACGGCCAGCCGCGGTCGACCTACCTGTACCACGTCGTCGACAACGAGTGGTCGATGCAGGAGTACGGCCACCAGTGCGTGGTCTGGCAGACCGCGATCAACCCGGTCGTCGCGCTCGAGCTGCTGGCCGACGGCACGTGGAGCGGCGCCGGCGTGCTCGGGCCCGGAGGCCTTCGACGCGGTGCCGTTCCTCGACCTGCTGACGGAGTACGGCAGCCCGTGGGGCATCCGCGAGCAGTGACTACCTCAGATGAGTCCGGTGGCGTCGAAGATCCACGAGACGTCGGCCTGCTCGAGCTTCTCCATCCAGTCCGGCGGAGCCGCCGACTGCAGGGCAGCGAAGTCCCAGTAGTCCTTCCAGAGCGTGACCTTGCCGTCGACCACGCGATGCACCGTGGCGAACGGCAGGTCGACCACCTCGCCGGTCTCGAAGGTCCACGTCTCGGAGTGCTCGTACATCACGGCGTCGCCCTCGGCGACCACCAGGCCGTCGTGGTTGACGTAGCCGGCGAGCATCTCGAGGCCGACCTTCAGCCGCTTCACGATGTCGTCGGGGCCGCGGGCGGCGGCGGCCGGGCCGACCGGCATGTCGACGTAGATGCAGTCGTCGGCCAGGTAGGTCTTGAGCCCGTCCCAGTCCCGGTCGGAGAGGGTCTGCCACATGGCTCGTACGGTGTCGGCGGGTGCGAGGGTCACCAGCGGATCGAAGCGAAGAAGTTGACACGCGTCAAGGGCGACGCGGTCAGGGAGTGGAGCAGACGATGACAGAGCTCGAGCAGGTACGTCGCGTGGTCACGGCCATCCCGGGGCCCAAGTCGCTGGAACGCCTCGAGCGCAAGCGGGCTCACGTGGCCGACGGGGTCGGCACGATGCTCCCCGTCTTCGTGGAGGCGGCCGGTGGCGGCGTCCTGCGTGACGTCGACGGCAACCAGCTCATCGACCTCGGCTCGGGCATCGCGGTGACCACGGTCGGCAACAGCGCCCCTGCCGTCGCCCGCAACGTGGCTGCGCAGGTCGAGGCCTTCACCCACACCTGCTTCATGATCACGCCGTACGACGGCTACGTCGACGTCTGCGCCACCCTCGCCGAGCTCACCCCCGGCGACCACGCCAAGAAGTCCGCGCTCTTCAACTCCGGCGCCGAGGCGGTCGAGAACGCGGTGAAGATCGCCCGCGTCGCCACCGGGCGCGACGCGGTGGCCGTCTTCGACCACGCCTACCACGGCCGCACCAACCTCACGATGGCGATGACCGCCAAGAACATGCCCTACAAGCACGGGTTCGGGCCCTTCGCAGGCGAGGTCTACCGCGCCCCGATGTCGTATCCGCTGCGCGACGGGCTCTCCGGGGCCGAGGCCGCGGCTCGCGCCATCGACGTGCTCGAGAAGCAGGTCGGCGCCGACAACCTGGCGTGCGTGGTGATCGAACCCATCCAGGGCGAGGGCGGCTTCGTGGTGCCTGCCCCCGGCTTCCTGCCCGCCATCGCAGCCTGGGCGCAGCAGAACGGCGTGCTCTTCGTCGCCGACGAGATCCAGACCGGGTTCTGCCGCACCGGCGACTGGTTCGCCTGCGACGACGAGGACGTCGTCCCCGACCTGGTCACCACCGCCAAGGGCATCGCCGGCGGGCTGCCGCTGGCGGCCGTCACCGGCCGCGCCGAGGTCATGGACGCCGTCCACGTCGGTGGTCTGGGCGGCACTTATGGCGGCAACCCGGTCGCCTGCGCCGCCGCCCTGGGAGCGTTCGAGGAGATGCACACCCACGACCTCGCCAAGCGTGCGCGGGAGATCGAGGCGATCATGTGCGCGCCGGCTGATCGCGCTCTCGGAGTCGTACCCGGTCATCGCCGAGATCCGCGGTCGTGGCGCCATGGTGGCCATCGAGCTGTGCCACCCCGGCACCACCGACCCCGACCCGGTACGAACGGCCGCGGTCTCGGCCGCCTGTCACCAGGCCGGCGTCGTCACGCTGACCTGTGGCACCTGGGGCAACGTCTTCCGCTTCCTGCCGCCGCTCTCGATCTCCGACGAGCTGCTGCACGAGGCCTTCGACGTGGTCGCTGAGGCATTCGCCTCCACTGCTTGAGGTTGGCCACTAGATTCCGAGGCATGTCGCCTCGGGCCCTGCGTGCCGCGGCCGCGGGGCTGATGTCCGCGGTCGTGCTGAGTGTCGTCCCGGGCAGCGACGTCGCCCGGGCAGACGAGGTAGCTCCGGCCGTCGGCAGCTCAGGCATCGGCGACCCCTACTGGCCACTCGACGGCAATGGCGGTATCGACGTCCGGCACTACGACATCGACGTCGACTACGACTTCGTCTCCGGTCTGCTCGCCAGCACCACCACGATCTCCCTACGCACCACGCAGGCGCTGAGCCGGTTCAACCTCGACCTGCTCGCCCGCCCTTCCGCGGTGACCGTCGACGGCACTCCCGCGGACTTCAACCTCGTCTCGGGGCACGAGCTGCAGATCACGCCCGCCACGCCCCTTCTGGCCGGTCAGCTGGTCGAGGTCGTGGTCTCGATGACGAGCAACCCTGCGTCGCAGAGCTACGCCGGGGAGTCGAACTGGCTGGCCGACCTCGACGAGGTCGTCACCATGAACCAGCCGCACATGGCCACCTGGTGGTTCGCGGCCAACGACCACCCCACTGACAAGGCGTCGTACGACATCACCGTCACCGGGCCGGCCACCCACCAAGCGGTCTCGAACGGCGTTCTGGTCGACCGCAACGTCAGCGGCTTGCGCGCCACCACCCACTGGCGATCGGTGCGACCGATGGCCAGCTACCTGGCGTTCTTCGCCCTCGGTCGCTACGACGTCGCGCAAGGCACCTCGCGCGGAGTGCCGTGGTACGTCGCAGTCTCGAAGCGCTCTGGCCGACGACGTGCGCAAGACGTCGATGAGCCTGATGAAGCGCAGCCCCGCGATCACCGGATGGTTGGCCGATCGGCTCGGCGTCTACCCGTTCGAGAGCACGGGTGGGCTGGTGACGAACCTGCCCGTGGGGTTTGCCCTCGAGAACCAGACCCGGCCGACGTACCCGGGCCTCTACCCCGGAGCCGTGAACTACGTCGTGCACGAGCTCGCCCACCAGTGGTTCGGCGACTCGGTCGCCGTACGTCGCTGGCGCGACATCTGGCTCAACGAGGGGCCTGCCACCTTCTTCGAGGCGTACTACCGCGAGACGCACGGTGGGGTCTCGGCCGGAGACTGGTTGCAGAACACCTACGCCAAGCAGGTCGCGCATCCCGGCGTTCTGGCAGCTCGACATCGCCGACCCCGGAGCCGAGCACGTCTTCGCCACGGCGGTCTACCTGCGCGGCGGCATGGCGATCCAGGCGCTGCGCAACCGCGTGGGCGAGGACGACTTCTGGCGGGTCCTGCGCACCTGGGTGCGCGAGCACAGGCACGGCGTGGCGTCGACGTCTCAGTTCGAGGCGCTCGCCGAACGGATCAGCGGCCGTGACCTCGACGGCTTCTTCCAGGCCTGGCTTCGCGCGCCGCGTCCGCCCCAGCAGACCAAGGCGAACGGCCTGGGCTGATCGAATGCGGTGCGGTCCTGACAGACTCGACGGGTGAGCAGTCCAGCAGCGCCGCGACATCGTCGTCCTCGGGAGCACCGGATCGATCGGCACCCAGGCGCTCGACCTGGTGCGCGCCCATCCTGACCGGTTCCGTGTCGTCGGGCTGACCGCTGGCGGATCCAACCCCGACGTGTTCGAGCAGCAGGTGGCCGAGTTCGCCCCAGCCGTCTTCGGGCTCGGCGAGGAGGCCTCGGTGGAGGCGGCCGGTGCCGCCGTGCGACGTCGTCCTCAACGGCATCACCGGCGCCGTCGGGCTGCGGCCCACGCTCGCGGCCCTGGACGCCGGTAGCACGCTCGCGCTGGCCAACAAGGAGTCGCTGATCATGGGCGGCCCGCTCGTGCTCGACCGCGCGAAGCCTGGCCAGATCGTGCCCGTCGACTCCGAGCACAGCGCGCTCGCGCAGTGCCTGCGCGCAGGTCGGGCCGACGAGGTACGCCGCCTGGTGCTCACCGCGAGCGGCGGCCCCTTCCGCGGCCGCACCGCTGCCGACCTGGCCGACGTCACCCCGGCCGAGGCGATGAACCACCCCACCTGGGACATGGGTCCGGTCATCACGATCAACTCCGCGACGCTGGTCAACAAGGGTCTCGAGGTCATCGAGGCGCACCTGCTGTTCGGGGTGCCCTTTGACCGGATCGAGGTGGTCGTGCACCCCACGAGCGTCGTCCACTCGATGGTGGAGTTCCTCGACGGCTCCACGCTCGTGCAGGCCAGCCCGCCCACCATGCTCATCCCGATCGCGCTGGGGCTCGCGTGGCCCGACCGAGTGCCTGACGCCGCGCCGCCCGTCGACTGGACCCGAGCCGAGACCTGGGAGTTCTTCCCCCTCGACGACGAGGCGTTCCCGGCCGTGTCGCTGGCCCGTGAGGCCGGCCAGCGAGGGGGCACCGCGCCGGCGGTCTACAACGCGGCGAACGAGGTCTGCGTCGAGGCGTTCCGCGACGGCCGCCTGCGGTTCGTCGACATCGTGCCGCGAGTGGCCGACGTGGTGCGCAGTCACGACGTACTCTCGAACCAGACGCTCACCGTCGACGCCGTCCTGGCCGCCGATGCGTGGGCGCGTGCCGAGACCCATCGCCTGATCGGAAGCACTGCGTGACCGCCGTCTACTACGCCCTGGGCGTGCTCATCTTCGTGGTGGCCATCCTGGCCTCCATCGGACTGCACGAGCTCGGCCACATGATCCCGGCCAAGAAGTTCGGCGGGAAGGTCACCCAGTACTTCATCGGGTTCGGCCCCACGGTGTGGAGCAAGCAGGTCGGCGAGACCGAGTACGGCGTCAAGGCCATTCCGCTCGGCGGCTACGTGAAGATCGTCGGGATGCTCCCGCCCGGCGCCGAGGACCTCGTCGACGAGACGACGTACGACGCGCAGGGCAACCCGGTGCAGCGCATCCGCAAGTCGAACACAGGCATGTTCACCCAGCTCATCTCGGACGCCCGAGCTGCCGAGTGGGAGCTTGTCGGCCCGGACGACGCCGAGCGGCTCTTCTACAAGTTCCCCTGGTGGAAGAAGGTCGTGGTGATGGCCGGCGGACCGTCGGTGAACATCCTGATCGCGTTCTTCATCTTCTGGGGCGTCTTCTCCATGTACGGCCAGAAGTCGATCGAGCCGGAGCCCGGTCCACCGGTGCTCGAGTCGGTCTCGACCTGCGTGCTGCCCTACACCGAGAGCGACTCGCCCCTGCGCCGCCACCGACCCGGCCGCCCCGGCCGCGGAGGCCGGCCTGCGCCCCGGCGACGTGATCACCACGTTCAACGGCACGGCGGTCACCGACTGGGACCAGCTCAAGGACCTGATCCGCAACAACGACGACGGCCAGGCGGTCATCGGCTACGAGCGCGACGGACGGGCGCTGTCCGGCACCACGTCGACCACCGTCGAGGCGCGGCCGACGTCCGAGACCGACGAGACGCTCCGCGAGGTCGGCTTCCTCGGCGTCACGCCGACTGCCCGCCAGGTCACCGAGACCGGCGGACCCATCTACACGCTCGACCAGATGGGCACCATGACCGTCGACACCGTCCAGGCGCTGGCCACGCTGCCGGTCAAGGTCTGGGGCGTGGCGAAGGCGATCGTCGGCGTCGAGGAGCGCGCCGTCGACAGCCCGGTGAGCATCGTGGGCGGCGGCCGGCTCGCCGGCGAAACCGTCTCGCACGAGGAGTTCCCGGTCACCGAGAAGGCCGTCTTCCTGCTGATGCTGATCGCCGGCTTCAACTTCTTCATCGGCATGTTCAACTTCGTGCCCCTGCTGCCCCTCGACGGCGGTCACATCGCCAGCGCGCTGTGGGAGGGCCTACGTCGTGGCATCGCCCGCCTGCGACGTCGTCCCGATCCCGGCTACGTCGACGCGGCCAAGCTGCTGCCCGTCGCGTACGTCGTCGCCTCGGCGTTCCTGGTGATGGGCGTCGTGCTGATCATCGGCGACCTCGTCGTCCCGCTCCACCTCGACGCCTGACCTACCCAACTGACGCTGAGTCGGCGCGTCTGACGCGCCGACTCGGCCTGATTCACGCGTGCAGATGCGCCGACTCGGCCGGGTCGCGGGGCCGGCAGTAGCCTGAAAGCATGACTGCGATCAGCCTGGGGATGCCCGAAGCGCCACCGCCGGTGCTGGCGCCGCGCCGCAAGACGCGACAGATCCAGGTCGGCAAGGTCGGGGTCGGCAGCGACCACCCGGTGTCGGTGCAGTCGATGACCACCACCCTCACCTCCGACGTCAACAGCACGCTGCAGCAGATCGCCGAGCTCACGGCCTCCGGCTGCGACATCGTGCGCGTCGCGTGCCCCAGCCAGGACGACGCCGAGGCGCTGCCGGCGATCGCGCGCAAGTCGCAGATCCCGGTGATCGCCGACATCCACTTCCAGCCGAAGTACGTGTTCGCAGCGATCGACGCCGGCTGCGCCGCGGTGCGAGTCAACCCGGGCAACATCAAGAAGTTCGACGACCAGATCAAGGAGATCGCGCGGGCGGCGAACGACGCGGGCACGTCGATCCGGATCGGCGTCAACGCAGGCAGTCTCGACAAGCGACTGCTCGAGAAGTACGGCAAGGCCACGCCCGAAGCGCTCGTCGAGTCGGCGATGTGGGAGGCGAGCCTCTTCGAGGAGCACGGCTTCCGCGACTTCAAGATCTCGGTCAAGCACAACGACCCGGTCGTCATGGTCCGCGCCTACGAGCTGCTCGCCGAGGCCGGCGACTGGCCGCTGCACCTCGGCGTCACCGAGGCAGGCCCGGCCTTCCAGGGCACCATCAAGTCGGCCACCGCCTTTGGCGCCCTGCTGAGCCAGGGCATCGGCGACACGATCCGGGTCTCGCTGAGTGCGCCTCCGGTCGAAGAGGTCAAGGTCGGCATCCAGATCCTGCAGTCGCTCAACCTGCGACCACGCAAGCTCGAGATCGTCTCCTGCCCCAGCTGCGGGCGGGCCCAGGTCGACGTCTACACGTTGGCCGAGCAGGTCACCGCTGGCCTCGAGGGGCTTGAGGTTCCGCTCCGCGTGGCCGTCATGGGCTGCGTCGTCAACGGCCCGGGGGAGGCCCGCGAGGCTGATCTCGGGGTCGCCTCGGGCAACGGCAAGGGTCAGATCTTCGTCAAGGGCGAGGTCATCAAGACCGTGCCCGAGTCGCAGATCGTGGAGACCCTCATCGAGGAAGCCATGCGCATCGCCGAGGGCATGGAGAGCGTCGAGGGTGCGGTCGCCGAGGTCTCGATCTCCTGATCGGCTCGCTCCAACCCCTGCCCTAGGCTGCGCTCGTGCCCGCCAGCCGCCACGGAGTCCACGTCCTGGGCGCCGCCGACCTCGAGTCGTTCATGGGGCTGGCGAACCTCGACCCGGTGGTCAACGTCTTCGCGATCTACCGGGCCCGTACCACCAGCCTCGAGCCTCGCTGGCTCGGCGGTGAGATGTGGGGCCGTTTCGACGCCGGCCGCTTGGTGGCCGCCTGCCATGTCGGCGCCAACCTGGTGCCGATCCAGTGCACGGACGACGACGCGCGCGCCTTCGCCGAGCGCGCGATGACCCGGCACCGCAGCGCGACCACGCTGGTGGGTCCGCACGACGCCGTCCAGGCCTTCTGGAACGAGGTGGCCGGTTCGCTGGGGGCGCCCGCGAGAGGCCCGCTGGCAGCAACCCCACCTGGTGATCGGCGGGCCACCGAGCGTCGCTCCCGACCCCGGGGTCCGGCTCACCGACCGCAACGACATGTCGGTGCTCTATCCGGCCTGCGTGGCGATGTACACCGAGGAGGTCGGCGTCTCGCCGGAGGCGGGTGGCGCCAGCGACATGTACCGCGCCCGGGTCACCCAGCTCGTCTCGCGGGGCTGGTCGTTCGCCCGCTTCGACGAAGGACGCCTGGTCTTCAAGGCCGAGGTCGCCTGCGCTACCGCCGACGTCGCGCAGATCCAGGGCGTGTGGGTGCCCTCCGACCGACGCGGTGAGGGCCTGGCCACCGCTGGCATGGCTGCCGTCGTCCAGGCGGTCCGCGCCGAGATCGCCCCCACGGTCTCGCTCTACGTCAACGAGTGGAACCACGCGGCCCGGCGGCCTACGAACGGGTCGGCTTCGTCGAGAGCACCCGCTTCTCCACGGTGATGTTCTGAGGGTTGGCGACGGCCACTAGGTTGACGCCGTGAGCCTCGACCGATCCACCAAGATCCTCGCCACCATCTTCGCCGTCAGCGGCACCGTGCACCTGGTGAAGCCCGACGCCTACGAGCAGATCATGCCGAGCTGGGTGCCGGCGCACCGTGAGGTGATCCTCGGCAGCGGCGTGGCTGAGATCGCCCTGGCCGTGGGCCTGGTCGCCCCGCCCACCCGGCGCCTGGCCGGGTGGGGGAGCGTGGCTCTGCTGCTGGGCGTCTTCCCGGCCAACGTCAAGATGGCGCAGGACTCGCTGGCGACGAGCAACACTGGTTTCAAGGCGGCCGCGTTCGGTCGACTCCCGTTGCAGTGGCCGATGCTCAAGGCAGCCCTGAAGGCGGCCCGGAGCTGGGCTGCCCGAGCTAGTCTGCCTGGTGGCGGTTAGTACTCGGGCGTCGGCCCCAGGTCGGCGGCCTTCTCGCACGCCGCCGGCCGTGCACCGGGCGGTGACGCCCGACTTGCGGCCGAAGGTGTCGAGCAGCAGAGCGGTGTTGCTCTCCCACCGGATCGCGCCGAAGTAGTAGGGCGCGTCGTAGGTGCCGAGCAGGGCGCCTCGTGCCGTCCGCTCCTGGACCCGGTTCGGGCCGAGCCCGTCGGACAGCTTGTGCGTGGTCGCGATGCGCTGGCCGTTGGGTGAGACCTCGCGCACGGCCTCGCGGCACGAGCGCCACAACGTGCTTCGTGGCTTGTCGACGCGGGTGAGTATCGAGCAGCCGCCCAGGTAGGGGTCCTTGGTGAAGTACGCGAGCCGGTTGGCCGAGATGTCGGCGAAGTATGTCGGGCGTCCGGTGATGGCGGACGTCGTCCCGTCGCTGAGGTCCCACTCGACGGCGCCGGTGTCGAAGCCGCCCACGATCGCCCGCGAGTCTTCGACGTCGAGCACCCGGGGGTAGCCCGCGAAGGTCTCCTTCTCGATGACGTCCGAGGTGCTGGTCAGCCGTGCCTCGATCACCGTGCGCCGTCGGTTGGCCGACGTCGTGATGGCGAGGATGCCGCCGTCGCCCGACAGCACGACCTGGTCAGGGCTGGAACGCTTGGCGATCAGCCGCGGGCCGCGGCCCTCCGCCACCACCTGGGTGGTCCAGCCTCCGTTGCGGCGCACGATCACGGCGTACCCGTCGTCGGCCGCACCGAGCAGGAACACCAGCTTTCCCGGCACCTTGAGCTCGACGTCGCCGTCGATGATCGTCTTGCCCACCAGGTGGGGGCCGGCGATCGGCGGGCCCTCCGGCAGCTTGGTCGGCTTGATCCGATCGGCCTCGGCCTGCGCCGAGGCCATCGTGACGACCAGCGCCACGCTCCCGGCGGTGGCCGCCAACGTGCCGATCAGGGTCTTCTTCATGCTCGGTCCTCTCCCGAGTGGGGACCGGGGTGTGCCCGGCGTTCACCTTGTTGACGCAGCCGGAAACCAATTGGTTGCAGCCGATCGCGCACAAGTAGCCTCACCTCATGATCCTCCGGATGTCGAGCCTGTTCGTGCGCACCCTGCGAGACGACCCCGCGGACGCCGAGGTCCCGAGCCACCGGCTCCTCGTCCGCGCCGGCTACATCCGCCGCGCCGCCCCCGGCATCTACACCTGGTTGCCGCTGGGCCTGCGCGTGCTGCGCAAGATCGAGGGCATCATCCGCGAGGAGATGGACGGCATCGGCGCTCAGGAGCTGAGCTTCCCGGCGCTGCTCCCCAAGGAGCCCTACGAGGCCACCGGCCGCTGGACCGAGTACGGCGACGGCATCTTCCGTCTGAAGGACCGCAAGGGCGCCGACTACCTGCTCGGGCCGACGCACGAGGAGATGTTCACCCTCGTGGTCAAGGACCTCTACTCCTCCTACAAGGACCTGCCGCTCTCGATCTACCAGATCCAGACCAAGTACCGCGACGAGGCCCGTCCTCGCGCCGGTCTGCTGCGCGGCCGCGAGTTCATCATGAAGGACTCCTACTCCTTCGACGTCGACGACGCGGGTCTCGACGCGAGCTACGCCAAGCACCGCGACGCCTATATCCGGATCTTTGACCGGCTCGGCTTCTCCTACGTGATCGTCTACGCCCACTCCGGCGCGATGGGAGGCTCCAAGTCGGAGGAGTTCCTCGCTCGTCTCGCGGTCGGGGAGGACACCTTCGTCCAGTGCACCGAGTGCGACTACGCCGCCAACGTCGAGGCCGTCGAGATCCATCGCCCCGAGCCCGTCCCGTACGACGACGCCCCGGCCGCGCACGCGGAGGCCACGCCCGGCACCCCGACGATCCAGACGCTGGTCGACCACCTCGAACGTGCCTTTCCCCGCGACGACCGCGCCTGGAACGGTGGGGACACCCTCAAGAACGTGCTGCTCGTCCTCGACCACCCTGACGGCACCAGCGAACCCCTGGCCATCGGGCTGCCTGGTGACCGTGAGGTCGACGAGAAGCGGCTCGAGGCGCACGTCTACCCGGCTGCCTTGCGGCCCTTCGGCGACGCCGACTTCGCGTCGTACCCCGATCTGGTCAAGGGCTACATCGGCCCCGGCGTGCTCGGCGAGAAGTCCAAGACCGGCATCCGCTACCTCGTCGACCCCCGCGTCGTCGAGGGCACCCGATGGGTGACCGGCGCAGACGTCGACGGCTCGCACGTGGTCGACCTCGTGGCCGGCCGTGACTTCGCCCCCGACGGCATCATCGAGGCCGCCGAGGTCCGCGCGGGCGATCCCTGCCCGCGCCTCGACGGCGGCACCCTCGAGACCGAGCGCGGCATCGAGATGGGCCACATCTTCCAGCTCGGTCGCAAGTTCGCCGAGGCGCTGGATCTCAAGGTTCTCGACGAGAACGGCAAGCTGGTCACCGTCACGATGGGCTCCTACGGCATCGGCCCGTCCCGGGCCGTGGCGGCGATCGCCGAGGGAACCCTCGACGACATCGGCCTGTGCTGGCCCCGCGACGTCGCCCCCGCCGACGTCCACCTGGTGGCGGCCGGTCGCGACGAGGCCGTGTTCGCCGCGGCCGAGCAGATCGCCCGCGACCTCGATGCCGCTGGCGTCCAGGTGCTCTTCGACGACCGGGCCGGCAAGATCAGCCCCGGTGTGAAGTTCAAGGACGCCGAGCTCATCGGAGTACCGACGATCGTCGTGGTGGGCAAGTCCCTGGCCGAGGCCGGAACCGTCGAGGTCAAGGACCGACGCACCGGCGAGCGTGCCGACCACGCAGTCGACTCGGTGGTCGACCACCTGGTCGGCCTCGTCCGGAGCTGACGTCGTGACCGAGCAGGTGCCCGGCATCGACGCAGTCATCTTCGACTGGGGCGGCACGCTCACCCGCTGGCACGACATCGACTTCCATGCCGAGTCCCTAGCGCTCGCCCAGGCGGTGGTGAGCGCCGATCACGATGTCGAGGTCTCGCGCGAGCGGCTTCACCGCGCAGGCGAGGTCGTGTGGGGACGCAGCCGTGACCATCAGCAGAGCGCCACGGTGGATGCCCTGTTCGCCGAGGCGGGGCTCGAGCACGATCGCGACCTGCTGGCGGCTTACTACGAGTTCTGGGAGCCGCACACGGCAACCGACCCAGAGGTGCGGCCGCTCTGGGAGGGACTTCGCGACCGAGGTATCAAGGTCGGCGTCCTGTCCAACACGATCTGGTCTCGCGCGGTGCATCGCGGCATCTTCACGCGAGACGGCGTGCTCGACCTGATCGACGGCGACGTGTACTCGAGCGAGATTCCGTGGACCAAACCGTCGCCGCACGCCTTCGCCGCGGCCGTGGACGCCGTGGGGGTCGCCGACGCGACGCGATGCGTCTATGTCGGCGATCGCCTCTACGACGACATCTGGGGCGCCCAGAACGCCGGCCTCCGAACGATCCACGTCCCCCACAGCACGATCCCGGCCAGCCAGCTGGGCCACACCGAGGGCACGCCCGATGCGGTAGTGCACGACCTACTGGAGATCCTCGGCGTCGTCGACGCTTGGAATCGCTGACCCGCCCGCGTCCAAACCGAACCCCATCTAGGCAGTTGCAGGTCTTTGCAATGCCACTTTGTGATGTGGCCGCCGGATAGAGCCGGGGCCGGGCCTCTTGCAGACTCATGCACGAAGGCGCTGGCCTCAACCGGCACTTCACCGGCCCCGTCCCCACGAGGCCACGCAGCGGTCCGCGTACTCATCGCTCCGGGGAGCATCTCGGGAGTTCCCCGGAGGATGAGTTCGCGGACCGTGGTGATTTCTGGCGTCCTCGGGCCTCAGCCCGGATCCGCCGGCTTAGCCCCGGCCAGGGAAGGCCCGGGGCTCACCATCAAAGGAGAGCTCACGCACGGCCGAGTCGAGCAACGCATTCAAGGCCCAGCGCCGCTGGGTTCCGCTGGCCGAGGCGATCACCAGCCCGTACGCCGTGCCGCAGGCACGCTCCACCGCCAGCGCCCGCTCGGCGACCGCGGTGTCCGGGCCGTCCGAGACGTCGTCGAGCTCGTAGGCCGGTTCGGCTGCCACCGGCGCGGCTCCTAGCTCACGGATGGCGGCCGCGACCTGGTCGCGGCGTCCACGGTGGGTTGCGTAGGCATCCGACACGGCCTGGAACAGTGCCGGCCGGGCCGATGCAGACGTCTGGCCGCCCAGGTAGCCGAGCACGAACACGGCGGCGTGCTCGCCGGCCAGTGTCACCTGCAGGGCATCGATCACGGTATCGGTCGAGGTGTCGGTCGAGGTGTCGCTCATGGTGTCGCTCAAGGTCTCGACGTTGCTCACGGTCATGTCGCGGCCTGACGCTGGGCGACGGCCGCCGACATCGAGCCGAGCAGCAGCGCCACCGCACCGTCGTCCGTTGTGACCGAACCCTGCACCAGCTCGCGCCGCAACTGGGTCTCGGCGCTCGACACGGCGCTGCGCGCCGCCGCCACGTCGGCCGCGGGCGAACCGGCTCCGCTGCTCAACGAACCACCCAGAGCCCGAGCGTGCTGCACGTGCAGACGTTCCCATTCGCGCAGCTCGCCACGGAGCCGGGGGAACGCGCGACGCTGGGCGCGGACGACGTCCGCCGCCGCCGCGATGGCGACCAGCGCCTCAGCGACAGTCGGGGTCGGCCGCCGACGGCGGAGTCCTGGCGCCCGACTGCCGCTCCGGCCCACGGGAGGTACCGGTGTCGCAGGCGCCCAGACCGATCGCAGCGGCGCCGACGAGGACTCCACCCATGGCCGCACGGCGTCGGATCCGGGGGTCGCTCAGCACGCGGCGACACTAGCGCGATGTCCGATCGGCACTCGGAGGGGCGGTAGGCTTCGTGGGACGTCCCAGGTCGTCCCAGAACGCCCCAGAACGTCAGCCCCACTGCCCCACCACAACAGAACAGGGAGGTCACATGTCCGCCGGAGAGGCGCTGACCAGCCGCATCGAGAGCGAGCTGAGTGGTCCCCTGAGTGCCCTGGGTCTTGACGTCGAGGCCGTCGAGGTGACGCCGGCCGGCAAGCGCCGGGTGCTGCGCGTCGCCGTCGACCGCGACGGCGGAGTCACCATGGACGACGTCGCCGAGGCCACGCGAGCCGTCAACCAGGTGCTCGACGAGAGCCCGGTGATGGGCGAGCAGCCCTACACCCTCGAGGTCACCTCGCGAGGCGTCGACCGCCCGCTCACCCTGCCCCGTCACTGGCGCCGCAACCTCGACCGTCTGGCCAAGGTGAAGCTCGTCGACGGGTCGAGCATCACCGGTCGGATCCTCACCCACGACGAGGATGCCGGCGGGGGAGTGACGCTCGACGTCGCCGGACGTGAAAGACACCTCGCGTACGCCGAGATCGCTCGGGCGCTCGTGCAGATCGAGTTCAACCGCAAGAAGACCGAGGTCGACGACCACCCAGACCGGGACGCCGACTCGGACCTGGAGGAGGACGACTGATGGACATCGACCTGAGCATCCTGCGCATGCTGGAGCGCGAGAAGGAGATCAAGTTCGAGGTGCTGGTCGAGGCCATCGAGCAGGCCCTGCTCACGGCCTACCAGAAGACTCCGGGAGCCTACGAGCAGGCGCGGGTCGAGCTGAACCGCAAGTCCGGGCACGTCACCGTGATGGCCGCCGAGCTCGACGACGACGGCGAGAAGATCGGCGAGTTCGAGGACACCCCCGACGGGTTCGGCCGGATCGCCGCCACGACCGCGAAGCAGATCATGTTGCAGCGGCTGCGCGACGCCGAGGACGAGATCAAGTTCGGCGAGTTCTCCGGCAAGGAGGGCGACCTGATCTCCGGCGTCATCCAGCAGGGCCGCAACCCTGACGACGTGATGGTCGACCTCGGTCGGCTGGAGGCCCTGCTGCCGGTCAGCGAGCGTGTGCCCGGCGAGGTCTACGCCCACGGCACCCGCATCAAGTGCCTGGTGCTCTCGGTGCGCAAGGGCATGCGCGGCCCGCAGATCACGCTGACCCGCTCGCACCCCAACCTGGTGAAGAAGCTGTTCGCCCTCGAGGTGCCGGAGATCGCCAACGGCCAGGTCGAGATCGCCGCCATCGCTCGCGAGGCCGGCCACCGCACGAAGATCGCGGTGCACTCCACCGCCCCCGGCGTGAACCCGAAGGGCGCGTGCATCGGCCCGATGGGTCAGCGGGTGCGCAACGTGATGTCTGAGCTGCACGGCGAGAAGATCGACATCGTCGACTGGTCAGAAGACCCGGCTCGCCTGGTCGCCAGCGCCCTGTCGCCGGCTCGGGTCAACAGCGTGCAGATCGTCGACCTCGCCGCGCGGTCGGCCCGCGTCGTCGTCCCCGACTTCCAGCTGTCGCTGGCCATCGGCAAGGAGGGGCAGAACGCCCGCCTGGCCGCCCGGCTCACGGGTTGGCGGATCGACATCCACTCCGACGAGGAGCCGACAGCGGAGCCGTGAGGAACGAACGGCTGCGCGTCGTCGGCGAAGGTAGAGCGAGTGCCGCGACCGAGGCACGAGGTCGCGACGCGCGAGTCGAAACCCAGTCGGATCGTGTGACCAGCACCGCGACCGAGGAACGAGGTCGCGACGTGCGCGTCGGAACCGGGTTGTCCCGCAGCAGCATCGCTCGCCGAGACCTCCCGGTTCGGTGCTGGGCCCGGTGTTGGCTAGACTCGACGACGGTGGTCCAACCAAGTGTGTCTGCTCCCGTGTCCGGTCCCGTCCGCACGTGTGTCGGATGCCGCGGTCAGGCCGCCAAGCGCGAGCTGGTGCGGGTGACTGCAGGCTCGGATGCGCACGGCCAGCCGGCCGTCGTACCCGATCCGTGGGGCACCGCACCCGGCCGCGGGGCGCACCTGCACCCCACGACCGAGTGTTACGAGCTCGCGGTGCGGCGGAGGGCTTTCGGGCGTGCACTACGTGCAGAGCCCGGGCTCTCCAGCGCACCGGTGGGCGACTACATCGCCAGCCGAGCAGCACAGCAGCAGTGATCGAATTCTGACCAAGCCGACAGGGAACTGGAGCACTAGCTCATGAGCAGTCGATGAGTAACTCCCGATGAGTTTGCACCACCACTAACGGCTCGATCACACCGCACGCCGCGGGTCGAGCCCAGAAGGAGAATTGTGGCTAAGACCCGCGTACACGAGCTCGCCAAGGAGTTCGGAGTCGAGAGCAAGTTCGTTCTCGAGAAGTTCAAGGAGATGGGTGAGTTCGTCAAGTCGGCGAGCTCGACCGTCGAGCTCCCGGCGGAGATGCGTTTCCGCAAGGAGGTCGGCGAGGCGCTGAAGAGCGCCGCGCCCGCCGCCAGCCGCCGAGGAGAAGCCGGCCGCCAAGAAGGCCGCCGCGAAGCCCGGCCCCAAGCCGGGCCCCAAGGCAGCACCGGTCGAGCCGTCGAGGTCGTCGAGCCCGAGCCCGAGGCCCCGGCTGCGCCCGAGCCCGTCGCCGCCGAGCCCGACGCCTGCACCGGCCGCCGAGGAGCCCCCCGCCGCTGAACCGCCGGCCGCCGCGTCCAGCGCCACGCCCAAGGCTCCGACGCCGGCACCCCGCCCGGTCGGCAAGCCCAGCGGTACCCCGCGTCCGGGCAACAACCCGTTCTCGTCGAGCCAGGGCATGGGACGTCGTCCCGCCACGCCGCCCCCGGCCGTCGAGGGTGGCGAGGACCGTCCGCCGCGTCCCCCCGCCGGCCGCGACGGTGCTCCGCCGCGCCCCGGCATGCCGCGCCCCAACCCGGCGATGATGCCCAAGTCCCCGGCTGCCTTCGGTGGTGGCCCCGGTGGCCGTGGCCCGGGTGGACCAGGTGGCCCCGGCCGCCCCGGTGCCCCCGGTCGCGGTGGCCCCGGTGCTGGCCGTCCCGGTGCTCCGGGTCGTCCCGGCGCCGGCGCTGGAGCCGGTGCTCCCGGGCGCCCCGGTGGTGGTGGCTTCGGCCCTGCCGGCGGTGGTCGTCCCGGTGGCGGTCGCCCCGGCCAGCGTGGCCAGACCCAGGGTGCCTTCGGTCGCCCCGGTGGCCCGTCGCGTCGTGGACGCAAGTCGAAGCGGGCGCGTCGCCAGGAGTTCGAGGCCATGGAGGCCCCGACGATCGGCGGCATGCGGGTCCGCAAGGGCAACGGCGAGACCGTGCGTCTCGCCCGCGGCGCCTCGCTGACCGACTTCGCCGACAAGATCGGCGTCGAGCCGGCATCGCTCGTGCAGATGCTGTTCCACCTCGGCGAGATGGTCACCGCGACCGAGTCGGTCAACGACGCGACGCTCGAGCTGCTCGGTGAGGAGCTCAACTACACCGTCGAGGTCGTCTCCCCGGAGGACGAGGACCGCGAGCTGCTCGGGTCGTTCGACCTCGAGTTCGGTGAGGACGAGGGCGACGAGTCCGACCTCGTCATCCGCCCGCCGGTCGTGACCGTCATGGGTCACGTCGACCACGGAAAGACCAAGCTCCTCGACGCCCTGCGTGGCGCCAACGTCGTCGACAAGGAGGCCGGTGGCATCACCCAGCACATCGGTGCCTACCAGGTGCACACCGACGTCGACGGCAACGAGCGTCGGATCACCTTCATCGACACCCCCGGTCACGAGGCGTTCACCGCCATGCGTGCCCGTGGTGCTCAGGCCACCGACATCGCGATCCTCGTGGTCGCGGCCGACGACGGCGTGATGCCCCAGACCGTCGAGGCGCTCAACCACGCCAAGGCGGCCGGCGTTCCGATCGTGGTGGCGGTCAACAAGATCGACAAGCCCGACGCCGACCCGACCAAGGTCCGCGGCCAGCTGACCGAGTACGGCCTGGTGCCCGAGGAGTACGGCGGCGACTCGATGTTCGTCGACGTCTCGGCGAAGTCCGAGCTCAACCTCGACAAGCTGCTCGAGGCCGTCGTCCTCACCGCCGACGCCTCGCTCGACCTGCGGGCCAACCCCACGCAGGACGCGCAGGGTCTCGTGGTCGAGGCGCACCTCGACCGTGGTCGCGGCCCCGTGGCCACGATCCTGGTGCAGCGCGGCACGCTCCGCGTCGGCGACTCGATCGTCGCCGGACCGGCCCACGGTCGCGTCCGAGCGATGCTCGACGAGCACGGCAACGAGCTCGAGTACGCCGACCCGGGTCGCCCGGCGATGGTGCTCGGTCTGAGCTCGGTGCCCGGCGCCGGCCAGAACTTCCTCGTCGTCGACGACGACCGCATGGCTCGCCAGATCGCCGAGAAGCGTGAGGCGCGCGAGCGGGCGGCCATGCAGGCCAAGCGTCGCGTGCGTCGCACCCTCGAGGACTTCATGGCCTCGATGGAGAAGGGTCAGAGCCAGGAGCTCAACCTCATCCTCAAGGGCGACGTGTCCGGTTCGGTCGAGGCGCTCGAGGACGCCCTGTCGCAGATCGACGTGGGCGACGACGTCGGCATCCGGGTCATCGACCGCGGTGTCGGTGCCATCACCGAGACCAACGTCGACCTGGCTGCGGCCTCCGACGCGATCATCATCGGGTTCAACGTCCGCCCCCAGGGCAAGGCGACCGAGATGGCCGACAAGGAAGGCGTGGAGATCCGGTACTACTCGGTCATCTACCAGGCCATCGACGAGATCGAGGCGGCCCTCAAGGGCATGCTCAAGCCGGAGTACGAGGAGTCGACCTTGGGCCAGGCGGAGATCCGTGCGATCTTCAGCAGCTCCAAGATCGGCAAGATCGCCGGTTGCATGGTCACCAGCGGCACCATCCGTCGCAACGCCAAGGTGCGGATCCTCCGCGACAGCGCGGTCGTGGCCGACAACCTCGACCTGGCCTCGCTGAAGCGGGAGAAGGACGACGCGTCGGAGGTCCGCGAGGGCTTCGAGTGTGGTCTGGTGCTCCGCAACTTCCAGGACATCAAGGAAGGCGATGTCGTGGAGGCCTTCGAGATGCGCGAGATCCCGCGGCGCGCTGATTGACGCGTGCGAAGGCCGCCAGGCCTGAGCCTCGAACCCCGGTGAGCCGGCGAGGCGACCCCTCCCGGCTCCCGGTCTCTTCAGAGAAAGTAGGACCCATGGCCAACCCCCGCGTGCGCAAGATCGCCGACCGGATCCAGGTGATCGTGGCCGAGATGCTCGAGCGTCGGATCAAGGACCCGCGGCTGGGCTTCGTGACCATCACCGACGTCCGCATGTCCGGCGACGGCCAGCAGGCGTCGATCTTCTACACCGTGCTCGGCGGTGACGAGGAGATGGCCGACACCGCGATCGCCCTCGAGTCGGCCAAGGGCATTCTCCGATCCGAGGTCGCCAAGCAGCTCGGCACCCGGATCGTGCCGACGCTGACGTTCTTCCATGACGCGCTGCCCGAGGAGGCGCGCGCGCTCGACGAGGTGCTCGCCCGCGCCAAGGCGCAGGACGAAGCCGTCGCCGCCGCCCGGGGCACGGCGTACGCCGGCGAGGCCGACCCGTACAAGAAGCCGCGCGAGATCCCGAGCGACGAGGACGATTCCGAGTCCGAACGACGGCGACGACGAGGACGAATGACCTCCGCCGTCACCCCCGGGCTCGTCGTCGTCGACAAGGCCGGGGGGATGACGTCGCACGACGTCGTCGCCCGCGTGCGCCGGCTGGCGGGCACCCGCAAGGTCGGGCACGCCGGCACCCTCGACCCGATGGCGACCGGTGTGCTGGTGCTCGGCGTCGACCGCGCGACCCGGCTGCTCGGTCACCTGATGCTCACCGAGAAGGCCTACGACGCCACGATCCGGCTCGGGTGAGGCCACCACGACCGACGACGCCGAGGGCGAGATCGCTCAGCACGGCTCCGGTCGACGGGGTGACCGACGAGCAGGTGCGGGCTCGTGCTGGCCGGCTTCGTCGGCGAGATCGACCAGGTGCCGACCGCCGTGTCGGCGATCAAGGTCGACGGCAAGCGCGCCTACCAGCGGGTGCGCGACGGCGAGGAAGTCGAGCTGGCCGCGCGCCGGGTGACGATCCACGAGCTGGTCGTGCACGAGGTCGCGCTGCCCGACGTCCGGATCTCGGTGCGCTGCTCGAGCGGCACCTACATCCGCGCCATCGCCCGCGACCTGGGCGCCGCCCTCGGGGTCGGCGGCCATCTCACGGCGTTGCGGCGCACCGCTGTCGGTGAGCTTCGACCTCGCCGCGCGCGCACGCTGGACGAGCTCGGCGACGCGTTCGCCGTGCTGCCGATCGCGGACGCCGCGCGGGCCACGTTCCCTGTCGTCGAGCTCGACGAGGAGCAGGCGGTCGACGTCCGCTTCGGTCGGCCGCTCGACCTGACGCTGGCCGGGCTGACCGCCGTGTTCGCGCCCGACGGCGCGTTCCTCGCGCTCTACGAACCCCGTGACGACAAGGCCCGCCCCGTGGCCGTCTTCGTCTGATTCGGCCTACTACGCTGCCGCTGTGACGATCTGGCGCTCCTTCGACGACGTCCCGGCCGACCTGGCGGCCACCGCTGTCACGATCGGCAACTTCGACGGCGTCCACCACGGGCACCAGGTCGTGATCGCCCGGGCCCGCGCCAAGGCCGACGAGCTCGACGTCCCGCTCGTGGCGGTCACCTTCGACCCGCACCCGATGGCAGTGCTCCGGCCCGAGCACGCGCCGTCCATGCTCACCGGTCTCGAGGAGCGTGCCGCGCTCCTCGCCGCCGCCGGTGTCGACCACGTCTTCGCGCTGCCGTTCGACATCGACGTGGCGGGCTGGAGCCCGGAGGAGTTCGTCGACCCGCGTGCTGGTCGAGACCCTGCACGCGCAGTGCGGTCGTGGTCGGCGCCAACTTCCGCTTCGGCCATCGCGCGGCTGGCGACGTCGCCTTCCTGCGCGAGGCCGGCCAGGCCCACGGCTTCACCGCCGAGGGCATCGCCCTCGACGGCGGCCCGCAGGTGTGGTCGTCCACCTACGTGCGCACCTGCCTGGCGGCCGGCGACGTGGCCGGGGCTGCCGAAGCACTCGGCCGACCGTTCTCCGTGCGCGGCGTCGTCGTCCGTGGCGACCAGCGCGGACGCGAGCTCGGGTTCCCGACGGCCAACGTGCCGACTGGCAGCCTGACCGCCGCGCCCGCCGACGGTGTCTACGCCGGTCGGTTGCGACGACTCGACACCGGCGAGATCTTCCCGGCGGCGATCAGCGTCGGCACCAACCCGACCTTCGACGGGGTCCGCGACCGTCGTGTCGAGAGCTACGTGCTCGACCGCACCGACCTCGACCTGTACGGCGTCGAGGTGGAGGTGGAGTTCGTCGAGCGGCTGCGCGGCATGGTGGCCTTCGACGGCGTCGAGGCCCTCATCGAGCAGATGGACGACGACGTCCGCCGCACCCGGGAGCTGGTCGGTGCCTGACTCCCACGGCGAGCGGACGCCGGTCCAGGCCGCCGAGGCCTGGTTCCTGCGCCATGGCCTGCCCTACTTCGTCGATGACGTCCGAGAGCTCGTCGCCTCGCGGCTGAGCCGTGCACGGGTGACGGCGGTTGTGCTGGTCGCCCTGGTGGTTGGGGCGGCGTCCGGTACCGGGTTCGCTCTCCTGACCGAGACCTCGTTCGGCGCTCCGGCCGGGGCCAGCGTCGCAGGAGGAGTCTTGGCGCTCTACGCGCTCAACGCCTTGCGGGCCTCGGTGATCGCGGCGTGGGCGTTGCGGCGAGGCTTCAGCAGCCTCGGGCTGCTGCTCCCGCTGGCTACTCGCGCCTTGCCGATGCTGCTGCTCTTCATCACGTTCTTGTTCATCAACACCGAGGTGTGGCAGGTCGCCTCGGCCCTCCAGGGCGGAGTGCTGTGGGGTGCGGTGTTGTTCTTCGCCGCCGCGGCCGTGGGATTCCTGGTGCCGCGCATGGCGGAGGAGCTCGACCAGTTCGACGACAAGGTCGCCGCGGCGGACGTGCTGGCCGCCACCAAGGGCAGCCCGCTTGAGGCGGCGGCACACGACGTCATCGAGTCAGGCGTCGACCTGCCGGCGCAAGCACAGGTGACCGGCCTTCAGATGGTCAACCTGGTGCTCGTGCTGGTGGTGGCCCAGGCCGTCCAGGTGCTCCTGCTCGCCCTCGCCGTCTTCATGTTCTTCATGGTCTTCGGAGCCGTCGCCATCGACGACTCGGTGATCACCAGTTGGCTGGGTGCTGACAGTGGGGCACCACACGACCTGTGGGGTCTCGACCTCGTGAGTGTCGAGCTCGTCCACGTCTCGGTGTTCCTCGCGGCCTTCTCCGGCCTCTACTTCACCGTCGTGGCGATCACCGACGAGCTGTACCGCAAGGAATTCTTCACCGAGATCATGGACGAGCTCGCGCGCGCCGTCGCCGCCCGCGTGATCTATCGCGAGCTGCGCCGCCGCGAAACTCACGCCTGACTGGTCACCGTGACTACTCGGCGTCGAGGTCCTTGGCGACGAGCGCTGCGATGAGGGCGACGTCACCATCGACGTCTCCTGAGACCTCGACGACGTCGCCGGGACCGGCGCCGAGGGTCATGATCATCAGCGAGGAGCCGGCGTCGACCGGCTCGTCGCCAGGCAGTCCGATGAGGACCTCCGAGTCGAGGTCGGCGGCAGCCTCGGAGATGATCGTGGCGGGGCGGGCGTGCAGACCGACGGACGAGCCGACGATCACGGACTGGACAGGCATGGGAGCTCCTCTGGGATGGCTGGCGGGATGGTGCACTAATAGGTGACGGCTGCGGCTCAGACGAGGGCTGCCTCGGCCGGCCTCCTGGTTGTCGACTTCAGGGCGATCACGGCGACGGCACCCACGGCCACGCCGGCCGTCAATGCAACCAGGAAGCCCACGACTCCGTCGACCGCGAAGAGCACGAAGATTCCGCCGTGCGGGGCGCGGACGCTCACGTCCAGAGCTTGCGACAGCCCGCCGGTGACTCCGCTGCCCAGCATGATCGCTGGGATCACCCTCAAGGGGTCCGCGGCCGCGAACGGGATGGCGCCCTCGGTGATGAACGAGGCACCCAGGAGCCAGCCGGCCTTCCCGTTCTCCCGCTCAGGAACGGTGAACAGGCCGGGTCGCAGCACCGTGGCCAGAGCCAGGGCGATCGGCGGCACCATGCCGGCGAGCATCACGGCCGCCATGATTCGCAGCTCTGGTGCGTCCGCGGCGAGCGAGGCGCCGCCGATGCCGACCGCCGCGAAGCTGTAGGCCACCTTGTTCAGCGGGCCGCCCATGTCGAAGGCCATCATCAGACCGAGGATCACGCCGAGGAGGATCGCGCTGCTTCCAGACATCGAGCTGAGACCGTCGCTGAGCTGGGTCATCAGCCAGTTGATCGGCTTTCCGAGCAGCACGAGCATCACCAGCCCGGCCGCGACCGAGGTGAGTAGCGGGATGATCAGCACCGGCATCAGGCCGCGCATCCAGGAGGGCACTGATCGCTGTGCGAGCCAGTGAGCGATGACCCCGGCCAGGACGCCACCGATGATCGCTCCGAGGAACCCGGTAGCGGGCAGACCGACGCCGTCGGAGGAGCCGACGCCGAAGATGTTGGCAGCCAGGCCACCGACGACGAAGCCCGGGGCGATGCCCGGCCGGTCGGCGATCGCGTAGGCGATGTAGCCGGCCAGAGCCGGGATGAAGAATGCGAATGCCGTCTTGCCGATAATGAAGAACAGGGCGCCGAGGTAGGCGGCCAGTCCGGAGCCGAAGAGCGCGTGCTCGAGACCGAACGCACTCGGGTCCGGCAGGTCGAAGAGCGTGTGGTTGACCGCGATGTCGCCGTACGGGCCGACGATCTCGTAGCCACCGAGCAGGAAGCCGAGGGCGATGAGCAACCCGCCAGCGGCGACGAACGGGATCATGTAGGAGACACCGGTCATCAGCACGCGTCGGGTGCGACCGCCCCACGACTCGCCGCCAGCCCCGGTGGCTGGAGCGGCGGACGACGCGCCACCCGAGCCCCCCTCGACCCGAACCGCGTTGGGGTCGTCGGCTGCGCGCAACGCCTCGGCGATCATCGCGTCGCCGGCGTCGATGGGCCGCTTGACACTGGACGAGACCAACGGCTTGCCCGCGAAGCGGCCCCGGTCGCGCACGCCGACGTCGACCGCGAAGATGACCGCGTCGGCCGCGGCGATGGTGCTGGCCGGCAGTGGAGTCGACCCGGCTGAGCCCTGGGTCTCGACGTCCAGACCGACTCCGGCCCGAGCCGCTGCGGCCTCGAGGGCCTCGGCCGCCATGTAGGTGTGGGCGATTCCGGTGGGGCACGCCGTGACCGCCACGATGCGACGACGGGGAGGGGTCGTGCTGCCGTCGGCCCCGGGTGTGGACGCCGCACCCGCTGGGGCTGGAGGGGCAGCCGCGACGGGCGCGTCCGCTACGGCCGCGGTCACCAGTGCGAGCACCTCATTGTTGGTCGCAGCGGCGCGCAGCGCGTCGGTGAACTCCGGGCGCACCAGCGCGCGGGCCAGCGTCGTGAGGATCTTCAGGTGGTCGTTTTCGCCCCCAGCGGGTGCGGCGATCAGGAAGGCGAGGTCGGCGGGCCCGTCCTTGGCCCCGAAGTCGACCGCGGGCGAGAGGCGCGCGAACACCAGGGTCGGCTCGCTGACGGCCGCGGTGCGGCAGTGGGGGATGGCGATGCCCCCCTTGAGACCCGTGGCCGACTTGGCCTCACGAGCCAGGACGTCGGAGCGAAGAAGCTCGACGTCATCGGATCGCCCGGCTGCGACCACCAGGGCGGTCAGCGCATCGATCACGGAGCCCTTGTCGGAGCCGAGCTCGGCGTCGAGGCGAACCAGATCAGCGGTGATCAGGTCGGACATGGTCACTCTCCCTGCGGTTGTGTGGTGGCGGTAATGGTGGTTGGCAACAGCTCACGCACGACCACGAGGTCGGGTCGGACGTCGCTGGGCTGTGGGGTCGTGGTGCCGGGCAGGCCGGCGGCCGCGCTGCCGTAGGCCACGCCCAGCGCGAGGCGCTCGGCGGGGTCGAGCCCGCGCAGGTCGCCGAGGAGGTATCCGAAGAGGCTGGCGTCGCCCGCGCCGACCGTGCTCACGACCTCGATAGGTGGGGGAGCGGCGTGCCAGGCGCCCTCGCTGGTCACCAGGACGGCGCCGTGGGCGCCGAGCGTGGCCAGCACGCTCGTGACGCCTCGATCGACGAGCGTGCGTGCCGCGCGGGCAGTGAGCACGGGGTCCCGCTCGAGCGCGAGCGGGTCGACGTCGACGAAGGACGCGAGCTCATCACTGTTGGGCTTCATCAGGTGCGGGGCTGCCGAGTCGAGTGTCGCGACGAGCGCGGCGAGCGGTGCGTCGCTGGTGTCGACGGCGACGCGGGTGAGCGAACGCAGGGTGCTGACCAGGTGGGCGTACCAGTCGGTTGGGGCACCGGGCGGCAGCGACCCTGCCAGAACGACCCAGTCGGCGCCGGCGGCGAGGCTCACCAGCCGATCGGTGAGGTCGGCCAGCACGGTGGGCGTGACCGACGGACCCGGCGCGTTGATCTTGGTCGTCGAGCCGCCCGGCTCGCTGATGGTGAGGTTGACGCGCACCCGACCCGTGAGGGGGACCAAAACGTAGGGGATGCCGGCTGCGGCCAGCTCGTGCGTGAACGGGTCGTCGGCTGCCGCGGGCAGCACCGCGGTCGTGTCGACGCCGGCCGCCTGGCAGGCGCGGGAGATGTTCACGCCCTTGCCTCCCGCTTGCGAGAGAACCGACTCGGCCCGGTGCACGGCTCCGCGCTCTAGAGGACTCCCGAGCGTGACGGTGCGATCGATGCTCGGGTTGGGCGTCAGGGTCACGATCATGCGGCGACCACGACCTGGAGTCCGGCGCTCTCGAGCGAGCGGCGCAGACCTGCATCGATGCCGGTGTCAGTGACGAGGCAGTCAACCTCCGCGACGTCGGCGAACCGAACCGCGGCGTCCCGGCCGATCTTGCTCGAGTCGGCCAGCACCACGACCCGTCTGGCTGCCGCGACGAGGGACCGCTTGGTGGCTGCCTCGTCGGCGTCGGGGGTGGAGAGCCCGTGACCGAGCGTCAGTGCGTTGGTGCCGACGAATGCGACGTCGGCACGAATGCGGTCGAGCGCCGCGACGGTGTCGGGTCCGACCGCTGCTTGAGTGGTTGCGCGCACCCGACCGGGAAGCAGGTGCAGCTCAACCAGAGGCAGAGCCACCAGTCGTGCTGCCACGGGCACCGCGTGCGTGAAGACCACCAGCCGCCGTTCGGGCGGGAGACAGGCAGCCAGCTGTGAGGTGGTGGTGCCAGCGTCGATCAGCACGGTAGCGCCGTCGGCAGGGAGCTGGGACAGGGCCGCGCGAGCTATCTGGTCCTTCAGCTCGCGGTTGACGTCCTCGCGCTCGCTCAGCACCGACTCGAGGGTCGGCAGGGCGTCGGAAGGCACGGCGCCGCCGTGCACCCGGCGCACGTGGCCGAGCCTCTCGAGCACGGAGAGGTCTCGGCGCACCGTCTCGGTCGTCACCTGGAACTCCTCGGCCAGTGCTGACACAGAGAGGCGGCGCTGCTCGGCCACGAGCCGGGCCATGGCCTGTTGACGCTCCTCGGCGTACATCTGCACCTTCCTGAGCTGGGTACTGAACTTGCTGGCGTGAACTGTCCGCGAATCTGTGTATGTGTTGTTTTATGCCCGAATGTGTTGACTGTCAAGGGGGCAGTCTGCCTAATCTGTGTCCGTGGTCACTCATGACGCGACCGGTGCGGTCGCCATCCAGGTCTCGAACCGAACGGCTCAGCTCGTGGGGACTCCAGTCGTGCCCGGTGTGGCTTACGGGCCGGCGCTGGTCGCGGTGGGTGAGGTCTCGCCGACAGCAGTCCTAGCGTTCGGTGCGGGCAACTTCGCAGACGATTGAGGCCGCGCTGGCGGCTTTCGACTCGGCGGCCGCCGCAGTGTCGCAAGGATTCGCCGCGGCCGCTGGTCGCGCGGCCGGAGCCACAGCAGAGGTGCTGACCGCCAGCGCAGGGTTGGCCAACGACCGGGGCCTGCGTGCCGCGGTGCGCAAGAATCTGCGCAACGGGAGTGACCTGCTCGCCTCAGTACGAGCCGGCGTCGACCAGTTCGTCACGGCCTTCACCCAGATGGGAGGCCTGATGGCCGAGCGGGCCACCGACCTGCGCGACATCGAGCGCCGGATCACTGCGCGGGTCGTCGGTGAGCCCGAGCCCGGCGTGCCCACACCGGTCGAGCCCTCGATCCTGCTCGCCGAGGACCTGGCTCCCGCTGACACTGCCGGTCTCGATCCCGCACTCGTCCTGGCGTTGGTGACGGAACGGGGCGGCCCCACCAGCCACACCGCGATCATCGCGCGGCAGCTCGGCATTCCGTGCGTGGTCGGAGCGGCCGACGTGCTGTCGATCGCTGCCGGCACTGCCTTGCTGGTCGACGGATCGACCGGCACGGTGATCCTCGGTGCCGACCCCGACCAGGCGCGTTCGCTCGTCGCAGCCGACGGCGAGCGAAGGGCAGCCGCGGCCACCTGGGTAGGCCCCGGCACCACTGCCGATGGACATCGCGTCAAGGTGCTCGCCAACGTCGCGGACGCCGGCTCGGCGGTCGAGGCGTCCGCAGCGTCGGTCGAGGGGGTCGGGCTGTTCCGCACCGAGCTGTGCTTCCTCAACCGCGCGGAGGAGCCCGGCGTCGAGGAGCAGGCCGACATCTACGCCGAGGTTCTGCGGGCGTTCGGTGATGGTCGCCCGGTCGTCGTGCGCACGCTCGATGCTGGCTCCGACAAACCGGTGGCCTTCGCGACGCTCTCGGGCGAGGAGAACCCTGCCCTTGGGGTGCGCGGGCTGCGGCTCTCCTTCAGCAACCCTGGACTGCTCGAGCGACAGCTCGACGCGATCTCGACCGCAGCCGTCCGCACCGGCACCGAAACCTGGGTGATGGCCCCGATGGTGGCCACGGTCGCCGAGGCCACGGAGTTCGCGGACGCTGTGCGATCCCGCGGTTTGAAGGCCGGGGTGATGATCGAGGTCCCGGCAGCGGCCCTGCTGGCCCACCGGATGCTCGAGGTGGTCGACTTCCTCTCGATCGGCACCAACGACCTGACGCAGTACACGATGGCCGCCGACCGGATGGCGACCGACCTCGCGCACCTGACCGATCCCTGGCAGCCGGCTGTGCTGCAGCTGGTCGCGATCACTGCCGAGGCGGGCCTTCGAGCTGGCAAGCCGGTCGGCGTGTGCGGGGAGGCCGCGGCAGACCCGTTGCTCGCCTGCGCGCTGGTGGGGATGGGCGTCACGTCGCTCTCCATGGCCGCGGCCGCATCCGGTCCGGTTGGCGCCAAGCTGGCGGCGGTCACGCACGAGACGTGCGAGGAGGCAGCCGAGGCCGCGCTCGCAGCGGTCGACCCGGCGTCCGCGCGCGCCGCGGTCATGACAGTGATTGACGGCTGATCGTCGTGGTCAGCCTGCTGGGCTGACCGTCACCGACACGCCGCTGAGCGCGGCGTTGCCGGACACGTCGAGCAGGTCGGGGTCGGTGAGGTCGTTGATCGAGACTCCCGCGACCGTCGAGGCGTGGCTCAGCAGCACCCCGTCGAGCTGATGTCCGTAGCCGTGGGGGAGCGAGACCACGCCGGGCATCATGTCGTCGGCACCGGTGACCTCGACCTCGACCGCACCCACCCGTGACGTGATGACCACGCGCGCACCGTCGGTGATGCCACGTGACGTGAGGTCGTCGGGGTGCATCAGCAGGTGGTGGCGCGGACGGCCACGGGTCAACCGCGTTGTGTTGTGCAGCCACGAGTTGCAGTCCTGCTTGTGCCGGCGTCCGATGAGGAGCAGCTCGTCGCAGCCGGTGCGACAGCATCGGCCAACGAGTCGCGCAGGCGTTCGAGGTCAGCGACGATCAGCTCGGGTGTCAGGTCGATTCGCTGGTTCTCGGTCTGCAGCCGCTCGGGCAGGGTGGGGCGGAGCGGGCCGAGGTCGACACCCTCGGGGCGTTCGGTCACCTCCGCCATGGTGGCGCGGCCGCCGGTGTCGAGCAGCAGGCCGACGGCGTCGGCGGGGGTCGCGGCCACCGTGGCGGCCGCGTCGTCCGACAGGGGAGTGCCGAGCCGCTCGGAGATCCGGCGGGCGAGCTCGCCGAAGATCTGCCAGTCGTGCCGCTGGTCGTCACCGATCTCGAACACGGCCGGGGTGAAGCGGGCGGTGTTGCGCACGGCGAGGTTGTGGAAGACCAGGTCGTACTGGTCGCGCTCCAGGGCCGAGGACGGCGGCAGGATGACGTCGGCGTGCCGCGTGGTCTCGTTGACGTAGAAGTCGATCGCGACCATGAACTCGAGCTTGTCGAGCGCGTCGGCGAGCGAGCGGCCGTCAGGGGTCGAGAGCACCGGGTTGCCCGCAACGGTCACCAGCGCCCGGATCTGGCCCTCGCCGGGAGTTTCGATCTCCTCGCGCAGCACCGCCACCGGCAGCTCGCCAGCGAACTCGGGAGCATCGCGCACCCGGCTGCGCCACGCGTCGAAGTGCCCGGGGCTGATCACTCGACGCCCGACCACGTCCGCGGCCGGCTCGGGAAAGAGCACGCCACCCTCGCGGTCGAGGTTGCCCGTGAGGGCATTGAGCACCTGGATCGCCCACTGGCAGATCGAGCCGAAGCTCTGGGTCGAGACGCCCATCCGGCCGTAGACGGCACCGCCGTCGGCCGCGGCCAGCTCGTGCGTCAGTCGGCGGATGACCTCGGCGGGAACGCCGGTCGTGGTCTCGGCCAGCTCGGGTGTGAACGGTGCGACCAGCTCGGCCACCCGGTCGAGACCGTCGACGTACTCGGCCGGCCGAGCCAGTCCGTCGGCCACGAGAACGTTGAGCATCGCCAGCAGCAGCGAGGCGTCGCTGCCCGGCCGCACGAAGTGGTGCTCGTCGGCGACCTTCGCGGTCTCGGTGCGACGCGGGTCGATCACGACCATGCGTCCGCCGCGTTCCTGCAGGTCGCGCAGCCGCCGCGGGAAGTCGGGCACGGTCATCAGCGACCCGTTCGAGGCCATCGGGTTGGCGCCGATCACCAGGAAGAACGACGTGCGGTCGATGTCGGGGACCGGCAGCAACAGCTGGTGCCCGTAGAGCTGCCAGGCCACGAACTGGTGCGGGATCTGGTCCACCGTCGAGGCGCTGAACCGGTTGCGAGTGCGCAGCGCTCTGACCATCGCCGACCCGTGCGTGGCGCTGCCGAGGGAGTGGGCGCTCGGGTTGCCGAGGTAGACACCCACCCCGTTGCGGCCGTGCTCGGTGACGGTGGCTGGCCAGTCGCTCGGCCACCAGGTCGAGGGCGTCGTCCCACTCCATCTCGACCCAGGCGCCGTCGACCTTGCGCACCGGACGCCGTAGCCGGTCGGGGTCGTCGTAGACGTCGGCCAGCGAGACCCCCTTGGGGCAGATGTAGCCGCGCGACAACGGATCGTCGGGGTTGCCGCGAATGCCGGTGACCGCGCCCTTCTCGATCGTGAGCACGACCCCGCAGATCGCTTCGCACAGGTTGCACGCCGCGTGGCGGGTACCGGTGAAGTCAGGGCCGACGGGTCCGAGCGCAGTCGAGGTCACCTCGGCATCGTGGCACGAGGTCACCCAGGCGGACAGGACTTGCGCGCCACCGCCTCGATCACCTGGACGTCGGCCGCCGTGACTGCCAGGTCGTAGGCCGCCGCGACGCGGAGGTAGTCGGCGACGTAGGTGCAGCGGTAGGCCTTGTTCGGCGGCAGCCAGCTTGCCGGCGTGCTGTCTCCCTTGGAGAGGTTCGCGCTGCCGCTGACCGCGAGCAGCTCGAGGTCGACGTCGTTGGCGAACCTCGTTCTCTCCTCGCTGGTCCACGCGGCCGCCCCGAGGTCCCACGCGGCGGCGAGCGGGAACAGATGGTCGACGTGGATGTCGGAGCCCTGGGTCGCGAAGTCGAGGCGTCTGCCCGTGTAGGGGTCGAGCAATGCGGCCGGCGACCACCTTGCAGTCGCGCGTGCCGGGGGAGTGGACGCCACGTCGAGCAGGGTCTGCCCCAGGACGTCGTTGCGGGTGTCGCACCCGTTGTGACCCAAGGGAGCGGTGGTGTCGTCGGTCCACGACGTGCCGAAGACGCAGCCGTCGCCCGGCCCGCAGTCGCGGTCGTAGCCGGCGACGTCAGGGCGGGCCTCGACGACGCGCGCCGTCGACAGCAGAGACC
The DNA here is from genome assembly GCA_963781575.1 of uncultured Actinomycetota bacterium. Taxonomy (GTDB): domain Bacteria; phylum Actinomycetota; class Actinomycetes; order Propionibacteriales; family Nocardioidaceae; genus Nocardioides. The sequence goes on along the minus strand of CAWAGM010000009.1, from coordinate 219,692 downwards.
GGACGTCGGCCGCGTCGTTCTCGGCCTGTCAGGCTCGGCGATGGCGCGGACGAGACCTAGGCTCTGGAACCAGACCGGGGGAGGTGCTGCATGCGGCCGCCAGCGCTGGGACGACAAGCGCACCGAGCACCACCACCCGCCACGTCGTCCGCACGTCAGGATCGTCGCACTGCCCCCCGACAAGCGCCCGCAGTTTGGGCTGGAGCGCCACCGCGCGATAGATTCGGTCGTCTGCCCGAACTGGGCAGCATCGATGCATGCCCGCCGTGCAACGGCCGCGGATCGAGAGTGCCCGGGAGAACCTGCCCCGGCGCGCCGCGCAACGAGTGAACAGAAGGAGCCGCCATGTCGATCGGAACCGACGCAGCGACGAAGAAGAAGATCATCGCCGAGTACGCCACGACCGAGGGCGACACCGGTTCGCCCGAAGTGCAGATCGCGCTGCTGAGCCACCGCATCGCGCACCTGACCGAGCACCTCAAGACGCACAAGCACGACCACCACAGCCGTCGTGGTCTGCTGCTGCTCGTCGGTCAGCGCCGCCGGTTGCTCAACTACCTGCGCAAGACCGAGATCGAGCGTTACCGCTCGATCGTCGAGCGCCTCGGCCTGCGCCGCTGACTCGTGCGAAGGGACTCACCATCAGGTGGGTCCCTTCGTTACATTCGAGGCTCAGCACCACATAACTGCACAGCACCACCTCACATCCACTGGAGCGATCCGCGCCACCGTCAGGCCCGGTCCTCGGTAGTGATCTTCAGGAGCTCACCTCAGGTGCCCTGCGGATCTCGATCGAAGATCGGCCATCGCCCGCCAGCACCACTCAAGGCCGGCATGTGTGCGGAACATCGCGGATCGCGCCGCGAACAGAGAGATCCACCGTGACAGAACCCGTCATCTCCGCCGTCGAGACCGTTCTCGACAACGGCAAGTTCGGCACCCGCACCGTCAAGTTCGAGACCGGCCTCCTGGCCCGTCAGGCCGCCGGCTCGGTGACCGCCTACCTCGACGACGACACGATGCTTCTCTCGGCCACCACGGCCGGCAAGCACCCCAAGGACCACTTCGACTTCTTCCCCTTGACGATCGACGTCGAGGAGCGGATGTACGCCGTGGGCCAGATCCCCGGCTCGTTCTTCCGCAGCGAGGGTCGCCCGGGCGAGGACGCCATCCTCACCTGCCGCCTCATCGACCGCCCGCTGCGCCCGACCTTCAAGAAGGGTCTGCGCAACGAGGTCCAGGTCGTCATCACCGTGATGGCGCTCGACCCCGACCAGCCCTACGACGTGCTCGCGATCAACGCCGCGTCGCTGTCCACCCAGCTCTCCGGCCTGCCGTTCTCCGGCCCCGTCGGCGGCGTCCGCGTCGCCCTCATCGAGGGCCAGTGGGTCGCCTTCCCGTCGCACTGCCAGCTCGAGAACGCCGTGTTCGACATGGTCGTCGCCGGTCGGGTCACCGACACCGGTGACGTCGCGATCATGATGGTCGAGGCCGAGGCCACCCGAGGACGCCTTCGAGCTCGTGCTCAACGGCGCCACCGCTCCGTCGGAGGAGGTCGTGGCCGGTGGCCTCGACGCCGCCAAGCCGTTCATCAAGCAGCTGTGCGACGCCCAGGCCGAGCTGGCCAAGCAGGCCGCCAAGCCGGTCCAGGACTTCCCGGTCTTCCTCGACTACGAGGACGACGTCTACGACGCCGTTGCCGCCGCGGCCTCGGCAGACACCGTGCCGGCACTGGCCATCGCCGACAAGCTCGAGCGCGAGGCGCGCCTCGACGAGGTCAAGTCGTCCCTGCTCGAGAAGGTCGCCGGCCAGTTCGAGGGTCGCGAGAAGGAGATCGGGGCGGCCTTCAAGTCGCTCACGAAGTCACTGATGCGCGAGCGCGTGCTGCGCGACAAGGTGCGCATGGACGGTCGCGGCCTGGCCGACATCCGCCCGCTGCACGCCGAGGTCGGCGTCATCCCGCGCGTGCACGGCTCGGCGCTGTTCGAGCGCGGCGAGACCCAGATCCTGGGTGTCACCACGCTGAACATGCTCACGCTCGAGCAGAAGCTCGACACCCTGAGCCCCGGAGAAGACCCGGCGCTACATGCACAAGTACATCTTCCCGCCGTTCTCCACCGGCGAGACCGGTCGCGTGGGTTCGCCCAAGCGCCGCGAGGTCGGCCACGGTGCGCTCGCACGTCGTGCGCTGCTGCCGGTGCTCCCGAACCGCGAGACGTTCCCGTACGCGATCCGTCAGCTCTCCGAGGCCATGGGCTCCAACGGCTCGACCTCGATGGGCTCGGTCTGCGCCTCGACGCTGTCGCTGCTGCAGGCTGGCGTGCCGCTCAAGGCGCCCGTTGCCGGTATCGCCATGGGCCTCATCTCCGGCGAGGTCGACGGTGAGACGAAGTACGTCGCGCTGACCGACATCCTCGGTGCCGAGGACGCCATGGGCGACATGGACTTCAAGGTCGCCGGTACCCGCGAGTTCGTCACGGCCCTCCAGCTCGACACCAAGCTCGACGGCATCCCCGCCGAGGTGCTCGCTGCGGCCCTGACCCAGGCGAAGGACGCGCGAATCGCCATCCTCGACGTCATGGCCGAGGCCATCGACACCCCTGAGGAGATGTCGATCCACGCCCCGCGGATCATCACGGTGCGCATCCCGGTCGACAAGATCGGCGAGGTCATCGGCCCGAAGGGCAAGGTGATCAACCAGATCCAGGACGACACCGGTGCGATCGCTGTCCATCGAGGACGACGGCACGATCTACATCGGTGCCACCAACGGCGAGGCGGCAGAGGCCGCCCGTCAGGCGGTCAACGCGATCGCCAACCCGACCATGCCCGAGGTCGGCGAGCGCTACCTCGGCACGGTCGTGAAGACGACGAACTTCGGTGCGTTCGTCTCGCTGATGCCGGGCAAGGACGGGCTGCTGCACATCAGCAAGCTGCGCGCCCTCGCCGGCGGCAAGCGCGTCGAGGCTGTCGAGGACGTGCTCTCGGTGGGCCAGAAGGTCCAGGTCGAGATCGGTGAGGTCGACGACCGCGGCAAGCTGTCGCTCATCCCCGTCGTCGAGGACGCCGAGGCTGAGGGTGCCGAGGCTGACGCCCCCGGCGAGGACTCCCCCGCCGAGGACTGATCCGACGCTGACCCGTCCCCTATAGAGGACGGGTCGACCAGATTCACGCTGACCCGTCCTCTATAGGGGACGGGTCAGCGCATTTGAGGAGATGAGATGCAGAAGGTCGGGAGCACCCGCACCCTGTCGACGTTGAAGGACGCCGACGGGCAGGTGACGTCGCGGGTGCGTCGCACGGTGCTGCCGGGCGGCCTGCGCGTGGTCACCGAGCAGATGGCCGGCGCGCGATCGGCGACGATCGGGGTGTGGGTCGGCGTCGGCTCGCGCGACGAGTCGGCCAGCCTGCACGGCGCCAGCCACTTCCTCGAGCACCTGCTCTTCAAGGGCACGCGCGAGCGCTCCGCCTTCGACATCTCGATCGCGCTCGACGCGGTGGGCGGTGAGTTCAACGCCTTCACCGCCAAGGAGTACACCTGCTTCCACGCGCGGGTGCTCGACGAGGACCTGCACGCTGGCCATCGACGTGCTCGGCGACATGATCACCAGCTCGGTCTTCACGACCGAGGACGTCGAGGCCGAGCGCGAGGTGATCCTCGACGAGATCGCGATGCACGACGACGACCCGGACGACGTCGTGCACAACCTCTTCGCCGAGCAGGCGTGGGGCGCCACGACCCCGCTCGGGCGGCCGATCGCCGGCACCCACGAGTCGATCACGGCGATGCAGCGCAGCCAGATCGTCCGGTTCTACCAACGCCACTACCGTCCCGAGCGGATGGTGGTCGCGGTCGCCGGCAACCTCGACCACGCCGCGGTCGTCCGCGAGGTGCGCCGGGCATTCGGACGCCGAGACTTCCTGACCGGCGACGCCGTGCCCGTGCCGGCACGGCGTCCGCGTCGCCGCGCCTCGGTGCACCCCGGGCGAGTCGAGACCAGCCGCCCGTTCGAGCAGGTGAACGTCGTGCTCGGCATGGAGGGCATGACCCGCGACGACGACCGCCGCTTCGCGCTGGGCGTGCTGAACACCGCACTCGGTGGCGGCACGTCGAGCCGGTTGTTCCAGGAGATCCGCGAGCACCGCGGTCTGGCCTACTCCGTCTACTCCTTCACCTCCCACCACGCCGAGTCCGGACTGGTCGGCGTCGCCGTCGGCTGCCTGCCCTCCAAGCTCGACGAGGTGCTCGCCACCGTGCGGCTCGAGCTCTCGCGCGTCGCTGCGCACGGCATCAGCGAGGAAGAGCTCGTGCGGGGCAAGGGTCAGCTGCGCGGGGGACTGGTGCTCGGGCTCGAGGACTCCGCCTCCCGGATGTCACGGCTGGGCAAGGCCGAGCTCGTGCACGGCGAGATGCTCGAGATCGACGCGGTGATGGCCAAGATCGACGCCGTCACGCTCGAGGAGGTCCGGTCGGTCGCCGCCGAGGTGTTCAGTCGGCCCGAGATCCTCGCGATCGTCGGACCTGCTTGAGGTCAGTCGACCAGCTGCGACAAGAAGCGCTTGGCGTAGTCACGGACGGCGAGCGGGTCGGCGACGTCCAGCGTGCCCGTAGGGTCGAGAAGGTACGTCGATGCCAGACGCAGCAGCAGCTCGGCGACCAGGTGCAGCTCGTGGTCGGGCATCCGGGCGCCCGAGCGGCGCAGCGTCGAGGCCACCCGCTGGCTGTGCGCGACGACGCAGCGAGCCGCTGCCGCGCATGCCGGTGATCATGTCCGGCTCGGTCTTGGCGAGCCGGCTCAGCACCGGGATCTCGCGCAGGATCGCCATGCCCTGCACGAAGCACTCGATGACGGCCTCCTGGGGCGGCAGGTCGCGCGGCGACCTCGTCGAGCTGGTCGAAGAAGACCTCGGTCTCGCGCTGGATCACCGCCAGCAGCAGTGCCTCCTTGTTGGGGAAGCGGCGATAGAGCGTGCTGCGGCTGACCCCGGCAGCCTGGGCGACGTCGTCGACGTTGGCCCGGCGCGCACCGAACGTCTCGAAGACGTCGCGCGCCGAGTCGAGGATCGCGTCGCTCATGGGGCGAGCCGCCGCAGCGTGACCGGCAGCCCGTCGCGGGCGAACGGCAGCGCCACCAGGTCGATCGGCATCTCGTAGCCCGTCGGGCACCGACCACTCGTAGTCGAGCAGCAGCTGGTGGAAGATCGCACGCACCTGCATGCCGGCGAAGTGCATCCCGATGCACTTGTGCACTCCGGCCCCGAAGGGCTCGAACGCCAATCGGTGCACCTTGTCCTCGCGGCGTTCGGGCCCGAAGCGCTCCGGGTCGAACTTCGTCGGGTTCGGCCAGATCTCGTCCAGGAAGTGGTTCTGGTACGGCGAGGACGCCACGATCGCGCCCTCCGGGATCCGGTACCCGTCGATCACGGTGTCGCGCAGCGCTCGGCGAGGGATCGAGGGGACCGGGGCGCAGAGCCGCAGCGACTCCTTCATCACCAGGTCGAGCGAGGTGAGCCCGGCGAGGGCGTCGTGGTCGGCGTCCCGCCCGACTGCCTGCGACTCGGCCCGGCACCGCGCCTGCCACTCGGGGTGCTTGGCGAGCTGGTGAGCCATCGACGTCATGGTCGTGGTGGTCGTGTCGTGCGCGGCCATCAGCAGGAAGATCATGTGGTTGACGATGTCGGCGTCGGTGAACTCGTTGCCGTCGTCGTCCTGCGCCACGCAGAGCTGGCCGAAGAGGTCGTCGCCGCCCTCGCGTCGCTTCGCGGGCAGCGCGCCGTAGAAGAACTCCTCCAGCTCGCGGCGGGCCGCGAGTCCCTTCGACCAGGGACCGATGCCGCCGGGCAGGTCGCGCCGCACGATCGAGGTGCCGGCGCGCACGGCGGCGTTGAACGCGTAGTTGATGCGCCGGCGCTCGACGGCGTCGAGCTCGACCCCGACGAACACCTCGAGGGCGAGGTCGAGGGTGAGGTCCTTGAACATCCGCTGCAGCCGCGGGTCGTCGTCGTCCTGCCAGCGGCCCGATGTTGCGCTGGACGTGCGGCACCATCATCGAGTGGTAGCGCTTGAGCGCGTCGAGACCGAACGCGTGCTGCATGATCCGCCGGTGGTGCAGGTGCTCCTCGAAGTCCATGAGCATCAGGCCGCGGTGGAAGAAGGGGCCGATGAAGTGGCCCCACGCCGGACCGCTGGCGAATGCCTTGTCCTTGTTGACGAAGACCTTCTCGAAGGCGTCGGGGCCGCTGGTGACGTACATGTCCACGCCGAAGACCCGCATCTTGTAGACCTGCCCGTAGGTCTCGCGCAGCCAGGTGGAGTGGGTGACCGGCGCCCGGCGCAGTCGCAGCAGGTGGACGACGCCGAGGCGCGGTCCGGTCGGGATGCGAGGTGCGACCTCGGGGAGGGTGTCGGTCATCTCGTCTCCTGGCGCCCATCGGTGGGATCTTGAAACAATTCTGTGTCAATGTATCATCGCGGCATGACGATGGCCACGGAGCACGAGCAGGCCGATCAGGAGCGGGCGATGCCCGAAGGCGGACTGCCACTCGGCCCCGAATCGCTGACCTGGCAGTACTTCGCCGACCGACGGATGGCGCTGCTCGGGCCGCGCGCCGCGGTGCTGCAGAACATGCTGCCCGCGCTGGGGCAGGGCGTCGAGGACCACTCGGTGTGGTTCGCCGAGACCCTGGCCCGCCTGCAGCGCAGCATCCCGCCGATCTTCAACACCGTCTACGGCGCCGACCCGACGACCAGTGGCCACGAGGTGCGCGACTTCCATCGCCACATCAAGGGCAAGCTGCCTGACGGTCGCCCGTACAGCGCGCTCAATCCCGAGACCTACTACTGGGCGCACGCGACCTTCGTCGAGCACCTCGTCGTAGCGATCGAGACGTTCATCCGTCCGCTCAGCTCCGCGGAGCGCGACCAGATCATCGCCGAGTCGGTGACCTGGTTCGAGAGGTACGGCGTGAGCGCCCGCGACGTCCCCCGCACCTGGGCCGAGTTCGAGACCTACTGGGCACGCCATGCTCGACGAGCGACTGGTCAAGCATCGGACGGCCGCCTACGGGGTCGGCTACGCAACCAAGGGCTGGCCGCGGCCGGCGCAGGTGCCCGCGCCTGTCTGGGCGGTGGTCTCGCGGCCGCTGAACGCGGTGAGCGCCTTCATCACGATCGGCGGGATGCCCGAGCGGGCCGTGAGCTCCTCGACCTGCCGTGGACGCCGTCGCAGGAGCGCGCCTACCGGCGGTTCGCTCGGGGCGTGCGGGCGCTCGACCCGGTGGTGCGCCGGTTGCCGCGCTCGATGACGATGCACCCCATCGCTGCTCGCGCCTTCGCCCGGACCGTCGCGTGAGTCGGCCAACCTCCCTCGACGACGCCTACCTGGACACGGCTCGTCGGTCTGGTCCACGCCACGTCGGGCGGCACCGCTCAGGCCGTGGCGCCGTTCTCGGGCGAGCTGCTGCCCGCGGTGCCTCAGTCGACGGCGGGTGATGTCGCCGAGGCGGCCCGGCTGGCCCGCATCGCCCAGGAGGAGTGGGCGGCGCGCCCGCTCAGTGATCGGGTCGGCGATCGTCCTCCGCTTCGCTGGTCTGCGTGCTCAAGCACCGTGACAGGTTGCTGGACGTCGTCCAGTGGGAGACCGGCAAGTCGCGGATCCACGCCACCATCGAGCTGATGGGTCTGCCGGCCGTCGCCGCGCACTACGGAACCCACGCCGCCTCCTACCTCGCCGACAGCAAAGCCACGTCTGGCACTCCCGGGCATCGTGCGCACTCGCGTCGTACGCCGTCCCAAGGGGCTGGTCTGCGTGATCGCACCCTGGAACTACCCGTTGTTCCTCGCCGTGGGTGACGTGCTCCCCGCCCTCGTCGCCGGCAACGCGGTGCTGAGCAAGGCCGACTCGCAAGCGCCGCTGAGCCTGCTGGCGGCTCGCGACCTGGCGCTCGATGCCGGTGTGCCCCGCTGACCTCTGGCCCGTCGTGGCCGGACCGGGGTCGGTGCTCGGCCCGGCGATCATCGACGTGGCCGACCACCTCGCGTTCACGGGGTCGACCGCCACCGGGCGCGAGCTCGCCGCCGCTGCGGGCAACGTCTCATCGGCTCCTCCATGGAGCTCGGCGGCAAGAACCCGATGCTGGTCCGCGCCGACGCCGACATCGCCGCCGCCGTCACCGGCGCGGTGCAGGCGTGCTTCGCGAACGCCGGGCAGATGTGCATCGGGATCGAGCGGATCTACGTGCACGAGCGGGTGCACGACGAGTTCCTCGCCAGGTTCGTCGAGGCGACCGCTGCTCTGACGCTCGGCGCCAGCTACGACTACAGCCATCGAGGTCGGCTCGCTGACCTCGGCTGCCCAGCTCGCGGTCACCGAGGAGCACGTCGCCGATGCGCTCGACCAGGGCGCCCAGCTCGCCGCGGGCGGCAAGGCCCGGCCCGACCTGGGGCCGTTCTTCCACGAGCCCACGATCCTCACCGGCGTTCGGCCGCAGATGCGCGTGCACGCCGAGGAGACCTTCGGGCCCGTGGTCTCGGTCTACCCCGTCATCGACGACGACGACGCCGTCACCCGCGCCAACGACTCGGAGTACGGACTCTCGGCGAGCATCTGGTCGCGCGACCTCGATGCTGCCCAGCGCCTGGCCCGTCGGATCGAGGCGGGGGCGGTCAACATCAACGACGGCTACCTCGGCGCGATCGGTTCGGTCGCGGCCCCGATGGGTGGTCACAAGGCCAGCGGCATGGGACGCCGCCACGGTGCCGACGGGATCCTGCGCTACACCGAGTCGCAGACGATCGCCTCGCAGAAGCGGGCCACGCCCTACCCTCGCACGTCCGACGGCCTTCGTCGCCGCGGCCACCACGGCCCTCCGGGCCCAGATCGTCGCCGCCAAGGTGCGGGGCGGAAGGAGTTCTCGATGACGCCCAACGGAGCATGCTGACCAGGCACCGGCTCAGCGGACGGGTCGTGGCCGTCACCGGCGGCGCCCGCGGGATCGGTGAGGCGACCGCCACGGCGCTGGCCGCGGCCGGGGCCACCGTGGTGATCGGTGACCTCGACCTTGACCTCGCGAAGCAGTCGGCCGAGACCTACGACGGGCTGGCTCTGCCCCTCGACGTGGCCTCCGGGCCTCCTTCGCCGAGTTCCTCGATGGCGTGGTGCGTGAGCACGGTCGGCTCGACGCCGTGGTGAACAACGCCGGCTTCATGGTGCTCGGGCGGGTGGTCGACGAGCCCGCTCGAGCGCCAGCTCGGCCAGATCGACGTCAACCTCAAGGGCGTGGTGCATCGGCGCCACGCCGCGGCCGAGCGGATGAGCGCCGGGGGCGTCATCGTCAACATCGCCTCGCTGGCCGGCCGGATCCCGATGCCCGGGGGAGCCGTCTACAGCGCGACGAAGGCCGGGGTCCTCGCCTTCACCGAGGCCCTGGACGCCGAGCTCGTCGCGCCGAGGCATCCGGGCGGCAGCGATCCTGCCGTCGTTCACGAACACCGCCCTGATCGACGGCACCCAGGGCACCGGCCGCCTGATGCGACCGGTCGAGCCGGACGACGTCGCAGCCGCCGTCGTGCGGACGATCGAGAAGCCCCGTCCGATCACCACGGTGCCGAGCCATCTCTCGTTCGGCGCGCGCCACGTGGAGCCTGACCGCAGCCCGCTTGAAGCCCGCGGCTGCGCCGACGGTTCGGCCTCGACAAGGTCTTCCTCGACTTCGACCGCGACCGACGCGCGGGCTACGTGGAGCGGAACGACTGATGTTCGCGTGGTCGGACGACGAGATCGCGGTCCGCGATGCCGTCCGCAGCTTCGTCGACAAGGAGGTGCGGCCCGCTGCAGGACGACCTCGAGCACGGCGACCTCCCGCCGTACGACCTGATCCGGCGGTTCTACGCGGCCTTCGGTCTGGACGCGATGGCGGGCGAGGCCTTCGACCGCTCGATCGCGCGCGCCGAGGGCGCCGCGGAGCGACGACGACGAGGGTTCGGCAGCGATGGACCCGGCGATGGGCGCCATCGTCACGAGCGAGTTCTGCCGGGTCAGCATGGGCATCCCCGCGTCCATCGGTGTCTCGACCGGCCTCGCCGGCGGCACGATCAACAGCCGCGGATCAGTCGAGCAGCGCAAGCGCTGGGGCGCGACATCATGACCTTCGACAAGATCGGCGCCTGGGCGATCACCGAGCCCGACGCCGGCTCCGACGCGTTCGGCGGCATGCGCACGACGGTGCGGCGCGACGGCGACGAGTGGGTGCTGAAGGGTCAGAAGACCTTCATCACCAACGGCCCGTACGCCGACACGATGGTCGTCTACGCCAAGCACGACACGGGCGGAGGGCATCGACCGCGCGCGACCAGCCGGTGCTCACGTTCGTGCTCGACTCCGGTATGGACGGGCCTGGACGCAGAGCAAGCCGCTGCGCAAGATGGGCATGCACTCCTCACCCACCGGCCAGCTCTTCTTCGACGACGTCCGCCTCGGTGACGACCGGCTGCTCGGCTCGGCCTCCGACGGCGGCGGCAAGGACAGTGCCCGCGCCAACTTCGTGCCGAACGGGTCGGCATCGCCGCTCTCGCGCTCGGGATCATCGAGGAGTGCCAGCGGCTGTGCGTCGACTACGCCAAGTCGCGCGAGCTCTGGGGCAACCCGATCGGCGACTTCCAGCTGATCCAGCTCAAGCTCGCGCAGATGGAGGTGGCGCGGATCAACGTGCGCAACATGGTCTTCACGCCATCGAGCAGCGCCGGGCCGGCGTCCTGCCGTCACTGGCCGAGGCCTCGGCCATCAAGCTCTACTCCTCCACGGCCGCCACCGACGTCGCCATGGAGGCGGTGCAGCTCTTCGGCGGCAACGGCTACATGGCCGAGTACCGCGTCGAGCAGCTCGCCCGCGACGCCAAGTCGCTGATGATCTACGCCGGCTCGAACGAGGTGCAGGTGACCCACGTGGCCAAGGGCCTGCTCCGCGGCTAGCAGGCCTCGGGACAGTGCGCCATCAGGTCAACCTCCGCACGCGGAACCAGGCTGACCCAGTGGCGCACTTTCGGCGGCAGCCGACTCACCGGCGACCGATCATCCCGATGACCGCCGGTGCTTGCTGTCGACGACCGAGACCCGGAAGCCCCCTGCGCTCAGCGCGGCGGAGGCCTGCTTGACGATCGTCGGCACCTGGTCGGGGCGGCGACCTCGTAGAACAGGTAGACGGCGCCACCGGGCACGACCCGCTCGTGCAGCAGGGCGACCTCGTCGGCGCACTCGCGCACCCAGAAGAGGTTGACGTTGAAGGCGAAGACCTTGTTCAGCCGCTTGACCGGCACCCGCAGGGTGGCCAGGTCGATCTGGCGCACTGTCAGCCGGCCTGCCTTGATCGCGTCGGCGTTGCGGCGCTTGGTGCGGTCGACGCCGGACTCCGAGCGGTCGATCGCGAACATCTTCCCGGTGACCGAGCCGACTGCACACCAGCTCGGCCGCGGCCCCGGCGCCGCACCCGATCTCGAGCACCTGGTCGGCGGGCTGCGACTCCATGAAGTCCACCGCCCACCGGATCCGCGCCGGGATCGTCTGCGACACCATGACCCCCAGCCTGCCAGAACCCACCGCGGCTGGCACTGACCACGCGCCTCTGGACCGGGGTCCCCCAGACCGCTGTGCCCTACCCTCGTGCCGTGGCAGACAGCATCAGGGTCGGCGTGCTCGGAGCGCGTGGGCAAGGTGGGCGCGGAGGTCTGCCGCGCGGTCGAGGCCGCGACTGACTCGAGCTGGTCGCCGAGGTCGACGCCGACGACGACCCCCAGGCGCTGGTCACGAACCGGCGCCGAGGTGGTGGTCGACTTCACCCACCCCGACGTCGTCATGGACAACCTGCGGCTGTGCATCGAGCACGGCATCCACGCGGTGGTCGGCACGACCGGCTTCGACGACGACCGCCTGGCCCAGCTCAGCGACTCCTGGGCGACGAGCCGGGGAGTGGCGTGCTGGTCGCGCCGAACTTCTCGATCGGCGCCATCTTGATGATGCGGTTCGCCGTCGCAGCGGCCCCGCACTTCGACTCGGTCGAGATCATCGAGCTGCACCACCCCGACAAGGCAGACGCCCCTTCAGGCACAGCCCGTCGAACCGCCGAGCTGGTGGCGGCGGCACGGCACGAGGCCGGGGTCGGGTCCGCGCCCGACGCGACGTCCACGCCCCTCGACGGCGCCCGAGGAGCGGTCGTGGACGGCGTGCCGGTGCACGCTCTGCGGATCCGCGGCCTGGTCGCCCACCAGGAGGTCGTGCTCGGCGGACCGGGGGAGACCCTGACCATCCGTCACGACTCGCTCGACCGCTCCTCGTTCGCTCCGGGGGTCCTCGCAGCGGTGCGGGCGATCGGCTCCCCCCGGGTCGACGGTCGGCCTGGAGCACCTGATCGACCTCGGCTGACCCGGCGACACCTCGAAGCCGCTCACCTGCGAGGATGCAGAACCTGCAGGTTCCTGCGTTGCACAAAGTTGGGGCTGGCGCCCGTTGAGGCTCGGTCTGCCGACAGCGTCGCGCGGGACGACGCTCCCCACCCTGAGGACATCGCAGGTACGAGAGGGACGAAATGCGGAAATCTCTGGGCCTCGCCGCCGCGGCCATCTTGGCTGCCGGCACGCTCGCTGCGCAGGCGCCCACCAGTGCGCCGGCGCGACGCTCCACCAGCGGCTCCGGAGCCGAGCGAGCGGCCACAGCCGCGCGGCGTCGACGGGCCGACATCGCGCGGGCGGCCATCGAGGGCGCTCGCCGCCCACCCGGGCAGGCCCGCGCGGCCGGTGCAGGAGGCCTACCACGTCACCGACACCATCGTCGACCCCGACGGCGCGACCCACGTGCGGATGACCCGCACCTTGCACGGTCTGCCGGTGATCGGCGGTGACGTGGTGGTGCACCAGGGTCCGAGGAGCCGTGGCAGGGCATCAGCCAGACTCTGAAGAGCCCCGCTCGACCTCTCGGTCGACCCCGACGTCAGCCGCGGTGCTGCTCGTCGCACCAGGCGCTCGCGCCGTCCGGGCCACCCGCTCGATCAGCAACCAGCGCGCCTCCGAGGACAGCCGCCCGCCTCGTGGTCGACGCCCTGGCCGGTGACCCCGCGCCTGGCCTGGGAGGTCGTCACGCCGGTCGTCAGGCAGACGGCACGCCGAGCCGGCTCACGACCTACGTCGACGCCAAGACCGGCGAGGTGATGCGTCGCGAGGAGGGCATCCAGACCGCCGACGGCTCGGCCAGTCGCTCTACAGCGGCACCGTGCCGATCTCGGTCACCAAGAGCGGCAGCTCGTTCACCCTGACCGACGCCGCCCACGGCAACGCGAAGACCACCGACATGAAGAACAAGCAGGACATCGTCCTCTGCACCGCTGTTCGGGTTCGGGTGCACCGAACGGCATCGCCTACTCCAGCCCGGACAACAGCTTCGGCACCGGCACCAACACCAACCGCGAGTCGGCCGCGGTCGACGCGCACTACGGCGGGGCGACGACGTTCGACTACTTCAAGAAGGTGCTGGGCCGCAACGGCATCTTCGGCAACGGCGCGGGCGCGCCCAGCCGGGTCCACTACGGCAGCGGCTACGTCAACGCGTTCTGGGACGGCACGAAGATGACCTACGGCGACGGTGACGGCTCCTCGTTCGGTCCGCTCGTCTCGCTCGACGTGGCCGGCCACGAGATGTCGCACGGCGTCACCGAGAAGACCGCCAACCTCACCTACTCCGGTGAGTCCGGCGGTCTCAACGAGGCCACGTCCGACATCTTCGGCACGATGGTGGAGTTCTACGCCAACAACGCGAGCGACCCGGCGCGACTACTACATCGGCGAGGAGTTCGACCTGGCCGACAGTCTCGGCTTCCGCCGGATGGACGACCCGGCGCTCGACGGTGCCTCGCAGTCCTGCTACGCCTCCAACACAGGCAGCGTCGACGTGCACTACTCCTCGGGCGTCGGCAACCACTTCTACTACCTGCTGGCCGAGGGCTCGGGTGCCAAGACCATCGGCGGCAAGCCGCACAACTCGCCGACCTGCAACGGGTCCACCGTGGCCGGCATCGGTCGTGACGCGGCCCAGCGCATCTGGTTCAGGGCGCTCGACGACCTACTTCACGTCGGGCACCAACTACGCCGCGGCGCGCACCGGCACGCTGAACGCCGCCGCGGACCTGTTCGGTGCAGGGCAGCGTCGAGCAGGGCGCCGTCGCCGCGGCCTGGAGCGCGGTCGGGGTCGGCTGACCCGCAGCCACCCAGACGAGGACCCGCGCCGGACGGAACCGGCGCGGGTCCTCCTCCTGCCGCGCTGGCTCAGTCAGCAGGCGGGCGAGCGCAGCCACCAGCGCCGCACCGAAGACGACGACCAGGAACGGCGCCCGCAGCAGGAGCATGACCACGGCCGCGGCCAGGGCCAGCAATCGAGCGTCCATCACCAGCTGGCCATCGTCGGTGGCGACGACCTGCACGGCCACCAGGGCCGCCAGCAGTGCGACCGGGATGAGGTCGGCCACCCGGGCGACGAGCGGCCGCTCGAGCACCCGCGGCGGCACCGCCAGGCCGGTGAGCTTCAGCAGGTAGCAGCCGGCGCCAGCGACGAGGATCGCAGCCCAGGTCATCGTTCCCGCCCCGCAGTCAGGACGCCGGCGAGCAGGGCGACGCCGGCGGCGACGAGCACCGGCACGCCGGCCCGCGTGAACGGGACGACGCCCAGTGCCACCGCAGCGGCGAGGCCGGCGACGACTCGATGCAGTGGCCGGTCGAGCCGGGGCCACAGCAGCGCCAGGAAGGCCGCGCCGACTGCCGCGTCGAGGCCGTAGTCGCGCGGATCTCCGATCGCCTCGCCCGCAGCGGCGCCGAGTGCCGTGGCCAGGTTCCACAGCACGAAGATCGTGCCGCCGGTGGTGAGGAAGCCGACCCTGGCTCCGTCCTGGGTCGACCGCCCGACAGACATGGCGGTCGACTCGTCGATCAGGAGGTGGGCGGCGCCGAGTCGACGGGTGCCGGTCCAGGCGAGCAGCGGGGCCAGGCGCAGGCCGTAGAGGGTGTTGCGCGTGCCCAGCAGCAAGGCGGTGAGTGCGCCGGCGAACGGCGTGCCACCGCTGGCGATGACCCCGACCATGGCGAACTGCGAGGCGCCGGTGAACACCAGCAGGCTGAGGGCGCACGTCTGGAGGACGTCGAGCCCGCTCGCCACGCTGACCGCCCCGAACGAGATGCCGTAGGTGCCGGTGGCGATGCCCACGGCCAGGCTGTCGCGCACGATCGCGCGGCGGTCCTCCATCGCCTCGTCGCTCATCGACTCCTCGTTCAACGACGGTCAGACGAGGGCAGTGTGGAGGCGCACCTGCTTGACCGTCGTGGTCCCGCTGCCGTCGAGATCGAGCTCGCGGTGGGCCGAGTCGGCGTCCCAGCCAGCGCTGGTCAGGAACGCGCGCCGGGCGTCGTCGGCAGCGATCGACCAGGTCACCGCGCGGGTGAACCGGTCGGCGACCAGGGTGTCGGCGACCGCCTGGAGCAGGCGCGAGCCGTGCCCCTTGCGCACCTCGGTGGGGTCGATCATCAGCTCGGCCATCTCGCCGTCGACGATCGGGTCGCAGTCGGGGTCGCCGGCAGGCGTGACGACCGCGAACCCGCACACCCGGTTGCGCTCGAGGGCGACCAGCACCCGGTTGCGCGCGTCGGCCGGCCGGGTCATCGCAGTCCGCCAGCCTTCCGCGACGGCGTCCACGTCGGCTCCGACGACCTCGGGGGGCAGGACGTCGGCGTACTGCGCGCGCCACGCCCGCACCTGCACGCCGGCCACGGCTGGGGCGTCGTCGGCCCAGGCCACACGGACAGAGACATCGGCGGTCGGGCCACTCATGGGTCGACAGTAGTGTCGACGGCATGGAGTTCAGAAACCTCGGCGGCAGCGGGCTGCGCGTCTCAGCCATCTCTTACGGCAACTGGTTGACCCACGGGTCGCAGGTGGAGGAAGACGCCGCACTTGCGTGCGTGAACCAGGCCCTCGAGGAGGGCATCACCACGTTCGACACCGCCGACGTCTACGCCAACACCGCCGCTGAGTCGGTGCTGGGCAAGGCGCTGGCCGGCCAGCGCCGCGAGGGCATCGAGATCTTCACCAAGGTCTTCTGGCCCACCGGTCCGGGCGGGCACAACGACCACGGCCTGTCGCGCAAGCACATCATGGAGTCGATCAACGGCTCGCTGCAGCGGCTCGGCACCGACTACGTCGACCTCTACCAGGCGCATCGCTACGACCACGAGACCCCGCTCGAGGAGACGATGGAGGCTTTCGCCGACGTCGTCCGCGCTGGCAAGGCGCTCTACATCGGCGTCTCGGAGTGGCGTGCCGAGGAGATCCGGGCGGCGCACGCACTGGCGCGCGACCTCAAGATCTCACTGGTCTCCAACCAGCCGCAGTACAACATGCTGTGGCGGGTCATCGAGGCCGAGGTCGTGCCCACCTGCGAGGAGCTCGGCATCGGCCAGATCGTCTGGTCGCCGATCGCCCAGGGCGTGCTCACCGGCAAGTACAAGCCCGGCGAGGACTACCCGGCCGGCTCGCGCGCGACCGACGAGAAGGGCGGCGCCGACATGATCTCGCGCTGGCTCAAGGACGACGTCCTCGAGCGCGTGCAGCGGCTCAAGCCGATCGCCGACGACGCGGGCCTGACCATGGCCCAGCTCGCCGTCGCGTGGACCCTGCAGAACCCGAACGTTTCCTCGGCGATCGTCGGCGCTTCTCGGCCCGAGCAGGTCACCGACAACGTCAAGGCGGCCGGCGTGAAGCTCGACGCCGACGCGCTGACCCAGATCGACGAGGTGATCGGCGACGTCGTCACCAGCGACCCGGCGAAGACCGTCTCGCCGCGACGCTCCGAGATGTTCTAGGGCGACCCGCCCTAGCGGTAATGCTCCGGCAGAGCCTCGCCGATCTTCACCTTCGGCTTGGGCATCCGCATGAACTTCATCTGCATCGCACGGGTGATCGCGTAGTACGTCGTGCCCTTGAGCGGCGCGTCGGGGAAACGCTCGCGCAGCTGCTTGCGCACGCGCAGGCGCAGCACGACCAGGTCGATGATCAGCACCAGGAACAGCGGGATCACCAGCGCAGGCAGGAAGAGCGAGATGATCATCAGGGGGATGACGACCTCGGCGAAGGAGAACCGGCTGTCGACGAAGTCTCGGATGAAGCGGCGGACCGGGCCCTTGTCACGCGCGAGCAGGTAGCGCTCGTCGCCCGACTTCATGGCCGCGCGCACCTTGGCGCTGCTCTCCGAGCGCGCCAGCTTCTGCTGGGCCGCCTGCTCCTTGCGCGTGCGCGGCACCTTGGCCCGCGCGCGAGCGGCGGCCTCGGCCTCCTTGCGGGTCGGGGTCGGTCGGCCCTTGCCCTCGGCGTGGCCCAACGCGGACTCGACGGATGGCTCGAACTCGGTGGTCTCGGACTTGCTGCGACGGAACACGCTCTGCCTTCTTGTGGTGCGGAACGACTGCGAACCTGTGGGTGGCCAGCCTACCGGCGCCCTGTCCGAGTCTTGTCGGTGCGCATAGGCTGGCCGGCATGAGCCTCATGAAGCGGATGAGCCTGATCTTCCGGTCCAAGGCGAGCAAGGTCCTGGACCGGGCCGAGGACCCCCGCGAGACCCTCGACTACTCCTACCAGCGCCAGCTCGACCTTCTCTCGAAGGTACGCCGGGGCGTGGCCGACGTCGCCACCAGCCGCAAGCGCATCGAGCTGCAGATCGCCCAGCTCGAGCAGCAGGCGGCCAAGCTGCAGGGCCAGGCCGAGAAGGCCATCCAGATGGAGCGCGAGGACCTCGCACGCGAGGCGCTGACCCGCAAGTCGGGCCTGTCCGGTCAGATCACCGACCTGCGCACCCAGCACGCACAGCTCCAGGGCGAGGAGGAGAAGCTCACCCTCGCCCAGCAGCGGCTGCAGGCGAAGGTCGAGGCCTTCCGCACCCGCAAGGAGACGATCAAGGCCACCTACACCGCCGCCGAGGCCCAGACCCGGATCGGCGAGGCCATGTCGGGCATCGGCGACGAGATGGGCGACGTCGGCCAGGCGATCCAGCGCGCCGAGGACAAGACCGCGAGCATGCAGGCCCGCGCCGGCGCCATCGACGAGCTGATCGCCTCCGGTGCGCTCGACGACGTGACCGCCACGAGCGGTGGCGACGACATCACCCGTGAGCTCGAGGCGATGAGCTCGCAGGCCGAGGTCGAGGGCGAGCTGGCCCGGCTGAAGGGACTGGCCGCTCCGTCCGCCCCCGAGGCGCTCGAGGGCGGCACCGCGGGTGCCGACGTCCTGGCCGAGGAGCCCCAGGCCGAGGGCGACGCCCCCCGCTGATGCCACCGGCGACCTCGGCTGAGCCAGCGCTTGGAGGCCTCGGCACACTGGTGGCATGGCTCGTACTCGGTTCGTCGGTGATGCCGGGCTGACCGCCCGGATGACGCTCGTCATGTTCCTGCTCGGCGGGGTCTTCGTCGCCCTGATCGTCGCCCTGATGGGCATCTTCGCCAGCCGGGGCGGCTTCGGCATCGCCATCGTGATCGGCATGGTGGGCATCGGCATCGCCATCTACCAGTGGTACACCTCCGACAAGGTGGCCATGCGCGCGATGCGGGCCCGCGAGGTGAGCCCGCAGCAGGCACCTGAGCTGCACGCCATGGTCGACCGCTTGTGCGCCTTGGCGGACATGCCGAAGCCGCGCGTCGGCATCGCCGACACCGCCGTCCCCAACGCGTTCGCCACCGGTCGCTCACCCGAGCGCGCCGTCGTCTGTGTCACCACCGGCATCCTTCAGACGCTGACTGCTGAAGAGCTCGAGGGCGTGCTTGCCCACGAGCTGTCCCACGTCGCCCACCGCGACGTGCTGGTGATGACGGTGGCGTCGTCGGCCGGCATCGCCGCAGGCATGCTCACCCAGGGCGCGCAGTACGGCATGTTGTTCGGCGGGTTCGGCGGAAACCGTCGGGAGAACAACGGCCCGCCGCTGTGGCTGCTCGTGCTCGTGGTGAGCCTGGTCGTCTACGCCGTCTCGTTCGTGCTGCTCAAGCTGCTCTCGCGCTACCGGGAGCTGTCGGCCGACCGGGCCGGTGCCTACCTGACGATGAAGCCGGCGGCTCTCGCGTCGGCGCTGCAGAAGATCTCCGGGGAGATGAACCAGATCCCCGAGCGCGACCTGCGCCAGGTCAGCGCGGCGAGCGCCCTGTGCATCGCCCCGGCGGTGCGCGGAGTCTCGCTGAAGACCCTCACCTCGACCCACCCGTCGCTCGAGCAACGACTCGAGCAGCTGGCGAGGATCCAGGCCGAGCTCAGCCGACCCGCCTCATGACGGCACTGGTGGCGGCCCTGGTTAGCCCGGTGATGGCAGCCTGATGGGCCTCTTCTCCGATCTGCTCGGGCGTTCCCAGCCCAAGGATCGCCGACCTCGACTCGCTCTTCCACGTGCCGAGCGCCGCAGTGACCTTGCAGGCGGCGCTTGGTCTGCTGCCGACCGGCGACGGCGCGGTGTGCTACCGCGCGGCTGCAGGAGCGGCGTTCGCCCAGACGCAGGGGAGCATCGTCGAGCTGTTGCGCAGCACCGCGTCGGCGCCGGAGATCCGGATCAGCGACGACCCGTTCGGGTTCTCCTGGCTCGAGGTCGACCACCCGCCCTACGACCCGGTCGCCGGCGATCTCGGCGCCTTGTGCACCGACCTCCACGCGGTGAACACCACCCTCGAGGCGGCCGGGTTCGGCCCGGCTCTGCTGTGCTCGCTGGTGCCTTTCGTCGCACCAGACGGCCGCCATGTCGGGCTCGTCTACCTCTACAAGCAGAGCACCTTCTACCCGTTCGTCCCCGTCCTCGGCGCGGCCGACCAGCGCGACAATCTGCTCGAGCTCCAGGTGCGCGACGCCCTGTCTGGCGAGCTGCCGGTCGAGCAGGACCTGTCGCGCTGGCTCGCGCTCTGGGGCGCGCCCGGCCTCGAGGCCCACTAGCGTTGGCCGCGTGACCGAGATCGACACCCGACGAGCCGCGGAGATCGCGCAGTACGACTTGCTCGGCCGTCCGCCGCGCCTCGACCTGCTGGCCATCGTCGAGCTGGCTGCTCGGATCTGTGGCACACCGATGGCCACGATCAACCTGATCACCGACATCGAGCAGCACCAGGTCGCCACCTTCGGGTTCGACGCCGCAGTGTGCAGCCGCGAGGACTCGATGTGCGCGCACGTGCTCGACCAGGGCTCGCCCATCGTCGTCCCCGACGCCTCCGTCGACGCGCGCTTCCGCGACAACCCGTTCGTCACCGGGGTGATCGGGAACGTGCGCTTCTACGCCTCGCACAAGCTGGTCACCCACGACGGCATCGCCATCGGCACCCTGTGCGTCTTCGACGAGGAGGTTCGCGAGCTCGACGAGGTGCAGACCGAAGCGCTCCGCACGTTGGCCGAACGGATCGTCGACGTGCTCGAGCTCTCGCTGCGCAGCCGCCAGCTGGCGGCGTCCAACGAGCGGCTCTCGACCTTCGCGGGTCGGGTCAGCCACGACCTGAAGTCGCCGCTGGCGAGCATCACGATGTCGCTGGACCTGATCCAGGAGCAGCTCTCCGACGGGCTCGACCCGGAGCGCACGTCGTGGCTGCTGCAGCGGGCGATGAGCGGTTCGCAGCGGATGGCGGCCCTGATCGACGAGGTCCTGGCCTACGCCTCGCTCGGTGGCGGCATCACCGCCCGGCCGGTCGAGCTGGACGCCGTCCTCGACGACGCGCTCGCCGACCTCGACCGATCTTTGGCCGGCGTCCCGATCACGCGCGCTGAGCTCCCGGTCGTGATGGGCGACGCCGTGCAGCTGCGATCGGTGCTCCAGAACGTGCTCGACAACGCCTCGAAGTACCGTCACCCGACGCGCCCGCTCGCGATCGCCGTCGCGGCTGAACGCATCGACGACCGCTGGCAGATCACCGTGGCCGACAACGGTCTCGGCATCCCCGAGGCCGACCGCAACCGCGTGTTCGAGCCCCGAGTGCGCCTTACCGACGACAACGCGGGCAGCGGCATCGGCCTCGACACCGTGCGGCGCGTCGTGCACGCGCACGGCGGAACGATCGGCATCTGGGAGACCCCGGGCGGCGGCACCACGGTCTGGTTCGACCTCCCCGTCTAGCCGGTCGCGCTGCACCGAATTTCGCGCCGAGTCGGCTCGTCAGACGCGCCGACCCGGCGTCACGGTACGCGACTCAGCGATCGGGGTCGGCAGGATCGCCGATTCGCGCAGTGGGCTCGCTCTGCGTAGGATCGGCGAGTTGCCTAGGCGAGGGAGCGGAAGCTCCGTGATCGACAGGGCCGGCTGATCTCCTGAGAACGCCGCGCTGTCGCGCGGCGTTCGTTGCTTTTCGCCCGGGCAGCCACCGACATCAGCAGCACCCCGACCAGCGTCACGCGATCAGAGGAGATCCCCATGGCAGCCGAGAAGATCCAGGCCGAGGCCCGCACCGAGTTCGGCAAGGGCGCCGCCCGCCGCATCCGTCGGGAGAACAAGGTTCCCGCGGTCATCTACGGCCACGGCAACGAGCCGATCCACGTCACCCTTCCCGGTCACAGCACGATGATGGCGCTCAAGCACGGTGGCGCCAACGCGCTGCTCGAGCTCGACATCGAGGGCACCGCGCAGCTGGCCCTGACCAAGCAGATCCAGGTCGACCCGATCCGCCGCACGCTCGAGCACATCGACTTCGTCGCCGTCGTCAAGGGCGAGAAGGTCACCGTCGAGGTGCCCGTCAACCTGATCGGCGACGCCGCGCGCGAGACCGTGGTCGTGCTCGCCACCGCCACGATCCAGCTCGAGGCCGAGGCCACGCACATTCCCGAGAACGTCGACGTCTCCATCGAGGGTCTTGAGGCCGGCACCCAGATCCTGGCCTCCGACCTCACCCTGCCCAAGGGCTCGCTGCTCCTGCTCGACGCCGACGTGCTGATCGTGAACATCACCGAGCAGCAGAGCGCCGCCTCGCTCGAGGCAGAGCTCGAAGAGGCTGAGGCCGAGGCCGGCATCGAGCGTGACGAGTCCGACAGCGACGCGGCCGCCGAGGGCGAGGAAGCCCCGGCCACGGAGGAGTGATCCTCTTCGGTCGCCTCAGGTGGTTCCTGGGGCGACTTGTCTCACCAGCAGCACCTGTTCCCCTGGACGCCGAGGACCCCGACATGACCACCAGCGACGTGTGGCTCGTGGTCGGCCTCGGCAACCCGGGAGAGAAGTACGCCGGCCACCGGCACAACATCGGCTATCTCGTCACCGACGAGCTGGCGACCCGGATGGGTTCGCCGTTCCGCGGGCACAAGAGCGGTCGGGCCGACGTGGTCGAGGGTCGGCTGGGTCCCGCCGGCGTGCCCGCGCCGCGCGTAGTCCTGGCGCGCCCGCGCTCGTTCATGAACGAGCTCGGCGGGCCGGTCAAGGCGCTGGCCACCTTCTACAAGGTGCCTCCGGAGCGGATCGTGGCGATCCATGACGAGCTCGACATCGCCTTCGGCACGTTGCGGGTGAAGCTCGGCGGCGGCGACAACGGGCACAACGGGTTGAAGTCGATGCGGTCGTCGTTCGGCACCGGCGACTTCTACCGGATCCGGGCAGGCATCGGTCGCCCGCCGGGTCGCCAAGAGGTCGCCGACTTCGTGCTCTCGAACTACTCCACGGTCGAGCGCAAGGAGCTGCCCTTCCAGGTCGACTCTGCCGCTGACGCGGTCGAGTCGCTGATCACCGATGGTCTCGAACGGACCCAGCAGCGCTTCAACAGCTGAGCCACCTCAGTAGGGTGACCGCCGTGACTTACGTTCCCAGCACCCCGCCTGCAGCCGCTGCCACCGACGACCATGTACTTGCCACGTGGCTGGCCGAGGAGGCCGGACGGCGCCTGCTCGAGGTGCGCGCCGAGGGTCTCGAGGGTCGCGAGCTCAAGGACGCCGGCGACCAGGCGGCCCACGAGCTGCTCATGCGGCTTTTGGCCGAGCACCGGCCGGGTGACGCGGTGCTGTCGGAGGAGGGCCCAGAGAGCACTGCCGACAAGGTCGACAGACTTCAGGCCCAGCGCGTCTGGATCGTCGATCCCCTCGACGGCACGCGCGAGTTCTCCGAGCCGCCGCGCGACGACTGGGCCGTGCACGTGGCGTTGTGGGAACGCTCCGCTGATGACCTGATCGCCGGCGCTGTTGCGCAGCCCGCGCTGGGTGAGACCTTCAACACCGGTCAACCGCCCGTCGTCCCGCCGAGCACGAGCGCCAATCCGCGCATCGCAGTGAGCCGCAGCCGTCCGCCGGAGTTCGTGCATGGGCTGGCCCGCGAGCTCGACGCCTTGCTCGTGCCGATGGGCTCTGCCGGGGTCAAGGTGCTCTCGGTCGCCCGCGACGTGACTGACGCCTACGTGCACGCCGGCGGACAGTACGAGTGGGACAGTGCCGCTCCGGTTGCAGTTGCTCGGGCAGCGGGTCTGTTCACCAGCCGGATCGATGGCACCCCTCTGCGCTACAACCAGGACGACGTCTACCTGCCCGACCTCATCGTGTGCCGACCCGAGCTGGCCGAGAAGGTCGTTGCGTGGGTGACTGCCCACGGTGTCTCGTGAGGCCGTGACCTCTTTCATCTCGCACACCACGATCGACTGCCACGACGCCTATAAGCTCTCCGAGTGGTGGAAGCCGGTGCTCGGGTACGTCGACATCGACGGTGATCCGAACCTGCCGGGGCACGAGGAGTGCATGATCCGTGACCCCGAGTCCGGTCACCGGCTGCTGTTCATCGAGGTTCCGGTGCCCGAAGGCGGACTGCCGGCCAAGCGGATCCACTTCGACATCGCGGCCCGCGAGGGCAATCGGGACGACGAGGTCGCCCGGATCGAGGCCCTCGGCGCGACCCGCGTCGACGACCACCGGGGAAAGTACGGCCATGGCACCGGATGGGTCACGCTGGCCGACCCCGAGGGCAACGTCTTCTGCGTCATCCGCAACGAGGCCGAACGAGCAGCACTCTGAAGCACCCCTGACCCGTTGTGACTAGACGGAACGGGCCGGCGTAGTCACAACGAGCCAGCGTTCTCCACAGCGGCCAGCGATTTCGGCTGGCGAGCCTCTGACGTTCTCGCGTCGTTCACCTGCGGCGGAGTATCTGTTCCCCAGGTTTCCTGACACTTTCGAAGGTTTCGCACCCGCGACCCATCTCGGGGATTCGCTTCGGAAGAGCCAGGACAACCAGCCCACTCGTGAGTACCACCCTGCCAAGGCCCGAGGGCCTCGCCTCGGACGTGAGCCCCCGTCGGATCTCGCGTCGCGCACGCGGAGCCGATGCCGCTTTCGAGCACGGAGCTCGAGCCGTCGGCGCGTCGGTGCTCGTGATCACCGGTGGCGTGGGGCTCTTCCTGGGGTGGCAGGCCTACCCGACGCTCAACCGCTACGGCCTCGACTTCTTCACCGAGAGCCAGTGGGCTCCTGACGTCGACGTGCTGGGCATCGCTGCGGTGCTGGTCGGAACGATCTCCGTGGCGACTGTCGCCATGATCATCGCCTTCCCGCTGGCGCTGCTCACCGCGCTCTACATCAGCGAGTACGCGCCGGCCCGGATCAAGCCGACCTTGGTCTCGCTGGTCGACCTGATGGCGGCGGTGCCGTCGGTCGTCTACGGCTTGTGGGGCGCGTTGTTGATCATGCCGCACGCCGCAGACCTGGCGATCTGGATGGATCGCAACTTCGGCTGGATCCCGTTCTTCGACGTCCAGGGCGGCAACCCCGACTCGGCGACCCCGGCGCTGGCGCGCTATGGCTTTAGCGCCTTCTGTGCCGGCATCGCGGTCGCGATGATGGTGATGCCGATGGCGTGCGCGGTGATGCGGCAGGTGTTCTCGCAAACGCCAGCCGGCGAGAAGGAAGCGGCGTTGGCCCTCGGAGCCACGCGCTGGGGCGTCATCCGCTCGGTCGTCATCCCCTTCGGTCGCGGCGGCATCATTGGCGGCACGATGCTCGGCCTGGGTCGCGCGATGGGCGAGACCATCGCCGTCGTCCTGATCATCTCGCCGGCGTTCGAGATCAAGCCGCGGGTGTTGGAGGCGGGCGGCAACACCGTGAGCTCGCTGATCGCAGGGCGCTTCGGCGACGCCAGCGCCTCCCAGCTGTCGGCGCTGCTCGCGGCCGGCCTTGTGCTCTTCGTCATCACCCTCATCGTCAACACGCTCGCCGCGGTGATCGTCAACCGCAGCCGAAGCGGAGCGGACACCGACTGATGACCACGACGCCCGACGTGACCACCACGACCACGCAGCCAACGCAGCCCACGACGTTCCTGCCTCGGTACGACGAGGACGCCGCCCCGCCGCGCCCGCGCAGCTCGCTCGGACGCCTGACTCCTGACGAGCTGTTCATCCGGGCTGGATCCTGGGCCGCCGGCCTCGGGCTTGCCTGGTTGGTCACCCAGCGACTGCTGCCGATGCCCGGCATCGCCTGGTTCCTGATCGTCTGGTTCACCTTCGGCATCGCCGTCACCGCCGTGACGACCCTGATGACCGGCACAGCGGTCGAGATGAAGGACCGCGTGGCCAGCGCCGTGGTGACCGGCGCCGCTCTGCTCGTCGGTGCAGCCCTGATCAGCGTCGTGTCCTACGTCGCCATCAAGGGCTGGCGACCGGTCACGCACTTCAACTTCTTCAGTAGCGACATGTCCGGGGTGGGGCCTCGCGACGCGTTCACGGCCGGCGGAGTAAAGCACGCGATCATCGGCTCGCTCATCGAGATCGGGATCGCCGTCACGATCACCTTGCCGCTCGGTGTCGGCACCGCGGTCTTCATGACCGAGGTCGGCGGCAAGTTCGCCCGGTTGGTGCGGACCATCGTCGAGGCGATGACGGCCCTGCCCTCGATCGTCGCGGGCCTGTTCGTCTACACCGTCTGGATCGTCGCCCTGGGCAACCCGCGATCGGGTTTCGCCGCCTCGCTCGCGCTCAGCGTGATGATGCTGCCCATCATCGCGCGTGCCTCGGACGTCGTCCTGCGCGTCGTTCCGGGCGGGCTGCGTGAAGCCAGCCTCGCCCTGGGCGCGAGTCGCTGGCGCACGGTTTGGCACGTTGTCCTGCCCACCGCGCGGCCCGGCCTGGCTACCGCACTGATCCTGGGCATCGCCCGCGGGGTGGGGGAGACCAGCCCGGTGCTGCTGACCAGTGGCGCGGCCGGCTTCTTGGTCGCCAACCCGTTCGAGGGCGCGATGAACTCGCTCCCGCTCTTCGTCTACACCAACGTGCGCAGCGGTGACCCAACGGCGATCCAGCGGGCCTACGGGGCTGCGTTCGTGCTGCTCGCGCTGGTGCTCGTGCTGTTCATCGCGGCGCGACTACTGGCACGGCCCAAGAGGACCGGACCGCGCAAGCGTGGCTCGTTCCTGATGCTCATCTCGCGATCGACCAGGAGTACTTCGTGAAGACCGTCCGTGTCATGGTGGCTGCCGCTCTGGTGGCGGCGCTCGCTGCTCTCGGAGCGACCCAGGGGGCGAGCCCGGCCTACGCGCGCGCGGCCTACGCGACGATCGAGGGGACCGGCTCGACCTGGTCGGAGCTGATCGTCCAGCAGTGGATCGCCGACGTCGACGCCAACGGCATGAAGGTCGTCTACACCGGTGGAGGCTCGACCAAGGGCCGCAAGGACTTCTCGCAGAGCAGCACGGACTTCGCGATCTCGGAGATCCCCTACCAGGGCACTGACGAGACCGGGCAGGCCGACACCAGCAACGGGCGCGGGTTCGCCTACCTGCCGATCGTGGCGGGCGGCACCGCGTTCACCTACCAGCTCAAGGTCGGCAACGACCTGGTGCGCAACCTGCGGCTCTCCGGCGAGACCATCGCCGAGATCTTCACCGGCAAGATCACCAACTGGAACGACGAGGCGATCACCGCCGACAACAACGGACGGAAGTTCCCGGACAAGAAGATCATCCCGGTCGTCCGCTCCGACGGATCGGGCACGACCGCCCAGTTCACCACGTGGCTGGACAAGACCTATCCCTCGATCTGGCGTCCGTACTTCGGGAGCACCGGGCTCACGTCGTACTACCCGCGCAAGGGCGACATGATCGGTCAGGCCGGTTCGGACCAGGTCATGAACACGATCTCCGGGTTCGCTGGCGACGGCACGATCGGGTACGTCGAGTACTCCTACCCGGTCAACAAGAACTACCCCGTCGTGAAGGTCCTGAACAAGGCCGGCTACTTCGTCGAGCCGACCCAGTACAACGTCGCGGTCGCGCTCACCAAGGCCAAGATCAACCAGGACAAGAGCAACCCCAACACCTACCTCACCCAGATCCTCGACGGGGTCTACGCGAATGCCGACCCGCGGGCGTACCCGATCTCCTCGTACTCCTACATGGTCATCCCGACCGCCGCGAACGACGCCCGGATGACCACGGCGAAGCGACAGACGCTCGCTGACTTCATGTACTACTCGCTCTGCGGGGGCCAGACGAAGGCCGGCCCGTACGGCTACTCGCCATTGCCGCTCAACCTGGTGCAAGCGGGCTTCGACCAGATCGCCAAGCTCAAGGCCGCCGACTCCGCGGTCGACCTGACCGATCGCGACGTCCGCTCGTGCAACAACCCGACGTTCGACGGCAAGAACCCCAGCAAGAACGTGCTCGCCACGGTGGCGCCACAGCCGCCGGCCTGCGACAAGCGGGGGAGGGGCCGTGCGGCGGCGACACCGGCAACAACGACCCGACCGGCGGCGATGAGCCCGCGCAGCCCGGTGAGGACCCGGCCACCGACGGTGGTGGCACCGACCCGGCCGCCCCAGGTGCTGGCGCCGTGCCGGGAGTCGGTGGCTCCGACGGCGTCCCTGGCGCGCTCGACAGTGGTGTGCCCCCGGTGATCGACTCCGAGACCGGCCTCGTCGTCGGCGGTCCTGACACCTCGTCGTCCGGAGGCGAGGCGATCTACGCCAACCCAACGCTCGTCTCCGACAGGCCCATCGACTCACGGACCTTTGGCTGGGTGGCCGTGATCGAGCTGCTCGCGCTAGTGCTGCTCCCGGGTTTCGTCGTGGCGACCCTGCGGCGACGTCGACGTGAAGGAGCTGGCTGATGACTCGCACGGTGCGCGTGTTGCTGGCCGTGCTGGCGACGACCCTCCTGCTCGGTTCCCCCGTGCGGGCGGTCGGGGCGCCGGCGGGTCCTCCCGCTCCGCGGGTGACCGTCCAGGTCACCGACAAGGCCGCCGGTGACGGGTTTCGGGCGACCAAGACGCTCTCCCGCGTCTTCACCGAACCCGACGGCACCGAGACAGTGGTCTCGTCGTACGACGTGGCCGTCAAGGCCGACAAGACCCAGAACCTGCGCGGACGCCAGCGGATGCTGGTCTCGTGGTCCGGGGCCCAGCCCAGCGGTGGCCGGGCCAGCAACCCCTACGGCGAGAACGGTCTCCAGCAGGAGTATCCGGTCGTGATCATGCAGTGCCGCGGCGTCGACAACGCCACCTTGCCCCTCGCCAAGCAGCTGCGTCCCGAGACGTGCTGGACGGCGTCGGTCGCCCAGCGTTCCCAGGTGTTGCGATCCGACTCCGACTCCTTGTGGCGCCAGGACCTGTTCGAGGACGACGTCGACAAGGCGCGGGTCTCCGGCATTGACCCCCTTCCCCCCGGCCGAGGAATGCCCCGGTGCAGACATCGATCCGTACGCCACGCACCTGACGGAGTTCGTCGGTCGCGACGGCACGGTCTACCCGGCCTGCGACAGCGACTCGATGCCGCCGGAAGCGGCCGTGGGTGCCGCCTTCCCGCCGGCAGAGATCGCCTCGTTCACCGACGAGAACGGCAACGGTTCGGTCCAGTTCGAGGTGCGCAGCGACGTCGAGAACGAATCGCTCGGCTGCTCCGACACGGTTGCCTGCTCCATCGTCGTCATCCCGATCGTCGGCCTCAGCTGTGCTGCGCCAACCGTGCCGATCGCGATCGGCGACCGCGAGTGCCGCAAGCTCGGCCGCTTCGCCCCAGGGTCGAGCAACTTCACCAACGACGGCATCGACCAGTCTGTCGGTCCGGCCCTGTGGTGGTCGGAGTCCAACTGGCGCAACCGGTTCACCATCCCGATCACCTTCGGTCTGCCGCCCGACACCTGCGACGTGCTCGACACCCGTCCGCCCACCGGCTTCTACGGCTCGGAGCTGCTCGCCCAGGCGGCCCTCCAGTGGTCGCCGGCCTACTGCCTGAACAAGAACACGGTTCAAGTTCCAGCTGAACCAGATGTCCGACGAGGCCGGCTTCAACCTGATGGAGGCCGGCGAGGGCCCTGCAGCCGTGGTCTCGTCGCTGCACGAGAAGCAGGGGCAGCGACCCGATCGGCTACGCCCCGACTGCCGTCACCGGCTTCTCGATCGGTTACGTCATCGACCGTCCGTACAACCAGGGGGAGTTCACCGAGCTGCGGCTCAACGCCCGTCTGATCGCCAAGCTGCTCACCCAGAGCTACCTCGGCTCCGACCTCGGCCGCGGGCACCCCGGGATGGACGGACAACCCGCTCGCGATCATGAGCGACCCGAGTTCGTCGAGCTCAACCCCGGACTCAGCCAGAGCACCGCAGGAGGCTGGCGCGACGGTCCTGTCGCTCTCGAACTCCTCCGA
Organism: uncultured Actinomycetota bacterium; assembly: GCA_963781575.1. GTDB lineage: Bacteria > Actinomycetota > Actinomycetes > Propionibacteriales > Nocardioidaceae > Nocardioides. The sequence goes on along the minus strand of CAWAGM010000009.1, from coordinate 190,068 downwards.
CGTGATCGAGCAGCTCACCGAGTACATCGCCGACGGACGACGACGCGATGGCCTTCATCAACGGCAAGGCCGACCCGTGGGGCATGGTCGTGAACCCCGCGTACAAGAACCTCGTCGTGCCGCGCGCCGAGTTCCCGCTGCTCGACTCGTTACGTCCCCGAGACCCAGAACACCTGCCGCCAGGCGAACCCGTCGGTCTACTTCAGCCAGCTGGCCGCCCCGGTCACGACGATGCGCAAGATCGCCGAGGCGCTGCTCGACGCCTGGCCCAACGTGCAGACCCGGTGCGACTTCGACCTGTCGACCCAGCAGTTCAAGATCGGCCGGATCGACCGGCAGTCCTTCGGCGCCCGCTTCATGCTCGGCATCGTCAGCCTCGGTGACGCCGCGCGCTACGGACTGCGCTCGGCAGCGCTGCGAGACCAAGCCGGGTCGCTACGTCGACCCGACCGACCAGTCGCTGGCCAACGCGGTCGCGCTGGCCAAGCAGGAGCGGCCGACGGTGCCGTTCGCGCTCGACCAGGCGCGACGTCGCCGAGGTCGGCCGACGCCTACCCGGGCACGATGGTCGTCTACACGGCGGCCAAGCTGCGCGGCCTCGACGCTGAGACCGCCGACCAAGTCGCGCAGTTCGTCCGGGTCTCGACGTCCGAGGGCCAGGTGGCCGGGCAGCGGCAACGGGGAGCTTCCCGAGGGCTTCCTGCCGATCCGCTCGACCGGGGCCGACGGCCAAGCTGCTCGTCGTCGCCGCGCAGGACGTCGCCGACGCGGTCGAGGCGCAGACGCCGAGCCGGCGAGCCCGAGCCCGCGACGCCCGACGCAGACGGAGGCCCCGAGCGACGCGCCCCCGACCGGGCCGGTCGACAATGGCCTGCCGGCGCCCGACCTGCAGCCCGCCGGACTACCACCGGAATCGACGACGCCGCGCGGCCGAGGTGCCGCAGCGCGACGCCGGCACCCGCCGGCGACGCTGCGCCGACGCGCGGCCACGAGCACCGTCGGTTCGGGCGTGGCCGGGAGCCTCTTCCCGCTGCTGATCCTGCTGGGGCTGGTCGGGCTGCGTCTACGCGACCGGCACCCGCTTCTTCGTCGGCCCGCCGCGGCGGCGCACGTGAGCGCGCCGACGATGTCCGAGGACGCCGAGCCGCAGACCGAGCCCCAGCCCGAGCCGCTCGGACCGCGCGGCCGACGCGTCGCGCGGCGGCGCCGCCGGGAGCCCGTCGCGCGCGAGCCTCGACCCGGTGCCGGAGGGGCACCGGCGATCGTCAGCTCGGCGTTCACCATGGTCGCGATCGTCTGCCTCTGGATGCTCGCCCAGATGCTCGTCCTGAGCGGGCTCTCGCACGATCGTGCCCAGGACCGTGCTCTACCGGGAGTTCCGCACCCAGCTGGCCGCGACCACCGCGCCGCTTGGACCGCTCGTGCCGATCGGTGACCCGGTGGCGCTGATCTCGATCCCGAGCATCGATCTCCAGGAGGTCGTCGTCGAAGGCACCGCGTCCGGCGACACGCTCGTTGGGCCCGGACACCGTCGCGACACCGTGCTGCCCGGTCAGGTCGGCGTCTCGCTGGTCTACGGCCGCGCTGACGACCTACGGCGCCCCCTTCCGCGACATCACCGATCTCGCGGCTGGAGACAGGCATCAATGTCATCACCGCGCAGGGCCAGCAGCGGCCTTCACCGTGCTGGGGGTACGCCGCGCGGGCGACCCGCTGCCGCCGCCCCCGGCGGCAGGGGTCGCGCGGTTGACGCTGGTCACCGCCGAGGGCGAGGGCCGCCTGGCGGCGCTCACCGCCGACACCACGGTCTACGTCGACGCCGAGGCCGACGACGGCTTCCCAGCACCGCCCGGTCGACCGACCGCGGTGCCCGAGCGGAGCAGGCGATGGCCGACGGACCCGGGAGCGCTTCCGCTCCTGGCTCTGTGCCTGGCCCTGCTCCTGGCGCTGACCCTCGGGGTCGTCGCTGCACGACAACGCTGGACGGCCCGTTGGTCTGGGTGATCGCGAGTCCGCTCGCGCTCGCCTTGGCGTGGGTCACCACCGACACGGTGATGCGTCTGCTGCCCAACGTCATCTAGCGCGTCACCTCGAAGGACCGCACCACGGATTCGATCCGCACCAACCCTGCGACCACATCCACCGAAACACACCAGAGGAGCGAACTGCGATGTTCGTACGAAAGTCCCTAGCGGTCTGCTCACGGTCACCTTGGCCGGGACGGCGCTCGCGCTCTCTGCCGGAGCGGCGCACGCAGCCGTCGACCCCGACGACACCACGTTCACGCCCGCCGCGAGCGACGTCATCGGTGTCGGCTCTGACACCAGCCAGCGCGCCCTGTTCCTGCTCGCCAACGCGTACAACGCGACCACCCCGGCGCCGGCCAACAAGCTCGCCACGTTCGCCGCAACCGGCGGCGGCGAGTCACGCTGCCTTCGGGTGCCATCAACCGCCCGAACGGTTCGGGTGCCGGCAAGGCGCTGCTCTACGGCGCGGGCAACAACCCCGAGGTCGACTTCGCCCGCTCGTCCTCGGCACAGAACCCTGCCGAGACCGCTGCTGGTCTGCAGTCGTTCCCGTTCGCTCTCGACACGCTGAAGCTGGCCGTCTCCAACTCGGTGCCCTCGCACGCGCCGGCGTCGTTGACCCCGGCCCAGATGGTGAGCATCTACGACGGCTCGGTCACGAACTGGTCCCAGCTCGGTGGTACCGCTGGTGTCATCAAGCCGAAGATCCCGCAGGCCGGTTCGGGCACCCGCTCGTTCTTCGTCGCACAGCTGAAGTCGGCTAACAACGGCGTCGACGTCGCGCTGGCTGGCTCGGTGGCCGAGGTGCAGGAGCACGACGACGCCACCATCAAGAACGACGCCGACGCGGTGGCACCGTTCTCGGTCGGACGCGCCGAGTCTCCTCGGCACGACGCTCCGCCTGACCGGCGGCTTCTCTGCCGACCGGGCGCTCTACAACGTGGTGCGCCAGTCTGACCTGGGCAACGCTGACATCCAGAAGCTCTTCGGCCCGTCCGGCTTCGTCTGCTCCGACGCCGCCCGCGACGAGATCCTTGCGGCCGGCTTCGGCCAGCTCGCCGAGCCAGGCCGACGGCGGTGTCTGTGGTGTCGCCACGCAGGCGGCCACCAGCAACTTCGCGACCAGCGACGTGGCCGAGGTGCCCACCACGACCACGTTGACGGCGACCAGCACCGGGCCACGTGCCCTGCGCCTGGTCGCGAAGGTGGCGGGCTCCCCGACGCCCACTGGCACGGTGGAGTTCATCGACGAGACCACCGCGGCCTCGTTGGGCACGGCGTCGCTCATCGGCGGCACGGCCACGCTCAACCTGTCCGGCTTGGCGCCGGGCACCTACCCGGTCTCGGCCGCGTACACCCCGACCGCCGACTCGGCCTTCGTCGCCTCAGAGGGCTCCGCGACCGCCGTGGTCACGACGTCCTCGTCGCTGAAGGAGTCGTTCCCGTCGTCGGTCAAGGGCAAGAAGTCCGCCAAGGGCGTCGTGACCGTGAGCCTGGCGGGCACGTCCGCCAAGGCCACGGGCAAGGTCGTCATCAAGAAGGGCTCGAAGACGATTGCGACCGCGACCCTCACGAACGGTCAGGCGAGCTTCAGGATCAAGGCCAGCAAGCTGGGCAAGGGCAAGAGCACGCTCATCGCCAGCTGGGCAGGCAACGCCCTGAGTGCGGGTTCGACCAAGTCGTTCTCGATCACCGTCAAGAAGTAGGCACCACCGGTTCCGGGCGGGCCGCACGGCCCCCCGGAACCGGGCTCCACCTCAGCTCCACCTCGAAAGATCGGAATCATCATGAGCGTCGCGGACTCCTACGCCACCGAGGTCCTGCCCCCGGTTCCTCCTGGACATGCCGACCCCGCCGTGCGCCCTCTGGCGGAGCTGCGGGCGAGCGACGTGACCGCCTGGTTCGGCGACCACAAGGTGCTCGACCGCGTCTCCTTGACCATGCCCGCCGGTGGGATCACGGCTCTGATCGGCCCCTCAGGCTGCGGCAAGTCGACCTTTCTCCGCATCCTCAACCGGATGCACGAACTTGTGCCTTCGGCTCAGCTGGCCGGTGAGGTCCTGCTCGACGGCGAGGACATCTACGACCCGAGCAAACGGCTGATCGACGCCCGCCGGTCGATCGGCATGGTCTTCCAGAAGCCCAACCCCTTCCCGGCGATGTCGATCCGCGAGAACGTCCTCGCGGGGCTCAAGCTCACGGGCACGAAAGCCACCCGCGGCGAGCGTGACGAGCTGGTGGAGTCCTGCCTGGTCAAGGGTGGCCTCTGGAACGAGGTCAAGGACCGACTCGACGCGCCGGGCGGCGGACTCTCCGGTGGCCAGCAGCAGCGGCTGTGCATCGCCCGCTCCCTGGCCATCAAGCCCCGCGTGCTGTTGATGGACGAACCCTGCTCGGCCCTCGACCCCACCTCGACCCGGGTCATCGAGGAGACCATGGTCGACCTGGCTCGTGACGTCACCATCGTCATCGTCACCCACAACATGCAGCAGGCTGCCCGAGTCTCCGACACCTGCGCCTTCTTCCTGGCCTCCCAGGGGACCCCCGGCATCATTGTCGAGCACGGTGACACCTCCGCGATGTTCGCCAACCCCTCAGACCAGCGCACCAGCGACTACGTCAACGGTCGATTCGGCTGATTTGCGCTGACCCGTCGCTACGTAGCGACGGGTCAGCGCTAATCGGTGTAGACGGCGACCTCGGTGGTGTCCATGAACTGGCACCCGTCAAAGGCTTCGGGACACTCGGCGAAGTCGGGGACCTGCGGCGAGAGCATCGTGTAGCGCACGAAGCCCTGGGCTGCGGGCGCGGTGGCCTCGACCGGCACGAGGGTTCCCTGGTCGGCAGCGTCGAAGGTGCCTGCGGCCACCTCGGTCCAGGGGCCGTCCGCCGACGTCGAGACCTCGAGACGGTAGTCAGCCGTCGACGCACTGCCCCCGTCGCCACACGTGGCGCTGGGGTCGACCGCGAACGACGTGATGTCGACCGTCTCGGGAAGCTTGATCACCAAGCTCTTCGGGACGACGTCGTCGGCCGAACTCACGGGGGTGTCCTCGTCGGGGCCGGCAACGCTGCCCCAGCCGGTGCCCGAGGAGAGGTCCAGCGCCCCGCCAGGGCCGCAGCCGAAGCGGTGTAGTCGGGGCCGTCGAAGGAGGCCACCTCGGCGCCACCGCTCGTCGCCGCCCAGTCGCGGCGGATGGTGAAGTCGGCGGTCGCTGTGCCGCCCGCGGTGATCGTTGCGCTGGTCGCCGCGGTCTCGAAGCCGGGGCGCGGGCCACGATCTTCGGGTAGGTGCCGGGTACCAGCCCGGTAATCGTGTAGCTGCCGTCGGCCGCGGTCGTGGCGACCGCTCCGCTGTCGATGCCGGTCGCGAAGCCGGCCACGAGCACGACGGCATCGGCCACCGGATCTCCGGCACCATCGCGGACGACGCCGCTCAGCGAGCCCCGCTCGACACCGTCAGCCGGCGGAGTGGTGAAGTCCTCGACCGGCTCGGCGTCGCCCGCGTCGATCGAAGCGGCGAAGAAGCCGAGCCCGCGTGCGGCGAAGATCCGCCACAGGGCGGTCGTGGCGCCTTGGCGTAGATGGTCCGGTCGGCCTGCAGGATCGCGTTGCGCATGTCGAGCAACGACGGGTCGTCGGGGGACAGTGTCATGGCGGAGGTGATGATCCGCATCGCCGTGCGCGCCCCAGCTTCTGGCGGATCTCCCACAACGTCTGGGCCCAGAGTTCGCCCACGTTGTGCACCTCGGTGCCGAGGGCGCGAGTGATGTCGCCGTAGGTGTAGCCGCCGGCGGTGCCCCCGTCGACCTGCAGGCACGTTGTCGGCCGTGACGCCCACCGGGCAGTCGATCGCTTCACTGCGCGTGAGCGGGGTGTTGCGGTCGAGGTACCGGTCGTAGACCAGCTCGCCCGGCACTGATTGCTTGCTCGAGGAACCCGCGCGCGACTAGGTAGTCGAAGGAGTAGAAGTCGCTCCAGCCCTCACCCATACCGCCTGCCTGGAGCTGCGCAGGGTGCTGGTCTGCGACGAGTCGACGACCAGACGGTTGGAGAGTCCGTGCGCGTACTCGTGGCGCGATGTTGTCCATCGCCTGGCGCGCACCTGCCGCGAGGTAGGGCGCCACGTTCAGGTAGAGCGTCATCACCGAGGGCGTGCCGTCGGGACGGGTGTCGAACGAGGCGTTGTTGATGTGCTGCCCGTCGGGCAGACCGTCCATGTGTCGGCGCCGTCGAGGATGTGGACGTTGGCCTGGTCGCCGTCGCGCCGGTCGAAGCTGCCCATCGCCCTGTGAACCCGATCGGCGACTTCGCGAACCACTGTGCGAACCGGCTGACCGCGTAGAGACCTTGCACGCCCTCCTGGTTCATGTTCCGCCTCCAGGAGCCGGGGGTCGACGGGTCCCACGTGCAGCGGAACTCCGGCGAGCAGCGCACCTCGTGCGGCGCGTGCGGAAGTGGCGCAGCGGGAACTGGGCGCGACCCTTCACCGCCGGCACCGCGTCTTCTCTGCCGCCTGCACCCTGTTGTCGTCGTTCACGTCGGCCCACACCGAGGCGTAACGACCGCGTAGCCAGCTGGCGTTGCGTGGCAGGAAGCCGAGACGGAACAGGTTGACCCGGTGCTGGGCGCCACCCGAGGCGCTGCCCGACGCGCCCCGGGTAGTTCTCGTGCACCAGGCGTCGCCGCGCTCGAAGCTCACCGTGCTGCGCCGGAGCAAGGTGCGCCCGGACGTCGCGTCTATGACGTGCTCGAACGCTTGGGCAGGCCCGGGCTCGGTGAAGGTCAACCAGCCCGGACGCAGCCGACCCTGGCTGAAGAACCACACGCGCTCGGCGGTGGCTCCCGGACGCAGGTCGGTGCGGGCGACCCGGGCGTCAGCGGCAGCGGCGTTGATGGCCGCGCCTCGGTCGAGACGCACGGCTCGGGCCCGCGAGGCCTGGGCAGCCACCGACGAGACGGGAGAGCCCTGCACGGCGATCAGGCGTCCGCGGCGGTCGACGTGCGCGCGCAGTCCGTTGCCGAACACCGGCACACCGGCCACGACCTGCTGCCAGGACACGTGGGTGATGCCGTTGAGGTCGGTGGCGCGCCGCGCGAGTCGGAGGTTGTCGAGGTCGACGCGAGCCAGGCCGAGTGCGCTTGCGTGCGCACGCACGTAGTCGAGTGCGATCGTGGCTGCCGCGCCGCGGGTGGGCGCGGTGAGGAACCCGCCGGCGACGACACCTGCCGGGCTGTTCCGGTGATCGGGTCGATGCGCAGGTCGACGTCCTTGCCGAGGCGGGCCGCGCCCGCGCGCCCGGCCGTGCGGCGAGCGAGCGTCGCTGCGCGGAGACCTCGTCGCTGAGGTCGCGCGAGTCGTAGTTGCCGCGCTTCTCGTGTTCGACGTCGGCGGTCACGTGGCACCTGCACGAGGCTTCGCCCCCTCTGCGCGCGCGGCCGGGGAGATGCCGAGTGCCGTGGTTGCGGCCAGGGCGACACCCACCGCGAGTGCGGCGCTGCGAGGCGAGACGCGACGGGTCATTCGGAGTTCCTCCCGGGTCAGGTACCGGGAGCACTAGACGAGCCGTCACGGCGACTAGGCTCGGGCGACGTGGCGCTCTCCGGACTGACTGATCTCGTGCTCGCCGAGCCGACCTTCGTCGGGGTGCTCGAGGAGGCGAAGTCCGGCACGGTCCGCACGAAGGACCTGGTAGGCCCGGCCGGGCTGCGGCCCTTCGTGGTGGCGGGCCTGGTGCGCAGCGGACGCCGCGTGCTGGCGGTCACCGCCACCACTCGCGAGGCCGAGGAGCTGACCGCCGAGCTCGGCGACCTGCTCGGTGCCGAGGTGGTCGCGCACTACCCGAGCTGGGAGACCCTTCCGCACGAGCGGCTGAGCCCCCGCAGCGACACCGTCGGCAAGCGGCTCGCGGTGCTGCGTCGGCTCTGCCACCCCGGCGACGACGCGTCGACCGGACCGTTGCAGGTCGTCGTCGCGCCGGTGCGCTCGCTGCTGCAGCCCCAGGTGAAGGGGCTCGGTGACCTCGAGCCGGTCGAGCTGCAGGTCGGCGCCACGATGGCGCTCGACGACTTGGTGACCCGCCTGGCCGACGCGGCGTACTCGCGGGTCGACCTGGTCGAGAGGCGCGGTGAGTTCGCCGTGCGCGGCGGCATCGTCGACGTCTTCCCGCCCACCGACGAGCACCCGTTGCGCGTCGAGCTCTGGGGTGACGACGTCGAGGAGATCCGCACCTTCTCGGTGGCCGACCAGCGCACGCTCGACAAGGTCGACCGGCTCTGGGCGCCGCCGTGCCGCGAGCTGCTGCTCACCGACGAGGTCAGGGCGCGGGCTGCCGAGCTCGGCCGCGCCCACCCGCAGCTGCTCGAGCTCACCGACAAGATCGCCGCCGGCATCGCGGTCGAGGGCATGGAGTCGCTCGCGCCGGTCCTTGTCGACGAGATGGAGCTGCTGCTCGACCTGATGCCCGGCGACACGCACGTGCTGGTGCTCGACCCCGAGCGCGTGCGCGGCCGCGCCCACGACCTGGTCGCCACGAGCGAGGAGTTCCTCGGTGCGAGCTGGGCCGCGGCGGCCGGCGGCGGCGTCTCGCCGATCGACCTCGGGGCGGCGTCCTACCAGCAACTCGGCGACGTGCGCGAGCGCGCGCTCGAGCTCCGCCAGAGCTGGTGGACCCTGAGTCCCTTCGGTCTCGACGATGCCGGTCCGGCCGACGGAGACCGATCGACGACCCTGCCGGCCGAGCCCGCGCCGTCCTATCGCGGTGACACCGAGCAGCGCTGAGCGACCTCGAGCGCTGGCGCGGCGACGGTTACACGGTGGTGGCCGTGCACCCCGGCCACGGACCGGCCCAACGCCTGGTCGAGGTGCTCGGCGAGCACGACACCCCCGCCCGGCTGCTCTCGAGAACACCGACGACCTGACACCGGGCGTCATCACGGTGACCTGCGGCGCCCTGATCCAAGGCTTCGTCAGCGACGCTGCCCGCATCGCGGTGGTGACCGGTGAAGACCTCTCCGGCCAGAAGTCGGCGTCCACCCGCGACATGCGGAAGATGCCTGCGCGGCGCAAGAAGCAGATCGATCCGCTCGAGCTCAAGGGCGGCGACTACGTGGTGCACGAGCAGCACGGGGTAGGCCGCTTCGTGGAGATGAAGCAGCGCGCGGTGCAGGGCGCGACCCGCGAGTACCTGGTGCTCGAGTACGGCGCCTCCAAGCGCGGCGCCCCGCCCGACCGGCTCTACGTGCCGGCCGACGCCCTCGACCAGGTCACCCGCTACGTCGGCGGCGAGCAGCCCAGCCTCGACCGGCTCGGTGGCGCCGACTGGAACAAGCGCAAGAGCCGCGCCCGCAAGGCGGTGCGCGAGATCGCCGCCGAGCTGATCAAGCTGTACGCCGCACGCCAGGCCACCAAGGGTTATGCGTTCGGACCGGACACGCCGTGGCAGCGCGAGCTCGAGGATGCCTTCCCGTTCACCGAGACCCCCGACCAGCTCAGCACGGTCGAGGAGGTGAAGTCGGACATGCGTCAGACCGTGCCGATGGACCGCCTCGTGTGTGGTGACGTCGGCTACGGCAAGACCGAGATCGCGGTCCGTGCGGCGTTCAAGGCGGTGCAGGACGGCAAGCAGGTGGCCGTGCTGGTGCCGACGACGCTGCTCGTGACCCAGCACCTCTCGACGTTCGCCGAGCGGATGAGCGGATTCCCGGTCGTGGTGAAGGGACTCAGCCGCTTCCAGACCGACGAAGGAAGCGGCCGAAGTGACCGCAGGGCTCGCCGACGGCAGCGTCGACATCGTCGTGGGTACGCACCGACTGCTCAACCCTGACATCCGGATGAAGGACCTCGGGCTGATCGTGGTCGACGAGGAGCAGCGCTTCGGTGTCGAGCACAAGGAGCAGATGAAGCGGCTGCGCACGTCGGTCGACGTCCTCTCGCATGAGCGCGACGCCGATCCCACGCACGCTGGAGATGTCGATCACCGGCATCCGCGAGATGTCGACGATCACGACCCCTCCCGAGGAACGGCACCCGGTGCTCACCTACGTCGGCGGCTACGAGGACCGACAGGTCACCGCGGCGCTTCGCCGCGAGCTGCTGCGCGACGGCCAAGTCTTCTACATCCACAACCGGGTCAGCTCGATCGAGAAGGCGGCGGCCAAGCTGCGCGAGCTCGTGCCCGAGGCGCGGGTCGCCACGGCGCATGGCCAGATGGGGGAGCACCAGCTCGAGCAGGTGATGCTCGACTTCTGGGAGAAGCGCTTCGACGTGCTGGTGTGCACCACGATCGTCGAGTCCGGCCTCGACGTCTCCAACGCCAACACGATGATCATCGAACGGGCCGACACCCTCGGGCTCTCGCAGCTGCACCAGCTGCGTGGGCGGGTCGGTCGAAGCCGCGAGCGCGCTTACGCCTACTTCCTCTATCCCGGCCGAGAAGCCGCTCACCGAGACCGCTCACGAGCGGCTGGCCACCCTGGCTCAGCACTCTGACCTCGGCGGCGGCATGGCGATCGCGATGAAGGACCTCGAGATCCGCGGAGCCGGCAACCTGCTGGGTGGCGAGCAGTCGGGCCATATCGCCGACGTGGGCTTCGACCTCTACGTGCGCCTGGTCGGGGAGGCAGTCAACGAGTTCAAGGGCCAGACCGAGCCCGAGCTGAACGAGGTGCGCATCGAGCTGCCGGTCGAAGCACACCTGCCCCACGACTACATCGAGAGCGAACGGCTGCGCCTGGAGATGTATCGCCGCCTGGCCGAGGTGCGCACCGACGAGGACGTCGACCTGCTCGCCGAGGAGATGGTCGACCGGTACGGCGAGCCGCCGGTCGAGGTGCTCTCGCTGCAGCTGGTGGCCCGGTTCCGGGCCCGGGCGCGCGCGGCCGGCATCGGCGAGGTGACGATCGCGGGCAAGAACGTGCGCTTCGCGCCGGTCTCGCTGCCGGAGTCGCGCACGATTCGGCTGAACCGCCTCTACCCGAAGTCGATCGTGAAGCAGACCGTCGACACCGTGCTGGTGCCACGACCGGGCACCCCGGGCGCCACCGGGCGTCCGTTGGAGGGAATCGCCCTGCTTGAATGGGCACGCGGTGTGATCGACGCCGTCCTCGACCCGAAGGAGACCTCGTGAGCAGCATCTCGACGCGCTCTTGGCGTCAATGGGGCGCCGGCCTCGCGGCCGCCGCACTGGCAACCGGTGCCCTCTCCGGGTGTGGCGTGGCCGGTACCGAGTTCCGCCCCGGGATCGCCGCCGAGGTCGAGGACGTCACCATCTCGATGAACGACGTCGACGAGGCCGTCGACGGCGCGTGCATCTACTTCACCGACAACCGAACCGAGGGCGCCTCGGCGTTCCCACGGTGGGAGGTGCGCCAGCAGCTGGCCCAGCTCACTATCCAGCGCGCCGTTGTCGAGCAGATGGTCGACGAGACCGACGCCGAGCTCGGCGGCATCTACGAGACCTCGCTCGCCCAGCTCGACGCGTCGTACGGCGACCTGCCCGCCGAGCAGCGCGACGGGCTGATCCTCGGCTATGAGGCCGCGACCTACATCGACCTCGGTCTCGCCGCCGTCGGCACCGCCCTGCTCGAGGAGGACGGCGTCGGCTGATCCTGAGCAGCAGGACGCCACCGACCGCGGGCGCGAGGCGTTCAGTGCCTGGATCGTCGACCACGACATCGAGATCAACCCGATCTACGGCCTCGCGATCGCGGACGGCGACATCGTGCCGGTCACCGACGAGGCTGTCGGTGCCGCAGAGCGTGTTCGCCGTCCAGACGAAGGCCAGCCCCACCTCGACCGACCCCGAGAAGCAGGCCGCGCGGGCCGCCTACGTGAAGGCGCTCCCGGCCGAGCAGCAGTGCGGCTGACTTGATGTCCTCACCGGCCGCGGGCGAGCCGCTGCTGGAGCTGGTCGAGGTGATGCGTCGGCTGCGGACCGAGTGCGCCTGGAAGGCCGAGCAGACCCACGAGTCGCTGCTCACCCACCTGCGCGAGGAGACTGCCGAGCTGGTCGAGGCGATCGAGTCCGGTGATGACGAGCATGTCTGCGAAGAGCTCGGCGACGTGCTGCTCCAGATCGTGTTCCACGCAGCGATAGCCGAGGAGCGCGGCGCCTACTCGATCGACGACGTGGCGGCGGGCATCGTCGCCAAGCTGCGCCGTCGCAACCCGCACGTCTTCGACCCCGCCTCGCTCGGGACGCTCGCCGACCGACGCGCCTTTGACGGCGTCCGAGGTCAATGAGATCTGGCAGCAGGTCAAGCGGGCTGAGAAGGGCTAGCTCCCGGCTGGAGCCGGTGGGCGGTGCCTGGGCCACCGAACGGCTGGATGGAACGGTGGCTAACCCACCGCTCCCCGGCGCCTACGCCGCAGCACCAAGCGTCCGAGCACACCCACGCCCAGGACGATGAGTCCGCCCACGCAGCGACGCGCCGGGCAACGTCGCCACGAGCACGAGGCAACCCACCAGGCCGAGCACGTTGACCGCGCGCGGCCAGCGGCGCTGCGTCGGGCGGCTGCCGCAGCGCTGAGAGGTTGGCCACCGAGTAGTAGACGAGCACGCCGAACGACGAGAAGCCGATCGCGCCGCGCAGGTCGACGACGAGCACGAGCGCCACGATCGCCGCGCCGATGAGCAGCTGCGCGTGGTCGGGCACCTGGTGGCGGGGGTCGACCGAGGCGAGGGTGCGCGGCAGGTCGCCCTCACGGGCCATCGCCAGCGTGGTTCGGCCGACACCGGCAAGCAAGGCCAGCAGGGCGCCGAGGGAGGCCGCGGCGGCACCGAGGCGTACGACGGGCTCGGCCCAGGCGGCACCAGCCGCATCGACCGCGGCGGCGATCGGGGTCGGGCTCGCGGCCAGTCCGCGCGCACCGAGCGTCTCGAGGAGCACGACCGCCACGACGGCGTAGAGCACGACCACGAAGCCGAGAGCCAACAGGATGGCGCGGCCCAGGGTGGCCGGCGATCGCACCTCCTCGGCGAGAGTCGCGATCCGGGCGTAGCCGGCGAAGGCGAAGAACAACAGGCCGGCCGCCTCGAGGATGCCGAGCATCCCGCCCCGTGTCTCCCACCCGCCAACTGGATCGGCGTCCCCGGTCGCAGGCGACGACCAGCGCCCCCACCAGGGTGACCAGGGTGATGGCGAGCAGAACTCGCGCCACCGAGGTCGTGCGGGTGATGCCGCGCAGGTTCGCCCCGGTGAGCAGGACGACCGCCACCACCGCCGCGAGCCGCGCCAGCCACCGGTGGTCGGGCACGGCGTAGGCCGCGAACGTCATCGCCATCGCAGCGCACGAGGCGGTCTTGCCGACGACGAAGCCCCAGCCGGCCACGAACCCCCACCACGGTCCGAGCACCTCGCGGCCGAACAGGTAGGTGCCACCGGACGCCGGGTAGCTCGCGGCGAGCTGGGCTGACGACACCGCGTTGCAGAAGGCCACGCCGGCGGCCAGGGCCAGTGCGATCAGCAGCCCGGCTCCGGCTGCGGCTGCCGCCGGTGCGAAGACCGAGAACACGCCGGCCCCGATCATCGCCGAGAGCCCGACCACCACGGCATCGCCCGTGCCGACCCGTCGTACGAGCGGAACGTCCATGGCACCAGTGTGGGGTCAGCCAGCCCGGACGGCGCCACTAGGCTGGCCGGGTTCCAGCCTGTTCATCCAGACGTCACCTCGTCATCCAGACCCCGTCCTCCAGGAGTACCCAGTGGCATCGATCGAAGCCGTCGGCGCTCGCGAGATCCTTGACTCGCGCGGCAACCCCACTGTCGAGGTCGAGGTCGCCCTCGACGACGGAGCGTTCGCCCGGGCTGCGGTCCCGAGTGGTGCATCAACCGGCGCCTTCGAGGCGATGGAGCTGCGCGACGGCGACGATCGCTACCTCGGCAAGGGCGTCGGCAAGGCCGTGCAGGCCGTGCTGACCCGGATCGGGCCGGCGATCGAGGGCCTGGCCGCCGACGACCAGCGGGTCATCGACCAGACGATGCTCGACCTGGACGCGACTCCCAACAAGGCCCAGCTCGGCGCCAACGCGATCCTCGGAGTCTCGCTCGCTGTCGCCCGTGCGGCGGCCGACTCGGCGGGACTTCCGCTCTACCGCTACGTCGGTGGCCCCAACGCCCACGTGCTGCCGGTGCCGATGATGAACATCCTCAACGGTGGCGCCCACGCCGACACCAACGTCGACATCCAGGAGTTCATGATCGCGCCGATCGGCGCCCCGAGCTTCCGGGAGGCGCTGCGCAGCGGCACCGAGGTCTACCACTCACTCAAGGGCGTGCTGAAGGCGCGCGGCCTGGCCACGGCCGTGGGCGACGAGGGCGGGTTCGCGCCCGACCTGCCGTCGAACCGGGCAGCCCTCGACCTGATCGCCGAGGCCATCGAGAAGGCCGGCTACACGCTGGGCCAGGACATCGTCCTCGCCCTCGACGTCGCGGCGTCCGAGTTCTGCAACGACGCCACCTATACCTTTGAGTCGGCCTCCAAGACCGCCGAGGAGATGACCGCCTACTACGCCGACCTCGTGGCGTCCTACCCGATCGTCAGCATCGAGGACCCCCTCGACGAGGACGACTGGGCCGGCTGGAAGGCGATCACCGACCAGCTCGGCACCAAGACCCAGCTCGTTGGCGACGACCTCTTCGTCACCAACGTCGAGCGGCTGCAGCGAGGCATCACCGGCGGGCAGGCCAACGCCCTGCTGGTGAAGGTCAACCAGATCGGCTCGCTCACCGAGACCCTCGACTCCGTCGACCTCGCGCACCGCAACGGCTACAAGTGCATGATGAGCCACCGCTCGGGCGAGACCGAGGACACCACCATCGCCGATCTCGCCGTGGCCACCAACTGCGGTCAGATCAAGACCGGCGCCCCAGCGCGCTCGGAGCGGGTGGCGAAGTACAACCAGCTGCTCCGCATCGAGGAGGAGCTCGGCGAGGCCGCCCGCTACGCAGGAGCCGCGGCGTTCCCGCGTTTCGTGCGCTGATCTGAGCCTCCTGAGAGGGAGGATGGGTGCCATGGCTTCCCCGACCGACAAGCGCCGCGGTCCAGGGGGGCGCAGTGGTCCGGGACGTGGATCGACCGCGCCCTCGGGCCGTCCGTCGCGGACGACGACGCTGGCCGCGCGTCCGGGCTCGGCGGCTGCCGGCGGCTGCGGGGCGACCGAAGCTCACCGGTCGGGCCGCGATCCTCGTGCTCGTGCTGGCGGTGCTCGCGGTCTCCTACGCCTCTTCGCTGCGCGCCTACCTGCAGCAGCGGGCGCACATCTCCGACCTGCAGAACACGATCTCCGAGCGGCAGGGCGAGATCAGCGCGCTCGAACGCGAGAAGAAGCGCTGGAACGACGATGAGTTCGTGCGCGCCCAGGCCCGGGAACGGCTCGGTTACGTGCTGCCTGGCGAGACGCCGTTCGTCGCGCTGCGCGACGGGCTGCCGCTCGAGTCGGAGAGCGCACTCACCGACCCGAGCACCCTCGCTGACGGCGACGAGCGGGCGTGGTGGAACGACGCCTGGGACTCCGTCGTCGTCGCTGGCGACCCGCCCACCAAGGTCGACCCTCAGCCCCTGACGCGCATCACCGACCCCGAGGGCGCGCCCGACGCGCAGCTCGATGGGGAGTCGGACGAGTGATCGAGTCCGCCGACGAGGCGGCGATCCACGCCCAGCTGGGGCGGCCGCCGCGCGCCATCCACGGGGTCGGCCATCGCTGCCCCTGCGGCAACCCCGACGTCGTCACCACCGAACCACGCTTGCCCGATGGCACGCCGTTCCCAACCACCTTCTACCTGACCTGCCCGCGAGCGGCCTCGCTGATCGGCACCCTCGAGGGCTCGGGCTTGATGAAGGAGATGCAGGCTCGCTTGGGCGAGGACAACGACCTCGCCGAGCGATATCGGGGCGCGCACGAGGCCTACCTCGCCTTCCGCGCCACGCTCGGTGAGGTGCCCGAGATCGACGGCGTCACCGCCGGGGGCATGCCCGACCGGGTGAAGTGCCTCCACGTGCTCGCCGGTCACGCCCTCGCGGCCGGGCCAGGGGTCAACCCGCTCGGCGACGAGGTGCTCGAGCTGCTGGGTGAGTGGTGGGCGTCCGGGCCTTGCGTCTCACCCGGTGGTTGACGTGCGAACGCGCCGAGGCTCGAAGCCCATCGCGGCCATCGACTGCGGCACCAACACGATCAAGCTCCTGATCGGCTCCGTCTCGGACGACGCCCTCGACGTGATGGTGCGCGAGTCGCGGATGGTGCGGCTCGGGGAGGGCGTCGACCGCACGGGTCGCCTCAGCGATGCCGCGCTGGAGCGCACGTTCGTCGCCATCGAGGAGTACGCCACGCTGATCGTCGAGCACGACGTCGAGCGAATCCGGTTCTGCGCCACCTCGGCCAGCCGCGACGCCGAGAACTCCGCCGAGTTCGCCGCCGGTGTCGAGCGCCGACTCGGCATCCGGCCAGAGGTCGTGAGCGGGGCCGAGGAAGCCGCGCTCGCCTTCGACGGCGCGGTGCGGAGACTCGATCACCCGCCAGCCGGAACGGTGCTCGTGGTCGACATCGGTGGTGGCTCGACCGAGCTGATCCTCGGCACCGTCGCCGACGGGCCGAGTGTCGCGCACTCGATGGACATCGGGTCCGTGCGGTTGCACGAACGCCACATCACGACCGACCCGCCGACACCGGCCGAGGTGGCGGCCGTGGTCGCCGACATCGATGCCGCCCTCGACGGCTGTCCGGTCGACCCGGCCGCGGCCACCACGGTGATCGGCGTCGCCGGAACTGTCACGACGATCGCAGCCGGCGTCCTCGACCTGCCGGCCTACGACCGCGAGGCGATCGACCAGCAGGTGCTGGCCGTCGACGACGTGCGGCAGATGGTGGCTCGTCTGGTCGGCATGAGGCGTCGCCGAGCGCCTGGCCCTGCCCTGGATGCACCCGGGGCGCGCCGACGTCATCGACGCGGGAGCGCTGATCTGGCAGCGGGTGCTCTCGCCGCGCGAGCGTGGAGACGGTGCTCGTCTCCGAGTCCGACATCCTCGACGGCATCGCCTGGTCGCTAGCGGCGAGCTGAGCGCACCTCTGGCTAAGGCTGCAGCCCCGGAGCGCGCGACTCCTTGCGCACGGGCGTGCCGGCCTCGGCACGGTTCTGACGGAACTCGCGCTCGGCGTACCAGCGGAAGCCCACCATCAGGCCGAGCACCACAACGATCAAGAACACCAGCATCGCCATCATCAGTCCGGCGGACATCATCGACATCGGGTTCTCCTCTCTCTTCATTCGACGGTAGGTCCGTTGGGGGTCCGTGCTGCTTACGAGCCGGTGACGGCCGAGACTGGGCGCATGCCGAACCTCGCCGATCTCGACGCGGGCATCTGCGCGTGCCGGAAGTGCCCGCGGCTGGTGCGCTGGCGCGAGCAGGTGGCGCGCGAGAAGCGCGCGGCCTATGCCGAGGAGACCTACTGGGGGCGCCCGGTGCCGGGCTTCGGGGACGCCGAGCCGCAGGTGCTCATCGTCGGGCTCGCACCCGCGGCGCACGGGGCCAACCGCACCGGTCGGGTGTTCACTGGCGACCGCTCGGGCGACTGGCTGTTCGCGTCGCTGCACCGGGTGGGTCTCGCCAACCAGGCCACGAGCACGCACGTCGACGACGGGCTGCGGCTCGACGGGGTACGCGTGCTGGCAGCCGTGCGCTGCGCGCCACCGCAGAACAAGCCGACCACCGTCGAGATCGAGCGCTGCGCACCTTGGCTCGATCGCGAGCTTCGCCTGGTGACGCCGTCGGTGCGCACCGTCGTGGCGCTCGGGGGCATCGGTTGGGACGCCGCGCTGCGCGCCGCCCGACGCCAGGGCTGGGAGGTGCCACGGCCCAAGCCTCGGTTCGGGCACGGCGCCGAGGCCACGCTGGTGGGCCCGCACGGCGACGTCCTGCTGCTCGGTTGCTACCACCCGAGCCAGCAGAACACGTTCACCGGCCGGCTCACCGAGACGATGCTGGACGACGTGCTCGGGCGAGCCGCTGCGACAATGCTCGGGTGAGCACCCCCACCCTGCACGCGATCACCGTCCTCGGACACGACCGGCCCGGCATCATCGCCGAGACGACCGAGCGCCTGGCTGGCCTCGGGCTCAACCTCGAGGACTCGACGATGACCTTGCTCCGCGGTCACTTCGCGATGATGCTGATCAGCGCAGGGGAGGGCGACCAGTCCGCGATCGAGGCGGCCCTGGCCCCGCTGGCCGCTGACGGCACCCTGAGCGTCACCGTGCGCGAGGTGCCGGCCGAACAGCTCGAGCCGGTCGACGGCACACCGTGGGTGCTCACCGTGCACGGCGGCGACCGTCCCGGCATCGTCTCGGCCGTGGTGGCCGAGGTGGCGCGCGTCGGAGGGAACATCACCGACCTGACCACCCGGTTGGCCGGCGACCTCTACCTGCTGATCGCCGAGATCGACCTGCCGAGCGCCGCCGACAGCGAGGCGGTCGAGGCCGCCATCAAGGACGTGGCCCGCGGACTCGGTGTCGGCGCCAGCCTGCGCCCGGTCGAGGCCGACGATCTGTGAACCGCCTGCTCGACTGGACCGAGACCGAGCTGGGGGTCGAGGGACGGGTGCTCGACGTCGTGCGGGCCCCCGCGCCCGTGCTGTCGACCCTGGGTGAGGCGGTCGACCCGACCTCCGCCGACGTCGTCCAGCTCGCAGCCGACCTGGTGGCCACGATGCGAGTCAGCCCCGGCTGCGTCGGCCTGGCGGCGCCCCAGGTCGGGGTCGGCGCTCGTGTGTTCTGCGTCGACGTGTCGGAGCACCCCAAGACCCGCGAGCACCACGGCACCTTCGTGCTCTGCAACGCCGAGGTCGTCGAGTCGTCGCGCAACGAGAAGGCGCGCGAGGGCTGCATGAGCGTGCCCGACCTGACTGGCGACGTGAAGCGGCCCTCGCGGATCGTCGTGCGCGGGCAGCTGCCGGGCACCGGCGAGGAGGTCACGGTCAGCGCGCACGGCCTTCGAGGCGCGCGCCCTGCAGCACGAGATCGACCACTGCGCGGGCCTGCTGTTCCTCGACCGCGTGGCCGGGGCGCACGCCGTCTACGCTCGCCAGACCTACCTGTAGCCGGCCTGTAGTCAGACAGGTCGACGCCCCCGTATCCCAACCGGCAGAGGAAGGCGCCTTAAAAGCGCTCAGTCTGGGTTCGAACCCCAGCGGGGGCACGCTGCGAACGGTTCGGCGGTGGGGCGACTTGAGCTCAGGGCGACCTGAAGTTGCAGGATGTCGGCATGAGCCATCACGAGCACGCCCCGGACGGGCACGACATCACCCTCGACGAGATGTTCACCGAGAGCTTCTGGGACGACCGCTACGCGAGCTCGACCCGGGTCTGGTCGGGAAAGCCCAACGTGCGCCTCGTCGAGCAGCTCGCCGACCTGCCGGTCCCGGCCGGTGGCGCCGCCCTCGACGTCGGCTGCGGTGAAGGTGCCGATGTCGTCTGGCTGGCGCGGCAGGGCTGGCACGTGACTGGTGTCGACGTGTCCGGGGTGGCTCTCGGCCGGGCCGAGCAGCACGCCGTCGACGCAGGCGTCGGCGAGCGCACCTCGTGGCTTCGCGCCGACCTCTACGCAGGTGACCCCCTGCCCCTCGGGAACGACCTGGTGACGTCATCGTTCATGCACGTGCCCCCGGCGTCGTTCGAGCGTGTGTACTCCGCGATCGCCAGCGCGGTCGCCCCCGGAGGCACCCTCCTTGTGCTGGCGCACCACCCCGCCGATGCCCACCTCGGCATCCGCAACCCCCAGCTCAACGCGCTGCTCTTCGGCCCCGACCAGGTGCTGGCTTTGCTCGATCCTGCCGAGTGGGATCTCTTCCCGAGCGAGCCGACCCGCGAGATCGAGCACGACGGGCGCACGCTCACGCTCACCGAGACGGTCGTGCGGGCGGTACGGCGCTGACGGTTGCTACTCGTCGTCCTCGGTCCAGATGCCCAGCTTGCGGCCGATCTCGTCGGCGAGCTCGCCGGCGTAGACCGTGCTCAGGTGGCCGCGGTCGCGGTAGGGCAGCACGTCACCGATCACGACCGGGCACTCGTCCTGCCAGCACAGCCACGGCATCGGGTCGATCACCTCGGTGCCGGTCTGCTCGGCTCCGGCGACCGAGGCCTCGGAGTCGAGCTCCTGGGCCTCGATCGGGGTGAACATGCAGTCGCCGAGGTCGGGGCTCCCCGTGGTGAGGCAGTCGCCGGGGTCGTCGGCCGACTTCGGGACGTCGCGCAGCAGCACGACGCGGTCGCTGATCGCGGCCAGCCGGTCGAAGATGTCTGCGAAGCCTTGCTCGGTCAGCGGGATCCGGTCCGGGTCGCCCTGCTTGACCTGCCGTTCGCCGTCGAAGATGACCGGGTTGGGGCCGCTGGTGGCGACCACGGCGATGTCGGGGCGCAGCTCGGCGATCTGGTCGAGCGCCCACTCGCGGAACTCGCTGGCAAGCCGTCCCACGGGGCCATCGGCGTGGAGGTGTCGACGTCGCTGATCACGCAGGTCGGCCGCGGTGCAGTTGGGCTTCACGAAGTAGTAGGTCGAGTAGCCCTCGCGCTCGGCGATGGCGTCGAACGCGGGGATCCACATGCGTCCGTGGGAGTTGCCCAGCACGACGATCGTCTTGTCGGCACCCGGTGTCGCCGCCCGGGCACAGGGCGCGCACGTCGGAGAAGCTGTAGTCGCAGTCGCCGACGCTCGGGATGTCGTCGCGCAGGTCGAGCAGGCTCGGGGCGCAGGTCGCGAGGGATCTCGCGGCCCTCGCGTGCAGCCTCGACCGAGGCCTGCACCAGCGCGATGGTCTCGTTCTTGCTGACCTTCACGTCGGGCTCGTCCTCGAGCCCCGAGTTGGCGACCGTGATCGCCTCGCCGTCGCCACCGACCTGGCTCTGCGCCGTAGGCGTTGCCGAGCCCGCACGAGAGGGCGACGAGGGCGACCGACGCCGGGTAGAGGCGCAGTGCGCGTGGGCGCGTGAAACGGCGCGGACTGCGGAACGGCGTCTCGACGTAGCGATAGGTGAGCGCGGCCAGCACGAACGTCGCGGCCACCGCGGTGACGGCCTGCCCGGCCGACAGCGGGCGGCCCTGGTCGAGCTCGGGGATGACCAGCAGCGGCCAGTGCCACAGGTAGAGCGAGTAGGACCAGTCGCCGACGACGCGCATCGGGCGCAGCGCCCAGGGCTCGGATCGGCAGCGGCTCGCGCTCGTGACCGCCCGCGCCGGCGAGCAGCACCGCCGCCGAGCCCAGCACCGGCAGCAGAGCGGCGGTGCCGGGGAACGGCGGTCGACTCGCCGTAGCTCAAGCACGCGATCGGCGATCGCGCCGACGCCCGTGCACGCCACCAGACCACGGAGCAGCGAGGACAGACGCCCGGCGACGGCACGAGCCACCAGCGCGGTGAGGGCGCCGACCGCGAGCTCCCACGCGCGGGCGGGGGTCGAGAAGTAGGCGGCGGTCGGGTTGTCCTCGGTGAGCAGGACGCCGTAGCACGAGGCTGGCCGACGAACACCGCGAGCAGCACCCAGAAGACGACGAGCCGGGGGAGCGGCTGCCGTTCGGCCGCGCGCTCGCCGGCGCGGACGCCGTCGCCGTGCCAGCCAGACGCAGGCGAGCAGGACGAGCGGCCAGACCAGGTAGAACTGCTCCTCGACCGCCAGCGACCAGTAGTGCTGCAGCGGCGAGGGGCCGTCCTCCTGGGCGAAGTAGTCGGTGCCGACCGAGGCGAAGCGCACGTTGGCGGCGAAGAACGTGGCCCACAGGGCGTCCTTGACGACCTCGAGCGCGTCGACGGCGCTGATCCAGATGAGCGAGCCGACCAGGGTCGCGAGGGTCACCAGCGTGGCCGCCGGCAGGATCCGGCGGGCTCGGCGGGCGTAGAAGTCGCGCACCGAGAACCGGCCGTCGCGATCGACCTCGCGGAAGAGCAGCTGGGAGATCAGGAAGCCCGGAGATGACGAAGAAGACGTCGACCCCGACGAAGCCGCCGGGCAGGAAGGTCACGCCGGCGTGCCCGGCGATGACGGTCAGCACGGCGATGGCGCGCAGGCCCTGCACGTCGCCGCGGAACGTCTGCGAGGTCGACGGAGCGGCGTCAGCACCGGCGGTCGCGCGGCTCGCTCCTGGGCGCGTCATCGCCCCCCTTCCGTCACGGCTCTCGGAGATTATCAAGGTGGCCGAGGCGCTCGAGAAATCCACGCACGAGCGGGAACTATCCGGCCCCGAGGGTGCGTTGGACATGATGAGGAGCCGTCTAGACTGGCTCCAACGGCCACCCCCGGCCTCCAAGGAGGAGACCATGCAGAGCAACAACCCGGTGTTCCGGCGCTCGGAGGAGTTCAACCGGGCCGGGCAGCCAGCCAGACCTACGCCGGCTACGGCGACCCGTCGACGTGGTCGACCGGTCAGCCCGGCCAGCCAGCCAGCACAGGGCTACGAGGGCTGCCCCGCAGGCGCCTCGTCCGCCGGCCCCATGACGATCGACACGGTCGTACAGAAGACCGCGATCTCGCTCGGCGTGGTCATCGTGACCGCCCTGGCGACCTGGATCCTCACCCCCGACATCACCCTGGCCACCGAAGACCTCGGGCCGCTCTTCGCGGCTCTGACGTCGGTGCGCTCGGCGCATTCGCGCTGTCGATGGTCAACTCGTTCAAGCGCGAGATCAGCCCGGCCCTGGTGCTGCTGTTCTGTGCGTTCGAGGGCGTCGCCCTCGGTGCGCTGAGCAAGGTGTTCGACGCCCAGTTCGCCGACCCGATCGTCGTCCAGGCCGTGATCGGCACCTTCGGTGCCTTCGCGGGCACGCTGGCCGCCTACAAGTACTTCAACATCAAGGTCGGCGCGAAGTTCCAGATGTTCGTGGTCGCGGCCATGTTCGGCATGGTCGGACTCGGCCTCATGGAGATGGTGCTGCGGCATCTTCAACGCCGACATCGGCCTCTTCGGCTTCGGCACCCTCGGCCTCATCACCGCGATCATCGGCCTCGCGCTCGGAGTGTTCATGCTGATCCTCGACTTCGACTTCGTCGAGCAGGGCGTCGCCAACGGCATCCCGGAGAAGGAGTCGTGGCGCGCCGCGTTCGCGATGACCGTCAGCCTGGTCTGGATCTACACCAACCTGCTGCGCCTGCTGGCGATCCTGCAGTCGGACTGATCTTTCGCTTCACGACAACGGCCCCGGACCTCAGTCTGGGGCCGTTGTTGCGTGTTCGGACGACTCCGGGTGCCTCGGCCTCCGACTGCGGACGACGACGGCGCTGGCGCAGCTCGACCCAGCGGCCACGGACGCCGAGCCGTCGGCCACCCACCTCGGTGCCGTCGAGCTCGGTGCCTTCCTCGTTGACGGCGCGGATCGCGGCGCGCGAGAGAGGCAGGACGCCTTCGCCGCGGTCGGCCTCGGGCGGCGCCTCGTCGTCGGGTGCCAGGCCCAGTGCGGCGAGCACAGACGGCAGTAGCAGCCGCACCAGCGCGGCATAGCCCTGGCAGAGGGGTGGAACTGGTCGGGGCCGAACAGCAGGGCTGGTGCGGCCTCGAACTCCGGACCCAGGATCGGCCCCAGCGAGACGGTGCGCCCACCCTCGTCGATGACCGCGATCGTCTGACCGGCCGCGAGGCGGCGGGACCACGCGCGGGCGATCTGCTTGAGCGGCGGCGCGATCGGCTTGATCGTGCCCAGGTCGGGACAGGTGCCGACCACCACGGACACGCCGGCCTCACGCAGGCGACGGACCCCCTCGGAGAGCTGGCGCGACCGACTGGGACGGGCGGATCAGCTCCTTGACGTCGTTCGCGCCGATCAGGATGAGGGCGACGTCCGGCTCGATGGGCAGGGCGGTGTCGATCTGCGCCTTGAGCTCGGCGGTGACCGCGCCCACCACGCAGAAGGTGCGCAGGTAGACACGACGGTCGCCCTGCTCGGCCACGCCGCTGGCGAGCAACGCCCCCGGCGTCTCCTCGACGCGCTCGACGCCGTACCCGGCGGCGCTGGAGTCTCCGAGGAGCGCGACCTTCAGTGCCGGACCGGGTCGACCGCGCCCGTACCACCCGGTGGGGTCGGGCACGGGGTCGGGCGACGTCTCGCCGATCGTCTTGCGGGCGAGCCGGGCCTCGGCCTTCAGGACGGTGAAGAGCCCGGCGCCGACCACAGAGAGGCCGCCGCCGCCGTAGGCCGCGGCGGCGGCCAGCTTGCGCGCCGCCCCGACCTTGCTCATGCCGCAACTCTACGAACGGGCGCTGCTGTGCTGGGTCGAGGGGGGCTACGTTGAGGGGGTGCAGTACGTGAACTCGCTCCTGGACCTGATCGGCAACACCCCACTGCTCCGGCTGGAGCGCACGCTGGACCGCCCTGAGGGCTCGGGTCCGCTGGTGCTGGCCAAGGTGGAGTACCTGAACCCGGGCGGCTCGGTGAAGGACCGGATCGCCAGCCGGATGATCGAGGCCGCGGAGGCCTCCGGCGAGCTGCAGCCGGGCGGCACGATCGTGGAGCCGACGTCCGGCAACACGGGCGTCGGCCTGGCGATGGTGGCGCAGTCGAAGGGCTACAAGTGCATCTTCGTGTGCCCCGACAAGGTCAGTGAGGACAAGCGCAACGTGCTCAAGGCCTACGGGGCTGAGGTCGTCGTGTGCCCCACGGCCGTGGCCCCTGAGCACCCGGACTCCTACTACAACGTCTCCGACCGGCTCTCGTCGCAGCCCGGAGCCTGGAAGCCCGACCAGTACTCCAACCCGCACAACCCGCGGTCGCACTACGAGACCACTGGTCCGGAGATCTGGGAGCAGACCGAGGGCCGGATCACCCACTTCGTCACCGGCATGGGTACCGGCGGCACGATCAGCGGTGTCGGGCGCTACCTGAAGGAGAAGAACCCCCACCTCAAGGTGATCGGGGCCGATCCCTCGGGCTCGGTCTACTCCGGCGGCAGTGGCCGGCCCTACCTCGTCGAGGGCGTGGGCGAGGACTTCTGGCCCGAGACCTATGACCGATCGATCGCCGACCGCGTCATCGAGGTCTCTGACGCCGACAGCTTCGGGTTTACCCGCCGGCTGGCGCGCGAGGAGGCGCTGCTCGTCGGCGGCTCGTCGGGCATGGCGGCGTTCGCCGCCCGTCAGCTGGCCCACGAGCTGGCCGGCACCCCCGAGGGCGAGGACGCCGTGATCGTGGTGCTGCTGCCCGACTCCGGGCGCGGCTACCTCACCAAGGTGTTCAACGACGACTGGCTCGGCCAGTACGGCTTCGCCTCGGGCGGCCCGGCGACGGTGCAGACCGTGGGGGAGGTGCTGCGCGGCAAGTCGGGGGTGCTTCCCGAGCTGGTGCACACCCACCCGAGCGAGACGGTCGCCGAGGCCGTCGCGATCCTGCAGGAGTACGGCGTCTCGCAGATGCCCGTCGTGCTCGCCGAGCCGCCGATCGTCGCCGCCGAGGTGGCTGGCTCTGTCTCCGACCGCGGCCTGCTGGATGCCCTGTTCGCAGGTACCGCGCGACTGACCGACCCGGTGGCCGACCACATGTCTGCCCCGTTGCCGACGATCGGCTCGACCGAGGAGGCCTCCGACGCCGTCAGCCTGCTCGAGTCGGCGGACGCCGTGCTGGTGCACGAGGACGGCAAGCCGGTCGGCGTCCTCACCCGACAAGACCTGCTGGCCTACCTCGCGCGCTGACGTCGTGGCAGGCCCTAGGATGAGAACACGTTCTAGTTTTGCCGAGGTCCAGGAGCACCGCACATGACGGCCACACCCGCGATCGAGGGCTGGTTCACCACCGGCGCCGAACCCGCCCTGCTCGGGTCCCGGTGCACCACGTGCACCTCGACCTACTTCCCCCCGATCGCTCATCAGGGGAGCTTCTGCCGCAACCCGGCGTGCAACGGCGAGGAGTTCGAGACCGTCGAGCTGTCCCGTCGCGGTCGCATCTGGAGCTACACCGACGCGCAGTACCAGCCCCCCGCCGCCCTACATCGCACCGCACGCCGACGGCGAGGCCTACGAGCCGTTCGCGCTCGTCGCCGTCGAGCTCGCTGAGGGCATCGTCGTGCTGGGCCAGGCCGCCGCCGGGTACGGCGTGGGCGACCTGAAGGTCGGCGCCGAGGCCGAGGTCGTCGTCGAGACGCTCTACTCCGACGACGCCGGCGCGCCATTCGATCTGGCGCTGGCGCCCCTCGGATTCTGAGCGAGTAGTCGAGATGGGCCAGGAGGTCGACCAGTGAGCAACCACGACATCGCCGTCGCCGGCGTCGGCATGCACCCCTGGGGCAAGTGGGGCAAGAACTTCGTCACCTACGGCGTGCACGCGGCTCGCGCGGCGCTGGCTGATTCCGGCATCCCGTGGACCGACGTCGACTACATCGTCGGTGGCGAGACCGTGCGCAACGGCTACGGCGGCTACGTCGCTGGGGCGACGTTCGCCCAGGCTCTTGGTTGGAACGGCGCGCGCGTCGCGACGTCCTACGCCGCGTGTGCGACCGGCGCGCAGGCGATCGACACCGCCCGGGCGCGGATCCTCGCCGGTCTGTGCGAGGTCGCGCTCGTGGTCGGCGCCGACACGACGCCCAAGGGCTTCCTCGCCCCCAACGCCGGTGAGCGCTGGGACGACCCCGACTGGTTGCGCTTCCGCCTGCTCGGCATGACCAACCCGGCCTACTTCGCGCTGTACGCACGTCGCCGGATGGACCTCTACGGGGCCACCCAGGAGGACTTCGCCGCGGTGAAGGTGAAGAACGCCCGCACGGCCTGTCGAACCCCAATGCGCGCTACCGCAAGGAGGTCAGCGTCCAGGACGTCATGACCAGCGCCGTGGTCTCCGACCCGTTGCACCTGCTCGACATCTGCGCCACGTCCGACGGTGCCGCCGCGGTCGTGCTCTGCAGCCTCGACTACGCCCGCCGGATGGGCCTCGACAAGCCGGTACGGGTCTCCGCGGTCTCCACGGTGACCCCGACGTTCCCCAACACGATCATGGACATGCCAAACCTCTCGACCGACCCGTCGGCCGCAGTGGGCACGCCCGAGCTGACCTTCAAGGAGTCGATCGCTCGCGCCGCCTACGAGGAGGCCGGCATCTCGCCCGAAGACGTCGACGTGGCCGAGGTCTACGACCTCTCGACCGCGCTGGAGCTCGACTGGATCGAGGACCTCGCGCTCTGCAAGCGCGGGGAGGCCGAAACCCTCTTGCGCGCCGGCGACACCGCGCTCGGAGGGCGCATCCCCGTCAACCCGTCCGGCGGTCTCGCGTGCTTCGGTGAGGCGGTGCCCGCTCAGGCGCTTGCGCAGGTCTGTGAGCTCACCTGGCAGCTGCGCGGCCAGGCCGGCGACCGCCAGGTCGAGGGCGCGAAGGTCGGCATCACCGCCAACCAGGGCCTGTTCGGGCACGGTTCCTCGGTCCTGCTGTCGGTCTGACCCGATCTCCCGTGTCCTTCGTCCTGGTCGACCGACCTGACCCGGCGGTCGCCGTCGTCACCCTGAACCGACCGGATCGTATGAACGCGATGGCGTTCGACGTGATGGTTCCGTTCCGCGACGCCCTGACCACCCTGGCCACCGACAACGCGGTCCGGGCCGTCGTGGTGACCGGTGCAGGCCGCGGGTTCTGCTCTGGTGCAGACCAGGAGTCGGCCGGCGTGCCCCCCGGCGTCGAGGGGCTAGCACCGCCTGCTTACGCGTTGCGCGCCATGCAGCTGCTCGAGGACGTCGTGCTGACACTGCGCCGGCTGCCGCAACCGGTTATCGCTGCCGTCAACGGCGCCGCGATCGGCGGCGGGCTCTGCCTGGCGCTGGCCTGCGACCTGCGGCTCGCCGCGCCGGATGCGTACTTCCGCGCGGCCGGCATCAACAACGGGCTGACCGCCAGCGAGCTCGGCCTGAGCTTCCTGCTGCCTCGCGCGATCGGTTCGACCCGGGCCGCCGAGCTGATGCTGACCGGACGCGACCTGCCGGCCGACGAGGCCGAGCGCATCGGTCTGGTCTCGGCGGTGCACGGCGATGTCGTAGCAGCGGCGGTGACGATGGGGCGGCGGATCGCCACGCTGTCGCAGCCGGGGGTCGAGCTGACCAAGAAGTCGCTCCAGGCCGGCATCGCGGCGTCCTCGCTCGAGGCGCACGTGACCTCCGAGGGGCTCGGCCAGCTCTACCTGCGTCTGCTCACCGACAACTTCGAGGAAGCCACCCGTGCCCGGCAGGAGGGCCGCGACCCGGTCTTCCGCGACCGACGCTGAGCGCTGCCTGGCACTACGCCTGGCACTACGCCCGGGGGCGGTGGGTCTGCCACCGTTCCGCTCGGCGATTCGGTGGCTCAGGCACCGCTCACCGGCACCAGCCTGCATGGGCGCACCCGCACCACTGGGTCGGCGCCGCGCGAGCCATGCGTCCATCGCACCGCACCGACGGCGACTTCCGCACCCGGATAACGTCGTTGTGTGCCAGCCCCGCCATCTCACGTGCTCGACCTCTTCGTCGTTCCCGACGTCGTCGAGGCGATCCCGGGCGGTCAGGGGAGCAGTGTGCGGGCTGGCGACCTCGTGCTCTCGCCGGGTCGGGACGCTGACACCGCGCTCTGGCTGAACCCGGTGCTCGCCCGGCTAGCGGTGCGTCTCGACGAGGAGGCCGCCGGACGGCGTGGTCTGCGGGTGGCGATGCCGATCCCCGCGCGCGACGGCAGCTGGGTGGTCGAAGGTTGGGGCGCGAGCCGCTACGAACCCGACTCGATCACCTGTCTCGACCTCGACGTCACCCTGGCCGCCGGTCGGCTGCTCCACGCCCAGCTGGCCGTGGCGGTGCCGCAGCGGCCGCCCGAGCTGTGCAAGCGGATCGATCGCTGGGGTCGGGCCGAGCGCCTTGCCTTCTCCGACGCCACCACGCCGGTGGACGTTCGGTCGAGACCAGCCCGGAGGAGGCGTGGTCCGCCGGGTCGCCCCGCTGCTGGCGGACGTCGACCTCGGACCCGACCAGCTCGTTCACGCCGACCTCGCTGGCAACGTGCTCCTCGACCCCATGGGAGCGCCCGTCGTCATCGACGTGGCGCCCGCCTGGCGACCGGTGCTCTGGGCCGAGGCGGTGTGCGTGCTGGACGCCGTCACCTGGCTCGGGGCGCCTCTGACGTCGCTGGGCCGGTGGACCGTCGGTGCCCCGCGGCAGGCGATGCTGCGTGCCCTGATCTTCCGTGCAGCCAGTGACCTGCTCGACGACGCGAGCGCCCGCGACGCCAGTCCCTACGAGCCCGTGCTGTCGGTGCTGGCCCGTACGGCTGCCACGTAGACCCACCGCCCGCCGCGCTGCTCGAACGTGCTCCGCTCGTGCAGCTGGTAGGTCGCCCCGTGCAGCTCGTAGTCGGCGGCGAACTCGACCTCGTCGTGGGCAGCATCAAGGATTTGGAGGCGTTTCCAGTGCACGGCTGGGTCGACGCTCACGTCGTCTGGCCGGGTGCGCGGGTGCCAGGTGCGGAACACGTGGTCGACATCGCCCACGGCGTAGGCCGCGTAGCGCGAGCGCATCAGCTGCTCGGCGGTCGTGGCCTGTGCGGCTCCGCGGTGCAGCCGCCCGCAGCAGGCGTCGTAGACCTCACCGGTTCCGCACGGGCACGGCTGTTGGTCGAAACCGCTCACTGGGTGGCCACCCGGTAGACCACGTGGGTGCCGGGAAGCCCCTTCAGCTCGACCTCACCCATCTCGACGAGCCGCACCCGAGCGTCGTCGTCGAGGTGGTCGCGCACGGCACTGGTGGCCAGCACTTCACCACCCGTCGCGAGGTCGCCGACCCGCGCGGCCATCGCGACGTTGCGGCCGTAGTAGTCGCCGTCGCGGCTGATCACGGTGCCGGTGTGGATGCCGATCCGGACCTTCACCGGTGCCACGACGCGGAGCATCGGGTCGAAGGTGCGGCGAAGGTCCTTCTGGATGCCGACCGCGGCGAGGCAGGCTGCTTCGGCGTCGCGGAACGCGACCATGAACCCGTCGCCTGAGGTCTTCACGACCTGACCGCGGTAGTGCTCGACACGATTGCGCACGAGCGAGTTGTGCGCGGCCAGCACCCGCACCCAGGTGTCGTCGCCGAGGCGCTCGTTCAGGCCGGTTGAGTCCTCGATGTCGGAGAAGAAGAGGGTGACGTTGCCCTCGGCGTCGGCCATGGTGACGACCTCGGCCTGCTGAGCCTCGGCCCATGACTGGAGGTCCTCGATCGAGGCCTGGAGCATTCCGCTGAAGCCGTGCTCGCGCACCTTGGACGCCGTCCGCACCACACGGCGCACGGCTCGCTCGGCCGCACTGGTGGCCGGACGCGGTCGCAGCGCTGCGGTCAGGTCGGCCTCGAGGGCGGCGACGCGCTCCTGGGCGTCGGCCAGCCGAGACTCGGCGGCCCGCAGGCGCGTGATGGTGACGCCGAGCGCACCAGCCAGCGCCACGGCGACGACGAGCACCACCCAGACCACGTTCGGATCGTAGAGCAGTCGAGCGACGGGTCAGCTCGCTCAGCTCAGCCCGAAGGCATCCTCGAGCAGCTCGAGCTCCTCACCTGAGTAGACGGCGATCTTCTGCAGGCTGGGGATCGAGTCGCGGCAGCCGGTGTAGCCGATGTTGAACTCGCCGTCGTAGCTCACGCCGGTGATGTTGAGGGCCTGCCCGTTGAAGAGCAGGCTGACGGGGTAGATCTCCTCCATCAGCGAACCGTCGAGGTAGCGCCGCTCAGCCGGCCCGGGCACGTTCGAGATCACCAGGTTGGACGCCGGGCGGCCGTGACCGCCGAAGCCGAGGATGGCCTGGCCGAGGAACGGGGCCATCAACGCGGCGGTGTAGGCGTCCATCGCCGCCGAACCGACCTCGGGCAGACGCTCCTTGCCCAACCGGGTCGACGCCTTGATCGCGGCAAACCGGGCTCGGGGGTCGTCTACGTCGGTGGCGAGCGAGGCGTAGAGGAACGTGATCGCGTTGCCGACGGCGGCGTCATCGCCGGGCCGGACGGAGACCGGCACGTTGGCGGTCAGGGTGGCGCTCGGCAGCGCTGTGTGCTCGATCAGGTAGCGCCGCAGCGCTCCGCCGCAGATCGCCAGGAAGACGTCGTTCAGGCTGCCGTCGGCGGCCTTGGCCAAGGTGCGCAGTCGGTCGATCGGGTAGTGCTGGGTGGCGAAGCGGCGCGGAGTGTGGATGCGCTCGTTGAAGATCGACTTCGGTGCGCGGAACGGTGCCGCCTGGTCGTTCTCGCCCCGTCCCGTGACGGTCTCGGCGTACGTGCGGCCCAGGGAGGCGACCACCGATCCGGTGCTGCGCAGCCCCCCGGTGACCCGCTCGGTCATCGTTGTCCTGACCGGCTCGACCTCGGCCTTGGCACGCGGTGGGAGGCCGGATTGGTCCGGGCCGCGGGTGCCGACGGCCCAGGGCGGCAGCATCTCGCGGGTCTCGGGGTCGGCCGACAGGATCCGGCGAAGCAACCGAATGCCGCCCACGCCGTCGATCTGGGAGTGGTGCGCCTTCATGTAGAGCGACCAGCGGTCCTCCTCGAGGCCCTCGATCACGTGGCACTCCCACAGCGGGTAGCGGCGGTCCATCTTGGCCGAGTGCAGCCGCGAGACCAGGACGCCGAGCTCTCGCTGGGAGCCCGGGGAGGGCAGCGCGGAGTGGCGCAGGTGGTAGTCGAGGTCGATGGCTTCGTGGGGCAGCTCGGCCCAGCTCGGGACCGGCGCCTTCTTGAAGAGGTAGTTGAACGGCGGTGCGAACTCCTTCACCTCGCGCCAGCGCGCCACCAGGTCGGCGACGAAGGTCGGTTGGTCGGGCGGCACCCGGAAGGTGGCGAGCATGCCGACCTGCATCGGCGTGCGGTGCGACTCGGCGAACAGCCAGGCGGAGTCGTTCATGGCGAGGAGCTTGCGGGGCACGGGTCTCACCGTAGTGGCGCCTGTCACTTGTCAGTGGTGGTTAGGTGGAAAGGTGAACGACGCGCCTTCCATCGCCACCCTTGCCCAGCTTCGTGAGTCGGGTCACGTGCACAAGGATCTACGCACCGAGATCCGCGACAACCTGTTGGCCGCCTTGGCCGAGGGACGCGACCCGTGGCCCGGTCTGCACGGCTTCGAGAGCACCGTCATCCCGCAGCTCGAACGAGCCTTGATCGCCGGCCACGACGTCGTCCTGCTCGGCGAGCGGGGCCAGGGCAAGACTCGCCTGCTGCGCACGCTGATCGGTCTGCTCGACGAGTGGACGCCGGTGATCTCCGGCTCCGAGCTCGGTGAGCACCCCTACGACCCGATCACGATCGGCTCGCAGCGGGCGGTCGCCACCTATGGCGACGACCTACGCATCTCGTGGCGGCACCGCAGCGATCGCTACGCCGAGAAGCTGGCCACCCCCGACACCTCGGTGGCCGACCTGATCGGCGACGTCGACCCGATGAAGGTCGCCGAGGGCCGCTCGCTCGGTGACCCCGAGACCATCCACTTCGGACTCATCCCGCGCAGCCACCGCGGCATCGTGGCGATCAACGAGCTGCCGGACCTCGCCGAGCGGATCCAGGTCGCGATGCTCAACGTGATGGAGGAGCGCGACATCCAGATCCGCGGCTACGTGCTGCGCCTGCCCCTCGACGTCCTGGTCGTGGCCAGCGCCAACCCGGAGGACTACACCAACCGCGGCCGCATCATCACCCCGCTCAAGGACCGGTTCGGCGCCGAGATCCGCACCCACTACCCGCTCGAGCTCGATGCCGAGATCGCGGTGATCCGCCAAGAGGCGCACCTGCCCGGAGACCTGGTCGAGGTGCCTCCGATTACCTCGTGGAGATCCTGGCGCGCTTCACCCGGCAGCTGCGTGAGTCGACCTCGGTCGACCAGCGCTCTGGTGTCTCGGCGCGCTTTGCCATTGCCGGCGCCGAGACCATAGCCGCGGCCGCCATCCACCGCGCGACGGTGCAGGGCGAGGATCACGCCGTGGCCCGCGTGGTCGACCTGGAGACGGCGGTCGACGTGCTCGGCGGCAAGATCGAGTTCGAGACCGGCGAGGAGGGTCGCGAGGCCGAGATCCTCACCCACCTGCTGCGCACCGCCACGGCGGAGACCGTGCGCGAACACTTCCGCGGCCTCGACTTCGGGCTGCTCGTCGACGCGATCGAGGCCGGGGCCATGGTCACCACCGGCGAGCAGGTCACCGCTCGCGACTTCCTCACCGGACTGCCGGTGCTGGGCGAGTCCGAGCTCTACGACGACGTGTGCGAGCGGCTCGGCGCGACCAACGACGGCTAGCGCGCAGGCGCCATCGAGCTCGCGCTCGAGGGCCTCTACCTCGCTCGCAAGATCGGCAAGGACTCCGACGGCTCCGAGACCGTCTATGGCTGAGCCGGTGCGCGCAGGCCAGCCCATGCCCAGGACCCGCGCATCACGCTTCAAGCGGTACGACGGCGGCGACCCGCTGCCACCGCCGGTCGACGTGGCCGAGGCTCTGGACGCCATCGGCGAGGACGTCATGGCCGGCTACAGCCCCGAGCGCGCGATGCGCGAGTTCCTGCGCCGTGGAGGTCAGGACCAGCAAGGTCTCGACGACCTGGCGCGGCGGGTTGCCGAGCGCCGCCGCGAGCTGCTGCAGAAGCACAACCTCGATGGCACGCTCCAGGAGATCAAGGAGCTGCTCGACCAGGCCGTGCTCGAGGAGCGCAAGCAGCTGGCCCGCGACGCGATGATGGACGAGGGCGACCGGGCGCTGCGCGAGATGCAGATGGACAACCTGCCGCCCAACACTGCGGCCGCCGTCAGCGAGCTCAACGAGTACGACTGGCAGAGCCCGCAAGCCCGCGCCGACTTCGAGAGGATCAAGGACCTTCTCGGACGGGAGATGCTCGACCAGCGTTTCGCCGGCATGAAGAACGCTCTCGAGAACGCCACCGACGAGGACCGTCAGGCGATCAACGAGATGCTCGACGACCTCAACGGCCTGCTCGAGAAGCACGCCCAGGGAGCCGACACCCCCGAGGACTTCGCCGAGTTCATGGCCAAGCACGGCGAGTTCTTCCCCGAGAACCCGCAGAACATCGAGGAGCTCCTCGACGCGATGGCGCAGCGCGCCGCCGCTGCCCAGCGGATGCTGAACTCGATGAGCCCCGAGCAGCGTCAGGAGCTGATGGAGCTCTCGGCCCAGGCCTTCGGCTCGCCGCAGCTGATGGAGTCGCTCAACCGGCTCGACGGCAACCTGCAGTCGCTCCGCCCCGGCGAGGACTGGGGCGGTTCGGAGCAGATGGACGGCGAGCAGGGGTTGGGGCTGGGCGACGGCACCGGCGTCTTCCAGGACCTCGCCGAGCTCGACCAGCTCTCCGAGCAGCTCTCGCAGTCCTACGGCGGCGCCCGGATGGACGACCTCGACCTCGACAAGATCGCCCGCCAGCTCGGCGACGAGGCCGCGGTCGACGCCAAGACCCTGCAGCAGCTCGAGAAGGCCCTGCGCGACGGCGGCACGCTCAAGCGCGGCTCCGACGGTCAGCTCAAGCTGACGCCCGAAGGCGATGCGCCAGCTCGGCAAGGCGCTGCTGCGCGACGTCGCCCAGAAGATGTCGGGCCGGCAGGGCCAGCGCGACATGAACAAGGCCGGCGCGGCCGGGGAGCGCAGCGGGGCCACGCGCGAGTGGCAGTTCGGCGACACCGAGCCGTGGGACCTTCCGCGCACGATCCTGAACGGCGTCCACCGGCGCTCGGCCGATCCGCTCGACCGGCGGTCTGATCGCGATCGACGACGTCGAGGTGCAGGAGACCGAGGCGCGCACCCAGGCCGCCGTCGCGCTGCTGGTCGACACGTCGTTCTCGATGGCGATGGACGGTCGCTGGGTGCCGATGAAGCGCACCGCGCTGGCGCTGCACACGCTGATCAAGAGCCGGTTCCGCGGCGACCACCTGCAGCTGATCGGCTTCGGTCGCCACGCCGAGGTGATGGACATCGAGCAGCTCACCGCGCTCGACGCGATGTGGGACAAGGGCACCAACCTGCACCACGCCCTGCTGCTCGCCAACCGCCACTTCCGCAAGCACCCGAACGCCCAGCCGGTGCTGCTGATCGTCACCGACGGCGAGCCGACGTCGCACCTCGAGGCCAGCGGCGAGGTCTACTTCTCCTACCCGCCGCACCCGATGACGGTCGCCTACGCCGTCCGCGAGCTCGACAACGCGCGCCGACTGGGCGCCCAGACGACGTTCTTCCGGCTGGGCGAGGACCCGGGCCTGGCGCGCTTCATCGAGCAGATGGCCCAGCGCGTCGACGGCTCGATGGTCAGCCCAGAGCTCGACGACCTCGGCGCGGCCGTCGTCGGCTCCTACCTCGGCTCGCGCGACTCGGGTCGCCCCGGCGGCATGAGCGGACTGCGCAGCGCGTACGGCGACTGGTTCGGCGGCCGCGGCTACTGGGTCGGCGATTGACGCTGACCCGTCCCCTATAGGGGACGGGTCAGCGAAAATTGCGGTGACCCGTCCTCTATAGGGGACGGGTCAGCGCAAATCTGGGTCAGCCGTGGAGGAGGGTGGCGAGCTCCTCGATGCCGTCGACCAGGCGAGGGCCAGGCCGCGCCCACATGGCATCGGCGTCGACGGCGTGCACCTGGACGCCGTCCGGCAGCACGCCGCTGGTGACCAGGAGGTCGGCCTGGGCCTGGGCGCCGGCTCGGTCGTAGCCGCACGGGGCGACGACGACGACGTCCGGGCGGGCTTCGTGGACGGTCTCCCAGAGCACCCGCTCGGACACGGAGCCTGCCTGGCCGAGCACGCACCGACCGCCCGCGAGCTCGATCATCTCCGGGATCCAGTGGCCCGGAGCGTAGGGCGGATCGGTCCACTCGAGCACGGCGACGCGAGGGCGCGGACGGTCGCGCGACCCGCTCGCGCACCGCGACGAGACGTGCGCGCAGCGACCCGACGAGGTCGGCTGCCGCGACCGGGTGCCCGGTGACCTCGCCGAGGCGGAGCACGGTCTCGAGCACCTCCTCGAGCGTGTGCGGGTCGCAGGTGAGCACGTCGGCGGTGCAGCCGAGGTGGGCGAGCGCGTCGTCGACGGTGCTGACGTCGATCGCGCAGACGGCGCAGAGGTCCTGGGTGACCACGAGGTCGGCGTCCATCCCGGCGAGGGCATCGGCGTCGAGCCGGTAGAGGTCCTCGCCACGGGCGACGGCGCCCACGACGAAGGCGTCGATCTCCGCGGGGGTGAGGCCCTCGGGCATGGCCGACGTCGAGACCACGCGGCGCGAGCGGGCCTCCGGCGGGAAGTCGCACTCGAAGGTCACGCCGATGACGTCGTCGCCGGCCCCGATGGCGAACAGGATCTCGGTGGTCGAGGGGAGCAACGACACGATCCGCACGCGGGCAGCGTACGTGGCCGCACTACCGTGACGTGGTGTCCGACCCCACCCTCACCGTGCTGGCGCTGCTCGCGCTCGCGGCGCTGACGGCCGGGTTCGTGGACGCAGTCGTCGGCGGAGGCGGCCTGATCCAGCTGCCCGCCCTGCTGCTCGGCCTGCCCGACGCGACGCCGGTGCAGGTGCTGGCCACCAACAAGCTCGGCTCGATCTGCGGCACGTCGGTCAGCTCGGTGACCTACTACCGCCGCGTGAAGCCGGACCCTGGCACGTTCCTGCCCCTGATGCTGCTCGCATTCGCCGGGTCGGCGGGCGGGGCCGCCCTGGCCTCCCGGCTGCCCCGTGAGGCCTTCGACCCGATCGTGCTCGCGGTGCTGGTGCTCGTCGGTGCCTACGTGCTGGTCAAGCCCTCCCTGGGCGACGCGACCGAGCTGCGGTTCGCCGGACGGCGGCACACGGCCGCCGCGATGGCCACCGGCCTCGTCGTGGGCTTCTACGACGGAGCTCTCGGGCCCGGCACCGGCAGCTTCTTCGTCTTCACCCTCGTCGGCCTGCTCGGCTACCAGTTCCTCGAGGCGAGCGCCAAGGCCCGGATGGCCAACTGGGCCACCAACCTCGCGGCGCTCTGCGTCTTCGTGCCCCAGGGTGCCGTGCTCTGGAAGGTCGGCCTGGTGATGGGCGTGGCCAACCTGGTGGGCGGGTACGTCGGCGCCCGCACCGCCGTCGCGCGCGGGTCGGCGTTCGTGCGGGTCTTCTTCCTGGTGGTGGTGTCGGCCTTCATCGTGCGGATCGGTGGTCAGGTCGTGGGTCTCTGGTGACGACTACGGTGACGTCATGAGCATTCCGGTGGACGTGGGCGACCTGGCCCGAGCGCTCGACGACTTCGGTGTCGGCTACCTGCTGAGCACCACGGATGGTCGGGTCAAGGCCGTCACCGTCGAGCCGCGCGTGAGCCAGGGCGTTCTGCGCGTCACCGGTCCGGGGCGGGGCTCGGTGGCCAACGTGGCCGTCAACCCGACGGTGACGGTGCTGTTCCCGCCGCTGCAGCAGCGCGGCTACACGCTGCTCGTCGACGGCACGGCCGCGTCGCGAGGGCGACGACCTCGTGGTCACGCCGACCAACGCGGTGCTCCACCGACCGGCGTCGCACGGAGACGGCTCCGACACCGAGTCAGGCACGCACTCCGGCTGCGGCCACGACTGCCAGCACGTGTCATGACCCCGTTCTGGATCAGCGCCTTCCTCGACTTCGCGGCGCGCGACTTCGAGCGCGGCGTCGTCTTCTGGGCCGAGGTCACCGGGTACGACGTGTCGTCGCCCCGCGGCGACGACGAGGAGTTCGCCACCTTGGTGCCGCGCGTGGGCGATGACTACCTGCGCGTGCAGCAGCTGCGCAGCGGGCGGTCCCGGCTGCACCTCGATCTGCACGTCACCGACCCGAGTGCAGCGGCCGACCGTGCCGTCGAGCTGGGCGCGCTCGAGGTCGCGGCGCCGGACGAGCAGGGCTACGTCGTGGTGACCTCTCCCGCTGGGCTCACGCTCTGCTTCGTCTCCCACCCGGCCGCCCGACGTCCGCCGGCGGCGACTTGGCGCGGTGGTGGGCGATCGGCGGTCGACCAGGTCTGCCTCGACATCGCACCGTCGGTGTTCGAGCGCGAGTGCGCCTTCTGGGAGCAGATCACCGGATGGACCTCCGAGCCGTCCAGGCTGCCGCAGTTCCGGCGCCTCCACGGCCCGGAGACTTTCGCGTTGCGCTTCCTGCTCCAGCGCACCGACAGCGAGGGGCCGGTCGGTGCCCACCTCGACCTCGCGGCGTCCGATCGGGCGGCCGAGGTGGCGCGACACGAGAAGCTGGGCGCCACGGTCGAGCGGGTCGAGGAGTTCTGGACCGTGCTGCGCGATCCTGCAGGCTCGCGCTACTGCGTCACCCACCGTGACCCTCACGACGGTGCCAGGACCTGACCGCATGAGTCCGCAACGACGCCAAGTGCCGTACTCGGCCGACGAGCGCACCACTCTGCTCGCCTTCCTCGACCGCCAGCGCAGCGCGCTTGCGCGACAAGACAGCGGGCCTGGACGCCGACCAGCTCGCCGCCACGCTCGCGCCCTCCGACCTGACCCTGGGCGGGATGCTCAAGCACCTGGCCTACGTGGAGGACTGGTGGTTCGGGGTCAACCTGGCGGGTGTCCCGCCGCACCCGCCCTTCGACGACGACGCAGCGTGGAAGGCCGACAACGACTGGGACTGGCACAGCGCGGTCGACGACTCACCCGACGATCTGCGGCGGTTGCTCGACACCTTCATCGGTCGCTCGGACGACCTCGTCGAGGCGGCGCAGAGCCTCGACGATGGTCGCGGTGCGGCGGGTGCCCAGCTCAGGTGAAGGGCTGAGCCTGCGCTGGATCCTGGTGCACATGATCGAGGAGTACGCCCGTCATCTCGGCCACGCCGACCTCATCCGAGAGTCGATCGACGGGCAGACGGGCGTATGAACCCCGCGTCCGACCGGACATTCGGCGGATGATGCCCCGACGACTGGCCGCAGGTCTGGCCGTTCTTCGACGCGATCGTGCAGGCGGGGGAGACCTACGCCTACCCGCTGGACCTCACGTCCGAGCAAGCGCAGCAGCTCTGGACGCAGGCGCCGCCGGGGCAGACGGTCGTGCTCGAGGACGACGGCGTGATCCTCGGCAGCGCCACGATGGGCCCGAACCGGCCAGGTCGCGGCGCGCACGTCGGCACGGCGTCCTTCATGGTCTCCGAGGCGGCTCGGGGTCGCGGTGTCGGACGCCGCCTGGGCGAGTACGTCGTGCAGTGGCACCGCGACCACGGGTTCCGCGCCATCCAGTTCAACGCCGTGGTGGAGACGAACACCGCCGCCGTGACGCTGTGGCAGAGCCTCGGCTTCGAGATCGTCGGCACGGTGCCGGAGGCTTTCGACTCACGCACCCACGGGCTCGTCGGGCTCCACGTCATGCGGTTGGGACTCGTCGGCGAAGCCGGGTAGGTACTCGGTGAGGATCGCGTGGAAGGGCGCCTCGGCCTCGAGCTGGCTCAGCACGCCGATGCCGCCCACCCAGGTGCGGTGGATGAGCATGTACGACGGGGGCAGGTTGATCTTGATCGCCACCGTGTAGGCGGGCTCGCGCGGGTTGTTGATGCGCTGGAACTGCCCGCGCATCCACTCGCGGTTGAACTGGAACCGCTCGACCTTCGTCGGCTCGACGAACGGCGCGAGGTAGTCCATCAGCAGCTGCGGGTCGAGCTTGATCCGGTCCTTGATGAATCCCTCGCGGCGCAGCCCCTCCATCAGCTGCTCGCCGTCTCCCAGGGCGCACAGGCGGATCAGGCTGCCCATGGCACGGGGCAGGTTGCCCTCCTCGAGCCGCGCGACGGCGCCGTAGTCGAGCACACCCAGCCGACCGGGAGTGCCGTCGTCGTTCGGGATGACGCGAAAGTTGCCGGGGTGCGGGTCGGCGTGGAGCATGCCGGTGCGGGCTGGCCCGGCGAAGAGGAACTTGGTGAGCAGCTGGCCGTAGTGATTGCGCTCCTCGACGGTGCCGTCGCGGATGACTGCCGCCAAGGAAGAGGCGGAGTCCATCCACTCGGTGACGATGACGCGGGTGCCCACCGCCACGACGTCCGGGACGACGATCTCGGAGTCACCGGCGAAGGCGGCGGCGAAGACGCGTTGTGCCTCGGCCTCGAGCGCGTAGTCGAGCTCGTCCTCGGCGCGGGCCTGCACTTCCTCGACCAGCGGCTTGATGTCGATGCCCGGGAAGACCGGGGCGATCGTGCGGGCCAGTCTCGCCAGCTGCTTGAGGTCGGAGCGCAGCGCGTCGCCGGCGCCGGGGTACTGCACCTTGACGGCCACCTCACGTCCGTCGTGCCAGCGGCCCTTGTGCACCTGACCGATGGACGCGGCGGCGGTCGGGCCGCCGTCGAGCCACACCAGCTGGTCCTTCCAGTCGGCGCCCAGCTCTTCTGCCAGGATCTCGCGCACGGTGGAGGTCGGCATGGGAGGTGCGGAGTCCTGCAGCTTGGTGAGCTGCTCGCGGTAGGGGCCGGCCATCTCCTCGGGCAGCGCTGCCTCGAAGATCGACA
This sequence comes from uncultured Actinomycetota bacterium, assembly GCA_963781575.1. GTDB lineage: Bacteria > Actinomycetota > Actinomycetes > Propionibacteriales > Nocardioidaceae > Nocardioides. The sequence goes on along the minus strand of CAWAGM010000009.1, from coordinate 149,638 downwards.
ACGCCTGCCCGAACTTCATCGCTCCGCCCTTGAGCTCACCGAGGGTGCGGAAGACCTGCTCGGCGGTGCGCGCCTGGATCTCGCTCATCACGGCCTCGGCCGGTGCACCTCCCAGCCGCTTGCCCAGACCGACCGCGCTGCGCCCGGCGTAGCCAAGCGGAAGGGCGGCCAAGCGCGCTGTCCGGGCGGCTGCCTTGCGGGGGAGTTCGGCCATGCCGCCATTGTGTCTGACGCCGAAAGGGCTGCGGCTCAGGACCTCGTCCGGGCGCAGTAGGCATCACGGGCCGCCGAGCTGGGGCTGGCGAACATCTGCCGGATCATCCGGGCCTGCCCTGCGGCGTACTCCTCGATCTCGCGCTCAGCCAGCTTGCGCAGGGCGGGTGAGGGGGCCCTGACGAGCATCTCGGCATGACGCCAGACGAGCTCGCGCCAACCCCGCATGATCGATCCCACGACCATCTCGTCGAGCGGGCCGGCGTCGAAGTCGTCGAACGTGCGGTCGAATCGCCTGGCCTCCTCGGCGAACACCGGGTGGTACAGACCGTCGAGGCGGGAGTTGTAGGCGTTGTGGTCGGCCTTGTGACTGACACCGTCCCGGCGGTCAGCCCCACCGTCGCCAGCACGTGCGGGAAGTCGCGGTTGATGTGGCGCGTTCATCGCGAGCAGGAAGTTGCCGATCCCGGTCATCGCGTGCGCATCTTCGGCCCGCAGCGCGATGCGCCACGCCTCGGGAACCTCGCCCCGACGTCCGGCCCGCCAGTGGTCCATGGTGTCGAAGTAGAGGTGTGCGAAGACCTTGTCGACTTGCTGGAGCCAGACCGTGTCGAGGAAGTGTCCCTGCTTGATGGCTCGCCTGACGTCCTCGGTCACCCGCAGGTAGGCCAACGAGAAGCACCGCGCTGTGCTGACAGGTGCGTGCCAGCGGCTCGAGGCGACGGCGCATCTCGCTGAGGGTCACGTCGATGCACTGCGGCCTTCCCGACCGGCACAGGTCGCCCCGGTACGGCACGTGCGGTGCGGGCACCGGCATCAGGCGCGCCGATGGCCGGGTCGACGAGACCGGGATCGATCGGACCCTCGGCGCGAGCTGGAGCCCCGGCCACCAGGCAGACCGGTGAGCATCAGGGTCAGGACCGCGCTCCGCAGACGTGGACGCGTGGCTGGCCCCGGAGTCGCATCCCCACATTCCAGTGGACAGGAAGCGACCTGTCGAGGGTATGTCCAGGAGGGGGAGGAGAGGTGTGCTGAGCGGTAAGTTCTGCGAACTCGCCCACGGCGATGGGAAGGCTGAAATGATGGCCCGACTCATTCGACAGCACAGAAGCTCGGGGACTCAGCGGAGGATCCGGGCAACCTCGGCCGAGGAGTAGAACGGCTCGAGCTGGGCACGCACCAGTGCGTTCGAGGTCGCCGGACTCGCGCAGCGCGTCGAGGACGCCGGGCGCGAGTCGCACGAGGTCGGCGACCAGTTCGTCCTGGCTGAGGTCGAGCTGGTCGAGCAGCTCGGTGGGGGTGTAGCCGCCGAAGCGTTCGAGGAACGCCGCAACCACGACGCGCCCGAGCTCGGCGACGTGCTCGGAGGCCAGACCGCGCTCACGGCGATCTCGTGCACGGCGTCCGCGACGCCGGCGAGCTGTTCGCGAGTGGCGGCGGCCGTCGAGGCCGACGACGCGCTCCTGGACGATCAAGTCCCAGACCTGGAGGACTGCCTCGCGGGTGGTGGGGTCCTGGATCGTGTCGATCATGATCCGGTTGAGCCGACCGATCGCGAACTGGCCGCCCTTGCCGACGGTGTCGCCGAGCAGGCCCTCGAGCTGCTTGTCGGCGGCACCGATCACCTTGGAGGCGGCGCTGGTGCCGAAGGAGACCAGCGACCCGAGGCCGGGCAGCTTGTCGGCCATCGCCTTGTTGGCCTGGAGCACCTCGCTGACGATCCGGCCCATGAAGCGGGTGGCCATGGTGCCGACGAGTGGGCTGGCGTTGAGCTGCTCGAGCGCGCGTTCGAGCACGGGCGTCAGGGCCAGCAGCTCGTCGAGCAGTACTTCGACCCGCTCGCGGTCGATGACCTCGCCCAGGGTGAAGGACGTCGATCGGCCCGGCGTAGGCGACGTCCGTGGCCATCTCGATGATCGCGGCGACTGCCGCGCTGCCGGGCACGGTGGCCAGGGCGCGCACCACGATGGCGGTGATCGCGTCGGCATCGATCAGGTCGGCGATCTGGTGCTCTCCGGCCGCAGCGAAGAGCTGCTCGGCCAGACCCTCGATCGTGGGCGCGAGGCTGGGCTCGGAGAGTCGGTCGAGGTGGAAGGCCACCTGCGCGTCGAGCAGCTGCTGGGCGAGTGGCGGGATGTCGGGCACGAGGGCGACGCTACTGGGGGTCGAGCCCGCTGAGGTCGGGCGGGACGTCGACGGCGTGCTCGCGCAGCACCTCGATCGGCACCAGGCGCAGCACCGCGTGGTTGGTCGAGGCGAGCACGACCGGCGCCGCGGCGCCGTCCCGGTGCGCACGGGCCCAGTTGAGTGCGGTGACGCACCAGCGGTCGCCGGGCACCAAGCCCGGGAACCCGTAGAGCGGCATGGGTGTGCCGAGGTCGTTGCCGATCTCGCGCTGGTGCGCGAGGAACTCTGCTGTCACCACGGCGCAGATCGTGTGGCTGCCGCGGTCCTCGTCGCCGGTGTTGCAGCAACCGTCGCGGAAGAACCCGGTCATGGGCTCGGTGCCGCAGGGCTCCAGGTCGCCGCCCAGGACGTTGCGCTCGGTCACGTGGCCACTCTTGCACCTGCGGACCTACCCTTGCGACGTGCTGATCACCAACCACGTGCTGTCGGGGGCGCTGATCGGCGCGCTGGCTCCCGGACCCGGGTCCGCGTTCGTCGTCGGGCTCGCCTCCCACTTCACGCTCGACACGGTGCCGCACTGGGGCAACCCCGACGAGGGCGTCTTCCTGCGTGTTGCTGTGGTCGATGGACTGGTCGGGCTCGCCACCCTCGGCCTGATCGCCCGAGTCGCTCGAGCTGATCGCCGGGTCACCGTCGTCGCGGGCATGCTCGGGGCCTGCCTGCCCGACGCCGACAAGCCGAGCACCCTGTTCTTCGGACGCTCGCCGTTCCCGCAGTCGGTCGATGACTGGCACATCCGGATCCAGCGCGAGTCGCCGCGCCGGATGCCGCAGGAGGTGGCGGTCGCCACCGTCGGTGGGCTGCTGGTGCGGGCCGTGCTGCGCCGACTGTCTCGCTGAGCTTCCCGTCCCGCCGGGACGACGAACTCATCGCACAGCGGACTGCACACGCTGACGCACGGCCTCGAGCGCCTCGAGGTTGCTGACCGGACGACAGCCGAGCGCCACTGCGTGCGCCACCACGGCCCGCTGGGCACGCATGAGCGCGAACCCACGCCGCACCAGGATGAGCGGCGGCTTGCGGTGCTCGCGCAGGTCACGAGTGAGTCGGCGCCAGAACGTGACTGTCGGGCGCTGGGTCACGCACAGGGCATCGGCGAGCAGGCCGGCAGCCCGCGACGTGCGGCACGACGTCCTGGGCGAAGATCCCCTCGGCCACGAAGTAGGGCGAGCCGGCCAGGTCGAGGTGCTGCCAGCCGGTCCGGCCGTTGGCCGCGAGCTCGTAGACCGGGACGTCGCAGGCGCCGTCGCGGCAGAGCGCCTCGATCGCGGCGCACGCCTCGTCGATCAGCCACGACGTCGGGTCGTCCCAGTCGACGACACCGGTGTTGGGACCCTCCGTGATGTAGGGGAGCGTCGGGTCGGCGCCGTCCTTGTAGAAGTCGTCGAGCCGCAGCACCGGAAGCCCAGTGCGCTCGGCGAGGCGGGACTTGCCCGACCCGGACGGGCCGGCGATCACGATGACCTGCGCCGAGCCGAGGAGCCGGCATCACACGCCCATCGGGTGCCAGACCGTCTTGATCTCCAGGAAGTCGGTCATCGTCGTCGAGACCGGGGGCGAGCGCCCAGTCGGGCTCGGACGCCGGGCGCGCGGCGCACCCGCTTCAGGTTGTCGGCCGCCGCGACCTCGAGCTCGGTGGCCAGCGTTGCGTCGCCGGCGACGCCGACCAGGTCGATCGCGTTGACGTCCATGTGGGCGGCCAGCCAGGGCGCCACGGTGGCGGCCGAGCCGGTCAGCACGTTGATCACGCCGCCGGGCACGTCGGAGGTGGCCAGCACCTCGGCGAACGTGACGGCCGGCAGCGGACGCTCGTACGACGACACCACCACGACGGTGTTGCCGCTCACCACGACCGGCGCGACCACCGACACCAGGCCGAGCAGCGACGACTCCTGCGGCGCGAGTACCGCGACGACGCCGGTCGGCTCGGGCGTCGAGAGGTTGAAGAACGGGCCGGCCACCGGGTTGGCGTTGCCGACCACCTGGGTCAGCTTGTCGGCCCAGCCGGCGTACCAGACGAGTCGGTCGATGGCGGCGTCGACCGCGGCGTTCGCCTTCGAGGCGCTCAGGCCCTCTGACTGCTGGACGGCGAGCACGAACTGCGGACGACGGTCCTCCATCACCTCGGCGACCCGGTAGAGGATCTGCGCGCGGTTGTAGGCCGTGCGCGACGACCAGCCGCCGAACGCCTTGCGGGCGGCGACGACGGCGTCGCGGGCGTCCTTGCGCGAGGCGAGGGCGGCGTTGGCCACGAACGTTCCCTTCGCGTCGTTGACGACGTAGGAGTAGCCCGACTCCGAGCGCGGGAACGCACCGCCGATGAAGAGCTTGTAGGTCTTGCGGACGTCGATGCGGCTCAGCCACGTCACTCACCGCCCTTCAGGTAGGCGCCGAGCCCGTGCCGGCCGCCTTCGCGGCCGTAGCCGGACTCCTTGTACCCACCGAAGGGGCTGGTCGGGTCGAACTGGTTGAACGTGTTGGCCCACACGACGCCGGCGCGCAGCGCGCCGGCCATGTGCAGGATCCGGGAGCCCTTCTCGGTCCAGACCCCGGCGGACAGGCCGTACGGCGTGTTGTTGGCCTTCTCGACCGCCTCGGACGGCGTGCGGAACGTCAGCACCGAGAGCACGGGCCGAAGATCTCCTCGCGGGCGATCCGGTGGGCCTGGGTGACGCCGGTGAAGATCGTCGGCGGGAACCAGAAGCCGCGCGTCGGGCAGCTCGCACGGCGGCGACCAGCGGCCAGCGCCCTCCTGCCTCGCCGATGTCGGAGAGCTCGCGGATGCGGGCCAGCTGCTCGGCGGAGTTGATCGCGCCGATGTCGGTGTTCTTGTCGAGCGGGTCGCCGACGCGCAGCGTGCTCATCCGCCGCTTGAGCTTCGTCGAGCAGCTCCTCGGCGATCGACTCCTGCACCAGCAGTCGCGAGCCGGCGCAGCAGACGTGGCCCTGGTTGAAGAAGATGCCGGTGACGATGCCCTCGACCGCCTGGTCGAGCGGGGCGTCGTCGAAGACGATGTTGGCGGCCTTGCCGCCGAGCTCGAGGGTCGACCTTCTTGCCCGTGCCGGCGATCGACGCGGGCGATCGCCTTGCCGACGTCGGTCGAGCCGGTGAACGCGACCTTGTCGACGTCCGGGTGCGACACCAGCGCCTGACCGGTGCCGCCGGCACCGGTGATGATGTTGACGACGCCCGGCGGCAGGTCGGCCTGCTGGCAGATCTCGGCGAAGAGCAGCGCGGTCAACGGCGTGGTCTCGGCCGGCTTGAGCACGACGGTGTTGCCGCAGCGCCAGCGCCGGGCGCGATCTTCCACGCCAGCATCAGCAGCGGGAAGTTCCACGGGATGATCTGCCCGGCGACGCCGAGGGGCCGCGGGTCGTGCCGCACCCTGGCAGTGCTCCGAGCTTGTCGGCCCAGCCGGCGTAGTAGAAGAAGTGCGCGGCGACGATCGGGATGTCGACGTCGCGCGACTCCTTGATCGGCTTGCCGTTGTCGAGCGACTCGAGCACCGCGAGCTCGCGGGCGCGCTCCTGGATGATCCGGGCGATCCGGTAGAGGTACTTCGCCCGCTCGGCGCCGGACAGCTTCGACCAGACCTTGTCGTAGGCCCTGCGGGCGGCCTTGACGGCGGCGTCGACGTCGGCGTCGTTGGCCTCGGCGACCTCGGCGAGCACCTCCTCGGTCGCCGGGCTGATCGTCTTGAACGACGAGCCGTGACCGTCGACGAACTCGCCGTTGATGAAGAGCCCGTAGGACGACTTCAGGTCGAGGATGCTGCGCGACTCGGGTGCGGGGGCGTACGCGAACTCCATGACAGTCGTCCTCAGTCGAGGGTGAAGTAGTCGGGACCGGAGTACCGGCCGGTGGTCATCTTGGTGCGCTGCATCAGCAGCTCGTTGAGCAGCGTGGAGGCGCCGAAACGGAACCAGTCGGGGTCGAGCCAGTCGGGTCCGGCGACCTCGTTGACCATCACGAGGTACTTGATGGCGTCCTTGCTGGTGCGGATCCCGCCGGCGGGCTTGACCCCCACCATCTGGCCCGTGGCCTCGCGGAAGTCGCGCACTGCCTCCAGCATCACCAGCGTGACGGGCAGCGTGGCCGCCGGCTGCACCTTGCCGGTCGAGGTCTTGATGAAGTGGCCGCCGGCCATCATCGCCAGCCAGCTGGCGCGCCGGACGTTGTCGTAGGTCTGCAGCTCGCCGGTCTCGAAGATCACCTTCAGGTGGGCGCTCTGTCCGTCTGCCTTGGCGCAGGCCTCTCGCACCGCGACGATCTCCTCGAAGACCTGCAGGTAGCGACCGGAGAGGAACGCGCCGCGGTCGATGACCATGTCGATCTCGTCGGCACCGGCCTCGACGGCGTCCCGGGTGTCGGCCAGCTTGATGTCGAGGGCGGCACGACCGCTCGGGAAGGCGGTGGCGACGGCCGCGACGTGGACGCCGCTGCTGCCCAGGGTCTCCTTTGCGGTGGCGACCATGTCGGGGTAGACGCAAACCGCAGCCGTCGCCGGGCACGTCGGGTCGGCCGGGTCGGGTCGCATCGCCTTCGAGGCCAGCGCCCGCACCTTGCCAGGCGTGTCGGAGCCCTCGAGCGTGGTGAGGTCGACCATCCGGATCGCCAGGTCGAGCGCCTGAGCCTTCGCCGTGGTCTTGATCGACCGGGTGCCGAGGGAGGCTGCGCGGGCCTCCGCGCCGACCTGGTCGACGCCCGGGCAGACCGTGCAGGAAGCGGCGCAACGTGGCGTCGGTCCTGGTCACGTCCGAGAAGTCGGTGGCGAGAGCGGGCATGCCTGCCAGCATAGGGTTGGACATGTGCAGCCGGACAAGTCAGCGGACGTCGAGCGCTTCAGCCCCACGCACGGGCGCGTGCTCGGCGTGGTGACGCTCGTCGTCTGCCTCGTGGTCGCCGCGACGGCGGTGCTCGACCGCGACGGCGGGCCTCGACACCGTGCCGTGGTGGCTGGTGGCCCTGATGGGGTTCATCGCCAGCCTGGCGTGGTCGGCGATGCTGCGGCCGCGGTTGTCGATCGCGGGCGACGACCTGGTGATGCGCAACATGCTGGAGACGGTCCGCATCCCGCTAGCCGGGATCGAGGAGATCGCCGCTCGACAGGTGTTCGCCGTGCGCGTCGGGGAGAAGAAGTTCCGTCTGCTCGGCGATCAGCCGCAGCCGCCGCGACCTGAACCCCCGCTCGCCGTCCGGTGCGCGACGTGTTCACGAACGTGGCGCTGCCCTCCGGGACCGCGGGTGGCATGGAGGCCTCCTACGCCGTGCTCGTCGAGAACCGGGTGCGCGCGGCCGCCCAGGACTGCCCGCGAGCGACGCGGCGTTGCGATCCGCAGCGCCGAGCAGGCCGCGCTGCTCGCCGAGGTCGTCCGCCGTCCGCCTGGCTCGAGATCGCCCTCCTCGGCCTGACCGCGATCGCGTTCGTGCTCGCTGCCTTCGTCTGACCGTCGCTGACTCAGGCTCGCCGTAGAGCGCCCTCAGATCGACCGGCAGCTTCGCGGATGCCGTGAGCGAGCGCGTCGAGCCGGGTCGCGGCGGAGATGCGGGCGGCCTCGACGCCGCCTTCGTCGCTCGACCGGGACGACGACCTCGAGGTAGCACTTGATCTTCGGCTCGGTGCCGCTGGGCCGCACGATCACCCGGGCGCCCCCGGCCAGCCGGTAGCGCAGACCATCGGTCGGCGGGAGGTCGGCCGATCCCGCGCTCAGGTCGTCGACGCCTCGACGGTCGAGCCCGCCCAGCTCGGTCGGCGGGGTGGTCGCGCAGCCGGGCCATCGCGTCGCTCGATCACGCTCGAGGTCGTCGACCCGCACCGAGACCTGGTCGGTGGCGTGCAGGCCGTGGGTGCGAGGCGAGGTCGTCGAGCAGGTCGAGCAGCGAGCGCCCCTCTGCCTTGAGCGCGGCGGCGAGCTCGCAGAGCAGCACCAGCGCCGACACGCCGTCCTTGTCCTTCACGTGCTCGGGGTCGACGCAGTAGCCCAGCGCCTCCTCGTAGCCGAACGCCAGGCCGGGCAGCCGACCGATCCACTTGAAGCCGGTGAGCGTCTCGACGTAGGGCTGGCCCGCGGCCGCAGCGAGCTTGCCGAGCAGGGACGACGACACGATGGACGTCGCGAAGGTGCCGGTGCGGCCGGTGGTGATCAGGTGGTGGGCCAGCAGGGCGCCGACCTCGTCGCCGCGCAGCATCCGCCACGTGTCGCCGGTCGGCACCGCGGCGGCGCAGCGGTCGGCGTCCGGGTCGTTGGCGACCACGAGGTCGGCACCGTTCTTCGCGGCCAGCGCCAGCGCGAGGTCCATCGCGCCGGGCTCCTCCGGGTTCGGGAAGCCGACCGTGGGGAAGTCGGCGTCCGGCTGCTCCTGCTCGGCCACGACCTGCGGCGCTGAGAAGCCGGCGGTCTCGAGGACCTGCACCACCGAGGTGCCGCCGACGCCGTGCAGTGGCGTGTAGACGATGTCGAGGTCGCGCGGACCGTCGCCGGCGAGGTCGGCCACGGTGTCGAGGTAGTGGTCGACGATCTCCTCGCTCAGCACCGTGCCCGACGGCCCGCGCGGGATCGCCTCGAGGCTGCCGACGGCCTCGATGCGCCGCGCGATCTCGCCGTCGGCCGGCGGCACGATCTGGCTGCCGTCGCCGAGGTAGACCTTGTAGCCGTTGTCCTGCGGCGGGTTGTGGCTTGCGGTGACCATCACCCCGGCCACGCAGCCGAGCTCGCGGATCGCGAAGGCCAGCAGCGGGGTGGGCAGCGGACGCGGCATCACCCACGCGGTGAACCCGGCCCCGGTCATCACCTCGGCGGTGTCGCGGGCGAAGACGTCGGAGTTGTGGCGCGCGTCGTACCCGATCACGACCGAGGCGCCCGACGAGCCCCTCGGTGCGGCACCGGTGTCGGCCAGGTAGGCGGCGAGACCGGCCGCCGCGCGGAGCACCACGACCCGGTTCATCCGGTTCGGGCCGGCACCGAGCGCTCCGCGCAGCCCGGCGGTGCCGAACTCCAGGGTGCCGCGGAACCTGTCGGCCAGGTCGGCGTGCGTCGCCACCGGCCTCGACCTCGGCGACCACCTGCTCCAGCTCGGCGCGGGTGTGGTCGTCGGGATCCTGGGCGGCCCAGGCGCGGGCGCGTTCGAGCAGGACGTCGACGTCAGGGCGCATGTCGGCATCATGGCCCATCGGGGTCACACTTGGACGCGTGGCCGACCGTCCCCCGATCGCTGACCTGATCAGCGACCTCGTCGCCCGGATCGGCCAGCCCGCGTTCACGTCGGTCTGCGTCGACCTGCTCGGCGGCGCGCCCCGCGAGCGCTACGTCGACGAGCTGCGGTCGCTGACCGGCCACGACTGGCAGCCCGGCGACGCCGTGCTCGACCCCACCAGCTGGCCTGACTACTGGGTGCGTTCATGGGGTGCGCGAGGGCTGCTGCACGCGTGGCACGACAGCGCCACCGCGGCGATCGTCGCCGGGCTGGACGACGAGCACTACCGGCCGGCGGAGATGTGCCTGAAGGTCGCGACCCGGCACGACGTGGCCGGCGCCGGCGATGGTGCCGCCCGGCTGGCGACCCACGAGCTGCCCCGGGTGCGGCGCCAGGCGATGCGCTGCCTCGGCGTCGTCGGGCGACACCGAGCACGCCGCCGTCGTGTCGTCCGCTCTGGACGACGAGCACCCCGGCGTCCGCGTTCAGGCAGCGCGCGCCTGGGAGCAGCTGGTGCGGAGGCTGGACCTGTGACCCGACCAGTGATGCTGAGCGGAGTTCACCTTCACCGGCACCTGGACCGTCGCGGCCGACCCCGACCGAGTGCGCGACGTCGTCGTCGACCTCGAGCGCTACCCGGAGTGGTGGCCGCAGGTGCGCGCCGTGGCCTCGCTCGGGCCGGACGAGGCCCGGGTGCTGTGCCGATCGTCATTGCCCTACACCCTCGACCTGGTGCTGCGTGCGGTCACCCGGGAGCTGCCGGTGCTCGAGGTGGAGGTCGGCGGCGACCTGAACGGTTGGGTGCGCTGGCGGCTGACCGAGGTGCCCGAGGGCACCCGGATGGACTTCGAGCAGCAGGTGGTCGGTCGGCGGGGCCCTCGCACTTGGTCTCGCGGGTGGCGCGCCCGGTGCTGAGGTGGAACCACGACCGGATGATGGCCGGCTGCATCGCCGGGCTGCGCGCCCGCCTGGTCGCTACCTAGTCGTCGCTGGGCTCGTCGCTGGACCCATCGACGAAATGGCCGTCGACGATCTCCCTTGGGTGTTGTCGACCTCGGCGTTCTCCGGCCGGTTCTCGGGGGCGAGACGCCTGTCGCGCTCGGCCTCGATCTCGGCACGCTCCTCGTCGGAGACCTCCATCTCTCGAAATGCCGCGCTGGGATCAGACGACCCGGCGCTGCCGTCGATGTCCTCTCCCTCGGTCATCTTCGCGAACTTCTCCACGGTGGGCAGGGTCACTCCGCTGTTGTCGACCTCGGAGTTGTCCGGCCGGTTCTCGGTGGCAAGGCGTTCACTGCGCTCACGCTCGCGGGCGTTGCGCTCGTCGTCGGTCAGGTCGGTCATGAGGTTGTTCCTTCCTGTCGCTTCCGTCCACGTGACCACACGTTCGCGACCAGCGCCACATCCCCGAGCAGGTGTCAGGCGTCCATGGGTACATGGGCCGGAGCGGGCGCCGGCCACGGCGTCGACCGGCACGGCCTCCTCGAGCGAGGCGAGGTCGCCAGCGTCGACGTCATCTCACGGCGGCTAAGTTCTCCTCAACGCACTGTGACTGACGGGGTTGTTGGGCCTAACTGCTGCGGATTGGTTCGTTGAGGGGTTGAATCGTGTCGTTCCCCGGCACTCCAACCACGTCTGCAACTCGAGGTGCGCCATGCCCCGTTCACCACGTCCGTTCAACCGTTCCGCCGTCACGGCCGTCGCACTCGCCCTGCTCGCTCCGCTGGCGCCGCTCGCCCTGGGCGCCGTCGCGCCTGCCTCGGCCGAGGGACCCGACCCCACCAACGACGCGCTGTCGTGGGAGGTCTCGACGTCGTTCGACGAGGTCTCCGACACGCACGTGCTCGCGGGTGCGACCGAGACCGACGACGGTGTGGTCTCGTTCCCGCGCGTCAGCGGCACCTACAACCGGGCCACGGGCGTCGCCACTGTGACCTACAGCGGATCGGTTGCGGCCACGTACAGCGAGCCGCCGGTCATCCCGCTGCCGATCCTCCCCGACACAGACATCTACACGGTCAAGATCGCCGACCCGATCGTCACTGTCGACTCCGGCGGCGCTGGGCGGATCACCGCTGTGGTCTCCTCGGTCGATCACGAGGGCAGTACCACCACTGAGGCCAAGCGGGTCGAGGTGACGACGTTCGTCGCCGGCGCTGACCCGTGGGTCGACGCCACCTCGCTCGGCACGCTCACCAAGACCCCTCTGTGGGACGGCGTGCTTCCGGCCGACAGCGCCGGCGCCACCGCGCTCGGCATCCCGGCAGGGCAGCCGGTCGCGGGCCGATCGTTCTCGCCCGAGTTCCTGGGCCAGATCGTCCCCGTCGCGCGTGACGACTTCTACGCCACCGGCGGTGGCAGCGACGCGGCCAAGGCGCCAGCAGAGTTCACCGCGGTGGCGGCCGGCACCGGCGCCGCGGCGACTCCCGTGGTGTCGGTGAACGAGATCAGCACCAACCCTGAGACCGGGGCGACCTACAACGTCGACGGCACCGGCTTCAGCCCGGGCAGCAGCGGCATCATCCTGGCGATCGGCGTCGCGGGGATCACGCGCGAGTCGACCAACGCGGTCTACGCGGTGGCAGAGAAGGTCGAACCGGCCCAGTTCGTGGACGGCGCGTTCTCGACGGTGATCAGTGCACCGGCCGATCGCCTCGACCCGGCCAAGAATTACGCGCTCTACACCCTCTCGGCCGACCTCAACGACACCTCGCAGGACACCGCGACGCCGCTCGACATCGACTTCGACGCGCTGGGCACCGACGGCAGCGTCGACTTCTCGACGTCCAACTCGCTGAGCAGCACCTACGGCCAGGGCGGCAAGATCAAGCTCCGGGTCGACGGGGTGACGACGGGCGCGATCAGCATGACGGGCCTCGGCGCCAGCCAGAACGCCGCGATCGAGTCGGGCGTGGCCACGTTCAACGTGCCGAAGAACATCGCGGTGGGCAGCTACCGGGCGAAGTTCTCCTACGCCGGGGACGACACCCACGACGCGCACCAAGAGACCATGAGCTACCGCGTCGACAAGTCGCGACCGACCATCAACGCCTCGTTCAAGAGCAGCAAGCAGCTGCTGGTCAAGGTGATCGGGCCGAGCACCGTCCCGGCACCGAGCGGCAAGGTCATCGTCCAGTTCACCCCGACCGGCAAGGACAAGTCCGGCGCGGTCAAGCGCACCGGCAAGCTGAAGAAGGGCTCGGTGACCATCTCGATCCCGACGCTCAAGAAGGGCACCTACACGTTCTCGGTGCGCTACGTCGGCAACAAGAGCTTCTTCGGGCAGAAGGCCAGCCGCAGGATCACCATCGGCTGACCGCCACACGCGCCCGGGTGGTTCAGATGCGCGGCACGATGCTGCCGAGCAGCTGACCCATCCGGGACGCGGCGGCGCGTCCTGCCTCGAGCACTTCCTCGTGATTCAGCGGGTTGCCGCTGATGCCGGCGGCGAGGTTGGTCACCAGGCTGATGCCGAGGATCTCCATGCCCGCCTCGCGGGCGGCGATCGCCTCGAGGGTCGTGCTCATGCCCACCAGGGTGCCGCCGATGGCGCGGACCATCCCGATCTCGGCGGGCGTCTCGTAGTGCGGCCCGGGGAACTGCACGTAGATGCCCTCGTCGAGGCTCGGGTCGACCTCCTGGCACATCGCCCGCAGCCGGGGTGAGTACAGGTCGGTGAGGTCGACGAAGTTCGCGCCCTCGATCGGCGAGCGTCCCGTGAGGTTGATGTGGTCGCTGATCAGCACCGGCTGCCCCGGCGTCCAGGTCTCCTTCAGCCCGCCGCACCCGTTGGTCAGCACGATCGCGCGGCACCCCGCCGAGGCGGCGGTGCGGACGCCGTGCACGACGGCGGGGACGCCCTTGCCCTCGTAGTAGTGAGTGCGACTGAGGAACACGAGCAGCTGCCGGTCGCCCGCGCGTACCGATCGGATCTTGCCTGAGTGCCCCACGACGCCGGCGGCGCTGAAGCCGGGCAGGTCGGTGGTCTCGATCTCGGCCGTCGGCTCACCGAGCGCGTCGACCGCCGGCAGCCAGCCGCTGCCGAGCACGAGCGCGACGTCATGCCGTTCGACTCCGGTCAGCTCGGCGAGTCGGTGGCGGCGTCGCCGCCAGCTCGTACGGGCTGTCCTGGGAGGTGCTCACGGCAACGAGCCTAGAGGCCTGTCGAGCGGCAGGGACGTCGGCGCAGCGCGGCGACGTAGTCGGCCGGCGCGTCGGCCGCCTCGGCGGCGTCGGCCAGGATGCCGAGCGTGACGGCCGAGGGCAGCCCGCCCTCGTAGGCGTCGAGCACGTAGGTCCACACCACCTGCTCGCCGGTCAGTGTCGAGACCCGCACCTTGGTCTTGCGGTAGAGGCCGGTGTCGGCCTGCTCCCACTGGTCGAGCGCTGACTCGTCGGCTCGGTTGATGTCGTAGACCGCGACGAAGACCTGCTCGAAGGGGTCCTGCACGAGGGTGGCCAGCGCGCCGTCCCAGCCGTGCTCCTCGCCGCCGAAGGTAATCCGCCACCCGGTGAGCCACCCGGTCGTCTGCAAGGGGGAGTGGGGGCAGCGCTCGCTCATCCGGGCGGGGTCCAGGTTGCTCCCGTAGGCGGCGTACAACGTCACGGTGAGCAGGCTAGTGCCCGTCTGTCGGGCGGGGTGGGACGCCACTAGGCTGGACTCGTGAGCCACTTCGATGTCCTGGTCCTCGGTGCCGGCCCTGGTGGGTACGTCGCCGCCATTCGCGCAGCCCAGCTCGGCAAGTCCGTGGCGGTGGTGGAGGAGAAGTACTGGGGCGGCGTGTGTCTGAACGTCGGGTGCATCCCGTCGAAGGCTCTGCTGAAGAACGCCGAGCTCGCCCACGTGCTGACCCACGAGAAGGACAAGTTCGGCATCGAGGGCGACGCCACCATGTCGTACGGCCCCACGCACAAGCGGTCGCGCCAGGTGAGCGCCGGCATCGTCAAGGGCGTCCACTTCTTGATGAAGAAGAACAAGATCACCGAGATCGACGGGTGGGGCACGATCACCAGCCCGACCGGCGTCGACGTGAAGGGCCCGGACGGCTCGGTCGCCGGCGCACACCTTCGACCACCTCATCATCGCCGCGGGCGCGAAGGTGCGGATGCTCCCTGGCATGGAGAAGAGCGAGCACGTGGTCACCTACGAGGAGCAGATCCTCGACGAGAACCTCCCGGGCTCGATGATCATCGGCGGCTCGGGCGCGATCGGTGTCGAGTTCGCCTACGTGATGAAGAACTTCGGCGTCGACGTCACGATCGTGGAGTTCCTCGACCGCATGGTCCCCACCGAGGACGCCGACGTATCCAAGGAACTGCTCAAGCACTACAAGAAGCTCGGCGTGAAGGTGCTGCTCTCGACCAAGGTCGACTCGGTCGAGGACACCGGCTCCGGCGTCAAGGTGACCGTGAGCCCGGCCGACGGTGGTGACAGCCAGGTGCTCGAGGCCGACACGATGCTCGCCGCCTTCGGGTTCGCCCCGCGGGTCGAGGGTTACGGCCTCGACACGATCGGTGTCGAGCTCACCGAGCGCGGTGCGATCGCCGTCGATGGCCGCGGCCGCACCAACGTCGAGCAACGTCTACGCCATCGGTGACGTCACCGGCAAGATGATGCTCGCCCACGCCGCCGAGGCCATGGGCATCGTCGCGGCAGAGACCATCGCCGGTGCGGAGACGATGGAGATCGACTTCGACATGATCCCGCGCGCCACCTACTGCCAGCCGCAGATCGGCTCGTTCGGCTACTCCGAGGCGCAAGCCAAGGAGAAGGGCTACGACGTGAAGACCGCGACGTTCCCGTTCTCGGCCAACGGCAAGGCTCAAGGGCTCGGCGACACCGTGGGTTTCGTGAAGATAGTCGCCGACGCCGAGCACAACGAGATCCTCGGCGCCCACATGATCGGCCCCGACGTCACCGAGCAGCTGCCGGTGCTGACGCTGGCCCAGCAGTGGGACCTCACCGCCGACGAGGTCTCCCGCAACGTCTTCGCCCACCCGACGCTCTCCGAGGCCGTCAAGGAAGCCGTCCACGGCATCGCCGGTCACATGATCAACTTTTGAGCGAGCAGCAGAGCGCGAGGAACGAGCGCGCTTCGTCAGCGAGACACGGTTGAGCAAGGTCTGCGGTCGAGGGACGAGGCCGCACGGCCGCGTCGAAACCCAGTGAGACGAAAGGCAACCGGAATATGAGCGGTGGACCGGAGTCCAACAAGGTCGTCATCCTGGGCGGCGGACCGGGCGGCTACGAGGCCGCCCTGGTCGCCGCACAGCTGGGCGCCGAGGTGACCGTCGTCGACTCCGACGGCATCGGCGGTTCGGCCGTGCTCACCGACTGCGTGCCCAGCAAGACCCTGATCGCCACGGCCGAGGTGATGACCGAGGTCGCCGCGCGGCCGAGCTCGGCGTGAACTTCCAGGACGCCGGGGGCGACGCCGCCACGAGCATCCGGGTCGACCTGGCCCGGGTGAACCAGCGCGTCAAGCAGCTGGCCGACGACCAGTCGGCCGACATCGCGCGTCGCCTGGCCAAGGAGGGCGTCGAGTCGTCCGGGGACGCGGCCGCCTCGACGGCCCGAGCCGCGTCGTCGTCGGTGACGACCCCCTACGACGCCGACGCGCTGCTCATCGCCACCGGTGCGGCACCGCGACGCCCCCGAGGCCCAGCCCGACGGCGAGCGGATCCTCACCTGGGAGCAGGTCTACGACCTCGACCGAAGTGCCCACCGAGCTGATCGTCGTCGGCTCGGGCGTGACCGGGGCCGAGTTCGCCAGCGCCTACCTGGCGCTCGGAGTCCCGGTCACCCTGGTCTCCTCGCGCGACCGCGTGCTGCCCGGCGAGGATGCCGACGCCTCGGAGGTGCTCGAGGACGTTTCGATCCGCCGCGGGATGACCGTGCTCGCAAGTCCCGGATGGAGTCGGTCACCCGCGACGGCGACGTCGTGACGGTCGCGCTGACCGACGGCCGCACGGTGCAGGGCTCGCACTGCATCCTGGCGCTGGGTCGGTGCCCGAACACCGCCGACCTCGGCCTGGAGGACGCCGGCGTCGTGCTCACCGACAGGGCTTCGTCTACGTCGACCGGGTCTCCCGCACGGCGGCGCGCGGCGTCTACGCCGCCGGCGACTGCACCGGGGTTCTGATGCTCGCCAGCGTCGCCGCGATGCAGGGTCGGATCGCGATGTGGCACTTCCTGGGCGACACGGTGCACCCGCTCGACCTGAAGAAGGTCTCCTCCAACGTCTTCACGGCCCCCGAGATCGCCACCGTCGGGTGGTCGCAGCAGGCCGTCGATTCCGGCGAGATCCACGCCGAGTCGGTGATGCTGCCCCTGGCCGGCAACCCCCGCGCCAAGATGCAGGGCATCCGCGACGGCTTCGTGAAGCTGTTCTGTCGCCCCGGCACCGGCATCGTCGTCGGCGGGGTGGTCGTCGGCCCTCGGGCCAGCGAGCTGATCCATGCGATCTCGATCGCGGTGGCCGAGTCGCTGACAGCCGACCAGCTGGCCCAGGCGTTCACCGTCTACCCGTCGAACAGCGGGTCGATCGCCGAGGCGGCTCGCCGGATGCACCGGGTCTGAGCCCTAGTCACGAGCAGGAGCCGATCAGGCGAGGTCGTCCAGCAGCGCGCGCATGCGCCTGATCTCGCTGTTCTGTGTGGCGATGACCTCGGTGGCCATGTCGTTGACCCTCACGTCTTCGCCGACACCCACCAGAGCCTCGGCCATGCCGACCGCCCCTTGGTGATGCTGGACCATCCCGGTCAGATAGAGACGGTCGAAGGCCGCGCCCGAGGCAGCAGCCAGCGCCGCCATCTGGTCGGCGTTCAACATCCCGGCCATGCCACCCGTCGCGCTCATGCGCTCAGCCTCGGCCAGGGTCGGCTCGGGGAAATCGTGGTCGACCAACCAGGTGGCCATCACGATGATCTCGCGCGCCTGACCGGCATCGATCGAGCGAGCGAGGGTGCGCACCCGCGGGTCGAGGGCCCGGTCACGCGCGAGGTTGGACATGTCCAGGGCCTGCTTGTGGTGACCGATCATCATCGAGAGGTAGGAGGCGTCGGCGGCGTTGTAGTGGGCTTCCGCAGGCGTCTCGGAGAAGTTGGTGAGGTCGGCATGACCGCTGTGCTCTGCTGGGTCGGCCCTGCTGCTCGATTCAGCGTCGCCACGAGGTGTCGAGTCCGTAGGCTGATCACCAGCGCACCCCACCAGCATGAAGCCGCTCAGCAGCGTCGCGACGACGGCAAGATGACGGGGTGCGGTCATGCGTTCAAACGTAGGCGATCCACCTGAACCTGCAGGAGTTTCCGTGAAGCGACCTCCCGTGACCTCCTTGCGTCGGGCTCGGGTCTGCGTGGCGGCCCCGTCGCAGTCGCACCGGCCACGGCCGAGCCGAGCGACCCCAGCGACCCCGGTGCGCTTCGAGTCGACGCTGCCGGGTGAGGCGATCGCCGGCATCGAGCCAGCCCGTCCGCGGATCCGCAGCGGAGAGGTCGAGCGCAGCCAGATGACGCAGATCGCTCGCGTGACGCTCGCCGGCGCCTTCGCCGAGGACGGCGCCTTCGGCACCGACCTGGCGTTCACGGGTCACTACGCGATCGCCGGCAACTACCAGGGCTTCGCTGTCTACGACATCACGACGACCAAGCAACCCCCGACGTGTCGCCCAGGTCGTCTGCCCCGGGCTCGCAGAACGACGTGTCGGTCTACAAGAACCTGCTGATCCTCTCGGTCGATTCGCTTGCGCACGCAACGACACCTGTCGCAACGAGTCGGCCTCCGGCGGCCTGCCCTTGCCGATCCCCCTCCCGATCCCGCTGCCGGGCTCGTGGGAGGGCATCCGGGTCTTCGACATCAAGGACCCGACCAAGCCGAAGTTCCTCACCTCGGTGCTCACCGAGTGCGGTTCGCACACGCACACCCTGGCGCCATCGCGCAGCGGCGAGGACCTCTTCGTCTACGTGTCGTCCTACGGACCCAGCCCGGTGCTGCCGAACTGCCAGCCACCGCACGACTCGATCAGTGTCGTCAAGGTGCCGGTCAAGGACGGCGCCGCGGCCGCGTGGTCGGCCAGCCCGTGCTCTTCCCTGGACGGCGGCACGACGAACAACGCGTACTCGAGCGACACCAGCGGCTGCCACGACATCACCGCCTATCCCGAAGCTCGACCTCGCCGCGGGCGCGTGCATGGGCGACGGCATCCTGCTCGACATCAAGAACCGTTCGCACCCACGGGTGATCGACCAGGTGAAGCGACACCCGCAACTTCGCCTTCTGGCACTCCGCGACCTTCAACAACGCGGGCACGAAGGTGGTCTTCACCGACGAGCTCGGCGGCGGCGGCGCAGCCGAGTGCAACAAGGGCGTCGGACCCAAGCGCGGCGCCGACGGCATCTACGACATCGTCAAGCGCCAGCTGGTGTTCCGCAGCTACTACAAGATGCCGCGCGTGCAGTCCGACACCGAGAACTGTGTGGCCCACAACGGCTCGCTGATCCCGCTCAAGGGCCGCGACATCATGGTGCAGGCCTGGTACCAGGGCGGCACGTCGGTGTGGGACTTCACGAACTCCCGCAAGCCGCGCGAGCTCGCCTACTTCGACCGGGGCGCCATCTCGAACTCCCAGCTCGTGCTCGGTGGGTCGTGGTCGTCGTACTGGTACAACGGTCACATCTACTCCAGCGACATCACTCGCGGGCTCGAGGTCTTCCGACTCGACACGCCATGGGCGAAGCAGGCTGCGAAGGTGCGCCAGGACGTCTTCAACGCTCAGTCGCAGCCGTCATTCAATGGCTGATTCGGGGGCTGATCCGGGAGCTGCTCGGTACCGTCCCGGCTCGTGCGTACTTCTCGGGTCCTGACCGTCCTCACCACTCTCATTGCGGGGGCGCTCCTCGCCGCGACGGTGGCCACCTCCGCCGAGGCGGCGCGCCCGGCGGTGAGCGCCGGGCGGCGATCGTGAGCGTCACGGGCAACGGGTTCGGCCACGGCCACGGGCTCTCCCAGTATGGCGCCCAGTCGGCCGCGACCCAAGGGGCGACGTACACGCCAGATCCTGAAGTTCTACTACCCGGGACTGAAGCTCGGCTCGATCGGCGGCACCGTCAGCGTGCTGCTCTCGGCCGACACCAGCGACGACGTCGTGGTCTCCGACGATCCGGTCTCGAGGTGCGCAGCCTCGGCAACGGCAAGACCTACCGGCTCAACCGACCCGCCCGGCTTGGCGGATCACCGCCGCACAGGGTGGCAGGCGCAGCCTGGTCTCGTGGCGCGGGCAGTCCGGCGGCTGGAAGACCCTGCGCACCGTGGCCGGCGAGGCCGAGTTCACGCGCCGGTGGCGCCCCGATCACCGTGCACACCCCTGAGGGCCAACGGGCCTACCGAGGCGTGCTCCGCTCTGCTCGCCCGAGCGCCGACCTCGGGCAAGCGGGACACCGTCAACGTGCTTCCGCTCGAGAGCTACCTCAAGGGCGTCGTGCCGCGCGAGGTGCCGGCGGCCTGGACGCCGCACGCGGTGCGCGCCCAGGCCGTGGCCGCGCGCACCTACGCCGCGTTCGAGCGGGCGCAACCGCTGGCTGAGCACTACCAGATCTGCGACACCACCCAGTGCCAGGTCTACGGCGGCTTCACCGACGAGCACCCGGCGTCGAACAAGGCTGTCCAAGCCACGAAGAAGCGCGTACTGCTCGCTGCCGGCGAGCCCGCGTTCACCCAGTTCTCGGCGTCCAACGGCGGCTGGACCTCGGCCGGGGCGTTCGACTACCTCCCCGCCCAGGAGGACCCCTTCGACACCGCCTACCAGGGCTGGACCGACACAGTGACGGCCCGTGAGGTCGAGCAGGCGCTGCCCGCCATCGGCACCTTCCAGCGAGGCCGAGGTGATCGAGCGCGACGGCAACGGCGCCTTCGGCGGCCGCGCCACCCGCGTGCGTATCACCGGCTCGAAGACCTCCACCGTCATCTCCGGCGACGACTTCCGGTCCTTCTTCGGCCTCCGCTCGACCCTCTTCAAGCTCAATTGACGCTGACCCGTCCTCTATAGAGGACGGGTCAGCGCTACTTGAGGACGAGGACCAGGTCACCGCCCTCGAGCGGGGCGGTGCCGGTGAAGGAGAGTCGTTCGACGGTGCCGGCGACCGGGGCGGTGATCGAGGCCTCCATCTTCATCGCCTCGATCGTCGCGACGGTCTGGCCGGCCTCGACCGTGTCGCCCTCGGCGACCACGATGGTCACGGCGCCCTGGTACGGCGCGGCGACGTGGCCGGGCTTGGCGGTGTCGGCCTTCTCCGAGCTCACGACGTCGGAGGCGATCGACCGGTCGCGCACGCTGATGGGGCGCATCTGCCCGTTGATCGTGGTCATCACCGTGCGGTAGCCGCGCTCGTCGGGCTCACCGACAGCCTGGACGCCGAGCAGCAGCGTCTTGCCGGGCTCGATCTCGACCTCATGCTCCTCGCCGTGCCGGAGCCCGTAGAGGTAGTCGATCGTCGAGAGCACCGAGACGTCTCCGAAGGTGCCGCGCCCCTCGTCGAAATCCTTGGTCGGGCCGGGGAACAGCAGCATGTTCAGGGTGCGCCGGCGGGTCGGGGAGCCACCCTTGAGCGCGGCCGACTGGTCGGCGGTGAGCTCACCGACCGGCTCCTTCCACGTGCGGCCCTCCAGCGCCTTGGTGCGGAACGGCTCGGGCCAGCCACCAGGCGGGTCGCCGAGCTCGCCGTTGAGGAAGCCGATCACCGAGTCGGGGATGTCGAACTTGGCCGGGTCCGCAGCGAACTCCGCAGGGTCGGCTCCGACGCCGACCAGGGAGAGCGCCAGGTCTCCGACCACCTTCGACGACGGCGTCACCTTCACGATGTTGCCGAGGATGTCGTTGGCGGCGGCGTACATGTCCTCGACCTCCTCGAACTTCTCGCCCGAGGCCGAGGGCAATCGCCTGCTGGCGCAGGTTGGAGAGCTGGCCGCCGGGGATCTCGTGGCGGTAGACCCGGCCGGTCGGGGACGGCAGGCCGGACTCGAACGGCGCATAGACCCTGCGGGTCGCCTCCCAGTAGGGCTCCAGCGCGTTGACCGCGGCCAACGAGAGGCCGGTCTCGCGCTCGGAGTGGTCGGTGGCCGACACCAGCGCCGACAGGGCCGGTTGCGAGGTGGTGCCGGCCATGGCCGCACAGGCGGCGTCGACGGCGTCCACGCCCGACTCGATCGCAGCCACCAGGGTGGCCAGCTGACCGCCGGGGGTGTCGTGGGTGTGCAGGTGCACGGGCAGGTCGAAGCGTTCGCGCAGAGCGGTCACGAGGGTGCGTGCGGCCGGTGCGCGAAGCAGCCCGGCCATGTCCTTGATGGCGAGCACGTGAGCGCCGGCGTCGACGATCTTCTCTGCGAGCCGCAGGTAGTAGTCGAGCGTGTAGAGCTTCTCGCCGGGGCCGGACAGGTCGCCGGTGTAGCAGAGGCAGACCTCGGCGACGGTGGTGCCGGTGGCGCGCACCGCCTCGATGGCCGGGCGCATCTGCTCGACGTCGTTGAGGGCGTCGAAGATGCGGAAGACGTCGAGGCCGGTGTCGGCGGCCTCCTGCACGAACGCCTCGGTCACCTCGGTCGGGTACGGCGTGTAGCCCACCGTGTTGCGGCCTCGCAGCAGCATCTGGAGACAGATGTTCGGCACGGCCTGGCGCAGCGCGGCTAGTCGCTCCCACGGGTCCTCGGAGAGGAAGCGCAGGGCGACGTCGTAGGTGGCGCCGCCCCACGCCTCCAGCGACCAGAGCTCGGGCGTGGTGCGCGCGACGTGGCCAGCGACGCCGAGCAGGTCACGGGTGCGTACCCGGGTGGCCAGCAACGACTGGTGGGCGTCGCGGAAGGTCGTGTCGGTGACCGCGACGGTCTTCTGCGCACGCAGCCGCCGGGCGAACTCCTCGGGCCCGACCTCGAGCAGCAGCTGGCGGGTGCCGTCGGGGGCTGGAACCTCGAGGTTCACCGCGGGCAGCTTGGTGACCGGGTCGATGCTGACCGGCGCCTCGCCATAGGGCTGGTTGACGGTGACGTCGGCCAGGAAGGTGAGCAGCTTGGTGCCGCGGTCACCCATGCCACGCGCGAGCATCAGCTGCGGGTGGGTCTCGATGAACGAGGTCGTCACGTGCCCCGAGGCGAAGTCGGGGTCGTCGAGCACGGCCTGGAGGAACGCGATGTTGGTGGAGACGCCGCGGATGCGGAACTCGGCTACGGCGCGGCGAGCCTTCTCGACCGCCTTCTCGAACGTGCTCCCGCGGCAGGTGAGCTTGGCGAGCATCGAGTCGAAGTGGGCCGAGACCTCGGCGCCGGTGTAGACGGTGCCGCCGTCGAGCCGCACGCCACCGCCTCCGGGGGAACGGTAGGTCGTGATCACGCCGGTATCGGGACGGAAGTTGTTGGCCGGATCCTCCGTGGTGATCCGGCACTGCAGAGCCGCGCCGCGCAGCTTGATCGACTCCTGGGAGAGCCCCAGGTCGGCCAGCGTCTCACCGGCCGCGATCCGCATCTGGGAGGCCACCAGGTCGACGTCGGTGACCTCCTCGGTCACCGTGTGCTCGACCTGGATGCGCGGGTTCATCTCGATGAAGACGTAGTTGCCCGTCGGGATCGAGCAGGAACTCGACCGTGCCGGCGTTGCGGTAGCCGATCTCCTGGGCGAACCGGACGGCGTCCGCACACATGCGATCGCGCAGCTCGGGGTCGAGGTTGGGTGCCGGCGCGATCTCGACGACCTTCTGGTGGCGGCGTTGCACCGAGCAGTCGCGCTCGTAGAGGTGGATCACGTTGCCCTTGCCGTCGGCGAGGATCTGCACCTCGATGTGGCGCGGCTCGACGACGGCCTGCTCGATGAACACCGTCGGGTCACCAAAGGCGCCCTCGCCCTCGCGCATGCAGGTCTCGACCGCCTCGCGCAGGTCCTTCGGGTCGTCGACGCGGCGCATGCCCCGCCCGCCGCCGCCCGCGACGGCCTTGACGAACAGGGTGCCGGCAGGTCCTTCGCCGCCTCGACGAGCGCGTCGACGTCGGTCGAGGGCTCGACGCTGGCCAGCACCGGCACGCCGGCCGCCTTGGCAGCGGCGATCGCGCGAGCCTTGTTGCCGGTGAGCTCGAGCACCTGGGAGTGGGTCCGATGAAGGTGATGCCCGCGTTCGCGCACGCCTCGGCGAGCGCCGGGATTCTCCGAGAGGAAGCCGTAACCGGGGTAGACGGCGTCGGCGCCGCACGCACCGCCACCGCGACGATCGCGTCGGGGTCGAGGTAGGCGCGCACCGGGTGACCGCGCTCGCCGATCTCGTAGGCCTCGTCGGCCTTGAGTCGGTGCTCGGACCAGCGGTCTTCGTGCGGGAAGACCGCCACCGTGCGGGCGCCGACCTCGTAGGCGGCCCGGAAGGCCCGGATCGCGATCTCGCCACGATTGGCCACCAGCACCTTGGAGAACATGCGGCCAACCTAGTAGCGGTCGGGTTTCACCCGTGTTGCCGGTCTCAACGACGAGTCACGGCTCGACGAACTGCTCGACCAGACCGGGGACGGCGGCGGCCGCGAGGCCGACGCCGTCGGTCTCCGGGACGTCGAGGAGAGTGACGGCGCCGGCACCGGCGGCGGTCGTGGCCGCCAGGGTGGTGAGACCGACTCTTCGCTGGAACCAGGTGGAGCGCCAGGTCCATCCGATGACGTGCTCGGTGGCCAGGATCTCGCGGCTGCGGGTCAGGCTGCCTGACCTGGCGACCACGTGCCGCTCGATCAGAGCGCTGCCCAGTCCGGCCGACCGGTCGCGAGCGACGACCGCAGTGGCTAGCGATCGCCAAAGGTGCGGAGACAGCGAATGGCCACCAGACCTCGTCGGCCGCGGTAGAGCCCCAGACCGGTTGCCAGAGCGATGGCGAGGGGCGTGAAGGCACGCGTCCATCGACGGCGGGTGGCCGCGGGCCCGTGCGTGCGCAGGGCCGCGCTGAGCGGGTCGCGCGGTGCCGAGCACCGTGGCCGCCACGCGCGGAGCCACGGCAGCGTCGGCCGGGGGCACGAGCATCGCGCTGCCAGCATCCTTGGTGCTCACGCCGGTCACGATCGCGGTCAGGGACCGGCCGCCGGTCACGCGAAGCGCCAGGGGTTCGCCGAGGCTCACGCCCGCCAGACGGCCTTCGTCGAGGGTGGTCTCGCGCGTGGTCAGCAGGCCCCGGCGCACGTGCCAGGCACCTTCGACTCGGGAGAGTCGGTAGCCGCCGTTGGTCACCAGGTAGCCGACGGCGGAGATCGCGGCGACCATCACCAGCAGGGCGATCGCGATGCTCGCGATGGCGAGCCCTGAGGGCACGGGGAGACTCCACTCGCCGGGGCGGACCTCGTCCCAGAACCCGACGCTGTTGAGCACCTGCGCCAGCGCGCCGAACGTTGCGGCCGCGACGAGCAGCGTCGTGCCCGAGAACGGCGCGAACCGCACCCAGGCCGGGTCGAAGGCGGCGAACTGCTCCTCGTCGGCCCGTGGCGTTGCCGACGTCGGCACTTCGCTGCCGGACTCGTGGTGGACGAGTCGGAGCAGGTCGCTGCGCAGCGCCTCGGCGCGGCCCTGGGGGAGTCCGTCGAGCTCCAGCTCGTCGTCGTCCCCGCCGGCCAGGCCAGTGCCGATGCGCACCCGCGTCAGACCGAGCAGCCGGTGGATCGGGCTGGCGGTCAGGTCGACGGTGCGCACTCGGTCGAGCTGCGTCGAGGTCACCTTCTTCTCCAGCAGGCCGCGCCGCAGCTCGACCCGACCGTCGGCGATCCGGAAGCGAGTGGTCAGGTAGCGCAGCACACCGAGCGCGACGGGGAACGCGACGCCCAGGTAGTGCCACGGCTGAGGGCCGTCGGACGCCGTCCCCGCCAGCGCTAGGCCGATCAGCACCGGCAAGAAGCGCAGCACCTCGCGAATCGGGTGCACCAGCAGCATCCGCGAGTCGAGTCGCTGCCACTCGCGATCGCGAGCGAGCTCGCTCTTGGCGCTCACGTGGCGTCGCCCTCGACGGCGTCCGCCTGGTGGGTCAGCTCGTCGACCAGGCGTCGGGCGACCTCTCGGTCGAGCCCGTCGATGCTGAGCGCCCCCGCGGCAGAGGCCGTGGTGACGGTGACGCTGGCCAGTCGGAACGCCCGTGCGACCGGGCCTTCGACATAGTCGACCGTCTGGATCCGGCTCATCGGTGCGATCCGCCGCTCGATCGCCCACCACCCGGTCTGGGTGTAGACGGCCGTCTCGGTCGCCTCCCACCGGTGCACGGAGTACCTCCACCGTGGCACGACCACGGCCCAGGCTAGGGCAGCGAGTCCGACCAGGATCATCACCCACGCGGGAACGCCGTCCCAGACGAGCACGGCGACGATGGAAGCGGCCGTGGCGAGCAGAGCCTCGAACGCCGCGCCGACCTGCCACATCACGCGGGCCCGCGGACTCACCCGGTGTGCCGGCTCGCGGAGCCGGGGTGCTGCTGTCTCCTCCACGTCTCGAGCCTACGGAGGGACCAGGGAGTGCCCTAGTCGAGGCTCAGGCGGTAGACCCGGCGGCCCTTCGTGGTGTCGAGGACGACGGTGCGGCGATCGACCGTCGACCGATCGACGACTCGGCGGCCGACGCGGGTCACCACGACGCCCGCCGGCCACCCGCGGAGCGAGACAGCCGTGCCTGCGTCGCTGCGCACGACGAGCGTCACCGGTCGGCGGAGGTCGAGACCGGCGCGGCGAAGGTCGAGCGAGCCGGAGCGCAGGTTCTCGAGGGTCACCTCGACCCGGTTGCGGCGGCGCGCCGGGCCGAGCATCCGAGGCGCGAAGACGGCGGCCTTCGGTCTGCCACGACTGCCCGCGGACCAAGGTCGGGTTCGGACCGCAGAAGTCGGAACCGAGCGCCACGTTGTTCCCGTTCTCGGCGATGTTCGCTCGCAGCACGCGGGGACGCCGGGCGTGGGAGACGGCGTCGATCGATGCGCTGCGCTGTGGGTTCCGGGGCACGAGGCGGTCGGCCCAGTAGGCGCCGCGCGGGGCGAGGCCGAGGCTGGCGAGCTCGGGGTCGGCGATCGGCACCCGGAACCGGACCTGGGCCGGGTTGCGGACCCGGTCGCGCGAGACCAGGTCCTCCAGGAAGCACGCGCCCTCGGCGACCGCGCCGTTGTGCGACCCGGTGTGGATCAGCACGGTCCGGTAGTCCACCGTGCCGGCGGCACGCAGCCCGTCGGCACTGGAGCGCCAGGTCGGGTAGTGCCACGAGCGGGTCGGCCAGCCCGTTCGAGGCACGGAACGGCACGTTCGTGAGGTTCTCCAACGGCGTCGCGTCAGGTCCGTCGCCACCCACGGCGCCGCCGACGATCGAGTAGGCGCCGGTGAAGAGATCGGGGTATCGGCTCGCGAGGTGGAAGCTGCCGTAACCCCCGCTGGAGATGCCGGTCACCACGATCCGATCGCGGTCGAGGCGCAGCTGCCGGCGTCCCAGTGCGTCGTTCATCGCGTCGAGCGCGTCTCGGTCGGCCAGCGGAGCACCCCATTGGGGGGTGCGCCCGTTCGGGAAGATCGTCACGGCCTGGAGGTCGTGGAACGGCTGGATGCCGGCGGGGTCGAACGGGTTGTTGAAGTAGACGACGTTCACGTTCTGGTACTGGTTGGAGCCGTGTAGGAAGACCACGAGCGGACGCCGGGTCGGCAGCGTGCGCGGGATCCAGACGCCGTACGGCTGGAATGCGCTGGAGAACAACCGGACCGGCCCCTGCTCGCCCTCCGGCACGGGCGCCGTCGAGTGGTACAGGAACGCGTTGAACCCGGTCCGCACGGGTGGCTCGACATCGCGGCGGGTACCGAACGTGACCGTCCCGATCGCTCGCTCCACGGGGAGACGACCGGCGAGCACATCGGCCTGGTCCCAGTCCTGGTAGGGCTGGTAGTTGTCCTGGGGCAGCTGCTGCGGCACGGAGAGGGCACCGATGTCGGTCGGGTCCTCGGCCCGCAGGTAGGCGAGGTCCTGGATCGGTAGCCCGCCGTCGAGCCAGGATCCACCTCCGGCCAACCGCCCGGCAACGCCGACGACGTTCCACTGCGACGCGCCCGGGCGCAGGCCGGCCACGTCGAGCCCCACGGTGTTGCTCTGCCGGTCGACCTCGACAGTCAGCGTCGGGCCAGCCGTCCATCGTCCGCCACGCCACGTCCAGAGCGCTCCGCGGCCATCGGTCCCGAGCGCGACGAGGTGCTCCAGACCCAGTGGTTCGGTGTTGCTCCACGCTGCGCCGGGCAAGGTCGGCGCTCCCGTCGAGCTGCGCTGGTCCTCGTCGAAGCCGATCCCCACGAGCGCGTGGCGTCGCTGACGACGGTGCGCAGCAGCGCCTTGACCCGCAGGGCTGCCGCCGGGCGCGGTGCCCAGCTGCACCTGAACGAGGTCAGCGGTGCCGAGCGGGTGCGGAGCGCCGGGATACGGGCTGTCGCCACCGGGCAGCACGTCGCTGTTGGGGCCACGGTCGTCGTAGACGTAGTCGGTCCAGACGTGGGTGCCGTCGACGTACGCCTCCTCGCCCGAGACCAGGCTGCCCAGCGACGCATCTCCTGTGGGAGCGACGCTCACGGGAGACCGCGGGTGGTGCGGCCTGCGCCGCCGAGGCGTGGGCTTCGGCCGTGTGGGCCGCCGGCCCGACGAGCGCAGCCACGATCAGGAGGACCAGGAGTCGACGACGAGGTGTCATGACTGACGTAACGCGCGTCACACCTCGGGAGTTACGCGTACGTCCTCGCCGAGAGGGCGCATATGTGCGCCGACTCGGCGCGGCCGATGGCTGGGGGTTGACGGTTCGGTTGACTCGGCTAGAGACCGTGCTTGTCCAGCTCACGCATCAACGAGGACCGCTTGGCGTAGGTGGCGCGCACCTCCGCGAGGTAAGCGGCGAAGTCGGCTGGACGGCCACCCCGCTCGTGGAGCTGCCTCATCGTGACCAGTGTCGTGGCGATCGTCGGATACTTGCGCGTGTCTGCCTGGCGTAGCTCGGCGGCCAGGAAGGGCCGGTAGAGACCGGCCGCGGCCAGGGGTCGATCAGCCGAGCTGGCCAGCGCGAGCTCGCGCCAGCCGTGTCCCGGGCCGTAGGTCGTGGCCGCGTCCCAGGCTGCATCGAGGTCGCCGTCGAACAAGGCGAGCTCGATCAGCACTGCGCCACCGGACGCATTGGTGACCGTGCTGCTGCGTACGTGGTCGATGGCCCATTCTCGCTCCCGCTCCTCGCGCGCATCGAGGCGTGCGAAGTCGAGCAGCATGCTGTAGGTCTCGCTGCCAGGTCGGCTTCGAAAGGCCGAACGCAGGACCTCGACGGCGTCGTCCGTCCGGTCAGCCTCACGGTACGTGTCGGCGATGTCCTGGGCGTGCAACCAGAAGTCGTTGCCCGCCTGGTGGACCGCCAGCCTGCCTTTGGCTACGGCGCGGTCCATCCAGATGAGGACGTCCTCGCCTCGACCGGCGGCCTTCAGCCGGCTCACGATGGCCCCGTACATCACGCGGTCGTCGTCGCCGGAGAGGAGCGCCACGGCTCTGTCGACGTCGCGATCGTGATCGGCCAGCTCGACCTGCATCTCGCGCAGGTCGCTGCGCTGCCAGAAATCGGCTCCCACCAGCTTGTCTGCAAGTGCGTCCACACCCTTGCGATACAGCGTGAGCGCACGGTCGTCGAAGGCTGCGACGAAGTCGCGCAGGTCGACCTGCGGCCAGCCTGGGGAATCGGCACGGAACTTCACCAGCCACCGGGCCAGCTTCGACGCGTCAGGATTGCCCTCCCGACAGGCTCGCGCGTAAAGATCGGCGGCCCGCTGGTTGGCCGACCCGATCGTGCCCCCTGAGTCGTCCGCGTTCAGGGACAGGGTGCGCAGCCGACTGGTTGCCTTCAGCAGCGCGGGGGCGGCAGCGTCTGGGGCACCGGCGTCGATGACCTCCTCCAGCTGGTCCAGCACGTCCTCGGCGTCACGGGCGACGTCGAACGAGCGGCGATAGTCCACGAAACCCCGAGTGCTGAGACCTTCTCGAAGTCATCGTCACGAGATCGTCGGCCAGCCCGGCAACGGCTCCACCAGCAGTTCCACCAGCAGTTCCGGCAGCGGCCACGGCGCGCAGCTCGAGGAGTCGGCGTACCCCGACCTCGCGGTGCGCGAGCTCGACGACGAGGTCGCGCAGCTGTTGCTCGGTCATCGACCGCACCAGGTCGTCGATCGGCTCGGGATTCGAGGCCACCTCCTGAGGCGGGAGGCCATGGCCTTGGTCGATCGCAGCCAGTCCCAGCGCCACCAGATGCTTGCAGAAGTTGCCCTCGGCGTTGTGCGGACAGGTACACGTGCCGTCGAGGTCTCGACCTGACCAGTCGAGCTCGACCCGGTAGACGCGTCGTGCCTGGATCGACCCGTTCGCACGGTCATCGACCACCCGTAGGCCGTGGACGTACTGCACGTAGTCCTCGCCTCGGCCGAAGATGACCGGACCGGCCTGGTCGACAAGTCGGGCCTCGTTCAAGGGCTCACTCACGCCATCAAGGGTAGGTGCGCGCAGACCTCGCGAGCCTGGCAGGCTGGCTCCCGTGGAGCTCGAGTTCACCGGCGTCGTTTACTACTGGCGAGGGCCGGCCCCCCACCACTTCGTGGCGGTGCCTGACGACGAGTGCGCCGCGATCGAGGCCACGGCGGCGCTGGTCACCTACGGCTGGGGGATGATCCCGGTGAGCGTGACGCTCAGGTCGAGCACGTGGACGACGTCCTTGTGGCCCAAGGACGGCGGCTACATCGTGCCGCTGAAGCAGGCCGTGCGACGGGCCGAAGGGGTCGACGTCGACGACGAGGTGACGATCCGCCTCACGATCGCGGTGTGAGCAGCGGCGACGGCGCGGCCGGCGGCGCGGCCCGAGAAGATACAGCCGCCGAGGAAGGTGCCCTCCAGCGCGTTGTAGCCGTGCACGCCACCGCCACCGAAACCGGCCACCTCACCGGCGGCGTAGAGCCCGGGCACCGGGTCGCCGGAGGGCGCCATCGCCTGCGAGTCGAGGTTGGTCTCGATGCCGCCAAGGGTCTTGCGGGTCAAGATGTTGAGTCGGACGGCGATCAACGGGCCCTGGTCGGGGTCGAGGAACTTGTGCGGCTTGGCGACACGCACGAGCTTGTCGGTGCGCGAACGGCGCGCGTTGGCGACCAGCATCATCTGCGCGTCCTTGGAGAAGGAGTTGTCGAGCTCGCGGTCGCGAGCCACCAGCATCGCCTCGATCTCGGCGGGGTCGATCGCCGGCCCGCGCGCGAGCTTGTTCATGCCGGCAACCAGTTCGGCCACGGAGTCGGCGACCACGAAGTCCTCGCCGTGCTCCTTGAACTTCTCCACCGGCTCCGGTGCGCCCTTGGCGAGTCGGCTCTTGAGCAGGATCTTGAGGTCCTTCTCGGTGATGTCGGGGTTCTGCTCCGAACCCGACAGCGCGAACTCCTTCTCGATCACCGACTGGGTGAGCACGAACCACGAGTAGTCGTAGCCGGTGGCGAGGATGGCGCGCATCGTGCCGAGGTTGTCGCAGCCGGGGAAGTTGGGTGCGGGGAACCGCTTGCCGGTGGCGTCGAGCCAGAGCGACGACGGCCCCGGGATGATCCGGATGGCGTGCTCGGGCCAGATCGGGTCCCAGTTGTGGATGCCCTCGGTGTAGTGCCACATGCGGTCTCGGTTGACGATTCGGGCGCCAGCGTCCTCGCTGATCGCCAGCATCCTGCCGTCGACGTGTGCGGGCACGCCCGAGATCAGGTGCTCGGGCGCGGCGCCCATCCGCTCGACCGGCCAGGTCTCGCGCACCAGGTCATGGTTGCCGCCGATGCCACCGGAGGTCACGATCACCGCGGGCGCTCGCAGCTCGAAGGTGCCGGCCACCTCGCGCGACGACTTCACACCCCGAGCCGAGTCGTCGGTGGCCAGCAACGAGCCGCGGACGCCGGCCACCACGCCGTTCTCGACGATCAGCTCGTCGACCTGGTGGCGAAACGCGAACTCGACGAGCCCGCGTTGCTCAGCAGCCTCGACCGGTTCCTGGAAGATCCGGACCACCTCGGGGCCGGTGCCCCACGTCAGGTGGAAGCGGGGCACCGAGTTTCCGTGGCCCTGGGCGTCTGCTGCGCCGCGCTCGGCCCAGCCGACCATCGGCACCGACTTGAGTCCGAGGGCACGCACGTAGTCGCGCTTCTCGGTGGTTGCGAACTCGACGTACGCCTCGGCCCATCGGCGCGGCCAGACGTCCTGATCAAGCGGTCCGTCGAAACGGTCGAACTGCGCCGAGCCGAACCAATCCTGGAGGGCGAGCTCCTTGGAGTCCTTGATGCCCATCCGCCGCTGTTCGGGGGAGTCGACGAAGAACAGGCCGCCGAGCGACCAGAACGCTTGGCCGCCGAGGTTGTGTCGGTTCTCCTGATCGACCAGGAGCACGCGCTTGCCGGCCAGCACGAGCTCGTGCGTGGCGACGAGTCCGGCGAGCCCGGCTCCGACCACGATGGCGTCGGGCTGGAAGGACGGATCTGTCACGGGTTCTCCTCGTGCGCGGGTGTGGGCTCGACGAGCACCCTAGACGAGCAGCACCGGGCTGGTCAGGACGCGACGAACCCGCCGCAGTGCGCCCGTCTGGTTCACCCCAGGCCCCCTGTCTCAGAGTTGATCCAAAGGGTGTCAGCGTCAGGCGCTGCGCAGGGCGGGCTGCGAGGACTCGTCGACGACGCTCGTGCATCCGCGTTGCTTGAGGTAGCGCCGGTCGTGCGGATCGGTCCACAAGAACGTGGTGGCGTCGATGCGTTTGTAGGTCCACGGAGTGTGGGTCTTGAGCAGATGATGATGTCGGCACAGTGGCGCGACGTTGCACGAGCAGGTGGGTCCCTCGCTTCCGAAGGACGTGATGTGGTCGACGTCGCAACCACGGGCCGGCCGGGTGCACCAGGGGTGGACGCACGTGCCGTGCAGGAGCGCGGACTGCTCGCGCAGTCGCTCAGGGACCTCGTAGGCACCGACGTGGTGGTGGTGGGCCAGGTCGATGATCGGCTTGACGGTGACGTGAGTGTCACTGCGGCCGCACCAGGCCCGGATGAGCTGCTCAAGCTCAGGTCGCCCGGTGGTCTCGTTGCGCCCCACCGCGTCGTGACCTGCAACGGCGTCCTCGGTGAGGTGGAGGTAGAGAACCGTCGCTTGCGTGGGGTCGGAGCCGGAGCGTCGGTCAGCAGGGCGATGGCCTGTGCGGGATCGGCGAGCACGCCGACGGCCATCGAACGGCGAACATCGAGCGGTGCGTCGCAGCCTCGAGCCTGCAGCGCGCTGGCGACCTCGGCGACGGCACTGTCGAAGTCGTGGAGGTCCTTCCAGTCGCCTCGGACTGTCAGGTCGGCGATGCCCGTGTGGTTGATCGATTCCTGATGGAGGGTGACGTGGCAGCTGTCGAGCGCCTCGAGGGACTCAAGCTCGCGCTCCTCGGCGTGCAGGCGCTGGTAGCTCTCGTCGAGCAATCGGTCGAGCGTGATCGGACCCACAGTCGCAGCGATGGGAGCGACCTGGACGTCGAGATCCGCCACGACGTCGCCGGGACGTCCGAGAGTGGCCTTGGCGATGACCCGGGCTCGCCACGCCGGGACGTCGCCCGCCAGGAGACGCGCCCACGTGCGCGGCATCCGATGACACAGCACGAGGGCGTCGCGCATGAGCGCCTTGCCGGCCACCTCCGACTGGTGGTTGGCCGCCGCGAAGGCCGCGGGGGCGTGCCACGCGACCGGCGGGATGGCGAACCATGCACAGCCCTCCTCGTCGGAGGCCGCAGCAGCCGCATCGTCGAGCTCGCTCAGCGAGAAGCCCGCGGACGGCGCGACCTGCCAGGACTCGGTCGCCCGGCTCAAGGACCGGGTGAGCGTGCGCCCAGGCGACCGCAGCGACCAGGATCTGGCGCTCGGCGTCATCGGCGACCGCCCGTTGCCGCGCGACCAAGTCGAGCAGCAGTGCCGGGGTCGGCGCTGCGTCGGCGAGGTCCGTGATCATTGCGCCATTCTACTAGAACACACATTCGAATGCAAGACCAAATCTAGGCCCCGCGGGGAGGTCTCCGACTCCTGGGTCTACGGGCTGATCAGGAGCGACTGGACGGCGTAGCGGGATCACGCCAGTGCATCACCAGCACGAACAGCCCACCTGCGACGAGGGCCCAGAACGCGGCGCCGATGCCACCGAGCGTCAGTCCCGAAGCCGCCACCACGAAGGTCAGGGCGGCGGCCTCTCGGAACCCCGCGTCGCTCAACGCGGACGACGCCGCCGACCCGAACGTGCCCAGCAGCGCCAGCCCGGCCACGGACGCGATCACGCCCGCCGGTGCCGCCGCGGAGACCGTGGTGACCAACGCCGCGAGCGGTCCGATGAGCAGGTACGTGACTCCGCACGAGGCACCGGCAACCCAGCGCCGGGTGGCATCCTCATGGGCGGCGGGCCCGGCCGCCAATGCCGCCGAGATCGCCGCCAGGTTGATCGAGTAGCCCCCCAGTCCGGCCGTGGCCATCGTGGCGGCGCCCGAGTAGACCAGCGCCGGCTGCAGTGGAGCCCGGTAGCCGAACGAGCCGAGCACCGCGACCCCGGGGATGTTCTGGCTGGTCATCGTCACGAGGTAGAGCGGCACCCCGATCGCGAGGATCGTGATGACGTCGACGGTCGGCGTGGTCCAGGTGAGCTGAGGTGCGAGATCGCCGGCTCGGACGTCGGACAGCGAGCCGCTCACCACGATCACGACGAGTGCGGCCGCAAGCGCACCAGGCACCGCCCAGCGTCGCGCGAGCCGCATCAACACCAGCCAGGTGGCCAGCACCGGAGCGATCGCGGCGGGGTCGTCGCCCAGAGCGAGGAACGGCTCGACGCACAGCACCAGCAGGACGCCGGCCAGCATCGCGTTGGCCAGCGGCATCGGGATGCGGGCCACCCAGTCGCCCAGCGGTCGGATCAGGCCGGTGGCGGCGTACAGCAGCCCGGCCACGACGAACGCACCGACCGCGTCGGCGTACCCGCCATCCGGGATCGTCGCGCCCGCCAGCAGCGCCGCGCCGGGGGTCGACCAGGCGAGCGTCACCGGGATCTGCCCGCGCCACGAGAACACGATGCTGCCCAGGCCCATGGTGAGGCTCAGCACGAGCAGCCCGGACGCCGCCTCGTCGGGCGAGGCGCCGACCCCGGTCAGCCCGGCCAGCACCACCGCGAACGAGGAGGTGAAGCCGACCACGGCCGTGACGACGCCGGCCACCACCGCCTGGCCGGAGACAGCGTGGCCAGGCTCGGGAGGATCAGTCCTTGAGCTCGCAGATGACTGCGCCATTGGTCACCGTCTCACCCACTGCAGCGGAGAGGCCGGTCACCGTGCCGGCCTTGTGGGCCTTGAGGGGCTGCTCCATCTTCATCGCCTCGATCACGACCACGGTGTCGCCCTCGGCGACCTCCTGGCCCTCCTCGACGACGACCTTGACCACGGTGCCCTGCATCGGGCTGGTGACGGCGTCACCGCTCGCCGCGGCGCCGGCCTTCTTGCCACCGGCGCGCTTGGGCTTCTTGGCCGCGCCGGCGGGACCGGCGGAGAGTCCACCGAGGCCGGCCGGGATGACGACCTCGAGGCGCTTGCCGCCGACCTCGACGACCACGGTCTGCCGCTCGCCGGGCTCCTCGGCCTCGGCCGCGTCGCCGCCGAAGGGCTCGATCTGGTTGTCGAAGTCGGTCTCGATCCAGGTCGTGTAGACGGTGAAGCCGTCCTTGCCCGTGCCGACGTATGCCGGGTCGTTGAGCACGGCGCGGTGGAACGGGATCACGGTGGGCATGCCGTCGACGACGAACTCGTCGAGGGCGCGGCGCGAGCGCTCGATGGCCTGGGTGCGGTCGCGACCGGTGACGATCAGCTTGGCGATCAGCGAGTCGAACGCGCCGGGGATCGTCTCGCCGTTCTCGTAGCCGCCGTCGAGGCGGACGCCGGGGCCGCTGGGCGGGCTCCACGCCGACAGGGTGCCGGGCGCGGGCATGAAGTTGCGGCCGCCGTCCTCGGCGTTGATGCGGAACTCGATCGAGTGGCCGCGGATCTCAGGGTCGGAGTAGCCGAGCTCTTCGCCAGCGGCGATGCGGAACATCTCGCGGACGAGGTCGATGCCGGTGACCTCCTCGGAGACGCAGTGCTCCACCTGGAGGCGGGTGTTGACCTCGAGGAACGAGATCGTGCCGTCCTTGGCGACGAGGAACTCGCACGTGCCGGCGCCGACGTACTGCGCCTCGCGCAGGATCGCCTTCGACGACTCGTAGAGCCGGGCGATCTGGTCGTCGGTGAGGAATGGTGCGGGCGCCTCCTCGACCAGCTTCTGGTGGCGGCGCTGCAGCGAGCAGTCGCGGGTCGAGACGACCACGACGTTGCCGTGCGAGTCGGCCAGGCACTGGGTCTCGACGTGACGCGGCTGGTCGAGGAACTTCTCGACCAGGCACTCACCGCGGCCGAAGGCGCTGATGGCCTCGCGCACCGCCGACTCGTAGGCGTCGGGGATCTCCTCGAGAGTGCGCGCGACCTTGAGGCCACGGCCGCCGCCGCCGAAGACAGCCTTGATGGCGACCGGCAGGCCGTTCTCCTTGGCGAACGCGACGACCTCGTCGGCGTCCTTGACCGGTTCCTTGGTGCCGGGGGCCAGCGGGGCGTTCGCCTTCTGGGCGATCTGCTTGGCCTTGGCCTTGTCGCCCAGCGCGGTGATCGCGGCCGGCGGCGGGCCGATCCAGATCAGCCCGGCGTCGATCACGGCCTGGGCGAAGTCGGCGTTCTCGGCGAGGAAGCCGTAGCCGGGGTGGATCGAGTCGGCGCCGGTCTTCTCGGCCACCGCGATGATCTTGGCGATGTCGAGGTAGGAGTCGGCCGGGGTCGCGCCACCCAGTGAGTGAGCCTCGTCGGCGATCCGCACGAACTGCGCGTCACGATCGGGCTCGGCGTAGACGGCGACGCTTCCGATGCCGGCGTCCTTGCAGGCCCGGATGACCCGGACCGCGATCTCGCCACGGTTGGCGATCAGGACCTTCTGCAGCGGCTTGACCTCGGACACGCGAACTCCTGGGCTCGGTTGAACTTGACCTTGAACTCGATCGGACTCGCCCGGCAGGTTATCGCTCCTGGAGAGCCTCCCCGCAGGAGGCTCCCAGGCTGGACGCCGGGGCCCATCGGTGGCCGCCTATGCTCGGAGACGTGTCGGAGTACGTACAAGAACGCAAGGGGTTCTGGCACGAACCCGACGGCATCTCCACGAACGAGGCGATCGCCCTCGAGGCGTGGGCCAAGTCGGCGCACGACGTCTTGGAGGAGGTCGCTGCCGTCTACCACGACGTGGTGAGCGAAGCGTCGTTCGCCGAGCGCATCCAGTGGGCCAGTGGCATCCACACGACCCGCCCGCCGGAGCGATGGCTGCGCAAGCTGCTGGCACCGTTGGCCGTCGTCCACCACCAGCACGGCCACCCGCCCTTGACGGCGCTCATCGTCGACGACCGCGGTTGGGTGGGGGAGCGCTACGAGGACCTGCTGCGCGCGGTCGAGGAGCTGCCGATCATCGACGCCTCGGCGCGCGAGCGGCATGCTGCCCGTGCCCGGCTGGCGTGCTACCAGTGGGCCGGTTCGGCTCCGGAAGGCGGCGGCTACCCAGCTGAGGTGACGACCGGACGCGCCCGCTCGGCCCGCGCCCCCCGCACGAGTGCTCCGCGGACGCCGGGCGTGCCTGGCGCCGCCCGAGCCGCGAAGGCCCCCACGCAACCCAAGGAACCGGCCGCACCCAAGCGAGTCGCGGCCTCCGACCGACCGATCAACGTCTGCCCGCGGTGCTTCATGGCCGTTCCGGCCACCGGCCTCTGCGACAACTGCGACTGAGCCGGGCAGCGAAGGTAGGTCAGCCGGCCAGCGAGCCGGCGAAGATCTGCCAGGCCAGTGCCGACTTGGCCACGAGGCTGAGCACCAGATAGACGCGCTCGCCGAAGAGGTAGTCGCTCCACGGTCCGACCTGGCGATACTGCAACCACTGGTTGACCGCGAAGCAGTTGAAGAAGATGAAGAGGGACACGAAGATTCCGTAGACGAATCCAGGCACGGTCTCAGCCCCGATGACGTTGGTGCCGATGGCGATCCAGGGGGTCGCGCCCGCGATGCAGCCGAACCAGAAGGGCAGCAACGACGGCCTCCTGCCGTCGGCCGTCGCGGTGGTGGCCTCCTGCAGCCAGCCGAACAGGATCATCGAGATGTTCACGCCGGCCAGGGCCACGATTGCGACGATGTCGGTGATGCCGGCGTAGAAGGCAATCAGGATCACCATCAAGGTCGCCGACACGGAGTACTCGGTCCAGCGAAACCGGTTGATGCCTTCGCCAGGTCCTGCTCGTAGCGCCGGCGCAGGAGCGAACCGGTGAGGGCGTGGTCGAGCGCGGCCAGCACCAGGAAGACCGCGATCGCGACACCGATCCGTACGTCGAACAGGCCGTCGGGCGCCGGTGTGGTCGATCCTGGTGGGCCCTGGGGGAAGCTCGACGTCACCGTGATCGCGAACGACGAGGCCAAGGCGAGGACCGCAACAGCCTGTCCCACGTGCAGCACCGACAGGCCCAGGTTCCACCGTCGCAGGCGCTGAAGGTCTGCCGGTGCCGGGGTCGGAACGGATGCCTGGGCTGGCGTCGGAGAGCTCATGTCGAGGAGGCTACGGCCTGCGTGGGTTAACGATCGCTAACCTGTCGTCTAGAGTACGGACATGAGCTTTGAGCTGTCCCGTGAGCACGAGGAGTTCCGTCGTAGCGTTCGCGAGTTCGCGGAGGCGGAGATCGCCCCGCACACGGCCCAGTGGGACCGCGACCACTATTTCCCAGTCGACGTCGTCCGCCAGATGGGCAAGCTCGGGCTCTTCGGCCTGACCGCGCCCGAGGAGTTCGGCGGTGCTGGCGAGGACGGCGACTTCACCAGCCTCTGCGTCGCGATCGAGGAGCTCGGCCGGGTCGACCAGTCCATGGGCATCACCCTCCAGGCCGGCGTGGGTCTCGGCATCAACCCGATCCTGACCTACGGCACCGATGCGCAGAAGCAGGAATGGCTGCCGGCGCTGGTCGCGGGGGACTCGCTCGCCGGCTTCGGGCTGACCGAGCCGGGCGCGGGGTCGGACGCCGGCGCCACGAAGACCAAGGCCGAGCTGGTCGGTGACGACTGGGTCGTCAACGGGTCGAAGCAGTTCATCACCAACTCCGGGTCCGAGATCACCAGCCTGGTGACGGTCACTGCCCGCACCGGCACGCGCGACGACGGGCGTCCGGAGATCTCGGCGATCATGGTGCCCAGCGGCACGCCCGGGTTCACCGCCGAGAAGCCTTACGACAAGCTCGGCTGGCACGCCTCCGACACCCACCCGTTGAGCTTCGAGGACTGCCACGTGCCGGCCGACCACCTGCTCGGCGAGCAGGGTCGCGGCTATGCGCAGTTCCTCGCCACCCTCGACGACGGCCGGGTCGCCATCTCGGCCCTCAGCGTCGGCTGCATCCAGGCCTGCCTCGACATGAGCGTTCAGTATGCCGGCGAGCGACAGACCTTCGGTGGCCCGATCGGGCGCAAGCAGGGCGTGGCCTTCCAGATCGCCGACCTCGAGGTGATGCTGCAGGCCTCGCGCCTGCTCACCTACCGTGCCGCGGCCCTCAAGGATGCCGGCGCGCCCTACCGGGAGTTCAAGCAGGCCGCGTCGGTGGCGAAGGTCTACTCCACCGAGTCGGCCGTCACCGCCACCCGCATCGCCACCCAGGTCTTCGGGGGGTACGGCTTCATGGAGGAGTACCCGGTGGCGCGCTTCTACCGCGACGCCAAGGTGCTCGAGGTCGGCGAAGGCACCTCGGAGGTCCAGAGGATGCTCATCGCGCGCGGGCTGGGCCTGCCTGTCGAGTAGAGCCACACGCCGTACCGCTCCCCAGGAACGCGATGGCGTGACGGATACTTGCGCGTGTGAGTGACGGCTGGCGACGCCTCCTGGGCGAGGTGTGGCGCTTCTTCTTCGTCGCCCAGCTCGCCACCTGGGTCGCGGTCATCCTTTTCAACGCCGCTGTGCACGGGTGGCTGATCGGCGACCCGATCATGGGCGACCACGCCCTGACCGCCTACGTGCTCGCCAACACCATCGGCATGGTGATCAGCTACCACGGCGCGCGCGGCTGGGTCTTCCCGCACCGGCCGCCGCAGCAGGCCGACGGCGGCTGGACGGCGTACGTCGTCATCAACTTCGCTGCGATGGTCCTGCCGGTCGGGTGCTTGGCCATCAGCCGGCACGTGCTGGGTCAGGAGTCAGCGTGGGCCGACAACGTCGCCGCCAACGGCATCGGCCTGATCCTGGCGTTCG
Source organism: uncultured Actinomycetota bacterium (assembly GCA_963781575.1). Classification (GTDB taxonomy): domain Bacteria; phylum Actinomycetota; class Actinomycetes; order Propionibacteriales; family Nocardioidaceae; genus Nocardioides. Next base: position 109,676 of record CAWAGM010000009.1, on the reverse strand, counting down.
GCGCTCGCTTCTACTTGTTCCGTCGCTTCGTGTTCCGTCGTCCGGTTCACGCCGACCACAGCTCCGTCCACGTGTGACCCAGCTCAGCCACCAGCTCGCGTAGCAGCGGCAGGCTGAGGCCGACGACGTTGTGGAAGTCGCCTTCGATGCCGGTGACGAACGCGCCACCGAGACCGTCGACCGTGAACGCGCCCGCGACGTGCAGCGGCTCGCCACTGGCCACGTAGGTCTCGATCTCGGCGTCGGTGACGTCGGCGAAGTGAACGGTCGTGGCCGCCACGGCCGCTGCCACGCGGTCGGACCCTGTGTCGCGCAGGCAGTGCCCGGTCTGCAGGATGCCGCTGCGTCCGCGCATCTGCCGCCATCGGGCGATCGCGTCGGCCGCGTCGTCGGGCTTGCCGAGCGCCTCACCGTCGAGCTCGAGCACCGAGTCGCAACCCAGCACGAGTGCCCCCTTGGGTAGATCGGCGTGCTGACTCACTGCCGCGCACTTCAGTTCGGCCAGCTGCAGGGCGAGCTCGCCGGGGGGCAGCCCGACCAGCTGCGACTCATCGACGCCCGACACGATCACGCGCGGCTCGATGCCGGCGCCGCGGAGCGTCTTCAACCGGGCGGGGGAGGCAGAGCCGAGCACGAGGGTGACCACGTCCACGACCGTAGTAGCACGCCGATTAGCCTGTGCCCCGACATGCACCAGATCGAGACCGGCCGCGCGATGCGGTTCGCCCGGCCGGCCGTCGTCCTCCCGGCGCTGCTCGGGGTCCTCGCGCTGCTGATGTTGATCGGCGGACGCCTTGACCGTGCCCCCGTCGACCCCGTCTACCGACCGGCCCTGGCCGCCGCGCCCTTCGGAGGCCCCTGCGACCCGCTGCCGGACGGTGTGCGGCTCGACCTTGCTGTGCAGCTGCGTGCCGACCAGATGGTGTCCCTGCCGACGGGGGGTGCGGCGCGGCGCATCGAGCTGCACTACGACCTGGTCGACGTGGCCACGGCCGAGGCAGGGGTGACCGCGGCGCTGACGGAGGCCGGCTTCACGAACAGCGGAAACGGCTCCTTCGCACGGCCCGACTACGGGACGCTCACGGTCCGGGTGAGCGCGTTCGACGTTCCCGACGACTCGATCGTGCGGGGGAGCATCACCTTCGACCTGCCCGCCGCGAGCCTCTCGGTCGAGCAGCAGGCGTCGTGCACCGACCTGCAGCAGACCAAGCGCTTCGACCGCTTCGATGGACCGCCGGATGACTGAGCTGTCTGACCGTGTCGCCAGGCTCCTCGACCGTGTGCGGGCGGTGCCGCCGGGCCGGCTGCTGCTCGTGCTGGTGCTGGCCCACGTGCTCCTCAAGGCGCTGCTCTACCCACGTGTGCTCAATGCGCCGCTGGTCGGCGACGAGGCACAGTACGTCGACGGCGCCCGAGCGATGTCGAACCTGCTGCGCGACCTCGGCTCCTTCCACGGGCCCGACACCGCCGAGCTGCGCGACAGCGTGGTGGCCAGCGGCTGGTTCATGCCGGGCATGTCGACGCTGCTGGCGCCCCTCTACCTGCTGGTGCCGGACGCCGGCCTGGAGCTGCTCCGCGCCTACACCGGGGTACTGACGACCGTCCTGCTTCTCGGCGCCGTGCTCGTGGTGCGCCGCACCTTTGGGCACGTGCCGGCCGCGCTGCTGCTGGTGTTTCCCGGGCTCGTGCCGATGTGGCTCTTGTTTTCCTACACCTCCTGGGGCGACCTTCCGGCCGGGCTGCTGGTCGTTGTCCTGGTCTGCTTGCTCGTGCGGATCGTCCGCGGCTACGTGGCGGGCAGCAGCGTCGGCTGGCGGGACGCAGCGTGGTTCGGCTTCGTCACCGGCGTCACCCTCTATCTCCGCTCCAGCACGTCACCGCTGCTGGTCGGGCTCTTCGTGCTGCTCGCACTGGGCGCGCTGGTGTGGCTGCGCGGAGCCCTGCGTTGGCGCTCGATGGCCGCGCTCGGGCTCGGTGCGGTCGTCGTGCTCGCGATGCTGCTGCCGTGGTCAGTCGCGGCCTCGCGCACGCTGGACAGCCGCGTGACCACGACGACCACCGTCGGCACGGCGCTCGCCAACGCCTTCGGCGACCGGGGCCGCCTCTGCTACGGCGAGTGTGACCCCGACTCCACCATTTGGTTCTCCCCGGTCCGCTACGCGCGTGAGACGGCGCGAGTCACCGGTGTCGGCGAGGTCGAGGTGCTGCGGCAGATGTCGGCCTACGCCCGCCAGGGCACCACCGCCACCAGCTACTCCGCCGACGTGCTCGGCAACCTGGCGCGTTACGCCGGTTACCCCGCCGGCTACGAGAACTGGTTCCACCCCGGTACGCGGCACGAGGCTCCCGGTCCCACCGACGTCTGGGCCTGGCCGATCCGGGTGACCAGCTCGTTGCTCTACTACCCGTTCCTCGCGCTGATGTTGGTGCTCATGGTCACCGCGCTGCGTCGTCCGGTGCCGCGCCAGGTGGAGCTGCTGGCCCTCAAGCTCACGTTCGGAGCAATGCTGCTGCAACCGTTCGTGCACCAGGCGAGCACCCGCTACTGGCCGACGTTCGCGCCCCTTCTTGCGCTGGGTGCTGTCGTGCTCTGGCGCGCCCAGCGGGCGCCGGTGCCGAGTTCGGACGCCGCCGACGCGGTCGTCGTCAGACGGCTCTGGCTGGGCCAGGCAGCCCTCGCCGGGCTCTTGGTGTCTCTCGCTGCGGTTCTAGCCACGTTCGCTCTCGCCAGCGCCGTAGGGTGACGCCGTGGCAACCGAGACGACGCGCGCCGGGCTGGTCGACGCCGCGCTCCGTGAGTTCGCCGCAGTCGGCGTCACCGCGGCCTCCCTGGTCGAGATCACCCGGCAGGCCGGGCAGCGCAACCGAGGTGCCGTGCACTACCACTTCGGGGGTCGCGAAGGCCTGCTCGTCGCCGTGCTCGAGAAGCACGCCGACTTCCTCGGGGTGCGCGAGCGCGAGCTCCTGGAGATCGCCCAGACGCGCCCGGACGACGTCTCGGCGGTGATCGAGGCGCTGGTGCGCCCCACGGTCGAGCTCTCCGAGGCGGGCTGGTCCGGACGCTGCTACCTGATGATCGTCGCCGAGCTCGTCGACCAGGCCGCCGAGTCGCTCAGCGACGACCTCACCGCAGCCTTGGCACGTACAGGCGGCTTCGAGGTCTACGACCTGTTGCGCGCACGCATGCCCGCCATCCCGATCGAGCTCGAGGACGAACGGCTGGCGCTCTTCACCGCGTTCTTCCTCGGTGCCGCCGCCCGCCGCGCCCGGGCCATCCAAGAGAGCGGCACCGGTAGCCGCACCCAGCTGCCGACCGAGCAGTTCATCGCGAACCTGGTGGCCATGGCGGCCGCCATGCTCACGATCCCGCCGTCGACTGACCACGGCCACTTCGGTCACTACCCTCGCTCTCGTGGCGAGTGAGGCGACGCGGGCGGGGCTGATCGATGCTGCAATGCGCGCATTCGCCGAGGAGGGTGTCGCGGTGGCGTCCCTGGTGGAGATCGCTCGGCGCGCAGACCAACGCAATCGCGGCGCGGTGCAGTACCACTTCGGTAGCCGCGACGGGCTGCTGGTGGCGGTGCTCGACCAGCACGCGGAGTTCTTGGCCCGCCGCGAGGGCGAGCTGCTCGCCAGGGCGCGAACCCGTCCCGATGACGACCTGGCTTCGGTCGTGGAGGCCATCGTTCGGCCCGCGGTCGAGCTCGCGGAGACCGGTTGGCGCGGCCGGTGCTACCTGGTGATCCTGGGTGAGCTCATCGAGCAGGATCCTGGCAGCCAGAGTGCCGAGCTGTCCGCGGCCCTGGCCCGGACCGGTGGCTACCAAGTCTTCGCACTGTTGGCCGAGCGGATGACGCCGATGGACGACGCGCTCCGCAATGAGCGGTTCGCGCTGTTGACCTCGTTCGTCCTCGGCGCCGTCGCCCGGCGCGCGCGAGCCGGTGAAGGGAGCCGGCCCCAGCTTCCGGTCGAGCGCTTCATCGACCACCTGGTCGACCTGGCCGGCGCGATCGCGGGGGCCCGGGCCCGTTGACTTTTGGTACGCCCTCCTAATACCTTCCGCCCGTGACGTCAGTCGCGACGAGACGAGGTGCACGGATGAGAGCGGTCAGGGTCGTCAGGCACGGAGCCCCACGGGAGGCGATCGAGGTCGGGGACGTCGACATGCCCATTCCCGGACCGGGGCAGGTCCTGGTCCGAGTGGCCGCGGCATCGCTGAACTTCGGTGACATCGCCCGCTGCGCCGGAGGTGTTGCGGCGGTCATGGCGCAGCCGCCGTTCACCCTCGGGATGGACGTCGCCGGTCTCGTCGAGGCGAGCGGTGAGGGCATGGAGGAGTGGCAAGGTCGTCGAGTGGTCGGTATCTGCCCGCAGTCGATCGGGGGCCTCGCGGAGTATGCGCTGGCCGGTCCGGTCTTTGCAGCCCCCGAGACCTATGACGACGTCGAAGCGGCAGCCTTCACGCTGCCCTTCCACGTGGCCTGGCTGGCTCTGCACGAGCGCGCTGCGGTGCAGCGCGGCGAGACGGTGCTGGTCCGTGGAGCGGCGAGTGCTGTCGGCACCGCGGCGGTGCAGCTGGCCGTGGCTGCCGGAGCCCGGGTGATCGCCATGGCGGGTGGCGTCGACAAAGCCAAGCTCTGCCTCGACCTGGGTGCCGACCTCGTCGTCGATACCCACGAGGTCGAGGGTGCCGCCATCTTCGACGTGGTCATGGACGAGACCGCGGAGCGTGGAGTCGACGTCATCTTCGACCCGATCGGTGGCGACCTCACCGAGACGCTCTGGACCTGCGGCACCCACGGCGGGCGCTACCTCGCGGTCGGATTCAACGACGATCCAGAATCCGGTCTCACCGGCCGAGCGCTGCGGAAGCTGTCGATGGCCAACATGACGGCGATGGGTGTGCTCCTGGCCTACCTCGACGTGCCCCGCGCCTTCCGCCAGTTCGGGATCAACCCGTTTCCCCCAGCCACCGGAGCTCGCGTCCATGAAGCGCTGCTCGAGCTCGCGGCGGCGGGATCGATCCGGCCCGTGGTCGGGAAGCGGGTTGGTCTCGATGGCGTGGCCGGCGCTCTGGAAGAGCATGCGGCCCGCCGTACCTGGGGTCGGACGGTGGTGATCCCGTGAACGCGGCGGAGCTGGTGGACCAGGCGATTGCCCAGACCGGGCTCGACGACCTCGGTGACCCCTCGGCGTTCGAGGGACTCGAGGTGCTGTCGGCGGCTCTCGACGCCGAGGCAAGGCTCAGCGAGCTGGGTGAGCTCGCCGTGGCTGGCGCGCTGGTGGCGGCTCTGGTCAACCGACTGCGCGTGGTCGACCACCTGGCTCAGCATCCGAGTCTCGCCGCGACGCCGGTCGAGGCACCTGTGGTCGTCGTGGGCCTGTTCCGCGCGGGCACGACCCTGTTCAGCAACCTGCTCGACCGGGACCCGGCCAACCGATCCCTGCTGCGCTGGGAGTCGGGTGACTCGGTCCCACCTCCGCGTCCCGACGAACGACTCGTCGGCCCACGCGTGGACGCCGCCCAGGCCGGCACCGACATGCTGGAGGCGCTCAACCCGGCCATCCGCGCCATTCACCACGAGGATGCGACGTCGCCCACCGAGTGCATCTCGGTGCTGGGCCAGGCGTTCCGCTCGATCTCGTGGGAGGCCATCGCCAACGTGCCGTCCTACGCAGCGTGGTGGCGAGGCGGTGACAACCATGCGGCCTACGCCTTCCACCGCCAGGTGCTCCAGGTGCTGCAGAGCGGCGGAACGACTGGCCGATGGACGCTCAAGAGCCCCGGTCATGCGCTCGCGCTCGATGCCCTGGTCGACACCTACCCCGACGCGCGTCTGGTCGTGCTGCACCGCGATCCGGCGATGCTGGCTGCCTCGGTGTGCAGCCTGATCAGCGCGATGTCCGGAACGTTCTCCGAGGCCGATCACGGCGACTACGTCCGCGAGCACTGGACCGACCACGCTGGAGCAGTCGATCCGCGGCATCGACGACTTCCGCAGATCGTCGGCCCGACCACCCGATCGTCGACGTGCACTACGAGCACCTCGTCGCGCGACCGGTCGAGACCATGGAGTCGGTCTACGACTCGCTCGGCATCGCGCCGGGTGCCGGCGCGTTTGCTGCCATGACCGACTACGTCGTGGCGAATCCGCGGGGTTCGCTCGGCGTCCACCGCTACGACGTAGCCGGGCTCGGCCTGGACCCAGAGCCCTGCACGAACGCTTCGCCGGCTACGTCGAACGGTACGGCGTCCGCCTCGAGAGCGCGGCCCGAGCGTGAGGCTGCGCGTCCCGCCCCGCGGTCCTCAGGATCGTCGCGGCGTTCGTCGTCTCGGCGCGGTCGTCGGTGCCCTGGCCGGGTGCGGATCCCAGCTTCAACCCGAGGAGGTGCAGACGGCCTCGCTGCGCGCCGGCCGAGGCCCGGGAGGCTCACCACCGCGGCCGACGCGGCGCCGCCCACAGTCCGTCTCGACACGTTGCCGGGCCTCGCGGCTGGGGGCGCGACGCCCAGGCCCCCCGACTCTGCCGACGCCGCCCCAGGTGATTCGGTCCTCGCGCCGTCGGGGGGCGGGGAGATCGGCGGTGCCCGAGCCCGCCGCAGCATCCCAGAAGCCGACGGAAACGGATCCAGCCGGTTCGTGCGACGGGTTCGGCAACGGCCCCGGAATCACCGATGACACGATCACGATCGGCAACGCCGCTGATGTCTCGGGTCCGCAGCCCGGAATCTTTGAGGCAAGCCAGGACGCCGTCCGGGCATTTGTGGCGTACTTCAACGCCACAGGTGACGTCTGCGGCCGCAAGCTCGCGCTCAACGGCTACGACACGCGCACGGATGGCGTCGCCGAGCAGGAGGCGTACACCCGGGGGTGCGCGGAGGTCTTCGCGATGGTCGGGTCGATGTCGGCGTTCGACGCGTCGGGTGCCGCCGTCACCGCCCGGTGCGGACTACCGGACATCCGCACTGCGGCCATCACGCCGGAGAGGATCACGTGCCGCACGTGCTTCGGCGCCTTGTCATCGAATCCGGGTGAGTTCCAGAACGCCGTTCCCGACTTCGTTCTGCGCAACTACGGCAGCGCCGGGAAGCACGCCGCGATGTTCTACATCAACATCGGGGCGGCCCCCGACAACGCCAAGGCGCAGGTCAAGATCTTCGAAAAGCGCGGGATGCAGTTCGACATCGTCCAGGGCATCGACATCTCCGAGTTCAACTACGCCCCCTACGCCCAGCAAATGAAGGACGCCGGCATCGAGTACGTCCAGATGATCGGCAGCGACGGAACTGCCGTGCGGCTCGCGCAGGCGATGCAGCAGCAGGCGTTCGAGCCCGTGGTGTTCATGAACGACCCGTCGGTCTACAAGCCCGCCTACGCTGATTCCGGGGGCTCGGCGGTCGAAGGCACGGTGGTCTTCACCAGCCTGACACCGTTCGAGGAGACGGCTCGCAGTCCCGAGCTGCGCCTCTACACCTCGTGGCTGGACCAGGTACGGCCAGGCGTCGAGCCGACGTTCTTCGGTGCGTACGCGTGGTCGGCCGCGCGCCTCTTCGTAGAGCAGGCGATCGCGCTCGGGGGACGGCTCGATAGAGAGCGCCTGATTTCCGCGATCCGCTCGGTCGACAACTGGACCTCGCACGGAATGCACGCGCCTCAGCGTGTGGGCGCCAAGCGCGTCGGGGAGTGCAACCGGTTCATCGTGCTGCGTCAGGGCCGCTGGGTGCCGGTCGGAGGCACGCAGTACACGTGCACTGGGACGACCACGGTGAGCTGACCGTCAGCGCGGCAGCGAGCTGGCGCGCCAGCCGCCCGGGCCGTGGGCGACTGTCGGCCGCACCATCCGCTCCGGGTGGTTCCACGTCGGGTCGCACCTTGCGGGCCGGTGCGGCACCACCGCCGAGCGCGGAGAACACCGCCACGATCGCGGCGATCTCCTCGGGTGATGCGTCGCTGTTGATGACGCGCAGGAGGGGCTTCTGTTCGGGCTGGGGTGCGGCTTGCGCCTGCACGGATTCTTCCGTGGCGTTCGACTCCAGATGACTCTCACTCTGCCGTGGCGTCGGTCTCTGGTTGGGCGTTCTCTGCCGTGGCGTCCCCTGTTGGGTTTCCGCCTGTATCCTTTGCTCATCGCTCGCCTCCCGGCTCGCCGTTCGCTGGGGTTGCGCCGACACGTCGCTTCGGTCGCTCCCCCGCTTCGCTCCTCCGCGACAGAACCGACGGGTCGGCGATATCCCCCTGCTCGGGGGGCGCTTCGCTGCCCCCGCTCACAGGGGGATGTTCCCGTGCTTCTTGGGGGGAGCGTGGCGCGCTTGGTGCGCAGCAGGCGCAGCGAGCGCACGATCTCGACGCGGGTCTCGTGCGGGCATGATCACCGCGTCGATGTAGCCGCGCTCGGCTGCGATGTAGGGGTTGGCCAGCGTGGTCTCGTACTCGTCGATCAGCTGGGCGCGCTTGGCCTCGACGTCACCGCCGTCCTTCTCGACCTTGGCCAGGGTCTTGCGGTGCACGATGTTTGCGGCACCCTGCGCACCCATCACCGCGATCTGCGAGGTCGGCCAGGCGACGTTGATGTCGGCGCCGAGGTGCTTGGAACCCATGACGTCGTAGGCGCCGCCGTAGGCCTTGCGGGTGATGACGGTGATCAGGGGCACGGTCGCCTCGGAGTAGGCGTAGATCAGCTTCGCGCCACGGCGGATGATGCCGTTCCACTCCTGGTCGGTGCCGGGCAGGAAGCCGGGGACGTCGACGAAGGTCAGCACCGGGATGTTGAACGCGTCGCAGGTGCGCACGAAGCGTGCGGCCTTCTCCGAGGCGTCGATGTCGAGGCAGCCGGCGAACTGCATCGGCTGGTTCGCGACGATGCCGACCGGGCGGCCCTCGACCCGGCCGTAGCCGATGATCAGGTTCGGCGCGAACAGCTCCATGACCTCGACGAACTCCTCGTCGTCGAGCACCGCGGTGATCACGTCGTGCATGTCGTAGGGCTGGTTCGGCGAGTCCGGGATGATGGTGTCGAGCGTGCGGTCGAGATCGGTGATCTCGGTGTCGGCAACCTCGTCGTAGATGACGCCCTCGTCGAGGTTGTTCTGCGGCAGGTAGGACAGCAGCGCCTTGACGTAGTCGATGGCGTCCTCCTCGTCGGAGGCCATGTAGTGCGCGTTGCCGGACTTGGTGTTGTGGGTGCGCGCACCGCCGAGGTCCTCCATCGAGACGTCCTCGCCGGTGACGGTCTTGATGACGTCGGGACCGGTGATGAACATCGCCGAGGTCTGGTCGACCATGATCGTGAAGTCGGTGACCGCGGGGGAGTAGACGTGGCCACCGGCGCAGTTGCCCATGATCATCGAGATCTGCGGGATGACGCCCGAGGCGTGCACGTTGCGGCGGAAGATCTCGCCGTACAGGCCGAGCGAGACGACGCCCTCCTGGATTCGCGCGCCCGCGCCCTCGTTGATGCCGATGATCGGGCACCCGGTCTTCATGGCGAGGTCCATCACCTTGGTGATCTTCTCGCCGTAGACCTCGCCGAGCGACCCGCCGAAGACCGTGAAGTCCTGCGAGAACACGCAGACCTGACGGCCGTCGATGGTGCCGTAGCCGGTCACCACACCGTCGCCGTAGGGGCGGGTCTTCTCGAGCCCGAACGCGGTCGACCGGTGCCGGGCAAGCTCGTCCAGCTCGACGAACGACCCCTCGTCGAACAGCATCTCGATCCGCTCGCGCGCGGTCTTGCGACCCTTGGCGTGCTGCTTCTCGACCGCCTTGGCAGACCCGGCGTGCACGGCCTCGTCGAGGCGCCGATCGAGGTCAGCCAGCTTGCCGGCCGTGGTGTGAAGGTCGATGTCGGCGGGAACGTCGGTTCCCTCTCCGGGCTGCGCGCTCACTGCTCTCGGTCTCCTGCTCGTTCACGATGCGTTTCGACGGACGTCCGGTAGGAGAGAGTAGTGGGCGTGACCGCCGAGCCGACCGTGCGCCCACCCCTCGACAAGCTGCGCCTCACCGGAGCCAATCCGGCGCTGATGCCCGACCTCGTCGTGGAGGTGCTCGACTCCGTGCCCTCCACCAACGCGGTCGCCGCCGAACGGGCGATGGCCGGCGGAGCCGACGGGTTGGTCGTCGTGGCCGACCACCAGACGGCGGGTCGCGGCCGGCTCGACCGCACGTGGGACACCCCCCCGGGCACGGCCCTCACCTTCTCGATGCTGCTGCGCCCCCAGACGCCCACCCGCGCCTGGCCCTGGCTGCCGCTGCTCGCCGGCTACGCCGTCGACAAGGTGCTCAAGGCCCGCGGCGTGGACGCTGGGGTGAAGTGGCCCAACGACGTACTGATCGCCGAGAAGAAGGTCGCCGGGATCCTCGTCGAGCGGATCGAGACCCCGACCGGGCCGGCTGCGGTCGTCGGGGTCGGCATCAACGTGGCGCTCACCGCTGACGAGCTGCCGGTGCCCACCGCCACCTCCCTCGCAGATCGAGCTCGGCCACGCCCCCGACCGCACCGAGCTGCTGGTCGAGGTGCTCAACGGCTTCCGTGAGGCCTACGCCGCCTGGGAGGCCGGCGGCGACCTCAGCGGCATGCGGCTGGCGGAGTCCTACGCGGCGGCCTGCGTGACCGTGGGTCAGCAGGTGCGCGTCGACCTCCCCGACGGCCGTCAGCTGGAGGGCAAGGCGGTCGAGATCGATCCGACCGGCCAGCTCGTCGTCGAGCACGACGACGTTCGTACCCCGGTCTCGGCCGGCGATGTGGTGCACGTGCGATCGATCGGATGACATGATCCCCGCGTGGTCATCTCCCAGAAGCTGCTGAACCCCGGCGAGGAGATCGTCGTCAGCACGCGTACCCACCCCAAGGTCCTGCTGCTCCCGATCCTGGCCCTGGTGGTGCTGCTCGCGGCCGGCGTCCTCTTCCAGAAGTTCGTGACCGACAACGGCACCGCGCTGCTGATCGTGTGGGTGGTCGTCGGGCTGCTCGTGGTCTGGTGGGTGCTGCGGCCCGTGCTGGTCTGGCTGACTGCCTCCTACACGATCACCAACCGCCGGCTCATCACCCGGCACGGCGTCATCACCCGCCGCGGTCATGACATCCCGCTCGGTCGGGTCAGTGACGTGGCCTACGAGCGTGACCTGATCGACCGGGTGCTCGGGTGCGGCACGCTGGTGATCAGTGACGCCAGCACCAACGGGCAGGTGATGATCTACGACATCCCGCACGTCGAGGAGACCCACCGCAAGCTCACGCAGCTGCTCCACGACCTGCACGGCGGCGAGACGCGCAGCGCCGAGGGGCACTGACCTCCTTGGACCCCTCCCCGGAACCGGCCCCAGAGCCCGGAACCCCGGAATCGGCCCCGGAATCCGACGGCGACGACACCTCCGGCGCCGCCCTGGTCGCCAAGATCCTCGGGGAGAAGGCCGAGTTCTCGGCCGCCGAGGTCGCCGCCGAGACCGGCATCACCTTCGAGGAAGTTCGGCGCCTGTGGCGGGCCCTGGGCTTCCCGGAGGCCGACGGCGCCCGGATGTACACCCGCGCCGACATCGATGCGGTGTCGTTGCTGGTCTCGGCCGTCGATGGTGGCCTGCTCGACTTCGACCTCGCGGTCACCCTCACCCGGGCGCTGGGCCAGACCATGGCCCGGCTCGCAGACTGGGAGGCCTCCGCGATGGTGCATCCGATCGAGGAGATGCTCACCGGGGAGCCCACACCCCAGACGCGTGAGCAGACCGCGATGCTGATGTTCGAGTCTCTGGGGGAGTCCTTCGAGGAGCTGATGCTCTACACCTGGCGTCGGCACCTCTCTGCTGCGGTGGCCCGCATCATGGCCAACGAGGGGGACGACGACCCCCACACCACTGAGCTCAGCGTCGGATTTGCCGACATCGTGTCGTTCACCGCGCTCAGCAACGAGCTGTCCCGCGAGCGGATCGGCGACATGGTCGAGCTGTTCGAGTCGCGGTGCGCCGACGTCGTGGCCAGCCAGCACGGCCGGGTCATCAAGAGCATCGGCGACTCGATCCTCTTCGTGAACGACGATCCGATCCGGGCCTACGACACCGCCGAAGGCATCATCAAGGTCATCGGTCGAGACCCCCGCATGCCCGACGTGCGGGTGGGTCTGGCCAGCGGCGCTGTGATCATGCGGCTCGGCGACGTCTTCGGGCCTCCGGTGAACCTGGCCGCACGGCTCACCAACGTGGCTCGACGCAACCGCGTCGTCATCGATGCGGCCATGGCCGAGCTGCTGCCCGCGGCCGACTTCGAGACCCGGCCGCTGCCAGCCCGTCCGGTGCGTGGCTTCGGAGTCATCGAGCCCCTCACGGTCCGCCGCGCCTGACCCTTGCCCGGCCGGGATCGCGCGACCACTAACCTGTGCGCGTGTCCGACCTCGCGCCCGTCGTCGCCGTCATCGGCGGTGGTCAGCTGGCCAGGATGATGGCCGAGCCGGCCGCCGCACTCGGCATCCCGCTGCGGCTGCTGGCCGAGGCCACGGCGTCTCGGCGGCGCAGGTGATCCCCGACCACCTGGTCGGCGACCACACCGACCTCGCCGATCTACGCGCCGTGACCGCCGGAGCTGCGGTGGTCACCTTCGACCACGAGCACGTGCCCACCGAGCACCTCCACGCCCTGGCGGCGGACGGCGTGGCGGTGCGGCCCGGCCCCGAGGCACTCGTTCACGCCCAGGACAAGGCCGTGATGCGCGCCCGGCTGACCGAGCTCGGCCTACCCTGCCCGCGTCACGCCGTCGTCAGCTCGGTGGCCGACGTCGAGTCGTTCGGCTTCCCGTGCGTGCTCAAGACGACCCGCGGCGGCTACGACGGCAAGGGCGTCTGGTTCGTGCGCGACGCCGACTCGTGCGACGAGCCCTTCCGCGACCGCCGAGCAGAACGGTGTCGAGCTGCTCGCCGAGGAGCTCGTCGACTTCCGTCGTGAGCTCTCCGCACTGGTGGCCCGCTCGCCCAGCGGACAGGCGGCCGCCTACCCGGTCGTCGCGTCGACGCAGCGCGACGGGATCTGCCACGAGGTCATCGCTCCGGCGCCCGACCTGGCTCCGGAGCTCGCCGCGCAGGCCCAGCAGATCGCCCTGAGCGTGGCCGGGGCGCTCGACGTCACGGCATCCTGGCCGTCGAGCTGTTCGAGACCAACGACGGACGCGTGCTGGTCAACGAGCTCGCGATGCGACCGCACAACACCGGCCACTGGAGCCAGGACGGCGCAGTGACGTCACAGTTCGAGAACCACCTGCGCGCCGTCCTCGACCTGCCCCTGGGCTCACCGGAGGCGCGCGCACCCTGGACGGTCATGGTGAACATCCTCGGCGGCCCCGACGACCAGGTCGGTCGGCTCTTCGACGGCTATCCGCACGCCATGGCGCGCGACCCGCGCCTGCGGGTGCACCTGTACGGCAAGGGGCTGCGGCCCGGACGCAAGGTCGGCCACGTGAACGCCTACGGTGACGACCTCGACGACTGCCTCGAACGCGCCCGTCATGCAGCTGCGTGGTTCCGTGGCGACCTGGGAAACGAGAGTGAGTGACATGAGCCAGAACGCACCGGCGCAGGCCGGCGTCCAGGTCGGAATCGTGATGGGGTCCGACTCCGACTGGCCGGTCATGAAGGCGGCCGGCGAGGCGCTCGGCGAGTTCGGCATCGGCTACGAGGCCGACGTCGTCTCGGCGCACCGCATGCCCGAGGAGATGTTGTCCTACGGCAAGGACGCCGCCGGGCGCGGATTGTCGGTGATCATCGCCGGCGCCGGCGGTGCAGCCCACCTGCCCGGCATGCTCGCCGCGGTCACCCCGCTGCCGGTGATCGGCGTGCCGGTGCCGCTGAAGTACCTCGACGGCATGGACTCGTTGCTCTCGATCGTGCAGATGCCCGCCGGGGTGCCGGTGGCGACCGTGGCCGTCGGCGGCGCTCGCAACGCCGGACTGCTGGCTGTGCGGATCCTCGCGGCCACCGACCCGGCGCTGCAGCAGAAGATGCTCGACTTCCAGGCCGAGCTGAAGACCTCGGCGCAGGAGAAGGGCGCGGTCGTGCGCGGCGACTCCGAGCGGTCGCAAGCTCGGCTTCTGAGCGTGGTTCTCCCGGCTGGGGCCGCACGTGCGGGACACCCGACAACCCGGCAAGGAGAGCATGGGTTCGCCGCGATCGCACGCTGAGCCTGGGTCGCCGCTAGTTCCGCATGGGTGGGTCGCTGTGGGCCAACGAGTGGTCCCGTGGACACGGCAGTATCGCTGTGCGCGGATCGGTGTAGCCGCCGGGGTCCCATGGATCGTGGTGGTGAGCCGTGACAGCCGGGTGGCGCGTCGATGCACTCCGGGGTGTTGGAGTGCTTCTGCTCGAGCTATGCATCGGCGGGGTGCGGCGGCGTTGGCGGCGCTGCGTCCGAGGCGAGCCGCGGCGCGCGGTTGAGGATCGGGCCGCGGTACGGGCGTTGGGTAGCGGCGTCCTCGGGCCGAGGTTGGACGCGGCGACCACCCCGGCCTCAGCGACGCTCCTCGGGTGAGTCGACGTGGTCGAGGTCGTCGTACCCGAGCACTCGGCGCCCGAGGATCTTGAGCTCTTTCGCGATCGTGGTGCTCGGCCAGGGCGATCGAGGTGCTGCTCGCACTCGCTCCCGCACCGCGGCATCCTCGGGGAGCTGTCGGAGCGCGGGCGATCACAGAGCCTTGCGCGAGGTGGAGGTCACCGCTCAACCGACAAGCGCGTTCGTGGCCGGCCGCTGCCGCTATCACCGGGGCTGTGGATGACGTCGTGGTCATCTGGCGCCGCTCCCGGGGCTGAGGGCGTCTGCGATACGCCGCCTCGTTCCTCGGCGGCTACTCGACGAGCGTGTGGCCGCGGGCGTGTCTGTACCGCCTCGACGAACGGAGTCAGACCAGGCCGTGGGCATGGGCGAAGACCACGATCTGCACCCGGTCGCGCAGGTCGAGCTTGCGCAGGATCGCTCCGACGTGGGTCTTCACCGTCGACTCGGAGGCGAAGACCAGCGCGGCGATCTCGGCGTTCGACAGGCCTCGCGCGACGGCACCGAAGACCTCCTGCTCCTTCTCGGTCAGGCCCAGGTAAGCGGCCGGTGCTGGCGTCGGAGCAGTGAACCGGCCCTCCAGCAGCGCGGACAGGTCGTCCGGGGCGAGCACCGCGTTGCCGGCGTGCACGGTGCGGATCGCCTCGCTCAGCATCATCGGCGTCGTGTCCTTGAGCAGGAACCCGCTCGCCCCGTGCCGGATGGCGGTCGCGGCGCGGTCGTCGAGGTTGAACGTCGTCAGCACCACCACCCGCACGGTCGCTCGCGCGCGGCCACACGGTGCGGGGCGAAGATCTGCCGGGTCGCCTCGACGCCGTCCATCTCGGGCATCCGGATGTCCATCAGGACGACGTCCGGCGCCAGCTCGTCGACGAGGCGCACGGCCTCGAGCCCGTCGCCGGCCGACCCGACGACCCGCATGCCCGGCTGGGCGTCGACGATCACCGAGACGCCCTCGCGGAACAGGTCCTGGTCGTCGACGAGCAGCACGCCGATCGGATCACTCACGGCGACACGGTACGCACCGGCACCCAGGCGGTGGCGGTGAACGTCGCCCCGGAGTCCTCGTCGCGGCGCCGGACGTCGAGCCGGCCGCCGCACGCCTCGAGTCGGCGGCGCATGCCGTCCAGCCCACGGCCGCACCGGTGTCCGATGGCCCGGGTCGTCAGGGGTTGGGTCTCGAGAGTGCCGGCAGCGACCGCATCGACCGTGTTGCGCACCTCGAGCCGCAGCTCGCCGGCCAACGAGCCGTCCGGCCAGAGACGTTCGACGAACACGGCCTCGTCGCGCGACCCGTGCTTCAGCGCGTTGGTGAGCATCTCCTGAAGCACTCGGTAGGCGACCACCTCCAGCTCCGGCGGCATCGGCTGCGGGGTGCCCAGCTCGCGGGAGACCACCTCGTGGCCGCTGGCCCGGACGCCGTCGATCAGCGTGTCCAACGGCCGCGGCTGGCTGTCTGTGCGGTCGTCCTGCGCCTCGGTGAGCACCTGCCGCACGTCCTGCAGCGACGAGCGTGCCGACGTGGCGATGGTCGCCATCGTGGCCTTGAGCTTCTCGGTGTCGGCGTCAGGCACGTACTGCGCCGACTCAGCCTGGGCCAGGATCACCGCCAACGAGTGGCCGACGACGTCGTGCACGTCGCGTGCCAGCCGCGCCTGGTCGTCGCGCAGTCGGGCGATCTCCTCGGCCTGCTCACGTTCACGCACCGCCTGCGCCGCCTGGCCTCGGCGACCTCCTGGGACGCCACCGAGCTGCGCGCTCGCGCGTTGAACCGCACCGCGAGTCCGGCCAGCCACGGCACCCCCAGCACGACCATGGCCAGCATCGCGACCCCGAAGGCCCAGGTGTCGCCGAACCGGTAGACCAGATCGCTCACGTCGCGGTAGTTGACGACGCCGGGCAGCGGCACGTAGCCTCCCGGGATGACGAAGTAGACGATGCACAGGGCGCCGACCGGAAGCGAGACGCCGGCAGCTGCCACGGTGAACGGATGCCCGTAGCGTGCCGTGGCGTACCACACCACCACGAGCGCCCGCCTGGGCGAGCAGGAACTGGGTTCCGAGCCCTACCTGCAGCAGTGCCGCGAACCACACCAGCGCCAAGGCAGCAGCAGGAGCGTGGCGACTGACAGCAACCACGACTGCCGTGAGGAGCGCGACGAGCACCAGCGTGAACCGGCCCCCGTCCCCGTAGTTGATCGGCGTGGTGGCAGCCTCAGCGACTCCTACCGCGGCGACGACCGCCGCGAGGGCGAGCGGGGGAGCCCACTCGCGACTGAGACGCATCATGCCCGCATCATTGCGCGTGGTGGCCGGCCCGCTCATGCTGACCGCTTCCTCGTGAGCAACGCGTCGCGCACGAGCAGGTCGAGCAGGGCGGCGTAGTCGAGCCCGGCGGCAGCGAACATCTTCGGCACCTGCGAGTGCTCGGTGAACCCCGGCATGGTGTTGACCTCGTTGAGCACCGGGCCGTCGTCGGTGAGGAAGAAGTCGACCCGAGCCAGCGCCGGCACATCCCAGGGCGTCGTAGACCGCCACCGCTGCATCCTCGAGCTGCTTCAGCTCCACCTCGTCGAGCGGTGCGGGCACGATGAAGCTCGGCGTCGCGGAAGTACTTGTCGGTGTGGTCGAAGACGCCGTCGACGAGCACCTCCAGGGCCGGCGCCAAGAAGCGCGAGCCGTCCGGGCGACCGAGCACGGCGAGGTCGATCTCGCGCCCGCGGACGACGTCCTCGACGAGCACGCGGTCGTCGAGGGCGAACGGCCCGCCAGTGCCGCGTCGAGCTCGGCGGGGTCGGCGACGAGCGACGACCCCGTGGCTCGACCCGGCCGCGACCGGCTTGACCACCACGGGGTGGGTCCAGCGGTAGGTGGGGGACGTCAGGAGCACGCCCGGAGCGGTGGCGACGCCGACCGCCCCGGCGACCAGCTTGGTGACCCACTTGTCCATGGCGAGCGCCCCGGCACGAACGCCGGAGCCGATCAACGGGATGCCCGCCAGGTCGGCGAGCGCGGCCAGGGTGCCGTCCTCCCCACGCGGGCCGTGCACGACCGGGAAGAGTAGCGTCACAACGGCGGATCAGGCAGGCAGCGCCGGTCAGGCCCACCGGTCGCCCACCCCGGTCGAGCCAGGTGCCCTGCGGGTCGATGGTCAGCCGCACCACCTCGTAGCCGGCCTGCCAGAGCCCATCAGCGACGCTAGCCGCGGAGGCGAGCGAGACTTCGTGCTCGCAGTTGGCGCCGCCGCCGATCACCGCGACCCGCGGCCGCCCGGCCCTCACGCGAGCACCCGTGTCACGCGCGCACCGATACCGGTCACGATCTCGTGCTCGATCGTGTCGGCCCACGACGGCCCAGTCGCCGACGGTGGGCTCACCATCGGTGCCGGGCCCGAAGATCGTGGCCACCTCGCCGGGCTCGACCTGGTCGTCGCCGAGCTCCACGACCACCTGGTCCATGGACACTCGGCCGACCACCAGACGGCGACGACCGCGGAGCAGCACCTGCGCCCGCCCCGACGTCGCCCGAGGCAGCCCGTCGGCGTACCCGAGCGGCAGCAGGGCTAGCGTCGTCGGGCGATCGGCGGCCCACGTGTGCCCGTAGCCCACGGACGTTCCCGAAGGCACGTGCCGCACGCCGACCACCGGGGCCGTCAGCGACATCGCGCCGCGCAGACCCGCACCCACTGCCGACGTGCCAGTGGGGTCGATGCCGACCAACCCGGCGCCGACGCGGGCCATCGTGTGGTGGCTGGCGGGGTCAGTGAGTGCCGCTGCAGTGGCGGCCAGGTGGCGCAGCGGTGGGCGCAGCCCCGCGGCCCGGGCCACTCCGACGCCCCAGTCGAAGACCGCACGGCCCGCGGCGTTGGCGGTGTCGTGGGGATCGTCAGCGCACGGCAGGTGACCCATGACCCCCACGACCCGAGCGGATCCGGCGAGCTCGGCGGCGCGGGCCGCCCGACACAGAGCACGCCACTCACCCGGCGCAGCGCCGTCGCGCGCCAGCCCGGTGTCGAGGTGCAGGTGCAGTCGGGCGCCGATGCCAGCGCGGGTGATCGACTCGAGGTGCGCCAGGCTCGGCACGGCCAGGTCGACGTCGTCGCCGATCGCGGCGGTGAAGTCGGCCTCGACAGCGTTCAGCCAGCTCAAGATCGGCGCGCGCAGCCCCGCGCCCCGCAGAGCCCGGGCCTCCTCGAGCGAGGTGACCCCGAGCCAGGAGGCGCCGTGGGCCAGCGCCACGCGCGCCACCGACTCGGCGCCATGGCCGAAGCCGTCGGCCTTCACCACGGCCATCAGCGCACCGGGCAGCCGCGCCGCGATGGCCTCGGTGTTCGCGGCCACCGCGCGCAGGTCGACCGTGAGGGAGGCGGTGGCAGCGCGCCGGTCGGAGAGAAGGATCGTCATGCCGACGACGCTAGAAGTGCCTCGTGCCGCGGACATCGGCCTCAGGTGCCGAGCCGGCTGGCCTCGAGGATGAGACTGGTCAGTCGTCGCGGCCGACCTGGCCGCGCAGCGACTTGGTCTGACCGCGCTGCTTCTTGGCCTCCAAGCGACGTCGTTGCGACCCCCGCGTCGGCCGGGTCGGACGTCGCGACGCGGGCGGTGGCGCCAGCGCGGCACGTAGCCGCTCGGCCAGCCGCTCGCGCGCGGCCACCCGGTTGCGGTGCTGCGAGCGGTGCTCGGCAGCCACGATCCGCACGGGTGACCCGAGCGTGCCGAGGGCACGCGCCCGCTGGGCATCGGTCAGTGCTGCGCTGGTGGCGACGTCGTACTCGAGCTCGGCGCGGCTGTCGCTGGTGTTCACCGACTGACCGCCCGGACCCGACGACCGCGAGAACCGTTCGACGAGCTCGGCGGCCGGGATCACCAGACCCTGGGGGAGACCCGGACCGGCCGGCACGTGCAGGTCGGATCCGGGAGCGTTCACCGGCGTCTGCGCCACTCGATCGCAGGGCAGGTGTCCATCACCATCGGGACTCCAGCGGCCGTCGTCCGCTCGAAGGCAGCCTCGTCCACCACGCCCAGCTGGAACCACACGGCGCGAGCGCCCACCGCGACCGCTTGGTCGGCGAACTCGCCGGATGCCTCCGATCGGCGGAACACATCGACCACGTCGATGGGGAACGGGACGTCGGCCAGCGACGCGTAGCCCTGCTCGCCGAGCACCTCGGGCGCGGCCGGATGGATCGGGACGATCCGCTTGCCGCGCTCCTGGAGCAGGGCCGCGATCGAGTAGGCCGTGCGGCTGGTGTCGGTCGAGAGCCCGACGATCGCCCAGGTGTCGCAGTCGTCGAGCATGAACCGGACGTTGTCGGGGTCCTGCCAACCGGGGCCGGCCTTGCTGCTGGGGTCGCTGGTCATGAAGGGAAAACGCGCGGGATGTCCGAGGTCTTCCCCACGAAGTGGGGCGTGCGCTTCTCCAGGAACGCCGCCACGCCCTCCTTGCCGTCGCCGATGGAGGCGTGCCACATGGCCAGGGAGTCGGACAGGTGCGCCTCCAGCGGGTGCGCCGCGGCGCTGTTGGCGTAGAGCATCTGCTTGGCCAGCCCCAGGGCGACGGGCGACCGGTCGACCACGAACGAGCGCGCCAGGTCGTAGGCGGCCGGCAGCAGGTCGTCAGGCTCGTGCACCGAGCGCACCAGTCGCCCGGCAAGGGCTTGTTCCGCGGTGAGGATGTCGGCCGAGTAGACCCACTCCAGCGCCTGCTGGATGCCGACGATGCGGGGGAGGAACCACGTGGAAGCCGCCTCGGGCACGATCCCGAGCCGGCCGAAGACGAAACCGATGCGCGCCTTGGTCGAGGCGAGCCGGATGTCCATGGCCAACGTCATCGTGGCGCCGATGCCGACAGCTGGACCGTTGATCGCGGCGATCACCGGCTTCGGCAGAGCGTGGATCGCCAAGTGATCAGGCCGCCGGTGTCGCGGACACCGTTGACGTAGGCCGGGTCGTCGAGCCGCTCGCGAATCGACTCCGGCGTCGGGGCCTGGGTCTCGTCGAGACCGAAGACGTTGCCCTCGGACGAGAGGTCCATGCCGGCGCAGTAGGCGCGACCGGCACCCGTGACCACCACGGCACGCACGGCGTCGTCGTACACGTCGACGGTGAACACCTGGCGCAGCTCCTGGGCCATCGTCAGGTCGAACGCGTTGAGCGCGTCGGGGCGGCTGAGGGTCACCGTCGCGATGCCGTCGTCGTCGACCGTCCAGGTGAGGGTCTCGTAGGTGCTCATGCGGGTGGGTTCCTCACGTGTGGTGTCACTTGACGATGCCGTTGCCGGTGCACTGCTTCTTGGTGATGCGGTCGGTCGCGTCGTCGCCGATGGCAGCGAAGAGCGGGTCGGCACGCGTGCGGTCCCAGGTCTCGGCCGAGGTGTCGGTGACCGGCACGGTGCAGGTCAGCTCGACCTTCGTCATCGCCCAGGCCCACCTGGAGGCATCCAGCTTGCTGGTGCCCTCGCCGAAGCCGAAGAACGTGGGCACGGCCTTGTTGAGCCGCCACCACCGCACCGGGTTCAGCACGGTCCAGGGGGAGAGCACCTTGTCGCCGATCGCGGCGACCACCTCGCGCTGGCGACGCACCCGCTCGAGGTCACCGAGCTGGGAGAACTTCCGCGAGCGTGAGTACGCCAGCGCGACGCGCCCGTCGACCTCCTGGCACCCCTTGCGGATGTTCAAGCCGGCGAAGGGGTCCTTGAGCCGCTCACGCGGGCAGACCTCGATGCCGCCCACGGCGTCCACCACGTCGGCCACCCCTCCGAGACCGATCTCGACGTACTTGTCGATCCGGATGCCGGTCTCGTTCTCCAGCGTCGACACGAGCAGCGCCGGACCGCCGCGTGCATAGGCACTGTTGATCTTGCTCTGCCCGTAGCCCGGCATCTCGACGATCGAGTCGCGCGGCACCGAGAGCAGGACGTTGGGCCCGTCGCCCGTGTGGAGCAGCATCATCGTGTCGGTGAGCTCGCTCTGCGCGTTGCCGGTGCTGAGGCGCTTGCGATCCTCGGCGCTCAACCCGCGCCGAGAGTCGCTGCCGACCAGCAGGTACGTCGTGCCGTCCTGCTCGCCGGGCCGGTCGCCCTTCGGCTCGTAGGCGATCTGGTCGGAGTTGCTCCACGTGATGAACGGGACCGCGACCGTGTAGACGAGGAAGACGAGCACCAGCAACAGCGCGGTCCGGATGTAGAAGCGTGGACGGCGCAGCCGACCCGCGAAGAACCCCGCGACGCCACCCCCGGGCACACCGCCGCGCCTTGGAGGCGAGGGCTGGTCGGGGGGCTGCTTGGGGGGTTGGGCCGGTCGAGCAGTGGGTGCGGGCGCCGGCGTTGGGCGTGGGCTCGGCGTCGTCCGGTGCACGGCAGTCGGCTCGTCGGCACCGGGGCGCTGCTGCACCGGGATCATCCGCGTCGGATCGGCCGGCGGGGTCGCTCCTGGCTGTTTGCCGTAGAGCCAGTCGAACTGAGGACCATCCGTCGACTCACCCGACGATTCATCTTGGGGGCCACCCGAGCGCGGGCGATCATTCGACACGCACCGGACGCTACCTGCCGAGTCGGCGCATCGTTGCGCCGACTCGACGGGGTGGGTGCGGGCGTGTCGGAACGCGAGTGACGCGTGTGACTGGTGATACTGACAGGCAGTTTCTGCTTCCTTCCCCAGCAGAGAGAAGAACCCCGCATGTCCCCCGTCACCGAGCGCGCCGCCCAGGTGCGGTTCCGTCGTGCCATGTCGTTGATGGCGATGACGCTCATTGCCCCCGGCACCGCCCAGCTCGTGGCCGGCAACCGTCGGGTCGGACGCGCCGCCTTCCGGATCTGGCTGATGGTGCTGACGCTGGCTGCGACCACCGGCGCGACCGTGCTCGTGCACCGTGACTTCGCGTTCTGGCTGGCCACCGACACCACGCTGCTGTTCTGGATCAAGCTCGCCCTGCTCGGCGCCGCCATCGGTTGGGCCTACCTGTTCGTCGACGCCTGGCGGATCGGGCAGCCGCTCAGCTATGGACTGAGCCACCGGCGCGCCGCCGTCGGCGTGAATGGCATCCTCTGCTTCAGCGTCGCCGGCACCCTCCTCTTCGGCGCTCACCTGGTCGGCGTGCAGCGCGACTTCATGCTCACCCTCTTCGGTGACGGTGCCGCCTCGGCGGCGAACGACGGCCGCTTCAACGTGCTGCTGATGGGCGGCGACTCAGGTGCGGGCCGCTGGGGACTGCGGCCGGACTCGATGACCGTGGCATCCATCGATGCCGAGACCGGCCGCACGGTGCTCATCGCGTTGCCCCGCAACATGACGAACTTCCCCTTCAAGGAGGGGTCGGTCATGGACCGTCAGTTCCCGAAGGGGTTCGACGCCGACTACCTGAACGGCGTCAGCACGTGGGCCGGCGACCACACCGAGCTCTTCAAGAAGTCCAAGCACCCGGGCACCGACGCCACCATCATGGCGATCGAGGGCATCACCGGTCTCGACATCAACTACTGGGCGATGGTCAACCTGCAAGGCTTCCGCAACCTCGTGGACGCCGTCGGGGGAGTGACCCTCAACGTCCGTCAGGCGATCCCCGTCGGGGGTCTCGGTTCCGACGTCACCGGCTACATCGAGCCTGGCACGCGCAAGCTCACCGGGTTCGAGACGCTCTGGTACGCCCGTGCTCGTGAGGGGTCGGACGACTACTCGCGGATGGCCCGGCAGAAGTGCGTCATGAACGCCATGCTGGAGCAGATCAGTCCGCAGTCGGCGCTGCGCAACTTCGAGAAGATCGCCAAGGCCTCGGCCGAGATGATCTCCACCAACATCCCCGGTTCCGAGGTCGATCGGTTCATCTCACTGGCGCTGAAGGCCAAGGGTCAGAAGATGTCGACCCTCTCGCTGGTGCCGCCCATGATCAACACTGCCGAGCCTGACATCGACCTGATCCAGCGCGAGGTCGCGCTGGCGATCGACAAGGCCGAGGAGACGCGCCCGCGGTCGGCGGCAAGAAGCGGAAGCACAGCGCGGACGTCGGTCACCGGCGGGTCACTGGGCTCGCTCTCCGAGGGCTACGCAGCCAACCAGGCCGAGGACCTCGCCGCCTCCTGCTGATCGCACGGCGAAGCCGGTGCGATCGACGGTCATCGAGTAGCACGGCGCGACTGAGGGACGAAGTCGCGGCGGGCGTATCGAGATGCGGTGAGCCGAGAGCCGGCCTGAGGTGGGTCGGCCTGCGGACGTCTCGATACGGACGTCGCCTCCGTCCTCGCCGAGTGGGTCGGCCTCACCTCGATGCCGCTCGTGCCCACGGCCGCGAGCCGACCGGCACCAGCGCCAACCGCTCCCGCACCAGCGTCGACGGTGGCCGCGTCCCCGGCCTCGCGACCAGCCCCTCGTGCTCGTCATGGCGCGGGTCGTAGGCGGCACCGTTCCGGGTCGAGCACGGCGCCGCCTGCCTCCTCGAGCAGCAGCGAGCCAGGAGCGTGGTCCCAGGGCTTGGCGTGGAAGTAGAGCAGGTAGTCGGCACGACCCTCGGCCAGCCGGGGGTAGTCGACACCGCAGCTGACCCACGTCAGCTCGAGCGGCCGCAACCCGGGCAGCGCTCGCCCGATCCACGAGCGCCGCGAGGTCACTCCACGCCAGGACTCGGGCTGACCCGACGGCGGACGACGAACGAGTGGCTCGTCGTTGCAGAACGCGCCTGCCCCGCGTTCGGCGACGTACATGAGTCGGTGCTGCGGCTGCCAGATCCACGACCGCGTCACAGCACCAGCGCGCAGCTCGGCCACCATCACCGCATGGTCGGGGGAGCCGTGCACGAAGTTCTTGGTGCCGTCGACCGGGTCGACGGTGAAGCTGTGCTCGGCGGCGGCGTAGCGCTCGATGATGGTCGGGTCGGCCGCATGCGCCTCCTCGCCCAGCACGACCGCCTCCGGGTAGGCCGCGTTGAGGGCGTCGGTCAAGAGCACCTCGGCCTCGTGATCGGCCACGGTCACCAGGTCGCCGGGATTCTTCTCGTGGATCTCGCTCGGCGTCCAGAGAGCGGAATCGTGGGGTGATCACCTCGGCGGCCACGTCCTGGAGCAGCGTGGTGATCGCGGCCGGTGTCCACCAGCTCACCGTAGTGGCTGGCGGTATCGGCCGTGGCAGTGACGGCAGTGGTGGTGACGTTCAACCGTCTCGACCTCCTGCGCCGCCTGGTGGCTGCGCTGCGTGAGGTTCCTGAGCTGGCCGAGATCCTCGTCGTCGACAACGCCTCGACCGACGGCACCGGCGCCTGGCTCGCTCGAGGCGTCGGCGGCCGACGGGTTGCTGGCACGCACCCTGCCGAGCAACACCGGCGGTGCCGGCGGCTTCGCCGACGGTCTGGCCTGGGCGATGGAGCGTGGCGCCGAGCTGATCTGGATGATGGACGACGACGCCGTGCCCGCCCCGGACTGCCTGGCGACGCTGCTGGAGCGCGAGGGATCACTCGACTTCTGGGGGCCGGCCGTGCTGGCCGAGCAGGACCACTCCCGCCTCTGCTTCCCGATCCGGCTGCCCGGCGGCACCCGTGTGGTGCACCGGATGGCGGAGGTCGAGGCGGCCGCGGACGCTGACGGCCTCATCCCCGGCGTCGTGATCCCCTTCAACGGGGTGCTCCTGACCCGCGCGCTGGTCGAGGAGATCGGCGTGCCGCGAGCCGAGTTCTTCATCTGGGGCGACGACGTCGAGTACCTGTGGCGGGCCGAGCGCGCCGGGGCGCGGATCGCGACCGTGGTCGACGCGCACTTCTTCAACCCGGCCACCGACGACCTCGGCTCACCGATGATGTTCGGCCGCACGACCTACAACCACACTCCGAGCGACCTCAAGCACTACTGCATGGCCCGCAACAACACGGTCAACCTGCGCGACTACCGCGGCTGGCTGTTCGTGCTGATGTTCTGGGTCAAGACCCTCTGGTTCTACCTGTTCACCCGCCGCCAGCCGCGCCGCATCCCGATGAGCGTCCGTGCTGCCCGCGCCGGCCTGCGCAGCGACTTCACCGGCCACCGGAAGTACCTGCGATGAGTCCGCGTCCACCCGAGACCGTTGCCGTCGTGGTCGTGACCTTCAACCGAGCCGACCTCCTCGTCGCGATGCTGGCCGGCCTCGAGGCTCTCGACCCCGCACCTGAGGCGGTGATCGTCATCGACAACGCCAGCACCGACCACACGCCGCGCGTGCTTGCCGACTCCTCGATGCCGGGGCTTCAGGTGATCCGCACCGCGGAGAACGTCGGGGGCGCGGGCGGGTTCCACCTCGGGGTCCGAACCGCCTATGAGCAGGGCCTCGACCGGATCTGGTTGATGGACGACGACGTGGTGCCCGACCCCGGCTGCCTCGGCGTGCTGATGGGCATCGACGGCCCGTGCCTGATGGCGGTGCGCGAGGACCGCTCCGGTGCGCTCGTCGAGAAGGCGGCCACCCGGTTCGACCTGCGCAACCCGTTCGCGATCAAACCGAAGACCGCCATGGTCGAGACCGCCTTCGGCAGCCGTGCGGCAATGCCTGAGCTGGTCGAGCTCGAGAACGTCGCCTTCGAGGGGTTCATGGTGCGGCGCGACGTCGTCACCGCTATCGGCCTGCCCGACCCGGCCTTCTTCATCTTCTACGACGACGTCGACTACGCCATCCGCGCGAGAGAGGCCGGCTTCCCGATCCGGGCGGTGCGCGACGCGGTGCTGGTGCGCCAGCTCGACTTCGACCAGCAGCACGACCTCGCCGGCTGGAAGGGGTACTACATGTACCGCAACTTGTTCGTCGTGCACCTGCGCTACGGCGAGAACCTGGCTGTGCGGCTCAAGCCGTGGTTCATCGTGCTGATGGTCGTGCTGCTGAGCCCGTTGCGCGGCGGCCGTGGCGAGGCCGGCAACGTCGTGCGTGCGTGGCGCGACGCACGCCGGATGCGCGCGCTCCCGCCCGAGGCTGGTCCGGCAGCGCTCAGTGCGCCGACGGCGAGCTCGTGACGGCAACCTCGTGGTCGGCCTCGGTGTTCATCTGCGGCCGCAGCCCCACGTGGTTGCCGGTCACCATCGCAGCGGCCCACACCGTCACCGAACCCACGGCGCAGCCAGCGAGCACGTCGATGAAGAAGTGCCACCCGAGGTAGATCGTGGCCAGGATCGTCAGCCCGAGGAACACCCAGGAGGTGATCCGGATCCAGCGGGCTAGGCCGACGTACTGCACGATCAGGCAGATCGTGACCATGATCCCGACGTGCAGCGATGGGAACGCGGCGATCGTCTGAAGAGTTCCGGAGGCGAACCGGTCACCCATCACGGCCAGCCGGTCGTCGAGGAGGCCGTCGGCGAGCGAGGTGTTGTAGGTCTCCGGGAGCGCGGCGAACATGCCCCGCTGCTCCTCGTTGTAGACCGGGCCCAGTGACGGGAAGAGGATGTAGCCGGCGGCCCCGAGCATCCAGTCGAACGCCACGGCGGTGACGTACCAGGAGCCCGCCCGGGTGTGGCGCGTCCACACCAGCGCGACCGCGATGCTGACCGGCACCAGGGCGATCCACACGAAGTAGACGAGTGAGAAGAAGTGGGCGGCGATGCCCGTGCCGAACACGTCGTGCAGCACCGCGGCCGGGTCGTGGCCGAACCACAGTTCACGGTCGAGCTTGGCGAACTGGTCGTCCCAGACCTTGTGGTTGATGAAGGGCGCCATGTTCTTCAGGTTCCGGAACGCCGCGTACGTGAGGTACCACGCGGTCACGCCGCCCACGGCGAAGACCCAGTGCGAGCGCGGCCAGCGCTCGGTCATGATGGCGCGCCAGGCATTCGGCACTTCCCGCACGGAGTGGCGCGAGCGCCAGACCAGGCGCGGCACCACGTCCAGCGCGATGGCGCCGAGGACGATCGCGGGGAACCGGATGTAGCCGGGGATGAGGCTGTCAGGATCACGGATCGGGATCTCGTTGATCACCGAGAACACAACCATGGCCACGGCCATGGCGATCCCGGCCGCCCATGCCCCGGCGAAATTGCGCTCGAGGAGCGGGCGCACGGATCCGGTGGGGAGCATGCACACAGAATAAGACCTCTCCTGCGTTGGCGCCGCATTCGTGCTATCAGCGTTGCGGAATCCGCTCCCGGCTGAGAGGTCCGTAGACTGACCGATCGTGTCCCGCCCTGATCTCGTCGTCGTCGGCTCCGGCTTCTTCGGCCTCACCATCGCCGAGCGTTGCGCCACCGAGCTGGGCCTCAAGGTCCTCGTGCTGGAGCGTCGCTACCACCTCGGCGGGAACGCCTACTCCGAGATCGATGCGGAGACCGGGATCGAGGTGCACAAGTACGGCACCCATCTCTTCCACACCTCGAACACGAAGGTCTGGGATTACGTCAACCGGTTCACCGACTTCACCGGCTACCAGCACCGCGTCTTCGCGAAGTACCAGGGACAGGTCTACTCCTTCCCGATGAACCTGGCGCTGATCAACCAGTTCTTCGGCAAGAGCCACACCCCCGACGAGGCGCGCGCGCTGATCGCGGAGCAGTCGAGCGAGATCGCCACCGCTGACGCGACCAACCTCGAGGAGAAGGCGATCAGCCTGATCGGGCGGCCGCTCTACGAGGCGTTCGTGAAGGGGTACACCGCCAAGCAGTGGCAGACCGACCCCAAGGAGCTGAGCCCGGACATCATCACCCGGCTGCCGGTGCGCTACACGTTCGACAACCGCTACTTCAACGACACCTACGAGGGGCTGCCGGTCGATGGCTACACGGCCTGGCTGGAGCGGATGGCCGACCACCCCAACATCGAGGTGCGGGTCGACACCGACTTCTTCGACGTCGCCAGCGAGTTCAAGGGGCAGGTGCCGATCGTCTACACCGGACCCGTCGACGAGTACTTCGGCAACTGCGAAGGCCGCCTGTCGTGGCGCACGGTCGACCTCGAGGTCGAGACGCTCGACGTCGACGACTTCCAGGGCACCGGGGTGGTCAACTACAACGACCAGGAGGTTCCGTTCACTCGGATCCTCGAGTTCAAGCACCTGCATCCTGAGCGCACCTACTTGCCCGGCAAGTCGATCGTCGTGCACGAGTACTCCCGGTTCGCCGAGGACGACGACGAGCCCTACTACCCGATCAACACCGCCGAGGATCGCGCCAAGCTATTGAAGTACCGCGATCTCGCCGAGAGTGAGCCGATGGTGCTCTTCGGCGGCCGGCTCGGCACCTACAAGTACCTCGACATGCACATGGCCATCGGGTCGGCGTTGTCGATGTTCGAGAACAAGCTCAAGCCGCACTTCGTTGACGGAGCGCCGCTGAAGAGCGGAGGAGTGGACGAATGACGACCAGGCTGCTTCAGCGGCAGATCATGCCGATCGACCGGGACTTCGACGTCCTGGCGCTCTACGTCGACTCCGAGGACGCGCGGCTCGACGCCGACCGCTACGAGATCGGCGGCAACCGCGCCGCCAAGGACCTCAACAACGCCGCGATCCGACAGTCGACCTCCACCGGGCGGACGATCCACCCCGACCAGATCGAGTCGCGCACGGCATTGCGGGTGAAGTCGGGGGAGCGGCTGTCGTTCGGCACCTACTTCAACGCGTTCCCGGCCAGCTACTGGCGCCGGTGGACGATCGTCGACGAGGTGACCCTGACGATTCGGCTCATCGGCCACGGAGCCTCGGTCATCGTCTACAAGTCGATGGCCAACGGACGCTCGCAGCGTGTCGACAGTGCCATGAACGGCGACTCGACGTCGGGCACCTACGTCTTCGACCTGTCGCTCAAGCCCTTCGTCGACGGAGGTTGGTACTGGTACAACGTCGTCGCCGGCGACGAAGACGCCATCGTCGAGTCGGCCGAGTGGGCGGCCGACGTGCCTGATGACCGGGTCGCTCACGGCACCACCGACATCGCGATCACGACCATGAACCGGCCCGACTTCTGCGGCAAGCTGCTGCGCCAGATCGGCGAGGACGAGACCCTCCAGCCCTACCTCGACAGCGTCATGGTGATGGAGCAGGGCACTGACAAGGTCGTCGACTCCCCGGAGTACGCCAAGGCTGCCGCATCGCTCGGCTCGCGGCTGCGGGTCATCGAGCAAGGCAACCTCGGGGGCTCGGGCGGTTACGCCCGCGGCCAGCTCGAGTCGGTGCGCAAGGGCACCGCGACGTACGCGCTGATGATGGACGACGACGTCGTGTGCGAGCCCGAGGGCATCGTGCGCGCAGTGACGTTCGGCGACCTCGGCCGTCGTCCGACCATCGTCGGCGGCCACATGTTCAGCCTCTTCTCCAAGTCGCGCATGCACAGCTTCGGCGAGATCGTCCAGCCCTGGCGCTTCTGGTGGATGACGCCGCTTGACGGCTACTCCGACTGGGACTTCGCTGCGCGCAACCTGCGCTCGTCCCGATGGCTGCACAAGCGCGTCGACGTCGACTTCAACGGCTGGTTCATGTGCCTGATCCCGCGCCAGGTACTGGCCGAGATCGGCCTGTCCCTGCCGCTGTTCCTCAAGTGGGACGACTCCGAGTTCGGGCTGCGGGCCAAGGCTGCCGGTTACCCGACGGTGACCTTCCCAGGAGCAGCGGTCTGGCACGTGCCGTGGACCGACAAGAACGACGCCCTCGACTGGCAGTCGTTCTTCCACCAGCGCAACCGGTTCGTGGCGGCGCTGCTGCACTCGCCCTACCCGCGAGGAGGGCGCCTCATCCGCGAGAGCCTGAACCACACGATCGCCCACCTGGTCTCGATGCAGTACTCCACCGTCGAGCTGCGACTGCGGGCGATGGAGGACGTGCTCAGCGGGCCCGAGCACCTGCACGGCGTCCTGGGCACCAAGCTGGCCGAGGTCAACGAGTTCCGCAAGCAGTTCACCGACGCCCAGCTCAAGCCCGACCTCGACTCCTTCCCCCCGGTGCGACGCGCCAAGCCCCCACGGAAGGGACGCGACGCCACCGAGGTTCCCGGTCGAGCCGCGCAGGTCACCAGTGCGATCCTGCAGCCGCTGCGACAGCTGCGTCCGCCGCGGCCGATGTCGCGGGAGTTCCCCGAGGGGGAGGTGCGCGCCATGGACGCTCGCTGGTACCGCATCGCGGGCTTCGACTCCGCCGTCGTCTCGATGAACGACGGCACCTCGGCGGCCCTCTACCAGCGTGACCCGGTGAAGTTCCGCGAGCTGATGAAGCGCACGCTCGAGCTGCACGCGCGGATGCGCAAGGAGTGGCCCGAGCTCTCGGCCGACTACCGCGGCAAGCTCGCCGACATCACCTCGCCGGAGGCCTGGGACGAGACGTTCCGCCCCTGGACCACCGGAGCCATCGATGACTGACGTGGTGCTGCCGACGGGTGAGACCGGAACCCTCGCCGTCGCCGATCGCCCGTTGCCCCCGCTGTTGGCCCCGTCGGCCAACAACGGGCTGCTCGCGGTCTTCCAGCGGCGCTACCTGCTCAAGCTGCTGGTGCGGCGCGAGATCAGCGCGCGCTACCAAGGGTCGTTCCTCGGGCTGCTGTGGTCCTACGTCAACCCGCTGTCGCAGTTCGCGATCTACTACTTCATCGTCGGCGAGATCTTCCAGCTGCACGAGGACATCCCGAACTTCGCGCTCCACATGTTCTCGGCGATCGTGATCGTGCACTTCTTCACCGAGACCTTCAACGCCGGCACCCGCTCGATCGTGCGCAACCGACAGATCGTGCAGAAGATGTCGATGCCGCGCGAGATGTTCCCGGTCGCCTCGATGCTGGTCTCGCTCTACCACGTGGGCCCACAGCTGGTGATCCTCTTCGTCGCCTGTTTGCTGAACGGGTGGACGCCGGAGCTCGAGGGCATTGCCGCGCTGGTGCTCGGCCTGTTGCTCATCATGGTGCTGGGCACCGCGCTGGCGCTGCTGTTCAGTGCGGCCAACGTCTTCTTCCGCGACGTGCAGAGCTTCGTCAACATCCTCACCAACCTGGTGCGCTTCGGCGTCCCGATGATCTACAGCTACCAGATGGTCGACGAGCGGTTCGGCTCGCTGGCGCAGTACTACCTGCTCAACCCGATCGCGAACGCCGTGCTGATGTTCCAGCGCGCCTTCTGGGTCGGCACCGCGCCCGACCCCGAGGAGTTGGCGCGCACCGACCTGCCCGAGCCACCTCCTCCAGCGTGGGTTGATCATGCTGGGCGTCTCCTTGGTCATCCTCGCCATCGGACAGCTGGTGTTCAGCCGGCTCGAGAACAAGATCCCGGAGCGTCTGTAAGTGGCCGAGTCGATCGTTCTGGAGAACGTGACCAAGAGCTTCACCGTGCGCTACCAGCGCACCATGAAGCAGATGACCGTCGCGAAGGCGAAGGGCCGGCAGACCAGCCGCGAGTTCAACGCCGTCGATGACGTGAGCTTCACCGTGCAGCAGGGCGAGTCGATCGGCCTGATGGGCTTGAACGGCTCGGGCAAGAGCACGCTGCTCAAGATGATCAACGGCGTGATGCGCCCCGACACCGGCAGCATCCTCACCCGCGGCCGCATCGCTGGCCTGATCGCCACCGGCGCCGGCTTCCACCCTCAGCTCTCCGGACGCGAGAACCTGATCCTGAACGCCGCCATCCTCGGGATGAGTGAGCAGGAGACGGCCCGCAAGTTCGACGAGATCGTCGACTTCGCCGAGATCGGCGACAAGATCGACAGTCAGGTCGGCCACTACTCGTCCGGCCAGAGCGCCCGCCTCGGCTTCGCGGTCGCCATTCACGTCGACTCCGACATCTTCCTGGCCGACGAGGTGCTCGCGGTGGGGGACCGGCCCTTCAAGAAGAAGTGCCTGGCCAAGATGGAGGAGGTCCGCGACAGCGGCCGCACCCTCTTCTACGTCAGCCATGCCGCGGGCTCGGTCCGCCGCATGTGCACGCGCGTCATCGTGCTGCAGGAAGGCCGTCTCGCCTTTGACGGCGACGTCGACGAGGGCATCAAGTTCCTGAAGTACGACGATTCCGGCGACGAGAACGAGCCCGACGCCGCCGAGATGGACGACGACACCGACGAGGAGCTCGGCGCCGACATCTGAGAGCGAGCAGCGTCGCGCGAGCGCGTCGAAACCCAGTTGCTTTGTGGGCGGGCTGATGCGCTCGCCGCGACTGGTCGAA
This sequence comes from uncultured Actinomycetota bacterium, assembly GCA_963781575.1. Taxonomy (GTDB): domain Bacteria; phylum Actinomycetota; class Actinomycetes; order Propionibacteriales; family Nocardioidaceae; genus Nocardioides. The sequence continues at coordinate 77,086 of CAWAGM010000009.1, read as the reverse complement.
GAATTTTGGTACCTATCGGCGTGTCGAGTGGAAATTACAACTTTGTAGTTACTCAGAACCTCTTCCCAGAGCGTGTTACGGGTGTGACAGTTGCGTCTTGTGTGACCTTCCCCGCGCACAGGAGCAAGGATTCTGATGTCTTCCCGACACCCTCGTTTTGTGACCGTCTGCCAGCAGCTGCTGGCCCTCGGAGTGATCTGCGCAGCCCTCACTCCGGCGGTCAACGTGATGTCCCTCGACCTGGTACCGCACGCCCCCACCGGGCGCGCCGCCGGCACCTCTACCGGTACCTCCACCGGCACCCCCACTGGCACCCCCACTGGGCTCACGGCCTCGCCGATGGCGGCCTACGTGCAGGCCTCGCAGATGGTGTCCGCAGTGCCGGACGAGGTCGTCGACCCGACGGTGAAGGAGTACTCGCTCACGGCTCCGGCTGGCGCGCGGGTGGCGCCCGGCAGCCTGAAGTCCACCTCGCGCCGCACTTCGGCCGGGTCCGAGCTGATCAGCCAGCCGCAGCCGGTCACCGGGTACGGCGCGGTCGGTATCACCTGGGAGCACGGCATCACAGGTCCCCGAAGAGCAGATCGACTTCGAGGTCCGCACCAAGGACGTCGACGGCTGGTCGGACTGGCTGACCATGGCGTACAGCGACGAGCACGGCCCCGACCCCGACAGCGACGAGGGACGCCGGGCCCGCCCGGGCACCGACGAGCTCCTCGTGGGCGACGTCGACCTGGTGCAGGTCAAGATCGCATCGCGGCAGGCCGCGCCGGCCGACCTCAAGCTCGCCGTCATCGACCCCGGTGTCGCCGAGACCACGCGTCACGAGAAGGCGGCCATCGACACTGCCACCCTGCCCAGCTCGCAGGACGCAGCAGCCACCGAGAGCGACGCCGCACCAGCGGACGGTGTCGCGACCGTGGACTCGTCCGAGGGTGATCTCGAGCTGGCGGCGGCGGCGTTCACGCCGAAGCCGGTGATCTACTCGCGGGCTCAGTGGGGCGCTGACGAACGGATGCGCGACGCCGGGTCGCTGCACTACTACGAGGTGCACGCCGGCTTCGTGCACCACACGGTGAACGCCAACAACTACAAGGCCCAGGACGTGCCGGCCATCATGCGCGGCATCTACGCCTACCACACCAAGTCCCGCGGCTGGAGTGACATCGGCTACAACTACCTGGTCGACCGTTTCGGTCGCATCTGGGAGGGCCGCTTCGGCGGCGTCGACCGCCCCGTGGTCGGCGCGCACACGCTCGGCTACAACGACGACGCCTTTGCGATGTCGGCGATCGGCAACTTCGAGGAGGCCCAGCCGAGCAAGGCGATGATCCAGGCCTACGGCGCTCTCTTCGGCTGGAAGCTGTCGCTGCACGGCGTGAAGGCCGGCTCGCCCAAGCAGTACGTCACCTCGAAGTACTTCCGAGCGATCAACGGTCACCGCGACGCCGCCTCGACGGCCTGTCCGGGCAAGTACCTCTACGCCAAGCTGCCCGAGATCCGGAAGCTCGCCGCCCAGGCCCAGGTCGGCTTCGGCGGTCGGCAGCTGGAGTCGAACGTCGCCAGCACCCCGCACCCCGACCTCATCGTGCGGCGCGCCAGCGACGGCAAGGGCTTCGTCATCCCGATCAAGCCGCTCGACGCCGCGAACAACAACACCACGGGCAACCCGTTGGCCAAGGCGTCGCGGAAGCGGGACGACCTCCCATCGGCGTACAAGCTCGGCAAGCCTCTGCCCATGGCGGTCAACCTGACCGGGGTCAACAAGATCCTCAACGTCGGCGACTGGGACCGCGACGGCTTCAGCGACCTGGTCACCCGGCGCGCCAAGGACGGCGCCATGTTCCTGCGACTCGGCCTCGGCAACGGCATGTTCGGCCCGTTCCGCAAGATCGCCGACGGCTTCAAGAGCGTCGGGCTGCTCGCCGCGGTGGGCGACATGACCGGCGACGGCTTCCCCGACCTGATGGGCCAACCTCGCGGCGGCAGCATGCGGATCTACCCGGGCATCGGGGTCGACGGTCTCGGCGAGAGCTACGTCGCGTTCAGCAAGGTGGCAGGCAGTCAGCAGCTCGGCATCGGGCTGTGGGGCCTGGACGGCGCTCCGGACAGCTTGGTGCGCAAGGGTCCCAAGCTCGAGGTGTACGCCGGCAACGGTCCTGGCGGGCTCACCGGCGGCCGCGACCTGGACATCAACCTGCGGATGTTCGACTGGGTGGTCGGCGTCAGCGACGTCGAGCTGGTCGGGCACCCCGACCTGGTGCTGCGCACGAAGGGCAACGGCAAGCTCTGGCTGGTCCAGACGACCGCGGAGAGCTTCAGCGCTCCTCAGCTGCTGGGCACGGGCATGGAGGTGTACGACTTGGTCGGCTAGGACGCCTAGCTGACCTGAGGAGTCCTGTCCTCAGGCAGGGAAGCGAGCGGTCGCGCGCTCGGCGACATACGTCGCCTCGAGTCGCTCCCGTTCGGCCCGAGTGACCAGGACCAGCGAGCCGCGGGAGACCAGCGGCTCGATGAAGGAGGCGATCCCCGGTGGGGAAGCCGGGTTCGCCTCCGACAGCAAGCGGCCGCCGTCGGTGAGGAGACTCCCGGCGGCGGCCGTCTGCACGAGCTCGCGCTGGGTGGTCGGCACGCCGGCCAGGTCGAGCGCCAGGTCGTCGCCGGTGGGCGGGTCCCAGGGGATGAACGCATCGGGCTGCGACCAGATCTCGACCCCTACGTCGTGCACGTCGTCCGGCACCGGAGCAGCGAAGCGGACGCCGAGCGGCAACAGTGCGCAGGCCAGGACGACGACGTCCTCTGCGCGCTCGGCCCAGGCCGCCAAGGACTCGGGTCCACACACGACCGCGTCGGGGGCGGTGCTGTCGCTGACCACCAGCCCTGCTGTCCACGCCGCGCCCAGGAACACCGTGCCCAGCCAGTGCGCTGGCAGGTCGATCCGCAGGGTCGACCCCTTCTCCAGGTCGAGCTCGTCGACCAGCAGCGAGGCCGCCTTGGCCACCCAGTTGGCGTACGTCGTCACCGAGAGCTCCACCCGCTCGCCGGTCGCGTCGTCGTAGAACGTCACCAGCGGACGCCCGGCGTCGGTGCGCAGGAGCTCGGTCATCACGGCAGCGAACGTGTCGGGGGGCATGGCGCCCAGTCTGCCCAGCCCCGGATAGCGTTCGGCACATGGCGCCTCCCGAGAACACCGACGACTTCTGGGCGGTGGTCCCCGCCGGTGGAGCCGGCACCCGGCTCTGGCCGCTGTCGCGCTCGACGTCGCCGAAGTTCCTGCACGACCTCACGGCGTCCGGTCGCTCGCTCCTGCAGAGCACGCACGACCGGTTGGCTCCGCTGGTCGGCGACCGCTTCCTCGTGGTCACCGGTCGAGCCCACCGCGACGCCGTGGTCGCCCAGCTGCCCGAGCTAGCCCCCGACGCGGTGCTCGCGGAACCGTCGGCCCGTGACTCGATGGCCGCCATCGGGCTGGCCGCCGCGCTGCTCGAGGCCGCGCGACCCTGACGCGGTCATGGGGTCCTTTGCCGCCGACCACGTGATCACCGACCCCGACGCCTTTGCCGTGGCCGTGCGCACCGCCGTGCGGGTTGCCCGCGAGGGCTGGTTGGTGACGATCGGCATCGAGCCGACCTTTGCGTCGCCCGCCTTCGGATACATCTACGTGGGCGACCCGCTGGACGGCAATCCCGACGCCTGCCTGGTGCGTGCCTTCGTGGAGAAGCCGTCCCACGAGGTGGCCGAGCGCTACCTCGAGGCCGGAACGCCATCGCTGGAACGCCGGTATGTTCGTCGTCCGACCCAGCGTGCTGCTCGATCTGCTGGCCGAGAACGACCCCCACTTCGCTGCTTCGCTGCGCCGCATCGGCGCCCAGCCCGAGCTGCTCGACGAGATCTGGCCGACCCTGCCCACCATCGCGCTCGACCACGCGGTCGCCGAGCCCGCCGCTGCCGCCGGCCGGGTGGCTGTGGTGCCCGCGTCGTTTCCCTGGGACGACGTCGGCGACTTCGACTCGCTGGCCGGTCTGGTCGCGGGGGCCGACCTGGTTTCGGGAGCCGGCGGGGCGACCGTGCTCGGAGACGCCGACCTGGTCGAGTCGATCGCCTCGACCGGTCTCGTCGTCCCGGGCTCGGGACGAATGATCGCGGTGATCGGCCTCGAGGACGTCGTGGTGGTCGACACCCCCGACGCGTTGCTCGTGACCACGCGCGAGCACGCCCAGTCGGTCAAGGCCATCGTGGGTGCCCTCAAGGCGCGAGGCCGTTCAGACCTCAGCTGAGCGGCTTCGTCGCTCAGATCGCTCAGAGGGCGCCGGACTCGGGGGAGTCGGTGTAGGGGTAGTCCTTCATGAAGGTCTTCAGCGCGTCGCCGCTGACCTCCGAGCAGTACTGCCACACGCCGGTCGACTTGTCGGCGTCGCCCTGCCAGTGCGAGAAGGCGATGTGCTGGTCGTCGGGGAACGCCTTGCCGTTCTCGTCGTCACTGGTCCACGGGGCGGCGATGAACTTCAGCCGGAAGTTGTCGTCGTCGGCCTTGAACTTCTTGGCCAGCGCCTGCACCTGGTTGAGCTGGTCGTCGTCGTCGGCGATGGTCTCGTCGTACCAAAGGATCGTGTAGCCGTGCTCGAGGTTGTGCACGAGCGCCTCGAGCGGCGGGCGGTCGCCGGCGTCGTAGAACTTGTCGGTGAACGGCGCCGGAGCCACGCCCGCGACGTTCCAGTGCGCGCCGTAGGCCGGCGGGGCGACGTCGTACTCGACGTCCACACCCTGCTCGACGTGGTCGCTGACTCCGGTGGCGTCCTTGGTCTCGACCTTCTGGCAGACCGAGGCCGCGGCGCCGATGTCGGCGAGGTCGAGGTCGTTGTACTGGCGCAGGTCCCACCAGTTCGAGATCGGCCGGTAGGCGGCGGCGCCGACGATGAGGAGGCCCACGAGCAGGCTGACGATGACGATGGCAGAGGTGCGGCGCTTCTCGGCACCGCGCTGCTTCTTCATCGCGTCGTCGATGAGGCGCTGACGCTCGCTCTTGGAGGACTTGGTCGACTTGGCCACGCTCGGGTTACCTCAGCTACTGGTCAGGACAGATGGTCGGCGCCCCACGGGCTCCGGGTCGGAACGCGGAGAGTCTACGGAGTCACTGGTGCGATCCGCAGATCGGCGTCGCTCGCGGACGTCGTGACCTGCCAGCCGTGGGCAAAGGCGACGATCGCGACCTGCACCGGCGGTCCGTCCGGGACGACCACCTCGACGTCCGAGACCACCACCGCGCCGGGGCCGAGGGCCTGCGTGAGCGCCGCCACCAGCTCCTCGGCAGAGACCGGCGTGCCGAACGGCGTGCGGTCCTCGGCGTGGCCCGCGACGGCGCGGAGGACGGCCTCGCGGGCGCCGTAGCCGAACAGGTCGCCGCCGTCGGCCCGCACGAGGGCGGCGGCCCCCGGGCCGTCGACGCCCACCGGCAGCACGAGGTCGGCCCGGCCGCGGACGACGGCGAACGGTCGGCCGCCGAGCTTGCCCTGGGCGAGCTCGGCCAGTCCGGCGATCTCGTCGGCGACGGCTGGGGCGGTGACGGCCAGCTCGTTGCCGTGGCCGTCGATGCGACCGGCGAAGTCCTCGGCCACGACGATGCCGGCGGCGCCGATGGCGATGTCGGTCTGACCCTCGCGCCAGGCCCGCCCGGCCGTGTCGGTGATGATCACTCCCACATTCACGCCGGCGCCCTCGCCACCCCCAGCCAGGGCAGCGCGTAGCCGTCGGGCCGAGGCGTCAGGGTCGAGCGGAAGCAGCACGGCCCACCCCTGCTCGACGTTGGAGTTGTCGATGCCGGCAGCGGCCAGGGTCAGGCCCTGCCGGGTGCGCACGATGCTGGTCGCACCACGACGCGCCACGACGCGCACCGTCTCGGCTGCAAGGTGCTGCTCACGAGCGCCGGTGACCACGCGGCCCTCGGACTTGCTGACCACCTTGCTGGTCACGACCACGATGTCACCGTCGGCGAGCTGCACCAGCGGCAGCAGCACCGCAGCCAGGTCGTCGCCCACGCCGATCTCCGGTACGCCGTCGGGTGCGGTCGCCGAGACGGTCATGCCCGAGGCATCACGAGCGTGACCGCGGCCGCGGCCATCGCCGCGGTCGCGTCGTGGTTGGTCATCATCAGGGGCGCGGCCGCGCATGCGATGCCGGCGTCCTGCACCCGCGCGACCTGGTCGGCGTCCCGATCATCGACCAGCCAGCCGTCGAGGATGCCTTCGCCGTGCTGGCGTGATCCGTAGTGCAGACCGACGGCTGCGGCGCTCACCTCGACCCCGATGGAGGTGAGCATCTGCTCGGCCATGCCGCGCACGTGGGAGGCACCGACGATGGGGGAGAGGCCGACCACCGGGGCCGACGTCGCCCGCAACGCCTCCCGCACCCGCGGGACGCCGAGGATGGTGCCGACCGACACGACCGGGTTCGACGGCGGCAGCACCACCAGGTCAGCGTCGGTGATCGCGTCGATCACGCCGGGGCCGGGCGTGCACGACTCGAGGCCGACCACGATGACGGTCTCGGCGGGAACCTCGGCGCGCAGTCGCACCCAGTACTCCTGGAAGTGCACCACCCGCTTCCCGCTAGGAGCGTCGGCGTCGGAGATGGCCACGTGCGTCTCCACCCGGTCGTCAGTCATCGGCAGGAGCCGGACGCCGGGCTGCCACCGCTGGCACAGGGCCTCGGTGACTTCGGAGAGCCGGTAGCCGGCGTCGAGCATCTGGGTGCGCACCAGGTGGGTCGCGATGTCGCGGTCGCCGAGACCGAACCAAGTGGGCTCGACGCCGTAGCTGGCGAGCTCTTCCTTGAGGCTCCAGGTCTCGGCGCGCCGTCCCCATCCACGCTCGAGGTCGATGCCGTCGCCGAGGGTGTACATCACGGTGTCGAGGTCGGGGCAGATCTTCAGGCCGTGCATCCACAGGTCGTCGGCGGTGTTCGCGATCACGGTGACCTGGGTCGTTGCCGGGTCGGTCAGGCCCGGCAGGCTGCCGGTCTCGATCGCGCGGAGGAGGCCCTGGAGAAACTTGGCGCCGCCCATGCCTCCGGACAGCACGGTGATGTTCTGCATGTCTCTACTCTGCCGCGCACGGCTTTCTGGGCCGATACCGGGCAGGCACTACCACTAGAGGGCTTGACTTCAGCGGATGACAGGCATGTAATTCTCGCAATGTCGTTCGAAGTTCCGCCGACGCTCCCCCTGGCCCGGTGACCTCGAACGAACCGGGGAACTAGTGCGGGTCGAGAGGCAACAACCATGAGGGAACTCTTTCTCCTGGAGCCGGAAGCAGACGACGCCGGGTGGCAGGAGCGCGCACTGTGCGCGCAGACGGATCCGGAGGCGTTCTTTCCGGAAAAGGGCGGATCGACACGTGAGGCCAAGAAGGTCTGCCTCACGTGCGAGGTGCGAGACGACTGTCTCGAGTCGGCTCTGATGAACGACGAGCGCTTCGGCATCTGGGGCGGTCTGTCCGAGCGGGAACGTCGCAAGCTGAAGAAGCGCGCGGTCTGACCGCACGCGGCTCCAGCGCGAGCAGCAGCACGAGGGAGACCCCGGCCGATTCGGCCGGGGTCCCTCGCATTTCAACGGGTTCACGGCGGGGCGTAGGTTGACCGCCGTGTCCGTGCCCTCCGTCGCCGTGCTGCTGGTCAGCCACGACGGTTCGCGTTGGTTGCCCGGCGTCCTTGAGGGCTTGGCCGAGCAAGCCGACCTGGTCTCGCGTGTCGTGGCTGTCGACACCGGCAGCCGTGACGAGAGCGTCGAGCTGCTGGCCGAGGCGCTGTCCGAGCACTTCCCTGGGCGCGGCGTCGTGCTCACCGCACCACCGGGGACCTCATATCCGCAGGCGGTCGAGGTCGGCGTCGACCACATTGCTGGGCTCACTGAGCTCGACACCGAGGCGCCCGACTGGATCTGGCTCCTGCACGACGACTCCCGTCCCGCCCCCGGAGCGCTGGCCGCGTTGCTCGAGGTCGCGTCGGTGCGCACCGGTGCGGCGGTGCTCGGCCCCAAGCTGCGCGAGTGGCCCTCGCTGCTCCGGCTTCTGGAGCTGGGCGTGACGATCTCGGGCACCGGTCGGCGCGAGACCGGGCTCGAGCGTGGCGAGTACGACCAGGGCCAGCACGACGAGGTGCGCGAGGTGCTCGCGGTGAATACCGCCGGCATGCTGGTTCGCCGCGCGGTGCTCGAGGAGCTCGGTGGCTTCGACCACCAGCTGCCGATCTTCGGCAACGACATCGACTTCGGCTGGCGCGCTGCGGCCCGTGGGCACACCACGCTCGTGGTGCCGCAGGCTGTGGTCTTCCACGCCGAGGCGGCGCACCGCGGAGTGCGGCAGACCCCGATGACCGGCCGGCACACGCACTACCAGGAGCGTCGGGCCGCGATCTACACGCTGCTCGTCAACGGTCCCGGGCGCACGTTGCCGCTGCGGGTCGGGCGGCTCGTGCTCGGCACGCTGCTGCGCATGCTCGGCTTCCTCGTGGTCCGGTCACCGGGCGAGGCGCTCGACGACCTGGCCGCGCTCGTGTCGGTGCTGTCGCGCCCGAGCGTGCTGCGGTCGGCTCGTGCCGACCGGGCCGGTGGTGAACCGGACCGGGCCAAGCCGCTGCTGCCCCCATGGTGGGTGCCTTACCGGCACGGCCTCGACTTCGTGGCCGACTTGGTCGCCGCAGTGACGAACCAGGCCGCCGACGTGGCCGAGCGCCGCCGGATCGCGGCGGCCGAGCGCGATCCCTCGTCGCAGGCCGCCACCCGGGTGCGCACCGACGAGGACGACGAGCTCACCGACACCGGCATCGTCGCGCGCTTCCTGACCAACCCCGTTGCGATCGTCCTCAGCCTGGTGGTCCTCGTGTCGCTGGCCGGCGCCCACACCGCGATCGGGTCGGTCACCGGCGGCGCGCTGGCTCCGGTGCCCTCCGATGCTGGCGACTGGTGGGGGCTGCACCTGCACTCGTGGCACCGGCTCGGGCTGGGCACCGACGTGCCGGCTCCGCCGTACGTGGTCGTTCTGGCGCTGATGGCGACGGTCGTCGGCACCACCTGGGCGGTGAGCGTGCTCATGCTGCTCGCAGTGCCGTTCGCGCTGTGGGGCTCGTGGCGGTTCCTCCGCATCGCTGGTCGACTCGTCAGTCCTCGAGGCGCGCCGCGCTGGCTGCTCGTCGGTGGCGCGACCGCCTACGCGATCGTCCCGGTCACCTCGGGTGGCTGGGCCGAGGGGCGTCTCGGGCTCGTGGTGGCCTCGGCCCTGGTGCCGTGGGTGGCCCACGCCGCGGTCGGGTTTGCCGACCCGGACGCCGAGAGGCGCCAACGCGCCGGCTGGCGGGTCGGGCTGCTGCTGAGCCTCGCCGCGGCCTTCGCCCCCCTGGCCTGGTTCGTGGTGCTGGCCCTGACCGTTGTGGTTCTCCTGGCCGGACGCCGGCTGGCCGGTGACGTCGTCACCCGCCGTGACGTGTGGTTGCCGCCGCTCACCGGGCTCGCGGTCCCGCTGGTGCTGCTGGCGCCGTGGTGGCTGCCGTCGCTCTGGCGCGGGTCGGCCCGCGCCCTGCTGCTCGATACCGGCCGCTTGCCCTCGGCCACCGTCGAACCGATCGACGTCCTGACCGGCCGTGTCGGCGACCTCGGCGCGCCGGGCTGGATGGGCGTGATCGTCCTGGTGCTCGCCGTCCTCGCGCTGGTGCCCCGGGCTACCCGGATCCCGGTGGGGTTGTGCTGGCTGGTGGCCCTGGTCGCGGTGCTCGTCGCGGTCGTTGCGGGTCTGTTCTCCTTCCGGGTCTCCGGCATCGAGACGCCGGCCGGGGTCGGCATCGCGGTGCTCGTGGTGCAGGCGGCGCTGGTCGCCGCCGTCGTGCTCGGCGCGCAGGGCGCGAGTCGCGCCGATCTGGGTCGGCTCCGACCGGCTGTGCTGACCGTCGCCGCAGCAGCGGCCGTGGTGCCCCTCGCAGGTCTCGGCTGGTTCGTGCTCGCCGACAACATGCTTTCCTCGACGACCCTCAAGGTCGTGCCCGCCTACATGGTGCAGAGCTCGGTGCAGGCACCCCAGAACGGCATCCTGGTGGTGCGCGGCAGCGTCAGCGACGGGCTGACCTACACGGTGCGCCGCGACGACGGCGTCACCCTCGGCGAGGACGAGGTCATCGCCCTGGCAGCCGAGCGGGACGGCGTCACAGCCACGATGCGGAGCCTGCTGGCGCGCCCGACCGGCGCCGTGATCGAGCGGCTCGGCGAGCTGGGCATCGCCTGGATCATCTTGCCGGCCCCGGCCGACGGCGCCGTCTCCGCGACCCTGGACGCGACCTCGGGCCTGGCCCAGTCGAGCTCCGACCCGGGCACCCGCGCCTGGCAGGTCACTCGGCCGGTGGCTGCCGACGCCGTCGACGGCTCGGGCTCGGTCATCCGGGTCATCCTGCTGCTGGTGCAGGGCTTGGCGCTCGCCGTCGTCCTTGTCCAGGCAGCACCCACGCTGCGGCCAGGAGGGCGACGCCGATGAGCACGCGGTCCAACCGGCACAGCATCGACGTGACCGCGCTCGTCACGATCGGGCTGGCTGCGCTCACGGTGCTCGCCGCGCTGCTCGTGCACGCTTCCCCGGTCGCCGATCGCAGGGCCGGTCCCGACGAGGTGCCACTCGACCGAGCGACGGTGATCTGTCCGCCGGGTGGCGACGAGTTGGTCGTGGCCAGCCTCTCCGGCGCCTCCGGCTCGATCCCGGTGCGCACCGGCGGCATCGACCGCGAGGTCGAGGTCAAGCCGGGCGTGGCTGGCACCCTCAAGGTGGGGAACAAGTCAGCGGTCGTGACCGGCCTCGACGAGCTCGCCCCGGGACTGATCGCCGGCCGCTTCGGCACGCCGCTGATGAGCATCGACTGCCGACCGCCGATCTTCGACCAGTGGTTCACCGGCCTGGGTGCAGGCGCCAAGCACCGGTCGGTGCTGCAGCTGGCCAACCCCGACGCCGGCCGCGCGATCGTCGACGTGACCGTGCTCGGCCGCAACGGGCCGGTCGACGTGCCCGAGCTGCGCGGCGTGGCGATCCGCGGTGGCGAGTCCCGCGAGTTCGACCTGTCGAAGATCGTGCCGCGTGCCGACGACTTGGCGCTGCGCGCCCGCACCGTCCGCGGCCGGATCTCGGCCAGCGTGCTCGACACCTTCGAAGAGCTCGGCGCCGACCAGCAAGGCACCGACGGCCTGGCCTCGCAGCTGGCCCCGACGCGCACCAACCTGCTGCTCGGGCTGCCCGGTGGCCCCGGTCAGCGCACGCTGGTGCTGTCGAACCCTGGCGACAGCGCAGGGCGGGCCTCGATCGAGCTGGTGACGGGTGACGCCGTCTTCACCCCCGAGAGCGCGCCGAAGATCGAGCTGCCTCCCCAGAGCGTCGTCCGAGTGCCGCTGGCCGGCATCCTGCGCGGCGCCGGAGCCCGGGACGACGAGCGCCCGCTCGGCATCCAGGTCACCTCGACCGTGCCGACCACCGCGGGCCTGGTCATGTTCGTGCAGGGCGACCTCACGCACGCCGTGCCGGTGCCGTCTCTGGGGTCGACCGGCACCGCCCCGTTGCCTCCGGGCACCAAACGGATCGTGCTCGGGGGAGCGATCGGCCCGGGGGTGGTGACGCTCGCGTTCATCGACGCCCAGGGGCGCGCGCTACCTGAGAAGCGGGTGCAGGTGGCGAGCGGGCAGGCGGTCGAGATGCAGCTGCCCACCCGCGCCCGGGTGATGACGGTGACCCCGCGCAGCACCCCGATCTCTGCGGTCGTCGTGGTCACCGGCAACGGCGCCACGCTGGTGCGCGTCCGTGAGCCGATCGAGACCGGTCTCGTGCCGCAGGTCTCACCCGGCGCGCCCTGACCCTGTCTGGCGCAGGCGCAGCTCAGCCCCAGACGTCGAGCTCGCGCAGCACCCGGCGCAGCTGCGGCACCGAAACCTCGAAGGGAACGTAGGCAGTCGGGTGCGCGCACAGGCAGTCGACCACCCTCTGGTGCGGCACCTGCACCGTCGGTGACCGGCTGTCGCCGATCTCGATGACGCGCGTCTGCGCCGGGGCGAAGGCCGAGAGGTGCAGGGCGGTGCCCGCGCTGCCGGCGAGCACCGACGCGCCGCCGGCGAGCCGGATCTGCTCGACCAGGGGGAGGTCCTCGGGGGCGATCACCCGGAACCCGGCCTCGCCGAAGACCCGGTCGAGTCGTACGTCGCGCTGCTCGCCGGTGCGAACCGCCTTGCCCTCGGCGCGCTTGCGCTCGTTGAAGGCCCGACGCGAGAAGAACACCTTCTCGCCGTGGGGTCGGACGTCGGCCGCGTCGGCCATCCGTTGCCACACGTCGCGCGCGCCGGGGTGGGCCCAACCGTTGACGACGACCGATCTGCTCGGAAGCACCAGCCGCTCGACGCGGAGTGGGTCCTGGTCGACCACCTCGACCGGCAGGTCGCCGTACCCGGCGAGGCGCAAGCAGCTCGAGCTGCCAGTCCTGCAGTCCGGCGTGCCGCCCGAAGTAGCGGTGGAAGACGAGCCCCTCGGGCTGGTGCTCGAGGGTGGCCCGGTCGGGCCAGAGCGTGGTGAGGGTCTCGGTGAAGAAGTGCCCGAAGTGCCCGATCCAGTGCCCGCCGTACAGCCAGGTGCCGGACAGGGTGCGCGCGTCCTCGCGTGGCGTGACCCTGCGGGGGTCGGCCTGGGCGCCCTGGTTGCCACCGAGACCGCCGATCTTCTGGCTGGCGACCAGCAGGTGCCCGTCGGAGTCGTGCACCGCGCCGGTCAGCCACCTGATCGGTACCTCGACCGTGCGCAGCGGCCCTTGGCGCACCCGGGTGAGGAACGCCTGCTCGACCGTGAGCAGCTCGGGCTCGTCAGCGACCTCGTGCGGGAACGTCGGGACTGCCCACGTGACGCCCCGACCTCCGACTGGTGGGCAGCCGATCGTCAGATGCCGAGGTCACGACGCAGCTCGCGGCGGACCTCGCCGAAGGGTCGCAGTCCGAAGACGTCCTCCTGCATCACCATCTGCTCGAACGTCAGGTCGTGCACCTCGCCCAGCGTCCGCTGGGTGACTGCGGGGCGTCGCTGACGCCAGACCACTGTCTGCCCGTGGTTGTTGGTGATCGTGCGGTGCGTCAGGTGCGGGCAGAAGGTGTCGATGAACCACACCAGCTTGTAGACGTCGCCCATCCAGGCCTCGTCGGTGACGCCCAGCCACTCGCGCACCTTGCCGAAGCGCTCCATGCTCGGCAGCGACGCGACGTACGTCGGGCGGCTTGGTGTCGTCGATGACGATCACGCCCTGCGGCTGGAGGTGGTTGAGCGCGTTCATCAGGTCGCGCAGCGTCTGCTCGAGGGTGTGCAGGCCGTCGAGGTAGATGACGTCGAAGCGCTGCTTGGGTCCGACCACCGAGGCGAAGTACTCGTCGCTGGTGACCTGGTGGTACTCCGTGCCCGGGTTGTCGCGCTCGGCCTGCTCGTGGTCGAAGCGGAACTCGGGGTCGACGGCGACCTTGCGCGCGGCAGTGACCCGGTCGAACGTGAAGCCCTCGCACACCCCGATCTCGAGGTAGCGGGCGTTCTCGTAGAGGTCGAGCAGCCGGCGCAGCACCCCGGCCCGGCCCAGGCTCTTCACTGGATCCGTCATCTCGCTCTCAGTCACCGCGGCAGGCTATCCGTCGTCGCCCACGCGCGGGTCGACCGCCTCGGGCTCCAGGCCGAGCAGCTCGGCGATCTGCTCGACCACGACGGTGAGCACCATCGCCTCCAGCTCGAGCCGCGAGTTGCAGCGGTGCTCGATCGGACGACGGAACAGCACCAGCCGGGTGGGCTTGCCGCCAGTGCCGCGCACCAGCGAGGAGAGCGGCACGGTCGATGCGTCCCAGTCGTCGGGCAGCTGCGGGCGCGTCCTCCACGGCGTACTCGACGAGGCCCGAGGTGCTTCTGCCAGCGCTCCTCGATGTCGGTGACGACCGCGAGCACCAGGTCGTCGAACCGGTCGCGGCTCGTGCGCAGCTCGGGGCGGCCGAGGGTGCGGGGCAGGACTGCCGGTCCGCGCATGCCCCGGTCGCGCCGGTCCCGAGTCCGCCGACGCTGCCCGGCCTGGTGATCCGCCACGTCCGCGAGCCTAGGCCGTGTCGGAGCACTCGGCGGGTAGCGTCTGCCGCGTGAGTCTTGCCCGGCGCTGTTCGCGCACCCCGTGTGGCCGACAGGCCGTGCAGACCCTCACCTACGTCTACGCCGACCAGACCGCCGTCCTCGGTCCGCTGGCCACCTATGCCGAGCCGCACGCCTACGACCTGTGTGCGCAGCACGGCGAGCGGCTCTCGGCGCCCCGTGGCTGGGAGGTGTTGCGGCTGGCCTCTGACCTGTCAGACCGCGGCCCGTCCAGCGACGACCTGCTCGCACTGGCGGACGCCGTCCGTGAGGCGGCGCGACCGGTGCCGGTCGAGCGGTTGGCGCCCAGCGAGGAGCCCGGCCGAGAGACGTCGCGTCGCGGCCACCTGCGCGTGCTCACCACCGACTGACCACGCACCCCTTCCGGCGCACTACTGTTCGGCGCATGGCCGACACTCTCGACCCAGCCAACCTCGGTGCCGTCTTCAAGGCCTACGACGTGCGCGGCACCGTGCCCGACCAGCTCGACGAACGGCTGGCCCACGCGGTGGGCCGGGCCTTCGTGCAGGTGACCGGCGCGAGCGAGGTCGTCGTCGGCTACGACATGCGGCCGAGCTCTCCGGGCATGGCCGGTGCCTTTGCCGACGGCGCCAGCGAGCAGGGTGCCGACGTGACCCTGATCGGTCTGGCCTCCACCGACCAGCTGTACTTCGCCTCCGGCCACCTGGGCCGGGCCGGCGCCATGTTCACCGCGAGCCACAACCCGGCTCAGTACAACGGCATCAAGATGTGCCGCGCGCACGCCGTCCCGATCGGGCTCGACACCGGGCTCTCGGAGATCCGCGACGTCGCCGCGTCGGGTGACTTCGCTGCACCGACTCGCTCAGGATCGATCGACGAGCACGACGTGCTGGCTGCCTACGCCGCCCACCTGCTCTCGCTCGCGCCGGTCACCGGTCGGAAGCTCAAGGTGGTCGTCGACGCCGGCAACGGCATGGCCGGCTACACCGCGCCGGCGGTGTTCGGTCGGATGGGCGACCAGGTCGACGTCGTCCCGCTCTACTTCGAGCTCGACGGCACCTTCCCCAACCACGAGGCCAACCCGATCGAGGCCGAGAACCTCGTCGACCTGCAGAAGGCCGTGCTCGCCGAGGGCGCCGACATCGGCCTGGCCTTCGACGGCGACGCCGACCGCTGCTTCCTCGTCGACGAGACCGGCCGGGCGGTCTCGCCGTCCACGCTCACGGCGCTCATCGCCGACCGCGAGCTCGCCAAGCACCCAGGCTCGACGGTGATCTACAACCTGATCACCAGTCGCGCCGTGCCCGAGCTGGTCGAGGAGCTCGGCGGCACCGCCGTCCGCACCCGTGTCGGGCACTCCTTCATCAAGGCCACCATGGCCGAGACGAACGCCGTCTTCGGCGGCGAGCACAGCGGACACTTCTACTTCCGCGACTTCTGGCGCGCCGACTCCGGCATGCTCGCCGCGCTGCACGCGCTTGGCTGCGCTGGCCGGCACCGACCAGCCGCTCTCGCAGCTCCTGGCCCCCTACGAGCGCTACCCGCTCTCGGGCGAGATCAACTCGACCGTGCCCGACCAGGCGGCGGTGACCGCGGCGATCGAGGCCGCCTACGACGGCCGTGACGGCGTCACCCTCGACCACCTCGACGGCCTCAGCGTCAGCCACGCTGACTGGGCGTTCAACGTGCGTGCCTCGAACACCGAGCCGCTCCTGCGGCTCAACGTCGAGGGCCGCGACGAGGCGACCATGGCGGCGACGCGCGACGACGTGCTCGCCCTGATCAACGGAGGCAAGTGAGCGTGAGCACCATCGACCCGGCCCTGCTCGAGATCATCATCTGCCCTGACTGCCACGGCGACCTCGCCGAGACGGCGCAGGGTGCTGCCGCTGCTGTCGACACCGAGCTGGTCTGCCAGGGCTGCGGCCTGGCCTACCCCGTGCGCGACGGCATCCCGGTGCTCCTGGTCGACGAAGCCCGCCGTCCCGGCTGAGGCGACCGATGACCTGGTTCGACGAGTCCCGCCTCGACGACGAGCGCGGCGCTGTCCGGCGCCGACCTGCGGCTGCGCACCCTGGCCGAGTCGGGTGCGCGGGTACGCCGCGAGGCCGGGGGAGTGGCCGAGGCGGCAGCGCTCGGCGTGACCCGGGCCCAGGACGCCCGACCGCGCGCCGTGATCGCCGCCGGGCCCGACTCGCGGCTGTTGCGCGCCGTCCTCGAGCCGTGGTGCCCGGTGCCCTTCGTGGCCTGGCCCTCGCACGCCCTGCCCGGTTGGGCCGGCAGCCTCGACCTGGTCGTCGTGCTCGCACCGGCGGGCTCCGACTCCGGCGCGGCGTCCGCGGTCGCCGAGGCGGTGCGTCGCGGTTGCCAGGTGGTCGTGGCCTGCCCCGAGCGGTCGCTGGTCGCCGACCATGCCGCGGGTCGCTGGTCGACGATCCTGCCCACCGTCACCGACGACCAGCTCGCCACCGCCGTCGTGATGCTGTCCTACCTGCACCAGGTCGGGCTCGGCCCCGAGGCCGACCCCGACCAGGTGGCCGAGGCCCTCGACGCTGTCGCCATCTCCTGCTCGCCGATGCGCGACCTCTCGATCAACCCCGCCAAGATGCTGGCCATCTGCCTGGCCGACGCCAACCCGGTCATCTGGGGCGGTTCGGTGCTGGCCGCCCGCGCCGCTCGCCGGGTCGCCGAGGCGATCCGACGCGCGAGCGGCCGCACGGCCCTGGCCGGCGACGCCGAGCACCTGCTGCCGGTCATCGAGGCCACCCGCCCGCGCGACGTCTTCGACGACCCGTTCGCCGACGGACGGGGGCGAGCTGCGCCCGGTGCTGGTCGTCCTCGACGACGGCGCCGACGACCCGGTGGTGCGCGAGCAGCGCGGCCGGCTCGTCAGTGCCGCGAACGCTCAGGGGATCCGCGTCGAGACCGTCTCGAGCGAGGCGACCACCGACGTCGCCCGCTACGCCTCGCTGCTGCTCACCGGCACCTACGCCGCCGAGTACCTCGGCCTCGGCCTCGTCGAGGACTGACCCCGACTGTCCCGCCGAGTGGCGCGTCTGCACGCGAATCTCGAGTCGGCTCGACTGCCGACGCTGATGCGCCAACTCGGCGCTCAGTTTGGTCACAGGCGTGGCTGGGTACGGTCCCCGGCGATGTCTTCCCGGGACCCGTGGCTCGACAACGCCAAGATGATGCTGGTGACCCTCGTGGTCATCGGCCACGCGTGGACGCTGCTGCCCGACGGCGCGCTGCACGACCAGCTCTACGACTTCGTCTACGCCTGGCACATGCCGGCGTTCGTGTTCGTCACCGGCTACCTGTCGCGCAGCTTCGACTGGACCGGTCCGCGGCTGTGGCAGCTGGTGCGCACGGTGCTGGTGCCCTACGTGCTGTTCGAGTGCCAGCTGGCGCTGTTCCGCACCTACGTCGGCGGCGAGAACGCTCAGCGACCTCTTCCTCGATCCGCACTGGCCGGTCTGGTACCTCGTGGCGGTCTTCTTCTGGCGGATGGCGACCCCGGCCTTCCGCCGGCTCCCCGGCTCGGTCGCTCCTGTGGTCGGTGGCCACCGCGATCAGCCTCGGCGGTGGCTTCATCGCCTTCGAGCACGCGATCTACCTCGACCTCGCGCGGGTGCTCGGTTTCCTCCCGTTCTTCGTGCTCGGTCTGGTTGCCACGCCCGAACGCCTCGAGCTGCTCCGGCGGCCCGGCGCCAGGGCGGTCTCGTTGGCCGTGTTCGTCGCGGCGCTGGTCGCGGCTCGTTCCATGGACTCCTTCGCCAGCACCGACTGGCTCTACTACCGCAGCTACGACGCCGTCGGGGCCAGTGGTCTGGACGCCGTTCTCGTGCGGGGCGGTCTGCTGCTCGTCGGCGTCGCGTGCGCCGCGGCGTTCCTGGCGCTGGTGCCGCGCATCGGCGGGTGGTTCACCCGGATGGGCGCGGCCACGCTGGTCGTCTACCTGTTCCACGGCTTCTTCGTGAAGGGCGCGCTCTACACCGGCTACAGCACCTGGGCCGAGACGCACGAGCCGGCGGCTTCGCTGCTCGTGGTGGTGGCCGGGGTCGTCATCGCCCTGGTCGCTGGCCAGCCCTCGCGTCGCGGGCGTGCTCAACCACGTCGTCGACCCCGTCGGCTACGTCCAGCGCCGTGCAACCCACGCCGTCGAGCTGACCATGGCGGTGGTGCAGCACGAGGACGGGCGGGACGACGCGCACGAGAGCAGACGCGAGTCCCTTACGATTTAGGCATGCCTCAGCACGCCGCCCCCGCGCCACCCGGAGCTCATGATGGCCGGCGGCATCTTCGCGCTGCTCGACGACGTCGCAGCGCTCGCCCGGCTCGCGGCCGCCTCGGTCGACGACGTCGGCGCGGCTGCCGGGCGCGCCAGCGTGAAGGCGGCCGGCGTCGTCGTCGACGACACGGCGGTGACGCCGCAGTACGTCCAGGGGGTCGCGGCGGAGCGCGAGCTGCCGATGATCAAGCGGATCGCGATCGGGTCGCTGCGCAACAAGCTGCTGCTGATCCTGCCGGCCGCACTCTCCTCAGCGAGTTCGTGCCCGGGCGTGCTGACCGCCGATCCTGATGGCCGGCGGCACGTTCCTCTGCTTCGAGGGCGCCGAGAAGATCTGGGAGCGCCTCGGCGGCGGGCACCACGAGCCTGGCCACGCTGCCGAGGTCCGCGTCGGGCGAGGACGCCGAGAAGACGATGGTGGCCGGCGCGATCCGCACCGACTTGATCCTCTCGGCCGAGATCATGGTCATCTCGCTCAACGAGGTCGCCGACGAGGCCTTCCTGTCCCGCGCGGTGATCCTCGTGGTCGTCGCGTTCGGCATCACGGCGCTCGTCTACGGCGTGGTCGCGCTCATCGTGAAGATGGACGACGTCGGCCTGGCGCCTGGCCCAGCGCTCCTCGCGCGCGGCGCAGAGGTCGGGCTCGGCCTGGTGCGCGGCGATGCCGCGCTGCTCGCGGTGATCTCGGTCGTCGGCATCGGCGGCGATGCTCTGGGTCGGTGGCCACATCCTGCTGGTCGGCGTCGACGACCTCGGCTGGCACGCGCCCTACGACCTGGTGCACCACCTCGAGGAGGAGGCGTGCACGACGCCGCTCGCGGCGCTCGGCGGCCTGCTCGGCTGGTTGGTCAACACCGCGCGTCCGGCGGTCGTCGGGCTGTCGTCGGCGCCGTCGTCGTGGCGTCATGCACGTGCTGCCCTTCGCGTCACGACGCCCGCAGCCACTGACGCGCGGCCGGACACCTGGCGGGGAGGGCCTCCGGGGATTCCTCGAACGGCGCGGCGCCGTCCTAGGCTGACCGGGCCCGCATGGGAGATCCCGACGTACGTGCAGATGCACGGTGCAGGCCCGCACCTCTCTCGAGGAGAACACACGATGGACTTCAAGGTCGCCGACCTCTCCCTGGCCGACTACGGCCGCACCGAGATCCAGCTCGCCGAGCACGAGATGCCCGGCCTGATGGCGATGCGCGAGCGCTTCGGCGACTCCAAGCCGCTCGCCGGCGCCCGCATCGCCGGCTCGCTGCACATGACGATCCAGACCGCGGTGCTGATCGAGACGCTGACCGCGCTCGGCGCCGAGGTCCGCTGGGCCTCCTGCAACATCTTCTCCACCCAGGACCACGCCGCCGCCGCGGTCGCCGTCGGCCCCACCGGCACCGCCGACGCCCCCGCCGGCGTCCCGGTCTTCGCCTGGAAGGGCGAGACGCTGGAGGAGTACTGGTGGTGCACCCAGCAGATCCTCGACTGGCCCGGCGACACCTTGCCGAACATGATCCTCGACGACGGTGGCGACGCCACCCTGCTGGTCCACCTCGGTGTCCAGGCCGAGAAGTCCGGCGTCGCGCCCGACCCCGCCACCGCGACGAGCGGCGAGCAGAAGATCATCTTCGAGGTGCTCAACGCGGTGCTCGCCGAGCAAGCCAGGACCGCTGGACCCCGATCGCCAACTCGATCAAGGGCGTCACCGAGGAGACCACCACCGGCGTGCACCGCCTCTACGAGATGATGAAGGAGGGCTCGCTGCTCTTCCCGGCCATCAACGTCAACGACTCGGTCACCAAGTCGAAGTTCGACAACAAGTACGGCTGCCGCCACTCGCTCATCGACGGCATCAACCGCGCCACCGACGTCCTCATCGGCGGCAAGGTCGCGGTCGTTGCCGGCTACGGCGACGTCGGCAAGGGCTGCGCCGAGTCGCTGCGCGGCCAGGGCGCCCGCGTCATCGTCACCGAGATCGACCCGATCTGCGCGCTGCAGGCGGCGATGGACGGCTACCAGGTCACCACCCTCGAAGACGCCCTGCCGCTACGCCGACATCATCATCACCGTCGACCGGCAACAAGGACGTCGTCACCGTCGACCACATGAAGCCGATGAAGCACAACGCGATCGTCGGCAACATCGGCCACTTCGACAACGAGATCGACATGGCCGGCCTCGAGGCCCCGAGGGCGTCGCCGAGCGCAAGAACGTCAAGCCGCAGGTCGACCTGTGGACC
Source organism: uncultured Actinomycetota bacterium (assembly GCA_963781575.1). Classification (GTDB taxonomy): domain Bacteria; phylum Actinomycetota; class Actinomycetes; order Propionibacteriales; family Nocardioidaceae; genus Nocardioides. The sequence goes on along the minus strand of CAWAGM010000009.1, from coordinate 56,445 downwards.
TTCCCCGTCGGGCAAGGCGATCATCGTCCTCTCCGAGGGTCGCCTGATGAACCTCGGCAACGCGACCGGCCACCCGTCGTTCGTGATGTCGAACTCCTTCACCAACCAGGTGCTGGCGCAGATCGAGATCTTCACCAAGACCGAGGACTACCCGGTCGGCGTCTACGTGCTGCCCAAGCACCTCGACGAGGAGGTCGCCCGCCTGCACCTCGACGCGCTCGGCGTGAAGCTCACGACCCTGACCGAGCGCCAGGCCTCCTACCTCGGCGTCCCGAGTCGAGGGCCCGTACAAGCCCGACCCCTACCGCTACTGATCTACCGACGACGCCCGGCCGCCAGGGCGCCCCGTCGGCTGTCGAGCGTCCCGCGCTGACCGAGCATGCTGAGGCGCGATCGCGTGTCGATGACGCGCTAGTCGGAAGACCACGGTGAGCAGCTCGAGGCACCCGGTGGCACTATGGACGCATGATGGCGGCCGTCGAGCGACCTCGCGACCAACGGTCGCGTGCTCGTGGTCGACGACGACGCCGCGCTGGCGGAGATGCTCTCCATCGTGCTGCGCCAGGAGGGCTTCGACTCCCAGACGTGCCTGCGCGGCGACCTGGCTCTCGAGGCCGTTCCGCGACTACAAGCCCGACGTCGTGCTGCTCGACCTGATGCTGCCCGGCCGCGACGGCATCGACGTGTGCAAGGAGATCCGCGCCGAGTCCGGCGTCCCGATCGTCATGCTCACCGCGAAGGGCGACACCGTCGACATCGTGGTCGGCCTCGAGTCGGGCGCCGACGACTACGTCGTCAAGCCGTTCAAGCCCAAGGAGCTCGTCGCGCGCATCCGCGCCCGCGTGCGTCGCAAGGAGGGTCCCGGCCAGCAGCACGAGGCGCTGATGATCGGTGACCTCGAGATCGACGTCGCCGGGCACGCCGTGAGCCGCGACGGCGTCTCGATCGGCCTGACTCCGCTCGAGTTCGACCTGCTGCTGTGCCTGGCCCGCAAGCCGTGGCAGGTCTTCACCCGCGAGATGCTGCTCGAGAGCGTCTGGGGCTACCGGCACGCCGCCGACACCCGGCTGGTGAACGTGCACGTGCAGCGGCTGCGCTCCAAGGTCGAGCACGACCCCGAGCACCCCGAGATCGTCGTGACCGTGCGTGGCGTCGGCTACAAGGCCGGCAAGAACTAACGCGGTGCGCGCCCCGCAGGTACCGGCCGGCGTACGTCGGGCCCTGACCTTCTGGCGACGCTCGATCCAGGCGCGCGTGGTGGCCAGCACCCTGCTGCTCTCGGCGGTCGTGATCAGCGCGGTCGGCTGGTTCCTGCTGCAGCAGACCCGCGACGGCCTGCTCGACCACCGGGTCGACGCCGTCGTGGCCGAGGCCGGCGACGAGACGCGCGAGGCCGAGGTGCGGCTGGCGGCGGCGTCCGGCACCGAGGTCGACGCCACCCGCCAGCAGCGCGAGCTGGCCGACCCGATCATCGAGCGCGGCGAGGCCCGCGGCTTCAGGTCGTGCTCGCCGGGCCCGGTGGACGACGACCGCCCGCTCGGCGAGGGTCTGGCCGTCTCCTCGACCGGTCTCGACCTGGCCCGCAGCGTGCCGGGCGTGCTCGAGAAGCGGTTCAGCGAGTCGGCTCGACGGCCGCTGGACCTACACCAGATCGTCCTGGACGACGCCCAGGGCGGCGAGCAGACCACCGAGCCGGGCATCGTCGTCGGGTCACAGATCAAGCTGCCGGCCGACGGGCGCACCTACGCGCTCTACCTGATGTTCCCCCTCGAGGAGGAGGAGGAGACGCTCGCGCTGGTCACCCGCGCGCTGCTCACCGCCGGCGGTCTGCTGCTCGTGCTGGTCGCCGGGCTCACCTGGCTGGTCACCCGCCAGGTGGTCACGCCGGTGCGCCTGGCCCGCCAGGTGGCCGAGCGGCTCGCGGCCGGCCAGCTGCAGGAGCGCCTGCGAGGTCACCGGCGAGGACGACCTGGCGCGCCTGGCGACGTCCTTCAACCAGATGGCCAGCAACCTGCAGCGCCAGATCCGCCAGCTCGAGGAGCTCAGCCGCGTGCAGCGCCGCTTCGTCTCCGACGTCTCCCACGAGCTGCGCACCCCGCTGACCACCGTGCGGATGGCCGGCGACGTCCTGCACGACGCGCGCTCCAGCTTCGACCCGGTGACGGCGCGCGCCGCCGAGCTGCTGCAGAACGAGCTCGACCGCTTCGAGACGCTGCTCGTCGACCTCCTGGAGATCAGCAGGTTCGACGCGGGCGCGGCGCTGCTCGACCTCGAGGACGTCAACCTCGGCGACGTCGTGCGCCGCGTCGTCGAGTCGACGCGAGCTGCTGGCCGAGCAGCGCGGCGTCCGAGTCGCCGTCGTCGACGCTGACCGCCCCTGCCTGGCCGAGGCCGACGTGCGTCGCGTCGAGCGGATCATCCGCAACCTCGTCACCAACGCCATCGACCACGCCGAGGTCGGCGGGCACGACCCCGGCATCGTCGTGCTCCTGGGCGTCGCCGACGACGCGTCGGCGATCGCGGTGCGCGACTACGGCGTCGGGCTGGAGCCGGGGGAGTCGGCGATGGTCTTCAACCGGTTCTGGCGCGCCGACCCGGCCCGGGCTCGCACCAGCGGCGGCACCGGTCTCGGCCTCTCGATCGCCCTGGAGGACACCCACCTGCACGGTGGCTGGCTGCAGGCGTGGGGTCGACCGGGCCTCGGTGCCCAGTTCCGGCTTGACCCTGCCGCGGCGCGTCGGCCACCCGCTTCGGCGCAGCCCGCTCGCCGTTGCAGCCCGACGACGCCGACGCCGACCGCAGCCGAAAGCGCCGTGCGATGAGGCGCCGTGAGCCGCGTGCGTGCTCGCCTTCGGGGCGTCCCTGGCGACGACCTGCTGCTGCTCGTCCTCACGGCGTGCACCGGACTCCCGGCGTCCGGTCCGGTCGTCGACGCCGACGTCGACTCGCATCGTCAACGACGAGCGCGCCTCCGACCTGAACGCCGTCCTCCCGCCGGAGAACGCCTCGGCCACGAGATCGTGCAAGGGTTCCTGGACGTGATGACCGCCTCGCCGATCCGCGCTCGACGTCGCACAAGCAGTTCCTCTCCGCCGCTGCCGCGGCCGAGTGGGACCCCGACGCCTCGACCATCACCTACGCCGACAAGCTGCCGGCCCGCGCGCTGAGTGGCACCCGCGCGTCGTCGTCTCGCTCACCGACGCCGAGCTGCTCGATCGCACCGGTGCCTGGCAGGGCAAGCTGCCGGAGTCGCGCCAGAGAGCTCCACTTCCGGCTGGCCATCGAGGGCGGCGAATTCCGCATCACCAACCCGCTGGACGCCCTGGTCGTGCCCGCCTCGTGGTTCACGCAACGGTACCGCCAGGCCTCCCTCTACTTCTTCGACCGCGGGGCCCGGGTCCTGGCGCCCGAGCCCGTCTTCGTGCCGCGCGGCGAGCAGCTCGCGACGTCCCTGGTCGACGGTCTGCTCGTCGGGCCCGGCGAGGAGCGCGCTCGACCGTGACGCGGACCTTCGTCCCGCCGGGCTCAGCGCCGGGCTCTCGGCGCCCGTCTCACCCGACGGCGTGGCCGACATCGACCTCGGCGGTGACCTCGGCAGCCAGAACCCGGTGGCGACCGAGCGCATGCTTGCCCAGTTCGCCTGGACCCTGCGACAGGAGCCGGGCATCACCGCCTGCGCGTCACCATCGGCGGGCAGCCTGTGCGCAGCCCCGACGGCGGCACGCTCTACGACGTCACGCAGGCGCAGTCAGTACGACCCCTCCGGCGCCACGGCGAGCTCCGACATCTACGCCCTGATCGACGGCCTGCTCGCGCGCCGCGACGGCAACGAGCTGCAGCCGACCGCTGGCCCGTTCGGCGACCCGCAAGTCGGCCTGCGTGCGTGGCGCTGACCTGGACGCGACGCCCGCGGGCGGGGTCACCTCGACGGCCCACGGTGCTGACCGCCCCCCCGGCACGACCCGGTCAGCTCGGACGGGCACCGATCGACCGGTCTTCAGCAAGGCACCGACCTGCTGGACCCCGCCTGGGACCTCACCGGGCGGTTGTGGCTGGTCGACCGCACGCGCCGGGGAGCGGTGGTGCGCTACGTCGAGGGGCGCCGCGTCCGCACCGTCCGGCGTCCGCGGCGTGTCCGGTCGGGAGGTGACCTCCTTCCTCGTCTCGCGCGACGCCACGCGCTTCGTGGCCGTCGTCCGCGGGGACGACGCCGATCAGCTGCGGATCGGACGGCTCGAGGTCGACGACCGCGGACGCGTCGACCGGGTCCACCCCGACGCTGGTGCTCGCCGACGAGCCACTCCGACCGAGTGCGCATCCGGGACATCGCCTGGACCTCGCCCACCACCATCGTCCTGCTCACCCCGTTCTCGTCCGGAGATGTTCGAGGTGCGCACCGTTGTCGGTCGACGGGTCGCCGACCAACGCCGAGTCGTTCGTCGACCACCGTCTCGGAGCCCTTGCTCCGGCTGGCCGGCTCGCCGCCGGCGGCCGGTGAGACCCAGTACGCCGTGACCCCGACGGGGCTGGTCGACCTCGCCACCGGGGCCGTGTACCTGTTCTTCGGTCCGGGCGCCGCGCAGCATCGACTACGCGGGCTGATCGCACCATCGTCCACAGACCGCAAGGCGTCGCGGGCGGCCGCCGCCTCGGGCTGGTGCGATGGCGTCCGCCTGCGCGACGCCTGCGCCGACCTCTTGCTCGGTGGTCGGTGCGTGGGCTGTGAGCGACCCGGGCGCCTGCTCTGCCAGCGCTGCCGGACCCTGCTGCCACGCGCCGCGGTCACCCGCTGGCCGGCCCACCCGCCACCCGGGCTGGCGCCGCCGTACTCGGTCGGGCCCCACGACGGGCTGCTCCGCGCCCTGGTGATCGCCCACAAGGAGCACGCAGTCGTGGGCGACGTGCGCAGCGCGCTCGGAGCCTTGCTCGCGACGTCGTCGAGGCGGCGATCGAGGACGCCGGGGCGACCGGTCCCGTCTCCTCGTGCCGGTGCCGTCCCGCGCCGCGAGCGTGCGGCGCGCGGTCACGACCCGACGTGGGCAGATCACCCGCGCGGCGAGCCGAGACCAGCGGCTGCGTGGAGGCCGGGTCGCGGTCGTGCCGCTCCTCCGGTCGCGCGGCGGCGTGGCCGACCAGCCGGGCTCGGGGCCGAGACGAGCCGCGCGAACGTGGTCGGCTCCATGGCATGCGCGAGTGCGTGTCTCAGCGCCGGCTCGCCGACAGCGGCACCGTGCGCACGTCGTCGTGTGCGACGACGTGCTCACCACCGCAGCACCGCCCGGGAGGCCCAGCGCGCCCTCGAGGCCGTCGGCATCCGGGTCCTCGCGCTCGCCACGGTGGCCGCCACCCGGCTGCGTCACCGCCCCTGTGCGGCGAACGCGAGGTTCACGGCGAAAGTTCAGGGGCATCGCTTCCGCCGAGCAGGCGACGGACTAACGTCACGGCATGGAGTCCGCCCGGGTCCGTGGTTGCGTCGTACCGGGCACACTCTGCAGGCCCCGGGTGAAGCTCCCGGACAGCAAGCCGATGCCAGTCGCAGGCGAAACGGTCCACGTAACCCGCGCTTGGTGGGGGCCCCGCCCTCGTCGGTCCGGGGATCACGGTGCGGCTTAGAAGTAAGTCCTGCCCCGTCCCGGCCGCCACATGCGGCCAGCCCTTCGCGGGCGTCGGGAGAAGGCCAGTAGTGGCGCCAGAGATGGCAGATGAGCTGCGAGCGCCTCAGCAGGCGATTGTGGGGTCGAAGACCAGGTCGGCCGGGCGGACTCCTATCGTAACTCGTTGAGCTTCAACGGGGGCAACCAACTGCTAGCAGGAGGTACATCATGGAGGTCGTCGTCACTGGGCGCCACTGCGAGATCTCGGACTCGTTCCGAGGTCACTGCGAGGAGAAGCTGCTCAAGCTCGAGAAGCACGACCACCGCATCATGCGGGTCCATGTCGAGGTCGACTGCGAACCCAACCCCCGCCAGCACGACAAGTCGATCCACGTCGAGCTCACCGCCTTCTCCAAGGGCCCGGTCATCCGGGCGGAGGCCGCCGCCGACCACCAGATGGGTGCCCTCGACCTGGCGGTGGACAAGATGGCGTCCCAGATGCGGCGCGCCGCCGATCGGCGTCGGGTCCACCACGGCCGGCGGGCTCCGGTCTCGGTCGGCCAGGCGCTGGCCGAGGTGCCGGTCGAGGACGACGTTCGAGACGATGGCACCGTCCACGAGCGCTCGGTCGGCCCGATCGACGTCACCGGCGACGGGCCTCTCGTCGTCCGCGAGAAGACGCACCCGGCGACCCCGATGACCCTCGACCAGGCGCTCTACGAGATGGAGCTGGTCGGACACGACTTCTATCTTTTCGTCGACAAGGAGAGCGAGCGGCCCTCGGTGGTCTACCGGCGCCGCGGGTACGACTACGGCGTCATCTCCCTCGACCTCGACGACTGACGAGCGCGGGACCCCGGCCTGTCCGTCGGGGTCCCGATCACGCCGCGTGCCATGATGGCCAAGTGGCTGATGGTGCAGGAAGTCCTGGCTCGGGGCAGGCAGAGCCCATCCGGGTGCTCGTGGTCGACGACCAGGAGCTCTTCCGACGTGGGTTGACGATGCTCCTGGCCGTGGAGCCCGGCCTCGAGGTCGTGGGCGAGGCCGGCGACGGTGTCGAAGGTGCCGCGCTCGCAGAGAGCGCCGCACCGGACGTCGTCCTGCTCGACGTGCGGATGCCCAAGAAGTCCGGCATCGAGGCCTGTCTGTCCATCAAGGAGGCCGTGCCCTCGGCCAAGATCATCATGCTGACCGTCTCCGACGAGGAGGCCGACCTCTACGAGGCCGTGAAGAGCGGCGCCTCGGGCTACCTGCTCAAGGACTCCTCCATCGAGGAGGTCGCGCAGGCAATCCGGGTGGTCGCCGAGGGCCAGTCGCTGATCAGTCCGTCGATGGCCATCAAGCTGATCGATGAGTTCAAGCAGATGTCCAAGCCCGAGCGTTCCACCGGCCCGGCCCTGCGCCTGACCGACCGCGAGCTCGAGGTGCTGCGCCAGGTCGCTCAGGGGCACAGCAACAAGGAGATCGCCGTCCTGCTCTTCATCAGCGAGAACACGGTGAAGAACCACGTGCGCAACATGCTCGAGAAGCTCCAGTTGCACTCGCGCATGGAGGCCGTCATGTACGCCGTGCGAGAGAACTTGCTCGAGCTCCCGTAGGGGAGCGAGCTCCCCGACGTGAGCGCCAAGCCGACGTCGCTGTCCCGGGCCCAGGCCCGTCGCATCGCACTGGCCGCCCAGGGCTTCCTCGACTCCCCACACGTTCCACCAACGATACGCACGCTGGCCCGCACGGTCGCGCGCACCGGGGTACTCCAGGTCGACTCCGTCAACGTGCTCACCCGCGCCCACTACATGCCGCTCTACTCGCGGATGGGCCCCTACGACCCTGACCTGCTCACCCGGGCATCATCTGGCCAGAAGCAGCGCCGGTTGGTGGAGTACTGGGCGCACGTCCAGGCATTCATGCCGGTCGAGCTGTGGCCGACCATGCAGCACCGCCGTGACGAACAGCGGGCCCGACGCGGCAAGTGGTCGTTCGTGCCCGAGGACGACGAGCTCGAGGCGCGACTGCTGGCCGAGCTCACCAGCCGTGGCGCATCGACCTCCCGCGACCTCGACGACGGTCTGCCCCGCTCGAAGGACCACTGGGGGTGGAACTGGTCGCGCACGCGGCGCATGCTCGACTACCTCTTCAGCGTGGGCGACGTCGCGATCGCGGGCCGCAACAGTCAGTTCGAGGTGCTCTACGACCTGCCCGAGCGTGTTCTTCCCGCAACTGTCCTGGCCGAACCGACCTTGGCCCCGGCCGAGCAGCACCTCGCGCTGGTGCGGCTGGCAGCGGCCTCGCACGGTGTCGCGACGGTGCGCTGCCTGGCCGACTACTACCGGATGCGCACCGACCAGGTCGTTCCCGCCGTGGCCACGCTGCTGGAGACCGGCGAGCTCGAGCCGGTCACGATCGAGGGGTGGAGCCGACCGGCCTTCCTGCACAGCTCCGCCCGCCGACCCCGTGCGGTCGCTGCTCGCGCGCTGCTCAGCCCGTTCGACCCCGTCGTCTGGGAGCGGGAGCGCACCGAGCGGCTCTTCGACTTCCACTACCGCATCGAGATCTACACGCCCGCCGAGAAGCGGATCCACGGCTACTACGTGCTGCCGTTCCTGCTGCGCGACGAGCTGGTGGGCCGGGTCGATCTCAAGGCCGATCGCGCGACCGGACGACTGCTGGTGCGCGGGGCCTACGCCGAGGACGGCGCGCCTGCCGACACCGCTGGCGAGCTTGCCGTCGAGCTGCGCCGGATGGCCGACTGGCTGGGCCAGGGCGACGTCGTGGTCGAGCCCCGAGGCGACCTCGCGCCGGAGCTCGCCGCCGAGGTGTCGGCGCTCCTCTGACGCCGAGGAACGGGTTGTGGGGCCGGCTCGTTAGGATGGAATGCGGCCCTCGACCGGGCTGCTGCCAATCATCAGGAGTCGTACCCCGTGCCCGTCATCATCGACAAGCTTCTCCGCATCGGAGAGGGCAAGATCCTTCGCCAGCTCGAGACGATCGCCAAGGCCGTCAACGCCATCGAGGACGACTTCGCCGCGATGAGCGACGCCGAGCTCCAGGCGATGACCGGCGAGTTCAAGGAGCGGCTGGGCGAGGGCGCGACGCTCGACGAGATCATGCCCGAGGCGTTCGCCACCGTGCGCGAGGCGTCCAAGCGAGTCACCGGCATGCGCCCGTTCGACGTCCAGATCATGGGCGCCGCCGCGCTACACCTCGGCAACATCGCCGAGATGAAGACCGGTGAGGGCAAGACGCTGGTCGCCGTGCTGCCGTCCTATCTCAATGCGCTGGCCGGCAACGGCGTGCACGTCGTGACGGTGAACGACTACCTCGCCAAGTTCCAGGCCGAGCAGATGGGCCGCATCCACCACTTCCTCGGCCTCACGACCGGCGTCATCCTGCCGAGCATGCGCCCCGACCAGCGCAGGGTCGCCTACAACTGCGACGTCACCTACGGCACCAACAACGAGCTCGGCTTCGACTACCTGCGCGACAACATGGCTTCCTCGATCGAGGAGTGCGTGCAGCGCGGCCACCACTTCGCCGTCGTCGACGAGGTCGACTCGATCCTCATCGACGAGGCTCGAACCCCGTTGATCATCAGCGGTCCGACCCAGGACGAGGTCAAGTGGTACGGCGAGTTCTCCAAGATCGCGAGCAAGCTGACCAAGGACGTCGACTACGAGGTCGATGAGAAGAAGCGCACCATCTCGGTGCTCGAGCCTGGCATCACCCTCGTCGAGGACCACCTCGGCATCGAGAACCTCTACGAGTCGGCCAACACCCCGCTCATCTCGTTCATGCACAACTCGATCAAGGCCAAGGAGCTGTTCCGCAACGACAAGGAGTACGTCGTCATGAACGGCGAGGTGCTCATCGTCGACGAGCACACCGGACGCATGCTCGCCGGGCGTCGCTACAACGACGGCCTGCACCAGGCGATCGAGGCCAAGGAGGGCGTCGAGGTCCGCGAGGAGTACCAGACGCTCGCGACCGTCACGCTGCAGAACTACTTCCGCCTCTACAAGACGCTGTCGGGCATGACCGGTACCGCGATGACCGAGGCCAGCGAGTTCGACAAGATCTACAAGCTCGGGGTGGTTCCGATCCCGACCAACAAGCCGATGGCTCGCGTCGATGCCGCCGACCTCGTCTACCGCACCGAGGAGGCCAAGTACGAGGCCGTGGCCGCCGACATCGCCGAGCGGCACGGCAGGGGCCAGCCGGTCCTCGTGGGCACCGTCTCGGTCGAGAAGTCGCAGCACCTCTCCGACAAGCTGCGCACCAAGGGCATCCCGCACTCGGTGCTCAACGCCAAGCAGCACGCAGACGAGGCCAAGGTCGTGGCCCTGGCCGGGCACAAGGGCTCGGTCACCGTCGCGACCAACATGGCGGGTCGAGGCACCGACATCATGCTCGGTGGTTCGGTCGACTTCCTGGCCGACCAGGAGCTGCGCAAGCAGGGCATCGACCCGGTCGAGAACGTCGAGGAGTACGACGCCGCCTGGCCAGAGATGGTCGAGAAGATCAAGGCGCAGGTCGCTGCCGAGCACGACGAGGTCCGCGACCTCGGCGGCCTCTACGTCGTCGGCACCGAGCGCCACGAGTCGCGCCGGATCGACAACCAGCTGCGCGGCCGCTCGGGCCGCCAGGGCGACCCGGGGGAGTCCCGGTTCTACCTGTCGCTCGAGGACGAGCTGATGCGGCTATTCAAGTCCGACTGGGTCGACCGCGTGCTCACCATGCTCAAGATCCCCGACGACGTGCCGATCGAGAACAAGCGGGTCACCAGCGCGATCGCGAACGCGCAGGGTCAGGTGGAGTCGCAGAACTTCGAGTCCCGCAAGAACGTGCTCAAGTACGACGACGTCATGGACCGTCAGCGCCAGGTGATCTATGGCGAGCGCCGCGAGGTGCTCGAGGGTGCTGACATCGGCGAGCAGATCCGCGAGTTCGTCGACGCACGTCGTCGAGGGCACCGTGCGCGGCTCGCTCGAGGACTTCGCCGAGGAGTGGGACCTCGACCAGCTCTGGACCGACCTGAGCCAGTTCTGGCCGGTCTCGGTCGGCCACCAGACCCTCGCCGAGGCGGCCGGTGGACAGGGTGGGATCGACAAGGAAGAGCTGATCGCGACCCTCCAGGCCGACGCTCAGGCCGCCTACGATGCTCGTGAAGCCGAGGTCGGCGAGGAGGTCATGCGAGAGCTCGAGCGGCGGGTGCTGCTGTCGGTGCTTGACCGCAAGTGGCGCGAGCACCTCTACGAGATGGACTACCTGCGCGAGGGCATCTACCTGCGGGCCTACTCCCAGCGCGACCCGCTGGTCGAGTACCAGCGCGAGGGCTTCGACATGTTCGCCTCGATGATGGACGGCATCAAGGAGGAGGCCGTCGGCTTCCTGTTCAACCTCGAGGTCCAGGTCGACGAGAACGGCGACGACGAGGACGACGTGCTGGTGCTCGAGGGTGAGGACGTCGAGGCCGAGGAGCCGATGCGGCGTGACCTGCCCAGCGAGAGCGTCGTGTCCGCGCAGGCCCAGGCGGCCCCGCAGATCCGTGCCAAGGGTCTGCAGGCGCCGACTCGGCCCGCCGAACCTGACCTACTCCGCGCCCAACGAGGACGGTGACGTCGAGGAGATCGGCACCACGGTCAGCAACGCCGACGACGAGTTCGCCGGCGTCGGGCGTAACGCAAAGTGCCCCTGTGGGTCGGGCAAGAAGTTCAAGCAGTGCCACGGCGCACCCGGCGGACCCACCGGTCTCACCGCTCGCGCCAACGGCTGACGCCCACGTCCGTCGAGTAGCCCTGCCGAGGAACGAGGCGGGGCGTATCGAGACGCCGCAGGCCGGACATCGGCGCCGTCTCGGCTGGCCGTCCTGCGTGACGAACTGCATCTCGATATGCCGCGCCGTGGGTTCGTTCCTCACCCGCGCCGGGCTACTCGATGACCGGAGAACTTGCCTTCGCGAGCTCAGGCAAATTCCAAGGCTGTGCACACCCAGCGCTCCTGACCACGGGCTAGGCGCCGCTCGAAGCGCGCTGCCACTGCGCGGGAACGCGCTCCGTAGCGCACGTGCACGCTGACCTCGGCGCAGCGCGGGCGAGGGAAGCAGGACCGCACCGACAAGACCCGTGGCCGCACTGGCTGCACACGGGCGGCTCCGGGCTGGTGCCCACCGGCACGCGCGACCAGGCGCGCTCGGCGTTCGAGGTCGGCGTACACGTCGCTGGTCGACCAGCGCGCCAGCTGGCTGGCCGGACGGTCGCCGCCGACGATCTCGACGGCCGCCTGCGCGAACCGGTGCGCCCAGCGCGTCGATGTCGCGGCCGACGCGCAGGTCGTTCTCCGGCAGCGGGGGCGGGTCGAGGCGGGGTTGCAGGGCCAGGGCGAGGGTGCCCTGGGTGGCGGCGATGGGCACGGGGACCCGCAGCGGGACGACGTTCGTGGGGAGGGTCATGCGTGGCTCCTGTCGGTGAGGGACGCCGGCACCACCAGGTGCTGGCCGGGGTGGATGAGGTCGGGGTCGGTGCCGATGACGGCCCGGTTCTGGTCGTAGAGGCCCCTGGTGGCTGCGGCGATCTCGGCCGAGGAGGCTCGAGGCCACCGCTCCTCGGCCAGCGACCACAGCGAGTCGCCGGGGTGCACGGCCACGGTGTCGGAGCTCGCCGAGTGGGCCGCTGCGAGCACCTTTCGGATCGGCACGAGTCCGCCGGTGGGTCGGTCGGGGAAGGGGAGCCCGTCGAGGCTCACGACACCGCGCTCGTGGGCGGGAGGACCGTCAGCGAGGGCGGGGGAGAGGTGCGTGCCCGCGCTGAGCACCGCGGTGCCGCACGCCGCCAGCACCAGCCGCCGCGCCCACACCGGGACGCCGCGGGCCGGCGACGCCGAGTGCCCCAGGCACTCGAGAGTCACCACCGTCACGACCCACCACGCCCAGGCGGCGCACAGCACCAGCGCCATCGAGCAGCCGGCGGCGAGCTGCTGGTCGAGCTGCTGGTCGACCCGCTGGTCGAGGTGAATCCCGGACCAGGCCCACCACCCCAGGGTGGGGGCGGCGGAGGTGGTGGCGAGCCAGACGCCGACGGCGCGGGGTCGTTCGACGCGGGTAGAGGAGAAGAACATCCCGAGATTCCTTGCTTGATGCGTGCGTTTGCGTGTGTTTGCGTCACTCAACGCGTGGAAGAGGCCGATGTCAACCGGTCATCCACAGTGCATGACCGCGTCGTTAGGGTCGGGGCATGGCCGGTGAGGAGGAGCTGTTCGGGTTCCTGGACGACCTTGAGCAGCAGGCCGGTGCGGCGTTCGACGCGGAACGAGCCCCCGAGATCGCCGACCGGACTCGAGCCGAGTACCGGGAGGTCACCCTGGCTTCGCGCCTGATGGCCTCGGTCGGTCGAGACGTCACCCTCCACGTGGTGGGGGTCGGGACCCTGGCCGGTCGGCTCGACGGCGTCCACGAGACGTGGTTGGAGCTCGCCTCGCCGGGTGGCCGGCGGATCGTCTGCCTTGCCGCCGTGGCCGTGATGGAAGGCGCCTCCGAGCGGGCGCTGCCGGAGGTCGCCTGGCCGGCGACTGCTCGCCTCGGCCTCGGCTCACCGCTGCGGGGGCTTGCGGAGGCGCAGGAGTCCTGCGTGGTGCATCGGCTCGACGGCCAGCGTCACGACGGGGTCGTCCGGCGCGTCGGCCAGGACTTCCTCGAGCTCGCCGTGGGCGAGGCTCAGCAACTGGTGCTGGTCGCGTTCCCTGTCATCGCGGTGATCCAGCACGGCCTCTCGGCGTGACTCTGCGTGGCGCGTTGAGGGGTCCAGAAGTACGTGCTCAGAGCTGGACGACTGTTCGACCGCAGGTCTGTCGACGCGCCAATGCGTCGAGTGCGCCTGGAAGTGCTTCGAAATCCACGACCTTCTCCACGACCGGACGGATCCGATGCTGCAAGACGAGGTCGTTGATCTCCGTCATGAACCGCCGCCCGATCGAGGCAGGAACAAAGTTGAACCCGATGGCGCGTTTCCACGTGGGGCTCTGGTCATCGGGGACGTAGGCCAGCATCGCGCCGCACATCTTGAAATTGCCAGCCGCGATGGTGCGCGGCACCAAGAACTTTTCGTCGGCGTGACTCTTGTCCGAGGCAAAGCCCATCATCAGGTAGCGGCCGTCGTAGGCGATGCACCTCATCGAGTCGGCCATCACGGCTTCACCTACGTTGTCGAAGACCACGTCGACCCCCCTGCCCTCGGTCTCGTCGAGGACGAGGTCGGCGAAGTTGGAGTCGCGGTAGTTGATGGCCACGTCTGCCCCGAGCTTGCGGCAGAGGTTGAGCTTCGCCTCCGACCCCGCCGTCGCGAACACCCGAGCGCCGACGTGCTTGGCGGCTTGAATCGCTGCCGACCCCGAGCCACCCGCGGCAGCGTGGATGAGGACACTCTCGCCGGGCTGTAGGCGAGCTCGGTCGAACAGCCCCAACCAGGCGAGGTGGAATGGAAAGAACAGGGCGGCGGCGTCCGGCAATGGGATGGCTTCCGGCATCGTGAACGCCGAATGGCTGGGGCAGACGGCATACTCCGCATAGCCGCCGAACGCTTGCGCTGCCACCGCGACGACTCGTTCTCCGACGCGATCAGACGCCCCTTCGCCGCTGGCCACGACGACGCCCATGACCTCCATGCCAGGAATGGTGGGAAGGGGCGGACGGAACATCATGTTCTTCCCGGTAACGCGTTCCATGTCGTTGAGGTTGAGCGGTATGGCCTGGACCTGGACCAGCACGTCCCCGGGTCCTGGCGTAGGCACCGACACGTCGTCGAGCTGCAGCACATCCGCGGGTTGACCGTATTCGTGGACCCGCCAGGCGCGCATGGTCAAGGGCACAGACATTTGTCGCGTCCTCCTCTGTAAAGAACCCTCGGGGATCGGTGAGCTAGTTCTCGTCGGCCGACAGGTCGTAGCGATTGATGTAGCTCTGGAACTGCTCACGGATCTCGCCGGGCACGAGGCCGTACTCCTCGGGCGTGTAGGTGTGGAGGCCGTGCTTTCCCTTGGGGTTGTCGGCGATGAACGCCTTCATGCCCGCCTCGGCCGCCTCGGTCATCGGCAAGCCCAGTGCGGCGTAGATGTCTTGGATGACGGCGAACTGGTCGGCTACGAATTCGGGGAAGTACATGTCGTAGAAGACCGCATCCGGATACGCGTTGGATTCACGGACGTCGAGTGTGTGCTGCACGACGCGTTGGAGGCGCCCGGTCCAGTCACGAGCCACTTCCACTGGATCAACGACATCGCTACTCATCTTCCGTACGTGAGCTGTCAGGCTGGCAAACGACGTCACTGACTTCACGGGGTCCCGGTGCGTGAAGACGATGCGGGCGTCGGGATAGGTAGCGAGCAGATGCTCCAGCCCCCACATGTGGGCACCAGTCTTGAGCACCCAGCGGTCGCGCTGCGGCGCTCGCGCCTGCAGGTGCTGGAGCTGGCGGTAGTGAAAGTCGTAGACCTGCGACCAGTTGGCGTGGTGGTCGACCCAGTCCATGTAGGTCGGCACCCGAAATTGGTTGTGAAAGAGCGGCGTACACATGGTCTCGCCCATGAGCACGACGCATTCCTGGGTCAACAGCGGCCCCATGGGGTGCATCGCGCGGAAGAGACGGTCGCTCTCGGACTCGTTCTCAGGTGTTGGGAACAGCGACGCGGCGAGCGCAATGCGCGGGTCGGTGTCGAAGGTCGCGGCCTCGGGCGGGGGGGACGGGAACATGGTCTCCCACGTCAGCGGCGCACGACTGTCCGGGTCCTGCGACAAGATGTCGTGGAGGATCGTGGTGCCGGTTCTCGGAAAGCCGATGATGAAGACCGGCTTGACGATCTGCTGCGCAGCGATCTCGGGATAGGTCGCCCGATCATTGACGTAGTTGAGCCGGTTCACGGTGTGCATCAGCACCCGTTCGCTGGCGATGAGACGACCGAGATCGCTGAGGTGCGCCTCGTCCTCCAGAGATTCGATAAACATCTTCATCGGGGCCACGACGTCACCGGCGCCAAGGTCGGTCAGGCCGCCTGTCCGTCGTGAGGCCTCGGCCATCAAGGCATCTGCGTTCAAGCGCTCAGCTCATGGGTGCTCCTCGGTGATTGATGTTGCGAGCACCATTGCGCCAATAGTGAGCCTCTGTCAATATTGAGATTATGTCGCAGGAGGCGCCGTCACGGTTGGGTCTGCGGGAGCGCAAGCGCATCGCCACGCATCGCCGCATTGCCGATGAAGCCGCACTCCTGGCGCGGATTCACAGCGTCGCGGGAACGACGGTCGAGGCCATCGCGGATGCCGCGGACGTCTCGCGCGCGACCTTCTTCCGCTACTACGACAGCAAGGAGACTGCGATCGCGGAGGGGTTCAGTCTGCCCTGGGTGGAGTACCTTCTGGCCGCAGTTCGGAGCCAGCCTCCTGAGCTGAACCCCGTCGAGGCCTTGATAGCGACCTTTGCCGAGATGAGCCAAGCTTTCGACGGCGAAGCGCGCGACCTAGCGCTGCAGCAAGCGAGAATCTCCCAGACGTCTCCTACCCTGCAGGCTTGGTTGTCGGCGAGTTACGTCCGCGACGAGTTGCTCATCGCCGACGCGATCTCCCCCCGTTTTCCCGCCCTGCTGCCTGATGATCCACGACCGCGCCTGGTGGGGGCTCTGGCAATGACCGCCGTCCGGATCGGACTGGACGAGTGGGTTGCCGCCGACGGTGAGCCCGATCTGTCACTGCTGTTCCAACGGGTACTCGCCTGCGTCGAGATTGACGTCAGTGGCCGCCACCCCGACCCGCCCATCGCGAAACGAAATCTGGAGGCACCATGATTGACCCTGTTCGTCGTGCTGGCACAGCACGAATGGTCATCCCGGTCCTCGGCGTGCTGCTGGTGACGGCTTGTGGCAGCAACCTCCAGCCAGAGACGGTCGCGTCGGCACGAGGCGCCAACACGGTCGGTGGTCCAGCGTTCGCGGACGGCGCGGATGCGGGCGCCGTTCTGACTGGCGCGGCTGATGCCGAGACCGTTCCTGCCCCTGGCAGCGAGACGGAGCCCGCTGGATCCGTGCCAGCCGGACCAGGGCCGGCCGGATCGATCGCGGGGATCCCCGGGGCCGGGTCGGATCTCGAAGTGGCCGACACCGCAGAGAAGGCTGATTCCCCGAGTCCGGCGGATTCTGGAGCCCCCGAACCAGGTGGGGTCCGCTGGAGGAGGTGTCGTGGAGGGAAGCTGCGACGGATTCCAGAACGGCGTCGGGATCACCGACGACACGATCCTCATCGGCAATGCTTCTGACATCAGCGGCCCGATACCTGGACTCTTCCAGCAGACCCGGGACGCTCTGAATGCCTATGTGGCCTACTTCAATTCCACCAGCGACATCTGCGGACGAAAGCTCGAGGTCAAGCCGTACGACAGTCGCACAGACGCGTCCGCCGATCAGCAGGTCTACACCCAAGCCTGCACCGAAGTGTTCGCCATGGTGAGCTCGGCTTCTGCCTTCGACTCCGGTGGAGCCAAGGCGGCGCAGGACTGCGGACTTCCAGACCTGCGTACGAACTCGTTGACGCGTGCGCGCAATGACTGCACGACGTGCTTTGGCGTGAACTCCACTGATGCTGGCCAGTTCGAGAACATCGTTCCGGACACCATCATCAAGGATTACGGCGGTGGTCAGCGCGCGGCCATGCTGTACATCAATGCTGGCGCTGCCGCGGAGGCAGGCATCACCCAAGCCAAGGCTGGAACGAAACGCGGCATGAAGTACGTCTACGAGTCCGGCATCGACATCGCGGAGTTCAACTACGCGCCATTCGTACGACAGCTCATTGATAACAAGGTGGAATCACTGCAGTTTGTGGCGAACGACTCGACCTTCGTTCGGATGGCACAGGCCATGCAACAGCAGAAGTACAAGCCAAAGGTGTGGATGCTGGACCCCAGCGCATATACGCCCAACTTCGTCGAAACGGGCGGAGATGCGGTGGAAGATGCCGTCGTCTTCATGAACTTCACCCCGTTCGAAGAGGCGGCCAGCAACCCTGAACTCTCCTTGTACTTGGCGTGGCTCAGTCAGGTGAATCCCAACGCGAAGCCGGGATTCTTCGGAGTCTTTGCTTGGTCGGCTGCCCGCCTCTTCGTAGAGACTGCCCTCAGACTTGGAGGAACACTCAGCCGGGACAGTCTGATCAACGCCATTCGCAGGGTCGACGACTGGAGTGGCAATGAGATCCACGCACCTCAGCACGTCGGCCCCAAAAAGGTCAGCGACTGTTGGCGCTTCATCAAGCTGGTGAATGGCAAGTGGATCCCGATCGGAGGGCGAGCCTACCGTTGCGCAGGCGTCACCACCGTCAGCTGAGGCAAGGCCGGCCGGCCAGAGAGATGCTTTCGACCGTGGGGCGTGCCTGACGACCTGAGGTCACGTGGCGTCGGTGTCGTACGGCGGCACTTCGCCCTCGGCGAGCGGCTGCAGGCCGCGACGCTTGGGACGTTTGGCCTCCTCCTCGCCGGCATCTTCCATCGCCTCGACGATGTGGCGACGCACGATGGCTCGCGGGTCGAGGTCGCGCAGCTCGAGGTCGGCGAACTCGGGGCCGAGCTCGTCGCGCAGGTCGTCACGTGCGGAGTTGGCGAACTTGCGGGCCGCGCGCAGCATCGCGCCGGCCTGCTTCGCGAGCTCGGGGAGCTTGTCGGGTCCGAAGACGAGCACCGCCACGAGGGCGATGACCGCGAACTCCGGCAGGCCGACTCCGAACACGGACTAGAACTTACTGGTCGGCGTCAGGCCCAGCTGGAGGCCGGCCAGCCCACGACCGCGACCCGACAACGTGTCGGCGATGCCGCTGAGCTGGAGTGCCGCGGGCGCCGTGGGGTCGCTCTCGACGATGGGCTTGCCGACGTCGCCACCCTCGCGCAGCGAGATGTCGAGCGGGATCCGACCCAGCACCGGGACGTCGTACCCGAAGCGTGCGCCCAGGGTGGCCGCGACGCGGTCACCGCCGCCGGAGCCGAAGATCTCGAGGCGGTGCTCCTTGCCCTCGGGGGTGCAGTGGGGGCAGGGCAGGTAGCTCATGTTCTCGACGACGCCCACGACCCGCTGGTGCATCATCGAGGCCATCGTGCCCGCGCGCTCGGCCACCTCGGCTGCAGCCTCCTGAGGGGTGGTGACGACCACGACCTCTGCGCCGGGCAGGTGCTGTCCGAGCGAGATCGCCACGTCGCCGGTGCCCGGCGGCAGGTCGAGCAGGAGCACGTCGAGGTCGCCCCAGTAGACGTCCGAGAGCATCTGCACGAGCGCCCGGTCGAGCATCGGGCCGCGCCAAGCCACGACCTGGTCGCGCCGCGGCTTGAGCATGCCGATCGAGATGACCGAGACGCCGCTGGCGGTCGGCACGGGCATGATCAGGTCGTCGACCTGGGTCGGCCGAGAATCGGCCACCCCCAGCATGGCAGGAACCGAGTGTCCGTAGATGTCGGCGTCGACGACACCGACCTTGAGGCCCTGCTTGGCCATCGCGATGGCGAGGTTGACGGTGACTGACGACTTTCCGACACCGCCCTTGCCGCTGGCGATCGCGAAGACCTTGGTGAGCGAGCCGGGCTGGGCGAAAGGGATGTCGCGCTGGGCCTGGCCACCGCGCAGCTGCTCCTGCAGCCCCGAGCGCTGCTCGGCGTTCATCACCCCGAGGGTGAGGTCGACGTCGGTGACGCCGTCGACCTTCATCAGCGCACCGGTGACGTCGCGAGTGATGGTGTCCTTGAGCGGACAGCCGGCCACGGTGAGCAGACGGTCAGGCGGACCACGCCGGCGTCGTCGATCTCGACGGTGTCGACCATGTTGAGGTCGGTGATCGGGCGCTTGATCTCCGGGTCGTTGACGGTTGCCAGGGCGGCGTTCAGCAGGTCGAGAGTCGGTGCAGTCATGATGGACCCCAGTCTAAGAGTGGGGTGGCGAGGGTCGGTCATCGCCGTCCTCCTGAGATTGCTCATGAGACTCGTCGCGCGCCTCGGCGCGTTCGTCGAGCTCGTTGAGCATCGCGCGCAGCTCGGAGCGCACGTAGTCACGGGTGGCGACCTCGCCCACGGCCATCCGCAGCGAGGCCATCTCGCGGGCGAGGAACTCCATGTCGGCGTGCGCCCGGGCGTTGACCTGCCGGTCCTGCTCGGCGATCACCTTGTCGCGCTGCTCCTGACGGTTCTGCGCGAGCAGGATCAATGGCGCGGCGTAGGAGGCCTGGAGGCTGAGGATCAGGGTCAGAAAGATGTAGGGGTAGTCGTCCCAGCGCACGTCCCCGGGCGCCAGGGCGTTCCAGCCGATCCAGATCAGCACCACCAGCGTCATGTAGAGCAGGAACGTGGCGGTGCCCATGAACCGGGCGAACTGCTCGGCGAAGATCCCGAACGAGTCGGCGTCGTAGGTCGGACGCCGGATCACCTGCCGTCGCGTCGAGCGCGGGGTGTCGAGCCGTTCGCGGGGGTCGCGCCGGGTACGGGGCTCGCGCTGCTCAGCCACGGCCGGTCCGGTCCGCCCTGTGGGCGCGGTCGCGCCAGCCGCTGGGCAGCATGTGGTCGAGCAGGTCGTCGACCGTCACCGCGCCGAGCAGGTGACCGTTCTCGTCGACCACAGGGGCGCACACGAGGTTGTAGGTGGCGAGGTGGGCGGCCACCTGGTCGATGGTCGCCGTGGGGCGCAGGTAGTCGAGGGTCTCGTCGAGCGCCCCGGCGACGAGGGTGGACGGCGGCTCACGCAGCAGACGCTGGATGTGGGCAACCCCGAGCAGACGCCCGGTCGGCGTCTCCAGGGGCTGGCGGCACACGTAGACGAGCGCGGCCAGGGCCGGCGTGAGGTCGGGGTTGCGCACGAGTGCGAGGGCGTCGGCGATGGTGGCGTCGGGGCCGACGATCACCGGCTCGGGCGTCATCATCGCCCCAGCGGTGTTCTCCACGTACGACAGCAGTCGTCGCACGTCCTCGGCCTCCTGGGGCTCCATCAGGTCGAGCAGGATCTCCGCGGTCTCAGGCGGGAGGTCGGCGATCAGGTCGGCGGCGTCGTCGGCCGACATCTCCTCGAGGATGTCGGCGGCCCGCTCGGAGTCGAGGTGCTCGAGGATCTCGACCTGGTCCTCCTCCGCCATCTCCTCCAGGACGTCGGCCAGGCGCTCGTCGTCAAGTGCAGCGACCACGGACTTGCGGCGCTCGGCCGGCAGGTCGTGCAGCATCGTGGCCGCGTCGGCCGGGCGCATCTCGTTCAGGGCGTGCAGCAGGTGGGTGGCGCCCTGGGTGTCGCCCTCGGAGCGGGCGAGCCCCTGCACCTCGTCCCACTCCACGACGTGGGTCTGGCCGCGCCGGCGCAGCGCCTTGGCCGGCTCCTGCACGGCCACCCGGCTCAGCACCCAGTCGCGGGTGCGGCCCTGCTCCATGGCGACGTCGTAGACGGTGCCCGGGATCCGGTTCTCGCCCTGCTTGATCGTGACCTGACGGTCGAGCATCTGGCCGATGACCAACGTCTCGGTCGAGCGCTGCTCGAAGCGGCGCATGTTGAGCAGCCCGGTCGTGTAGACCTGCCCGCTGTCGATGTTGGTGACCCGGGTCATCGGCACGAAGATCCGACGTCGGCCGAAGACCTCGGCCACCAGGCCGAGCACGCGGGGCTGGCTGACCTCCGACCGCATCGCCACTACGAGGTCGCGGACCTTG
This sequence comes from uncultured Actinomycetota bacterium, assembly GCA_963781575.1. GTDB lineage: Bacteria > Actinomycetota > Actinomycetes > Propionibacteriales > Nocardioidaceae > Nocardioides. The sequence continues at coordinate 35,159 of CAWAGM010000009.1, read as the reverse complement.
CCGACCTGGTCGCCCTGGGGGTCGAAGATCGGCAGCCCGACCAGGCGGGCCGCGTAGACGCGGGACGGGGTGGAGCTCACGGAGGTCACGCTAGTGCGTCCAGGCGTGCGCCGCGGGCTGCGACAAGTCGGCGCCGACGGGTGTGTCGGGGCATACACTCGATGCATGCGTATCGGGAGCGTCATGACAGGGCTGGCCTTGGTCGCCGCCCTGGTCGCCTGCGGCACCGAGACCGACGAGCTCGAGGGGGTCGACGTCGGCAGCGATTCCGCGTCTCCCAGTGAGACTGAACCCGCCGGCACCGGCTCGTCGACGGGTGGGTCGACCAGTGAGCCCGCGTCCAGCCTCCCCGCCTGCGCGGCGGTGTGGCAGGAGGGGAGCAGGTTGCCGGTCAACTACCGCGGGTGCTCCCAGGACGGCGTCGACGTGAAGGCCGACAAGCGCGACTGCTCGTTCGGCCGTCCCCTGGTGATCTTCGACGACGGGTTCTACGCCTTGGCCGGCGCCCGGGTGAACGTCACCCAGGGCCCGGTCGCCGACGACCCGGACTACCGCAGCGCCCTGGCCTCGTGCACGGCCTGACGCAAGTCCTCGATTATCACAACAGTCACACTGTTCACATCAGCAACACACGAACCCTGGCGCATCAGGTGACTCACACGTACCATCGTTGCTCGTGACTTCCCCGTTGCGACACGCCGCGTCCTTCCGTGCTCCCGGTCTCGCTCTCCTGCTGGCACTCGTCCTCGCTCTGGGGCTCGGCTTCACTGCCCCGCTCACCGGCTCGGCCGACGCCGCCGGACCCGGCCGAGGCAACGACCCCGTGCCCACGGACCCGCCCACCGAGCCGACCGACCCGGACCCGACCGACCCGCCTGAGCCGGTCGATCCCGTTCTGCCGACCGTCGCCGAGGTCGACGCCGGTGGCCAGACGACGTGCCGGGTGACGGCGAGCGGCAACGCCCAGTGCGCGGGCGAGAACACCTGGGGCCAGATCGGCGTCGGGGACACTCGCGACCGGCTGCGTTTCACCCAGGTGGGTCTGCCTGGCGAGTGGGCGCGGATCAGCACGAGCGGCAGCTCCACCTGCGGCATCAAGACCACGGGAGACCTCTACTGCTGGGGCATGAACAGCAGCGGCCAGCTCGGCATCGGCGACGCCGGCCAGATGTGGACGCCGCAGCGGGTCGGCGCCGGCGTCGACTGGACCTCGATCGACGTCGGGTGGACCACCGCCTGCGGCATCAAGGCGCCGGGCACCCTGTGGTGCTGGGGCGGCAACTACAACGGTCAGCTCGGGCTCGGCGACAAGGTCGCACGCCGGGTGCCGGCCCCGATCGGTGAGGCCACCGACTGGGCGAGCGTCTCGGTCGGAGGGTGGCACGTCTGTGCACTCAAGACCGACGGCACCGCCTACTGCGCCGGCCGCAACGATCTCGGCCAGCTCGGCACCGGCAACGTGCTCGGCACCGTCGCGCTCACGCCGGTGAGGACCACTGCGAAGTTCGCGAGCGTCGACGCCGGCTGGTCGACGACGTGCGCGCTGAGCAAGGCCGGCCAGCCGCGCTGCTGGGGCCTCAACGACCGCGGACAGCTCGGCGACGGCACCACGACCAACAAGGTGGTGCCGACGCTGGTCGCTGCTCAGGGCCGCACCTTCGCCGCGGTGAACCTCGGCGACGCCCACGCGTGCGCGCTCGGCGTCGACGGCAAGGTCGCCTGCTGGGGCAGCGACCGCTACGGACAGCTCGGCACCGCGGCCGGCACGGACAGCACCACCCCCGTCCCGGTCGCGGGCGACGTCACCTACCTCGGCCTCGACGTCGGGTGGCTGCACTCCTGCGGCATCGGCACCGGTGGCTCCGTGCAGTGCTGGGGCAACAACGAGCAGGGCCAGCTCTCCAGCGGAAGCCGCATCGAACGCCCCGTCCCGCCCGGCGTCCGGTCGCGCACGGTCGCCCGGCGCAAGCAGAACCGCGCCGACGGCAAGCTCGTGCTGACGTCGTTCAACATCCTGGGCAGCCAGCACACCGAGCCCGGCGGCGGCACGCCGCACTACGCACCGGGCCGGATGCGCACCGAGTGGGCCGGCAACCTGCTCCGGGGCAAGAACGCCGACATCGTCTCGTTCCAGGAGCTGCAGCACGACCAGTACAACCAGCTGCGCAGCCACCCTCGGCGAGACCTACAGCTTCTATCCCGAGGACACCACGCGGAACCCGAAGGTCGTCTGGCAGAGCGTCATGTGGCGCACCAGCGAGTGGGACTTCGTCGAGGCCGAGGACGTCGTCGTGCCGGTGATCGGCAAGACCCGCCCGAACCCGATCGTGCGGCTGCGCAACAAGGCGACCGGCCAGGACATCTGGGTCTTCAACGTGCACAACAGCTCGAAGCAACACCCGCGAGCGGCAGAAGGAGCGCAACAAGGCGGTCCGGATCGAGATCAGCGAGATCCAGGAGCGCCGCAAGCAGAAGGCGCCGGTGATCTTCATGGGAGACATGAACGAGCGCCAGGTCGTCTACTGCAAGGTCACTGGGCAGACCGACCTGCGCGCGGCCACCGGCGGGTCACGCACGAAGAAGAAGTGCATGCCCCCCAAGGTCATGCACCTCGACTGGATCTTCGCCTCGCCCGAGTTCAGAGCGGCAGACCGCCGGCTTCGAACGCACCCCGATGACCAACCGGATCACCGACCACACCGTGCTGACCGGCATCTACGGGTTCACCGGCGCCTGAGCCGCTCCTGAAGCTGCTGGGCGCGGTCCTGGGCGCGGTTGACCACGCTACGTGAGTGGCTGCGCGAGTTGCTGCTGGTCTGGTGCTCCTGGGTCAGCCGGCGCACCTCACCGAGCAGGTCGGCCACCAGGTCGAGGGCGACGTCGGCGACCTCTGCGTCGGTGACCGAGTCGGGGTGCCGGCGCGCGGGCAGGTCGGCCGGCACGCGGATCGCCTCGAGGTCGCCGACCACGTGGAAGCCGGCGGCGCGGACGAAGTCGACGGCGTCGTCGCCGCGCTTGCGGCACTCGGCGATCTGCTCCTCGCCGGGCCAGAAGGCTTCGCCGCCGCGCGGCACCAGCCGGTCGTCGGCGAGGAAGGTGCGGATCCACACGCCGCGGTCGAAGGCACGGTCGAAGCCGGTCAGCCGCTTGTTGAGGCGTCGCAGCGTCTCGGCCTCGGCCACCCCCATGGAGGAGTTCGGGAATCCGGTGGGTCCGGCGACGTCGTCGGGCACGCCGAGCACCGTGCAGAACCGGCGCCACATCTCCTCGCGCGGCTGGTCGGCGCCCGGAGGTGTGATCACGTGCACCCGCTCGGGCGGGACCAGCGGGCCCCACCGGTCGAGCACCAGCCGCAGGTCGAGCGAGCGCCAGTTCCAGATCGCGGTCGTGTCGGGGGAGACGTCGCGCGCGTAGCGGCCGATCCGGGTGCTGCCCTTGTTCTTCAGGTGCTCCTGCCAGCTCGAGGTGAACAGGCCGAGCGGCTCGCGAGCGGTCGTGACGACGTGCACCTCGGTCCCCCATCGGGGGCCGTCGCCCTGCAGCGCCTCGATCATCGCCGCTGCCTGGGCGTGGCTTGCGGCGCTGAAGAACTCGTGGCTGATCAACGCATCACCGGACCACGTGCGGACGTCGTCCAGGACGGCGCCCCATGCCTGTCCGGCGCGGCGCCCGCGCCGCTGCAGGCTGGGGTCCTCGCGCACCTCCAGCGAGGCCCAGAGATGGTCGCGCCGCTCGCGTCCCGGCACCAGCAACCCGGCCTCGCGCAGCTCGTCGCGATGCGACCACATGATCGTCTGCAGATAGCTTGTGCCCGTCTTGGGCAGACCGATGTGGACGAAGACGCGACGCACGAGAGGACCGGTCAGAGCTTCTCGGCGTACTCGGCGAGGACCCGCTCGAGCTCGTCGACGTCACGGGTGGCCAACGGCACCAGCAGGGCCTGGACGATGTCGGTGAGCTCGGCGGTGCGGTGGTGGTGCCGCCGACACTCGCTGACCTCTTCCTCGAGCAGGCGGACGCGCTCCTCCAGCTTGACCATCTCGACGCGCGAGCGCATCGGCGCGAACCTCAAGAAGGCCTGTGCGCGAGACTTGTTCACCGGGTCCATTCGACCACCAATCTGCAGGAGCGCCGTTGCGCTCGGAACCTATCGCGCTTGCCACGCACGCCCATGCGGGAGGAGCCGATCTCCTTGCGCATGCAGCACGGTCGCCCCGCGCGCCTGGAGCGCCTCGACCACGTCGTCGGACTCCAACGGCGTCAGCAGGTTGCGCTGGGCCCAGGTGTCGTCGTCGACCGGACTGAGCAGGAAGTCGAGGTAGGCGCGACCGCCGCCGGTGCACGCGAGCTCGAGGAAGCGCCACAGGTTCTCCCGGCCCGGAGGGGGGAGCGCGTCGGCCAGGTGCCGCGCCATCACGACCGTCGCTCCCGCGTGCGCACCGATCCGGGCGCCCTGGGCGAGGGTCGAGCGCAGCTCGAGCAGGTTGAGGGTGGCGAACTCCAGCGGGACGTCCTCGCGCTCGGCCGCCTTGCGCTGGAGGAACTCGAATCCGCGCGGGCTGTAGTCGAGCCCGATCGTGGGGATACCGCGTCGCGCCAACCACCATGCGTTGCTGCCGCGTCCGCACCCGACGTCGACGACGCGAGCCGGCCCACCAGTCGAAGCCGGCGGAGCTCACCGGCGCCCTCGCGGCGCACGAGCATCCGAGCCAGCGGGTCGGGCTTGGGGTAGGGCCGTTCGTCACGCACCTTCTGGTTGCGTCGATCGTTGGTCGAGCGGTTGACCGTCGTGCCGCGGAACCAGTCGTTGAGGCGCCTGGTGGTCGAGTCGGGGGTCTCGAACTTGAACGCCGGGTCGGGCGTGCGCCACGACTCGCCGTACATCGCTGCCAGCAGTCGGTCCGGCTGGGCCGGTGCCGGGAGGGTGCGTCCCTCCAGAGTGGTGGTGCCGAGCGGGAAGATCCAGTCACGCTCGAACGGTGTGCGGACCTCGCCGAGCAGGATCAGCTGCTCGTCGTCAAAGTAGCCGCCGAAGACGTCGAGGCCGCGCAGGCTGCCGTCGGACTCGGTCACCTGCACCTGGAAGCCTGCGCCGCTGTAGCGGCTCACCGGGTAGCCCATGCCGGCCAGTCGGCGCTGTAGCTGGAACGACTCGCGGGCCACGTCGGCCGGGTGGGTGAACTGGCTGATGTAGCCGAGGTCGGCGTCGCTGTCGTGGCCGATCAGGGCACCGTCGCGGTGTGCGCCGAGCAGCGTGCCGTAGGCAGGGAAAGCCTCGACGCCAGCTGTCTTCAGTGCACTGAGCACCTCCTCCACGGAGTCGAGCAGCGGGGTCACCTGGTCGGCCGTGCGGGTGTCGAAGGTGGCCTGCATGCGACCGGACTTGTCCATGCTCAGCTCGAGCCCGCGGTTGTTGACCACCGCGATCCGCTCGGTGCTCGTGCCGAAGTGCTGCTCCTCGTCGTAGAGCACGTCCTCGTCGACGTGGCTGCGGATCATCAGGCGGGTGTGTCCGTCGAGGAAGCGCTTCATCGGACGCGGCCACGCCATGACTCGCTCGTCGCCGTCGCCGGGCTCGGTGTCACGAACCGACCAGAACGACCAGATGCGCCGCTCGTCGAGCAGCACGTCCAGCACCAGGTCGCCCTTGCCCTGCAGGGTGATCGCGTCGTCGTCGACGGACAGCACCCGCGGCGGGGTGGTGCGGGCCGAAGTCGACGGGGGCATGGTGGCGGGGGACTCCTCGGAAATCAGTTCTTGCCTTGTGTGGGGGGATCAAACGAGACGGCGTGCGACGGCCCAGTATCCCCGGCTGATCGCTCGCGCCGGACCCGGCACCTGCAAGCCCGGTACGCGGGGGTCGAGGTCGCCGGTCAGGACGCTGGCCAGCACCCGGTCGGGCACCTGCCGCGCCGAGCGGACCTCGCGTCGACGACGCCGGAGCAGCCCGGCGTGGCTCAGCAGCCACCACCAGGCTCGCAGCTTCTTGCGTGCCCAGCCATCCTTGAGCGCCAGCGCGAGAGTCGCGAGCTCGAGCGCGACGAGCGGTGGCAGCGCCCACAGCAGCATCAGCGGCGAGTAGACGGTCAGCACGAGGATCAGCCGGTTGCGCTCGAGCAGGTAGAACTTCTCGGGGTTGCGGGAGAACTCGTAGCGGTGCGTCACCACGGCATCGGGCACGTAGACGACCCGCCACCCGCGCTGCCAGGCCCGGAGGCTGAGGTCGGTGTCCTCGCAGTAGGCGAACATCGGCTCGCAGAAGCCGTCGAGCTCGAGGAAGCGATCGAGCCGTGCGACGGTGGCGGCTCCCGACGCCGACGCCACGTCGCGCGCGTCGGGGAAGTCGGTGGCCGGCTGGCCCATGCCGCCGGCCCAGCTCAACCCGGTGAAGTGCACAGGGTTGCCGACCGTGTTCACCGTCTGCGGCTCGTCGTAGAGGCGAACCGAGGCGGTGGCCAGCGCCACGTCGCCGACGGTGGCCGCGACCAGTCGGGCGAGTGCGTCGGGGGTCACGACGGCGTCGCCGTTGATGAACGCGACGTACTCGCCCGTGGCGGCCCGCGCGCCGTGGTTGCAGCCCCCCGCGAAGCCGAGGTTCGCGCCCGGCTCGAGCACGTTCACTCCGGAGAGGGATCGGAGCTGGGTGACGGCGTCCGACGTGCACCCGTTGTCGACGAGGACGACGTCGACGTCAAGGTCGCGGGAGGCGAGCACGGCCTCGACCGCCTCCACCAGGAGGGGTTCGTCGCGCCACGCCAGCATCACCGCAGTCAGGCGAGGCATGAGTGGCATGATACCGACGCGTCAGCGGGTGAAATGTCAGCCGCTGCCCGCGACCTGAGGAGCTCCCGACGCATGGCCGACACAGCGACCGCGCAAGGAAGGGTGCCAGCGACCGCGCCAGCGAGGATGCACGGTGAGGCCACGACCGTCGGGCGGCTGATCGACGCGCTGCTCGACACCACGGTCGTCTCAGTGGCGCTCTGGACCCTCCTCTACACCCTCGGCCTGCCGACCCAGTGGTCGTTGTGGCCGAGCGGCTGGATCTGGGCCGTGGCGACCGTGCTCGTGCTTGCCTACGAGGTGCGCCGGGCCTTGACCCAACCTCCCGCCCCAGCCCCCGAGGCACCCGTCGTCGCCCGTCTGGGGGAGCGCCGCGAGGCGCTCCTGCTCGGGGCCGGACTGGTGCTCGTGGCTGCCGCCGGCGTCGGCGGCCTGATCTGGACGTCGGGCACGTTCCGGCCGACGTGGGCCGCGCTGGCCCTCGGCCTCATCGTCCTGTCGGCCTGGGGCTGGCTCTCCGGGCGAGTGCGTCCGGTGCAGCCGCTGGAGATGACACCCGAGGTCGCACCGGCAGGCAGCCGTCGGATGGAGCGCCGTCGCCGGGTGACGCCGCAGGAGCTGGGCGTGCTCGCCGCGATGGTCGTCACCGGGGTCGTGGCCTCCTTCATCCACCTGGCAGACACCGACGACCCGTACTACGTGAACCGCTCGGTCTGGATCGCCGAGCACGGGAACGCCGCCGTGCGCGACACCATGTTCAGCCCCGAGGTCTTCAACTCGCCCTACGGCGGCGGAGTGCCGATCTCCTCCATCGAGGGCCTGTTCGGCGTCGTTGCCCACCTGACCGGAACCCTGGCCGGAACCATCACCTACCTCGTGGTGCCGCCGATCGCCTCGGCGCTGGCCGTCCTCGCCATCTGGCGGCTGGTGCAGCGGTGGGCGCCGCGACGCGAGTTCCTGGCCTTCGTGGTCGCCCTGGGGTTCCTGACGCTGAGCGGCGACTCGATGCTCGGCAACTTCTGGATCCCACGCATCTGGCAGGGCAAGGTCATCGCGGTCGTTCTGCTGATGCCACTGATCTGGGCCTACCTGACCGAGCTGCACGCCGCGACGACGAAGCGCACCCAGCAGCGCTACCTGGTCCTGCTGCTCCTCGCGGGGGTGGCCTTCTACGGGCTGACCCCGACCGCGGTCGTGTGGGCACCGGTGATGTTCGGCGCGATCGTGCTGGCCGCGGTGGCGCTCCGCTCGAAGGTGCTCGCCCTCGGGGGCATCGCGATGGTGATCGGTCCGGTGCTCTCCGGCCTGGCGGTCGTCGCGTTCTCCACCGATGTGGGGGGTGAGGAGCCGGTCGCGCTGCCGGCCAGGGCCTCGTTCGTGCGCATCCTCGGCGAGACCGAGGCCATGGTCGCGCTGAGCCTGGTCGCCCTCGGCCTGTCGGTGGTGCTGGCTCGTCGCGGATCGTCGGCAGCCCTGGCTGGCGCGTCGTCCCTGGCCGCGGTGCTGGTCTTCGCGCCCGGCGTCCTGCCCCTGATCAACGCGGTCACTGGCTCGGGCCCGATCCTGTGGCGGATGCTCTTCGTGGCACCGATCCCGGTGCTGGTGGGGCTCCTCGTCACAGCCCCGGTGCCTGACCTCGGTCCGGCTCGGGTGCGCCTGGGCCAGGGCATCGCCGTCCTGCCCGCGTTGGTCGCGACGGCGGCGCTGGCCGTCGGCGGTCTCCCGGTGTGGTCGCACACCGGTCACGGTGGCCCGGTCACCGTCAGCGACCGTCCCGAGTGGAAGCTCGACCTAGAAGCTCTCGACGACGTCGAGATCCTCATCGATCGGGGCGTCGAGGGCGAGGTGCTGCTCCCGGCCCGGCGGATGAAGGTGCTCACGATGTACTCCACACAGGCCTTTCCGGTCGTGCCCCGCGAGTGGTTCATCTCGAACATCGAGGAGCCCCGCGCCGCCACGCGCGCGCGCCGCCTGCTCTACCGGCTGGCGAGCGGTGAGAAGCAGAAGTTCCCGGGCGTGGAGACGACCCGCAAGGCGCTGAAGCTCCTCGAGGTCGACCTTGCGTGCGTCGGTGAGAGCGAGTACCTCGACCGGGTGGTGAAGCTGTACGCCGACGCGGGGTACGACCAGGCCGAGCGGTACGGCACGCTGCGGTGCGGGCGACCTTCCTGAACAGGCTCGGGGTCAGGTTCACCGGGGTAGACTTCGGCCGCTCGGGTCCGCGCTGTCGGATCCAGCCAGACGACGTCCGAGTACCTGCCTGACCTGGGGAGACCGTGAAGCGAGCCGCTCCGTGAGCGCGCTGTGAGCGCACCGCGCGTGGTGCTGCACGTTGGCCTCCCCAAGACCGGCACCTCGTTCGTGCAAGCGACTCTGCGGGCTAACCTCGATGCTCTTGCCCGTGGCGACGTGCGGTTGCCCGCGAACCACGGTGAACAGCTCTTCCAGGCAGTCCTCCACGTGACCGAGCGCTCCGAGGCCTGGGGCCGCTCGGCGGCCGCGGGTGAGCGTGCCTGGAGCAAGCTCGCCCAGGAGATCCGCGGCAGCGCGGGCACCACCGTGGTGAGCAGCGAGACGCTCTGCCTGGCCAGCGACGATCAGATTCGCCGGATCCTGGCCGATCTCCAGGGTGTGGACGTTGACGTCGTCGTGACCGCGCGCGATCCCGCGCGCCAGATCCCGGCCGAGTGGCAGGAGGGCGTCAAGCACGGACGCCGTCCGTCCTACCCTCGGTTCCTCGAGACGATCCTGGGCGATGCGCCCGCGCAGAAGAAGCGCGCCGGCGCGCGCACCCGCTTCTGGAACGCGCAGAACCCGGTGCACGTGCTCGACCGCTGGGCCGGCCACGTCGGGACCGACCGTGTGCACGTGGTGGTCAACCCCGCGCCAGGCGCCGCGCACGACGAGCTGTGGCGCCGCTTTGCCAGCGCCTGCTCCCTCGAGCACGTCGAGGTCCGTGTTCCGGCCCGTGAGGCCAACGCCTCGCTCGGCCGTGTGCAGGTCGAGGTGCTGCGCCGGATCAACAAGCGGTTCGTGCGCCAAGGCAACGAGAAGGCCTACGGCGACCTGGTCAAGCGGCTCTACGCTGGCAAGATCCTGCGCGGTCAGCGCGGCGAGAAGGTGGGTCTGCCGGAGGGCTGCGTGCCCGAGGTGCGGGCGATCGCCCAGGGCTGGGTCGACGAGATCACGGCGAAGGGCTACCCGGTCGCTGGCGTGCTCGCCGATCTGGTGCCATCTCTCGACTCCGGTTCGGCCGGAGAGACCGGTGCGAGCCAGGCTGAGATGCTCGACGTCGCGCTCGATGCCACTGCCGACCTGCTGCTCGAGGTCGAGAGGCTGCGGTCCGAGGTGTCTGAGCTCAAGGCCGGAACCGGGTCACCCGTGCGCAGCCTGCGGCGTGGTCTGTCCCGGGTCGGCGGCGAGAGTCGCTGATGAGCGAACAGCAGCCGCGTCCCGGGGGTCGCCGAGCGGTCGCGCCCGCGCGCACCGGTGGCGCGCGACGACGCACGCCCGAGACCAGGGTCCGATCGATGCACGCCGACAGCAGCGTGCTGGTCGTCGTAGTCCTGCTGGTGGTCGTGCTCGGGCTGGTGCTGCTTGCGCGCTCGATCGTCTCCGACACCGAACGTCAGCGCGACGAGCTGACTGCGGGCACGGCGGTGCCGTCCGACGAGGTCGTCATTGCTGCCACCCGGGTGCTCGACACCTGGTCGCAACCCAGCCGCCGCTACCGCGACTGGTGGGACGCCCTCAGACCCCTGCTCACGCCGGGCGGCCGCGAGGCCTACGCCTACACCGATCCCTCGCTGGTGCCCGACCTCGGCAACGTCACCGCCGACGACATCACGGTGAATCCCTCCGGCACCGCAGCCACGGTCTACTTCACGACTGCCGGTGGACGGTTCGGCGTCGACCTCTCCCGCCGCGGCGCACCGGGAGCCTGGCTCGCCAACAGGGTCGTCTTCCCCGACGGGGAGTCGATGTTCCGATGACTGCCTTCGGCTCAGCTCGCTCACTCGCGTTGGCGGGTGCCGCGGCGCTCGCCGCAGCGCTGCTCACCGCAACGGTGCCGTTCTCAGCCGATGCCGTGCCGCGCGACCGGGCCAAGCCCGCGGCCAGCCCGATCGAGGCCAAGATCGCATCGTGCGCGCGCCCCGCGCTGACGCCCGGGCTGCGGATCGCCGAGGAGCGCACCCCCCAGCGCAAGCAACCCAGAAGGTCAACCTCGAAGGGCGCCAGCGCCCTCGAGCGCGAGGCCCGCGCGATCGCTGACCTCGCCCACCGGCTCGGCGTGCCCGCCCGCGGCCAGGCCCTCGCGGTCACCGCCGTCATCAGCGGCGACCTGCGTGGCAAGGCCCGAGAGCGGCAGTTCTTCAAGGGCCTCGACGCGGTCAAGGGCTGGGAGGCGCTTCCCCCGAGCATTGCGATCCACCGGGTGCTGCGAACGGCCGACCCCTTCGTCTACGAGGCCGAGTGGAGCCGGGCCGTCGCGCTGCTGGCCTCGTTCGCCGAGCGGCTCGATGGCTCGGCCGAGCAGGCCGTCTCGGTCGGCGGTCGCGCACCTCGGGCGTGCCGGGCCTCGGCCGCTGACGCGAGCGCGCTGCCGTTGCCTGCCGGCTCGTCCTACAAGGTGCAGCGGGTGCTCCAGAACGGCACCGTCACGCCCGGTGCGACCAGCACGCCGACGTCGCCCGCGGCGACTGGGCCCGCAGCGGACGAGCCGGTCACCTCTCGCAAGAAGTTGTTGCCGACCGAGGTCGTCGAACCAGCCGGCCAGGAGACCCAGTTCCTCGCGCCGTGCGGCACGCCCGTGCTCGCAGCCACCGCCGGCACCGTCGAGGTGGTCATGGACGACGCAGCGTCCGGTCCGTGGCTGATCAGGGTGCGCAGCGGTGCTCGTGACGTCATCACCGAGTACGCACACGTGCAGAACCCCATCGTTCAGGACGGCGCCACGGTGCTCGTCGGCCAGCCGCTCGCGCAGGTCGGCGACCTGGGCAACGTGGCCTCCTGCGCGCTGGGGCTCAGCATCACGGCCAACCTCGAGACCGAGCCGGTGCGGGTCGATCCGGTGCGGTGGCTCACCTCGCAGATCGAGGCGCCCGAGCCGGTGCGCGAGATCGTGCCCGAGACGCGGTTCCGGGTGGCCTCCTACAACGTCCTCGGTTTCCACCTGACAGCTCCCGGAGGGGGGCGTCCTGGGTTCGCGCCGGGCACCACTCGGGTCGCGAACGGACTGGCGCGCATGGAGGGCGCGGGCGTCTCCATCGCTGTGTTCAACGAGTTCGAGTCTCCCCAGGCCCAGGTGGTCCTCGACGACGGCGAGTGGGGCCTGCACCGCGCCACTCCGAACAACGTCTTCCGCACCGGCAGCACCAACGGCAACGCGGTCGCGTGGCGGCTCGACACCTGGAAGATGATCGCCAGCGACGAGTTCACCGTGCCGTGGACGGTCACCTTGCACATGCCGGTGGTCTATCTCCAGCACCGAGTGACCGGAGCGATCGTCGCGGTGATCGGCATCCACAACCCCGCCTCAACCTCGCGGGCCGGCAACCAGCAGGGTGCGCGCGTCCTGGCCCGCGACATCGAGCTCGACTTCATCACGCGACACCGCGAGGCCTACCCGGGGGTGCCGGTGATCCTTGCCGGCGACTTCAACGAGCGCGAGACGGCGTTCTGCGGCCTGACCGGCACCGGCATCCTGGCGGCCTCGGCCGGAGGCAGCGTGGGCGGGATCGTGCTCCGTGCCGCGGCACGGACCGGTCGACTGGATCTTCGGCACCACCGACCTCGACTTCCTCGGCCAGTCGATCGACAAGTCGTTCCTGCGGGTGATCAGCGACCACCCGCTGCTCTCGGCCGACGTGCTCTTCCCCGAGCACCGTGCCCCCGAGATCGGCTAGCCCCAGATCAGCTGGCCCAAGATCGGCTAGTGGCGTTCGTCCCGATCGCGCTGCTCGAGGTCGAGCCTCAGCAGCGCGACCTCTTCCGCGAGCACGCGGGTCTTCTCCTCCAGGCGGCCGAGCTCGTAGCTGTGCTGCAGGGTGAGCATGAGCAGCACCAGGCTGGCTATGAAGAACAGCAAGTTGACCGGCACCTCGACGCCGACCAGGTCGGCGGCGCCCGACAGCAGCCCGGGGAAGATGGCCAGGGCGAGGACGCCGAGCGCCACGAACGCCCACAGCACGGCGTACTTCTCCCGCAGCCGGTGGCGGCGCAGCATCTCGAAGAGCGCAACCAGCACCGTGGCCGAGCCGGCGACGCCCAAGATCACCGTGGAGCTCATTGAGCCGCCTCCAGCTCGTCGATGTGCGGCCACTTGCGCACCAGCGCCAAGCCCAGCGCGAGCACGGCGCGGCCGAGGTAGAGGGCTGCTCGCAAGGGAGTCTGGCTGGCCTGCCCGGCCTGACGCACCCGCATCTGCACCGGCACCTGCTCGACCGTGCAGCCGGCCCGGATGGCGATGACCGTCGACTCGACCGTGTCACCGAGGTACTCGGCGGGATAGTGCGTGGCGAAGATCGTCAGCGCCCGCCGGTTGGCGGCGCGGAATCCGCTGGTGACGTCAGTCAGTCGCGTGCGGGCCATCCGCGAGAGGGTGCGCGCGAGCAGGCGCATGGCCAGGCCGCGCGCGAACGAGACCCGGTAGTGCTCGCCCTCACCAGCGAACCGCGCACCGATCACCAGGTCGGCGCCGGCGCCCTCCGGGGTCGAGCGCAGCCGGGCGAGCAGGGCGTCGAGGTAGCGCGGGTCGTGCTGGCCGTCGGCATCGATCTGCACCGCGACGTCGTAGTTCTGCGTCACCGCGTACCGGTAGCCCACCCGCATCGCGCCTCCGACGCCGAGGTTGAACGGCAGTCGGCACACCAGCGCCCCGGCTCGCTGCGCCACGGCGCTCGTGTGGTCGCCCGATCCGTCGTCGATCACGAGGACGTCGACACCGGGCTGGGTCGAGCGGATGTCGGCGATGGTCGCGGGCAAGGAGTCCTGCTCGTTCCACGCCGGCACGATCACCAGCACCCGCTGCGGCGTCCCTGGCCCCGCCGGGGGCTCGGACGCGGGCTCGGACGCGGGCTCGGACACAGGCGCACTATACGAGGGGAAGCGCACCGGCTCGTGGCGCGAGGAGGAGTGGCGTGGATCATGTCCATCGGGAGTGGTCTGTGACCCGACGGGTGGTTAACGAACGGTAACGTGACCCCCGCACTCTGCCGAACCGCACCACACCGAGACGTTCAGGAGCACAGCTGATGGGTCGCCTCTGCGAGACCGACGGACTGACCGACGACCAGACCGAGATCCTCAAGGCGGTCCGCACGTTCGTCGACGAGAAGATCATCCCGGTGGCGACCGAACTGGAGCACGCAGACGAGTATCCGCAGGAGATCGTCGACGGGCTCAAGGAGCTCGGCATCTTCGGGCTGATGATCCCCGAGGAGTACGACGGCCTCGGCGAGTCACTGCTCACCTACGCGCTGTGCGTCGAGGAGATCGCGCGCGGCTGGATGAGCGTGTCGGGTGTGATCAACACCCACTTCATCGTGGCCTACATGCTGATGCAGCACGGCACAGAGGAGCAGAAGAAGAAGTACCTGCCGAAGATGGCCATCGGCGAGGTGCGCGGCGCCTTCTCGATGTCCGAGCCGGGTCTGGGGTCCGACGTCAGCGCGATCAAGACCAAGGCCACCAAGAACGATGACGGTGGCTACACGATCGATGGCCAGAAGATGTGGCTGACCAACGGTGGCACCTCGACGCTGGTGGCGACGCTGGTCAAGACCGACGAGGGCGCCGACTCCGTCTACAAGAACATGACGACGTTCCTGGTGGAGAAGGAGCCTGGGTTCGGCGAGACCGCTCCGGGTCTGACCATCCCCGGCAAGATCGACAAGATGGGCTACAAGGGCGTCGAGACCACCGAGATGGTGCTCGAAGGACACAAGATCTCCGCCGAGCAGATCCTCGGCGGCGAGCCGGGCCAGGGCTTCTACCAGATGATGGACGGCGTCGAGGTCGGCCGGGTCAACGTGGCCGCGCGTGCCTGTGGCATCGCCAACCGCGCCTTCGAGCTCGGCATCGCCTACTCCCAGACCCGCCAGACCTTCGGCAAGCCGATCTCCGAGCACCAGGCCATCCTGTTCCGGCTCGCCGAGATGGCGACCAAGGTCGAGACCTCTCACGCGATGATGGTGAGAGCGGCCCGCCTCAAGGACAAGGGCCAGCGCAACGACGTCGAGGCCGGCATGGCCAAGATGTTGGCCGCGGAGTACTGCAACGAGGTCGTGCAGGACTCCTTCCGCATCCACGGCGGCTACGGATACTCCAAGGAGTACGAGATCGAGCGCCTCTACCGCGAAGCCGCGTTCATGCTCATCGGCGAGGGCACCGCCGACATTCAAAAGATGATCATCGGCCGCTCGTTGCTCAAGGACTACAAGCTCAAGGGCTGACCGGGTCTGCGATCCGGGTCTGCGATGGAGCTGGTCGAGGCGATCCGTGGGCAGGCAGCCGCCTGCGGACGGCTCGGTTCACCGATGTACGCAGATCTCCTCGGGCGGGTTGCCGACGACGTCGCCGCCGGTGGAGCAGCGTCCGCCGTGCTGCGCGGGCACGAGGACGCTCCCGGGCCCAGCGCCGTCGCCCTGCGCCTCGCCGGCTCGGTGCACCGCCTCGTGCTCGAGCGCCGCGCGGGCGCGTTGGCGGCGTACTACCCGAGCGTGGGCGGCACGTGGGAGCCGGACGGCTGCTGGACCGCCTTTCGGGCTCTGCTCGAGTCGGAGCCGGACGCCGTGCGCGAGTGGCTCGACCGTCCGCCCCAGACCAACGAGGTGGGCCGGGCGGCTGCGCTGATGGGTGGGCTGCTGGCGCTGGGCTCCTCCCAACCACTCCGACTGCGCGAGATCGGTTCATCGGCCGGGTTGAACCTCCTCGCCGACCGGTTCCGCTACGTCGGCGACGACGGCCTGTCGGCCGGCCCGGAGGACTCTCCGGTGCTGCTCGACCCGGCCTGGACCGGACGGGGTCTGCCGCGCGAGAGCTGGCCCGAGGTGGTCGAGTGCGTTGGCTCCGACCTGATGCCGGTCGACGCGTGCACCACCGACGGGCGGCTGGTGCTCACGGCTTACGTGTGGCCGGACCAGACGCATCGTCACGAGCGACTGCGTGGCGCGCTGCGCCTGGCCCAGGAGACGCCCCCGCAGGTGCATCGGCAGTCGGCCGGAACGTTCGTAGATGGCATCGAGCTCGCTGCCGGAACGACGACGGTGCTGTGGCACTCGGTGATGTGGCAGTACCTCGATGCTGCCGAGCAGTCCCAGATCTCGGCGCGGATCGCTGAGCTGGGAGCGGAGGCGACGCCCGACCGGGGGTTCGCTCATCTGGTGCTCGAGCCACTGCGTCGTGAGCCCGAGAGCGATCACGAGTTCCTCGTCGTGCTGCAGAGCTGGCCGACCGGAGAACGGCGAGTGCTGGGCAGCGCACCCGGTCACGGCGTGCCGACCCACTGGGAGTAAACGCCGGCGCGGCCCGATGAGTCGGTACCGTGCCGCCATGGCCGACCAGGTGGTGCTGCACGCGGGACTGATGAAGTCCGGCACTAGCCACCTCCAGGAGCTGCTCTTCGCTAACCAGGCGCATCTCGCCGAGCGTGGTGTGCTCCTGCCCGGCGAGACGTGGGCTGACCAGGCCAAGGCCGTGCGCCACGCACTCTCGGTCGCCGGCGGCAGCCGCTGGTGGGACGCCGTGGTCACGGCGGTGCGGGAGCACCCCGGTACGGCCGTCATCTCGATGGAGTACCTCGGCCCGGCCCCGGCGCCCCGGATCACCAAGCTCCTCCGCGAGCTGGGTGACCCCGCGGTCCGCGTCGTGCTCACCGCTCGCGACCTGAACCGCACCCTGCCCTCGATGTGGCAGGAGACCGTGCAGAACGGGCACTCGTGGACCTGGGAGCACTACCTCGCCGACATCGAGGCGAGCGGCCCGACCGTGCGGAAGGGTGCGCTGGACAAATCGACCGCCGGTGGCGCGTTCTGGCGTCGGCAAGGCGTCGCCCGCATCGTCCGCACGTGGGCCTCGGTGGTCGGCACCGATGCGGTGACGCTGGTGACTGTTCCGCCACCGGGGACGCCGCCACACGTGCTCGCCGAGCGGTTCCGCGAGGCAGTTGACCTCGACCTCGACCTCGGGCTCGAGGTGCCGCGCAGCAACGAGTCTCTGGGGCTGGCCTCGGCGCTGGTGATGCGCCGCCTGAACGAGCTGCTCGACGAGCGCGGCCTGGTCTTCCCCGAGGGCGCCCACGTGCGCAAGCACCAGCTCTCCAAGACCGTGCTCTCGGCCCGGCGGGACGCCGAGCCCGGCCTCGGCCTGCCGGTGCGTCCGTGGGTGCGCCGCGAGGCGACCGCCGCGGTCGCCAAGCTGCAGGCCCTCGGCCCGCGCCTGATCGGGGACTGGGCCGACCTCGAGCCCGTGGCCGTTGAGGGCATTGACCCCGCGGCCCTGGACCCGGCACTGGTCGGCGAGGCCGCGCTGGACGCACTCGCCTTCCTCGTCATCGAGCACGTCGGGGCCCGGCGCGCCACCTAGAAGCCGGCACTGCCTGCGCTGCTCAAACACCGGGTATCCCGGCGGCGGGTCGGGCCGACCGCCTATCGTTCGGGTGCCACACCGTCAGAAGTCCGCAGCTTTCAGGAGATCAGCGCCATGCGACCTGCTCGATGGCTGACTCTCCGTTCGGCCTCGTGGCTGACCGTCGCGATGGTGACCACGGTGCTGACCACGGTGCTGGCCACGGTGCTGGCCGGCCTGCTGGCCGCGCCGGCTCCCGGCGCGTCCGCGACCGCGCATCGGGCAGGCGGCTTCACGCCGTCCGAGGGGGTTCTGTTCAGCAACCCGGTCGGACGCGATCCGCGCCAGATCCTCACCCACGTGATCCAGACGATCCGCAGCACGCCCCGCGGGGAGAAGATTCGGATCGCGGTGTGGAACTTCGACGACCGCCCCACTGCCGACGCCCTGGTGAAGGCCTTCCAGCGCGGCGTCACCGTGCAGCTGGTGGTGGCCGGCTCCGTCGACAGCGCCAGCTTCCGGTCGGTGGCCACGGTGCTCAACGAGCGTCCGCGTGACGTCAGCTTCGCCATCAAGTGTCGGGGCGCCTGCCGTAGCAGCCGCAAGGTCATGCACTCGAAGATCTTCTTGTTCAGCCGGGCTGGCCGAGCCAGGAACATCAGCATGTTCGGCTCGTCCAACCTGACCACCCCTGCGGGAAACCGGCAGTGGAACGACCTCGTGACGGTCACCAACCAGCCGCTCTACGAGTTCTTCACCCAGACCTTCATCGAGTACGCCCTCGACACTCCGGTGGCGCGTCCGTACGTGCGCGAGGACATCGGGCGCTACCGCGTCTATCTCTATCCCTCCGGTCCGGACCAGAACCCGGTCTTCGACGAGCTCGGGCACGTCGAGTGCGCTGGCGCCACCGGGATGCCTGGCGGTCGGACGAAGATCCGGATCGCAGTAGCCGGCTGGTTCGACGCGTACGGAGAGAAGATTGCGCGCCGGGTGCGCTCGTTGTGGGACCAGGGTTGCGACGTCAGGATCATCACCACGCTGGCGGGCCGCGGGGTCAACCGCACGCTGAAGTCGGCCAAGGGGCGCGGTCCCGTGCCGATCCGTCAGCTCGAGGAGGACCGCAACGGCGACGGCACCGCCGACCGATACCTGCACATGAAGGCGATCGCGATCACCGGCGTCTTCGACGGTGATCCACGCGCCAAGGTCGTGATCACGGGCTCGCCGAACTGGAGCACCACCGCCTCGACGTCTGATGAGGTGCTGGTGCGGATGATCAAGACCGGCGGCCTGGCCGCCACCTACCAGCGCTGGATCGATCAGCTCTACGGATCGCCGTCCTCGCATCTACGGGGTGCGGTTCCCAGAGACGTTGGGTGACTGAGTTATCTTGCTGTGGCCGAAGCGAGACCGTGTCTCTTGTCAGAGGCACGGCAGAGCACGAATCCCCGTCGTACTGTCGACTGCGCCCCAAACCCACCTTCTGAGGAGTTCCCGCATGCGTGCTGCCCGCTTGGCTGTCGGAGGCATTCTGGTTGGCCTGGTGGCCACCATGGCTGCCGTCCCCGCCGTGGCCCACACGCAGGTGGAGACCTCCGCGGTCGCACCCCTGGCAGCCCGCAAGAAGGCCGACGGCTTCGTCCCCGACAAGGGCGTGCTGCTCAGCAATCCCTACGCCTCCGACCGGCGCAAGATCCTTACTCGGGTCATCCAGACCATCAAGAACACCGCCAAGGGCCAGACGGTCCGGATCGCCGTGTGGAACTTCGCCGATGGTCCGACGACCCGGGCCCTCGTGCGTGCCGACGAGCGGGGCGTCAACGTGCAGCTCGTGGTGGCGGGCAGTGTCGAAGGGCCGCAGTGGAACACGATCAAGGCGCAGCTCAACAGCAACCAGCAGGACGACAGCTTCGCCCGCAAGTGCAAGGGCGGTTGTCGCAGCCACTCGAAGATCATGCACTCGAAGGTCTTCTTGTTCAGCCGGGTGCGCTCGGTCAAGAACATCAGCATGTTCGGTTCGGCCAACCTGACCACCCCGGCGGGCAACCGTCAGTGGAACGACATGGTCACGACGTACTCGCCCGAGCTCTACGAGTACTTCGTGACCATGTTCGACGAGTACGCACGCGACAGGCCGGTGAAGCAGGTCTACCAGCGCGTCGACCTGAAGCACTACCGCGTCTACCTGTACCCGACCGGTCCCGACCGCAACCCGATCCGCGACGAGCTCCGCCACGTCCGCTGCACGGGAGCCAAGGGCATGCCCGGCGGCAAGACCAAGATCCGGATCGCCATCGCTGGCTGGTTCGACGCGTACGGCACCCAGATCGCGAAGCGGGTGCGCAGGCTCTGGGAGCAGGGCTGTGACATCAGGATCATCACGACCCTGGCCGGGCGCGACGTGAACCGCACGCTGAAGAGCGGACGCGGTCGAGGCCCGGTTCCGATCCGTCGCCTCGAGGTCGACAACAACGGCGACGGCGTCGCCGAGCGCTACCTGCACATGAAGGCGATCGCGATCACCGGCGTCTTCGACGACAACCCGCGGGCCAAGGTCGTGATCACCGGATCGCCCAACTGGAGCGCCCGCGCGGCCCGTTCCGACGAGGTGCTGGTGCGCATCACCAAGGCGGGTGGCATGGCGAAGAAGTACCAGCGTCACGTCGACGACCTGTTCTTCTCGCCGTACACGCACACCAACCCGCCGCAGGCCAGCGCCGACGTCGGCGCCCGACGCGCAGCGCCCGCGCGACTCAGCCCTCGGGAGATGTACCGGCTGGGCGACCGCCTGCCGTCCTGGTACGAGCTCGACTGAGCCTTGGCACCGCCGGTCCGATTCCGACCTGACATCCAGGGCCTGCGGGCCCTTGCGGTGCTCCTGGTCGTCGTCGACCACGCCGACATCGGCCCGCTGCACGGCGGGTTCATCGGGGTCGACGTCTTCTTCGTCGTCTCGGGCTTCCTGATCACCGGGCTGCTGCTGACCGAGGCCGAGCGACAGGGACGGATCAGCCTGGCCGGCTTCTACGCCCGCCGGGCCAAGCGGATCCTGCCGGCTGCCACGGTGGTGCTCGCGGCCACGGTCGCGGCCGGCTACTTCCTGCTCAACGGAATCGTCGCGCTGCAGTTGTTCAAGGACTCGGTCTGGGCCACGTTCTTCGCCGCCAACATCCAGTTCGCCCGCATCGGTGTCGACTACAACGCCCAGGAGGCCGCGACCTCGCCGATCCAGCACTACTGGTCGCTGGC
This sequence comes from uncultured Actinomycetota bacterium, assembly GCA_963781575.1. Classification (GTDB taxonomy): domain Bacteria; phylum Actinomycetota; class Actinomycetes; order Propionibacteriales; family Nocardioidaceae; genus Nocardioides. The sequence goes on along the minus strand of CAWAGM010000009.1, from coordinate 14,558 downwards.
GGTCGAGGAGCAGTTCTACCTCGTGTGGCCGCTCGTCGTGCTGGCGCTGGTGTTGGCCTTCCGGCGCCGCGGCCGCGACCGCCGGGCGATCGTCGTGGCCATCACCGCCATCAGCGTCGCATCTTTCGCCTACGCCCTCTGGTATGTCGGTAGCGAACCCAAGGCCGCCTACTTCTCCACCCCGGCGCGCGCCTGGGAGCTGGGTGCCGGCGCGGCGGCGGCCGCGCTGATGACCCGCGTGGCTCGTCTTCCGGGTGGCCTACTTGCGGCGGCGTCCTGGGTCGGGCTCGCTCTGGTCGGGGTCGGCGCGCTGCTGCTCGACGCGCAGACCAAGATGCCCGGACTTCCGGCCCTGCTGCCCGTGGTCGGCACCGTGCTGCTTCTCGCCGGTGGCGTCGGCGCGGCGGGCTGGGGGCCGCAGTGGCTGTTGAGCCTCGCACCAGCCCGCTGGGTCGGCGACCGGTCGTACTCGTACTACCTGTGGCACTGGCCGGCCCTGATCCTGATGGCGGAGGTGTGGGACGAGAAGCCGCACGGCTGGAGCGGCCTGCTGGTCGTCGTCGTGGCCCTCGGAATCTCCGACCTGTCGTACCGGTTCGTCGAGAACCCGTTCCGTACAGCGAAGACCTTCAAGCCGACCTGGCGCGGCATCGCGCTCTACCCGGCGTCGGTGGCGGTTCTGGGCCTCGTTGTCTTCGTCAGCCACTCGGCGCTCGACTCCCGGTTCAACGACAAGCAGCCGGCCATCTCGGTGACCTCCTACGGGCAAGGCGGGGACGACGGCTCGGAGCAGTTCTCCGACGATCCCAACGTCGCGCTGGTCGAGGCGTCGGTGCGGGCCGCGCAGAACGGCATGACCATTCCGAGCCCGCTCAAGCCGCTGGCCCTCGGACTCGCCGAGTTCGTCGCCGCCGACCTCGAGGGGTGCGAGTACTTCGGGCTGCCCGACCCGATGCCGTTGTGTCGTCGAGGTGACCCCGAGGCCGACCGCGTGATCGTGGCGGTGGGGGACTCCCACATGCGGCACTGGATTCCCGCGATCGACACGATCGCGCGCAGGCGGGGTTACGCGGCCTACTACTTCGTGCTGCAGGGCTGCACGCCCGCGCTGGTGCAACCGTGGACGCCGATCCGCGACGAGCCGGACGAGGACTGCGTCTTCTTCCACGACTGGACCCAGCAGCAGATCCAGGCGCTCCGGCCCGACGTCGTGATGATGGCCACCGACACACAGATGGCCTACGTCGACGACTCCGGCCAGAAGATCAGACGACAACAAGAAGATCGCCTCGCTGATCCAGCAGGGGATGGTCGACCGCATCGAGTCGGTGGCGCCGTACTCGAAGCGGGTGGTCGTGCTGGCCGATCCACCGCGACTGGAGTTCGACCCCGCAATCATCTCCGAGCGGGGCGCGACGCTTGCCGATGGCCTGTCCGACCCGCAGCCCCGCTCGATGATGATGCGCCGCGCCGTGAAGGACGCCGTGCAAGACGTCAACCAAGGGATCAAGGCTGCGGCCCAGACGAGCGTGCCCGGGCTGGCCGACCTCGGCGTCGACTACGTGGAGACCCGTCAGTGGTTCTGTGCCTTTGACCTCTGCCCGGTGGTGATCGGTGACTACATCACCCACCGCGACCGCGGACACATGACGCTGGAGTACTCACGGTTCCTCACCAAGCCGCTGGGCCGCGCCATCGACCTCGACTGAGATATCGCCTCGACGTCTCACCGGTGCCCTGACAAGGTGGTGGTCCGAGACCCGATCGCGAGTGGAGGACCCGATGGCTGCCGAACTCCGACGCTGGCAACGAAGATCTCAAGGCCAAGATGCGCGAGGCGCTCGACCGGAAGAACGACAAGGAGAAGGGCGTGCACAAGGACGGCCCGCTCCAGGAGAAGGCGCACGGGTCCGAGGTCGTCGGTGGGGCTCCCAAGATGCACCGACGCAAGGCCGGCGGCGGCGGTTCCTGAGCTGCTCCGGCAGGATGGCTCCGGCCATCTCGCCGACCTGAAGGAACCTGATGAGCAAGACGAACCCCGGCAACTTCTTCGAGGACTTCACCGTCGGGCAGGTCATCGAGCACGCCACGCCGCGCACCATCACCGAGGGTGACCGGGCCCTGTACGGCGCGCTCTACCCGACCCGCTTCGCCGTCCCGAGCTCCGCGGAGTTCGCAGCGTCGGTCGGTCTGGCTCGACGCGCCCGGTCGAGGAGCTCATCGCCTTCCACGTCGCCTTCGGCAAGACGGTGCCCGACATCTCGCTCAATGCCGTCGCCAACCTCGGGTACGCCGAGTGCCGATTCCACCGGCCGATCCTGGCGGGTGACACCCTGCGTACCCGCTCGGAGGTCATCGGCCTGAAGCAGAACTCCAACGGCAAGAGCGGCGTGGTCTACGTGCGCTCGACCGCAACCGATCAGCACGGCGAGGTCGCGCTCGAGTGGGCGCGTTGGGTCATGGTGCACAAGCGCGACGTCGACGCGCCGGCCCCCGACGCCGTCGTTCCGTCCCTGGCTGACTCGGTCGACCCCGCCGACCTCGTCATTCCCGCAGGCCTCGACTTCACCGAGTACGACTTCGCTGCAGCAGGCGAACCGCACCGCTTCGACGACTACGCCGTAGGAGAGAAGATCGACCACGTCGACGGCGTGACCCTCACCGATCCCGAGCACATGCTGGCCACGCGTCTGTGGCAGAACACCGCGAAGGTGCACTTCAACACCGAGGCCCGCCCCGACGGCCGTAGGCTCATCTACGGCGGGCACGTCATCTCGCTGGCGCGGGCGCTGTCCTTCAACGGACTGGCCAACGCCCAGCTCATCGCCGCCATCAACGCAGGGGCGCACACGTCCCCGGCCTTCGCCGGCGACACGGTCTATGCCTGGTCCGAGGTGCTCGACCGCGCCGAGACCAGTGCTCCGGGCGTCGGTGCGCTCCGGCTCCGGCTGGTAGCGACCTCCGGGCGCGACAAGTCGATGACGCTGCGCGGCGACGACGGCAAGTACGCCGCCGGCGTCCTGCTCGACCTCGACCTCTGGGCCTTGATTCCCCGCTGACCGCTGGGGTTGCGCAATCGGCTCCGCGGCCCGTGGGGCTCTGGGACGATGCGCCCATGGCACGCACCGGGCAGCAGCTGAGACAACGAACGGCCAAGGCCATGGCGGCGCGCGGGAGCACGACGGCGAAGGCGACCCGACGTCCGAAGTCCGACCTCGGCGACCGGATGCGCTACGCCTTCGACAACTCGATGTCACGGGGCACGCCGGCGTTGATCGCCTGGCTCACCGCGGCCACCCTGGTGCTGATCGTCATCTTCTCGGTGATCAGCACGCTCTTCCGGCTGCGCTCCTCCGACGACCCGGTCGACGACTTCTGGCACGAGATGTTCGCCAGCCTCCTGCACGCGCTCGACCCCGGCACGATCGGCGGGGACGCCGGCAGCTGGCGCTTCCTGCTCACCATGCTCGCGCTGACGATTGCCGGTCTGTTCATCGTCAGTGCCCTGATCGGCGTGATTGCGGCCGGCATCGACGAGAAGCTCGCCGAGCTGCGCCGCGGTCGCTCGATCGTGCTGGAGTCCGACCACACGGTCGTGCTGGGCTGGTCTGACTCGATCTTCACCATCATCTCCGAGCTCAGCATCGCCAACGAGAGCCGCACCAAGCCGGTCATCGTGGTGCTGGCCGACCGCGACAAGGTCGAGATGGAGGACGACATCCGGGCCAAGGTGCCCGACCTTCGCGGAACTCGGGTGATCTGTCGCTCGGGATCGCCGATGGACATCGACGACCTGCGGCTGAGCAGCCACACCAGCGCCCGTTCGGTGATCCTGCTCGCGCCGGGGGGCTCCGACGACCCTGACAGCGAGGTCATCAAGACCCTGTTGGCCCTCACGCACGACGGCATCGACGGGCCGGGCATCGTCGCCGAGATCCGCAACCCCACCAACCTCGAGGCTGCCCGGCTGGTCGGCACCGAGCGCACGACGCTCCTCGACATCCGGGACACGGTCGCCAAGCTGCTCGTGCAGACCTCACGCCAGTCCGGCGCGGCCGCGGTCTACGTCGAGCTCTTCGACTACGACGGCGACGAGATCTACTTCCTCGAGCGGCACGCGCTGGGGTCGAAGACCTATGCCGAGGTGCAGCTGGCGTTCGAGTCCGCCTCGGTGATCGGGTTGATCGACGCCGGCGTCCCGACGCTCAACCCGCCCGGTGACACCGTCATCGGCAACCGCGCTCTGGTGGTGGTCGCCGCCGACGACGAGGGCCTTGAGTCGCAACCCGCCTCCGCGACCGTGCCTGATCTGACCGTGCTCGGTGCGGAGGTGCCGGCCGACGACGCTCCGACCCAGGCCCTGCTGATCGGATGGAACGAGCGTGCGCCGATCGTGCTGCGCGAGCTCGACAAGTACGCGCCACCCGGCTCCAGCCTGACGGTGCTGACGTCCTTCGGCGACCCCGTGCTGCCGACCCTGACCAACCTGGCCGTCACCGTCGAGGTCGGCGCCACTACCGACCGCGCCACACTCGACCGGCACGTCGTGCCTGGCCTCGACCAGGTGATGGTGCTCTGCTACTCCGAGCACCTCCAGCAGCAGGCAGCCGACGCCCGTACCTTGGTCACCCTGCTGCACGTGCGCGACATCGTGAGCCGCCTCGACCTGTCCGTGCCGATCGTCAGCGAGATGCTCGACGACCGCAATCGGGTGCTCGCCCAGGTCGCTCACGTCGACGACGTCGTCGTCAGCGGCGAGATCGTCAGCCTCCTGGTCACCCAGCTCTCCGAGGACGACCGACTCGACGCTGTGTTCGGCCAGCTCCTGGGGGACGAGGGCAGCGAGATCTACCTGCGCCCCGCCGAGTGGTACGTCCAGGCAGGGGAGCGCAGCTACGCCACCGTCGTCGCGGGGGCCACCCGGCGTGGCGAGACGGCGATCGGGTTCAAGTCCGGCAGCTCGGTCCTGGTGAACCCGGCCAAGTCGACGATGCTGACGGTGGGCCCCGACGACCGTGTCGTGGTGCTGGCCGAGACCTGAGACGCTGGCGCCATGGCGTCTGAGCTCTGGCTGGTGCGACACGGTCCGACCGCGTGGAGCAACCGTCCCTGGGGCGAAGCTCCCGACCAGGTCGCCGAACGCCTCGATCGGGTCGTCGCACGGGCGCACGAGGTCGATGGGTTGTCACTCGCCTTCGGCCACGGTCACGCGATGCGGGCCTTGGCGGCCAGGTGGCTCGGCCTCCCGGTGTCGGAGGGGCGGCGCTGGCGCCTCGACACCGCGAGGCTGTCGGTGCTCGGCTACGAGCGCGAACAACCGGTGATCCTGCGCTGGAACTCTTGACGCTGCGGCGGCTCGGCACCACGGTAGGCGCCATGTCGTTGTCCGTTGGCTGCCCGCGGTGCTCGGCCCCGGTCACCGAGGTCGGGGCGCTGTGGATCTGTGTCGAGCACGGCGAGATCCCACCTCTGTGGCGACCGGAGGAGGCGACCTACGCCGCCTTCGGAGACCACCTGCGTGCCTCGCGGTCCTTCCCGACGTACCTGCCGTGGCCGTTGAGCCCCGGCTGGAGCGTCACCGACTTCGCAGTCGTGGGCGCCGACCCGGAGAGGGCTCGGGCGACGATGACCTGCTGCTCGGGCACCAGCGCCCTCGACGGGCCGGTCGACGTGATCGTCGTGGCCGAGGAGGCCGGCACCGGGCTCGGTGCGCGGATCGCCGGCACCGCCCACGATGACCCTGGCGCGGAGGTCGGCGACGGATCGCCGTCGGTGCGCGTGCGCATCGACCACCAGGTGGTGCCGCTGTGGCCGGTCTCCACGAGCGCGGCCGACGCCGAGTGGGATCGTTCCGTCGTCGCCGGAGAGGCCGAGGGGCGATGGCTGTGGATCGTCCTGCGCCCCGCCTCAGCCATGCTCCTGCTGCGCGACGACTGGATTCTGCGCGACACCTCGCGCTCGGGCCCGGGTCTCGTCGAGCTTCCGTTCGGGGGACCCGCTCCGGCCTGGTGAGAGGCTGGGGCGGTGCGCATTGACCTTCACACCCACTCACGGGCCAGCGACGGCACGCAGAGTCCCGGGGACGTCGTGCGAGCAGCGGCCGCGGCGGGCCTGGACGTCCTGGGCTTGACCGACCACGACACCACCGCGGGCTGGGACGAGGCCGCGGCTGCGGCCGAGGTCGAGGGTCTGGCACTGGTGCGCGGCATCGAGGTCAGCACCCGGCACCGCGGTCGGGGCGTGCACCTGCTGGCCTACCTGCCCGACCCGACCTACCAGCCGCTCCAGGCCCAGCTCGGCCGCATCATCGAGGGCCGCAACACCCGGATCCCCGAGATGCTGGACCGGCTCGCGAGGTATGCCGACATCCACCTCACCGTTGACGACGTCCGCGCGGCCAGTCCCGACACCAGCGTGGTCGGCCGACCGCACGTGGCCGACGCGATCGTCGCTGCCGGGCACGCCGTCGACCGTTCCGACGTGTTCGCGCGGCTGGTCGGGCAGGGCGGACCGGCCTACGTCGACCGCTACGCCGCGCCGCTGCTCGACATGGTCCGAGTCGTCGGTGAGGCCGGGGGAGTGACCGTGGTGGCGCACGCGTGGGGCCGGCACGGTCCGGCTGGCCTGAGCGAGACCGATCTCGCCGACCTCGCCGAGCACGGGCTGGCCGGACTCGAGGTCGACCACCAGGATCACGACGCTCACGCGCGCGACCGGCTGCGAGGCCTGGCCCGCGACCTCGATCTGGTCGTCACCGGGTCGAGCGACTACCACGGCCTCGGCAAGGTCGACCACGACCTCGGCTGCAACACCACCAGTCCCGACGACTACGCCCGGCTGCTGGAGCTGGCGGCGGCGTCTGCCGAGCGCTCTGGACGCGCGGCGGCGGCCGTCGTCGGGTCGTGAGCTACTTGCGCCCGATCGACTGGTAGGCCTGCAGAGCCCGGCTCGGGATGAGCTTGGTGAGCCCGGCGATGGCCTTGTAGTGCGCCCCAGGGATCGAGTAGACGCGACCCTTGGCGAAGTCCTTCAGCGCGGTCTCGACGAGGAAGTCGGCGTCGAGCCACATGAAGCTGGTGCCGGGCTTGACATCCATTCGGGTGTGGAACTCGGTCTTGGTGAAGCCGGGGCACAGCGACATCACGGTCACGCCCTGCGGGCGGAACTCGTTGGCGGCCCACTCGCTGAAGCTGTTCACCCATGCCTTGGCCGCGCCATAGGTGCCGCGGGGCAGGAACGCGGCCACGCTGGAGACGTTGATGATCCCGCCGCTGCCCCTGGCGGTCATCGGGCCCAGCGCGGCGTGGGTGAGGCGCAGCACGGCGGTGACCAGTACGTCGAGCATGGCGTGCTCGGCCTCGACCGGGTTGTCGAGGAACCGCTTCTTGAGCCCGAACCCGGCGTTGTTCACAAGCAGGTCGATCGGACGAGTCGCGTCGGCGAGCCGAGCCTCCACCTGCGCCAGCTGCGCCGGCTCAACCAGGTCGGCGGCCATCGTCTCTACGGCCACTCCGTGCGCGGCTCGCAGCTCACCAGCCACGGCGGTCAGCCGGTCGGCATCTCGCGCGACCAGCACCAGGTCGTGCCCGCGCGCGGCGAGCTGGGTGGCGAACGCGTGGCCGATACCGGCGGTCGCGCCGGTGACGAGAGCTGTAGGCATGCCGCCATCCAACCAAAGTCGGCCGGTCGTCCACCCTCCGGCTGGACGGGTGCGGCATCATGGTCTCGATGACCACGACCCTCGCGATCGCCAACCAAAAGGGTGGCGTCGCCAAGACCACGAGCGTTGCCTCGATCGGCGCGGCGCTGGCCGAGCTCGACCACACGGTGCTGCTCGTGGACCTCGACCCCCAGGCCTGCCTCACTTTCTCCCTCGGCATCGACCCGGAGGACCTCGAGCTGTCGGTGCACCACGTGCTCACGAAGGGGCTGCACCCCTCCGAGGTCATCGTCGAGACCGACGACGGCGTCGACCTGCTGCCCGCCACGATCGAGCTCGCGCGCGCCGAGGCCGACCTGCTGACCCGAACCGGTCGCGAGCACGTGCTGCGCACCGTGCTCGAGGACCTCGCGGCCAAGGACGTGCACTACGACTGGGTGCTGCTCGACTGCCCGCCGTCCTTGGGCGTCCTGACCGTGGCGGCGCTCACTGCCGCCGACGGCGTCCTGATACCGCTGCAGTGCGAGACCCTCTCGCACCGCGGCGTGGGCCAGCTGCTCGACACCGTGCACGACGTCCGCCGGTTCACGAACCGCGGGCTCGAGGTGTGGGGCGTGCTTCCCACGCTGTACGACGGTCGCACCACCCACGCACGCACCGTGCTCGAGACCATCTCGGAGACCTACGAGCTCGACGTCATCGAGCCGCCGATCCCCAAGACCATCAAGTTCGCCGAGGCTCCGGCCGCGGGCCGGTCGATCCTCGCCACCAGCCGCTCGAGCAAGGGCGCGGTCGCCTACCGTGAAGTGGCGGCCAACCTGGTCTCGCGCGCGGCTCGGGCGACCCGGGCCGGCTGAACCACCGTGCGGGTATGAGCCGACGATGACGCAGCGATGAGGCACCGATGAGCAAGCACCGGGCGGGCCCACCCCCGCGGGTTCGCCCTCGCTACGGGCGGATCGCCGTGCTCGGGGTCTCGATCGCGACCACCGCGATCGGGCTGCTGGGCGGCGTCGGTGTGCTGCCCTCGGTGGCCGGTGCCGATGCGCCCGCCGACTCGGCCGTCGACCGGGTGGCGCCCGTGGCCGACGTCGCCCTGGCCACCAGCGACGTGCAGGAGGACCTGCGCAACGACTTGGCAGCGCTCGGCGACGTCATCGCCAATCAGCCGGCTCCAGCCCAGCGCGAGCCAGCCGCTGAACGGGTGGCCAGCGCGCCGGCCGACAGCGGCAGCGGACGCCGGGTGGTGTTCAGCCAGTCCGAGCAGCGGGTGTGGCTGGTCGACGAGGCCGGCGACGCACAACGGGGCTACCGGGTCTCGGGCAGCCTGACCGACAACCTGCAACCGGGCACCTACGAGGTCTACTCGCGCTCGGAGAACGCCGTGGGCATCGACGACTCGGGCACGATGAAGTGGTTCGTGCGGTTCACCCAGGGTCCTTCAGGTGCCGCCATCGGGTTCCACTCGATCCCGGTCGACGAGGGCGCCCCCGTGCAGTCGAAGTCCCAGCTCGGGACGCCGCAGTCACACGGCTGCATCCGGCAGAAGATGGTTGACGCGAAGTCGATGTGGGAGTTCGCGCCGATCGGCACCACCGTGGTCGTGATCGGCTAGCCAGTTCGCAAACGCCTCGAGAAGCCCCGAGAGGGCGATCTGTCCTGTCGCGGGACGCCCGCCGACCCATGTCTTGCGGCAAAGGTCAGTTGATGGCCGACATCCTCGTCGAACGACTCACCGGACAAACCGCTGCACCCGAGGTCCCGCTGACCATCGACCTCGTCATCTCCGACCAGACCCTGTTCGGCACCGGGCACGAACCCGCCGACATGCCCGGCCACGGACCCGTCCCCGCACAAGCCGCCCCGCGACCTGATCGCCGACGCCCTGGACGCCGAGACCATCACCTACCTGCGCCGCCTCTACACCGACCCCGCGGCCACCTCGTCGCCATGACCACCCGACAAAGATTCACCACCACCGGGCTCTCCGACTTCCTGCGGCTCCGCGACCAAGGCATCTGCCGCACCCCCTGGTGTGACGCCCCCATCGCCCACCACGACCACATCCAGACCAACGCTGAGAGCGGACAGACCAACAACAGCAACACCCAAGGCCTCTGCCAAGCCTGCAACCACGCCAAACAAGCCACCGGCTGGCGACAACGAGTCGACACCGATGACGCCAGCAACTCGCGGCACACCGTCGAGACCGTCACCCCCACCGGCCACCGACATCGATCGACCGCGCCCCGGCCACCACGGCCGGCGACCACCGCCCGCTCAGAACACGTACTCGCCAGCTGAGGGTTAGTGCTTGGTTGAGTCAGGCGTCCGTGCTGGGCGCTGCGCCGGTCGAGCCTGCCGCGGAGCCGCCGCTACGGCGACGACGACGGTTGCGACTGCCGCTGGAGGAGCGGGCTTCGCCGCCCTCGCCCGCGGTGGCGGGCGTGCCGGCCCCCGACGATGCGGAATCGGCCGTGACGGTCTGTCCGCCGCGGGTGCGCGTGCGGTTGCGGTCGCGGTCGCGGTTGCGCGCGGGGCGCTCGCCACCTTCGGGGCGTCGGTCCGAGCGTTCCGGACGGTCGGTGCGGGGCTTGCGCTCCACCGGAGCCGCGTCGACGATGCGACCCTTGGTGCCCGGCGGGATGCCCTGGTCGTGGTAGAGGTGATCGCTGGTGGAGTAGGTCTCCTGCGGCTCGTCGAACGGCAGGTCGAGGGTCTTGTTGATCATCTTCCAGCGGTGCAGGTCGGCCCAGTCCACGAACGTGATCGCGGTACCGGAGGCGCCGGCGCGACCGGTGCGGCCGATGCGGTGCACGTAGGTCTTGTCGTCCTCGGGGCACGTGTAGTTGACGACGTGCGAGACGCCACGCACGTCGATGCCGCGGGCCGCGACGTCGGTAGCGACGAGCACGCGGATCTTGTCCTCGCGGAACTTGGCCAGTGCCTTCTCGCGGGCGACCTGGGCCATGTCGCCGTGCAGCGGGCTGGCGCTGAAGCCGCGCTCGGAGAGGTCGTCGGCGATGCGCTGCGACTGACGCTTGGTGCGCGTGAAGACGATGATCTTCTCGGCGTCGTCGGCCTGCAGCAGTCGACCGATGATCTCCGGCTTGTCGAGGTCGTGGGCCTGGTAGATGAACTGCGCAGTGGCCGGCACCATGGTGGTGTCGTAGGACGACTCAGCCCGGATGTTCATCGGGTGGCGCATGTGGGTGCGGGCCAGGGCCACGATGGCTGCGGGCATGGTGGCCGAGAACAGCATCGTCTGACGCGTCTCGGGGGTCAGCCGGAGCAACCGCTCGACGTCGGGCAGGAAGCCCAGGTCGAGCATCTCGTCGGCCTCATCGAGCACCAGGGCGTGCACGTGGGAGAGGTCGAGCACCTTGCGGTTCGCCAGGTCGATGAGCCGACCAGGGGTGCCCACGACGATGTCGACGCCAGACTCCAGGGCGTCGAGCTGGGTGTCGTAGCCGACGCCGCCGTACACAGTGAGCACGCGCAGGCCGAGGTCGGCGCTGGCGAGGTGGAGGTCGTTGGACACCTGGAGCGCGAGCTCGCGGGTGGGGGCCACGATCAGGGCCTGCGGCTTGCCCTGCGGCAGGTCTGCGTAGGCGGGGTCGGTGGAGACGACGCTGCGCTGCATCACCGGGATGCCGAACGCGAGGGTCTTGCCGGTGCCCGTGCGGGCCTGGCCGATCAGGTCGGTGCCCATCAGAGCGACCGACAGGGTCATCTCCTGGATGGCGAAGGGAGTGGTGATGCCGGCGCGCTCGAGCGCGTCACAGATCTGCGGCAGGACGCCGAGCTCGCGGAAGGTGGTGGTCAATGGTCTGCTTTCGTCGAAGCGCTGAACGCGTTGGATGTCGAGCCTGTGCGGCCGACTTCGGCGAGAGCTGGGCCATCGTCAACCGCGCACATGCGGTGTGGCCTGCGGAAATGCGGCTGGGGGCAGCCGTGGCATCTGGCCACTCGATGCGTCGAGTCTATCGGTAGGGTGCGCGCATGCCTGCATCCGGCGCTCCCGACGTCAACGCGGCTTTCGAGGACCTCGGCTACCGCGACGCGGTGGTCGACCTGCTCGGCGTGATCGCCTACGGCGAGATCTCGGCCTTTGAGCGGCTCGCCGAGGACGCCAAGCTCGCGCCGACAGTGCGCGACAAGTTGGCGCTTGGCGACCATCGCCAGCGTCGAGCTGGCCAAGGTCTCTGCCCTGCACGAGCGCATCACGGCGCTCGGTGGCGACCCGTTCGAGGCGATGGCGCCGTTCTGCACCGCCATCGACTCCTTCCACGGCCACACTGCGCCCTCCGACTTCCCCGAGGGGCTGGTCAAGGCGTTCGTCGGCGACGGGCTGGCCAACGACTTCTACCGTGAGATCGCAGCGTTCCTCGACCCCGACACCCGCGACTTGGTGGTCTCCTCGATGGACGACGACGGTGTGCACGCGGCGTTCGTCGTCGATCGGGTGCGCGGCCTGATCGCCGAGGACCCGACCCAGGGCGGACGTCTGGCCCTGTGGGGTCGACGGCTGATGGGGGAGGCGCTGACGCAGGCACAGCGGGTGGCCGCCGACCGCGACACGCTCACCGCCCTGCTGACGGGTGGGGTCGACCGCCCCGGCCTCGACCTGGCCGCGCTGGGCCGGATGTTCACCCGGCTGACCGAGCGACACCAGGAGCGGATGGCCGAGCTCGGCCTAGAGGCGTGAGCCGGAGCTTGCGACGGCGCGCGCCTCGATGGTGGTCGTGTCGAGACCTGGTGCGCAGCCGCGGAACTAGCTAGCTGCGGAACTAGCTACTTGCGGAAGCCCACGGCGCCGGAGACGCCGCCGCCGATCTCGACGTAGGCGACCTTGGCCGCCGGCACGATCACGCGGCGGCCCTTGGTGTCGGTGAGCGCGAAGACCCCCTCGCCGGCGCCCTGGCTGAGGGCGTCGCTCACGAGCTTCTCGACAGCCTCGGCGGTCTCGTCGGTGTCGATCACGAGCTCGCGGGCGGCCTGCTGGACGCCGATCTTGACCTCCACGGTCAGTCTCCTTCTGGGATGTGTCTCGGGTGTGCTTGGCGGGTGGCTGGCTGGATAGCCAGTGCTGTTCAGGGCTGGTCAGTGCTCGTCGGTGAGCGGGTACCCGCGGATGCCTCGCCACGCTAGCCCGGAGACCAACGCTGTTGCCTGGTCGCGATCGAGGCCACCACGGTCTGCGAGCCAGAACCGTGCGCTGACCTGGGCCATTCCCACCAGCGAGACCGCCAGCAGCTGGGACGCCGGGGCCGGGAGGCCGGTGTCGTCGGCGATGACCGCGGCGATCATCGACGCGCACTCGCTGGTGACCCGGTCGACGTGCTCGCGCACGGCTGGCTCGTTGGTCAGGTCGGACTCGAATACCAGGCGGAACGCGCCGGACTCGATGCCGACGTAGTCGTAGAAAGCCGAGATCGCCGCCGCGACGCGCTGCTTGTTGTCGTGCGTCGACTCCAGGGCGCGGCGACAGTTCTCGATGATCGCGTCGCACGAGGTGTCGAGCAGCGCGAGGTAGAGCTCGAGCTTGCCGGGGAAGTGCTGGTAGAGCACCGGCTTGGAGACCCCGGCCCGTTCGGCGATGTCGTCCATCGCCGCGGAGTGGTAGCCGTTGTTGACGAAGACCTCCAGCGCCGAGTCGAGCAGCTGCGCGCGCCGCTCACGGCGAGGGAGTCGACCACCGCGAGGGCGGGACTCGTCGAGGTCGGGGGTCGTCTGGGCCACGCGGCGATGCTACTCGCGGGTCCGGATGACGGGACGGGCGCCGTCCGCGCCCTGGAGAGCGAGGGAACATGGAGGCACGGAGACGACGTTCCTAGCGTCATCCCCGCACCGAACGTGGACCCAATGAGGAGTGGACAACCGTGAGTTTTCCCGCGCTGGTCGAGCCGGCCGACGAGCTGACCATCGATGAGGTCCGGCGCTACAGCCGCCACCTGATCATCCCCGACGTGGGCATGACCGGGCAGAAGCGGCTGAAGAACGCCAAGGTCCTCGTCATCGGGGCCGGCGGTCTCGGCAGCCCCGCGCTCCTCTACCTGGCCGCGGCCGGGGTGGGAACCATCGGCATCGCCGAGTTCGACGAGGTCGACGAGTCGAACCTGCAGCGCCAGATCATCCACGGGCAGTCCGACATCGGTCGTCCGAAGGCCGAGTCGGCACGTGACTCGATCACCGAGGCCAACCCGTACGTGAACGTGATCGTGCACGACGAGCGGCTCGACAACGACAACGTCTTGTCGGTCTTCGAGGGCTACGACCTGATCGTCGACGGCACCGACAACTTCGCGACGCGCTACATGGTCAACGACGCCGCGTACTTCCTGAAGATCCCCTACGTCTGGGGTTCCATCTACCGCTTCGACGGCCAGGCATCGGTCTTCTGGCCGCACGCCACCGACGAGAACGGTGACTCGGTCGACGCCCCGTGCTACCGCTGCCTCTACCCCGAGCCGCCGCCGCCGGGCATGGTTCCCAGCTGCGCCGAGGGCGGCGTCCTCGGAGTGCTCTGCGCCAGCATCGGCTCGATCCAGGTCAACGAGGCGATCAAGGTGCTGACCGGCATCGGCGACCCGGCGGTCGGCCGGCTCGTGATCTACGACGCCCTCGAGCTGGAGTGGCGCAAGCTGAAGGTGCGCAAGGACCCGAACTGCGCGCTGTGCGGCGAGCACGCAACCGTCACCGAGCTGATCGACTACGACGCCTTCTGCGGCGCGATCTCGGAGGAGGCTGCCGACGCTGCTGCCGACGCCACGATCTCGGTGGTGCAGCTCTCGCACATGCTCAAGGAGCGTGCGGAGGGCACCCGTGACTTCGTGCTGGTCGACGTCCGCGAGCCGAACGAGTACGAGATCAACCAGATCCCGGGCTCGGTGCTGAT
>CAWAGM010000008.1:0-704706 GCA_963781575.1 uncultured Actinomycetota bacterium | reverse complement strand
GCTCCTGGTTGGCTGGTGACGGTAAGCGTCCCGTGATGGGCAATGGCGATCGCACCCGCAATCGCCAACCCCAACCCAGAACTCCCCAACTGCCCTGACCTGGACACATCCACCCGATAAAACCGGTCAAAGATTTTGGCTTGATGCTCAGGTGTAATCCCGATACCGGTATCGCTAACCGAAATCAGCGCCTGCTGCTGAGACGACTTTAGGCTCAACGTTACCTGGCCACCGGCTGGCGTATAGACAATAGCATTGTTCACCAGGTTCAGCACCAGTCGATACAGTTGTTCTTCAGCGCCTAACACCATCAAAGGCATCTGAGTTTGAAAATCAACTGCGATCGCAATGTTCTCAGACATAGCAAAAGCAGCCATTTCCTCAACGATATCGCTCAGTACATCTTGCAAACAGCAGGGCTTTTTCAACAAAAGCCGCTGTTTGCTATTTAGCTGAGAAAGCAACAGCAAATCGCTCACCAAAGTAGCCAGTCTTTGGCTCTGGCGATTGACCACCGTCAGCGTTTCTTGTGCTTCTTCCTCCGACAGTTTCGGCAGCCTGAGCACCGACTCCACCGTTGCCCGAATAGCCGCTAGCGGCGTCCGCAGCTCGTGGGCAGCATCGGCGGTAAACTGTTGAATCTGATGGTAAGACTGATAGATCGGTCGCATCGCCAGGCCCGAGAGCCACCAGCTTGCCGCCGTAACCACCACCAGCGATAGCAATAGCCCAATCAACAGGCTCCACCGCACCGAAGACAAGTACCGATCAAAATCCTCAAAAGAGCGACCTACCAGCAGATATCCCCAAGCCTGCTGACGGCCATTCTCTAGCATAATCGAAACCTGATGATACTCCTGTCCCTGCTCATCTCTTAAAGATTGCAATGGAGGAGAAAAAGAGGTTAGCGGTAATCCTACCGGGCGATCGCCGCCTATTGCTAACAGACTGCCATCAGAATCTACAATTCGAATAAAATAGTCATTTTGATAGGCTCTTTGCAAGCGATGCGGTTCAGTGACTGAATGAGCAGTGGATGCCGCGATGGGTTTAGCACAAGACGCTGCCGAGAGGCACAGATCTGGCAGTAGCTGCGGGGGGATATCGCTCAGTTGCGCTGGGCCAGAAATGCTCGCTTCTATTGAATCGTGCACCGCGTTCGCCACCGATTTTATCTCGCGGTCGATAGTCACTTCATGAGCGTGAGCGATCGCCCGATACACCCCCAGTCCCAGCAGCGTCAAAATCACTCCCATCACCCCGGCATACCAAACCGCAAGCTGTAGCCGAGAATGGCGAAAGAGCTGATTTTGCGCCCGCTCTACCGACGATGGGCCAACTGGCAATTTAGACAATCTAGACAATTTATTTTGGAGGGTTGAAGCGATATCCCATGCCATAAACAGTTTCAATCAGCGTGTCGTAGTCTCCTAGTTTACGTCGTAGCAACCGCATCTGAGCCGCCACCACGTTACTACTAGGTTCGCCACCAAATTCCCATAGCTGATTGAGCACCTGGTCGCGAGTGAGAATTTGATTAGGATGCTCCATCAAGTAGCGCAACAGCAAAAACTCCTTTTGGGTAAGTTCTATAAGCTGCTCTGTCGCTTCGCCAGGATAGAGAAAGGCTATTCGGCGATCGCAGTCTAACAGCAAAGGCCCCATCCGAATTTGGGGCAATTTGAACTCGGGCACTCTGCGACTCAATGCCCGCAGTCTGGCCAATAGCTCAGCCGTACTAAAAGGCTTAACCAAATAATCGTCTGCTCCAGAATCTAACCCCGTAATTCGATCTTCTATTTTGTCTTTTGCCGTCAGCATTAGAACGGGTATGGCATGGTTGTGCGATCGCAACCACCGACACAGCTCAATACCAGTAACACCCGGCAGCGCCCAATCAAAAACCGCCAACGAGTACACAGCCGCCGCTTGCTCCAAAAAAGCCAGCGCCTCATCCCCCGATTGCAGCCAGTCCACAACATACGCTTCCTGAGTCAAAATTCGCTTAACCGCTTTACCCAAATCAGGCTCGTCTTCAACCAACAAAACACGCATAAAGATACCTCCAATATCTGCCGGAAATCTAATTGAATATCCAAGCACTCAAGCCAGCGTAAACCTTGCACCTAACTCTAAAGTCAAGCAGGTTAAAGCAAAACAGCCCTCCAAACTGCTCCGCTGGTGAGAGTTTTTCTACCAGCCATTTACCTATGATGAGCAAAACAACCAGCGCTCAAAGTCAGCGCAAACCCGTAGGAATCGTAATGAAAGCTGCTGTCATCTACCGTTATGGCGATCCTGATGTGCTTCAAATTGCAGACATCGAGCGTCCCAAAATTGCGCCAGATCAGATGCTGGTAAAAGTATTTGCCAGCAGTATCAATCCAATTGAGTGGAAAATGCGACAGGGCGCGCTCAAGCTACTCACAGGCAGTAACTTTCCAATCACGCTAGGGTTCGATGTATCAGGTGCGGTCGTTGAAATTGGTGAGCAAGTTACGCGATTCAAACCAGGCGATTCAATTTACGCTCGCATGGATCAGCTCACCGGTGGAGCCTATGCAGAATATGCCGCCGTTGCTGAAAAAGTAGCCGCAATGAAGCCCACCAATATGACCGACGAAGAGGCAGCAGCAGTTCCTTTAGCCGGAATGACCGCGCTACAAGCCTTGCGTGACGAAGGCGAGTTCAAGCGCGGACAGACAGTACTCGTCAACGGGGCTTCTGGGGGGGTGGGCACCTACGCTATTCAGCTTGCCAAGGGACTAGGAGCCTCCAACGTTGTAGGAGTGTGCAGCGGTAAAAACGCCGAACTGGTAAAGCACCTAGGAGCTGATTCGGTAATTGACTACACGCAGCAGGACTTCACCAGATCGGCCGCTAAGTACGACCTGATTTTTGATGTGGTGGGCAACCGTTCACTCTCAGAATGCCAGTCTGTTTTGCAACCCCAAGGCATTTATGTCACCACCCAGCCCTATCCCAGTAACTATCTCCAGAGCGTTCTTTCGCTTTTGTGGCCAGGGCAAAAATACAAAGTCATTTTGCTCAAATCCAAATACTCCGATCTGGAGTACCTCACAGCCCAGATTGAAGCCGGACATATTCGTTCGGTCATCGATCAGCGCTACCCGTTAGAGAAGATTGCTGAAGCCCATACCTATGCAGAAGCAGAGCATACCATCGGCAAAAATGTCATCACAATCTCCCTGTAGATATCGGCTGTCGTTTACAGAGGGATCGTCTCAATCAGCGGACAGATATCTCCAGGTTTAGGACGCGGCTGAGTAGACGCCCAGTTATCCCGATACTGTTCTAGCCCCTGTTTGAACAGGCTCATTTCACGAATTTGAGCCTCAAGCTGATCAATCTTCTCTTGCAAAAGCGATTGCACCAGCTCGCAAGGCACATCGCCCTGCTCATGAACGTTAAGCACCTCACCAATATCTTCTAAAGAAAAACCTAAAGACTGAGCCTTCTTTATAAACTGCACCTGATGAACCGCCTGCCCAGAATAATAGCGATAACCATTGTCGCCTCGCTCAGACCTTAGCAAGCCTAAGCTTTCGTAATAACGCAAAGCACCCACAGCAATGCCCGTTTGCTTGAACAATTCGCCAATTTTCAAACGCGTTTTAACCGCCATCAGCTTACTCCTTATAGAACTTTTATTAGTCTAAATCCTATAGCAAGCTATAAGGTCAATACTCACTCTATCTTTGGATACATCTCCCTTGACTCTCATCCTAACTAGAGGGTTTATCCTAAAAATCACCACAGGCACATCACCAAAAGAACGCCTGACAAAGTAAACCTCATATCTCCAACCAAAAATGAAACTTCAGCTAAACGTCCCCAATATGGCCTGCGGCTCCTGTGCCAAAACGATTACCAACGCGGTGAAGTCGATAGACCCCAGCGCCAAAGTCGAGGCCAACCCTAAAACAAAACAAGTCGCCGTAGAAACAGACGCTGCAGAAGCTGACGTTAAGGCAGCTATTAAAAACGCTGGCTACGCAGTTTCGTAACAATCAGACTGCGATCGCGCTTGTATCCGCACAGAATTCTTTATTCACTGAGAAGGCTCTCTCCATGACCGCAACAACCCTAAAGCTAAAAGGCATGAGCTGTGCTTCTTGCGCCAACAGCATCGAATCCGCCATTCAACAGGTACCGGGCGTCAGCAGCGTACAGGTAAATTTTGCAGCAGAGCAAGCCAGCGTTGAGTACGACCAGAACCGCACGAACCTGGAACAACTTCAGGCGGCTGTCTCTGACGCCGGTTATGAAGCGATCGCCAAAAAAGATCTGAACACTGAGGAAGAAGATGCCCAAGCACAACAAGAGAGAAAAGCACAGCAAAAAGCGCTGCTGACAAAAACAACTATTAGCGGCGCTGTTGGTCTGCTACTGGTTTTAGGAACGCTCCCGATGATGCTAGGCATAAACATTCCTGGCTGGCCCATGTTCTTACACAATCCCTGGCTTCAGCTAGTGTTGGCAACACCTGTGTTGTTCTGGTGCGGTCAGTCTTTTTATGTAGGCGCGTGGAAAGCCTTTACTCATCGCGCCGCAAATATGAACACACTAGTCGCTCTGGGAACAGGAGCCGCCTACCTCTACTCCATCTTTGTCACCTTGTTTCCCAGCTTTTTGACGAACCAGGGACTTGCGCCTGATGTATATTACGAAGCCTCGGTCGTCATCATTGCCCTGCTACTACTGGGCCGCTATTTTGAAAATCGAGCGAGAGGGCAAACCTCGGACGCCATTCGTCAACTGATGGGATTACAGGCAAATACAGCGCGAGTTATCAGAGAGAAACAAGAAGTCGATTTGCCTCTAGAAGAGGTGATAGTAGGCGACATTATTATTGTTCGTCCTGGTGAGAAAATTCCGGTAGATGGAGAAGTTACCGAAGGAATCTCTGCGGTAGATGAATCGATGGTAACTGGGGAACCCATGCCCGTGAAGAAGGGGCCAGGCGAGGAGGTGATTGGCGCAACTATTAACAAAACAGGAAGCTTTCGATTTAGAGCCTCTCGGGTAGGCGCAGATACGGTATTAGCCCAGATTGTTCAACTAGTGCAGGACGCACAGGGATCGAAAGCACCCATTCAGAAGCTAGCTGACCAGGTGACAGGTTGGTTTGTCCCGGTGGTCATTGCGATCGCCCTTCTCACTTTCGTCCTCTGGTTCACACTCATGGGCAACATCACCCTGGCCCTACTCACCACGGTAGGCGTCCTCATCATCGCCTGCCCCTGCGCTCTGGGCTTAGCCACACCCACTTCCATCATGGTTGGCACAGGCAAAGGCGCTGAAAATGGCATCCTGATTAAAGATGCTGAAAGCCTGGAACGCGCCCATAAACTCCAAGCCGTAGTGGTAGATAAAACCGGCACGCTCACCGAAGGTAAACCCACCGTTACCGACTATCTCACGGTGCGAGGAACCGCCAACAGCAACGAGATCAAGCTGTTGCAAATGGCCGCAGCCGTAGAGCGAAACTCTGAGCACCCTCTAGCCGAAGCCGTTGTAAACTACGCCGGATCGCAAGGCATTAAGCAGGAAAAACTCACAGGTGTTCAAAACTTTGATGCCGTCACGGGCAAAGGCGTTCAAGGAAATTGCAACGGCCATCTTGTCCAAATTGGCACTGAGCGCTGGATGCAGGAATTGGGCATAGATACGCGATCGCTTCAGTCGCAGCGGCAGGCCTGGGAGCAAGCGGCAAAAACCACAGCCTGGATTGCAGTAGATGGCAAAGCAGAAGGACTGATGGGTATTTCTGATGCCCTCAAGAAAACGTCTGCGCAGGCAGTAAAAGCGTTGCAGAAAATGGGCTTAGAAGTAGTCATGCTAACAGGAGATAATCAGCAAACGGCAGAAGCGATCGCCCAGGCAGTCGGCATCCATCGAGTCTTCGCAGAAGTCCGCCCTGACCAAAAAGCCGCCCAGATTAAACAACTACAGTCTGAAGGCAAGCAAGTTGCAATGGTCGGCGATGGCATCAACGATGCGCCCGCGCTAGCTCAAGCCGATGTCGGCATTTCGATTGGCACCGGAACCGATGTAGCGATCGCAGCTAGCGATATCACCCTGATCTCCGGCGATCTCAAAGGCATTGTCACCGCCATCCAGCTCAGCCAAGCCACCATTGCCAACATCCGTCAAAACCTGTTCTTCGCCTTCATCTACAACGTAGCCGGTATTCCAATTGCAGCCGGCATTCTCTATCCCATCTTTGGCTGGCTGCTAAACCCGGTCATTGCCGGTGCAGCGATGGCCTTTAGCTCAGTTTCCGTAGTCACCAACGCCCTTCGGCTTAGAAACTTCCAACCCAAAGGTGTTCGCTAAAGCGTTCTTAAGTTTATGAAATCCAATGTCTCAACGAACAATTTAATCAACCAATGGATGCGCAGAAGCCTGTTTGTCAGCTTGCTCAGCGCTAGCTTACTGTTAGGCAATTCTCGCACTGCCAACGCTCAGATTTCACAACCAGATACAGGCGAGTTTAGCCGTATTGAACAACCTGTCAGCCGGAAAGTAGGCGTAGCTGCCGCTGGCCTCGGACTAATCGGATTAGAGCTGTGGTGGTTTCTTTTCAGCAAAAATAAAGCTCAATCAGCGCAAATCTCCGAAGGCATTCAAGTCATTGATGTCGCCGTAGACGGCGGCTACTCACCCGATCAAATTACGGTACAAGCAGGCCAACCCGTTCAGCTAAACTTCTTGCGCAAAGATCCCAGTAGTTGCTTAGAGCAAGTCATCCTACCAGACTTCAACAAAGCGCTAGACCTACCCTTAAACCAAAACGTGACAGTAGAAGTTTTGCCCCAAAAAGCAGGCAGCTACACCTTCCATTGCGGCATGAACATGTTTCACGGAACTATAACCGCCAGGGAAGCCTCAGGAAAGCCCGGCTAAACATTAGGATGAAGAAAACTACATAAACTGTCTGCCTGAGCCGTCTTCTGCTTATACTTCAATCACACAGGGTTCAAAAAAAGCCTTGCACAGCCATTAAACAACGATGTAGTCAAACAACCGTAACCAAACAACATTAGTGGAGCCTCCCATCATGAAAAAACTGCTAGCGTCCTTGTTTTTATCCCTGGGCGAGATTGTGGATGGATTAGGGCGCGATCCAGTCATTTTGTCTTTCATGCCTCGCGAAATGTTTAGCGACAACAATCTCGAAATGAATAGTATTGAAATAGACAGCTTTCCTCAACAGCCTGACGACGACGACTGAAAACTACTCTCGCAAAGCCACCACCTCAATTTCAACCAGCCAACCCGAATTAACCAGGCCAGCTACCTGCATAGCAGAGCGAGAAGGTAAATTAGGCTGTTCCGCTGTGCCAAAAAACTGGGTATAGCCAGACATAAACCCTTCAAAATCCATCTTGCCCTCCATTTCCGGATCGCCCACCAAAAAAGCCTGCATCTTCACCACGTCACTCATCGTCAGATCCAAGCTGGTAAGAATCGTATCAATCTTCTCTAAAACGCTAACCGTTTGAGCTTCGGTATTACCAAAAGCAGCAATCGTTCCAGACTCTGCTGCCTCATCCATAACGGCTGGCACCTGACCACTTAAATACACCAGCGTCGCGTCAGCCGGAATTTCAACCGCTTGCGAAATTGGAAAATTTGAATCTGGAATAGGATGACGAATAACCGTTTGAGCTGAAACTCTTGTAGTTAGACTAAAAATCAGCCCGATGGCTAAAAGTGCGCCGAGTAGAACTTTCTTAAAAGACATGTTGTTTAATTCCTCAGGAAGTATTTAGTTCTGATGAGATGAGCCTTTGGCCTGGTCAAACCCTATTTCATTCATGGCTAGCTAGGCTGCCTGCACCCGCGCTGCAATTCCTTCCACCGCCACCAAAGCTGACCGCACAGCCCCCTCTTGCCATCCGGTTATATAGCTAAGATGCTCCCCCGCCAAAAATATCGGCCCGTCCGGTTGCAACAGCACCTGATAAGCCTTTTCTCTCGGTTCATCCTCCCATTCAGCCCATCCCCCTTGGCTATAAGGAACCTTCTCCCAGGCAACCGTAATCCCGTCCGCTGCCGCAACCTCCTGAGCATAGTTAGGATGAATCGCCGTACCCTCCTCAATCGCCTTGGCCAACCGCTCGGCGGGCGATCGCGTACCCCACACATTGCCAATCGGATTATCCCAAATATAAGCCCCCACCAAAATTCCTTTATCGCTATGAAAACCGTTCGAAGGATACCAAATTTGAGTGATATCTTTCTCTGTCCAAGAAATACCGCCATAAATGTTGGAGTCTTCCTCCCAGAAGCGACGATTAGCCTGAAAAGCCACCTTCACCGCATTGGCATAAATCCCCTTACTCGCTTCAATTGCCGCCGCCATCTCAGGCGAAAAATCTGCGGTTACCCCTGCCAATACCGGCAGCGGAAAAGTACAAATCGTGTAGTCAGCCTCCAGCGACTTATCTTCATCCGTCGCCAAATTTTTATAAACGATTCGAACGCCTTCGGGTGTCTTTCGAATCTCGCTAACCTCGGCGCTATATTCAATCAGTGCGCCAACTTCTCGCTCAAAGGCTTTAGCAATCTGATCCATACCACCCACCGGCTCCATCATAGTGGCCGCTTGGGTATAGCCCTCGCCAAAGTGAAGCTTGTAATCCCAAAAATCTGAGCTAAGCAGCTCGCTCAATCCTAAGGGCTTAAAGGCTTCTCCAATGTCGTTGCCTGCCGCTGGACTGGTCATATAACCACCGCGATTGCTGCCCCTGTAAAGAGAGTCATCGCCCAGACTACCAAAGCTTTTCACAAAGGCCATCAAACGTTCCTGATCGAGACCTGAAATTGCCTAATCGAGAGACTTTTGGCTAATAGCCTTGGCCAACAGCTCAGCAATATAACCTCTGCTGTCGCTAACGACTCGACGATTCAATATCGGCTGCCCGTCAAAAGCTGGTTCTTCCGAGCTTTTGGTGAAGTAGGAAACTGTAGATCGCCCCTTTCGGTGATCTCCCGATGGAATTTCTTCAGTCTTTGCTGCCCGGTGCTGGTTTGCTCCGTTTAAATAGGTATGAAATAGAAGATGGTAACCACCTAACGCTGAGCCTTTCCTCTACCCAAATGATAGTCCCTTGCCCACTGTGCAGTGGTCTAACTCAGCGCATCCATAGCCGCTATGAACGAACGCTAGCTGACCTGCCCTGCGTACATTTCAGGCTCAGACTTATTCTTCAAGTGTGCAAGTTTTTCTGCCCGAATGCTGAGTGTCGCCGCCGCATCTTTACCGAACGTCTGCCTGAAGTAGCGGCTCCCTGGGCGAGAAAGACCATACGGTTTATACAGCGATTACAGTCAATTGGCCTAGCTCTTGGGGGTGCAGCGGGTTCACGATTAGGTGATCGCCTCGGCTATTCGATCTGCGGCAGTACCCTGCTAAATCATCTGCGACATCTGCCGCTGCCGACGTTTGAAACCCCCAAAATGTTAGGGGGTAGATGACTTTGCTTTTCGCAAAGGCCACAACTACGGCACCATCCTAGTCGATTTAGAAACGCATCAACCCATCGCGCTGCTCGCCGACCGCAAAGCAGAAACGCTGATTGAATGGCTACAAGCTCACCCTGGCATAGAAGTGCTCTCCCGCGACCGTTCTAAGACTTACAAAAGTGCGATGGACGCCGCCGCACCCGCCGCCATACAGGTGGCTGACCGCTTTCACTTGGTCAAGAATTTGAGCGATTACTTAGAGCAGGCACTGAACGGGTATCGAGCCGAACTCAAATTAACTGAGCAAGCGCAGCATCACGCCATAGCGAGTGCGCAACCAGAAGCCACAGTCGTTGCAGTACCGCAGCCGACAGCCACTGCACCCGCCCGACAGACCATCTTGGAAAATCAGCAGCGGCGAGTGCAGCTACAGCAGACCATGAGAGCGTTACGTGCACAAATGTGGACACATGTTGCCATTGCTCAAGAAGTTAGCGTGAGCACCCGCACAGTGGAGCGCTACCTAGCGGCACCCAACTTTCCAGATGTCCCCGCTCACTTTCGCACTTTCGGCAGCGGCATCCTCGACCCCTATAAACAGCAGCTTTTAGGTTGGTGGAATACGGACATTCGAGAGCCGGGTGTGCTGGTAAAACTGCTGCAACAGGAAGGCTATGAAGGTTCTATGCGAACTGTTCAGCGATATATTAAAGGGCTTCGTCAAGCGCAAGGCTTACCACCTACTCGTATTCGCGTGACGCATTCTTTACCTCATGTCAGTGACCCCCAATCGCCGCCTTTCACCCCGAAACAAGCCGCTTTCTTAGTGACCTTGCGACCCGAGAATAGAGAGATAGAAGAAACAGAAATAGTAGAACAAATGACTCAACAACACCCTGATTTAGCCAGTATTGTCACGATTGCTAATGACTTCCTGCAACTGTTGAGGCAGCGACAATCAGATAAGTTCGATGACTGGCTGTTGAAAACATTAGCTTCTTCTATTAAACCCTTGAAAACCTTTGCGAAGGGACTGTTGGATGACTACGCAGCGGTCAAGGCTAGCATGACGCTAGAGGTGAGTAATGGCCCAGTTGAAGGATTAAACAATAAACTAAAGATGCTCAAGCGACAGATGTACGGCAGAGCTAGTTTAGACCTGCTCGCCAAGCGATTTATCACACCTGTCTCAGACTATTAAAGCCTCTGGCAATTGCCGACTTCCGGCTTCACCAAAAGCTCGGAAGAACCCTTTCTTATTGTCGCCTAATAGGTGATGGCATAGTGGGCATTCGGCCACCTGATGAGTCGAAGCGAGTTCAACTACAATTGGGCCATTTGCTTGGTTCAGGTGCCAGCTTGTCAACGCTAGACCTGTTTGGTTCGGGAGCAGATGCTGTAGGAGTTCCATGAGATTGGCCGAGGATAAGGATCTCAGTCTGTTTCTCCTATGGCCTTTGTGGATCACCTAAAGTGCGTAAGAACCCAAAAGCTTTGTCATCTTGAAAATAGGTCGCCCTGTTCTCGTTTACCTTCACTTGCAGCGGCACCCCAAACTCTTTGTAGTAGCTCAAAACAGCCGTATGGTGGTACGGAATGCGAGCAGGCCCAGAGTTAAAGTACATGCCTTCATCAAAAGAACAGGACTGCTCGTTGTCGAACTCCTTGAGCATGTCGCCCCCTCGGAGCGTTTGGCAGCGCCCACCCGCGCGATCGCGTGCCTCCAAAATCGTACAACTATACCCCGCCTTTCTCAGCTCATAAGCCGCCGTCATCCCCGCAATCCCAGCGCCCAAAATAGCAATCCTCTTGCCACTGCCTGACTGAGCCTGCAACGTTGGCTTTGCTTTTGCCTGCGCTGATGACAAAAGTCCCATCTCTTTCATCGTCGTGAGTACAGCCGCAGTACCTCCGGCCCTACCCACCAGCTTCAAAAATTTTCGTCTCGATGTAGCACCAACCGGACGACGACCAGAACTAGACATCAAAAACATCCCTTGCAAGTATCAATTGCTACGCAGTATGTAGGAGATCAATTTTTTAAACTGTTCAACAGATGACTGAAACTTATGCTCAGATATGTGAGTCAGCTTACATTTTTCAAACAGCACAAACTTCGCTTTAATTTCGCTTTAGCTAAATCAAAAATCACTAAACTATAGTCGTTAGTAAATAGTGACTTTAGTCATGGGTGAATGATTACTTTTGACTGACTAGAATTTAGATGTGAGCGTACTACCTTGAATGCAATCTAATCAGAAACAGTCGTTAGAACTAATTAAAAACAGTCGTTAGGAGACTTTTACCCAGGTGTCAGTCCATTGAGCGATCGCCCATTTTCCAGTCAATACCCTAAGCCAGCCATCATCCAGATTGGGCTACTGCTACCGCTCATCGCCATCATTTCGGGATGTGGCCTCCTCCCACCAGGAGCTGCGCAGTCCGAAGGAGGTGGACGAGGCGGACGACCCGACGGGGCCAGTGGCCCTATCGCCGTGCAAACCGCCACCGCCGAAACCGGGTCTGTAGCCAGTGGGCTAACCTACACCGGCACCACTCGCCCCAGCCAACAAGTCGCGCTGCGATCGCAAGTCTCAGGCGAAATCATCAACCTGCCGGTAGATATTGGTAATCCTATCGCCCGTGGCCAGGTGCTCGCCCAGCTTGACGGCGACCTGCAAACCACCAACCTCAACCAAGCCCAGGCCGAACTCTTTGCCAGACGAGCAGAAACGGCCCAAGCTGAAGTCTCCATCGCTGATGCTCAAACAGCCGTCGTACAGGCTCAATCAACTCTCGACCAGGCTCGTATAGATGCCGATAGGCTACGGCAACTCGCTAACCAGGGCGCGATTTCGCAGCAGGAAGCTGAGGCCGCAGAGCTAGCAGCCGTGAACGCGCAGCAGGCCGTTCGTTCTGCGCAAGCTCAGGTCGCGGCGCAGCAGCAGGCGACCGCTTCGGCCGCTAATCAGATAGACGCGCAGCAAGCGGTACTAGCCCAAACCCAAAAACAGCTTTCCTATGCCGACTTGCGATCGCCCCTCAGCGGCGTAGTCCTCTCCCGGCAGGCCGATGTAGGAGACTTTGTAGAATCGGGTGCAACCGTTCT
The DNA here is from genome assembly GCA_963781575.1 of uncultured Actinomycetota bacterium. Classification (GTDB taxonomy): domain Bacteria; phylum Actinomycetota; class Actinomycetes; order Propionibacteriales; family Nocardioidaceae; genus Nocardioides. Next base: position 692,102 of record CAWAGM010000008.1, on the reverse strand, counting down.
AGAACTAGGAGACCTCAGCACCTTAGAAGTTACCGTACAGGTATCCGAGCTAGACATTGCCCGCCTCAGCGTAGGCCAATCCGCTCGTGTACAGCTCGACGCTTTCCCCGGCGAAGGCTCCATCACCGGACAAATAGAACAGATTTCACCCGTTGCTGACCCCACGTCCCGGCTGATTCCAGTGCAGGTGAGTATCCCTAACCTCAGTGGACGACTCGGCAGCGGTCTGCTAGCTAGAGTCCAGTTTTCGGCGAGCGCGCAGGCCCGAGTAGTGGTGCCTGAAAGTGCGCTAGCCGTTGGAGAAGCAGACAATACGATATTTGTGACTGAGGGTGAGGGTGATCAGGTAAAGGCAGTCGCTCGCCCGGTAAAAGTAGGAGAAAAAAACCAGGATCGCGTCGAGATTATTTCAGGGCTAGAAGCCGGTGAGTCTTTTGTAGTAGAGAGCGATCGCCCCTCACCCCAGACCAAGCCGTCCGGCTCAGCATTCTATCTGAATAAGATATCTCACGGCAAAGTACCCCCAACAATATGAGACAGCCCCCCGCTTCATCAGATTTAGAATCACCCAATTCAAGCTCTAACGCAGTCTCAGCAACAGACCAGGCCCCTGCCTTCAGCCTCAGTACCCTGGCTATTCGGCGGCATATCGCCTCATTAGTGCTCACCGTTGCGGTAATTGTATTAGGTCTATTTTTCGTTCAACAGCTTCCTGTCGATTTACTACCCTCGATTACCTATCCACGTATCGGCGTCAGAGCCAATGCACCCGGCGTATCGCCAGAAGTTGCCGTTGACGAAGTGACACGCCCGCTCGAAGAAGCCCTCGCCGCCACCGAAGGCGTCGTGCAGGTGGTCTCTCAAACCCGAGAAGGCCAGATCAGCTTAGACTTATATTTTCAGCCGGGCGGCAATATCGACCAGGCACTCAACGACGCCACCGCCACACTCAACCGCTCTAGAGACAGCCTACCCGACATTGTTGAACAGCCCCGATTGTTTAAGCTAGACCCCTCCCAGTTGCCCGTTTACGAAACCGCGTTAACGTCTCCTTCCCTACAGGGCGTAGATTTGAGAGTATTTGCTGAGCAGGAGCTAGCCCGCGAACTCATCACCGTAGATGGGGTAGCCAGTGTCGATGTCTCAGGCGGCGTTCAAGAAGAGATTCGAATTGACCTCGACCCGGCCAGACTACAGGCATTGGGCTTAGGCATCACGGATGTCTTAGACGCGCTGTCGGAGCGCAATCAGGACACGGCGGGTGGCCGAATTCAAGGCCCTGATAGCGAGCCGTTAACCCGCGTGGCCGGACGCTTTCAATCGGCTGATGAGATTCGCGATCTGATCTTTGAAGTAGGCGGCGGCAGCACCGGGGCAGATTCGGCAACCTCTGGTCAGTCCTCTACTCAGCCCTCTGGTCAATCTTCTGGCCAATCTTCTGGCCAACAGGTTTATCTGCGAGACTTTGCCAAGGTAACAGACGGCACCGAAGAGCAGCGAATTTTTGTGAATCTCAACGGCGAGCCTGCCGTGAAAGTTAGCATTCAAAAGCAGCCCGGAGCAAACACAATCGCGGTGGTAGAGGGGGTAAAGCAGCGGCTAGCAGAGCTGAAAGACTCGGGCCTGATTCCGGCAGATCTTGTTCTTAACTCGACCCTGGATGAATCTATCTTTATTCAAAACGCTATTCGCAACGTTGCCATTTCTGGCCTGATTGGGGCGGGGCTAGCCGGGATCACTGTCCTGTTGTTTTTAGGTTCGCTGAGGCAAACGTTGATTATTATGGTGGCGATTCCGCTGGCAACGCTGGTGGCAATCTTGTTAATGGGGCTGTTTGGTCTGTCGCTTAACGTATTTAGTTTGGGCGGGTTAGCGCTAGGCGTGGGCATCGTAGTAGATAACGCCATCGTTATGTTAGAGAATATTGTCAAAGCCGTAAAAGATCCCAGAGAAAACAGCAACAGACTGATCGTTCGTCAAGCTGAGATCAGCAGTCAGGAACTAGAATCGGCGCTGTTTGCCTCGACTACAACAAACTTAGTAGCGGTGCTACCTTTTTTACTCATTGGTGGATTTATCTCGCTGTTGTTTAACGAGCTGGTACTCACGGTAAGTTTTGCGGTAGGAGCCTCGTTGATTGTGGCGCTGACGGTTGTGCCGGTGCTCACCTCTCGGCTACTGGCAGTGCGTTGGTCAAGCGGATTTAGCTCGTTCTGGCTGATCCGTCAGTTCGATTTACGGCTGCAAGGACTGACTCAGCAGTACGGCAGGTTACTGGGCTGGGTGCTGCAACGGCGGATTTTGATCGTGGCGATCGCCTTTCTACTCTTCGGCGGCAGCAGCTTTTTGATGATCGGAAACATTCCCCAGGAGATTCTGCCGAGCATTGCCACCGGGCAGGCCGATGTAAGAGTCCAGTTTCCGCCCGGAACAACGGTCGCCGAAAACCAGACGGTGATGAAGGCAGTAGATGACCTGCTGATGGCCCAGCCAGAAATTGAATATGCGTTTACCACTTCGGGTGGATTTCTCTTTGGCAGCGGCACCAGTGAAAATGCCCTGCGAGGCTCTAGCACCCTGACGCTGGTGCCAGGAACAGATGTAGAGGCGTTTAGCGATCGCATGAGCGGTGAGTTTAACCAGTTCAACCTGGTAGACACCCGAATCCGCGTATCGCCCGGTGATGTACGCGGCCTAATTTTGAACAACTCACCTGTGCGTGGCGATGTAGACGTGATTCTACAGGGCACCGATATTGCAGCATTACAAGCAGCAGGCGCACAGGTGCTTAGCGATTTAGAAGAACAATCAACTTTGGCCAGCTATACGCCTGACGCCGACCCACCCCAGCCAGAAATTCAAATTCGCCCCGACTGGGAACGCGCCGCCGACTTAGGGCTTTCTGCCGAGGCCATTGGTCGCACGGTGCAGACGGTGCTTTCAGGCGCGGTGCCCACTCAGCTTCAAAGGGGCGATCGCCTGGTTGATGTGCGCATCAAAACACCTGAGGCGCTAGTCCAAAACCCGGCTGAGCTAGCCCAACTGCCACTGCTCGCGGCGGCGAGAAATAGCGCTGGACAGCCAGTCAGACTGGGCGATGTCGCCCGGATTGAAGAAGGACAGGCCCCAGGTGAGATTCAGCGAATTAGCCAGCGCCAAGTTTTCATTATCGAGGGTCGTCTTAACGAGGGCGCGAGTTTGGGCGCAGCGCTAGAAGAAGCGGATCAAATATTTGCGAGCGTCACCTTACCTGAAGGGATCACTCGCCTGCCCAGCTACAGCGCCCAGAGCAATGCAGCCATCGTAGACGGACTCGGGCTTTTAGGCGGACTCGCGGCCTTCTTAGTCTTTACGGTCATGGCCGTACAGTACAACTCGCTGATCGATCCGCTGATCATTATGCTGACGGTGCCGCTGGCTTTAGCCGGTGGTATCTTGGGGTTGTTCGTCACCCAAACGGCGATTGGCGCAACGGTGATTGTCGGCGCGGTGCTACTAGTCGGCATCGTGGTGAACAACGCCATTATTTTGGTCGAGCTGGCCAATCAAATTTACGAACAGGAAAAGTGCGACCATTTCACAGCCATGATCAAAGCTGCGCCTCAGCGTCTGCGCCCAATCCTCATGACAACAATCACCACAGTGCTAGGAATGTTTCCCTTAGCGCTGGGCATCGGTCAAGGCTCAGAGTTTTTACAGCCGCTAGGCGTTGTTGTTTTCTCGGGTCTCTCACTAGCCACGTTGCTAACGCTTTTCATTATCCCCTGTTTCTATACGCTGCTGCACCGCTCTGATCGGCATAAAGAGCACAGTCCTGATATGTCCACAGCTATACAGCCTTGATTCCTCAACGCTATATAGTCAAGCAATAGTCAAGCAATACTGAGTTAATAATACAACAATGCCCCTACGTAATTGGTTTATCCGACTATCTATGCCTGCGCTTTTGCTCGGCGCGTCATCTACAGCCGCGATCGCCCAAAATGTCAAAGTAACGCCGCTCGGCAGTCACGACGGCGAGTTTTGCAGCTCAGACCGAGCAATAGTATTCGAAGATCCTAACGGGCTTCGCATTCTTTACGATGCGGGCGGAACGGTTGCAGGCGCGGAAGATCCTCGCCTGGGCGATATTGATGTTGTTCTATTGAGTCATGTGCATGGCGATCACTTGGGCGATCGCCGCATTGCTGCCGTCAACCAAGGAACCTGCGCCGAGCCTCAAACAGACGTGAGTACTATACCCAATTCCAACACGGCTGAAATTGCTGTTGGCAAAGCAGCCAGCATCGTCGTAGGCAGCGAGATGGCCAGCTTCTTAGCTAACAAAGTCGAAAGCTTAGGCGGCGACCCGCTCTCGGTAAAACTCGTCCGCTTTGGCGGATCGCTCAATATTGAAGGTGTCAGCTTCACGACCGTTCCAGCGGTGCACTCCAACGGACTCAGCGGTGACTTTATTGAAGGTGAGTTAGGAGAGAGTTTATCTACGGCAGGACTTAATGCCTATGTCGGCCCACCGACCGGATATGTCCTCACCTTTTCCAACGGCTTAGTAGTTTATCTTTCTGGCGATACCGGCGTCACCGCAGAACAACAAACTGTAGTACAGGGTCAATACAGCGCAAAACTTGTGGTAATAAATATCGGCGATACCTATACCACTGGCCCCACCGAAGCTGCCTATGTCATTGATGAATTGATTGCACCCAGCGCGGTTATTCCTTCTCATGCAAATGAGGCCGCAACGATAAATGGCGAAGTTCAGCCAGACACCAAAACAGCCGCCTTCATTGAAGCGACTCAAACCCCCGTTTACGTTCCCCTCAGTGGAAAAACGCTGTCGTTCGATGCTGATGGCCTGTGTACGGACGGCTGTGAATAAGTAACGATAATTAGCGATTACCTTTAAAAAGCTTGAAATAACAGTACTTCCTCTGTTTCTCTGCTAAATAAGACTGTAGCTGCATAGTTAGGCTGGTATTGCGCTGATGAGTTCTAAGTTTCCAGTTCGTAAGATTTTAGTATTAGCCGCGAACCCGCAGAATACGTCTGGGTTGCGGCTGGATGCGGAGGTGCGGGGAATTCAGCGGAGTTTGCAGCTATCTCAGGAGCGCGATCGCTTTGAGCTGGTGTCTGAGTGGGCGGTGCGAACCGAAGATTTGATGCAGCTTTTAGTGATCGCACAATCCGCATATCGTGCATTTTTTGGGGCATGGGACGGGCGATCGCGGGTTGGTGCTAGAGGATAGTCGCGGGCGATCGCAGTTAGTGCCGACGCGAGCGCTGGCCCGATTATTTCAGCAGGTGAGCAGTGTGGAATGTGTGCTGCTAAATGCCTGCTATTCGGATACGCAGGCGCAGGCGATTAGTCAGTTTGTGTCTTTCGTGGTGGGGATGAATCAGCCGATTGGCGATCCGGCAGCGATTAGTTTTGCCAGAGGGTTTTATACGTCGCTGGGAAATGGGGGAACTTATGCAGCGGCCTACGAGATGGGGCGCACAGCGATTGAGCTGGAGGGGATAAACAGAGGGGGCGACGCCAGTGCTGCGGACGCGGACGGGCCGGGTAATTGACTGAGGCCTTTCGACCCCGCTCAGGGCACGGGCGGGGAGACGGCGACGAAGCGCGTGTTTATTAGCTACCGAGATCAGTCGCCGGATAAGGAGTTGGCTCAGACGTTTTATGAGGCGTTTTTGGGAGCCGGGTATGCGGCGTTTATGGCGGCGGAGAGTATTCAACTGGGGGAGAGGTGGCAGGCGAGAATTAGTACGGAACTGCACCAGTGTGATTACTTTTTATTGTTGCTTTCGCCCCTGTCGGCGACGAGTGAAATGGTGACGGAGGAAGTGAAGCGAGCCAGGGCACTAAGAGATCGGCGGGCTGAGCAGCAGCAAAGGGGGCGTCCGTTAATTTTGCCAATTCGGGTGGTGTTTCCACTAGATGATCCGTTGAACTATGAGCTGCGGGGCTATTTGCAGCAAATTCAGCAGCGGGAGTGGCGATCGCAGGCAGACACCCCTGAACTATTGGCAGAGCTAATGAAACTGATGCAGGCTGAGTTGCGCCCGGCGGAAACGGCTTTGCTAGAAACAGGCCAGCAAGAGACGGCCCAGCGAGATATGGGGTTTGTAGAGGTTGAGACTGGCAGTACACCTGAGTTTGTGGATGCGGCCTGCCAGTCAACCAACCAACTAGCAGGCCAGTCCGTAGGCCCAGCGGTGGAGAGTGCCGATCAACCGCCGCTGCCAGTGGCCGAGCCAGAGCTAAAGCGGGAGCCGGGTGGCGCGGTGCAGCTAAAGTCGGGGCTGTATGTGGCGCGCGAGCCGATTGAGGCGGATTGCTTTGCAGAAATTGAACAGCCGGGAGCCTTGATTCGAATTAAAGCGCCCAGGCAGATGGGAAAAACATCTTTGATGGCGCGGATTTTAAGTCATTCGCGGGAGCTGGGATATCAGACGGTGCCCATTAGCTTTCAGCGGGCGGACAGTCGGCTGTTTAATGATTTGGATTTATTGCTGAAGTGGTTTTGCTCGCAGGTGGGGCGGCGGCTGAAGAAGGCTCAGGAACTGGAAAACTACTGGGTGGGCTTTGGCAGTAAAGATAAGTGCAATGCCTACTTTGAGGAGTGTTTGCTAGAGGATCTGGAGACGCCGCTGGTGCTGGCGCTAGATGAAGTGGATATGGTGTTTCCGCATCCGGCGGTGGCAGATGACTTTTTTGCGCTGGTGCGCTCCTGGTACGAGTCGGCGCGGTATGGCGACTTTGGCAGCGAGCTGTGGGAAAAGCTGCGGCTGGTGATGGTGCATTCTACAGAAGCCTATGTGCCGCTGAATATTAATCAGTCGCCGTTTAATGTGGGCAAGAATGTAGAGCTGGTGGAGTTTAGCGCCGCACAGGTGCAAGACTTGGCGGGGCGGTATGGATTGAGTGCCAGTGCGAGCTATACAGATGCGCTGATGGCGCTGGTGGGCGGGCATCCGTATTTAATTCGAAAGGCGCTGTATCATCTGCGGCGAGAAGATATGACGATTTCGGCGCGTCCAGGGTCTCGTCGCGGTCGGGTGCCTCGTCGTCGAGCTCGGCCCACGGGTTCTTCCAGGAGGCGAAGTCGAGCTCGTTGAGCTCGGCCAGGTTCATCGTCGAGACCAGGCCCCGGGTGCTGGCCGTGCGGGTGAGCGTGCGGTCGTGCACGCACACCAGGTGGCCGTCGGCCGTGAGCCGGACGTCGCACTCCAGCCCGTCGGCGCCCGCCTCCAGCGCCGCGAGGTAGGCGCCCAGGGTGTGCTCGGCCTTGTCATGGCTGGCGCCCCGGTGCGCGACGACCCGGGGCGAGGAGGCCGTCATGGGTTCCATGGTGCCCGAGTCCGGGGGACGAAGTCAGCCCTGCTCGCGGAGGTATCGGCCGAAGTGCGGGACCGTGAATGCGATCCGGCCTCGCTCGCCGGAGTAGATGAGGCCCTTCTTGAGCAGGGCGTCGCGCGCCGGGGAGAGCGCCTGCGGTTGCGGCCCAGCACCGCGGCGACCTCAGCGGTGGCGACCGCGCCGATCGGGTCGGCGCCGCCGGACGTCGACGAGTCGTCCAGGCCGGCGTCGGCCATCGCACGCAGGTAGTCGCGCTCGGCCGGCGTGGCCCGCTCGTAGCGACTTCCGAAGAAGCCCACCGCCAGCTCGCGCTGGCCTCCGGTGACGGCGACAGCGACGTCGTCCGCCGGTCATCGGACTGCCGGGGGCGAGGTCCCAGACGGTCTTGCCGTAGGCCTGGATGAAGTAGGGATAGCCGCCGGTCACCTCGTAGAGCGCCGCCAACGCCTCGTCGGTGAACCCGGCGTCCTCCTCGGCCGCGGGGGTGGTGAGGGCTCGGTCGGCCTCGGCGCGCGAGAGCCGGTCGATGCGCTGGTAGCTGAACAGCCGCTCCGAGTAGGACTTGCTGGCCGAGAGGACGGCGGGCAGGTGGGGCAGTCCGGCACCGACCACGATGACCGGCAGCCCGGCCTGGCTGATCTCGTGGCAGGCGGCACAGAGCGCGGAGACGTCGTCGGCGCCGACGTCCTGCATCTCGTCGAGGAACACCGCGATGCCGCGGCCCGCCTCGGCCGCGAGCCCCCCGAGGTCGGTGAGCAGCTCGACCAGGTCGATCTCGATGTCGCCCGAGTCGGCGCGTCCTCGCACTGCCGGGGCGGTGATGCCGGGGTTCCAGCGGTCGCGCAGCTTGGCGTCTGACGGCGCCGCGCGCTCGGCGAACGACCGCGAGCACCCCCAGGCCGTGCTCGACCTGCTCGGGGTGCGCGTGGCCCAGCTCGCGCGACGGCTTGGTGCAGCGCAGAGGCCAGTGGTCGCCGCAGCGACTGGTCGGGGCGGGCCTCGAGCTTGCCGGTGCCCCACCCGGCGCGGACGGCCTGGCTGCGAAGGCGTTGAGCAGCACGGTCTTGCCGACGCCGCGCAACCCGGTGAGCACCAGCGAGCGCTCGGGTCGCCCCCTGGCCACCCGCTGCAGGACGACGTCGAAGGCCGCAACCTGGTCGTCGCGACCCGCCAGCTCGGGTGGTCGTTGCCCGGCGCCCGGAGCGTACGGGTTGCGGATCGGGTCCATGTCTCTGACGGTATCCGGGTGTCTAGCCAATTCTTTAGAGACACGCAGAATTGGGATAGTCCCTGACGAAATGGCCCCGATCTCGGTCGGAAAGCGACCACTTCGTCCGGGACTATCCCCCCGGTCGGCTTCTAGGATGGCGGGCATGCCCGAGCTGCCGGAGGTGGAAGCGCTCGCCCTCGACCTCAAGACGCGACTCGACGGACGCGCGATCACGGCCGTGCACCTGGCGGCGTTCAGTGCGCTCAAGACCTACGACCCACCGGTCTCGGCGCTGACCGGCACCCTCGTGGACGACGTCACCCGGCACGGCAAGTTCCTCGACATCGACACCTCGGGGCTGCACGTCGTGGTGCACCTCGCGCGAGCCGGCTGGATCCGGTGGCGCAACGAGGTGCCGACGATCCCGCCGCGTCCGAGCAACAAGAACCCGCTCGCGGTGCGGATCGTGCTCGACGACCTGTCGGGGCTCGACATCACCGAGGCCGGCACCAAGAAGAGCCTGGCGATGTACGTCGTCCGCGACCCGCTGCAGGTGCCCGGCATCGCCTCGCTCGGACCCGACCCGCTCACCGAGCGACTTCACCATCGACCGCCTGCGCGAGATCCTGCACCGCGAAGGACGCAAGCAGATCAAGGGCGTGCTGCGCCACCAGGGCACGATCGCCGGCATCGGCAACGCCTACTCCGACGAGATCCTGCACGCCGCGCGGATGTCGCCGTACAAGCCGGCCTCCAGCCTCGAGGACGCCGATCTCGACACCCTCTACACCGCGATTCGCACCACGCTCGGCGACGCCGTCGACCGCTCGCGCGGACTCGCCGCCAGCGAGCTCAAGGGCGAGAAGAAGTCGAACCTGGCCGTGCACGGGCAGACCGGAAAGCCCTGCCCGGTCTGTGGCGACACGGTGCGCGAGGTGTCGTTCGCCGACTCGAGCCTGCAGTACTGCGCCGACCTGCCAGACGGGCGGAAAGCCCCTGGCTGACCGGCGGATGTCCAAGCTGCTGAAGTGAGCGGGCAGGCACCGGCGAGGGACGAGCCGGTGCCGTCGCCGCGAAGGTCGAGCAAGCCTCGCGGCTGAGGAACGAAGCCGCGACAGGAGGGTCGAGACCCGGTGAGCCGAGCGACCACCCGGGGCCGGCGGCAACCGAAGGGAGCACCGTCACGCCAGGGCGAGGAAGAGCTTCTCCATCTTCTTGACGTCGATGCCGTCGAGTCCTTCGTCGCTGTCGGCCAAGCAGTGCTGGAGTCCGGTGGCCACGATGGCGAAGCCGCTGCGCGCTATCGCCTTGTTCACCGCCGCGAGCTGCGTCAGCACCGCGTCACAGTCCGAGCCCTCCTCCATCATCCGGATGACGCTGCCGAGGTGCCCGTGCGCGCGCTTCATCCGGGTGATGATCGCCTTGATCTCGGTGGGCTCGAGTTCCATGTCGTTCAGCTTTCTGCTGGATGGTGCGCGTCGGGACGGGTGTGTGAGGTGAGTCAGGCGAGAGAGTCGAGCATCGCCGAGAGCCGGGTCTTGGCGTCGGCGGCGACGCCGTCGAGCGCCGCTCCCCCGGCCAGGCCCATCATCGCGTCGGGGTCGAAGGCCTCGACCGTCGTCGTGTTCTCGTCGACCGATCGCACGACCACGTTGCACGGCAGCACGGCTGCGATCGAGGCGTCCACCTGGATCGCCTCGTACGCCAGCTGCGGCCGGCACGCTCCCAGGATCACCTGGGGCGGCACGGTGACGTCGAGCTTCTCCTTCAGCTTGGCTGCCAGGTCGATCTCGGTGAGGACGCCGAAGCCTTGGGCGTCCAGCGCGTCTCGCACCGCCGCCACCGTCTCGTCGTAGGACTTCTCGATCGTGCGGCTCAAGGTGTACGAGCTCATGTTCGCCTCCTGGGTCGTGGGGTGGTGCAGCACTCTCGACCATACATCCCCCCTGGGGGATATGTTAGGTTTTCGATAACCCCCCTAGGGGATACCTGTCGTCGAGCGCGAGGACCCTCATGACCACGCAGACCCATCTGCACCGATCAGACGTCGAAGCACCGCGAGGGCGGGCCCCTCGCCCGCCTCGGCCTGGCCGTGACGTCGCACGGCCGCCTCACCGCACTGGTGTGGCTCCTCGTCGTGATCGGCCTGGGCGCCTTCGCTCCCCGGGTGGAGGCGGAGCTCTCCGGCGCTGGGTGGCAGGCCGACGGCTCGGAGTCGGTGAGCGTGCGCGACGCCGTCGAGGAGCACTTCGACGGTTACGCCAGCCACGCCATCCAGGTCGTCGTCCACTCGGACGGCACGCCGGTGACCAAGGGAGCCGGCGCGCAGATCCTCGCCGAGGCGACGCGGCTGCTCGAGGCCGACGATCGGATCACCTCGGTAGTGCAGCCCGCCCCCGGCATGACCCTCAGCGAGGACGGCACCACCGCGATCCTGCTCGCCGGGGCCAACGCCGACACCAACGAGATGGTGCGTGCCGCCGACGACCTCAAGGGTCCGCTCGCCGACCTCTCGCGTGACGGCATCGACGTGAACCCGACCGGGTCGTCGCTGCTGTGGAGCGACTTCAACGAGGCCAACCTCGACGCGATGCTGAAGTCTGAGCTGCTGTCGTGGCCGGTCACGCTCGCCATCCTGGTGCTGGCCTTCGGTGCCCTCGTCGCCGCCGGGCTCCCGCTCATCCTGACCCTGGCCGGGCTGGTGGCCTCGGCCGGCTCGCTGGTGCTGATCAACTCGATCATCCCGGTGTCGATCTGGGCGATGAACTTCGCGATGATGTTCGCCCTCGCCCTGGGCATCGACTACGCGCTCTTCCTCGTCGTGCGCTATCGAGCTGCGCGCGCCCGATCGGGCTCCAGCACCCAGAGCGCCATCGCCGAGACCATGGACACCGCCGGCAAGGCGATCCTGCTCTCGGGGCTCACGGTGCTCGTCTCGCTGACTGCGGTGATGATCGTGCCGTCGCCGTCGTTCCGCTCGATGGCCGGCGGCATCATGCTGGCCGTCATCTTCGTGCTGGCCGCCACGCTGACCCTGCTGCCCCTGGTGCTGGTCAAGCTCGACCACAAGATCAACCGGTTCGCCCTGCCCTGGTCGCGGGCGAGCCAGCACCGCTCGCCGGCCTTCGCCTCGTGGGGCGAGCGGCTGTGGCGCCGTCCGATCGCCTTCGGCGCTGCCGCGATCATCGTGCTCGTGGCCCTGGCCGCCCCGATCATCGGACTGCAGACCGCGATGCCGTCGATCAAGGTGCTGCCGGACGACGCCTCGGCCCGGGTCGGCTACAACCAGGTGCAGGACGCCTTCGGCGACGGCGCACCCGGCATGCTCCAGGTCGTCACCACGTCGCAGGACGCCGGCGCGACCGCGCTCGTGCTCCAGCAGGACCAGGGTCTGGCCGCGGTACTGCCGACGGTCCCGGCCGCCGACGGCAGCGACCTGGCGCTGATCTACGCCATCCCGACCGTCGACCCCTCCGACCCGGCCCTGGGCGAGACCATCGACCGGATTCGCGCCGACATGCCGGACTCGGCCCAGGTCGGCGGCGCCGCCGTGGAGAACCTCGACCTCAAGGCGCAGCTCGACGAGTCGACCCCGTGGGTGATCGGCATCGTGCTGGTGCTCGGCTTCGTGCTCCTGCTGTTCGCCCTGCAGGCACCGCTGATCGCCCTGCTCGGCACCGTCGTCAGCCTGCTCTCGACCGCCGCAGCGTTCGGTGTCGCACGGTTGATCTTCCAGGAGGGCTACGGCGCCGACCTGTTCGGCTTCGAGTCGCAAGGCTTCCTCGACGCCTGGGCACCGGTCTTCTTCTTCGCGATGATCTTCGCGATCGCGATGGACTACACGGTGTTCCTGCTGGCCTCGGCCAAGGAGCACTGGGAACGCACCGGTGACGCCCGCGAGGCGATGGTCGAGGCCGTGGCCCACTCGGGGCGGGTCATCTTCGCCGCCGGCGCAGTCATGGTCGCGGTGTTCTTCACCTTCGCGCTCTCCGGTCCGCTCCCGCCCAAGGAGATGGGGATCATCCTCGGCGTGGCCGTGCTGCTCGACGCGTTCCTGGTGCGGCTGGTGCTGCTTCCGGTGCTGCTGCGCCTCACCGGCGCCGCGGCCTGGTGGACGCCGTCCTGGCTGCGCCGGGTGCTGCCGACATCACGTTCTCCCATGGTTGAGCCTCACGTGGCGTGCGGTTCACTGGTGCCATGAGCGTTCCCACCGTGGCCATCACCGGCGTGCCCGACCCGCTGCCCGAAGGGCTGGTCGTGCTCGACGTCCGCGAGCAGGTCGAGTGGGACCACGGGCACATCGAGGACGCCATCCACGTCCCGTTGATGGACCTCCCCGAGCGGCTGGCCGACCTGCCGACCGGACGGACGCTGGTGGTGTGCCGCGTCGGTGGCCGCTCGGCGCAGGCCACCGGCTACCTCGCCCAGCAAGGTCATGACGTCGTCAACCTCGACGGCGGCATGCTCGACTGGCAAGCCGCCGGTCGACCGATGGTCAGCGAGACCGGCCACCCGCCCCAGGTCGTCTGACCGCCGATTTCTCGCTGACCCGTCCTCTATAGAGGACGGGTCAGCGGAAACAGGTGCCGGAGGCGTAGTCGACGAAGGCCACGAAGGCGGCCCGGTCGGCCTCGGCGAGATCGAAGGAGTCGGTGGCCGCCTCGAGGTCGCCGTCGTGCAGGTCGTTGGCGTCGGAGTCGTCGGCGGTGGAGACGTGCTCCACGTAGAGCAGGTAGCCGAGCCGGCCACTCGTCGGGATGTCGGCGGGCGTGCCCGACCCGGCCAGCATCCGAGCCTGCTCGCGGTAGGCACCGGCGTCCGGTGCGCCGTCGAGCCGATGCCGTCGTAGGCGCTGCAGAAGTCCTGGATGGTCGCGTCCTCGGGGGCGCCCGTGGCGGCGATCGCGTCATCACCCCCAGAGCACGCGCTGAGCAGCAGCGTGGCAGCGAGGGTTCCGAGCAGGCAGGCAGCGGCGCGACGGTCGATTCATGAGAGGTGCCGGTCAAACACGCATCCCTGACGGCTCAGGAAGGCAGGTCGCTCGGCAGATCACCGAGCAGCTGGTCGGCGCAGTTCGTGGTGGCGTAGCCGATGAACGCGGTCACCGCAGCCTCCTCGTCGTCGCTGACGTCGGGGTCCTCGAGGTCGTCGAGGGTGGCACTCTCGTCGACTTCCTGGGCCACCGCGACGAAGACCTCGAAGCCCTCGCGCTCCTCCTCGCTCATGTCGTCGGGAGTGCCCACCTCGGCCAGCGCGTCGGCGAAGTCCTTGATGCCGGCGCCGTCGGAGACCTCGCTCGAGGTCAGGAAGGTCGCGCAGAAGTCCTCGACCGAGGCGCTGTCAGGGGCCATCGCCAGAGTCACCTGAGTCGCTGCCACCGCTGTCACCGTCACCACCACCGCACGCGGACAGGGAGAGGGCCAGCAGGAGCGGAGCGCTCACGGCGGCCCAGCGGCGGAGGGGGCGCAGTTCACGGGAGACATGCCCCTATCTACTCAGCACTCGGCCACTCGCACCGGCCAACTCACACCGACGGGGGCCCCGCGAACACGCGTGGCACGGGGACGGCCAGCACCTCGGGCAGCCGCCGCACGTACGTCGACCGGTCGATCTCCTGCACCCCGAGGGTGGCCAGGTGCTCGGTGCGCCACTGGACGTCGATCAGTCGCCGCTCCGCATGCTCGTCACCGAGTGCCTCGACCAGACCGACCAGCGCGACCTTCGAGGCGTCCCGCGCGCGGTGGAACATCGACTCCCCGGCGAAGAGACCGCCGATCGCCAGGCCGTAGAGGCCCCCCTCGAGGCGTCCGTCGCGCCAGGCCTCCACCGAGTGCGCCCAGCCCAGCTCGTGCAGCTCGACGTAGGCGCCCTGGATGCGGCGGTCGATCCACCCGTGCGGACGTCGGGGATCGGCGCAGGCGCCGATCACCTCCTCGAACGCGGTGTCGACGCGGATCTCGAAGTCGCGGCACGAACGGCGCAACGAGCGGGACACCATCAGCGCGTCTAGCGGGAGCACACCGCGGCGCACCGGCGACCACCAGCCCACCGGGTCGCGAGGTCGACCGAACGGCATCGGGAAGAGCCCGCGCCGGTAGGCCGCCAAGATGGTGCCCGGCTCGAGGTCGGCGCCGACCGCCACCAGGTCGTCGTCCGGGTCGGCGCCCGAGTGCGGGTCGGTCAGGTCGAGGAACGCCCAGGGCGATGCCGGCGGGGTGACCGGCCAGTCGAGCATGGCCACGACCGTAACCTGTGTCCTATGGGATTCACGCTGGGAGTGAGCGCGTGGGCGTAACGAGGGGCATCGGTCGGCAGCTGGCCCGGCAGATCGGCCCGCGGCTTGCCAACCAGGTCGCCAACCAGGTCGCCCCCAAGATGGCCCCCAAGCTGTCAGAGCTGGCCCCAGGCCTCTCGGCGTCCTTCGTGCGTGAGGCGTTGCACCGGGCGATCGCCGGGGTCGGCCCGCTCACCCCCGCGGCCCAGGTGGCCGAGAAGATCCTGGCCGGCAACGACGGCCACGCAGCCAAGTCGGTGCACGGCGTCATCGACCACCACACCCGGCTGGCCGGCGCCCAGGGGTTCCTCACCAACATCGGTGGGCTGGTCACGATGACGGTCACCCTTCCCGCCAACCTGACCGGGCTCGCCGTGCTGCAGTGCCGGATGGTGGCCGGCGTCGCCCACCTGCGCGGCTACGACCTCGCCGACCCGCGCACCCACAACGCGATCCTGGTGACGATCCTCGGCGAGGACACCGTGGCCGAGCTCGTCGAGAGGCAGACGATCCCGGCGCCACCGATGGCGCTGGCCACCGCCCCGGTGCACGATGCCCGCATCGACGCCGCCATCTCGACGGCCGTGGCCACCGACCTGGTGACCCGTGTCGCCGGACGCCGGATGGCCACCACGGTCGGACGACGGGTGCCGGTGGTCGGCGGGCTGGTGGGGCTCGGCGCCGACGGCTATGCCACGTGGAAGATCGGCAACTACGCCGACCGCGAGCTCCTGCCGCGCGCGGCCCGGTAGGCCTTCAACACGCCGCGCCCGGCCCGAGCCGACTGCAACCGGCGCACCACCTTGGCCCGCAGCCGGTACGTCGGGCGCAGGTAGCTGCGCTCGAGCGCGCGGTAGGTGTCGGAGAGCTCGGCGCGCAATCGTTCCTCCTCGCGCCGCAGCCGCGAGGCCTCGACCGCCAGTGCGGTGATGGCGTCGACGGCGGCCGCGGCCACCTGCTTCTCGGCCGGGTGGTCGGGATCGCTCCACTCCTCGGGCACGAGCCCGACGAGGTCGGCGACGTCGCCCACCACGTCGTACCCGCGGGCCGTGATCTCGTCGGTCCACGTGCGTTCGAGGTCGGCTACCCAATTGTGCACGTGCGGTGGCAGGCCGAGGCGCGGCGAGCTGCGTCGTTGCGACAGGGTCTGGTGAGCGAGCAGCTCGCGCACCAGCGGCCGGTAGTCGGCCGGCGGCAGCTGCTTGTTGCCGGCCCGGTTGATCCGTCGGATCAGTGCGGTCTCGGGGGCACCGAGCGAGGGGTTGGCGCGCTCTGTCTCGAGGTCGAGGTCGAGCCCGTCGAGCCCGAACGTCTGGCTGAACCGCTTCCACAGCACCTCGGGGGCACCACCGGATGGCGGCACCGTCACCAGGTGCACCCGTTCGGGCGGGAGGTCGTGGGCCCAGCGGTCGAGGATCGCCGGGATCTCCTGCACCCCCCAGAACCAGCTGGAGATGCGGGTGTCGCGCGCGGGGTCCTGGATCTGCTCGAGGAAGCGCGCGTAGCTGATCGGGCTGCGGTGCTTCACGTTCTCCTGCCACTCGGCCGGTATCTGGCGCACCAGGTCGCGCACCGACAGGACGACGTGCACCTCCGTGCCGGCGTCCGTGCCGTCGTGGCCGAGGCTGTCGAGCGCCCGGCCCACCTGCGAGCGCGACGCGGTGGCCAGGATCTCGTGGCTGATGATCGCGGTGTGCCGGTGCTTGCGCACCCGCTCGGCGAGGGCGTCCCAGGCGCCGATCGCCTCGGCCTCCAGACCGCCCCAGGGCAGCCGCATCAAGTCGAGCGCGGCGAGGAAGTGCGCGTCGAAACGGTCGGCTGGATACAGGATGTCGGCGGCTGCCAGCGCGCGCCGATTGCGGAAGAGCACGTCCTGGAAGTAGCTGGTGCCGGTCTTCGGGGTGCCGACGTGGAGGTAGACGCGTCGTGACATCAGGGCTCCGTCCGGGTCAGGAGTCGCACCGCGAGAGCGAGCACACCAGCGTCGGTCGGATCCGCTCCGGTCTCGATGCCGCGAGGAACGAGTCGGTCCAGCTCCGCCTGGCCGCCGACCACAGGGTAGCCCTCGGTGCGGACGACGGCACGGATGCGCTCGGCCCGCCGAACCGCCCACTCGAGGTGGCTCTCGGGCAGCCGCAGCGGGGGTCCGGCATGCCGGGCCAGCTGCGGGAGGAAGGTGCTGCGCAGCAGCCTCGCTCGTTCGCCGGGCAGCACCAGCAGCCCGAGCGGGGCGCCGACCCGCCTGGCCAGGTCGACGGCGTCGGCGGAGAGGGGCGGGTGACCGGCGAGGCGCCGACGCGCACCGACCGCCCGGGGCAGCCGGGCCGGGTCGAGCACGAAGCGCACGCGAGAGCGCCCGATCCGTTCGGCCCAGAAGCGGGCAGCGCCGAGCAGGTCGACGCGCGGTGGCATCGACCGGGTCGGGTTCGAGCCGAGCCACTCCGACCACCCCGAGCCACCCTCGTCGAAGGCGCGCGCCGTGAAGGCGTCGACCGTCATCGTGGCGACGTCGGTGCCGAGCACGTAGACCGGTGCGCGACGTCCGCCCGGCGGCCGACCCAGGCGTGCCAGCTCGGCACGCCGCGGATCGGCCAGCCACGGGTCGCCGACGAGACGGTAGGGGCGAGCCCAGGGACGGCGTCCGGCGTGCGGCGGCGCCGGGGCGCCAGCCGCCACGACGTCCTCGGCCACGAGCATCGTGGCTACCCGCACCAGCTCGGCGTCGGGCAGGTCGGCAGGGTCGATCGGGCGCGGGCCCCACTGTGGCGGCTCGACGGCACCGAGCAGCTCGAGGTCGGGCGTGCCGCGGCCCGGCGCGCTCGCGGTGAGCACACGCTCGACGAGCACGGGGTCGGGCGGGCCGGCCAGGTTGAGCCGGCGCAGCAGCTCGAGCTGTTGGGCGCCCGGCAGGTAGCGGTCGGCGCGGTCGCCGTCGGTGCCGGCGTCCCGCCACTCCCGCCAGGGTGCGGTGGAGCCGTCGCGCAGGGCGGCGACCCAGCCCCACGCACGGCGTTCACCGACCGGGGCGTCGGTGCGCGCGGTCATCAGGAGTCTCGCCGCACCCGCGAGCGGACCTTGGCGACCAGCTTGTCGTCGGGGTCGTCGCGCCGGGTGGCCTCGAGCGTCATCGCGGCCAGGGCGTCGAGCGCGGCGCGCAGCTGGGGCTTGGCGCCGATCTTGTCGGGGCTCTTGTAGACCTCGTCGGGGTCGCGCGGCGCCGGCCGCAGCTCGGCGACGTCCCCGACGACGTGCACGCCGCTGGCCGCGAGGTAGTCGATCCAGCGCTCGGACTCCTCCTCGGCCCACGGCTGGTAGCGCGGCGGCAGCACGAGGGGCGGGCTCTGCCGACGGACGAGGCGGTCCTCGGCCAGCATCTTGCGCACCAGCTCGTCGAAGCGGGCCTCGCGTCGGGCCTCGCGGTCCATCCGCCGGTTGAGCCGTCGCAGCATGGCCGACTCGGCGATGCCGAGGGAGGCGTTGGTGCTCTCGCTGTCGCGCGGAGCCCAGGCCGGGTCGATCGCGAATACCTCGCAGAACCGCTGCCACAGCTCAGGACCCGACTCGTGCGGCACCGTCACCACGTGGATGCGGTCGGCGGGGAGGCCCTCCCCCCACGTGGTCAGGACGCCGGGCAGGTCGAAGGCGCGCGCGAACCAGGCGCGCCGCTTGGTGGCCCGGTTGAGGAAGCGGCGGTAGGACCACTTGCGGCCCTGCTTGATGCTCTCCTGCCACGCGGCCGGCAGCTGCCGGGCCATGTCTCGCGCGGAGTAGACGACGTGCAGCTCGCAGTCGGCGAAGGCCTGCTGCACCCGAGCGACCTGCTGGGGCGTCGCCGGCGCCAGGATCTCGTGGCTGATGATCACGGTGCCCTGCACCCGGCGGGCCTTGCGCACCAGCGCGTCCCAGCTGCCGTCGGCATGGCCGGCCGGACCGCCCCAGTCCTGCTCGAGCAGGTCGAGCGCCGCGCGGAACTGGCTGAGCGCAGGACTGGTCACCGCGTTGCGGGTCGGGAAGTGCACGCCGTTCTGGGCGAGGGTCTTGGCGTTGAGGGTGAGCCGGTCCTGGAGATAGGTGGTGCCCGTCTTGGGCGCACCGATGTGCAGGTAGACGCGGCGGCTCACGTGGGTGATTGTGCCAGGGATCCACCGACTGATTCGGCCGGCGCCAGCGCTCGCACCACGGCCGACGGACTGGGACGCCCGAGGTGTCCGGCCATCCAGACGCTGGTGGCCACGACCGCCTCCAGGTCGACTCCGTGCTCGATGCCCAGGCCGGTGAGCAGCCAGACGAGGTCCTCGGTGGCGAGGTTGCCGGTGGCGCTCTTCGCATAGGGGCAGCCGCCCAGACCGCCGGCGCTGGCGTCGAACGTGGTGATGCCGGCACGCAGGCCGGCCTGCACGTTCGAGAGGGCCTGGCCGTAGGTGTCGTGGAAGTGCAGGGCGAGCTGGTCGGTGCTCATGCCGGCCGCGTCAAAGGCTCGAACGAGGGCAGTGACGTGCCCGGCCGTGCCGACCCCGATCGTGTCGCCGAGGCTGAGCTGGCTGGCGCCGAGGTCGAAGAGCCGGCGTCCGACGTCGACCACCCGCTCGACGGGCACGCCGCCCTCCCACGGGTCGCCGAAGCACATCGAGACGTAGGCGCGGACGTCGAGCCCGGCCTCGCGTGCGCGGCGCACGGTCGGCTCGAACATCGCGAACTGCTCGTCGAGGCTGCGGTTGAGATTCTTCTGGGCGAAGGTCTCGGTGGCCGAGCCGAAGATCGCGATGTGCCGGCAGCCCGAGCTCGAGGGCGCGGTCGAGGCCGCGCTCGTTCGGCACGAGCACCGGCAGGTCGCGGCCGGCGTCGCCCAGCTGGGTCATGAGCCTCGGCGGCGTCGGCCAGCTGCGGCACCCAGCGCGGGTGCACGAAGGAGGTGGCCTCGACGACGGGGAGCCCGGCGGCGACCAGGCGGCGCACGAACTCGACCTTCACCTCGGTCGGCACGAGCGCCTGCTCGTTCTGGAGGCCGTCGCGCGCGCCGACCTCGTAGATCGTCACCCGGCTCGGCAGGCCCGGCTCGGGAACGAGCATCGGCGCTAGCATCGGGGCCCCGCCGAGCACGAGGTCAGGACCGACGGTTGGACGTCGTCATCGTGGTGCTGCTCGTGCTGGTCGGCGTCACCCAGTGCCTGCCCGGGCTGCTGCTGTTCGCCCCCGACCGCATCCCGGCGGCCTACGGCATCACCGTCGATGGCCCCGACCTGACGTTGCTGCTGCGCCACCGCGCGGTGCTTCTCGCGATCCCCGGCCTGCTGGCCCTGACCAGCACGGCCTTGATGAGCTGCGCTGGGCGGCGATCGCGTCGTGCGCCCTGAGCATGGCGTCGTTCGTCGCCGTGCTGGCGCTCACGCCCGGCGTGAACCAGCAGAACCGCCGGGTGGCCCGCATCGACGTCGCAGCCGTCGTGACGCTGGTCGTCGTCTCGCTGCTGATCGCGCTGGACTGACGTCACTGGGCGGCCTCCACCACGAACAGGGTCGCGCCGAGGCTGACCGTCGCGCCGGTGGCGGCGCCGACCTCGGTGACGGTGCCGGCGAACGGGTGCGCGCAGGGCGTGCTCCATCTTCATCGCCTCCATCACGCCGAGCACGTCACCCTCGACCACCTGGTCGCCGACCGCGACCCGGACGTCGAGCATCGTGCCGGGCATCGGCGAGGTGAGCGTGCCGTCACCGACCGCGGCGGCGCCGGCCAGCCGGTCGGGCTCGGTGAAGAGGAAGCGCTGGCCGCGCAGGACGACGTCCACGAAGCCGGGTTGGGCGTTGACCGTCGCGTCGTGGGTGGCGCCGTCGATGACCAGCCGCACCTGGTGGTCGGCGGCGGCGAGCTGCACGCACCGGCACGCCGTCGACGGTGCCGGCCGCGCGGTCGACGACGACCGGCCGGTCGAGCTCGACGATGGTGGGTGCGGCCGGACCGGCGGAGCGCCAGCCGTCGGCGGCGAACGGGTGCCCGGTGTCGCTGGCCGTGAGCATCGCCGACACCCAGGCCGCGACGATGCGCGGCACGTCGTCGCTCGGCTTCGCGATCTCGGCCGTGTCGAGCCAGGCGGTGTCGATGGTGGCGTCGCGGAAGTCGTCGCTGGCCGCCAGCTCGCGCAGGAAGCCGACGTTGGTGGTCAGGCCGAGGATGGCGGTGCGCTCGAGCGCCTGCACCAGCAGCTGGCGGGCGTCCTCGCGGTCGCGCCCGTGCGCCACGATCTTGCCGAGCATCGGGTCGAAGCTGGTGCCGACGACCTGGCCGCTCTCGAGGGCGTGGTCGGCGCGGATGCTCTCGATCGTCCGGCCAGCGGACGATGGAGGCGGTGCCGGCCTGGGGCAGGAACCCGTGAACGGGTCCTCGGCGTAGACGCGCGCCTCGATGGCGTGACCGCTGTGGTCCGCGGCCGCCCTCCTCGGGGCTGACGCATCGGCTCGACCGGCGGCGATCCGGAGCTGTTGCTCGACCAGGTCGACGCTGCCGGCGCATCGCCTCGGTCACCGGGTGCTCGACCTGCAGCCGGGTGTTCATCTCCAGGAAGTAGACCTCGTCGGTCTCGGAGTCGAGCAGGAACTCGACGGTGCCGGCGCCGACGTAGCCGACGTGCTTGGCCAGGGCGACCGCGGCTGGTGACCATCGCGCGCACTGCTCGCTGATCGGTCGGGGCCGGCGCCTCCTCCAGTCACCTTCTGGTGGCGACGTTGGGTGGAGCAGTCGCGCTCGTGCGAGGTGGGCGACGTTGCCGTGGGTGTCGCCGAGGACCTGCACCTCGATGTGGCGCCCGTGCTCGACGTACTTCTCGATGAGCATGGTGTCGTCGCCGAACGCGCTCAGCGCCTCGCGCTTCGCGGCGGCCGTCGCCTCGGCCAGCTCGGCCTCCGATGCGCACGATCCGCATCCCCTTGCCGCCACCGCCGGCAGCGGCCTTGACCAGCACCGGGCCATCCAATTCTTGGCGGCGTCCTCCCCGCGGGGCACGACGGGCACGCCGGCGGCGATCGCGATCTCGCGGGCGGCGTCCTTGCGGCCCATCTGCTCCATCACGGCGGCGCTCGGACCCACCAGGGTGATGCCGGCGTCCTCGAGCGCGCGCGGCGAACGGCGGCCCGCTCGGAGAGGAATCCGTAGCCCGGGTGCACCGCGTCGGCGCCGTGACCGCGGGCAGCCGCCGACCACGGCGTCGACGTCGAGGTAGCTCGCGACGCGACCGCTCGTCGGCGGCCCGCACGTGCGGCGCGTCCGCGTCGGCGGCGGTGAAGATGGCGACGGTGCGCACGCCGAAGCGCTGGGCGCGGTGCGGATGATGCGCAGCGCGATCTCGCCGCGGTTGGCGACGAGCAGCGTGTCGATGGCGATCGTCGGGGCCATGTCAGTCCACTGACCTTTCGTGCTGGTGGCCGGCGGTCGCCGGGGAGCGGTGGATGAGCCACCGTTTCTCGACGCCGATCGGTGGCTGAAGCACCGCTCCCCGGCCCCGGCCGGCCTCTCGTCGGTGTGTGGTGGACGTCGAGCACTGCCATCACATTCGGAAGATGCCGTAGGAGGGAGCGGCGACCGGCGCGTGCGCGGCGGCAGCGAGGCCCATGCCGAGCACCCGGCGGGTGTCGACCGGGTCGATCACGCCGTCGTCCCAGAGCCGCGCGGTCGAGTAGTACGGCGAGCCCTGCTGCTCGTACTGCTCGCGGATCGGCGCCTTGAACTCCTCGTCGTCCGGCTTGCCGGCGACGGTGGCGAGCACCGAGGCGGCCTGCTCGCCGCCCATCACCGAGATGCGCGCGTTCGGCCACATCCAGAGGAACCGCGGGTCGTAGGCGCGCCCGCACATGCCGTAGTTGCCGGCGCCGTACGAGCCGCCGATGACGACGGTGAACTTCGGCACGACGCTGCACGCGACCGCGGTGACGAGCTTGGCGCCGTCGCGGGCGATGCCCTGGTTCTCGTACTCGCGGCCGACCATGAAGCCGGAGATGTTCTGCAGGAAGACCAGCGGGATGCCGCGCTGGTTGCACAGCTCGATGAAGTGGGCGCCCTTGCGCGCCGACTCGCCGAAGAGGATGCCGTTGTTGGCGACGATGCCGACCGGGTGGCCCCAGATGTGCGCGAAGCCGGTCACCAGGGTCTCGGCGTAGAGCTGCTTGAACTCCTGGAAGCGGCTGCCGTCGACGATCCGGCGGATCACCTCGCGGACGTCGTACGGCGTGCGCGGGTCGACGGGGACGACGTCGTAGAGCGTGGTCGGGTCCTCGAGCGGCTCCTCGGGCGTCGCGCACCTCCCAGGGCGCGGGGCCGGCGACCGGCAGGGTGTCGACGATGCTGCGCACGATGGCCAGCGCGTGGGCGTCGTCGTCGGCGAGGTGGTCGACGACGCCGCTGGTGCGGGCGTGCACGTCGCCACCGCCGAGCTCCTCAGCCGTGACGACCTCGCCGGTCGCGGCCTTCACCAGGGGCGGGCCGCCGAGGAAGATCGTGCCCTGGTTGCGCACGATCACCGTCTCGTCGCTCATCGCCGGCACGTAGGCGCCGCCGGCGGTGCACGAGCCCATCACGCTGGCGATCTGCGGGATGCCGCGTGCCGACAGGTTGGCCTGGTTGAAGAAGATCCGGCCGAAGTGCTCCCGGTCGGGGAACACGTCGTCCTGCATCGGCAGGAACGCGCCGCCGGAGTCGACGAGGTAGACGCACGGCAGGTGGTTCTCGGCCGCGATCGCCTGCGCGCGCAGGTGCTTCTTGACCGTGATCGGGTAGTAGGTGCCGCCCTTGACGGTGGCGTCGTTGGCGACGATCACGCAGTCGCGACCGCTGACCCGCCCGATGCCGGCCACCACGCCGGCGCTCGGCACCGGCGACTCGCCCGGCTCGCCGTACATGCCGGTGGCGGCCAGCGGGCTGAGCTCGAGGAACGGGCGCCGGGGTCGAGCAGCCGGTCGACGCGGTCGCGCGCCAGCAGCTTGCCGCGGTCGGTGTGCTTGGTGCGCGCAGCCTCGCTGACCCGCCCAGCCGGGCGACGGCCAGCCGCTCGCGCAGGTCGGTCACCAGGTCGCGGAGGTCGGTCACGGCAGCCACCCTGCTCAGGTTAACGATCATTAACCTGTCCCGTCCAGCCCCGACGCTGAGTCGGCGCACGTTTACGCCGACTCAGCGCGCTGTCGCGGACGAGTCGAGCGTGCAGACGCGCCGAGTCAGCGTCAGCTCAGGGGTGGCCAGCCGGGTGCCGGGCGGGTGTCGCGCCGTAGCCGCGGTCGATGGTCGCCAGCACGTGGTCGAGGGCGGCGTCGCGGTCGGCCGCGGCGAGGCCGCGCAGGGGGCCCTCGGTGTGCAGCACCGCGAAGCCGTGCACCGCCGACCAGCAGATGATCTCGGCGCCCGGCCGCGCACTGGCGGCGAGGAAGCCGACCGTCGACCAGGTCGTCGAGCGCGGCGTTGAGCATGCCGAACGGGTCGTCGTCGCTCCTGGCGCTCGGCGCCGGTCGCCGCCCGGCTCCGGCTCGGCTGGCTCGGGGTAGGCGGTGAACACCACCCGGAACAGCCCGGGCTCGGCCAGGGCGAAGTCGACGTACCCGCGCCCAGCTCGGCCAGCCGGCGCCGCGCGGCCGACCGCACCGGCGTCGGTCTCGGCGGGCCGCGACCGGCGCTGCATCGCGGCCACGAGCCCGGCCAGCCCGAGCCGGGCGACCCCTCGACCAGCGCGTCGCGGTCGGCGAAGTGGCGGTAGGCCGCGTTGTGACGACCCCGACGCGGCGAGCCAGGTCGCGCACGGCGAGGCCGTCGGGGCCGTGCTCGCGCGCCGCCTCGACCGCGGCGTCCACCAGGGCCTCGCGCAGGTTGCCGTGGTGGTAGCGGCGTGGTCACGCGGCCGATCGTAGCCGGACCGGGACGACATGTTGACACCGCCCACACTCGCCGCGCACACTCATGTTGACACCGTCCACATCATGCCGATCCTCGCAGGAGCACCCGTGACCCGCAAGCCCCTGGTCCTGGCCACCGTCTGCCTGGCCGCGCTGACCATCAACCTCGACACCACGATCGTCAACGTCGCCCTGCCGAGCCTGGCCCGCGAGCTGGACGCCGGCACCCGCGACCTGCTCTGGATCGTCGACGGCTACAACCTCGCCTTCGCCGCGCTCGTGCTGGCGATGGGCAGCCTCTCCGACAAGTTCGGACGGCGTCCGGCCCTGCTCGCCGGCCTCGCCGGCTTCGCGCGTCAGCAGCGGCGTCGCCGCGCTGGTCGACAGCACCGGGGCGCTGATCGCGCTGCGCTTCGTGATGGGCACCAGCGCGGCGCTGATCTTCCCGACGACGCTGTCGATCATCTCCAACGCGTTCACCGAGCGCCGCGAGCGCGCCGCCGCCCTCGGCCTGTGGGGCGCCGCGACCGGCATCGGCGTCGCGCTCGGTCCGGTCGCCGGCGGCTTGCTGCTCGAGCACTTCTCCTGGCACAGCGTCTTCTGGGCGCTGGTGCCGGTCGCCGTGCTCACGATCGCGATGGCGCTGGCCTTCGTGCCCGAGTCGCGCGACCCCGTCAGTGCCGCGCCTCGACCTGCGCCGGGCTGGTCGTCTCGGTCGGCCGCCCTCGGCACGCTGACCTGGACGATCATCGAGGCGCCCGACCACGGCTGGAGCAGCGCGCACCACGCTCGCCGGGTTCGCCGTCGCCGTCGCTGCTGGTCGCCGTCTTCGTCCGCTCGAGCGGGCGGTCGAGCACCCGATGCTCGACGTCACGCCTCTTCCCCGACCGCCGCTTCAGCGCGGCCTGCGGCGCGGTGACGATCGCCTTCTTCGCGCTGTTCGGCTTCATCTTCCTGATCACGCAGTACTTCCAGTTCGTGCGCGACTACTCCGCGCTCGGCACCGGCCCGCGGATCCTCCCGGTCGCCACCTGCATCGCCGTCGCCTCGGTCGCCGGCGGGTTGCTCGCCCCGCGGGTCGGCACCAAGGCGGTGGTCACCACCGGGCTGGCCCTGCTCGGCTCGCTCGTTCCTGTGGATCTCGACGTGGAGGTCGACGACGTCCTACGCCACGACGATCGTGCCGCAGATGGTCCTGATGGGCCTCGGCCTCGGCCTGGTCTCGACGCCCGCCACCGAGTCGATCCTGCAGGTGCTGCCGCCGGCCCGCGCCGGCGTCGGCTCGGCGGTCAACGACGCCACCCGCGAGCTCGGCGGCACCCTCGGCGTCGCCGTGATCGGCTCGCTCTTCTCCTCGCTGTACGCCGACAAGCTCGTCGACGCTCCTGCGAGGGCCAGCTCGACCCGGCCACCCTGCGCGCGGCCGAGGACTCGGTCGGCTTCGCCGACGCGCTCGGCGCCCGGTGCCCGGCGTCACCGCGGCGATGCAGCCGGCTTCATGGACGGCCTTCACGTCGGGTGCCTGGTGATCGGCCTGCTCTGCCTGGCCGGCGCCGCTGCCGCGCGTGGTCGCCCTGCCGGGGCGCGGCTACGCCGGGCCGGGGCAGCTGGCCCGGCGTCGAGCGAGCCGCCAGACCGTCGGAGATCAGCCCCGGGCACTAAGCTGTGCGCATGACCGAGGTGGAGCAGACGCGCCGCGAGCAGATCCTCGCGACCGCCGCCGAGCTCTTCGCGGCGCGCGGCTTCCACGGCGTCTCGGTCGCCGACCTCGGCGCGGCCTGCGGCATCTCCGGCCCCGCGCTCTACAAGCACTTCGCCTCCAAGGACGCCGTGCTCGCCGAGATGCTGGTCTCGATCAGCGAGCAGCTGCTCGACGGTCGGTCGCGAGCGGGTCGCCGAGGCCGCCGACGGAGCCGACGCCCTCGTCGCGCTCGTCGACTGGCACGTCGACTTCGCCCTGCACCACCGCTCCCTGATCGTCGTGCAGGACCGCGACTGGGAGTCGCTGCCCGACGCCGCCCGCGAGCAGGTGCGCGCGCTCCAGCGCGAGTACGTCGACCTCTGGGCCGCCCAGCTGCGGCGCGGTCGACCCGGCGCTGTCGACTCGACGCGGCGCGCGCCCAGGCCCACGCGGCCTTCGGGCTGATCAACTCCACCCCCCACAGCGGCCTGCTCGCCGACGACGACATGCGCGAGCTGCTGGTCGGCATGGCGCGCGCGCGCCCTGCCGACGGCCGCTGACCCGCTCGGCGCCGAGGCCTGCCTCAGAACAGGTGGTCGATCGGGCTCGGTCGTCGAGCAGCTCGAGCAGCCGCTGGCGCCCGAGCGGCGGCGTCGAGGGCGGTGTCGAGCAGCGGCCTCGTCGTCGGCCTCGGGTCCGGGTCGCCTCGTCGAGCGTGCCGCGGGCGTGCAGCCGGGCCAGGAGGTTGTCGCGGGGCAGCCCGCGCAGGTGGAGCAGCACCAGCGGGTCGGCCTCGACCAGCCAGGCCGACCTGGAACAGCACCGCCAGGGCGTGCGCGCAGGGGTCGAGCCAGGCGTCGCAGGTGCAGGTGGCCTCGAGCTCGCCGCCGAAGGGCAGCAGCTCGGCGCCGGCCTCGTCGGCGTGCTCGACCAGCGCGTGCGGCAGGTCGCCGGCCAGCAGCGCGCCGATGCGCCCGGCCTCGGCGGCGACCGCCTCGACCAGCGCGGCCGAGGCCGCTCGTCGAGCACGGGCAGCCGGACGTCGACGGTGTAGAGCCCGTAGCCGTCGGAGCACCGCGGCGACCATCCGGCCCGCGGCCGATCGAGATGCCGCCGACGGCGGCCGCGCGCGACAGCGCCCGGGCGGCGCGAGGTCGCCCTCGGCGTAGGCCGCCTCCTCGATGGCGCGCACCCACGCCTTGCCCCACCACGTCGCCGCCCGGGCGGCGCCGCGACGCGCGGGAACGGCGGGTGGGAGACGACGTCGGAGTGCGGCGCCGGCTCACGGTGTGCCGGCGTCGGGTCGCAGCATGACGAGGTCGCGCAGCTCGTCGTTGCTGAGCTCGGTCAGCGCGGCCTCGCCGCGACCGAGCACGGCGTCGGCCAGCGCCCGCTTGCGGGCCAGCAGCTCGGCGACCTTCTCCTCGACGGTGCCGCGCATGATCATCCGGTGCACCTGCACCGGCCGGGTCTGGCCGATCCGGTAGGCGCGGTCGGTGGCCTGCTCCTCGACGGCGGGGTTCCACCAGCGGTCGACGTGGATGACGTGGTCGGCGCGGGTGAGGTTGAGGCCGGTGCCGCCGGCCTTGAGCGAGAGCAGGAACACCGGCGCCGCTCGGGCCCGCCTGGAAGCGCGCGACCATCTGCTCGCGCTCGCGCACCGGCGTGCCGCCGTGCAGGAACTGGTGCGGCACCCCGGTCTTGGCCAGGTGGGTCTCGAGCAGCCGCGCCATGGCGACGTACTGGGTGAAGACCAGCACCGCGCCGCCCTCGGCGACGCACGGTGCCGAGCAGCTCGTCGAGCAGGTCGAGCTTCTCCGAGCGGCCGCCCAGCCGGACGGCGCCGGACTGCTTGAGGAACTGCGCCGGGTGGTTGCAGATCTGCTTGAGGCCGGTCAGCAGCGCGAGCACCAGCCCGCGGCGGGCGTCCTCGTCGGCGCGCTCGATGCGGTCCATCGTGTCGCGCACGAACGCCTCGTAGAGCACGACCTGCTCGCGGGTCAGCGAGAGCGGGTGGTCGGTCTCGGTCTTGGCCGGCAGCTCGGGGGCGATGCCGGGGTCGGACTTGCGGCGGCGCAGCAGGAACGGCCCGATCAGGTCGGCGAACTGGCGCGGCCTTGGTCGGCTCGACGCCGGACTCGATCGGCGCGGCCCACACCTTGCGGAAGGCGTTGCGGCTGCCGAGCAGCCCGGGCGTGGCCCAGTCGAGGATCGCCCAGAGCTCGGTCAGGTTGTTCTCGACCGGGGTGCCGGTGAGCGCGACCCGGGCCGCGGCTCGGGATGGCGCGCAGCGCCCGGGCGGTCGAGGACGCGCGGGTTCTTGACGTGCTGGGCCTCGTCGGCGACGACGAGGTCCCAGGCGACGTCGGCGCGAGCAGCTCGTGGTCGACGCGCATGGTGCCGTAGGTGGTGAGCACGAACCCGCTCGCCGGCCGTCGGAGCTCGAGTCGAGGTCGCGCTGGCCGCCGTGGAAGCGCCGTACGTCGACCCCGGGCGCGAACCGGCGGATCTCGGCCTCCCAGTTGCCGAGCAGGCTGGCCGGGCAGACCACCAGCGTCGGGCCGGTGACTCCGGCCTCGACGCGGTGCAGGTGCAGCGCGATCAGGGTGACCGTCTTGCCCAGGCCCATGTCGTCGGCCAGGCAGGCACCGAGCCCGAGCTCGGTGAGCTCGGCGAGCCAGGTGAGGCCGTGGCGCTGGTAGTCGCGCAGGTGGGCGTGCAGCCCGTCCGGCGGCGTCGATCGGCGTGCGGGTCGCGGCGTCGAGGAGTCGCTCGCGCACCTTGAGCAGGGAGGCGCCCCGACGATCACCGGCGCCTCGGTGGCCGCGCCTCGCCGGCGCTCGACCTGCACCACGCCGGTCAGCGCCGCGGCCACCGCCTGGGCCGGCTTGACGGTGCGGATCAGCCGCTTCTTGGCCTTGCGCGCGGTGGCCGGGTCGACGACGGTCCAGCTGCCGCGCAGCTTGAGGATCGGCGACGGCCGCCGCGGCGAGCGCGTCCATCTCCTCGGGCGGTCAGCGGGTCGCCGTGCAGGGCGAGCTGCCAGCGGAAGCTGAAGAGCGTGTCGGTGCCGAGCAGCGGGTCCTGGAGCGGCTCCTCGCGGATCGGCCCGGCGCCGCCCCGAGCTGGGGCGCGGCGTCGAGCACCGCGGACGCGGTGAGGTCGCGGCCCAGGCTGCGCGGCCACAGCACGTCGACGCCGCGGTCCTTGAGCGCGGCCACGCCGTCGTCGAGCAGGCTGACCAGCTCGTCGGTGTCGAGGGTGATCTCGTCGGGCACCCGCAGCTCGAGCAGCCGGTCGAGCACCGGCCAGGCGTCGGCCGCGGCGCGCAGCGCGATGCTGGCGTGGGTGCGGGCGCGGTCGCCGAAGCCGTGCGCCGCCGCGGTGTCGGTGAAGAGCACGGCGGCGTCGCACACGTGCAGCGGGTCCTGCTCGTCGTGCACCTGCAGCACCAGCCGGATCGCCCCGGCGACGAGCTCCTCCTCGTCGGCCTCGACCCGCAGCGAGACCCGCACCAGCTGGGGCAGGTCGGCGTCCGCGGCCACGCTGCGGTGGCGGGCGATCCGGGCCTGCAGCCGGGCCTGGAACTCGTCGTCGCGGCGCGGGCCGCGGCGGTGGCGGGCCCGGACGCGGCGCCGCCGGCGGCTGGCGACCGGCGCGCTGCGCGGCATCGCGTCGGCGACGGCGTCGAGCACCTGGCGCACCACGACCTCGGCCGCCGCGCGTCGAGGTCGTCGTGGGCCCGGGCGTCGGCGAGCAGGGCGACCCGCTCGGTGTCGTCGGTGTCGAGCGGGGTGATGCGCCAGCTCTCGTCGCCCGTCGGCGGGCTCGAACTTGCCCGCGGCGACCAGCCGCATGCCGAGCAGCGCCGCCCCGCTGAGCAGCCCGACGCTCGGGTGCAGGTCGTCGCGGCCGCGCGCCTTGGTGAGCTACGGGCAGCGCGGCGCGCATCGGCAGCGCCATGGTGCGGCGCTCGTCGCTGAACTCCACCACGCTCTCGCGCGGCGGGTCGGCGGCGCGGAACGTCGCGGTGCCGGTGACGGGCACGAAACTCAAGTGGAGCCTTCGCTGCGGCGGGTGGTGGCTAGGGTGGGCTAGGGGACTCGAACCTAACGCGCGGGCCGACAGAGTTCCGGGTTGCCGCCGGGCTACCGCCAGGGAGCAGCTCACGCCCGGGAGCGGTGGGCCAGCCATCGACCACGCGAGGAATCGGTGGCTCACGCACCGCTCCCGGGCCATCGCCCGGGCAGCGGTGGCTCAGCCACGGAATCGCGCCGCCGTTCGGTGGCTGGCCACCGCTCCCCGGCGGTCAGCCGCGCCGGCGCAGTCGCGGACGACGGCGGCAGCGCGGCGCCGCGCATCGGCGACGTCGGGGTGCGGCACGGCCGGGTCGACCCAGTCGGCCACCGCCACCTGAGGCGGCACCAGGTCGAGCAGGTCGCCGACGACGTCCACCCCGGACGAGCGCACCCACGCCAGCCATTCCTCCGACAACCCGGCACCCAGCCGTGGTGGGCCGGGTCGAGCTGCACCCGGTCGGATCACGGCCGGCGAGCCCGGCGCCCACCACCGAGCGGCGCACCACGTCGTGGAAGCGGCGTCCACGGCGGGCCTTGCCGTCGAGCGCGGCGTTCAGCGCGAGCAGCACCTGGGTCTCGGGGACGCCGACCGACTCATTGACCCGCGTGGCTTCCTCAGGCGCCCAGGCCGGGTCGATCCCGGCCGCCACGCAGAAGCGCTGCCACAGCAGCTCGGGGTCAGCCGCCGAGGTCGGCACCGTCACCAGGTGCACGTGCGAGGCCGGAACGTGGGTGAGCCACCGCCCCAGCACGCTTGCAGGTCGAACGACGCCAGCAGCTTGAGCTCGCCGTCCCGCGCACGCTCCAGGTGAGCCGACAACGGTCGGGACGCGCCGTTGCGCAGGCCCTCCACCCAGCCCGACACGAGCTGGCGGCCGAGGTCGCGCGCGGTGAAGACGACGTGCAGCTCGACGTCCCCGCCGAGCGACTCGAAGATCCTTGCTGCCGCGTGGTCGTCGGCCCGCACGAACGCCTCGTGGCTGAGCACCGCCGTACCGGCGTGGGCACCGACCGCCGCGACCAGCCGGTCCCAGTAGCCACCCGAGAACCCGAGCCCGCGATTCATCCGCACGCTCGGTGACGTCGAGCGCAGCTCGGAACACGAACGTTGCTGGGCGTTTGCCCGAGGCCAGGTGCGGCACCAGCACCCCGTGTGAAGCCAGCGGATCGACGTTGCGGTTCAACCGACTCTGCAGGTAGGTGGTGCCGGACTTCGGCGCCCCCACGTGGAGGACCACACGTCGAGGGCCGGTCACGTGCGCATCCTACGATCGTGCCTATGTCAATCCTCGACCAACCGATCGCCCGCCTCGACGGCACGCTCTGCCACCCTCGGCGAGCTCACCGGCTCCGGCCCCGCGCTCCTCGTCAACGTGGCCAGCAAGTGCGGCCTCACCCCGCAGTACGCCGGCCTCGAGGCGCTCCACGAGGAGCTTCGCCGACCAGGGGTTCAGCGTCGTCGGCCTGCCGTGCAACCAGTTCATGGGCCAGGAGCCCGGCTCGTCAGAGGAGATCGCCGAGTTCTGCTCGGCCACCTACGGCGTCACGTTCCCGATGAGCGAGAAGATCGAGGTGAACGGCGACGACCGGCACCCGATCTACCAGGCTCTGGTCGACACCCCCGACGAGACCGGCAAGGTCGGCGACGTGCAGTGGAACTTCGAGAAGTTCCTCGTGGACGCCGACGGTTCGGTGGTCGCCCGGTTCAGCCCGACGGTCGAGCCCAGCGACGAGCGGCTCCGCGCCGCCATCACCGGCCTGCTGGGCTAGCCGCCTGACCCTCAGACAGCGGCCCGTCAGACAGCGACCCGCCCGGTGATCGGCGGCAGGTCGGCCAGCGTGACGATGCCCGGCGGGGCCGCCACGACGTAGGCACCGCGTTGGTCACCGGCATCGCGGTGTAGATCATGCCGAGGCCCATGAAGCCCTCCTCGGTCCACTCCGCGCGGCGGCAGGCAGTGCAGCACGGTGCGCATGTTCGGCACCCCGAACACCTGGATCACGTGGCCGTGCGCCAGCGGCTTGGGCGGCACGACGTGGTCACCCATCGTCCAGTTGAAACCGACGCTGACCACGTTGCGCTCACCCACCCAGCCGCGGTGGTAGCCCATCACGCCGCCCACGGTGCCGGCCGGGATCGTCATGAAGCCCAGGTCGGTGTCGCCGGTGGCCTCGGTGAACGTCGACGTCGAAGGTCATCCGGTCGAGCTGTGACGCCGAGCGCGTCGGCCATCATCGCCGCCGACTCGGCGAACACCTCGCTCTCCACGCGCACGACTCCGCGAGCCCAGGCGTGGCGGGGTCCTGGCAGAACCCCATCGCCGACTGGGTTCCCGGCCGACTCGTAGGTCGAGCAGTCGACCGACTCGGTGATCCGGATCTCGTCGACCCGCTCGCACGAGCCGCTCAGCGTCATCCCGATCACGTTGGTCATGCCGGGATGGGCGCCGCTGCCGAAGATCGTGGAGCCGCCGGCCTCGCAGGCCGCTCGGATCCGGTCGAGATCTGCGGGCGACTGCTTGCCGCCGGTGATCCAGGCCGCGCTCGAGCAGACGTTGATGCCCGACTCGAGCAGCCGCACGAGCTCGTCGATGTCGGGCCACAACGGGTTGTAGCAGCACGCGTCCGGCGCCAGCGCGACCAGCGCCTCGATGTCGTTGGTGGCCAGCGACGCCGGTGGGTTCCGGCCAGCCCGCACAGCTCGGCCGCGTCGCGCCCGACCTTGTCGGCGCCGTGCGCGTAGACGCCCACCAGCTCCATGTCGGGTCGACCGATGATCGCGTGCAGCGATCGTCGTCCGATGTTGCCGGTGGTCCACTGGATCACGCGCAGAGTCATGCCCGGAGACTAGAACCTGTTCTAGTTCCACGTAAAGGTGCCGTGGCACAGCTCACCTCGACCCAGCGTCCGGCTCGAGCCCCGTCGAGCCGGCAGGTCCTCGGCGCCTCAGCTGGTCTGACCCGGCGGCTTCGGCGCGGCCGGGTCGACCTTCTCGTCGGCGGCATCGGCGGCCGGCGGCGGGGGTGCGAGTCGGACGACGCCGTCGGTGCGCCCGGAGCAGTGGTCGAGGTGGGAATGGTCTCCGTCGGCGGGACGTCGGGCGGGGTCGGGTCCTCGACCTTCGCCTCGTCGGCGGGCGCCGTGCGCCGGGGAGGCCGGGGCCGGCGGGGATGGGCTGGTGCGTGGCGATGCTGTCCCGGGGGCGTCGCGGGCGTAGCGGGAGCAGGCGCATCGCTGGCCACCCGCTTGCCGCGATGTCCACCGGCTCCGTTGCTGCGGCCCGAGGCGAGCACGAGCAGCACGACGACGGCGCCGAGCACGGCGGCGCCGAGGGAGACCCAGTTGGGGTCGTCGACTCCGAGGTTGAAGACCGCGAGCGGCAGGATCACCGCAGTCATCGTCACGATGAGCACGCGGAAGCCGGAGTGGTGGGTCAGCACGCTGGCCAGGACCCACAGCAGCACGAGACCAGCGGCGTAGGCGAGCGTGATGTAGGTGTCCTGGTCGAGGTCGTTGTTGCCGGTGAACGGTTCGGACCCATCGAGCGCGAACGGGATGAACGCTTCGAAGAAGCCGCTCAGGCTGATGGCGGCCATCAGGCCGACGTACCCGACCACGCCGATCACACCGACGACGACGCCGGTCAGCGCGCGGGTGGCGGGCAGCACCCACCCGAGCACCGTCACTCCGACCACGAACACGAGAAGACCGGCGCCGATCGTGGCGAAGCCGGTCTCGTCGCCGTCGACGCCGAAGATCTCGTCGAACGCCGCGGGCGTAGAGGATGCCGAGCCCGAGCACCGCGGTGACGGTCGGCGCCCCGCCACGAGCGAGCAGGTAGCCGACCACCGACAGACCGAGGACGAGGCCGCCGACCACCCAGGCGACGGCGTCGCCGTCCTCCATGCCGATCGCGACCATGAGCCCGACCCCGAGCGCGCCGAACGCGGCCGGCCACGAGGCCACCGCGGTGCGCATGGCTGAGTCGGCGACGAACACGACCGCCAACGGGGCGACGATCGTCAGCAGGATCGCGGCCCCGAGCCCGACACCGTAGTACTTCCAGTCGAGGTCGCCGTCGGCGCGCGAGTAGACGGCCGACTGCACGATCGCGGCGACGAGCAGGGCGACGCCGAGCGCCACTGCTGTGGTGGCGGTGCGCACCGCGCCGCGGTCGGCGGCGGGGGGCGCCGCCGGGGAGGGGGCGGCGGTTGGACCGGGCGCGGTGGAGGTGTCAGGCGAGGGAGCAGTCGTCATGCTCGGCACTGTAGGCCCGGGATCACCTCATTTGCGACGACCTCGAGCACCGCGTCGGACGCGGCGTACGGCGAGTCCGGCCGGGGCCAGTGGGTGACGACGTCGGTGAAGCCGAGCTCGGCCGCCCGCCCGGTGAGCTCGGTGAAGTGGTCGACGCTGCTCAGCGACGTCCGTCCGACGCCGCCGAGATGGGGGGCCGAGTCGAGCAGGAGGTAGCGCGGCAGGGCGCCCCGGCCGATGGCGGCCACCGTCTCGTCGAACACGCGGGCCGCCTCGGCGAGGCCGACGAACCAGGCGTCCGTGCTGTCGGCCTGCGGGCCTGTGGTCACCCAGCCGTCGCCGACGGTCGCGGCGAAGCGCACCGAGCGAGGACCGTTCGCCGCCACCAGCAAGGGCGTGCGGCGCAGGCCGGGCAGGGTGCGCGCGCCGGCGGTGCTGAACCATCGACCTGTCGTCGTGACGTGGTCGCCGTCCCGCAAGCGCCACGAGGTCTGCACGAACTCCTGGAAGCGGTCGACCCGCTCCGGCACGGAGAGAGCCTGTTCACCCAGCACCTCGGAGTCCAGGTTGCCGCCCACCCCGACGCCGAAAAGGAAGCGGCCGTCGCTGACGTCCTCGAGCGCCTGCGCATCGCGGAACAGCAGGTAGGGGTGCCGGAAGTTCGGCGACGCCACGAGCGTGCCCAGCTTGATGGTCGACGTCGCCTGGGCGACGGCGCCGAGCACCGGCGTGGCGGCCCGCCACGGCGAGTCGGGCAGGCCGCCCCACACCAGGTGGTCGTAGGTCCACGCGTGGTCGAAGCCCATCTGCTCGGCGGCCAACCACCGAGGTCGCGCCTCGGCCCACGGAAGGTCGGTCAGCAGGGTGATCCCGACGCGCATGCCCCCGAACCTACGCTGACCCGTCCTCTATAGAGGACGGGTCAGCGCGATGCCGATCATCAGGGCGTGCCACAGGCACGCACGACGTGGTGCGAGGGGGTGTCTTCATCTTCGGACGGTAGGCCCGCACCCCCCGCCCCGACAAGGGTCAGGTGGTCGCCAGCACCAGGGGCAGGACGGCGGCAGCGCCGCGTTCACGCAGCGCGACCGCGGCCCGGGTGAGCGTCCATCCGGTGCCCACCTGGTCGTCGACCAGCAGCAGCGACTGGCCCGCGACGTCCGCGTCGAGCGCGAGGGCGTAGCGGCGACCGACCGCGGCCACCCGCTGGGCCGAGTTCATCGCGCCCTGCCCAGGGGCCACCCCGGGATCGACGATCTCGTAGCGACCGACCACCGGCACACCCAGGAAGCGGCTCAGCCCCGACGCGAGGCTCTCGGTCAACGTCGGGCGGGTGGCCGACTCGACCACGACGATGCCCTCCACGGTCGGTCGCCAGTCACCGAGCACCTCGACCATCGCGCGGGCCAACGAGTCGGGCACCGGTCCGTCGGCGGTGTCGGGTCGGAAGAGATCGCGCAGGGCCTGACCGTGGCCGAGGTCGGTGAGTCGGGCGATAGCCCGGCCCTCCTCGGCACCCTCCTTGACCTTGCCCGAGAGCTCGATGCCCATCGCCGCCAGGCCGGTCGGCCACATCTTGCGCGG
The DNA here is from genome assembly GCA_963781575.1 of uncultured Actinomycetota bacterium. Classification (GTDB taxonomy): domain Bacteria; phylum Actinomycetota; class Actinomycetes; order Propionibacteriales; family Nocardioidaceae; genus Nocardioides. The sequence continues at coordinate 655,791 of CAWAGM010000008.1, read as the reverse complement.
CTCGACCGGCACGCCGGGGCGAGCCAACCGGGCCTGCGCCTCGTGGACGGCGTCCTCGCTGACGGTGGCGTCGAGGGCGAGCCCGCCGCAGTTGTCGCAGCGGCCGCAGTCGACAGCGCCGGGGTCGTCGAGCTGCTCGCGGAGGTAGCGCATGCGACAGACGTCGGTGCTGAGGTAGTCGAGCATCGCCTGCTGCTCGCGCTCACGGGCCTCGCGCACCCGCTGGTAGCGCTCCTCGTCGTAGGTCCAGGGCTGACCGGTGGCCTCCCAGCCGCCGCGCACCCGTCGCACCGCGCCGTCGACGTCGAGCACCTTCAGCATCTGCTCGAGCCGGGTGCGCGAGAGCTCGACCCGGGTCTCCAGCGCCGGGGTGCTCAGCACGCCCCCTTCGTCGGCCAGCGCCGCCAAGGTCTCGCGCACGAGCGGCTCGGGAGGGAAGGCGAGCGAGCCGAAGTAGGCCCAGATGTCGCGGTCCTCGATGGCCGGCAGCAGCACCACCGTGGCCCGGTCATCGTCGTTGGCGAGTCCGCGGCCGGCACGACCGACCTGTTGGTAGTAGGCGACCGGCGACTGGGGCGCCCCGAGGTTGACGACGAAGCCGAGGGTCGCGTCGAAGCCCATGCCGAGGGCGCTCGTGGCGATCAACGCCTTCACCTGCCCGGTCGCCAGGGCCTCTTCGAGCGCCAGCCGCTCGGTCTGCTCGGTCTGCCCGGAGTAGGCGGCGACGTCGTGGCCGCGAGAGCGGAGGTAGTCGGCGACCTCCTTCGTCGCCGCCACCGTGAGGCAGTAGACGATGCCCGACCCGGGCTGCTCGGCGAGGTGGTCGGCCAGCCAGGCCAGCCGCTGTTGCGCCGTCTTCAACCGGACCACGCCGAGCCGCAGCGACTCGCGGTCGAGCGACCCGCGCAGCACGAGCGTGTCCGCGCCCATCTGCTCGGAGACGTCGGTGGTCACGCGGGTGTTGGCGGTCGCGGTGGTGGCCAGCACCGGGATGCCGTCGGGCAGCTCGGTCGAGCAGGGTGCGGATGCGTCGGTAGTCGGGTCGGAAGTCATGGCCCCAGTCGCTGATGCAGTGCGCCTCGTCGACCACCAGCAGGCCGCACGTGGCCGCCAGCCGCGGCAGCACCTCGTCGCGGAAACCCGGGTTGTTGAGCCGCTCCGGGCTCACCAGCAGCACGTCGACCTCACCGGCCGCGATCGCCTGGTGGGTCTGTTCCCACTGCTCGAGGTTGGTCGAGTTGATGGTCACCGCGCGGATGCCGGCGCGCTCGGCGGCGGCGATCTGGTTGCGCATCAGGGCGAGCAGCGGGGAGACGATCACGGTCGGGCCTGACCCCTGGCCGCGCAGCAGGAGCGTTGCCACGAAGTAGACCGCCGACTTGCCCCAGCCGGTGCGTTGCACGACCAGCGCCCGGCGCCGTCCGACGGCCAACGCCTCGATCGCGGTCCACTGGTCGTCGCGCAGCGTGACGTCATCACGCCCGACGAGCGCGCGCAGGTGCGCCTCGGCGTCGCGACGCACCTGGGTGGCCCCCATGTCTCGGTCTGCGGTCGACGTCATGCGTCGTGTCTACCAGCGAGGGCCGACGAGCACGCGGGGTCCTCCACAGGGCGCTCGACGCTACCCAGGCGCGTCGGCCCGGCCCTACGCTTTCGGCCATGGAGTGGTCGTGTGCGGCCTGCGGCGCCAAGTGGCCCGAGACGCACGGCTTCTGCGCCTTCTGCGGGCAGGCCCGCGGCACCACCGATGCCGGCACCGCCGAGATCGACGAGGTGTTGCGCGCACTGGTGGGCGACCAGCTGCGCTCCGAGCTCGTCGCGCAGGGTGGCCGCCTGCCCGAGGAGCGGCGACTGGTCTCGGCGATCTTCGCCGACCTATCGGGGTTCACGCCGCTGGCCGGGCGGCTCGACCCCGAGACGCTGGCCGAGGTGGTCGACCCGATCCTGGCCGCGCTGGTGCGCATCGTGAAGCGCGGCGAGGGGTACGTCGGCTCGTTCGCCGGCGACGCGCTGCTCGCCTACTTCGGCGCTCCGGTCGCCCACGAGGACGACGCCGTCCGCGCCGTGCGCTGCGCCCAGGAGATGCTCGCTGAGTTTCCTGCCCTGCTCGCGGTGGCCCCGCCCGAGGCAGCCGGTCTGTCGTTGCGCATCGGCGTCGACACCGGCGCGGTGATGGCCCGGCTGGTGGCCGGCGACATCAAGACCGACTACAACATCCTCGGCAACTCGGTGAACATGGCGCAGCGCCTGCAGTCGAACGCGCCGCCGGGTGGCTGCGTGGTCGGCGAGGCGACGTACCGGCTCGCCCACGAGGCGTTCGACTTCGAGGACCTCGGCGGCCTCACCGTCAAGGGCCGCGCTGAACCGCTGCCGGCCTGGCTGCTGCTGGGCGAACGAGCCCGTGTCGGTGCAGCGGCGGGAGCCGCGCACCGCCACGCATCGTCGGGTCGCGACGCCGAGCTGGCCGCGTTGATCCAGACGGCGGAACGGGCACGGCGGCGGGCTGCTGCTGCTGGCCGAGGCCGGCGCAGGCAAGAGTCGGCTGCTCGAGGAGGCCGCGCAGTCCGCCTCGGCACGGCACCTGGCTCGAGGGCGGGTGCGCGCCGCACGACACCGCCCGCTCCTACCGACCCTGGGTCGGCGTGCCCGCGGGTCTCGAGCGGGACCGCCGCCGGACTGCGCATCGTGCGCGGCGACCTCGACGCCGACGCTGGCGCGCGCTGGCTCCGGCGCAGACGGCGCGACGTCGTCGCCACCGACGTCGCGGCCGCGCTGACGTGCAGCAGCGCCCCTGGTCGTCGTGCTCGAGGACCTGCACTGGGCCGACCAGCCCTCCCTCGACCTCCTCGACGACCTGCTGCACACCCCGCTGCGCGACGCCGACCTGCTGCTGGTCGCGACCTCCCGTGAGCCGCTGTCGCGACCACCGCGCCTGCCCGTGCGTCGAGGTCGTCCGCTCGTGGACGAGCGCCGTGGCGGCTCTCGTCGCCGACCTGCTCGGCGGCGCTGCCGCCCGACGTGCTCGTCGCCGACATCGCCCGCGCAGTCGGCGGCAACCCGCTCTACGTGGCCGAGCTCGCTCTCGCCCTGCGCGACCGTGGCCTGGTCGAGCTCGTCGACGGCGGGGTCCTGGTTGCCAGCGGCGTCGGGGCTCGCAGAGCAGCCCTCGACCTCGTGCCCGACTCGCTCGAAGGCCTCATCGGCGCCCGCATCGACGCGCTCCCGAACGCGCCAGGAACGGGCGCTGACGATCGCCGCGGTGCTCGGCGCGCCGGTCAGCGAAGAGCTGGTCACCGCGGTCGCCGTCCAGCTGGCGCTGCCCCACCACGAGATCCACGACGCCCTCGACGGGCTGCGGGCCGCGCGGATGCTGGACGGCGACCAGTTCGTGCACGCCGTCGTCCAGAACACTGCCTACGTGCGCACCACCCGCGCGCGCCGCCGCACCCTCCACCTGGCCGCAGCCGACGCCTGCAGCGACCTGGTGCCCGACGACGAGCGCCCTGGTTTTCTGGCCCGGCACCTCTACCTGGCAGGCGCCGGGCCCCGCGCGGTCGAGGCCCTGGAGAACGCGGCCACAGAGGCCTTGAAGTTCGGCCGTCACGAGGAGGCCGTGCTGCATCTCGTGCGGGAGGCCGAGCTGCGAAGGACTGCGACCGACGAGCAGCGTCACGAGCGCGCAGATCGGCTGGTGGTGCTGGGCGCGCTCTTGGAGCGGCTGGCGAGGTATTTGGAGTCGGAACGAGCCCTGATTGAGGCCATCGACTGCGGAGCCCGGGGCGCGGAGCATCTTCTAGTCGCGGTTCTTCGGCGGCTCGGGCGTCACTCAGAAGCAGTAGCGCTGGCCGAGTCTGCGCTCGCGCAACGGCTGGAACCGGAGTCACGGACCTATCTCGTCGAAGAACTCGCCTGGTCGCTGGTTACCCAGGCGCGCCATGAGGAGGCTTTCAGCGCTGTCGAGTCTGATGCAGCCCTCGCGCGGTCCGTGCGCGGTGACATGCTGCGCGCATACATCTGGGGCGAGCAGGGCCGCAATGACGATGCGCTTGCTCTGCTTGAAAGCGTCGGCTCGGTCTTCGAGAGGGCTGGGGACGACGCCTCTCTGGCACGGGCGCACCGCTATCGGGCGGAGATCCTAGGCTGCACGGGAGCTCTCGACGAAGCAGACTGCGTCCTTCAGCTGGGAATCGAGGCGGCGCGCCGATGCGGGGCGGCATCCGAGGCTCTGATGTGCCTGAACTTCCTGGTCGCCGTGTCCGATTGGCGGGGCGACCTGGCCGCTGCAGTGCAGCACGCGCGCGAGGCCGTCATCGTTAGTGACCGACTGCGCCATGCCAACGGGCGGCTGGGGTCTCGCAACAACCTCGCCTTCGCCCTGCACCGTTCAGGCCGCAACGACGAGGCCCTGCCTTACGCCGACGAGGCTCTACGACTCGCCCGGCATCATGCCGCGCCCCTGCGCGAGGGGGACTGCCTGCACACGCGCGGCACCATCTTGCTGGCTCTCGGCCGAGTGGCCGAGGCTCTCGCCGACGCTGAGGCCGCCTGCGTCCTGTTGGAGGCCACAGAGAACGAGGGTGAGGCTCGCGCGCTCCTCGAATCCGCCCTAAAGGCCGAGAAAGTCGCCGAGTAGGCCGGCGCCCCTCTCGATCAGAGCTAGATGCGGGTCAGCAGCCGCCCTTGGTGTAGCCGGTCGGGCAGGACCAGTTGCTTGGGAAGCTCTGGTCCATGTCACCGGTGTCGAATGAACCGTACGAGCTGAGGAAGTACCAATCGGTGTTGTCGGGGTGCGACGACCACGAGCTCGTCCACGAGGGCTTGGAGTAGGTGCGAATGCCGACGTACACACCACCGAACCCGCCGTACTGGGGCTCGGAGAAGGACCTGGTCGGGAAAGCGATGTTGGTGCCGAAGCGCACGCCTCGGTAGGTAGCAGGTGTGACCGAGGTTGAGGGCGCCGTCGCCGCGGCGCTCTGCTCAGCGCCTCCGCCGAACATGGTCTTGCGGTGGAACGTAGAGCTCGTACTTGTAGTCGAAGTAGCTCGATGGGCAAGAGGCCGTGGTGAAGCCAGAGGACGTCACCCGGGTGTCGTACCGCCCGGTCGTGAAGTTGAGGACGCGCTCCAGCTGGCCGTGAACTTCAGGCGCTGAGCACGAGGTGCCTGGTTCGGCGTGCGCCGGCGCGGAACCGACGGTAGTAACGGCCGCGACGGCCGCGATGGAGGCTGCCAGAAGGACGCGAAGGCGCTGGGTGAACATGGGGAGTCTCGCTTTCGGGAGCACATCGCTATGCGGGGGTGACGCTGGGGAGTACTGCGGATCGGAGACTAGACAGCCGATCTTTCAGTTTTCTTTCACTCCGGCTCCCGAGTGGGCCGGCGCGTCGAACTCTGCGCCTGCTGCTGGCGCTCCGGCAATGTCACGCGCACCACAATTATGGCTCGGCGACCCCCCGCCACGCTCAGCGACGCCGGGGTGTCGCCGTCCTTGTGGCGCCCGCCACGCGCACGGCGCCGACCGGTCTGGACCAGTGGCCGCCCGGTCTCCTGGCCTAGTACGTTCCAGACACCACATCCGGACCCTCCCACTGCTCCCGCCAGGAGGCCGCCATGGCCCACGCGTCGTCGTCCACTGTCCAGCTCCTGGCTGGCATTCCGCTCTTCAGCGCGTGCAGCGACAAGGAGCTCAAGCACATCTCGAACCTCGTGGTACCCACCACCGTGCCGGCGGGAAAGGTCCTGATGGTGCAGGGCCAAGCAGGCGTGGAGGCGTTCGTCGTCGCCTCCGGCACCGCGGATGTCTCGATCGACGGTGAGTCGGTGGCGACCGTCGGCGCCGGGCAAATCCTCGGTGAGATGACCCTGCTCGACCGCATGTCGCTGCGCACCGCGACGGTCACCGCGACCACCCCAATGGAGCTCTTGGTGCTCGAGCCCCGCGCCTTCTCCGACCTGATCGAGCAACACCCCTCCGTGTTGCGCCGCATCGCCGTCGCCCTGGCCAATCGACTACGCGTCGCCGAGGCCTCGCACGTCAGCTGATCCAGTGTCGTCGATCACCCCCTCTGCCTCACCCGGAGGCGATGACAGAGAACCGACAGGCGACCGAAAGACCTCGCATGAACCTTTGCTGCTTCCACTCCCCACACATCAGGAGCAGCAGATGTCCTCTCCCCGACTCAGCCGATGGGTCCCCGCACTCGTACTCGGCGCCGCGGTCGTGACCGCCGGCGCTGGCGGCGCGGTGGCCGGCGCACAGATCACCGGCGCCCAGATCAAGGACGGCTCGGTGACCACGAGGGACGTCAAGGACGGCAACCTCACAGTGACCGACCTGTCGTCCGGCGCCAGGACCGCACTTCAAGGCCAGTCGGGACCGGCTGGCCCGGCGGGACCCCAGGGCCCCGCCGGACCGTCAACCGGCGTACCGGGGCCCGCTGGTCCCACCGGTCCCGCTGGCCCTGCTGGGGCACCGGGGCCCGCTGGAGCACCGGTGCAACTGGCCCCGCCGGGGCCCCGGGGTTGGCCGGCCTGGTGTTCGAGGTGAACGAGGGGCCTGGTCTCGGGGTGAACGGTCAGGGGACCATCACGGCCGTGTGTCCGAACGGCAAGAGGGCCATCTCGGTATCCGGAGAGTTCTCCAACAGCTACGACGGCGTACAGACCCGGCTCCTGTCCGCCTCGGGCATGGTTCTGGGTCGCAACTCGAACGGTCTCGCGGGCAACAAGCTCAAGATCACGCTGCTCTGCGCCACCGTCAGCTGATCGAATTCCTTCTTCACGCTGACCCGTCCTCTATAGAGGACGGGTCAGCGTTGTGGGGAGAGAGGACGGCGGCCGCCAGCGCCGTGCGGCTGGAGAGTCCCCATCGGCGGAGGATCTCAGCGACGTGCTTCTCGACCGTGCGGGGGCTGATGCCGAGCTCGGCGGCGATCGTGGCGTTGCTCGCGCCCCGGGCCACGGCGCCGGCCACGGCCAGCTGTCGGTCGGTGAGCGCGGGGTTCTTCACCCTCGGCCCACCGGCTCCCATCGCGCCCGGCAACCCCGACCGGCTGGCCACTCCGAAAGCGGCCAGCACTCGTGAGACGTGCGCCCGCACGGTGTGCTCGGTGAGATCGAGCGCTCGAGCCACCTGGCGGTTGCCCAGCCCGTCGGCCACGAGCCTGGCCACCTCGGTCTCGCGCTCACTCAGCCCCGACCACCCCGCGCCGGCCGCGGGAGGCAGGCGACGTCCGATGGGGCGCAGCTCGCGGGTGGCCGATCGCCGAGCGGCATGATGCCCACGCCGCTCCGCTTCGGCCACCATCTCGGTGAGCGACCGCGTGGCGGCTGCCGAGTCGCCCGGTCGATGGCGGGCAAGCCGAGCCCGCGACAACACGATCTCGCCCTCGGCGACCTCGATCCGTCGGTCGGCCGCGGCGGCGAGCTCGACCGCGTGCTCACCCCACTCGACCGCTTCGTCGTGGGCACCGACGGCCAGGGCCACTCGACTGTTCAGGCGTGCGACCGTCGAGCTCGCGATGGATGAGAGCGCCAGCTCGCCGGCCTGGTCACGCCAGGCCTCCGCGGCATCGACGTCCTCGTCGGCCAGGGCCAGGGCCACGAGCAGCTCCAAGCCCGAGCGCGCGGTCGATGATGTTGAGTCCGCTCAGGGCGGCGTCGCCGCCGGCCACCGGCACCCGCCGCGCGGCCTCGGCCACGTCACCGACCGCCACCAGTCCGAACGCCACCAACATGTGGCAGCCGGCCCCCACCACGTCTTCAGCGTCCGGCATCAGCGCCGAGACGTGCGCTGCCAACCGTCGCACCTCGCCGACCTCCGCCTCGTTGCCGCGCACCAGGCAGTCGGTGGCGGCGGTCAAGGCCGCGAGGCGCTGCGAGTGCGCGCCGGCGAGCGGTGGCACAGCAGTGGCGAGCGCGAGGTCACCGCGGAACGCCGCCAGCCGAATCCGACACACGCGCACCATGTGTGCGAAGGGGTGCCCCTCGAGCACCGGCTGCTCCCACAGGCCCGGGCCGAGTCGCACCACCAGCTGCTCGGCCAGGTCTAGGCGCGCGTGGGCCATCAGTGCCTCGACGAGCAGATAGGCCGCGAAGCGCTGCAGCTGGTCGTCGAGGTGGGGGAGGTCGGCTCCCGTGGCTGCTCTCACCAGGTCGTCAGACCCAGCAGTCAGGTCGCCCGAGCTCGCCCAACCCATGGTCGCAATACGCAACCAGGACGCCGCCGCGTCGGTGGGGTCGGTTGGCGCGACGGTCGCGGACCCCGTGCACACCGCGGACTCCCACTGACGCACCCAAGTGCGGGCGAGCGTGGTCAAGCCGGCATCCCACGCGGGGTCGACCGGCAGTCGGGGAGCGTCGAGATAGGCGTGCACGTTGCCCTCGACGACGGCGTCCAGAAGCCGCCGCAGCGCCTCGGCTCGCTCACCCGGCGCAGCGGCGGTTACCAGATCCGGACCCGGTCGGCCGGGTCGAGCCACAGCCCGTCCCCCTCGGCGGTGGCGAAGACCTCGTGGAACTCATCGAGGTTGCGCACGATGTTGGCGCGGAACTCCGGCGGCGAGTGCGGGTCAATGGTGAGGTACTGGCGCTCCTGCTCGGGCCGACGCTTGGTGCGCCAGACATAGGCCCAGTTCATGAACAGTCGCTGCCGCTGCTCTGCCGTCGCTCCGCTGCCCTGCTTGGCCTGGCTGATGACGAACGCGCGGTGCCCGATAGTGAGCCCGCCGAGGTCACCGATGTTCTCGCCGACGGTCAGCTGGCCGTTGACGCTCTCGCCGGGCAGGCTCCGCGGCTCGAAGACGTCGTACTGGTCGACCAACGCCTTCGAGCGCTGCTCGAAGGCCGCCTTGTCAGCGGCGGTCCACCAGTCGTTGAGGTTGCCGGACCCGTCGTACTGGGCGCCCTGGTCGTCGAACCCGTGACCGATCTCGTGCCCGATCACCGCACCGATACCGCCGTAGTTCTCCTCGGGGGCGGCGTCGGGGGCGAAGAACGGCTTCTGCAGGATGCCGGCGGGGAAGCAGATCTCGTTGGTGCCGGGGTTGTAGTAGGCATTCACCGTCTGCGGCAGCATGTGCCACTCGTCGCGGTCGACCGGCGACCCGATCTTGTGCAGCTGTCGGTCGGTCTCGAACGCCGAGGCGGCGTAAACGTTGGCCAGGAGGTCGTCGCGGCTGACCGGCAGCCCTGAGTAGTCGCGGAACTTCTCGGGGTAGCCGATCTTCGGCCGGAACGTGTCGAGCTTGGCGTAGGCCCGCTGCTTGGTCTCCTCGGTCATCCAGTCGAGCTCGGAGATCGACACGCGGTAGGCCGCGAGAAGGTTGGCGACCAGGTCGTCCATGAGTGCTTTGGACGTCGGCGGGAAGTGGCGCGCGACGTACTCCTTGCCGACCGCCTCCCCCATCGCACCCTCGACGAACGAGACCCCGCGCTTCCAGCGTGCGCGCAGCTCGGGAGTGCCGTTGAGCGTGCGGCCGTAGAAGTCGAAGTTGGCCTCGACGAAGGCATCGGGCAAGTACGGCGCCGCCGAGCGCAGCACATGGCTCAACAGCCAGGTCTTCCAGTCCTCGATGGAGACCTCGTCGAGCACCGTGGAGAGGTGCTCGAAGAACGAGGGCTGGCGGACGCACACCTCGGCCAGTGTCTGGTCGTCACCGCCGAGGTTGGTGACGTAGGAGTGCCAGTCGAAGTTCGGGCACAGGCTGACCAGCTCGTCGAAGGTCAGCAGGTTGTAGGTCTTCTGGACGTCGCGGGTCTCGGCGCGCTCCCAGTGTCCGGCCGCGATCTGGGTGTCGATGCCCACAATCGTCGCCGCAGCTTCGGGGGCGTTCGTGCCGGCCGAGCGTCAGCAGGTCGGTGAGGTAGCCGACGTACTTGTCGCGGGTCTCGGCGAACTTGTCGTCGCGGTAGTAGGACTCGTCGGGCAGGCCGAGCCCACCCTGGTAGAGGTTCATGATGTAGCGGTCGGAGTTGCGGTCGTCGTTGTCGACGTAGGAGCCGAAGATCCCGTGACCCCCGAACCGCTCGAACTCGCCGAGGAAGGCTGCCAGGTCGCGGACGTCGCGCAGCGCACCGACCGCCTCGATCAAGGGGCGCAGCGGCTCGGTGCCCCGCCGGTCGATGGCCTCGGTGTCCATGAAGGAGGCGAACAGATCGCCGATCTTGCGGGCGTCCTCGGCGTCGGCGGCCGCGGTCGGGCCGGTTCCCTCGGTCGTTGCCGCAGCCAGGGACTCGATGATGTCGCGCACGTGGGCCTCGGCCACGTCGGCCAGCTGCACGAAGGGCCCCCAGCTCGAACGGTCGGAGGGAATCTCCTCCTCCGCGAGCCAACGGCCGTTCACGTGACCGAAGAGGTCGTCCTGCGGTCGGGTGTCGGGGTCCATGCCCGCGCGGGCGTCGTCAAGGATGCTCACGCGGTCAGCGTAGTCGGGCCAGTACGGTGGCGGCATGACTGAGCCCACCTCCGACTCCGCACCGCTGCGCGTCGTGGCCACCCTTCCGTTCGACCCCGCCTCCACCGAGCAGGTGGGGCCGGCACTGCAGGCACTCGCCGCTGCCTCCCAGCAGGAGGATGGGTGCCTGGCCTACGACGTGTTCGAGTCGGCCAGCACGCCCGGCACCTTCGTCACGGTGGAAGCGTGGGCCTCACAGGCCGCGATGGACGAGCACATGACGCAACCGCATGTAGCAGAGGCCTTCGGGACCCTCGGGCCCCTGCTGGCGGGGGATCTGACGATCCACCCGCTCACGCCGCTCTGAGCGGCTCCGCGTAGACGATGATGTTGCTCTGGTAGACAGCACCGTCCCAATCGGTGCAGGTCACCAACACCAGGCGACCCTCCTCGCGATCTTGGCCGAACAGGTCATAAGCCTGCTCGGCAACCTCCGCGCGGGTCAGTGTCTCGACCCCGGTCACCTCGTAGCTGGTGAACTCTCCGTCGAAACGGACCCGGACGTCGTCGCCTTCGTCCAGCTTGCCCAGCTCGTTCATCACGCCACCGCCGGTGTGCACCGTGTGTCCGGTGATCACGGTCTGACCCTCCAGCGCGCCGGGCACGGCACTGCGCTGCCAGAAGCCGACCTCGCTGACGTCGGAGGGCGGGCTGAGCACGCCGTCCGGGTCGACCTCGATGTCGATCATGGGTGCCGCCAGTCCGATGTCGGGCACGACCAACAGGTCGTCGGACTCTCCCGGGCCGTCAGAACCTGCACTGCTCGTGCGGTCGGGCGGGGTGAACTGAGCCTCGGGCCGATCGCCGGCGTCGTCACCGGGAACGCCGATGAGGACAAAAGCGAGAACCGCCCCGAGGACCGCTGCGACGAAACCCGCAGTGATCCCCCGGGCGGATCGGCGGGTGGGCCGCAAGCGGCCCACCCGGTGAAGAAACCTCATCGACGAACGAGACGCCGTCCGGTCACCGAACCAGCACCAGCGGTGGCGACCACGGTCGCACCGAGGATGCCCCAGAGGAGCGGGCTACCCGGGCCACCGTCGGTGGACGTTCCGGCCAGACCGGAGTCGACGATGGTCGGCACCTCAGGCAGGTCGGGGTTGTTCGGGCCGTCCGGCAGGTCGGGGTTGTCCGGGTTGTCCGGGTTGTCCGGCTCGTCCGGCGTGTCGACGCGGGCGTTGGGGCCACAGCCCACATTGCCGATCTTGATGTCGAGCAGGGCACCGTCGGCGAACTGAGCGGCGGCAGGCAGCAGCTCGAGGTGCAGCGCGGTGACTGTGATCGAGCCCTTCTCCGGGGTGCTCTGCTCGTTCAGCGTGATGTCGAGGATGTTGTCCTCGAGCGGCGCGAGCTGCGGCGCGATCTGAGCAATCAGGTTGTTGACGATCTGGTCCTGGATCGGGTCGATGATCGCGCTCAGCGGGGCCAGAGCACCGTCGAGGGTGTTGTTGATGTCGACCCGCAGGGCGTCGAGCACGACGTTGAGCACCACGTCGAGGTTGGTCAGCACGTGCGTGTTCGGCGGCGGGCTGGCGGGCAGCTCGACCAGGTCGATGTCGGTGCCGCCCAGGCTCAAGGTGAGCTTGGTGTCGACGATGTTCGCCGTGCCCTCGGCGACGCCGGGACGGGCGTTGCACCGAGCCTCCACAGCGCCGAGGGTGCCGGCCAGACCGGTGGCACCGAGGGGCTCCAGACCGTCGCTGATGGCGGCGGTCAGCGGGCCGACCAGCTGCGGAATGATCGCGTTCAGCGGGGACAGTCCGCCGAGCGCCGACTCAGGGTCGATCAGGATCGCTCCCGTGAGGTCGAGGTTCGCGATCGAAAGGCCGAGCGGGTCGCCCGGCGTGATGCAGTTGGAGTCACCGACGTCCGCGATGCTCGCGCCGTTGCCGGCGGTGCCGGCACACGCGGCCGACTCACCGTCGCGCTGCACGATCGAGGTGTCGGTGTCCTGGGCCAGGACGCCAGCGTTGATCAGGTTCTGGTTGCCGAGGACGGCGATCGGCGGGTTGGGCTCACCCGTCTTCGTCACCTTGTCCCCGGTGCGCTCCTCCACGGTGACGCCCGAGTCGAATCCGTTGCCCGCGAGGGCGACCGTGATTCCGTTGGCTGCAGCCCGTGCGACGACCTTGTCGGCGGCATTGGCGGCAGTTGGCAAGAACGCAAGAGTGGCGGCTGCCGTGACGGCGCCCCACTTCACGAACGTTGTATTCATCGCTTCTCCTCGCCCGGCCAGCATGGTCATTGGGGTGTGTGCCTCGAGTGTTCTGTAAGAAACACCAGGGGAAGTTGTGCCGAGTGCCCTTGAAGGTACTAGACGTCGTGGTATGCACGCCAACCGGGCAATCATCTGGTGACCAGTCGTGACAATGTCAGAGCTGCCCAATTTTTAAGGCGCGCAGATCAAAGTGCACTGAAGGACTGGCCGCGCAGGACGGGAACCACATCCGTCGCACCAGCCTCACTGGCGAGGTCGACGTCATCGCCGAAGCCGCGTGCCGCGAGCTCCGCGCCGCTCGCGCAAACACGCAACCGCTCCCCCAATCCGCCGCCGGCGACCTCCAGGTAGCTGGCGACCGCGGACCGGGCTTCGGGAGAGTACTGCGAGTCGGACGCCTCCTTCGCCAGTCCGGCGAGCACGGCACCGGCGCCCCAGAGGTCCTCGACCGCCGGCCGCAGTGAGCCGTCGGGCCACCGCTCGCCGGCGGCCACCACGGCCACCGTGGCACCGGCGTCGAGTCGGGCGGCCAGCCAGGTGCCGACCGCCGGAGCGTTGCGCAGGCAGGCGCCCACGACCACCGCGCCGGAGTCACGCAGCGCGAACGCGATGCTCGACCCGTTCGGCGAGGGCAGCACGATGCGGTCCACGCCTGTTACCTGCGGCCATCGCCGCTGGCGACAAGCTGACACCGGCTGCCCCGGAGCGTTGCTCGAGCCTGCCGACCGCGAGCACGGCGTCGTGCTCGGCGGCGTAGGCCGCGGCCCCGGCGTCGTGCCAGCGATAGGGCAGCACCGTGATGCCGCGCTCGAGGGCCACGGTGAGCGTGGTCGTGAAGGACAGAACGTCGACCACGACCGCGATGTCGGCGCCGCCCGGGCCGACGGTGATCGCCGCAGCCCCGGTCGGACCCCAGTCGAACCGCACCCGGCTCGTCAGCTGACGGTGCGCCGGGTCGAGGTCAGTCACGTAGGCGGACGACCGACTTGCCGAGCGTGCGGCGCTCGTCCATGGCGGTGAGCGCACGACCGAAGTCGGCGAGCTCGTAGACCTCCCCGATCGGCGGCTTCACCGAGCCGTCGTCCATCATCGGGAGCAGGCGCTGCCACTGCTCCTGCATGTAGTCGGGCAGCGCCATCGCGAAGGCTCCCCAGCCCACGCCGCGCACGTCGACGTTGTTGAGCAGCAACCGGTTGACCTTGACCTCGGGGATACCGGTGCCCGCGGCGAAGCCGAGGACCAGCAGCCGCCCCTGGGTGCCGAGCGAGCGCAGCGAGTCGGTGAACGCATCGCCGCCCACGATGTCGGCGACGACGTCGACCCCACGGCCTCCGGTCAGCTCCTTCACGGAGTCCTTGAACCCGTCGAGGAGGACGGCGTGGTCGGCCCCCGCGGCACGCGCGGTGGCGGCCTTCTCCTCGGTGCTCACCACCCCGATCACCGTGGCGCCCATGCCCTTGGCGACCTGGATGGTCGCCGTGCCGAGCCCGCCCGCGGCGCCGTGCACCAGCACCGTCTCGCCGGCGCGCAGCTGGCCCCGCTCGTGCAGCGCGAACTCGGCGGTCAGGTAGTTCATCGGCAGCGCGGCGCCCTCGTCGAAGGTGATCGAGTCGGGCAGCGCGAACGTGAACGCCGCGGGGATCACCGCGCGCTCCTGAGCCCCGCCATAGCCTCCGACGCCGGCCACCCGCTGGCCCGGCTCGAAGCCGGGCCCGCTCACGACCGTGCCGGCCACGTCGACGCCGAGCGAGAAGGGCAGCTCGGGCTTGATCTGGTACTCGCCCCGGCTGAGCAGGAGGTCGGGGAAGGAGACCCCCACCCGGTGCACCTCGACCAGCACGTCCTGCGGCCCCGGCTCAGGCTCGGGGACGTCGGTGACGACGACGTCGGCGGGACCGGTGAGCGAGACGACCTGGGCTGCACGCATGTCATGCAGGTTATCCATCCGGGCGCGGAGCGGTTCCGAAGCACTCGGGTGAGGATGACCGACCGGCTCAGCGCGATGCTCATGCACGCCAGCGCGCGCTTCACGGTGCGCTACGGAGCCGAGCTGGGCTTCGCCGGCCAGGACCTGCCCCGCCCGCACCGCCTGCGGGTGCCCACCCGGCACGGCCCGGTGCGGATCTTCGTCCATGGTTCATGGAGCCCGACCGACCGGCGTACGTGCACTTCCACGGGGGCGCCTGGCTGATGCGCTACCCACAGATGGACGACTGGTGGTGCCGCTACCTGGCTGCCACGGCCGACGTCACCGTGGTCAACGTCGACTTCCACACCGGCCCCTACGTCGCCTACCCGGTCGCGCAGGAGGAGTGTCACGACGTCGCAGCGTGGGTGGCCGGGCGAAGCAGCTCGGTCGCGGTCGGTGGCTTCAGCTCGGGCGGGGGACTCGCAGCGTCGGTCTGCCTGCAGGCGCGGGACGCCGCCACCTTCCGCCCTGCGTTGCAGGTGCTGGGCGTGCCCGCCCTCGACCTGGCCAGCGACGTACCTCCGGGCCGCGGCATGATCTCGCCGTCCTTGCGCGAGCTGGTGCGGCGCGTCTACTTCCCGGACCCGGCGTCGCGCACCGAGCCGTACGCCTCACCCCTGCTCGCCGACGACCTGACCGGCCTGCCGCCCGCCATCGTCATGACCGCCGAGCGCGACACGCTCCGCGCGGACGGCGACACCTATGCGGTGCGACTGCGCGAGGCCGGTGTCGAGGTCGTCCACGACGTGACGCCGAACGCCGACCACTACTTCCTCACCGAGAACCCCCACCGCGCCCGCACCACGATGGCGATGGTCAGCGAGCACCTCCGGGCCGCCCTCGTCGCCGAGTCGGCGTAAACGTGCGCCGACTCGCAGTCAGCCGGGGCGGACGATGCGGTCGAGCTCGAAGTGCATCGGGTCGGTGTAGCGCCAGTCGCCGCCCCACGCGAAGCCCCAGCGCTTGAAGATCGCGACGACGCCGCGGTCCATCTGACCGACCGTGCCGCGCTGGTTGCCGGGCACGTTGAGGTCGAGGGCCAGCCCGAAGCTGTGGTTCGACAGCGTCGTCGAGCCGGCGATGAAGCGCGGGTAGTAGCAGCCGGCGTACTCG
Organism: uncultured Actinomycetota bacterium; assembly: GCA_963781575.1. Lineage (GTDB taxonomy): Bacteria > Actinomycetota > Actinomycetes > Propionibacteriales > Nocardioidaceae > Nocardioides. The sequence continues at coordinate 640,038 of CAWAGM010000008.1, read as the reverse complement.
CCGGGATTGATCTCGGCGGCCAGCCCCTGCTGCACGACCTCGGCCAGCGCCGCGCGCAGCTGCGGGAAGATCGCCTCGTTGCAGGTGACGGTGCCCAGGATCGGCACCACCTCGGTGGCGATGTGGGCCGACACCCAGGCCGGGTCGGGGGCGATTCGGCCGCCCCCGATCGGGGTGTAGTTGAAGACCCCGACGGCGTCGGCGAACGACCCGACCAGCACGGCGCTCTGGAACGCGTCGGGGTCGAGGCCGTAGCGGGCGACGGCGTCCAGGTTCTGCACGGACGTCGACGGGCCGATGATCTGCTTCAGTGGCGAGCGCAGCTCGTCGGGCGCGGTCTGGCCGGTCGAGATCAGCAGGGCGTTGCCGGGCGTGATGCCCATGGCCTCGCCGATCCGCTCGTTGACCACGAGGTCGACCTGGTCGACCTGCGGAGCCCAGGCACCCACGTGCAGCTGCCGGTTGGCCGAGCCGAGCTCGAGCCCGAGGTAGCCCTGGGCGTCGACGGGCAGGCTGCGCCGCAGCTCGGCGTCGACCGACAGCTCGCCGGCCGCCACGCGGTCCCACTGCTCCTGGAGGTCGGCGCTCGAGGCGTCGGTGAAGCGGCGGTAGGTCGAGGGATCGACCGCGGCCACGGTGTAGACCTTGTTCTCCAGCGACACGTTGGCCAGCGACAGCGTCGTGAACGCCTCGACGCCGTCCAGCTTGCCGACCGCGCGCAGCACCGACGGACCCAGCGTGCGCTTGGCAGTGAGCAGGATGTCGGCGGGCACGACCGCCTCAGTACGCGGGCCGGGCTCGGGCACCGCCAGGTTCGGGTCGAGGGAGGGCGACGCGTCCGGGCTGCTCGACGTGGCCGGGCCTGACTGAGAGGGGCCGGTGGATCGAGAGCCGTCGGGCTCCTGCGGCACGACGCCGGCGCCACAGGCGCTCAGCACCAACGCGACACCCAGCCCGATCACTGGCCCTGGTGCCGCGTGCGCCGTCCTCGCACGCCTCATTGAGTCCCTCCCGGTTCCCAGGTTAGAGGGCACACCCAGGGCTCGTCGGTCGTTGGGGAGAATGGTGCCCACCCATCCTCCAGCGCCCTCCGCGACGAACCCCCACACGATGACCACCGAGACGACCCCCCGATGACCCCGAGATGACAACCGAGACCAGCGTCGATCGACGCCTGCGCGACCACGTCGACAAGCTCGCCGCCGAGCACCCGCCGCTCCGGCTGGACGACGTCGACTTCACCGTGCGCGACCCCCGCACGCTCGATGCCCGCTTCGGGCACGTGCTCGACTACATGGCCCGGGTCGAGCTCGAGGTCGACCGCAACGTGCTCGAGCTGACCACGATGCTTCCCGACCCTCCCGACGTCGACCGGTACTTCTACGCCGACGTGTGGCAACCCCAGGAGATCCAGCACGGCCTGATCCTCGACCGGCTGCAGGTCCAGCTCGGCCGACCACCCGCCGTGGCCGACACCGACACGATCAGCTCCAAGCTGAAGATCATGGGGGCGTTGGCCCACCTGGGCTCGTTCCAGGACGTCGTCCGGATGCTCTACTACTTAACCGGCATGTCGACCGAGCGCTCGGCGGTGCTCGCCTACAACCTGCTGCACGACGGTGTCGTCGAGCTCGGCGAGGACGCCGTGGCCGCCACCGTGGTCGCGCCGATCAAGCGCCAGGAGCCAGGCCACTACGCCTTCTACCAGCTCTCGGCGCGGGGGCTCTGGGCGACGCTGGCGCCCTGGCAGAAGTGGCTGGTGCGCCGATTGCGCTCCATCTCCTACGGCCCGGTGGGCACCAACAACCCCGAGCAGGCAGCCGACTTCGGCGAGGTGATGGAGGCACTCGGCATCGCTGACCGGTTCGACGACTTCGTGCACCAGATCACCCGGGTCGAGACCGAGCTGCTCTGGGCGAAGCGGGCCGGGCTCAAGGTGCCCGACTACGTGGTCGAACGCGTTCCGGGACGCCGTCGACCTGGCCCGCGCCCGCGCCGCTGCGTAGGGCATCCGCTCAGACCGGCCCTGACTGGCCTCCGAGGACCCCAGACTCGCATCCGACCTCAGGCCGGCTTCAGGCTGGCCTCAGACTGGGTGGTCGAGCACCCGGGCGGCCATCCAGGCGATGTCGGCTCCGGTGCGCGACGGCGTGCCGCTCGGCTGCATCACGTGACTGAGCACGACTCGCACCACCATGTCGATGGCGGCGTCGAGGCGGTCCTCGGTGAGACCGGTGCCGTAGGGCCGCACCCGGTCGGCGAGCACAGACTTGGCCACGGTCAGCAGGTTGGCCGAGTGTGTGGTGAGCAGTGGCAGCAGCTCGGTGTCGGCGCCATGGGTGGCCGAGACCACCGCATGCAGCATCGCGTTGTCATGCGCGTGCTCCAGCACCGAACCCGCGGCCTGCTCGATGGCGCCGAGCAGGTCGTCGGGGTGCTCGTCGAAGGCGACGCTCACGACGTCCATGAACCTCTCGAGCTCGCGCATGATCATCGCCTCGGCCAACCCGGCCTTGGTACCGATCTCGTTGTAGACGGTCTGCCGGCTGACGCCGACCTCGTCGGCGAGTCGAACCATCGTGACCTGAGCCCAGCCGAGCTCACCCATCATCCGCACCGCAGCGTCCACGATGCGTTCGCGCGTCGTCGCTGCCGGCCGGATCACGTCGAGAAGGCTAGTCATGAGGGCGTCACGAGGAGGTCAGCCGGTCAGAGTCAGGGCCAGCACCGGGCAGGCCTGGGTGGCCGCGTGTACGTGCGCGCGGTCGGCCTCGGAGGGGTTCTCGTTGAGCACGTGCATCACCTCGTCGTCCCCCTCATCCCGAAGCTCGAAGAAGTCGTGGGCCATGGCCTCGCACATACCTAGGCCCTCGCACCTGTCGCGGTCGACCACGATGCGCGGCATCAGGCGTCCTGCTTGGCGGTCGGGTCGAGGGCGATGAAGTCGACCTTCTCGCGCACGCCGCAATCGGGGCAGCACCAGTCGTCCGGGATGTCGGCCCAGGAGGTGCCGGCTGCGAATCCCTCGAGCTCGTTGCCCACCTCGACCTCGTAGGTGTAGCCGCAACCGGGGCAGCGCGCGGCCATGACCTCACCGTGGATCGACGCGGCGGCCGCCAGCGCAGCGTCCGCACGGGCGACGCGCTCGGCCTCGAGGACGGCGGCCGGGCGGGGATACTTCGCGAGGTACTTCTCGCGCTTGCTGGGCTGGATGTTGGCCAGGCTGAGGTCGCCCTCGAAGTGCGCCACGACGCGCTTGTCCATGACCCGGCGGTAGAGCGGCGGGAACAGTGACAACACGATCATCCCGGCGTAGCCGGTGGGGAGCACCGGAGACTCCTCGAAGTCGCGCAGGGTCTGATAGCGCCGAGTGGGGTTGGCGTGGTGGTCGCTGTGGCGCTGCAGGTGGTAGAGCAGCACGTTGGTGGCGATGTTGTTGGAGTTCCAGGAGTGCGAGGGATCGACCCGCTCGTAGCGCTGGCGCTCGCCGACGCCGACCTTCTGGCGCAGCATGCCGTAGTGCTCCATGTAGTTGACGACCTCGAGCAGCGAGAAGCCGACGATCGCCTGCAGCACCAGGAACGGGACGATCTCGACACCGAGCCAGGCGATGAGCCCGCCGAAGAGCACGGCCGACATCAGCCAGGCATTCAGGACGTCGTTGCCGAGGCGGAACGGGTGCTGGCCTTTGCGGGCGTAGCGCTTCTTCTCCAGCTGCCATGCGCTCTTGAGCGATCCCGAGACGGTGCGCGGCCAGAAGGCGTAGAAGGTCTCGCCCAGCCGGCTGGACGCGGGGTCCTCCGGAGTTGCGACGCGCACGTGGTGTCCGCGGTTGTGCTCGATGTAGAAGTGGCCGTAGAAGCTCTGGGCGAGCGCGATCTTGGAGAGCCAGCGCTCGTTGGCCTCGCGCTTGTGGCCGAGCTCGTGGGCGGTGTTGATGCCGATGCCGCCGATCGTGCCGATCGAGACTGCGAGGCCGATCTTGTCGACGAGGCTCAGGTCTCCGAGACCGAAGGGGGCACCTTCGGCGATCACGTACATCGCCACGATGAAGCCGACGTACTGGATGGGGAGGAAGAGGTAGGTGATCCATCGGTAGTACGTGTCCTGCTCCAACGCCTCGATCGCGTCGTCGGGCGGGTTGGAGCGGTCGAGGCCAGCGACCAGGTCGATCGCCGGGACCGACGCCCAGCACGATGATCGGGCCGATCCAGAACCAGACACCCCAGCCGGTCAGCGCCCACATGCCACCGGCGACGAACGCCAGGGACGGCACGACGAGGCCGATCAGCCACAGGTAGCGCTTCTTGTCGGTCCAGGTGTCGCTGGACCCGAGCGGAACGGTGCTGTTGGAGCCCACGCTGTTGGTATCGGTCGTCATCGACCCCACCTCCTCGATCGTTGGTTTACATGACCCGTAGGATATGTAAACCCAGTTTGACAATAGGTAGGTGTTTGTAAATTCAGATCACCCTGGGGCGTGGTTTGCCGTGGCCGCCGCCTGAGAGAGACTGGAGTTCGGCCGCTCGGGACGGCACGTCGGTCGACCCTGCGAGAGGTGAGTGTGCGTGGACATCGTGTTCGAACCCGCGCCCAGGCCCCCGTCGGCCTTCTGGTTGCGCTGGCGGGCGACCCTCGTGACGCTGCCCCTCATCATCCTCGTCATGACCTCAGCGGCCGTCGGCGGTTGGCTGCTCCTCGCCCAGGTCGAGCAGCCCGTGGCGGTGCACAGCCCGACTCGCGGTGGTGTGCTGGGACGGCGACGAACGTCCCCGCTCCGAGTGCGGCCTGCCCCACGGGGTCCAGGGCCTGCGCTGGGTCTTCCCGTCCTTCTCGCCGTTCAGCGGGCGGTGCGAGCGCACCCGCTTCCCCGACCAAGGGGTTCCGCGGCCGCTCGAGTTCGTGTGCACCGAACGGGTCGCCGGCGAGGAGGTGACGATCACCTACACCCGCCGCACATCGGTGAAGCGCGGCCTGGCCTACATCGCCTCGACCTATCCCGACATCGATCCGGCCCGGTCCGAGCGGGGTGAGCTGGTCACGTTCCGAGCACCCAGCGGAGGCGGCTACCGGCTCACCCGCGTCTTCCAGCGCTACCCGTTCAGCGTGGAGATCGTCGCGTCGACCAAGTCGTTGCGCGAGCGGGCGTTGACGAAGACGGTGGAGACCCGTCGGGTCTCCCAGATCTCGGTGCGCTAGCGCGCGTCGTGGTCCCCGCGGATCGCCGCGGCCACCGCCTTCGGCACCTCGGGGTGGAACACCGTCGGGATGATGAAGCTCGGGTTGAGCTCGTCGTCACCCACGACGTGGGCGATCGCCTCCGCCGCACGGAGCAGCATATCGACGCTCACCTCGGTCGCCCGAGCGTCCAGCAGACCCCGGAAGACGCCGGGGAACGCCAGCACGTTGTTGATCTGGTTCGGGTAGTCGGACCGACCGCTGGCCACCACCGCGGCGTACTTGCCGGCCTCGACCGGATCGACTTCCGGGTCCGGGTTGGCCAGTGCGAAGACCACCGCTTGCTCGGCCATGTCCGCGATCCACTCGGCCTGGAGGATGCCGGGTGCGCTGACGCCCACGAACACGTCGGCACCCTGCAGCGCGGCGCGCAGGTCACCGGTGACCCCACGGGGATTGGTCGCCTCGGCGAGCTGTTGCTTGGCCGCGTTGAGTCCCGGGATCGCCGGCACCAGGCAGCCTTCACGGTCATAGACCACGACATCGGTGACCCCGGCGGCCAGCAGCAGCGTGACGATCGCGGTACCCGCCGCGCCCGCGCCCGACACCACGATCCGCGCCGCGCCGAGGTCCTTGCCGACCACCCGCATCGCGTTGGTCAACGCAGCCAGCACCACGATCGCGGTCCCGTGCTGGTCGTCGTGGAAGACCGGGATGTCGAGGCTGGCGCGCAGCCGCTTCTCGATCTCGAAGCAGCGCGGGGCCGCGATGTCCTCCAGGTTGATGCCCCCGAACCCGGGCGCGATCATCTCGACCGCGCGCACGATCTCGTCGACGTCCTGGCTGGCCAGGCAGATCGGCCACGCGTCGATGTCGGCGAACCGCTTGAACAGCGCCGCCTTGCCCTCCATCACCGGCAGCGCCGCCCCGGGGCCGATGTTGCCCAGGCCCAGCACCGCCGACCCGTCGGTCACCACCGCCACTGAGTTGCCCTTGATCGTCAGCCGCCGCACGTCCTCGGGGTTGTCGGCCAGCGCCTGACTGACCCGCCCCACCCCCGGCGTGTAGGCCATCGAGAGGTCGTCGCGGTTCTTCAGCGGCACCTTCGACGACACCTCGATCTTGCCGCCGATGTGGAGCAGGAAGGTGCGGTCGCTGACCTTGAAGACCTCGACGCCCTCGAGCGCCGCCACCGCCGTCTCCAGCACCGTGGCGTGCTCGGCGTCGCCGGCCGAGCAGGTGACGTCCAGCCGCAGCCGCGTGTGGCTCGACTCCACGACGTCCAACGCCGTCACGATGCCCCCCGCCTCGGCGATGGCGGTGGCCACCGCACCGGTCACCCGGTGGTCGGGCGCGGTGTGCAGACGCATGGTGATCGAGTACGACGAGGGCGTGGCGGTCCGGGGCATCCGACCACTGTCGTCGTCCTCGTCGGCTACGAGCAAGTAGCGTCCGTATTGGTCGGGCAGCGTTCGGCTGGCTGGCTGGCTCAGCCGACGCCGAGGTGGTCGAGCAGGTTCTTGGAGAACCGGTCACCCATCTGGGTCATGACGCCCTTCATGGTGCTGCGCACGGCGCCACCAGAGATCCTGGGCAACGGCAGGTCGACGCAGATCTCCAGACTGGTCTCGAGCAGAACCCCGTCGGCGTGGTCGCTGAGCGCGTACCACCCGTGCACGCCAGCGCGCTCCTTGGCGCCGCTCGGCGGATCGTGGGTGAACTCGATCCGCTTGCCGTCCTCGAGCGTCATCTTCTCGGTGAACGTCGCACCGAAGCCCTTGCCGGCGATCTTGAGCCCCGACAGAGTCCAGATCCAGTGGTCCCCTTGGTCGTCGATCGCGCTGACGAACGGCGTGAAGCGGGCGACCAGGTCGGCGTCCACGAGCACGTCCCACACGCGGGCGCGCTCGACCGGCACGACCGCCTCGGCCGTGGTGGAGGCGGAGAAGGTGGTCAGGACCCCAGCGCCTTCTCGATGTCGCCGGCCAGCTTCTCCGGCTTGGTGGTGGGTGCGTATCGGTCGATGACCTGCCCGTCCTTGCCAATGAGGTACTTGGTGAAGTTCCACTTGATCTTGCTGCCGAGCAGGCCGCCCTTCTGCTCACGCAGCCACTGGTAGACCGGGTGCGCCGCGTCGCCGTTGACCTCGATCTTGCTCATCATCGGGAAGGTCACGCCGTAGTTCTTCTCGCAAAAGGCGCCGATGGCGACCTCGTCGTCGGGCTCCTGGTGACCGAACTGGTCGCAGGGGAAGCCGATGACGGTGAAGCCCTGGTCCTTGTACTTCTCCTGCAGCTCCTGGAGTCCCTTGTACTGCGGGGTGAAGCCGCACTGCGAGGCGGTGTTCACGACCAGCACGACCTGACCGGCGTAGGCGGAGAGGTCGACGTCCTGGCCATCGAGACTCGTGGCGCTGAAGTCCTGGAGGGAGGTCATGGCGTCAATCCTGACAGGCCACTCCACATCCTCGGGCGCGCGTGTCTCAGGCGTTGTCATCGCCGGCACTGGTCGCCGTCCAGGGCTGGCCCCACTGACCGGCGAACGCGATCTCGGCGAGCGGCCGGCGCGTCCGGACCTTGAGCTCGCGCTCCTGGTCGCGTTCGGGCACGTCGGCCGCGTTCCCGCGGACGCCCACGGCGATCCCCGCCAGCAGCTGCAGGTGGTCGGGCACGCCGAACTCGGCCGCCACCGCCGGGTGGTCGAACCCGGCGAACTGGTGGGCGTGCAGCCCCATCGCCCGGGCCTGCAAGGTCACGTGGGCCGCGGCCTGCCCGGTGTCGTAGCGCGCGAAGTCCGCGCTGTTGATCGTGCTCCCGTCGGGTCCGTCGGCGACCTGGGCGGCCCCGACCAGGACCAGCGAGGCGCGCGGCACCCACCCGGCGTTGCCGCGACTCAGGTGCGGCACGAAGGCCGCGTGCGCCGCGGTGCCCCGAATGAGGACCAGGAAGCGCCAGGGCTGGCTGTTACCCGCGCTCGGCGCCCACTGCGCCGCGTGCAGCAAGGTGGCGACCTCGGCGTCGGTGAGGACGTGCCCAGCGTCGAAGATGCTCGGGCTCCACCGCGACCGCAGCGGTTCAGACAGGTCATCGGCGCCGGGCATCGGGGCATGGTCCACGACGTCAGTATGGGTGGCTCAGACGAGCCCGGCGGGTGCCGGTCGCGGTGGTGACGTAGTCGCAGAACTCGCGAACGGCGGCCGGGTCCTGCTCGCGCTGCCAGGGGTAGGTCGTGGGCCGGGTGACCCGGTCGTGCCAGAAGTGGCGGGTACCCGTGGACGCCGGGCGGGCCGCGACCAGCCATACCGCCGTGTCAGCGCCGCTGGCCGGGTCGCGCAGCAGCGGACCCATCACCTTGTCGAAACCGGGGAGGCTCTCGCTGACGCCCGGTGTGGCCGCCCAGCCGGGGTGCGTGCTCTCGACGCGGACGTCGGGCCGTTCCGGGTCGGCGGCCAGCCGTCGATTCCACTCCTCGGCGAGCACCACCTGCATCCGCTTGGTGCGCGCGTACCCGCGGACGCCGTCGTACTCACCGTCGCGGTACTCGATCTCTTCCGGCGTCGACCGCAGCCCCGCGGAGTACATGCCGCCCGACGACATCCACACCACGCTCCCGCGGCGGGCGGCCAGGGCCGGCAGCAGCAGCTCGGTCATCAGGTGCGGGCCGAGCACGTGCACCGCGAGCTGCTGCTCGTGACCCTGGGCGGTGACCTGTCGCTCGGGCGGGATCAGGCCAGCGTTGTGCACCAGCCCACGGAGCCCGTCGACGCGCGTGGCCAGGTCGACGCACCACTCGCTGACGGCGTCCAGGTCTCCGACGTCGCAGACCTCGCCCACGATGGTGGCCGTGGGGTGCGCGGCCGACAGGTCGCCGACGACGCGGGCGACCTTCTCCGGGTTGCGGCCGAGCGCGTGCACCGTGGCCCCGAGCGCGGCGAACGAACCCGCCATTGCCTCGCCGATCCCTGACGTCGCACCGGTGACCACGACGTGCTCGCCCTCGAGGCACCCCGGCGTCGGGTCCGCCGGCCACCAGCGACGCCGGAGAGCCGGGCCGATCTTCGTGTAGCCGAGCACGAGCGAGCGGTCGAGCACGGTGTCGAGCAGAGCGGTGGCCTTCATGGTGGCGAACCTAGCCAGCGGGCTGAAGCGGGCGAGCTTCGCCACTGAGGCGCTCAGTGCGCCGGCAGGGACCCGCTGAGCCGCTCGTGTCGCTCGGCGCTGGCGGCGTTCAGCCCGACGATCTCGACCGAGGTGCCGCGGCGTTCGTACTTGGTCTGATCGCGTCGAGGGAGGCGACGGTCGAGGCGTCCCAGATGTGCGACCCGGACAGGTCGATCACGACGCGCTGGGGGTCGTGCGCGTAGTCGAACTGCGTGTAGAGATCGTTGCTCGAGGCGAAGAACAGCGCGCCGGTGACGCGGTAGATCGCCGTCTCGACGCCGTCCTCGTCCTCGACCAGCTGACGGTCGGTCTCGGTGAGGTGGGCGACCCGACGGGCGAAGAGGGTCATCGCGACCAGCACGCCGACCCCGACGCCGATCGCCAGGTTCTCGGTGGCGACGGTGACAGCGACGGTCGCCACCATCACGGTGGTCTCCGACTTCGGCATCCGCCGCAGGGTGGCTGGTCGGACGCTGTGCCAGTCGAAGGTGCCGACGGCCACCATGACCATGACCCCGACCAGTGCAGCCATCGGGATCTGGGCGACGACGTCGCCGAGGCCGACCACGAGCACGAGCAGGAAGACGCCGGCGAGGAACGTGGAGATCCGGGTGCGGGCGCCGGAGACCTTCACGTTGATCATCGTCTGACCGATCATCGCGCAGCCGCCCATGCCGCCGAAGAAGCCGGTGACGATGTTCGCGACCCCCTGGCCCCAGGCCTCCCGCGTCTTGTGCGAGTGCGTGTCGGTGACGTCGTCGACGATCTTGGCCGTGAGCAACGACTCGAGCAGCCCCACCACGGCCATCGCCAGCGCGTAGGGCGCGATGATGCTGAGCGTGTCGAAGGTCCACGGCACGTCGGGGATGACCAGCGACGGCAAGCTGCTGGGGAGCTCGCCCTCGTCGCCGACCGTGGGCACGGTCAACGAGGCCACCACCGCGAACGCGGTGAGCGCCACGATCGCGACCAGCGGGGCGGGCACGACGGTGGAGACCCGAGGCAGCAGCACCAGCACCGCGATCGCCACCGCAGTCATCGGGTAGACGAGGAACGGCACGTCGACGAGGTAGGTCAGCTGAGCCAGGAAGATCAAGATGGCGAGCGCGTTGACGAAGCCGACCATCACCGAGCGCGGCACGAAGCGCATCAGTCGCGCGACGCCGGCCAGGCCGAGCACGACCTGGATGACGCCGCCCAGGAGGACGGTGGCGATCAGGTAGTCGAGACCGTGCTCGCGCACCAACGGCGCGAGCACGAGCGCGATCGCACCGGTCGCGGCCGAGATCATCGCTGGACGGCCGCCCACGATGGAGATCGTCACGGCCATCGTGAACGAGGCGAAGAGGCCGACCCGCGGGTCGACGCCGGCGATGATCGCGAACGAGATGGCCTCGGGGATCAGCGCCAGGGCTACGACGAGCCCGGCGAGCACCTCGGTGCGCAGCAGGCGCGGGGTGCGCAGGGCCGTGCGGACGTCGGGTTCGACGACCTGCGGCAGCGTGTCGGGTGTGATGCTCGGCTCCCTTCCAGACAATGCAGAAGGCCGAGGACTCCGAAGAGTTCTCGGCCTTCTGACTCTGTGTGCGCGAGGGGGGATTTGAACCCCCACGCCCTTTCGGACACTGGCACCTGAAGCCAGCGCGTCTGCCGTTCCGCCACTCGCGCATGTAGCCGCGCAAGGTTATCCCAGCGCTCAGAGCATCCCCAAACCGGTGCCGCCCACGCGCGGCCGGGGTGAGGAGGCCGAGGTTTGGCATCGCTACGCTCTAGGCACCCTCCGGTCGACCGACCGGCGGTCGGCATGCCGTGAACCAGACCAGACAGCGCGAGGGAGGTGGCGACGTGGGCGGCCTGCAACGCTTCGAGCAACGGCTCGAGTCGATGATCTCCGGCGCCTTTCGCCCGCACCTTCCGCAGTGCGGTTCAGCCGGTCGAGATCGCGGCGGCGCTCGAGCGTGAGCTCGACAACAACGCCCAGATCCTGTCGCGCGACCGGCGCCTGGTGCCCAACGACTTCCACGTCGAGCTGGCGAAGACCGACCTCGACCGGCTCTCGCCCTACGACTCCACCCTGGAGCGCGAGCTCACCGAACAGCTGCAGAAGCACGCGCTGACCCAGGGCTACGTCTTCCCGGGTCCGGTGAAGATCGCCTTCGAGCCGGCCGCCGACCTCACCACCGGCCGCTTCCGCATCCGCAGCCAGGCGCAGGCCAAGGTCACCGGCAGCTCGACCCACACGCAGGTGCGCCGCGCCCGCGCGCTGCTCGAGGTCAATGGCTCGCAGCACCCGCTGCAGCCCCCCGGCCTGGTGATCGGTCGAGGCACGGACGCCGACATCCGCATCAACGACCCGGGCATCAGCCGTCGGCACGCGGAGTTCATGGTCTTCCTCGATCGCGACGCGGAGCGGCCCACCATCGAGGTGCACGACCTCGGCTCGACCAACGGCATCATTGTCGACGGCCGCAAGGTGCCCCGCGCGGCGCTGCAAGACGGTTCGACGGTCAAGGTCGGCACCACGTCCATGACGGTCCGCATCATCGAGGACGGCGACGAGAGCGAGTGGCCCGGTGTCTGAGCTGACCCTGTTCCTGATCCGCATCGCTTTCCTCGCGATCCTCTGGATCTTCGTGCTGTCGGCCATCTCGGTCATCCGCTCCGACATGTTCGGCGCCCGCGTGCCCGAGTCGGCTCGCCGCGACGCCGCACCCGGTCGCGCGTCCAAGCAGAAGACGCCGTCCAAGCGACGAGGCTCGCCCACCCACGTGGCCGTCACCCAGGGCAGCAGCTCGGGGGTCACCGTGCCGCTCGCGCAAGCGCCGATCCTGATCGGCCGTGGACCCGACGCCGCGATCCGGCTCGACGACGACTACGCCTCCACCCGGCACGCGCGCATCGCCGCCTCCGGCGACCAGTGGTTCGTCGAGGACCTCGGCTCGACCAACGGCACCTACATCGGCAGCGTCCGCATCTCCCAGCCGACGACCATCGCGATCGGCACCCAGGTCCGCATCGGCAAGACCATCCTGGAGCTCAAGAAGTGACCCAGGAAGCCGAACCGACGGGGGCCTCGGGCGAGCCCCAGCCTGTCGGACAGCCATCCGGACAGCCATCCGGACAGCTGCGCCTGCACTACTCCGCGATCTCTGACGTCGGCCGGGTGCGCAAGGACAACCAGGACTCCGGGTACGCCGGCTCCTGGTTGCTCACGGTCTGCGACGGCGTCGGAGGTTCGGCGCGCGGTGACATCGCCTCCAGCGCGGCGGTCGCGGTGCTGCGAAATCTGGACGTCGCCCCCGGCGACGAGGCTGGCTATGACCTGCTCGACCGGGTCAACGTCGGACTGCACGACGCCCACGAGCACATCGGGCACCTCGTCGACCAGGACGCCACCATCGACGGCACGTCGACCACTGCGACGGTCGCCCTCTTCGACGGACAACGCACGGCGATCGGCCACATCGGCGACAGCCGTGCCTACCTCTTCCGTGACGGTGAGCTCTCCCAGCTCACCACCGACCACACCTTTGTGCAGAGCCTGATCGACGAGGGCCGGATCTCCGAGGACGAGGCCCGGGTCCACCCGCACCGCAACCTGATCCTCAAGGCCCTCGACGGCATCCACGACGCCGAGCCCGATCTCTTCCTCATCGAGCTCGTGCCCGGTGACCGCCTGTTCCTGTGCAGCGACGGCGCCTGCGGCGTGCTCGACGACGGTCGGCTGGCCGACGTCCTGTCGATGGGCTCGCCCGACTTCGCCGCGGTCGAGCTGGTGCGTGCCAGCCTCGAGGCCGGCAGCTCCGACAACGTCACCTGCATCGTGGCCGACGTCGTCACCGAGGAGGCCGCGGCCGCCAGCCCCGAGGTCTCCGACCTCGAGCCGATGCTCGTCGGTGCGGCTGCCGAGCTGAAGCGCAGGATGCCGCGCGCGCTCTTCCGCGGCCACCGCTCCGGCGACACCGGCGAGCTGGAGGCCATCGACGCCGAGATCCCCGACCACCTGCCGTTCGCCATCCCGTCCGACCCGATCCGCCCGATCGACCCTGAGGCAGCGCGCTACGCACCGCTCGCACCGCAAAGGCATGCGTGGCTGCGGCGCACGTTGGCCCTGACGATCGTGGCCGGCCTGGTGTGGATCGCTGCCGCGGCCGCGTGGTCCTGGGTGCAGCGGCAGTACTACGTCGGCGAGGTCGACGGCCACGTGGTGATCTTCCGTGGTCTCGACGCCTCGCTGCCGGGTCTCGACCTCTCCGAACCGGTCGTGGTCACCGACGTCCTGCTCTCGCAGCTCTCCGACTTCGACCGGGGCGTGGTGCAGGACACCATCGAGGTCGACGACCTCGCCGATGCCCGCGCAAAGGTCGAGGAGATCGCCGCCAAACGCATGATCGATCCCGAGGACGCAGGCTGATGACTGGCCGCAGCCAGGCGTCCACCTCGGCACCCGGTCAGCCCTCGACGCAGTCGGCGCTGATGGGCTTCGTGCACCGTCGACGACGCGGAGCCGAGCTGTTCTTGCTGGTGCTCGCCCTGGCGGTCGGGGTCGGCGGGTACGCCGCAGTCGGCCTCGGGGTCGAGGGGCACGTGCCGGCCGACATCATCGGGTACGGCGGATGGCTGGCCGCGCTGATCGTGGCTGCCCACGTCGTCATCCGCCTCGTCGCTCCGTACGCCGACCCGGTGCTGCTGCCGCTGGTGGCGACCCTCAACGGGCTCGGCCTGGCTGTCATCCACCGCATCGACCTCGCCTACGCGCTCAAGGGCAAGGACACCGACTTCGCCCGCGCGCAGCTCACCTGGATGACCCTGGGCGTGGTGCTGTTCGTCGTGACGATCGTGCTGCTGCGCGACCACCGCGTGCTCGCCCGCTTCACCTACACCCTGGGCCTCGGCGCGATCCTGTTGCTGCTCCTGCCGCGCGTTCCTGGCCTCGGCACCACCATCAACGGAGCCAACATCTGGATCCGGGTCGGCGGCTTCAGCTTCCAGCCGGGCGAGGTCGCCAAGCTGCTGCTGGTGGTCGCCTTCGCCGGCTACCTCGTGCTGCACCGCGACGCGCTGGCGCTGGCCGGGCGCCGCGTGCTGTTCGTCGACCTGCCCCGCGGGCGCGACCTCGGGCCGATCCTCGGCATGTGGCTGGTCAGTCTCGGGATCTTGGTCTTCCAGCGCGACCTCGGCTCGAGCCTGCTCTTCTTCGGTCTCTTCCTCGTGATGCTCTACGTCGCGACCGAGCGGCCTGGCTGGGTCGTCGTCGGCGGCGCGCTGTTCCTGGGGGGTGCGCTGGCCGCCTGGCGCGCGCTCGGCCACGTGCAGGACCGCGTCGACATCTGGCTGCACCCGTTCGACTACTACCGCAACGCCGTGCCGCCGTTCTCCGACCAGATCGTCGAGGCCCAGTTCGGGATGTCCGGCGGCGGCCTGATCGGTACCGGCTTCGGTCAGGGCGACCCGACCCGCATCACCTACGCCGAGAGCGACTTCATCCTCGCCGCCATTGGTGAGGAGCTCGGGCTGACCGCCGTTCTCGCGGTGCTCCTGTGCTACGGCCTGATCGTCGAGCGGGCGCTGCGCGTGGCGCTGATCTCCCGTGACAACTTCGGCAAGCTCGTCGCCGTCGGGCTGGCCAGCGTCTTCGCGCTGCAGGTGTTCGTGGTGATCGGCGGCGTCACCCGGCTGATCCCGCTGACCGGTCTCACCACCCCGTTCCTCTCCTACGGCGGGTCGTCGCTGGTGGCGAACTGGGTGATCATCGCGGTGCTGCTGCGCATCTCCGACCAGGCGCGGCGTCCGGTGCCCGACCTGACGCCGCGGTCGGACGAGGACGCCGACGTCGAGTCGACGCAGGTGATCAAGCTGTGAACAAGCCGATCCGGTCGGTGTCGATCTTCTGCCTGCTGCTGTTCCTGGCCCTGATGCTGAACGCCAGCTACCTGCAGTTCTGGCGCTCCGACTCCCTCAACGAAGACCCGCGCAACCAACGCGTGAAACAGGCCGCCTACTCCAGCGAGCGCGGCGCGATCCTGGTCGGCCGCACCCCGATCGCGGAGAGCAAGGAGGTCGACGACCAGTACGAGTACCAGCGGCTCTACCCGCAGCCCTTCGTCTACGCGCCGATCACCGGCTACTTCACGTTCGGCGACAGCACCGGCGTCGAGGCGTCCCAGAACGCGGTGCTCTCGGGCGACGACCCGCGGCTGTTCGTGCGCCGACTGGTCGACCTGCTCAGCAACGAGCCCGCCCAGGGTGGCAGCGTGCAGCTGACGTTGAACCCGAAGGCCCAGCAGGCGGCCTACGACGGCCTCAACGGTCTCGGCCCGGGGGTCGAGGGCTCGGTCGTGGCGCTCGAGCCGTCGACCGGCAAGATCCTGGCGATGGTCTCGTTGCCGACCTTCAACCCGAACAAGCTCGCCTCGCACGACTTCGAGTCCGTCGGCGACGCCTACAAACGGCTCGAGGACGACCCGGGCGACCCGCTGCTGAACCGGGCCGTGCAGACCCGACTCTTCCCCGGCTCGACGTTCAAGCTGGTCACCGCCGCGGCCGCGCTGAGCTCGGGCAAGTACGACGGCCCCGACGCCCTCGTGCCGGGCGGCGCGACCTTCCAACTGCCGCAGACCAGCACCGACTCCGGCCTCATCGACAACGAGGGTCGCAGCTGTGGCACCGGCGAGATCACCCTGCGCCAGGCCATGGAGCAGTCGTGCAACACCACCTTCGCCCAGCTGGCCATCGAGGTCGGTGCCGAGGCGATGTTGCGCCAGGCCGAGAAGTTCGGGTTCAACTCCGACTACCTCGAGGATCTCGGCGGCCAGGCCCGCTCGGTGTTCCCCTCCGAGATGTCCGAGCCCGAGGTCGGCCAGGCCGGTTTCGGCCAGTTCGACGTACAGGCCACCCCGTTGCAGATGGCGATGGTCGCCGCGGCGATCGCCAACCGTGGTGTCGTGATGCGGCCCTACATCGTCAACGAGGTGCAGTCGGCCGAGTACGACGCCGAGACCACCCAGCCCGAAGAGCTGGCCGAGGCCGTCGACGAGAACACCGCGCGGATCCTCACCGAGCTGATGGTCTCCACTGTCGACGACGGGACGGCGTCCCCGGCCGCCATTCCGGGCGTCGCAGTCGGGGGCAAGACCGGCACCGCCCAGCGCGGCGTCGCCGGAGAGCCGCCCTACGGCTGGTTCGTCTCGTTCGCACCGTCGGAGAACGCCGATGTGGCCGTGGCCGTCATGATCGAGGAGGCGCCCGGTCGCGAGATCGCCGGTGGCGCCCTCGGTGGCCCGATCGCCAAGGCCGTGATGGAGGCGGTGATCGGATGACCCGACAAGCACGGCGACGACCCCCATCTGCACAGCCCACCCAGGTGACCAGCGAGAGGAGACGCGCATGAGCGACACACCGAGCTACGCCGACGATGCCGGGCGCTACCGACTCGACTCCCGGATCGCTACCGGCGGCATGGGTGAGGTCTGGCGCGCCACCGACACGACGTTGGGCCGCACGGTCGCGGTCAAGCTGCTCAAGACCGAGTTCGCCGACGACCCCGTGTTCCGCCAGCGCTTCGAGACCGAGGCTCGGCATGCCGCTGCCCTGCATCATCCGGGCGTTGCCGCGGTCTTCGACGTGGGCGAGCGCGCCGGCACCGACGGATCCGGGCACCCCCGACCGTTCCTGGTGATGGAGCTCGTCGAGGGTCAGCCGCTCTCGAGCCTGCTGCTCGCCGGACGCGAGCTCGACCCGGACGCCGTTCGCGACCTGATGGCGCAGGTAGGGGAGGCCCTCGGCGCTGCGCACGCCGCCGGGATCATCCACCGCGACGTGAAGCCCGCCAACCTGATCGTCACCCCGGAGGGGCAGGTGAAGGTCACCGACTTCGGCATCGCCCGCGCGGCCGACGGCGTCGGCATCACCCGCACCGGGGCGGTCATGGGCACGCCGCAGTACCTCTCGCCCGAGCAGGCCGAGGGCAAGCCGGCGTCCAGTGCCTCCGACGTCTACAGCCTGGGCGTCGTCACGTTCGAGTGCCTGGCCCGGCAGCGCCCCTTCGAGGCCGACTCGCCGATCGCCACCGCGCTCGCGCACATCCGTGAGCCCGTGCCCGACCTGCCCGCGACGGTGCCGGCCGACCTCGCGCGCGTGGTCAAGCGTGCCCTGGCGAAGGACCCGGCCGACCGGTACCCCGACGGTGCGGCCTTCGCGGCGGCGCTGCGCGACCCGGCACAGGCCGTCGCAGCCGCGCCTGCGCCTCCCGTCGCGCCGCTGCCCGACACCGCCGCCACCCAGGTGCTCGGCGCCACCCCGCCCCCCGTGCTGCCGGTGACCCCAGCGAGCCCGGCGACCCCGGCGTCCCCGCTCGAGCCGGACCGTCGCAACCCGTGGCCGATCGTGGCCCTCGTGCTGCTGCTCGTGGCGCTCGCCATCGTGCTGGTGCTGCTGCTCACCAGTGGCGACGACGACACCGACGCCACCGGCACCGTGGCGAGGGACAGCTCGTGGGCGCCGTCCGAGACGGCGACCAGCGACGCGCCCACCGAACCCACCGAGCCCACCAGCGATCCGACCACCGAGGAGCCGGAGACCGTCGACGTCGACGCCGGTGACTACGAGGGTCGACCGTTCGCCGACGTGGCAGCCGACCTGCGCGGCCTGGGCCTGCGGGTGGCGGAGGACGTGCGACCCAACACCGATCCCGACCAGGACGGCCTCGTCATCACGGTCACCCCTCAGGGCGAGCAGGCCCCCAACACGACCATCACCGTCACCTACTGGGGTGAGGCACCGGTCGAGACCGAGCAGCCCCCGACAGAACCGCCGACCACCGAGCCGCCGACCACCGAGCCGCCCTCGCCCGCACCCGCCAGCCCCAGCACGGCGCCTCCGGCGCCTCCAGCGTCTGCCCAGCCGAGCGCCGTCGCGACCGCCCAGGGAGAGCAGAGCTGATGGACCAGCCATCCGGACCAGAGCAGCCAAGGAGCCGACCCTCATCGGCGGCCGCTATGAGCTGGGCGACCTCCTGGGTCGTGGCGGCATGGCTGAGGTGCGCAAGGGCACCGACACCCGGCTCGGGCGGATCGTCGCCGTCAAACGGCTACGCACCGACCTCGCGAGCGACGCCACGTTCCAGGCCCGGTTCCGCCGCGAGGCCCAGTCTTCGGCGTCCCTGAACCACCCGTCGATCGTCGCGGTCTACGACACCGGCGAGGAGCCGTCCACCGACGGCAGCGGTGTGGCGCAGCCCTACATCGTCATGGAGTTCGTGGCTGGCCGCACGCTGCGCGAGATCCTGCGCGAGGGGCGCAAGATCCTGCCCGAGCGCGCGCTGGAGATCAGCAGCGGTGTGCTGTCGGCCCTCGACTACAGCCACCGTGCGGGGATCATCCACCGCGACATCAAGCCCGGCAACGTCATGCTCACCCCCAGCGGCGACGTCAAGGTGATGGACTTCGGCATCGCGCGCGCCATCAGCGACGCCGCCGGGTCGATGACCCAGACCGCCGCCGTCGTCGGCACCGCTCAGTACCTCTCGCCCGAGCAGGCCCGCGGCGAGACCGTCGACTCGCGCTCCGACGTCTACTCGGCGGGCTGCCTGCTCTACGAGCTGCTCACCGGTCGGCCGCCGTTCGTCGGGGACAGCCCCGTAGCCGTGGCCTACCAGCACGTGCGCGAGCAGGCGGCGCCGCCGTCCGACCACGACACCGACGTCCCGACGGCGCTGGACGCCATCGTGATGAAGTCGCTCGCCAAGCGCGTGGAGGACCGCTACCAGTCGGCCGGCGCGATGCGCAGCGACATCGAGCGCTACCTCGCCGGTCGTCCGGTCGAGGCTGGCGTGACACCTGTCGCCACCGAGCCCCAGACGCGCACCACCGTGGTGCCGGCGGTGGCGGTCGCACCGCGCCGTCCCGAGCCGGCTCCGCTGCCCACCGTCGACGACGGTCCGCCGCGCACCGGCCTCTGGGTCGTGCTCGGCCTGCTCGTCATCGCGCTGCTGGTGGCCGGTTGGTTCCTGGTCAAGGACTCGCTCTTCCCCGAGTCGCCCGAGCAGGTGCAGGTGCCCACCCTGATCAACCAGACCGAGCAGGCCGCCCGTCAAGCCATCGGGAACGCCGGCTTGACCGTCGGCCAGGTGACGACCGAGAACAGCGACACCGTCGAGGTCGACAAGGTCATCTCGCAGACGCCCGAGGCCGACGACTACGTCGACCCCGACACCGTCGTCGACCTCGTCGTGTCGATCGGCAAGCCGGAGGCGACGGTGCCCAACGTCGTGGGGGTCTCGCGCAAGGAAGCGATCGCGCTCCTGGTCGATGCCGGCTTCGAGAAGAAGCGGATCGACCAGGTCGAGGTGGAGTCGGACGAGGACCAGAACGAGGTCGTCGAGGTCTCACCACCCGCAGGCCAGTCGGTCTCCACCGACACTCGCTTCACGCTGAGCTACTCCGACGGCCCCGAAGAGGTGCCCGACGTGATCGGCATGACCGAGAAGGACGCCCAGAAGGCGATCCTCGAGGCCGGCTTCCAGCCCGAGGTGCGCGACGACCTGGCCTCGACCGAGCCGTCAGGCACCGTCACCGACCAGATCCCCGGCGGAACGACTCCGGCCGCCGAAGGGCTCGACCGTCGTCATCTTCGTGTCGCGCTACGTCGAGCCGACCGAGGAGCCGACCACCGAGCCGGTCGATCCGTTCCCGACCGATATCCCCAGCGACGGTTTCCCCTCGCTGCTGCCGCGGGCCTCGACCGGTCGAGAGTGAAGCGCGCTCGGCCCGGTCAACGCACCGTCAGCGCACGGGCTGGGCGTAGCTGATGCCGAGAAGTCCGTCGTAGGCAGGAGCCTCGACGAGCTCCTCGGCCCGTGCCTCCCAGCCCACGCCGACATCGGGGCTCTCGGCATCCTCGCGGTAACGGGTGACGTCGTCATCGGCCCCGAGTGCCTGACCCAGCTGGATCGGGTCGCCGACTGCCTGGATCGTGTAGGGCTCCGGGTAGGGCACGCCCTGCAGCTGCACCGCTGAGCCACGGCACTTGATCCCGGTGGTCGAGACGACGCGCTGGCCCTGGATTGTGACCGCCTCCGCGCCACCGGACCACAGCGCGTTGACGACGGCCTGAATGTCCTGCTGGTGGACGACGAAGCAGGTTGCAGCTCGAGGTCGGGCGTCGCCAACGCCTGCTCGAGGCGCTCGGCCGGTGCGTCGGAGAGGACGATGGTGACGCCGGCGCCGGTGACGGGCTCGAGGCCCGCGTCGTCGCGCAGCTCATCGGCCTGGCCCTGCTTGCGACGCACCTGCTCGTCGTCGACGTCCTGGGTCAGCGTCTGGACCTCGTCGCGCAGCTCGGCCTCCTCGGCCTGCAGTTCGCCGTAAGCGTCGGACTCGTTCTGCACGAGCGTGGCCAGGTCGATGTAGCGGCCCGGGCGCAGGTCGGTGCCCTCGCTGTTCGTCGCGCTGACCACGAACAGGGCACCGCTGAGCAGGATGACCAGCGGCGTACCGATTCGCCACCGCCGCGTCTGGCGCCGCTGCCCTCCGCTTGGCCCACCGCTAGACCCGCCGTTGGCGCCACCGTCGGGACCACCGGTCGCCTCGACCAGGTGGTCGTCCCAGGGGTAGTCCCTGATCTCGGTGGTCATGGCGACTAGGGTATGCGGCGGTGTCACACCCCTGACGCCGACGACCCGACGTAGAGGAACACCAGTGGCCAAGCTCAAGCCGACCCTGAAGTCGAAAGACTCCTTCGACCCCGACCGGGGGCCGCTGCTCAGTGTCCGCTTCGGACTCGCCTTGGTGCTGATGGTGGTCGGCATCGCCTGGATCGTCTACTCCTACATCGGCGTGCGCCCGACCGATGGTTACGAGTTCGGCACCGACCCGACCGGGCCTGGATTCATGCAGGACCTCGAGGAGTGGAACTACCTCGTCGGGTTCGGCGCGTTCTTCCTCGGCCTGATCATCTCGGCCCACCCCTCCACGCCACTGGGCCGCGGACGTGGCGTCGTCGTCGGCATGCTCGGCTGCTTCCTGCTCGGCCTGGCCTGGATCTGCGTGTTCTACGCGATCGCCCAGGACACCTCCGAGGTGCCGGTCTTCAACGACCTCGACCAGAAGAACCTCGATCGTCGGCATCGCGTTCATGGCGGTCGGCTTCACCTTCGCCACCCGCTGGGAGTGACGCCCGCGGCGAGTCGCGCTTCGAGGCTCGCTTCGCTCGCACCTCAACGACCTGGCGGGTCGAGTGCGAAGCGCGCCAGCGCTGAGCCTCGAGACCCGCCGACTCGGCCTCGTTTTCCACAGGTTCGTGCACAGGCTGTGGACTGAATGACAGCGTGTAGTTATCCACTGGATCGCTCCACAGGTGTGGAGAACTGCCTCGGGCGCGACGCGCGTCAGGCCAGGACGACGGAACGCGCGACGATCGCGATCGCGACCAAGACGGTCAGCACGCCGAGTGCGGCGTACTGCACCGTGGCGCGACGAGGGCCGACGGGCGCGTAGACGAGCGCTCCGGTGACCAGGACGCCGCCGAGGAAGCCGCCGAGGTGGCCCTGCCAGGAGATGTTCGGCACCGCGACGGTGATCAGGATGTTGATCAGCAGCAGCCCAGCAATGCTCCGCAGGTCGCCGCCGACCTTGACGATGATCACCGCGAGCGCGCCGAAGAGGCCGAAGATCGCGCCGGAGGCCCCGAGCGTCACGCCGTACTCGTTGGAGAACCAGTAGACGACGGCCGAGCCGGCCAGGCCGGAGACGAAGTAGAGCGCCAGGAAGCGGGTGCGCCCCAACGCGGCCTCGATCTGCGGGCCGAGCACGTAGAGCGCCAGCATGTTGCCGATGATGTGCCAGAGCTGGACGTGCAGGAACATGCTCGTCACCAGCTGCCAGTAGGCGCCGTCGACCACGCCGGGCAGGAAGCGTGCCGCCGCCCTGGTCGCAGACCGACCGCGCGTACTCGTAGACGAAGCCGTCGCCCGGCAGGCAGGCACCGTTCGGTCGCAGTCCGAGGAGGTCGACCAGTCGGCTCCCGGAGCCGCCGTCGGCGAGCACCGCGAGCCAGACCAAGGCGTTGATGCCGATCAGCACCATCGAGGTCAGTGCCGGGTTGGCGGTGCGAGTGCCGCCGTAGGCCGTGCGACCGCTGCGGGTCGTCTTGGCCCCTTCCTTCACGCAGTCGGGGCACTGGAAGCCTACGGCAGCATCGCGCATGCAGTCGGGACAGATCGGTCGCGAGCAGCGCTGGCAGCGGATGTGCGACTCGCGCTCGGGGTGCCGGTAGCAGACCGGCGCCCCGAGCGCAGCGTCACCCTCAGAGGGTTGGGACAACGGAGGCTCAGGCCTCGGTGATCTCGACCGAGTCGAACACGACCGGCTCGACCGGTCGGTCCATCGCGGCGGTGGGGGTCGCGGCGATCTTGTCGACGACGTCCCGGCCGGCTTGGTCGGCCACCTCGCCGAAGATCGTGTGCTTGCGGTTGAGCCACGGGGTGGCCCCCACGGTGATGAAGAACTGCGAGCCGTTGGTGCCCGGGCCGGCGTTCGCCATCGCGAGGAGGTAGGGCTTGTCGAAGACGAGCTCGGGGTGGATCTCGTCCTTGAACGTGTAGCCGGGGCCGCCGGTGCCGGTGCCCAGCGGGCAACCGCCCTGGATCATGAAGCCGGAGATGACCCGGTGGAAGCCCAGGCCGTCGTAGAACTTGCCCGAGCGCCCGTCAGGGGTCGAGTAGCTCTTCTCGCCGGTCGCGAGGCCGACGAAGTTGTCGACCGTCTCGGGGGCGTGGTTCGGGAACAGGTTGACGGTGATGTCGCCCAGGTTCGTCTTGAAGATGGCCTGCTTGTCAGCCATGACTGCCTTTCACGGGATCTGTTGTCTCATCGATGAGTTGAGTCACCCGTGATCTTCCCAGACCGTGCCAACGGCCATCTTGGTCACCCCAAGGGGGTGTCGGCGGTGTGGGGCGACGTGGTTGGCTGGATCGACATCCGACGAAAGGAACTCGGGATGGGACTGCGTAAGAAGAAGTCGTTGGTCGACCAGGCGAGCGACTACGTCGACGCCATGCGACCGCACGTGGAGTCAGCGCTGGAGTCCGCGGGCGGCTTCGTCCGCGACACGGCACTGCCCGCGCTGAGCGATGCCCGCGACAAGGCCGGCCCTGCGCTGGCCGAGGCGCGCGAGAAGGCGGCACCGGTGATCGCGGACGCCCGCGTCAAGGCCGCCGTCGGCTTGGCGGAGGCGCGCGAGAAGGCGGCACCGATCGTGGCCCAGGGCGCGGCCATCGCTGCCGAACGCGCGACGGCCGCGCGCGAGGTCGCCGACGCCAAGGTCGCCCAGCTCACCGGTGCCCCGGCGCCGAAGAAGAAGAGCAAGCTCAAGCGGTTCGTGCTCGTCGCCGGCCTGGCCGGAGGTGTCGCAGCCGTGGCGAAGAAGCTGCAGGGCGGTGGTGCAGGCGCCGACAACTGGCAATCGACCTACACCCCGGCTCCGGCTCCGGCTCGCACCCTCGGTGCCACCGACGCCGTCGGCCCCGCAGGCCGGTCTCGAGGAGGATTCCGCGGGCGCCTCGCCCGACGAGGCACTCTCGGACGCCGCCGAGGCGCCGCACCCGGTCTCCACGCCCGATGAGCCGGCCGAGGTCGTCGACATCGAGCCGAAGACCACCTAGGTCTCTAGGACTGGACGATCGGGACGCGCTGAGATCAGGACTGGCCTGGCCGCACGGTCAGGCCAGTTCTGGTGTTTGCGCCCGTACCCGCTCGACGACCTGACGCTCGACCCAGAAGATCAGCAGGGGCACCAACCCCGCCACCAGCATCAGCACCGTGAACTGCGGCGTCCAGCCAGCCCGACGAGCCAGCAGGAACGCGACCACCACGTAGATCATGAAGATCCAGCCGTGCACGAGCCACAGGATGCTCAGGTCCGCACCGAACTGCTGCAGGTCGGTGCCGTCGGTGACGAGGTACTTCAGCGGTAGGGCGACCAGCGCGCAGACCGCAAGCAGAACGCCGACCACGAGGGCCAGGACGCGGTAGGACTTGAACAGGCTCACGCCTTGAGGTTACTGACTCCATCACCGGCCGCACCGTCGGCCTCGTCGTCGGCCTCGGCGTCTGCTCGCGCAGTCGTCTGCTGACGCTCCAGCTCGGCCTCGTCGCGCACGAACCGCCACCAGATGAAGGCAGCGAACGCGCCGAAGAACCACCACTCGATGGCGTAGAGCAGGTTGCGCAGCGCGGTGAAGCGGCCGACCTCGGGCAGCGCTGCCAGGTCAGCCGGCTCGAGGCCGTCGACGCCGTCCTGGGCCACGACGTAGGCGCCGTAGAGGTCGCCGTCGACGCGTTGCACCAGGTCGGCGACCCGCAGCTGCGGGTAGACGTCGTCACCGGGATCCTCGTCCAGCACCCCGCTGCCCTCGGAGGGCTGGAGCCACCCGGTGACCGTCGCGGCGCCGGTCGGCGCCGGTGGGACGGCGTCCGCCTCGGAGATCCAGCCGCGCACCACCGCGATGGCGGCGGTCTCCGGGGCGTCCGGGTCGCCCGACGTCAGCGGGGTGACGACCCACAGGCCGGGTCGCCCCTCGTCGTCCCGGTCGGAGATCAGCACGGTCGCCTCGGGGAGCCAGGTGCCGATCACGTCGACCGGTTGACCGACCCGATCGCCCGGGAACGGGTCGTCGGCGCCGATCACGTCGTCGAGGGGAACCGCAGCCAGCTCGGTGAGGTCGCGGGCCTCGGCGGTACGGCGTTCCTGCCAGGCGTCCTGCTGCCAGAGCCCCGAGGCCGACGGCGAGGCCGACGCAGACGAGGGCGAGCAGGTGCGCGCCCAACATTCGAGGGCTCAGCATCCGGAGGCTCAGCCAGGTCCGCACCACCTCAGCCTACTGGTATGACCACTTGACCACTGAGAGCGGCTGGCCTACCGTCCTGGGCGTGGCTCTTAGACCAGTACACCGACGTTCGGTCACTGACGATGTGTTCGACCAGGTGCTCGCCGAGGTCGTGGATGGCGAGATCGGGGTCGGTGAGCCGCTTCCCAGCGAACGGCGTCTCGCCGAGGTGCTGGGTGTCTCGCGGCCGGCGGTGCGTGAGGCTCTGCAGCGGATGGCGCAGACGGGCTTGGTCGAGGTGCGGCACGGCGGGTCGACCACGGTGCGCGACTTCACTCGCGCCGCCGGGCTCGACCTCCTGCCGCGCCTGCTGGTCCGCGACGGGCAGCTGAGTCCGACCGTCGCGCGGAGCATCGTCGAGGCCAGGCTCGCCGTCGGTCCGAGCATCGCCGCGTTGGCCGCCGAGCGGGGCGGTCCGACCCTGGCCGTGCAGCTCACCGCGACCCTCGATGCGTTGGCGGTGACCGATGACGGGCCGGACGCCGACGTCGTCCGGCAGCGCCATGCGCTGGAGTTCTGGGACCTCGTCGTCGATGCCGCCGACTCCATCGTCTTCCGCCTGATGTTCAACAGCCTCCGCCTGGCCTACGAGCCGGCGTTGGAGGCACTCGGGCCGTTGCTGGCCGACGAGGTCGGACAGGTGGGCGCCTACCGCGTGCTCGCGGCCGCCATCGCCGAGGGTGATCCCGACACCGCACGCAGCGCCGCAGAGCGCCTGCTCCGATCTGGCACCACCCACCTGGTCGCCGCGCTCACCGCCCTGGAGGAGTCATGACCCGCCCCACGCGTCCAGCGAACGACGACGTCGACCGGCTGGCCGTCCAGCGCCTGGCTGCCGACGAGGCCAGCACCGACGCCGCCTCCGAGGCACGCCGGACGAGCATCTCGATGGGCACCGCCTGGCGGGAGTTCTGGCGGCACCCCAGCCCCTGGATGATCGGCGCCAGTCTGGCCGCGGCCGTCGTCGCGCGGATCCTCGTCGCGGGGGGCTCGTGGTGGGAGCTCGTCATCCCAGCCACCCTGGTCGCGCTCTTCCCCGCCATCGAGTGGGGCATCCACGTCGCGATCCTGCACTGGCGGCCGCGGTCGGTGGGCCCGGTGCGCGTCGACTCGCTCCTGGCTCGCGACCACCGCGCCCATCACGCCGACCCGCGCGACCTGCCACTGGTGTTCATCCCGTGGCGAGCCCTGCTCTGGTTGCTGCCCGCGTACGTGGCAGTCGCACTGCTGGCGATGCCCACGACGGCGTCCGCGTTGTCGCTTCTCGTGTCCGTGTACGGCATCAAGGCGGCCTACGAGTGGACCCACTACCTGATCCACAGCGACTACCGCCCGCGATCGCCGTGGTACCGCCACGTGTGGCGCAACCACCGGCTGCACCACTACAAGAACGAGCACTACTGGTTCACCGTCACCAGCGCTGGCACCGCCGACCGGCTATTCGGGACCTGTCCCGACCCGGCCACGGTGCCACGATCGAAGACGGTGCGGGCGCTGCACTCCGCGGAACCGTGCTGAGTCTGGAACCATCAGCCCCGTGATCCATCACCTCAACTGTGCGACGTTCCACCCCATGCTGGTGGGCCGCATGGTGTCCCACTGCTTGCTGGTGGAGCGCCCCAACGGGTTGTTACTGGTCGACACCGGCTTCGGAAGTGCCGACATCGCCGACTCCAACCGGCTCGGTCGTGCCTTCAAGTCGGTGATGCGTCCGCTCCTCGACTCCAGCGAGACGGCCGCCGCCCAGGTCGCTGCGCTCGGGTACGACGTGGCCGACGTGCGCGACATCGTGCTGACCCACCTCGACCTCGACCACGTCGGCGGGGTCAGCGACTTCCCCCGGGCTCGCGTGCACGTCTACGCCACCGAGCTGGAGGCCGCTCGCCACCCGCGCGGCATGGAGCACGGCCGATACCTCCCCGTGCAGTGGCAGGCCGCGAAGTTCGTCGAGCACGTCGCCGAGGGCGACGACTGGCTCGGCTTCGAGTCGGTGTCGGTGCTCGACGGCGACGACGTGCTGCTGGTGCCGCTGCACGGGCACAGCCGGGGACACGCGGCGGTGGCCGTGCGAGAGGACGACGGCCGCTGGCTGCTGCACGCCGGTGACGCCTACTTCCACACCGGCGACCTGACCGAGCCCCCCACCTGCCCGCGGCTGCTGAAGATCACCCAGAACATCCTCGGCCAGGACAACGAGGTCCGCCTCAACAACCAGGAGCGCTTGCGCCGGTTCCAGGCCGAGCACGGCGACCAGGTACGCATCTTCTCCGCCCACGACCCCACCGAGCTGGCCGCCTTCCTCCCCTGACATCGACTCGGCGCATCTGCACGCGAAATTCGGCGCGAGTCGGCGCGACAGACGCGCCGACTCGGCGTTCAGGAGGAGCAGACGGCGAACGGCAGCTGGTGGTCGAGGGTGAGCTCGACGGCCAACGGGGTCGAGGCGAGCGTGTAGCCGATCCGGCCACCCGCGGGATCGGCCAGGGGGCCGGTGAAACCGCGGCCAAACTCCGGCGACGTCCGCGGGAAGGTCTCGGCCAGGCGAGCCCGCAGGAACGCGTCGGGACGGTCGCCCCCCAGCCGGGCGGTGACCAGCGGTCCGCTGAAGGCGACCGAGAACGGGCCCAGCGGGTCGAGGTCGTCGAGGTCCCCGGCAGTCGCAGGCGCCAGCTCGTCCTCGATTCCGTCACCGAACACCGTGCCGAGCGCGAGGCACTGCGCCGAGACGTAGGTCGCGGCGGCAGAGTCACCGGACAGTGCCACGAGCTCTGGGTCTGCCGCCCAGCTGTCCTCAGCCGAGGCCGCGACCCCGGTGCCCACCAGCCGTCGGGTGGTGTCGACGAGGGCGCCGGCAAGAGCCCCCACGCCATCCTCGACCGCGCGCTCGACCCCGGAGATGTCGAGGTCGTCGCGCAGCCGGAACACCCAACCCTCGCCCCGCGGCGTCTCGAAGTGCGCCTCCCACAGGACGTCGTCCTGGGTCACGCCGTAGCGGCGCTCGAGGCGCGTCTCGTCCGATCGCAACAGGCCGGGGTCGAGCAGCGGCGCCAGTCGAGCCGCCTTGCGCGCGAACTTCTCGCGCTGCAGTTGCTTCGACTCCCCCGTCAGGGTCGGCTCGCCGAGCTGGAGCCGGATCTGGTCGTAGTCGGTGACCCGCAGCTCGGTGGCGTCGTCCGGCACCAGGCTCAGCACCGCAGCCGACGGCTCCGCAGCGGGGTCGTAGTCAAGTGTCACCGATGGAGTCAGAGACGGCGTCGGAACTGGCGTTGGCTCCTGGTCTCTCGGCGAGCAACCAGTCAGCACGGCCGCGAGGAGGCCCACGGCGGCGACGCCGCGAAGGCGGGCGGAGACGACGGGTGGTGCCGTCATCGACCGCCTGCGAAGCACGATCATCGGGGCTCTGGCGCGGGGTCCGGTGGGCAGGCGTGCAGGGCATGGGTGGTCATCGCGTGTCCGAGTCTGCCATCTCCTGATGAGCCGGCGTCGGTTCATGCTCGGGGAGACGCCTCCATCTCCGAGGGGGTGGAGGGCAGCTGTAACGCCCGAGCGGCACACGGTCATCCGGCGTGGATCACAGCGCGCGCCGTCGCCGCGACGGCAGCATCTGTGCCCTCGATCTCCCGCCAGTGGACGCGCGAAGCACCGGAGAGCTGGTCGAGGACGTCCAGTGTCGCGCTGTTGGCCGGCGGGGCCGAGATCCGGTCGTGTCCGCTTCGCCATCCGAGCGCAAGCAGCAGGTCGCTGATGTCGCTGCGCCACTCCTGCGCCGGCGCCCCGCTCCCGGCAACGGCCAGTGCCATCCAGCCTGACTGGCGCTGGGCATCCTTGGTGCCGAGCGGAAGCCTTCCGACGATGTGTCGCCAGAGCGCACGCGGGTCTCGGCTGCGAGTGGCAACGGCAGTCGGGCGCAGCCAGCCCTTGCGGACGCTGACCAACCCGAGGTCACGCGCGGTGGATCGGATCTCGGCCACGGGGTAGGTCAGGTCCTCACGATTGGCCTTGCCGATCCACCAATCGCTCACGCCAGTGCGTTGGGCGACCTGCTCGACCACGGAGGGAGGCAGGTATCCGGCTGCGGTCAACCGGACGCCGTCGCCGATGACGTCGAGGAACGTCCGGTAGGTCTCGGTGAGCCGGGCAGCCTCTGCGTCCGTGATCTCGGTCGGAGCATGGGAGACGGGCCGGCCCAGGACCGCACGCAGCAGACCAACTCCGCGGCGGTCGAGCCGGTCGGCCAGCTCGGCCAGCTCGCCGGTGACCGCAACTGGCTCGGCAGCTGCGGTCGAGAGTGCGGCGTTCGTCTCCGCCACGTCGAAGTGGTCGGGGTCCCAGTCGCGCGGCAGCCAGTCGAGAGCGTCTGCGGCGTCGTGGAAACTGCGCGGCAAGAGTGCGTCGTCGCGCCCACTGCGCCACCAGTCGGCCAGGTCCTGGTAGCCGCCGATGCCGCCGCAGTCCTCGGGCGGGCAGGCCATCCGACCACCGGTGCAGCGCGGCGTCGACGGCGCCTCGGCGAGCAGGTCTTCCACGACCAACTTGTGATCCCAGCCGTCTCCGAAGTCGTACTCGTACCAGAGCTGGTCGCCCTTCGTGGCAACGAGTTGGTCGAGGCGCACCCCGTCCTCGAGGGTCCCGTCATCCTCGTCGTCCTCCTCGAGGTCGAAGGCCGTGACGAAGTAGGGGGAGCGGGGGTCGCTGCCGGTGCGGAACCGGTGCAGGTGGGTGTCGGACCACCCCATCGCAACCTGGATCACGTCGTGCAGCCGCGGCAGGGTCAGGTCGCCGGGCAGCTCAAGTCGGCGCCAGACCGGCGGCTTCGCTCCATCCAGGTCCAACCGCAGCCGGAAGCCGCGTGCTGCCGTCGGAATCGGAGAAGCGTGGGCGCCTCGCGGCGTTGCAACCGCTCAAAGATGCTGGAGACCTGGCCACTTATCAAAGCGTCGACGAGCGCTTGGCTCTGGTCGTGACTTGCCCCGGCCATCAGCTGGTCCACGAGCCGCTGCACGTCGGTCGATCTCGTCACGACGGCCTAGTCAACCATCCAGCGCGGCCTGGCCACACGTTGGACAGAGCCGCTACCAATTGCGCCAAGGCCCCGTGCCGGGGCACGGAGAGTGGTGGAGCCTAGGGGACTCGAACCCCTAACCCCCTGCTTGCAAAGCCCAGGTTGGACAGAGCCGCTACCAATTGCGCCAAGGCCCCGTGCCGGGGCACGGAGAGTGGTGGAGCCTAGGGGACTCGAACCCCTAACCCCCTGCTTGCAAAGCCCAGGTTGGACAGAGCCGCTACCAATTGCGCCAAGGCCCCGTGCCGGGGCACGGAGAGTGGTGGAGCCTAGGGGACTCGAACCCCTAACCCCCTGCTTGCAAAGCAGGTGCGCTACCAATTGCGCCAAGGCCCCGTGGTGGAGATGAACGTGAGTCAGGACTTCGTGACGGCGTCGGTGGCCTCGGCCCACAACACCTGCTCGGCCCGGCCCTCGGTGATCTTCTTGCGGGCCACGAGCGCTCCGGCACCGGCAACGACCAACAGCAGGATCTTCTTCATGGAACCTCCGGATCACGAGGGCGGATCACGAGGTCTGGTCACGTGAGTGACACCCCGGGTGTGGGCCTTACAGGACTTGAACCTGTGACCTCTTCCTTATCAGGGAAGCGCTCTAACCGCCTGAGCTAAAGGCCCGGATGGCTCGACGGTCAGGGTGGAAGCCCCGTCTCGTCGAGCCGAGGAGGAACGCTACCGGAGCCCGACCGAAGCACCCAATTCGGGTACCCCGTGGACAGCGCGCGGTCAGTCCTCGGCGAGTGTGACCTCGACGCCACCCAGCAGGGCGGCCGCCATGTTGTAGAGGAACGCGGCGAGCGTGGCCATCGCGGTGATCAGGATGACGTCGACCGCGGCCACCAGCATCGTGAACCCGATGACGCGCGAGGCGCCGACGTAGTCCTCGATGTCGAAGTCGGCGGAATCCTGGCTGTCGAGGATGTCGCGCACTGTGGAGTTGATGGAGTCGAAGACTCCCGCGGTGCCGATCACCTGCATGATCACGGTGACCGCCACGACCGTGACGATGCCGAAGGCGATCGAGAGCAGGAACGACGTCTTCATCACCGACCACGGGTCGATGCGGGTCAGCCGCAGCCGGGCCCGGCGCGGCGCACGCGGCGCGACCGCCGGGGCCGAGTTGCTGGCGGTGACGGCGGCGGCCTTGGCCTTCGCCTCCTCCGCAGCGGCACCGAGCTTGGCCTGGAGCCGCTCGGCCAGGCCCGGACGGATCGGCGGTGCCGCTCGGACGGCTCGGAGGAGCCGCCTTTCGAGCTTGGCTTCGGGGTCGCGCGGCGGCGCGGACGAGGGACCAGACCGCTCGGTCATCAGTCGTCATCCTCCTCGGAGGCGGGGTCCGCATCGGTGTCGGCGAGCGGCACCCTCGGTGCCGTCGGCACCGATTGTGACATCCGGCTGGGTCTGCGACCCAACTTCAGCCTCGACCCGGCGCCAGCCTCAGCTCCGGCTTCCGGCTCGGTCTCATCCGACTCCTCGACCTCCTCGACGACCTTCGCCTCGACCGAACGAGCGACCACGGCGACCGCGTCGCCCGACTTCGGCGTCACGAACTTCACGCCCATCGTGGAGCGTCCGGTGGGCCGGAAGTCGGCGTTGATCGGGCTGCGCACGACCTGGCCGCCCTGGGTGATCGACATGATCTCGTCGCCGTCCTCGACGATGAACCCGCCGACCAGGACGCCGCGGTCCTCGTTGGCCAGGGCCATCGCCTTGATGCCGAGGCCGCCACGATTGGTGATGCGGTACTCCGAGATCGGGGTGCGCTTGGCGAAGCCGCCGTCGGTGATGGTGAAGACGAACTGCACCTTCTGGCCCTGCTCCTCGGCGGCCTCGGCGTCGTCCTCGACGGCGATCTGCGCGGCGCGGATGACCGACATCGAGAGCACGGCGTCGACCTTGGTGCGGAACTTCATGCCGGTGACGCCGGACGTCGCGCGCCCCATCGGCCGCAGCTGGTCGTTGCCGGCCTTGAACCGGATCGCCGACCCCTTGCGGGAGACAAGCAAGATGTCGTCGTCGTCACCCACCAGCTCGGCGCCGATCAGCTCGTCGTCGTCCTCGCGGAAGTTGATGGCGATGACGCCGGCCTGGCGCGGGCTGTTGTAGTCGCCCAGCCGGGTCTTCTTGACCAGGCCGTTGCGGGTAGCGAGCACCAGGTAAGGCATCTGCTCGTAGTCGCGGATGGCGAGCACCTGGGCGATCGACTCGTCCGGCTGGAACGAGAGCAGCCCCGCCACGTGTCCGCCCTTCGCGTCGCGCGACGCCTCGGGAAGGTTGTAGGCCTTGGTGCGGTAGACACGTCCGGCCGTGGTGAAGAACAGCAACCAGTGATGGTTCGTGGTGGCGATGAAGTGCTCGACGACGTCGTCGCCACGCAGCGTCGCGCCACGCACGCCCTTGCCGCCCCGCTTCTGGGTTCG
The DNA here is from genome assembly GCA_963781575.1 of uncultured Actinomycetota bacterium. Taxonomy (GTDB): domain Bacteria; phylum Actinomycetota; class Actinomycetes; order Propionibacteriales; family Nocardioidaceae; genus Nocardioides. The sequence goes on along the minus strand of CAWAGM010000008.1, from coordinate 607,336 downwards.
GTACTGGTCGGCGCGGGTGCGCTTGGCGTAGCCGCCACGCGTGATCGAGACGACGAGGTCCTCGTCGGGGATCAGGTCCTCCATCGAGAGGTCGCCGTCGGCCGCGATGATCTGCGTGCGACGCTCGTTGCCGAACTTCTCGACGATCTCGGCGAGCTCGTCGGCGATGATCTGCCGCTGCCGCGCCTCGTTGGCCAAGATGTCCTCGAGGTCGGCGATCTCGATCTCGATCTCGGCCAGCTGGTCGATGATCTTCTGCCGCTCCAGGGCTGCGAGGCGACGCAGCTGCATGTCGAGGATGGCGTTGGCCTGGATCTCGTCGATCTCGAGCAGCGCGATCAGGCCCTGGCGCGCGTCGTCGACCTCGGGCGAGCGTCGGATCAGCGCGATGACCTCGTCGAGCTGGTCGAGAGCCTTGACCAGACCTCGCAGCACGTGGGCGCGCTTCTCGGCCTCGGCGAGGCGGTAGCGGGTGCGGCGCTGGATGACCTCGACCTGGTGGGCGACCCAGTTGCTGACGAACTGGTCGATCGGCAACGTGCGCGGCACGCCGTCGACGAGCGCGAGCATGTTGGCGCTGAAGTTGGTCTGCAGCTCGGTGTGCTTGAGCAGGTTGTTGAGCACGACCCGCGCGACGGCGTCGCGCTTGAGGACGACGACCAGGCGCTGCCCGGTGCGACCCGAGGAGTCGTCCCTCACGTCGGAGATGCCCTGCACCTTGCCGGAGTCGGCGAGCTCGGCGATCTTCAGCGCGAGGTTGTCGGGGTTGACCATGTAGGGCAGCTCGGTGATCGAGAGACAGGTGCGCCCCTTGGCGTCCTCGTCGATCTCGATGACCGCGCGCTGGGTGATCGAGCCGCGGCCGGTGCGGTAGGCCTGCTCGATGCCCTCACGACCGACGATCAGCGCGCCGTTGGGGAAGTCGGGGCCCTTGATCCGCTCGATCAGTGCGTCCTGGAGCTCCTCGCGGGTCGCGTCGGGGTGCTCGAGCGCCCACCTCGCGCCCTCGGCGACCTCGACCAGGTTGTGCGGCGGGATGTTGGTGGCCATGCCGACCGCGATGCCGGCCGAGCCGTTGACCAGCAGGTTCGGGTAGCGAGCGGGCAGGACCGCCGGCTCCTCGGAGCGACCGTCGTAGTTGGGCCCGAAGTTGACGGTGTCCTCGTGGATGTCGCGCACCATCTCGAGCGCCAGCGGGGCCATCCGACACTCGGTGTACCGCATGGCCGCGGCCGCGTCGTTGCCCGGCGAGCCGAAGTTTCCCTGACCGTTGACCAGCGGTGCCCGCATCACCCAGGGCTGCGCGAGGCGCACCAAGGTGTCGTAGATCGCGGTGTCTCCGTGCGGGTGGTACTGACCCATGACGTCGCCGACGACGCGGGAGCACTTCGAGAAGCCCCGGTCGGGCCGGTAGCCGCCGTCGTACATCGCGTAGAGCACGCGACGGTGCACCGGCTTGAGGCCGTCGCGGACGTCGGGCAGCGCGCGGCCGACGATGACTGCCATCGCGTAGTCGATGTAGGCGCGCTGCATCGAGGTCTGCAGCTCGATCGGCTCGATGCGGCCGCCCGGGCCCGGCCCCTCGGGGGGAGTGCCGGTGCCGTCGGTGGGTGTCTGGGTCACGATGCCGCCCTATTCGCGATTCTCATGGTGTCTAAGGTCAACGTTAGATTTGTGGATACTTGCTTAGTACGGCGCCCAGCGGTGCCGCGCCCGCCGAGCGCAGTCCTGGCTCGTCGTGTGCCTTTAGATGTCAAGGAATCTGACGTCCTTGGCGTTGCGCTGGATGAAGGAGCGGCGCTGCTCGACGTCCTCGCCCATCAGGATCGAGAAGATCTCGTCGGCGTGCGCGGCGTCGTCGAGGGTGACCTGCAGCATCAGCCGCTGATCGGGGTTCATCGTGGTGTCCCACAGCTCCTCGGCGTTCATCTCGCCGAGACCCTTGTAGCGCTGGACCGGGTTCTCCTTGGGCAGCTTGCGGCCGTTCTCCAGACCGTGCGCCATCATCGTGTCGCGCTCGGTGTCGGAGTAGACGAACTCGTGGTCGGTCGGCGGACCGGTCCAGCGGATCCGGTAGAGCGGGGGCTGGGCCATGTAGACGTAGCCGTGCTCGATCAGCGGCTTCATGAACCGGAACAGCAGCGTCAGCAGCAGCGTGTTGATGTGGTGGCCATCGACGTCGGCGTCGGCCATCAGCACCACCTTGTGGTAGCGCAGCTTCTCGAGGTTGAACTCCTCGTGGATGCCGGTGCCGAGCGCGGAGATGATCGCCTGCACCTCGGTGTTGGCGAGCACCTTGTCGATACGCGCCTTCTCGACGTTCAAGATCTTGCCGCGGATCGGGAGGATCGCCTGCACGCGGGGGTTGCGGCCCTGGCGGGCCGATCCGCCGGCCGAGTCGCCCTCGACGATGAAGACCTCGCACTCCTCGGGGTTCGTCGACTGGCAGTCCGACAGCTTGCCGGGAAGGCCGCCGCCACCCAGCAGGCCCTTGCGGGAACGGGCGAGGTCGCGAGCCTTGCGGGCCGCGATCCGCGCCTGCTGCGCGGCCTGGGCCTTGCGCACGATGTCGCGCCCCTCGGCTGGGTTCTGCTCGAACCACGCACCGAGCTCCTCGTTGACCAGGCGCTGGGTGAAGCCCTTGGCCTCGGTGTTGCCGAGCTTGGTCTTGGTCTGGCCCTCGAACTGTGGCTCGCCCAGCTTGATCGAGATGATCGCGGTCAGGCCCTCGCGGATGTCGTCACCCGAGACGCGGTCCTCCGGCTTCTTCATCAAGCCCCAGTCGAAGCCCCAGTTGTTGACCAGGCCGGTCAGTGCCGCGCGGAAGCCCTCTTCGTGGGTGCCGCCCTCGTGAGTGTTGATCGTGTTGGCGAAGGTGTGGACCGACTCGGTGAACGTCGTGTTCCACTGCATCGCCACCTCGAGGCTCATGTGGTTCTCGACGCTGTCGGGGGTCTCGGCCTCGAAGCTGATGACGGTCGGGTTGGCCTTGTCCTTGCGCCGGTTGAGGTGCTCGACGTAGTCGACCAGTCCGCGGTCGTACTTGAAGACCTGCTCGGTGCCACCGCCCTCGCCACGCTTCATCGCGTCATGACCGGCGGAGTCGATGCTGTTGTCGACGGTGTCGTCCTCGACCGCGTCGACGAGCTCGGCCGAGGCCGGCCGCTCGTCGCGGACCACGATCTCCAGGCCCTTGTTGAGGAAGGCCATCTCGCGGATCCGGCTGGTGATGGTCTCCAGCGAGTAACGGGTGGTCTCGAAGATGTCGGTGGAGGCGTAGTAGGTGATCGTCGTGCCGGTGCGCTCGCCGGCCTCCATCGGACGGACCTGCTCGAGGCCCCCGACGGGCACGCCGACGTGGAACTCCTGGCGCCACAGGTGCCCGCGGTTCTTGACCTCGGCGATCACCCGGCTGGACAGCGCGTTGACCACCGAGATCCCGACGCCGTGCAGACCGCCGGAGACCTTGTAGCCGCCGCCACCGAACTTGCCGCCGGCGTGCAGCACGGTCAGCGCGAGAGTCAGGGCCGGCAGCTCCTGGCCGGCCGCGGTGTCGGTCGGGATGCCACGACCGTTGTCCTCGACGCGGATGCCGCCGTCCTCGAGCAGGGTCAGCACGATCCGGTCGCAATGGCCGGCCAACGACTCGTCGACCGCGTTGTCGACGACCTCCCAGATCAGGTGGTGCAGGCCGCGCTCGCCGGTGGAGCCGATGTACATGCCCGGGCGCTTGCGGACGGCCTCGAGGCCTTCGAGCACCTGGATCGCCGAGGCGTCGTACTCGCTGTCGACGGTCGAGCTGCGCATCACCTTCGCCTGGACGGGCTCGGCCCCGTCGGTTGCTGACTCAGCGGGAGCAGTGGGCTCGGACACGCGGGACCTCTTCACACGGACGGTGGTGCGCAGGACATGACGAAGGTCGCCGAACGCGCTGCTCCGGAGAGCGAGCAGGTGTCTGCGACCCAGAACGCCATGGTACCCCTCAGAACGCCGCATTTCACGGTATGCACCCGCGAGGCTGTGCACAGTGACGGTCAGATCGGCCGTAGGCGGCGTCTGAGAGCCGCTAGAACGTCCTCGCAGGGGGGTGGTCTGGCCCCCGTACGACGGAGCGGCTGCTGGGGCGGCTCTGGCGATCCGAGGCCGGTCAGGGCGTCCGGCTCAGCCGTAGGTGTCGCGCGGACCGCGGCCGTCGCGGACCGAGCGCGGGCCCTTCTTCCAGCTCGGTCCGTGCGGCCCGAGCACTTCGATCAGGGTCACCGTGCCGTCACCGAGGTCCTCGTTCAGGCGGCGCACGACGGTGGCCGCCAGCAGCTTCAGCTGGGTAGCCCACGCCGTCGAGTCGGTGCGAACGACCAGGCGCCCGTCGGCGAAGGACTCGGGCGTGCAGTGCGCCGCCACCTCCTCGCCGACCAGCTCGGGCCAGCGGGTGAAGAGGCCGCGCATGCGCAGCGACAGCTCCCACCCGCGCTCGCCGACCAGACGACCCATCTCGCTCTCGAGCAGCTGAGGGTCGCGTTCGTCGGGGTGAGCCCCGGAGAGCTGGCCGCCGCGGATCGCGGAGCGACGGCGCGCAGGACGCCGTCGGGCGGTCGGGGTGCTGCCGGCGGTCGCCTGGGTCAGCGAACGCGCGAGGTCGAGGCCGTCGTCGCGGCGCGGCTCGCTGACCCGGTCGGTCCGGTGGTTCCGGTCGGGTCGGCCCGGTGGTGGTCTCGGGGCCGTCGGCTCGTCGTCAGGCACGGGTCACCTCCCCGTCGGCCACGAGGTAGCGCACACCCTGCAACGCCTGGGGGACGTCGTCGGCCACCGCGGCGGTGACCAGCACCTGCTCGGCGTCGGCGACGAGCTCGGCGAGCTGTTCGCGGCGCTCGGCGTCGAGCTCGGCGAACACGTCGTCGAGGATGAGGATCGGGTCGTCCCCGTCGGCGCGCAGCAGGTCGTAGGAGGCCAGCCGCAGCGCGAGCGCGAACGACCAGCTCTCGCCGTGCGAGGCGTACCCCTTCACCGGCAATCGCGTGCCCGAGGCGTCGCCGAGGGTGCAGACCAGGTCGTCTCGGTGCGGCCCGACCAAGCAGACCCCCCGGTCGAGCTCGTCGCTGCGACGGCGACCGAGCTCGGCGAGCAGCGCCTCGGTCAGTGCTCCCCGGTCGGGAGCTGCCTCCTCGACATCGGGCAGATCGAACGACGCCTTGTAGTCGATGCCGGCGTCCTCGCGCGAAGCGCCGCGAGCGACCGTGGCGTAGGCGGCACCGACGTAGGGGCGCAGCAGGTGCACGAGCGCGAGCCGTTCGGCGAGCAGCTCGCTGCCCACCCGAGCCAGGTGGGCGTCCCAGACGTCGAGGGTGCTGAGCGCCGAATCCTGGTTGCTGGAGCCCTCGACGGGCGTGGCCAGCGGTCTTCAGCAGGGTGGCGCGCTGCTTCAGGATCCGGTCGTGATCGGCGAGGATCCCGCTCAACCGTGGGGTTCTGAGCACCAGAAGGTCGTCGAGGAAGCGGCGTCGATCACCCGGATCGCCCTTCACCAGGGTGAGGTCCTCGGGGGAGAAGACCACGGTCCGCACCAGTCCGACGATGTCGCGCACCCGGGGCAATGTCGACTTGTTGATTCGTCCCTTATTCGACTTTCCTGGGTTCAGCTCGACCTCGAGCACCGCCGTCCGGCCGTCCTTGACCACGGCGGCTCGCACGATCGCCTGGGCAGCCCCAGCCTTGATCAGGGGGGTGTCGCCGGCCACCCGGTGCGACGAGAGGCGCGACAGGTAGTCGATCGCCTCGATGAGGTTCGTCTTGCCCTGGCCGTTGCGTCCGACGAACGCGGTCACGCCCGGGCCGAGCTCGACGTCGGCCAGCGTGTAGGAGCGGAAGTTGTGCAGGGCCAGGTGTGACACGTGCACGCGTCACACCCCTTCCTGCGATGACCGACCTGGCCAGACGACGGATTCTAGTGCCGGTCGCACCCCGCGGCCTACGCTCTAGCCATGACGCAGCCCCCAGATCCGTACGGAACTCCGGAGCAACCCGCGGACCACGGCCAGACACCGCCGCCACCCCCGCCGCCGCCCGCGCCGCCCTACGGTCAGCCGAGCTACCCGCCCTACGGCGGACAGGTCGCGGGGGCTCCTGCGGGTCCGTACTTCATCGCCGTCATGGGCCAGGAGCAAGGCCCGATCGACCTCGGGCAGCTCGGCCAGATGGCCATCAGCGGAACCCTGCGCCCCGACACCATGGTGCGCGCGGCGTCCGGCCAGAACTGGTTCGCCGCCAAGGAGGTGCCCGGGCTCTATTCCGACAAGGAGATGGTGACCACCGCGATCATCTCGTGGCTCGTGGGCGTCTTCGGCGTCGACCGCTTCTACCTCGGCTACACCGGCCTCGGTCTGCTCAAGCTCTTCACCTGCGGAGGCCTCGGCATCTGGGCACTGATCGACCTGATCCTGATCATCCTGCGCAAGGTGCCGGACTCGAATGGCCGTCCCCTCCGCTGAGGTCGGTCCGGGGCCGGTGGACTCGCTCCGGCCCTTCCGGTCTCCCTTCCCGTGTTCCGGCGCGAGTTCCGGCGCGGGTCATGGGCACCGACGTGGTGGCGGCCGGCGCGGCCACCGCACTGCTCGCTGCGTTCCTGATCCCGGACGCCGGCATCGAGGACGGGCCGGTCATCTGCCCGTTCCGGCGGCTGACCGGACTGCCGTGCCCCGGCTGCGGGCTCACCCGCGCCTGGGTGCACCTGGCCCACGGTCGGTGGCACGAGTCGTTCCTCGCCCACCCGTTCGGCGTCGTCTCGGTGCTGCTCGCCGTCGCGCTCGTGGCAGTGGTGGTCGCGCGCCGGGTGCGCGGACGTCGTCCCCCCGAGCTCGACGCGCTCGTGCTCAAGCCGTGGCTGCTCGCGCTGCTCGCGGTCTGGCTCGGGTTCGCCGTGGTGCGGCTGGCGCTCGCCGTCTGGGCCCGAGACCTAGGCGGAGTCGCCGCCCGGCGGCGGTGGGGTGTGCACGGCGTGCCCGCCGAACTGGTTGCGCATCGCCGCGATCGCCTTCATCGCCGGGCTGTCGTCCTGGCGCGAGGTGAACCGGGCGAACAGAGACGCCGCGATCACGTGCATCGGCACGGCGTGCTCGATCGCTGCCTCGACCGTCCACCGTCCCTCGCCGGAGTCGTCGGCGTAGCCGCGCAGCTGGTCGAGGTGGTGGTCCTCCTCGAGCGCAGCGACGAGCAGGTCGAGCAGCCACGAGCGGATGACGGTGCCGCTGCGCCAGGAGTCGAAGACTTCAGTCACGTTGTCGACGAGATCGGTGGCCTGGAGCAGCTCCCACCCCTCGGCGTAGGACTGCATGACGGCGTACTCGATGCCGTTGTGGACCATCTTGGAGAAGTGTCCCGCGCCCGGCGCCGTGCCGGCGTGCACGAACCCGCCCTCCGCGGGCTTCAGCACGTCGAACGCCGGCTGCACCTTGGCGACGTCCTCCGTCGACCCGCCGCACATCAGTGCGTAGCCGTTCTCGAGCCCCCAGACCCCGCCGGAGACCCCGCAGTCGACGAAGCCGATGCCCCGTTCGCCGAGCATGGCAGCGTGCTGCTGGTCGTCGGTGTACTTGGAGTTGCCGCCGTCGACGACCAGGTCTCCCTCGGAAAGCAGGTCGGCGAGCTCATCGATGGTCGCGCTGGTGGGTGCGCCAGCCGGAACCATGACCCAGACGACCGACGGTCCCTCGTCGTCCAGCGCGGCGACCATCGCGGCCAGGCTGTCGACGTCGGCCAGGTCGGGGTTGCGGTCGTAGCCGACGACGGTGATGCCACCCTCGCGCAGCCGGGTGCGCATGTTGCCACCCATCTTGCCTAGTCCGACGAGTCCGATCTGCATGTCTGCCTCCGGTCGAGTGGTCGAGCTGGCGGGAGCGGTGTTCCCCTTCAGGAAAGCAGACGCCGTGGCATGAGCAGGTAGCGGAAGCCCGGGATCAGCGTCGCCACCCTCGACCAGACCGCTGATCACGACCGGCTTGGAGGCCTGAGTGAAGGCCAGCTCGACGACGGCCTCGTCGATGGCACCGAGCCCGTCCAGCAGGAACTGCGGGTTGAAGCCGGTGGTGATGTCCTCGCCGTCGATGATCGCCTCGATCGACTCCGAGGCCTGGGCCTCGTCACCCGATCCGGCGTCCAGGGTCAGCACGCCGTCGCTGAACGTGAGCTGCACCGCGGTGTTGCGCTCCGCGACCAGGGCCACGCGCTTCACCGACTCGATCAGTGCCGCCTTGTCGACCTTGGCGGTGGTGAGCTTCTCGGTTCGGGAACAGGCTGCGGACCTTGGGAAACTCGCCGTCCAGCAGGCGGGTCGTGGTTCGCCGGACGCCGCCGGGGCCAGTTCCCTCGAACCCGATCAGTCCCTCACCGCTGCTGCCGGTCGAGAGCGCGATGGTCACCTCGCTGCCTGCGGTCAGCGACTTGGCGGTGTCACCGAGCACGCGGGCCGGCACCAGCGCTGCCAGTGTGTCGTCTGGAGTGCGTGGGTCCCAGCCGAGCTCCCGCTGGGAGAGGCGGAACCGGTCGGTCGCGAGCAGGGAGATCATCGAGCCGTCGATCTCGATCCGCACGCCGGTGAGCACCGGCAGCATGTCGTCGCGCCCGGCCGCGGTCACGGCCTGGGCGACAGCGTGGGCGAAGACGTCGCTCTGCACGGTGCCCGTGGCCTGCGGCATCTGCGGGATCGTCGGGTAGTCCTCGACCGGCATCGTCTGCAGGCTGAACCGCGCCGAGCCACACGTCAGCGAGACCCGAGCCCCCTCGAGCGTCATCTCCACCGGCTTGGCCGGAAGGCTGCGGCAGATGTCAGCCAGCAGTCGGCCGCTCACCAGCGCGCGGCCGTCGTCCTGGACGTCGGCGGAGAGCGTGGCGCGGGCCGAGGTCTCGTAGTCGAAGGTCGAGAGCACCAGACCGGCGTCGCTGGCCTCGATGAGCAGGCCGGCGAGCACGGGGGCGCTGGGTCGGACCGGCAGACTGCGCGCGGCCCAGGCAACGGCGTCCGCCAGGACGTCGCGTTCGACTCGGAACTTCACGGTGGGTCCTTTGGGAGAACTGCGTAGCTCGTCAGGGAACTACAGGGAGGTCGTCGGGGTTCCGGAGCGCTCTGCTGTGACTCAGGGGCTGTGCAGGGACTCATCCGGGAGACGCATCCTGCCACGGTGAGGCGGTTGTCCACAGAGGGTGGGCCGGATGGAGTTCCACGGAGGATCGATATGTCTAGGGGCTCGGAGTAGTCATAGGTGGTGTGGAGTCTGTGGATGAGCTGGTGTCCGTGCAGGTCAGCGCGGCGATTCGAGTGCACAGGCCCTGTGCAACGAGTAGGGGATGACGGGGGGTCGGCTGTGCGTCGGCGAGCGGCCTGGTGATCGGCGTGCACGTTCTCCCCAGATCCTCCCCGTGTAGTTCGGGGTGCGGAGGCCTCGTGGTGCACAGGCGCCGAAGCCCGATGAGAGGCCCGGTTCCAGGTCCGGGTCCAGGTCTCGGGCCGGTGGGATGTCAGCCTCGGGTCGACCATGCGCCAAGCTCCGTCACGTGTGCCGGGCTTGAAGCTTGACCCGGTTGGTGAGCTCGCTGACCTGGTTGAACACCGCGCGGCGCTCGGCGAGGAGCTGGTTGATCTTGCGGTCGGCGTACATCACCGTCGTGTGGTCACGATTTCCGAACTGGGCGCCGATCTTGGGCAGGGAGAGGGCGGTCAGCTCTCGGCACAAATACATCGCGATCTGGCGCGCCATCACCAGGTGACGCCCCCGGCTCGGGCCGGTGAGCTCTTCGATCGTGAGCCCGAAGTAGGCGGCGGTCTGGGCGATGATCAGCGAGGCGGTGATCTCCGGCTCGCCGCCCTCGGGAATCAGGTCCTTCAGCACGATCTCGGCCAGGGTCATGTCGACCTCCTGGCGGTTGAGGTTGGCGAAGGCGGTGACCCGGATGAGCGCGCCCTCGAGCTCGCGGATGTTCGTCTGGATCTTGGAGGCGATGAACTCCAGGACGTCCGGCGGCGCGGTGAGCCGGTCCATAGCGGCCTTCTTGCGCAGGATCGCGATGCGGGTCTCGAGGTCGGGCGGCTGGACGTCGGTGATCAGCCCCCACTCGAATCGGTTGCGCAGTCGGTCCTCGAGCGCCTCGAGTCGCTTGGGCGGGCGATCGGAGGTGAGCACGATCTGCTTGTTCGCGTTGTGGAGCGTGTTGAAGGTGTGGAAGAACTCCTCCTGCGTCTGGGTCTTCCCCTCCAAGAACTGGATGTCGTCGATCAGGAGCACGTCCACGTCGCGGTAGCGCCGTTTGAAGCGGTCTTGCCGGTCGTCACGGATCGCGTTGATGAACTCGTTGGTGAACTCCTCGCTCGACACGTAGCGCACCTTGGCGCCGGTGTAGAGGCTGCGCACGTAGTGGCCGATCGCGTGCAGGAGGTGGGTCTTGCCGAGTCCGGAGTCTCCGTAGACCAGCAGTGGGTTGTAGGCCTTGCCCGGTGCCTCTGCCACTGCCACGGCAGCGGCGTGGGGAAATCGGTTGGACGAACCGATGACGAAGGTCTCGAAGGTGTACTTCGGATTGAGCCGGGTCTCGAGGGCAGACTTTCCGGTCTCAGACAAGGCGAGGGCGTTCGATGGGGCGTTCGATGGGGCGCTCGTCGGGCCGCTCGATGGGGGCCTCGGTCACCTCTCGAAGTGGAGGAGCAGGGGCGCTGGACGCAGGGACGGTGGCGGACGCCTCGGTGCTGTCGTCGAGCGGGTGATCGGTGGCCGGCGACGTCTCCGAAGAGAAGTCGCCATGCTGCTCGAGCGAGGTGTCGACCGTGACGGCGATCCGGATCTCGTGGCCGAACCGGTCCGTCAGGGCGTCCTCGAGCTGGGCCCGCAGGCGCCCCTCGAGTTGCGACCGGGTGAACTCGTTGGGCACCGCGACGATCGCCGTGCTCTCGTGCAAGGTCACCGGCTTGCTGTCGTGGAGCCACGCTCGCTGGTGTGGTTGGAGGTCGGTGAGCACCGAGTGCCAGGCCTGGTCGAGGTCGGACATCTGCTCCACGGGGTCTCCAGGTCGTCGTCAGTCGGTGTGTTTCCACAGGTTTGTCCACAGTCTGTGAACCGAGCCCCTGGATCGTTGCCGGAACTCGTCGGACATCGCTCCCGGGCGAGCCATCGCTGTGTTTCCGCAGGTCAGAGGCGGAGAGAGCCGTTGTGTGGTGCAGGTCACAGGGTTTCGCGCAGCTGACCGGACCCAGGATTGCGGGGAAGTCCGAGGGCGCGAACGTAACCCCCAGGATCGGCGGCGGGCAACCCCTCATCCACAGGCGGGGGCGACTAGTCCACAGGCTGCAGGCCTCACCGGCGTCACCGGGGCGGCGACTCGGTTTGACCCTGTCTCCAGCCAGCCCGTACCGTATGTCGGTCATCCGGTGTCGACCGGTGCCGCACGTCCACGGGAGTCCACCACCGTGGAGGGGCGGTGCCTGTTGAAACCGCGGCATGGTGTCCAGATGAACGATCCTGGGCTCCGCATCCGCGAGGTCAGCACGCCCGCACTCGACCGGTGTGACAGCCTCATCCGTGCCGCGATGAAGGCCGGATGAGCCCCAACTGAGAAGGAAATAAAGTCGTGAGCAAGCGTACGTACCAGCCGAACAACCGTCGTCGTCACAAGGTGCACGGCTTCCGTCTCCGCATGCGCACCCGCGCCGGCCGTTCCATCCTGGCCAACCGCCGCAGCAAGGGTCGCAAGAGCCTGTCGGTCTGAGCTTCGGCTCAGCGTCGCTGCTCTGCTTCCCTGACCTGACCGCGACACCCGTTGCTGTCCGCGGCACATCGCCTGACCGACGCCGCCTCGTTCCGCGAGACCACGCGTCGTGGTCGTCGTGCGTCCACGCGAACCCTGGTGGTTCATCGCCAGGCGTCCGGTGATCGAGCCCGGCCCGTGTCGGGTTCGTGGTGAGTCGGGCGGTCGGCAACGCCGTGGTGCGCAACCGGGTGCAACGTCGACTCCGCCACGCGATGCGCCAGGAGTTGGGTGCCCTGGCCGGGTCGGTGCTCGTGGTGCGTGCATTGCCAGCGGCGGCCGGAGCGTCGTACGCCGAGCTGGACGCCGATCTCCGTCGCTGCCTCAACCGGTGCGCGGGCCCGGCATGAAGTACCTGCTGATCGGGCTGTTGCGGTTGTACCGGTTGCTGATCAGTCCGCTGTACGGCCAGGTGTGCCGCTACTACCCCTCGTGTTCGGCCTACGCCTTGGAGGCGGTCACCGTGCACGGGAGCATCAAGGGCGGCTGGCTCTCATTGCGGCGCCTGGCACGCTGTCACCCATGGGCGCCGGGCGGCGTCGACAAAGTTCCTCCGCGGCGTGATCGCGGTTCGATCATCCCACAGATCCCCCAGCAAGGAGCCTGACGTCCGTGGACTTCTTCTCTGCCATCGGTAGCTTCATCATGACGCCGCTGTACTACGCGATCTCGGCGATCATGATCGGCTTTCACAAGTTCTTCACCGCGATCGGGCTCGACGGTGACGGCGGCACGGCCTGGGCGTTGTCGATCATCGGCCTCACCGTGGTCATCCGCACGCTTGCTGATCCCGCTCTTCGTGAAGCAGATCAAGTCGCAGCGGAACATGCAGCTGATCCAGCCCAAGGTCAAGGAGCTGCAGAAGAAGTACGGGCACGACCGGCAGCGTCTCGGTGAAGAGACGATGAAGCTCTACAAGGACGCTGGCACCAACCCGTTCGCCTCGTGCCTGCCGCTGCTGCTGCAGATGCCGATCTTCTTCGCGCTCTTCAGGTTGCTCGACCAGGCGGCCAAGAACCAGAAGGCGCACGGGTTCTTGACCGAGAAGCTGGCCAAGCAGTTCGGCGAGGCCGAGATCGGCGGCAAGGTGCCGATCTACGAGTCGTTCTGGGGTGCTCGCACGTGGGGGCCCGAGCCGCACACGTTGGTGATGATCGTGGCGTTGATCCTGGTGATCGCGATGACGGCCACCACCTTCACGACGCAGCGTCAGCTGATGAGCAAGAACATGCCGGCTGACGCCCTGTCCGGGCCGTACGCGCAGCAGCAGAAGATGTTGCTCTACGTGCTGCCGCTGGTGTTCGGCATCGGTGGCATCGCGTTCCCGATCGGCGTCCTCCTGTACTGGACCACGTCGAACATGTGGACGATGTGCCAGCAGTTCTACGTGATCCGCAACAACCCAGCGCCGGGTACGCCTGCGTTCAAGGCCAAGCAGGACCGCGATCGCGAGAAGGCGCTCGCGAAGGGCATCGAGTCCGGCGAGATCGAGCCGGAGCCGGAGCCGGAGACCGATCGGCGGCCCGCGGTGCGACAGCAGCCCAAGCGACAGACCAAGGCGCAGCGGCAGGGGCCGACGAAGCCACCCACCAATCGCCAGAGCCAGAACAAGAAGCAAGGAGGCGGCCAATGAGCGCCGACACTGAGACCGGAGTCGTCGACCAGACGAGCACGGAGCAGGACGAGTCCAACGAGGGAGCGCCGAGCAACCGGATGGCTCAGCTGGAGCAGGAGGGGGAGATCGCGGCCGACTACCTCGAGGAACTGCTGGACATCGCCGACCTGGACGGCGACCTCGACATCGACGTCGAGGGAGACCGTGCGGCCGTGTCGATCGTGGGCGCGGACCTGCAGCAGCTGGTGGGTCGCGATGGCGACGTCCTCGAGGCGCTGCAAGAGCTGACCCGGCTGGCTGTCTACCGGGAGACCGGTGAACGGTCGCGACTGATGCTCGATGTGTCCGGCTTCCGTGCCGAGCGTCGAGCTCAGCTCGTCACCGTCGCGACCGAGACGGTGGAGCGGGTGAAGGCCTCCGGTGAGCCGGTGTCGCTCGATCCGATGAGCCCCTTCGAGCGCAAGGTCGTGCACGACGCTGTGGCCGCTGCCGGCCTGACGTCGGAGTCCGAGGGCGCTGGAGCCCCGCCGGTTCGTGGTGGTTCTGCCGAGCTGACGTCGTCATGGTTTCACGTGAAACAGGAGCACCCCCCGCGCCGGAGATGGCGCGGGGGGTGTTTCCTCATGAGCGCTTCGAACTCGCCGTCCGTTATGCGGACCTGTTGGCGACCGATGGGGTCGTGCGGGGTCTGATCGGGCCGCGGGAGACCGACCGGCTCTGGGATCGGCACCTGGTGAACTGCGCGGTCGTGGGTGAGGCCATCGCGAACGGCGCCACGGTCTGCGACATCGGAAGTGGTGCCGGCCTGCCCGGGCTGGTGTTGGCCATTGCCCGCCCCGACCTTCAGGTCACCCTCGTGGAGCCGTTGCTGCGACGGACAACCTTTCTCGAGGAGGTCGTCGCGGAACTGTCTTTGGACAACGTCACCGTGGTGCGAGGTCGGGCCGACGCGCTGCATGGACGGTCGCGGTTCGACGTGGTGACCTCGCGCGCGGTGGCTCCGCTGGAGCGGTTGGTGGGGTGGTGCCTGCCCCTGGTCGCGCCGTCGGGGGCGATGGTGGCGATGAAGGGCGAGCGGGCTGCCGAGGAGGTGCTGGCAACTGCCCCGCTCTTGGCGGAGTGGGGGTGTGCACCTGCCGAGGTGATCGAGGTGGGGGGCACGGTCCTCCCATCCCCAGCTTTGGTGGTCAGGGTGGCTTGGGCTGATCCCGGGTCGGTATCGTGGCCGGTCACGTCGCCCGGTGCCCGCACCTCGTCCGGAGCGCGTTCCCCCCGACCTCGGCAGCGAAGGCGCAATCGTGCCCGATGAGTTTTCCACCGGTCCAGACCCGGCTGCTGAGCGTGACTCTCCACAGGTTTGGCCGAGTTCTCCCCAGGCTGGCTCTGTTTCACGTGAAACGCACCAGTCTGAATTTGCCCCCGATGTCGACCCCCACGAACCCGTGGTTTCACGTGAAACGGACCCCGAAGTGCCAGTACGCACCGCAGGCGATCTCGCCTCGTTCGATGATGGCTACGACCCCGAAGCCACCCCCCTCGCACGCGCCGCACAGCACAGCGTGCTCGCCCGGCAGGACGCGCCGAGCCGGGGGAGTGCTCCCCGCCCGGTCGCGACGCGGATCATGGTCGTGGCCAACCAGAAGGGTGGAGTCGGAAAGACGACATCAACCGTGAACGTCGCGGCAGCGCTGGTGCAGCTGGGCCAGCGAGTCCTGGTCGTCGACCTCGATCCGCAGGGGAACGCCTCCACCGCACTGAGCGTGGAGCACCGTCGCGGAGTGCCGTCGACCTACGACGCCCTCGTGGACGGCGTCCCACTCGCCGACGTGGTGGCAGAGTGCCCCGACCTCCCCGGTCTGTACGTCGTGCCCGCGACCATCGACCTCGCCGGCGCTGAGATCGAACTGGTCAGCGTCGTCGCCCGCGAGGGCCGCCTGCGCAAGGCGATCCACGGCCACCCCTGGGTCGGCACCGAGACCTTGGCCGGCGAGGAGCGCTTCGACTACGTCCTCATCGATTGCCCCCCGTCGCTGGGGCTGCTGACGTTGAACGCCCTGGTGGCCGGTGACGAGATGATGATCCCGATCCAGGCGGAGTACTACGCGCTCGAGGGACTGGGCCAGTTGCTCGAGACCGTCGACATGGTGCGCAAGCACCTGAACCCGGACCTTGCGGTCTCCACCATCCTGCTCACGATGTACGACGCCCGCACTCGACTGGCGGCCGGTGTGGCCGAGGAGGTGCGTGGTCACTTCGGCGACCAGGTGCTCCGGGCCGCCATCCCGCGCTCGGTGCGCGTTTCGGAGGCGCCGTCGTACGGGCAGACCGTGATGACCTACGACCCGGGGTCGCCGGGGGCGTTGAGCTACTTCGAGGCCGCCCGCGAGATCGCCACCAAGGGCGTGCGCCCGTGAACGCCAGCACTCCGCCCCGCCGGGGCCTGGGCCGAGGCCTCGGCTCGCTATCCCGACCGCACCTCCCCCCTCAGCCGACAGTGAGGAGAGTGCACCCCAGTCGGCGCCCTCGGCTCCGCTCCGGGGTACCGCTGAGCTGACCATGGTCGCCGGCGCCTATTTTGCCGAGCTGCCGATCACCGAGATCCGCCCGAATGCCGTCCAGCCACGTCAGGTGTTCGAGGAGGAGGCGATGGCTGAGCTCGTCCACTCGATCAGCGAGGTCGGGCTCCTCCAACCGATCGTCGTCCGCAAGGTCGAGACCGCCGGTGAGGATGGCGCCGGGCAACCCACTGGTTACGAGCTGATCATGGGTGAGCGCCGCTGGCGCGCCTCCCAGGAGGCTGGCCTCACCACCATCCCGGCGATCGTGCGCCAGACCGACGACGTCGACATGTTGCGCGACGCGCTGCTCGAGAACCTGCACCGCAGCCAGCTCAACCCGCTCGAGGAGGCCTCGGCCTACGCTCAGCTGCTCGAGGACTTCGGCTGCACCCACGAGGAGCTCGCCGGCCGGATCGGTCGATCGCGGCCCCAGATCTCCAACACCCTGCGGCTGCTGAAGCTCAGCCCGGCGGTGCAACGCCGCGTCGCTGCCGGCGTCCTGTCCGCTGGTCACGCCCGATCGCTGCTCGCAGTCGAGGACCCGGACATCCAGGACCGGCTCGCCCAGCGCGTGGTCGCCGAGGGCATCAGCGTGCGCAGCCTCGAGGAGATCGTCGCTGTCGGTGAGCATGGACGAGGGGGGGACCGACCAGCGCGACGGCGTCCGACCGCCCCCGGCCTGGCCGAGCTGGCTGACCGGCTCTCCGACCGGTTCGAGACGCGGGTGAAGGTCGACCTCGGCCAGCGCAAGGGAAAGATCACCGTCGAGTTCGCGACGCTGGATGATCTGCGCCGGATCGTCGACGTGATGGATCCCCGCAACCGCAACGACCGACCGATCTGACCCGCGGTCTCGCTCCGTCTGTGTCGTTAGGTCCATATGTCGACATATCGATTCAGAGATAGATCGACCTAGGGTCAGTCCTTCGCGCGCTTGGCCGTGCGCTTGGCCGCGCGCTGGGCGGCCCGATCCCGCTTCTCCTGCACGTCGAGCACCTCCGCCTGCTCCGGAGTGGGCGCGCTGCCGCCGTAGGACGCCGGGAGCCACCAGGAACCGGGAGGCTGCTCCTCTACGGGATAGGCCCGGATCGCTTTGTCCAGGAGGCTGCTCATGGATGCGCGGAGCTCGGCGGTCTCCGCCACCGGGTCGGCTCCAGTCGGGTGCAATGGCTCACCGCAGCTGATCGTGATGGTCTTGCCGCGGGAGAAGTCCTTCTCGTGGTCCTTGGTCATCATCCGCTGGGTGCCCCACAAGATGACCGGGACGATGGGAACTCCCGCCTCCGCCGCGATCCGGGTCGCCCCGGACTTGAACTCCTTGAGCTCGAACGAGCGAGAGATGGTCGCCTCGGGGAAGATGCCGACGGCCTCGCCGGCACGCAGGTACTCCACCGCCTGCTTGTACGAGCCGATGCCGTCACCGCGGTCGACCTCGATGTGATGGAGCGAGCGCATCAGCGGACCGGTGAGCCTGTGGTCGAACAGCTCGCGCTTGGCCATGAACCGCACCTTGCGACCCGACGGGTTCGCCGCCAGTCCGCCGTAGATGAAGTCGACGTACCCGATGTGGTTGACCGCGAGCATCACACCGCCGCTGGCGCGGCACGTGCTCGGTGCCGGTCATGTTGAACCTTTGACCCAGCAGTCGAAAGGCCGTCTTGGCCGTCAGGATGATCGGCGGGTACGTGATGTCGCGCATGCGCGGCTCCTAGCCAGTGGTGGTGCCCGGGCTGATGCACCATGGTGGTGCCCGTGTGGTTCAGGTGTGGTTCAAGTGAGGTACAGGTGGGCGAAGGGACCCGAGTGGTCAACGCCGCGTCGCCAGGAAGTCGGCGATCCGACCGATCGCCTCCTCCAGCATTGCAACGTCAGGCAACGTCACCAGCCGGAAGTGATCGGGGCGGGGCCAGTTGAACCCGGTGCCGTGGGTGACCAGGATCTTCTTGGCTCGCAGCAGGTCGATGACGAACGCCTCGTCGTCCTCGATCTCGTAGACCTCCGGGTCGAGACGCGGGAAGCAGTAGAGCGCGCCCATCGGCTTGACCGAGCTGACGCCGGGGATCTCGTTGAGCAGTCGGTGCGCCAGCATGCTCTGGTCGTAGAAGCGCCCCCCGGGCACGATCGAGCTCGTTGACCGACTGGTAGCCCCCCAGAGCCGTTTGGATGGCGTGCTGGGCGGGCACGTTGGCACACATGCGCATGTTGGCCACCAGCGTGAGGCCCTCGAGGAAGTCGGAGGCGATCTCCTTGGGGCCGGAGATCATCACCCAGCCGGTGCGGTAGCCGCACACGCGGTAGGCCTTGGAGAGCCCGCTGAAGGTGAGCACCAGGACGTCGTCCCCGCCCGCGGCGGCGGCGTGGTGGTGCACGGCGTCGTCGAACAGGATCTTCTCGTAGATCTCGTCGGCGAAGACGACCAGGTCGTGACGACGGGCGATGTCGACCAGCCCTGCGACGATCTCCTTGCTGTAGACCGCACCCGTGGGGTTGTTGGGGTTGATGATCACGATGCCGTGGGTGTTCTCGGTGATCTTCGCCTCGATGTCGGCCAGATCCGGGTTCCACCCGTTGGCCTCGTCGCAGAGGTAGTGCACCGGCGTACCGCCCGACAGCGTGACCGCACCGGTCCAGAGCGGGTAGTCGGGCGCGGGCACGAGGATCTCGTTCCCATCGTCCACGAAGGTCTGCAGCACCATCGAGATGAGCTCGGAGACCCCGTTGCCGATGAAGACGTCGTCGACGCCGACGTCCTTGAGCCCGCGCTGCTGGTAGTACTGCGCCACCGCCGTACGCGCGGAGAAGATGCCGCGTGAGTCGCTGTAGCCCTGCGAGTCGGCCAGGTGCCGGGTGACGTCGGTGAGGATCGCCTCGGGTGCCTCGAAGCCGAACGGCGCAGTGTTGCCGATGTTCAGCTTGAGGATCCGGTGTCCCTCGGCCTCGAGCCTCTGGGCCTCGACCAAGATGGGTCCACGGACGTCGTAACGGACGTTGAGCAGCTTGCGGCTCTGGCGAATCTGGCGCACCCGGCCATCCTCGCAGGTGCGTCCACCCGAAAAACACGCTGACCCGTCCCCTATAGAGGACGGGTCAGCGAAAAGTTAAGTCAGGCAGTGAACTCTTCGAGCTCCTTGAGCAGCGCGGCCTTGGGGCGGGCGCCCACGATCGTGCGCACCACCTCGCCACCCTGGTAGACGTTGATCGTCGGGATGCCGGTGACCCGGTAGGACGCCGGGGTGACCGGGTTCTCGTCGACGTTCATCTTCAGGAACTTGATCTTCTCGCCGTGGGCGGCCTCGATCTCGTCGAGGATCGGCGCCACCTGGCGGCACGGACCGCACCACTCGGCCCAGAAGTCGACGAGGACGGGCCTCTCGGACTTGAGGACCTGTGCCTCGAACTCGGCGTCGGTGACGGCTGCGATGTTGCCCACGGGGCTTTCCCTTCTTGGAACTGCGGAGGAGTGGTGGTGATGCGGAGGACTACGAGAAGAACAGCAGGCCGGTGGGCCTTGTTCCCAGACCGATGAGCTAGACCACCGCGGAGGTGTCGGACGAGACGCCGGAGGAGGTGGCAGCCGCGTGGTCGAGCGCGGCGATGTAGCGCTCGGCGTCCAGGGCGGCTGCGCACCCCGTGCCTGCAGCGGTGATCGCCTGGCGGTAGTGGTGGTCGACCAGGTCGCCGGCGGCAAAGACGCCGGGCAGGTTGGTGGCGGTCGAGGGGTGCTCGACGAGCACGTAGCCGTTCTCGTCGAGGTGGACCTGACCCTTGAGCAGCTCTGAACGTGGGTCGTGGCCGATCGCGATGAACAGCCCGGTGGCGTCGAGGTCGCGGGTCTCACCGGTACACGGTGTCCTTGAGGGTGACCGACTCGAGGCTCTCGGCTCCGTTGATGCTCTCGACGACGGAGTTCCACACGATCTCGAGCTTGGGGTCGGCGAACGCGCGCTCCTGCATGATCTTGGAGGCGCGGAGCTCGTCGCGCCGCACGATCAGCGAGACCTTGGAACCGAAGCGCGTCAGGAAGGTGGCTTCCTCGATGGCCGAGTCGCCACCGCCCACGACGGCGATGTGCTGGTCGCGGAAGAAGAAGCCGTCGCACGTGGCGCACCACGAGACGCCGCGCCCGGACAGTGCGTCCTCGTTGGGCAGCTCGAGCTTGCGGTAGCCCGAACCGGTGGCCAGCACCACGGCGCGGGCCGTGTAGGTGTCGGTGGCGGTCTTCACGACCTTGAGGTCGCCGGTGAGGTCGACCTCGACGACGTCGTCGGAGACGAGCTCGGCACCGAAGCGCTCGGCCTGCGACCGCATCTCGTCCATCAGTGCCGGGCCCATGATGCCGTCGCGGAAGCCGGGGAAGTTCTCCACCTCGGTGGTGTTCATCAACGCACCGCCGGCGGTGACCGATCCCTCGAACACCAGGGGCTCGAGGCTGGCGCGGGCGGCGTACACGGCGGCGGTGTAGCCGGACGGGCCGGAGCCGATGATGATCACGTTGCGGGTCTCGGACATGAAGTCTGCTCTTTCCCTACGTCGATGAACTCAGAAGCGGTGTCCACCAGTACTGGTGGCTTCTGGTGCAACCGATCGTAGGTGACAGCCATTCCTGCTGGCTGGAGCGTCACCTACCGACTCGACTACCGACGGATGACGAGCACGATCGAGCGCAGCACCTGCCCACTGCCGCACTGCAACAGCTCGGCGGTCTGGGTGCGGCCCTGCTGCGGCCGAAACGCCAGGACGGCGGGCGTCTCGTCGTAGATGGCGGCGAAGAGGACGCCGGGGCCCCACGTGTCGGTGGGGCAGATGAACGCCTGGGAGCGGGTCAGCTCTGCCGAGCTGACCCGGGTGCGCGCGCTCGCGACCACTCCCGGACGGTTGCGGATGCGACTGACCGCCTGGGCGAAGCTGCGCTTGGTGAGGCGCACGGGGGGCTGGCCGTTGGCCGAGGGCGGTTCGTCCAGGCCGGGGGGTGCGACGTTGTACTCCTGCGCGGTGTCGCCGTCGAAGTCGTCACTCGCCTCGGCGCGCTCGGAGCTCAGCGACTCGGGAGCCACCGGACCGTCCTGCATCGCGTCCGCGCCGGCCGAGAGGTCGGAGAGCGCCTCGTCCCAGCGTCCGCGGCCCCGTCCAAGGGCGACTCGGCGCTGGCGGCGGCGGTGCCCGAGTCGTCCGCTTCCTTCGGCCCGATGAGCTGGCCGATGCCCAGGCCGGCGACGACCACGGCGGCGGCCGCGACGAGCAGGCCTCCGGCGAGACGGCGGCGGCGGGCGCCCAGGTCGACGACGGGCGTCGGGTCGACACCGTGGGTGCCCTCGGCAGCCAGCTGCTCGAGCACGCCTCCAACCGGGAGGCGACGTCGACCGGGATCGGCTCGCCGTACCGCGCCTCGGCCAGGAGTCGACGCAGCTGCGCCTCCTGGTCAGGCGTCACGTCCGGGTCGTCGGTCATCGGTGCGGCTCCCAGCTCGAGCAAAGTTGGTTGGACTACGGGGTGGGCGGGGTGGGCGCCTCATCAGGTGGCCCCCGACGTGCGTCAGGGAATGGGACGGCGCTGGTCGACGGGGGGTTCCCCACCGGACTCGTGACCTCGCCCACAGCCTCGGCTGGGGGCATCAGATGAGCGAGCTCGACGGCCAAGCGGGCCCGCCCGCGCGAGCAGCGTGACTTCACCGTACCCACGGCGCAGTCGAGCATCTGGGCGGCCTCCAGCACGGGGTAGCCCTCCATGTCGACGAGCACCAAGGCGGCGCGCTGCTCGGAAGGCAGGGTCGCCAGCGCCGCGAGCACCACGGCCCGCTGCTCCTCGCGCACGGTCAGGTCGGCCGGGTCGGTCGGCTCGAGGGAGCTCGCGGTGCTGGAGAGCAGTGCCCCGCGGCCGCCGTACTCCTCCAGGTCGTCGGGCAGCACCTCGGTACGGCGTACGCGCGCGGCCCGGTGTCGGTCGAGGCACGCGTTGACGACCACTCGGTGCAACCACGTGGTCACCTGGGCGTCGCCGCGGAAGGACGCCGCTCGGCGGTAGGCGGCGACCATGCCGTCCTGGAGGCCGTCGGCGGCGTCGTCGGGGTTGCCCATCGTGCGCAGGGCGACGGCCCACAACCGGTCGCGGTGCCGGGCGAACAGCTCGCCGAACGCCTCGGACTCGCCGGCGACGTGCGCTGCAAGCAGCTCGACGTCGCTGCGCTCGCCGTTCCCGGCTCTTTGGGATCAATCCTGCGGTATCCACGGGGTCATTCACCGCGCACCGTCACTTCGGCGACGTGGCCGCGGAACCGACCGTCGGACTCCTGCGGCAACCGGGTCAGCCAGACGACGAGGTAGCGCGCCCGGGTGGGCTCCTCGGGCTCGAGGGTCAGGGTGGTGCGGCGGGCCGTGCCTCGAGTCAGCAGCCGGATGTCCTCGACGTCCGGCCGGCGGCACTTGGGAGTAGAAGATCGAGACATCGGTGGGCTGGCCCTGCAGGGTGAGGTCGACGCCGGTGACGATGCGGGCGGCGCCGAGGTCGAGGGAGAGACCGACACCGCTCTTGAGCCCGGCCGGACCGAGCTGCTCGTTGTAGCCCTCGGTGTCCCACGCAGTTGCGGGGTCGCCGTCGACGGCCAAGCGGCGCGTCCTGGTTGTTCTCCTCACCGGCGTCGGTGCCGAGCGGGTCGAGTGCCGCCGCCTCGATGCCGCGCAGCGCCTGCCCGGCCGGTGCCGACTCCGACGCGGACGACGACGGATCGTCGTCGGGCTCGGTGCCCAACGGGGTCTTCCCGCGGCCGAGGTTGATCGCCACGATCACCGCCACCAGCAGGAGCACCACGACCGCGATCCCGCTGGCCAGCCGGTTCCACGAGCGTCCGGGCACCGGACCGCCGGGCGTCGGCGCCAGCACCACGGGCTGGCGCCCCGACGCGTCGGCGCGACCGGCGAAAGGCCAGAACTCGTCGCCAGGGGTGATGCCGCTGGCCGGCGCGAGGCCCTCGCGCGGGGTGCGCCGCGGCGCTCCGTTGCTCGGCTCGGGCGCGAACAGGGGTCGCTCGGGAGGTTCGTCGAACGGCGGTGGTGGTGGAACTGGCGTCGTGCGTCGCTCGAGCCAGGAGACGTCGTCGCCGTCGGCACCGAAGATCGGCAACCCGGCCTCGGTCGGCGCGTCGACCGGGCCCGCGGTCGAAGAAGGCCGAAGTCGACCTCGCCGGACGCCGTACTCGGACGCGGAATCGGCCGCCCCTTCGGACGCACCGTCCACCTCTGACGGCGTGGCGGTGGCACCGGGTCGACTCACCGGGCTTCTCGGCATCGTGCGGAAGCATCTCGGGCACCGGCGGCAGCACGACGAGCTCTTCGTCCGGCAGCACCGGCGGGGTGCTCGCCACGAGGGCGGCCGGCATGCCGGTGGCGTCGCCGACGAAGTCGGCCAGGAAGTCGTGGATGCCGCGCGCGGTAGGCCGGAAGTCGGCCAGGCCACGGGCGTGGTGGCCGGGGTGGAGGAGCTCCTCGCAGAGACCGTCGAGCGGGCGCGGGACGCCGGCGCGCACCTGACGCGGGCGCAGCAGCTCGCCGTGCTCGCGCGGCGCGGGCTCGACGATCGAGCCGGACAGGCCGGCCCAGCGCCCGGTGAGCGCGCAGTAGAGCAGGCCGGCCAGGTCGGTCACGTCGTGGCCGAGCGCCTCGGTGCGCACGCCGTGCAGGGCGGCATCGACGCAGAAGCCGATGAGCCGGACTCCCGCCGGCGCGGTCGATCAGCACGTTCTCGGGGTTCAAGCGCCCGTGCGGAACGCCCGAGGCGTGCGCTGCGGCGATCGACTCGGCGACCTCGGAGACCAGCCAGGCGGCGCGGCGCGGACCCAGCGGGCCGGTGGCGGTGACGACGATGTCGAGCGAGGTGCCCCAGCCCCACTCGTTGACGACGTAGCAGACCTCGTCGGTGACGTCGGCGTCCAGCACCCGCAGGATGCGGCGGTCGTGCACCGTGGCCGACTGGCGAGCAGCCGCCATCAGGCCCGGGGCGCGGGCGTCGTCGGCGCGGATGACGTGCACCGCGACGTGCCGCTCGAGCACGCGGTCGTGGGCCCGCCAGAAGCGGCCGTCGCCGCTCTCGCTGAGGAGGTCCACCAGGCGGTAGCGGTCGGCGAGGACGTCACCGGGTCGGGTGGCGTGCGGCACCTGACTCTCTCCTCGTGCGCGAGTGGCGGGACTGGTGGGACGGGCAGTGCCTCATCGTAGGCCGCTCGCGACCTACTCGGGGGCTCACCGGCGTCGGGCGAGGCGGCTGGTGACGGTCTGGACGACGGAGGTGACCTCGGCCAGGTGCAGCACCCGTGCCATCAGCAGGAACACCCCGACGTCGACGGCGACCACCAGCCCGGCTCGAATACCGGCGACGACCAGCGCGGGGTCGTCGCCCCACTCACCCAGCACGAGGGAGATCAACAGCGCAACGGCGGTCGAGACGGCAACCGCCACCAGCAGCCGAGCCACGAACCGCACGGTGACGGGGGTGTCGAGGCCACCGAGCGTGCGGCGCAGCACGGCGTACGACAGCGCCGAGCCGACGGCGTACGACGCCGCGTAGGCCAGTACCAGTGCGGGTGCGGTGTGCTCGACGTCGACGAGCGAGACCGCCGCCAGGGCAGCCACCACGTTCGTCGTGCCGACCGCGCACTGCACCAGGAAGACGGTGCGGGTCTGCTCGAGCGCGTAGAAGCCGCGCAGCACCAGGTAGTGGACGGTGAACAGCACGATGCCGGGACCGAACAGCGCGATCGAGGGCGCGTACGCCGAGTAGTCGTCGGCCGCGGCGAGGTAGCCGAACAGCACGTGGGCGAGGTCGACGGAGACCAGCGGCAGCAGCGCCGCGAACGGCACGACCACGGCCAGCGCGGTGCGTAACGACCGCGCCAGCAGCCGCCGGGCTGCGGCCAGGTCGACGGCCGCGACCCGCGCCGACAGCTGCGGAAGGATCGCGGTCGCCAGCGAGACGGTGATGACCGAGTGCGGCACCATCACGATCAGGAAGGCCGAGGAGTAGATGAGGTAGCCGGTGCCGTCTCCGCCGCCGGCCGCACCGTCGGCGGTACCTCCGGAGGCCAACCGCACGACCACCGTGTAGGCGATCTGGTTCACGATGACGAAGAGCACGGTCCAGATGCCCAGGCGCAGGGTGTGGCCCAGGCCGGAGTCGCGGAAGTCGAAGCGAGGGCGGAACGTGAAACCGGCCTTGCGTAGGTAGGGCACCAGGATCGCGAGCTGCGCCACGATGCCGAGGGTCGAGCCCACGCCGAGCAGCAGCTCCTCGCCGGAGCCGTAGGGGCCGTAGACCTCGTCGCCGCTGGCTGGCCCGTACGCCACGAGGTAGACCACCAGCACGGCCACCGAGATCACGTTGTTGGCGATCGGTGCCCACATCATCGGCCCGAACCGGCCGCGAGCGTTGAGGATCTGACCGACGAGCACGAACATGCCGTAGAAGAAGACCTGCGGCAGGCAGTAGCGGGCGAAGGCGATCACGGAGTCGAGGTGCGCGGCCCGGTCGGGATCGTCGAACCGGTCGTCGAGGTAGAGCGACATCACCTGCGGGGCGAGCACCACCAGGGCGATGCTGACGGCGCCGAGGAACAGCGCGGCCAGGGTGATGACCCGGTTCGTGTAGGCCTCGCCGCCGTCGGGGTCGTTGGCCAGCGCGCGCACCAGCTGCGGCACCAGGACGGCGTTGAAGACGCCGCCGGCCAGCAGGATGTAGAGCATCGTCGGGATCGTGTTCGCGATCGCGAACAGGTCGGCGTGCAGGTAGACGCCGAGGGCTGCGGCCAGCAACGCCGAGCGCACGAAGCCGCTCAGCCGGGAGACGACGGTGCCGGCGGCCATCACCGCACTCGAGGCGAGCACCGACTGCTCCGCCCGTGCCTCGCTCTCGCCGGCGGTCATGGGAGCTTCATGGGAGCGCTGTCGTGAGCCGGGTCGAGTGGTGAGGTCGGGGGTCACGTCTGGGCTAGCGGGACCTCGTGATCGGCGGATCCGTCGGATCAGGCGCACGATGATCGCGAGGAAGAGCAACCCGGCGCCGGTGCCCATGATCAGCCAGATGACTTCACTGACCTGGGCCGAACGGATCGGCAGCTCGTCGGTGGCACCGAGCAGGTTGCCGTGGACGTCGGTCGCGCTCAGGGTCACGTTGTGCACGCGGTTGCTGGAGGTCTTCGCCTCCAGCAGCACGTTGGTGCGGCTCTTGGCCGCCAGCTCGACCGGCTCCGACGGCGCGATCGTGATGTCGTCGTCCGAGGTGGCGACGACGCCGACGACGACCGGTTGGTCCAGGGAGTTCACGATCGTCACGACGAACGTGCCGGAGGCGCTGGAGAGCGTCACGCCGGGCGCGGCGTTCAGGCCGACCGATCCGAGCAGCTGCTCGACCCACGCGCGGGACTGGCTGACCGCGGCGCGTGCCGCCAGCTGCCCGTTGCGCGAGGAGTAGGACAGGGCGGCCAGCGCCTGCTCGGTGATCACCCCGCCGATGCGGAAGTTCCCGACGAGCAGGTTCTGCAGGGTGTCGCCCGCCCGGATGAGCTCCTCCACCGTCGTCGAAGGTCTGGTCGTCGAGCTCGCGCCGCTGCTGGAGCTCGGGATAGACGAGGTCACCACTGGCGACCTCCTCGGGCGTGTCGAGGGCGGTCTGGTCGACGACGAGGTCGAGGTCGACCCACTCGACGTCCAGCCCGTCGAAGAATCCAGCCGCGTCGTCGAGCCCCCACTCGGTCGGCAGGACGACGGTCAGGGGCGGCTGGTCGTTCTTCAGCGCCCGGACGGCGGCCTCGGCGAGGATCCGTTGGCGCAGCCCCACGGTGGTGAGCGACGGCCCCGGTCCGGGCGTGCCCTCGGCGGCGCCGGCAGAAGTGACGGTGATGCAGGTGGTCGTCGATGCTGGCCAGGCTCGGGGCGGGCCCGTCGGCGAACATCTGGTCGGTCACGAGCACGGTGGTGTCGTCGTCACCGGCCGTCATGCTGGCGGTGTCGAGGTAGCCGCCCGGCGAGGCGATCGCGGGCGACGACGCGATGCCGAGCTGGTCGAGCACCACGCTCTGCTGGGCCCGGGCGAGCTGGAGCAGCGACGGGTCGCGCCGCAGCGTGGCCGGGACGTCGATGTTGCCGTAGGGCAGCGTCAACACCTGGTTGGCGCCGCCGAACGCGGCGGCCATCTCGTCGAGCCACGCCGACGCGGCGCGCGCCGACTCCGAGCCCGGGATCGGGCGCCGCGCTGGCGCTGGCGCTGGTGCTCTCGGACGACGGCTCGTCGGGCTCTGCTGTGACCGAGGGGTCCCCGTCGCCGACCCCGTCCCGCTGTCGTCCCCGTCGCCGTCCCCGTCGTCGTCCGTGGTCTCAGTGGTCGCGCGCAGCGATCGCCCGGGATTGCCGGCGGCCAAGCGCGACGATGGCGTCGAGCAGGGCAGGGTCGACCAGCCACGTGATCGGCCCGCTGCTCGCCCGCCCGAACGAGAGCAGGTCGCGCAACCGACCGCCGGGGCTCAGCGACCGCGCCCACCTGTCCTGCGCCGCGACCGAGCCGTCGGCATCGTAGGTGACGCCGCGGATCACCGGCACCACGATCGAGACCGGCACCGGGGTGCTGATCCGCTTCGGCACGTAGGGCAGGAACGTGCGCGCCCGGCCGTCGGCGAGCGTGTCGCGCCCGGTGCTGTCGCTCTGGCCGATCGCGTGGATGCCGAACCAGTAGACGCCGCCGCTGCTGATGTCGAACGCCGTCACCGGCACCCGCACCGTGTACGGCGCCGTCGCCCCGGGCTCGAGCGTCTCGATCTTGCCCGGCTCGCCGACGTCGGTGACCCGCTCTCCGACGTCGGCATCGGTCGGCACGTCCATCGCGGCGTCCAGGTCGCCGGGGTTGAGTCAGCGGCTGGTCCTCGCCGAGGAACGCGTAGAGGTTGACGGTCGTCCAGGTCTCGTCGCTGCGGTTGGTGACGGTGCCCTTGATCTCGATCTGGCCCTGGGCGGGAAGGTAGGACGGCGAGAGCTCGTCGATCCGCACGCGCAGTGCCGAGTCGTCGGGCACGAGCGCGGAGACGGCCGCGGTCACGAGCGGGGTGCCGGCCATCGCGGGGACGCCGCTCAGTGGCCCGACGGCCAGGGTGAGTACGGCCCCACCGAGCGCCCCCCGAGAGACCCCGCGCACGCAGGCACGCAGAAATCTTCGGGGACCGACCACGCCCCGAGGGTATCGGCCCGGGTGCGGCGGGCCGGACAGGTGAGGGCACTCCGTAAACTCCGCGCCGTGCCTGATCCGTCCCCTCCCGCCGAGCCACTCTCGATGGTCGAGGTGCAGCAGCGGGTCAGCGCCGAGCTCGATCGACTCGCTCCGGTGCTCGACGGACTGGGTGCCGCCTTCGCACGCGCAGGGCACCAGCTGCACCTCGTGGGCGGGTCCGGTGCGCGACGCGATGCTCGGCCGGTCGCACACCGACCTGGACTTCACGACGTCCGCACCGCCCGAGATCAGCGAGAAGCTGCTGCGCTCGTGGGGCGAGGCGTGGTGGGACATGGGCCGCGAGTTCGGCACCATCGGCGCGCGCAAGGGCGAGTGGATCGTCGAGGTCACGACGTACCGCTCCGAGGTCTACGACCCCACCAGCCGCAAGCCCGAGGTGCAGTTCGGCGACGCGTTGGCCGGCGACCTCGGTCGCCGCGACTTCACGATCAACGCGATGGCGGTCAGCCTTCCTGGTCGTGTCTTCGAGGACCCCTACGGCGGCATCGTCGACCTGGCGCACCGCCGGCTGCGCACGCCCGGCACGCCCGAGGACTCCTTCAGCGACGACCCGTTGCGCATGATGCGCGCGGCGCGGTTCGCCGCCCAGCTCGGCTTCGAGGTCGACCCGGACGTCGTCGCCGCGATGACCGCCATGGCCGACCGGATCTCGATCATCTCCGCCGAGCGGGTGCGCGACGAGCTGGTCAAGCTCGTGTGCGCGCCCTACCCGCGGCAGGGTCTCGCCCTGCTCGTGCAGACGGGTCTTGCTGAGCTGGTGCTGCCCGAGCTGCCGGCGCTGCAGCTCGAGCGCGACGAGCACCATCGGCACAAGGACGTCTACGAGCACACGCTGACCGTGCTCGAGCAGGCCATCGAGCTGGAGCCCCGGCTGCCCGGCGGTGGCCCGGACTTCGTGTCCCGTTTCGCGGCGCTCATGCACGACGTGGGCAAGCCGAAGACCCGCCGGTTCGTCGACGACGGCACGGTGACGTTCCACCACCACGACGTCGTCGGTGCGAAGCTGACCGCCAAGCGGATGCGCTCGCTGCGCTTCAGCAAGGACGAGATCGAGTCGGTCACCAAGCTCGTCGAGCTGCACTTGCGCTTCCACGGCTACGGCTCAGGCGAGTGGACCGACTCGGCGGTACGGCGCTACGTGCGCGATGCCGGCGACCAGGTCGAGCGGCTGCACGTGCTGACCCGCGCCGACTGCACGACGCGCAACCAGCGCAAGGCCGACCGCCTGCGTCGTACCTACGACGAGCTCGAGGAGCGGATCGCCCGGCTGGGTGAGCAGGAGGAGCTGGCCGCGATGCGGCCCGACCTCGACGGCAACCAGATCATGCAGATCCTGGATATTGGTCCGGGCCGCGAGGTGGGCCAGGCCTACGCCCACCTGCTCGAGCTGCGCCTCGACCGGGGACCGATGAGTGCGGACGACGCCACCGCCGCACTGCTGGAGTGGTGGTCCAGCCGCTGAGCACTCCCGTGCGCGCGGCTACCTGCGAGTAGGTTCCCAGCCATGGCTGAGACCCACTACGAAGAGCTCGAGTCGAGCATCGACATCGCCGCGCCGCCCGCACAGGTCTGGGCGCTGGTGACCGACATCCCCCGGATGGCCAAGTGGAGCCCCCAGGTGAAGAAGTCCAGCGTGAAGGGCGGGGCCGTTCAGAAGGGCGCCACGTTCAAGAACATGAACGGCAAGGGCCTGCTGCGCTGGCCGACCAACGGCAAGGTGGTGCGCTTCGAGCCGCACCGCGACTTCGCGTTCCGCATCAAGGAGAACAAGACCATCTGGTCGTTCGAGCTGGCCGAGAACGCCACCGGTGGCACCACCGTCACCCAGCGCCGCGAGCTGCCCGACGGCATCTCCGGCCTCTCGATCACGCTGACCAAGTACGTGCTCGGCGGAGTGCCCGGGTTCACCCAGGAGCTGAAGGACGGCATGGCCCAGACCCTGCAGAAGCTCAAGTCCGAGGTCGAGTCGGCGGGTTTCGAGGCTCAGGCCTAGCGGCCTTCACACCTCAACCACCTATCGCTGGTTGAGGTGTGACGCGCGTTAGCGCCGAGCCTCGAAACCCCCCGAGCCTCGAGCTCAGCTGAGGCCGAGCAGCCAGCTCCAGATCGTGGTGCGCGCACCGCTGAAGTGGGGCGGCGTACTCGGTCTGCGGCTGGCGAGCCGACGACGTCCGCTGCGACCTACCGGCCCCTTGGGGTCGTAGCCGTAGTCGAACTTCGCGCAGCCCTGGCCGGCGCGGAGCCGGACGTCGGCGGTGAGGTCGCCGTCCGCGCGCTGGGGGCCGTTGCCCTCTCCGCTCATCTTCCTCACCGTGAACGCCAAGCAGTTGTAGTCGAACCGCCACGGTCGCTTGAGGTCTCCGGCGGCCTTGACCTTGGTGCGCTCAGGGTCGTTGTAGTTGTCGACGTGACCGGCTCCGAAGTCGGAGAACGACGCCCGGTCGTTGCCGGGCCGGAACGCGGCGTCGTTGAGGTTCGGATCAGTGACGCCAGGCTGCGGCTTGGCGTCCAGCGGTGACTGGGCCGGCGGGTTGCTGTTGCCGACGTTGCCGTAGCCGTGGGCCTCGTCGGTGTAGACCAGCGAGAGGCCGGGCTGGAACCCGATGGGGTCACGATCGATCTGGCCGTTGCCGTCGAGGTCGAAGCCCGAGCGGTCGCGCAGCTCGAGGTAGTAGGCGTGGTCGAGATCGGACCGCGCACCGGCCTTGAGCAACGTCCAACCGTCTGTGCACTTCGTCGCGGTGGTGTCCTTGTCCTGGCAGCCGCCGTTGAAGAACCGGTCGTCCTGGCTGGCGCCGGACTGCTCGAAGTTGGTGCGCATGAGCACCTTCTTCTTTCCCGAGGGCAAGGTGGCGGTCACGACGATGTCGTCGATCAGCCAGCCGCGGAACGACAGGGCGGGGTCGGTGAAGTAGGAGAACCGCAGGGCTCCGAACCGCTTGCCGGCCAGGTCGCTGACGTCGAACGTGTCGGCCACGAACTTCGGGCTGCCTCCGTCGCCGCTGTTGCCGGTGAGGCCGTTGTCGTAGGTCTCGAAGCACGCGACGTCGTTCGGGTTCGAGGTGTTGCGCACCGTGTTCCCCTTGGCGGAAGCGTGCGACTTGTAGGTGCGACCCCCGTCGGTCGTGGTCATCACGAACCCGAAGTCCCAGAGGTCCTCGATCTCCCACCAGTGCTTCATCGACAGCGAGACCTTGCTGCCAGCGGGCAGCTGGGCCAGTCCCGGGACGACGAGGTCGAGGTTGTGGCCGTCCTGCGGGGTGCACCCGAACTCGTCGCCGGAGCCCGACCAGTACACGTGGGTGCCCGACGCCTTGGCTCCGGTGCGGAGGGTGTCCTTCTCGAAGAGCTTGCGCCCGGGCAGCTTGGCGGCGTACATCTCCGCGTTCTGCACCCGACCGTCACGGCCCTGCTTGAGCACGTACGGCGTGCCGTCTTCGGTCTGCCAGCGGATCTGGTTGGTGTCCTGCTTGGAGTCGGTCATCCGCTTCACGGTCTTCGTGGTGCCGGGGGCCAGCACCTGGGGGACCACCCAGCCGAGCTCTTGGCGCGAGAAGGCGTCCATGTTCTGCGACTTGTCGGTCGCCATCAGGTTCCAGTCGCCGTAGGTCTCCCGGTCGGTGGTGCTGTAGAAGTCCGGGAGGCCGAGGGAGTGGCCGTACTCGTGGGAGATGACCGAGGCCCGCTCGAGGGCGACCTCGTCGTTGACGTTGTACGGACCGACGCGCACGTAGACGGGCCACTTGGTCTTCTTGCGGGTCATCGAGGTCCGGGCCGCGTTCTTGTACCAGAGCCGCTTGCCCTCGAGGTCCTTCAGCTGGTCGTCGGAGACGTACCCCGGCTGGCCGGTCTCGGAATCGGTGTAGCTGTACTCCAGCGAGGAGCTGTGCTGCCACACGTTGTCGTAGGGCACCAGGTTCTGCGGGTCGGTCGTGCAGGCGTCGAGCAGCAGCCCGAGCTGGGACGCACCGTTGCCGCCGCACCCGGCGAAGACGACCATCAGGAAGTCGACGACGCCGTCCTTGTCCGTGTCGTAGTCGGAGTAGTCGATCTCGGGGTCGGAGATCGTCGCCGCGTCGAAGACCAACTTCGCCGAGGGGCCGCAGCCCGTGTCGCGCTGGCTGACCAGTGGCACGCCGACCAGCGACTCGGCCACCTGCGAGCCGGTGTCCTGGCCGTAGTAGTTCGTGTCGCCAGGCAGGTTGTAGACGCCGTTGGTGATCCGCTCGGTGTAGAGCGGGCTGCTGCCCGGAGCGATTGGCAGGTCAGCGAAGGTGCCGCCCAGGCAGGTCAGGCCTGACGGCAGTGGGGTGCCGATGCCGATGTCGGCGAGCTCTGCCGGGTCCGGCGCCTGACGGTGGGTGAACTCGTAGTCGTGCTCGTCGTCGAACCCGCGGCTGGCGATGCCTGCCGACGGCACGGTGCCGTGCGGGAACAGCTGCCCGACCGAGATCTCCTGCATGAGGTTGAACGTCGATCCCTCGAACGAGGGGTCGTTGATGGTGCGCTCGAGGTCGCCGCCGGCGTGCCGCGCCAGCCACGGACGGTCGATGTACTGCACCGGCACCACCGGGAACGGCCGGTCGCCGTAGCGGGCGGTCTCGTAGAGGTCGCTGGGCGGGATCACCTTGGGGCCGTGCGCGGTGGCCACCCGCGTGCCGGCGCCGGTGAGCTTGGCGGTTGTCGACAGGTCGCGCCACACGATGGTCTCCAGCTGGGACGTCGTGGCGGCCTTGCTGGCCAGCACGAGCGTGGCGGTGCGACCGGCCCTGACGGCGCCGACCTTCCATGTCACGGCGTCGCTGCGCAACGTCTGCCGGCCCTGACCGCTTGCCTTCAGGAAGGTGCTGCCGAGGGGAGCCGTGACGCGCACCGTCGCGCCGCTCACTGTCTTGCGGGTCGGGTTGATCACCAGGATGCGCGAGTCGTAACGCTCGCCCGGCTTCACCCAGCCGACGGCGGAGGTGAAGCTGTTGTGCAGCACCAGCCCGGTAGCGCGCGAGCGCAGCGTCACCGCCGCGGCACCGGCGCGCTCGGCGCTGAAGCCGCCGGCCAGCGTCGCGTCGACGGCGCGGACAGCGATGTTCTCCTCGCCGTCGCTGGCCAGGCCGGCGGTCGCCGCGGCCGGCACCGTGGTCGCGAACTCACCGAGCGGACCGGCGGTCACCGCCTGGGTGGCCAGCACCTGCCCGGCGGCGTCGACGACCTCCAGGGTGAAGGACGCCGGCACGCCGGCGCCGATCCGTCCGACCTTCGCCGCCACGACCTTGCTGACCGTGCCGGAGACGGTGAACGCCTCGCCGGCCTCGCGCGTCGACTCGGCGCGGTCGAAGCTGACCGCGAGCAGCTGGGCGCCCAGGGTGTTGCCGGGAGAGGCGGCCTTCTGCTCGGCGACCGACGTAGCCGACCTGCCTAGCGCGGCGTCGGAGGGCAGTGAAAGGGCGGGCATCAGCGCCGACCGCGGTGGCTGCGGCGGCGGTGGCCGCGAGCAGTCGGGCGCGGGAGGATCGGAACGGGGTCATGAAGGAACCTCAGGGAGCGGGCCGCTGGTGCGCGGCCGGACGAGACCTCAACGACGCGCCGAGCCACGGAGTTACGTCCTCCACTCCGAGTCGGCGCTCGTGCGCGCGAAAACGACGCCGAGTCGGCGCGTCAGACGCGCCGACTCGGCGGGGTGCTTCAGCTGCTCCTCGGTTGGAGCTGGATTTCGACGCGGCCATCGCGGCTTCGTTCCTCAGCCGCGGGCCTTGCTCAATCTTCGGGAACTCCGAATGGGAGTTCGTTCCTCACTCCTATTCGGTTCCCCTTAATGAAGGCCTCGACGCGGCGTCGACCTTCGTCGTCGGGGATCTGCACCGGTGGGCTCTTCATCAGGTACGACGAGGCCGAGATGATCGGTCCACCGATGCCGCGGTCCATGGCGATCTTGCAGGCGCGGATGGCGTCGATGATGATGCCAGCCGAGTTGGGGGAGTCCCAGACCTCGAGCTTGTACTCCAGGTTGATCGGGACGTCACCGAAGGCACGACCCTCGAGGCGGACGTAGGCCCACTTGCGGTCGTCGAGCCAGGCCACGTAGTCCGACGGACCGATGTGGACGTTGCGGTCGTGGACCTTGCCCGAGAGCGGGCCGCTCAGGTTCGAGGTGACGGCCTGGGTCTTGGAGACCTTCTTCGACTCCAGACGCTCGCGCTCGAGCATGTTCTTGAAGTCCATGTTGCCGCCCACGTTGAGCTGGTAGGTGCGGTCGAGCGTGACGCCGCGGTCCTCGAACAGCTTCGCCATGACGCGGTGGGTGATCGTGGCACCGACCTGGCTCTTGATGTCGTCGCCGACGATCGGGACGCCGGCGTCCTCGAACTTCTTGGCCCAGACCGGGTCGGAGGCGATGAAGACGGGCAGGGCGTTGACGAAGCCGACGCCGGCGTCGATGGCGCACTGGGCGTAGAACTTGTCGGCCTCTTCGGAACCCACCGGGAGGTAGGAGACCATCACGTCGGCCTGGGTGTCCTTGAGGATCTGGACGACGTCGACAGCCTCGTAGTCGGACTCCTCGATGGTCTCGCGGTAGTACTTGCCCAGACCGTCGAGGGTCGGGCCGCGCTGCACGGTGACCCCGAGCGGCGGGACGTCGGTGATCTTGATCGTGTTGTTCTCCGAGGCCTGGGTGGCCTCGGACAGGTCGAAGCCGACCTTCTTCGCGTCGACGTCGAACGCCGCCACGAACTCGACGTCGCGCACGTGGTAGTCACCGAACGCGACGTGCATGAGGCCGGGCACCGTGGCCTCAGCGTCGGCGTCGGCGTAATAGGTGACGCCCTGGACCAAGGAAGTCGCGCAGTTGCCGACTCCCACGATTGCTACTCGTACCGAACCCATCGGGATTCCTTCCTGTGACTTCCTGGTCGTGCTGGGGTGGATGCTGGTGTGCGGGTGACGCTGGTCTGGCAGGTCTAGCTACTGCGGCTGTGCTGCGGCTTGGTCGGGGCTCCGCCCCTGGTTGCGCTCGGCGTTGATGAGGTCCGAGAGCCACTGGACCTCGCGCTCGGCCGACTCGAGGCCGTGCCGCTGCAGCTCGGCTGAGTAGCGGTCGACCTCCTTCTCGGTGAGCGAAAGCTGTGACTGGACGCGCTCGAGGCGTTCCTGCAGCCGGGTGCGGCGACCTTCGAGCACGCGGAGACGGATCTCCATGTCGGTGCGGCCGAAGAAGGCGAACCGGATGTCGAAGTTGTCGTCCTCCCAGGCGGCGGGGCCGACCTCGGACATCAGCCGCTCGAACTCGGCGGTGCCGGCCGTGGTGACCTGGTAGACGATCTTGGGGCGGCGCGAGACCGGCGTGAGGGCGGTGCTCGTCTCCTCGATGAGGCTGCCCCGAAGCATCCTCTTCAGCGTCGGGTAGAGCGAGCCGTAGGAGAGGACGCGACCCCAGCCCGAGCATGAGGTTCAGCCGCTTGCGCAGCTCGTACCCGTGCATGGGGCCTTCGTGCAGCAGTCCGAGGACTGCCAGCTCGATGGTTTCGGTTCGTCGTGCCACGCGATGCATCGTAGCGATATATCCACGGAATATGAATTCTCGTTGAACGCCGGGGGCGACAATGTGTCGCGAGCGACTCCGGGGCGAGATTCGGCGGGGTTTGGGAGGCCCATCGACCCGTTGCCTATCCTGGGCAGGTTGCCCGGGTACCCGGGCAGTGAGCAGCAGGTTGCGAGCGGGTCGTGAGCATGTCGTGAGCACGGCATGAGCACGGCATGAGCAGGAGGGCCGCAGATGTCGAGGGGTGAGGCGTGACGGGCAAGCGCAAGGTTGGTGGCACCGCATCGAAGCGGCCGCCGGCCCGATCGACTTCGTCGACGCCGTCCTGGCTCGCCTGGCTCCCGTGGGTCGACTCCTCGAAGAAGCGCGGCCCGAAGGTGAAGCGCACACCGAAGCAGTGGGTGCTGCGCATTCTCGGATGGGGCGTGGTCACCGGCCTGGTGCTGGTGCTCATCGGCGTCGCCGGGTTCGTCTACCTGTACAAGACGATCGACGTGCCGGAGCCGAACGCGGAGTTCCTCACCGAGACCACCTACGTCTACTACGCCGATGGTGACGACGAGGTGGGCCGCTTCGCGACCCAGCTGCGCGACTCGATTCCGCTCAGCGACATGGCCACCGACCTCAAGGACGCCGTCGTCGCGGCGGAGGACCGCAGCTTCTACACGAACCAGGGCGTCGATCCGAAGGGCATCGTGCGGGCGGCGTTCAGCAACGCTTCGGGCAACTCCAAGCAGGGCGCCTCCACGATCACCCAGCAGTACGTGAAGATCCTCTACCTCACCCAGGAGCGCAGCTACCAGCGCAAGATCAAGGAAGCGATCCTGTCGCTGAAGGTGCAGCGTCAGCAGAGCAAGGACGAGGTGCTCGAGGGCTACCTCAACACCATCTACTTCGGTCGCGGTGCCTACGGCGTCGAGGCGGCGTCGAACGTCTACTTCAAGAAGTCCGCCAAGAACCTCTCCCTGCGCCAGGCGGCTGCGCTCGCCACGATCTTGAACGATCCCAACGACCTGGACCCCTCGGAGGGCAAGGACGCCAAGGAAGCCTTCAAGGGGCGCTACCGGTACGTCATCGGCTCGATGGAGTCGCTGGGCAGCATCACCGCCGAGCAGGCGGCGAAGGCCGTCGAGCGGATCCCCCGGTTCAAGGACACCGAGGCAGTGAGCACCTACGGCGGTCAGAAGGGCCACGCCCTGAAGCTGGTCAAGGACGAGCTGTTGCGGCTGGAGAAGATCGACGGCAGCTCGTTCACCGAGGAGGAGATCGACGGCGGTGGCCTGCGCATCACCACCACGTTGACCCGCAAGGCGATGGAGGCGGCCGAGGAGGGTGTGCGCGACGCGCGGCCTGAAGGTTTCAGTGACCGCAAACTGCACATCGGGATCGCCTCGGTCGAGCCGGGCACCGGGGCGCTGCGTGGCTTCTACGCCGGCCAGGACTACCTGCGCTCCCAGATCAACTGGGCAGTCGCTGGAGGTCAGGCGGGCTCGACGTTCAAGCCGTTCGCCCTCGCGGCGGCGCTCAAGGACGGCTACTCGCTCCGGGACACCTTCGACGGCAACTCGCCCTACGAGACGCCCGACGGTCTGGAGTTCGAGAACCAGGGAGACACCGACTACGGCAGCGCGGTCAGCCTGACCAAGGCCACCGAGGACTCCATCAACACCGCCTACATCGACCTGACCCTGAGCATGGACGACGGCCCGAAGAAGATCATCAAGACCGCCAACGACCTCGGGATCCCCCCCGCGAAGGCCAAGACCAACGAGGAGTGGGGGTTCCCCGACGAATCGCTCGGCCTCGAGCCGATCACCAGCGTGGCGCTCGGCTCGCAGACCGTGAGTCCGATCAACATGGCCAGCGCTTATGCGACCTTCGCCAACAAGGGCGTGGCCGCGCGCCCGTTCCTGATCGAGCGGGTCGAGGACTCCAACGGCGAGCTGCTCTACGACCACAAGGTCAAGGACGAGCGCGCGATCAGTGCGGACATCGCTGCCGACGTCACCTACGCCCTGCAGCAGGTCGTGCAGTACGGCAGCGGCACCGCTGCGCTTGCGCTCGACCGTCCGGTCGCCGGCAAGACCGGGACGGCGACGACCACCTCCGGCGCGGTCTCCTCGGCCTGGTTCACCGGCTACACGCCGCAGCTGGCTACCTCGGTGATGTACGTGCGCGGCAAGGGCAACGAGGAGCTCAAGGACTGGCTGCCCTCGTACTTC
The DNA here is from genome assembly GCA_963781575.1 of uncultured Actinomycetota bacterium. Taxonomy (GTDB): domain Bacteria; phylum Actinomycetota; class Actinomycetes; order Propionibacteriales; family Nocardioidaceae; genus Nocardioides. The sequence goes on along the minus strand of CAWAGM010000008.1, from coordinate 569,362 downwards.
GGTGGTGCCTTCCCGGCCGAGACCTGGACCGCCGTCATGGGCTACGACATGGAGGGCCTTCCGGAGGAGGACTTCCCGGAGCCGGCCTACGTCGACGGCGACGCGCCGCAGGACGGGCACGAGTACGTGGCTCCGCCACCGCCCAAGCCGACCAAGACGAGGAAACCCAAGCCGACCGACGGGCCGACGACCGACCCGACGGACCCGACGACGACGGTGCCGACGACCGAGCCGACCGAGGTGCCCACCGAGGAGCCGACGACGACCGAGCCTCCGACGACCGAGCCGACTGCGACCCCGACGCAGACGCCGACCGCCAACCCCAGTGAAGGGTGCGGTCTGCTGGGATGTCCCGGTGGTCAAGCCAGTGGCACGTCGTCGACGTCGAGCCGTCGAGCAGCGTCGTCCTGGTGGGGCTGGTAGAACCATGACGGGCGGCCCGGGCGGCCCAGATGATCTGGTGCATCCCAGCCGGGACGACGCGTTCGTCACCGTCATGAGCGAGGCCGTGGGCGGCCCGGTCGGTAGCCGAGCACGCGGCGGGCGCCGGTCGTTCGCCGTCGCCGTCCTGCTGCTGCTCACCGGCTTGACTCTGGCGGTCGGGCTGGCCGCCAAGAGCCCGTGCGTCAGCGACCAGTTCCAGGACGCCGGCACGATCTCGTCGCGGCTGTGCGGCACCGACCTCGCCAACGAGTACCTCGACACCGGGCTGCTCGAGCTGAGCTGGCCGTGGAGCGACGACCCGGGCACCCGGGCGCGCTACGCCGTCACCGAGCAGCCAGCCCTGGTGGGGCTGTGGACCTGGAGCGCTGCGCGGGTGACGCACCTCCTGGCCGGCTCGCCGGACGTCGGCGCGCGCAACGACCGCCCGGTCTCCGAGCTGGTGGTCGACCCCGACGTGCTGCGAGAACGCACGATCTTCGTGGCGGTGAACGCGATCGGGCTGGCGTTGCTGGCGCTGCTGGTGACCCTCGCCGTCGCGCTCACCCACCGCCGCCGACCCTGGGATGCCGCCGGCTGGGCGCTGGCGCCAGTACTGGCTCTGGCCGCCTTCACGTCCTGGGACCTGCTCGCCGTGGTCTGCGCCGCCGCCGCGGTCTGGTCCTGGACCCGCGAGCGTCCGGTCGCGGCCGGCTGGCTGCTCGGGCTCGGAGCGGCGGCCGGTGTCTGGCCCGCGTTGCTGGCTGCGGCATTCGCCGTGGTGGGCCTGCGTACCCGGCGTCTCGGCGAGCTGGCTCCGGTCGTGATCGCCGGCACCGGGGTGTGGGCGCTCGCGAACGCCCCGGCGTTCCTCAGCGGACGTAGCGAGTGGAAGCGGTTCTGGGCGGTCGCGATCGACCGCGCGCCCGACCAGGGAACCGTGTGGGCGATCCTCGACGACACCGTCGGCCTCTCGCAGGGCACCGCCTCCACGCTGTCGTGGACCGCGCTCGGCGCCTGGATCGCGGTGGTCGTCGCCCTCGGCGTGCTCGCCCCGCGGCCACCCCGGGTGAGCCAGGTCGCCCTGCTGCTCGTCGCCGGTGTCGTGCTGCTGCGGCTCTCCTACGAACCCCAGCAGGCGCTCTGGTTGCTGCCGCTCGCCGTGCTGGCGCGCCCGTGCTGGCGCGACCTGCTGGTCTGGCAGGCGGCCGAGGTGTTCCACCTAGCGATGCTGTCGTGGTGGCGCGGCGGCATCCTCGACCCGGCCGGCGACGGCCCGGACGCCTTCTACTGGCTGGCGATCGTGGCCCACGTCGCCGGCACGCTGTGGCTGGTCGCGGCCGTCGTCCGCGACACCTGGGAGGCCGACCTCGACCCGGTCGAGGAGGGGCGTGACCTGCCCGCGGATCGTCAGGACACGACGACGCGGTCGAACGTCGTCGCGGTGTAACGCACCCGCACGTCGATCTCGTCGCCCACCTGCGGCACCCGGGCGCCGCTCGGCACGAACAACATCGAGGCCTGCATGTGCGGCGGCTCGGCGAACAGCCGCTGCTTGCCGTCGATCGAGAACGGCGAGCGCACGAACCCGACCGCGTCCAGGCCGCCGCGCGCCAGGGTGGCGGCGCGAGCCTTCATCGACTGATCGCCAGTCGGCGCCTCGAGCCCGATGCCATGAGCGGTGCCGCCGCTGACCACCAGCAGGTGGCCGGACTTCGGCGCGGTGCGGGCGCGGTAGCCGAACGCGTCGCCGCGCTCGACCTCGTGCACGTCGAGCACGGTCGCGGTCACCTGGAGCGCTCCGCGATCGCCGAGCCAGAGGTCGGTGCCGATGCGCGGGCGGATCGTGAAGTCGGCGTACGACGTGCGCATGGTCGCCAGCTCGGACGTCGTCAGGTGGCTGACCCACAACGTGTCGAGCCCGTCGAGCCCCGCGCCGACGGCGTCGTTGACGAGCCGGCGCACCTCACCGAGGTGGGAGCCTTGGGCGAGCGGAAGGTGCAGCGCGACCCCTTCGAGGCGGGCCGCCCGGTGCCGGCGCACCTGGTCGCCGGTGGCCCAGAGGTCTCGGGCGACCAGGCCGTGGCGCTGCATGCTGGTCAGCAGCTCGAGCACGAAGCGCGCGTCGGGCTGACGGGTGAGCAGCGCGTCAACGTCCTCGACCCGGCCGACGGTGTGGATGACCCGCCCCGCCAGTGCGGGGTCGAGGTCGTCGACGAAGGGGCGCCAGGGCGTGAGCACCAGCAGCGATCCGTCGAACCGCGACGCGACGTCGGGCAGCTCGGCGTAGGTGCCGACCGCGATCGTGTCGACCCCGAGCCACGCGGCCTTGCGCGCCAGGCGCCCCGTCGTGAAGCCGTAGCCGTTGCCCTTGACGACCGGGACCAGGCCGGGCTGGTCGTCGGCCACCTGGCGCAGGTGGCGGCGCCAGCGCTCGCCGTCGACGGTCAGGGTGAGGCTCATCGGCGCGACATGTAGAGATCGAAGGCCTTGTAGAGCACGCGGTTCAGCGGGAGGTCCCACTCGCCGGCGTACTCGACGGCCTCGCCGCCCGTGCCGACCTTGAACTGGATCAACCCGGCGTGCGGGTCGTCGGAGTCGAGGGTGTCGGTGATGCCGCGCAGGTCGTAGACCGCGGCGCCGGCGGCGATGGCGTCCTGCAGCATCGCCCACTGCACCGCGTTCGACCCGCGCACCTCGCGCTTCTCGGTGGAGGAGGCGCCGTAGGAGTACCAGGCGTGCTCGCCGACGCGGATGGCGATGGTGGCCGCGACCAGGTCACCCTCGTGGTGGGCGAACCAGAGCGTCATCCGCTCGGGGTTCTCAGCGGTCAGCGCCGACAGCATGGTCTGGAAGTAGCCGAGCGGTCGCGGCGTGAAGTGGTCGCGCTCGGCGGTGTGCACGTAGAGCTCGTGGAAGGCGGCGAGGCTCTGCGGATCGGTGCCGCGCGTCACCTCGACGCCGAGCTTGGCGGCCTTCTTGATGTTGCGGCGCCAGAGCTGGTTCATCCCCGCGAGGACGTCGTCCTCCGTGCGGGGGGTGCCATCGGGCTCGCGCAGAGGCACCTGGAACACGTACTGCGGCTGTCCGGCCGCGAACCCGCCCGCAGAGCCCTGGTGCTGCCAGCCGAGCTCGCCGAGCTGGGAGACGACGCGGGCTCCGGCGGCGTCCCGTTCGGTGGGGGCGAGGTCGTCGAGGCGGTGCACGGCCTCGTCGGCGATGCCGGCCTTGATGGTGGCGGCGTCCCAGCGCCGGGTGATCACCGGCGGCCCCATCCGCACCCCGAACGCGCCCTGACCCTTGAGGAACCTGGCCATCGGGGTGAGGAAGCCGGCGAGATCGTCGCCACCCCAGTCGAGCACCGGACCTTCGGGCAGGTAGGCCAGGTAGCGCTTGAGCTTGGGCAGCTGGCGGTAGAGCACCAGCGCCGCCCCTACCTGCTCGTCCCCGTCGAACCAGCCCAGCGACTGGGGCCGCCACTCGCTCTTCACCTGCGCCCAGGCCGGCGTCTGCAGGAAGCTCGCCGAGGGTCGCGCCTCGAGGAACGCGAGGTGCTGGTCGGTCGGGATCTCTCGCACGGTCAGCACGGCGCCGAGGCTACTCGCCCGCTGAAGCCATCGCGTGATGTCACAGGCGCTCCGCGAGCCAGGCGAAGTCGGCGGTGTGCTCGGCCGCGCCGCCGGGGGTCTCGCAGATGACGGGGGCGGCGGCGTCGCGGACCACGGCGGCGAGCAGCTCGGGGTCGATCTTGCCGGCCCCGAAGTTCGCGTGCCGATCGGCGCCGGAGTCGAACTCGTCGCGGCTGTCGTTGCAGTGCACCAGGTCGATCCGCCCGGTGATCGCGCGGATGTCGTCGACCACGGTCTCCAGGGCGTTGCCACCGGCGTGGGCGTGGCAGGTGTCGAGGCAGAAGCCGACCATGTCGGCACCCTCGGCCGACGCGATCGCGTCCCACACCCGACCGATCCGCTCGAGGTAGCGGGTCATCGCGTTCTCGCCACCGGCTGTGTTCTCGATGAGCAACGGCAGCTTGAGGTCGGTGGCCTCGATCGCCTTGCGCCAGTTGTCGAAGCCCTTCGCCAACAACTCAGCGTCGTCGCCCGCTTTGTCCACATGGCCGCCGTGCACGATCAGTCCCTTGGCGCCGATCGAGGCGGCCGCGTCGACGTGCTGCTGGAACAGCTTGCGCGAGGGGATCCGGATCCGGTTGTTCGTGGTAGCGACGTTCACGATGTAGGGCGCGTGCACGTAGAGGTCGACGCCGGCCGCCTCGGCGTCCGCCTTGAGACCCTCGGCCCCGCCGGCGTAGGCGAACTCGGGGCCCTTGTAGCCCTGCGGGTCGCCGAGGAAGAACTGCACGAGCGGCGCGTTGCGGGCCCTGGCCTCGGCGATCGGGTCGGTCTGGTCGACGTGCGCGCCGAGCGGGATCGAGGTGCTCATGAATCCACCCTATGGAGGCTCACCGACGGCACGAGATCGGCACTAGTCTCAGCGCGTGACGACACCTCCCGGACTGCTGGTCCGACGCCGCCTGGACGGCGATCTGCGCTTTGAATGGCTCGGCCCCGTGCGGGTCGGCAGCGACCCCACCGTGGAGGTGCCGGCCGAGGACCCTGCGGTCGCGCCGGTGCACGGCACCTTCGAGCCACGACCCGACGGCTGGTGGTACGTCGACCAGTCGACGTCCGGCTCCTACGTCGAGGGCGAGCGGATCACGCAGGTGCGACTCGAGGACGAGCCGATCTTGATCTCGCTCGGGCACCCGACGGCCGGCTACGAGATCGAGGTCATCCGGGTGCTCGCGCCCGAGGAGGCGGTCGCCGAGGTCGGCCGCAAGAAGCGTCGGCGCGGAGCGAAGGTGGCGGCGGCCTCGATCGTGGGCCTGCTGGTCGTGGGTGGCGGCGTGGCCGGCGTCGTCGCGGCGGTCAGCGACGACGACCCCGCGCCCGCGGCGGCTGAGACGCCTGGACTCTCCGACGACGAGCTCGACCGGGCCAAGGCGGCCTCCGTGCTGCTCCAGGCCGTCGACTCGTCCGGGCAGGTGCTCTACTCCGGCTCGGGCAGCATCATCAGCGACGACGGCCTGATCCTCACCAACGCGCACGTCGGTGCCCCGAACGCACCCGGCCAGGCCGGCGACGGCGATGAGCCCGACTATCTCCTGGTCTCGCTGACCTCGACCGACGACGACCTACCGGCCTCGGCCGCCTTCCGCGCCCGGCCGATCGTCGCCGACGGCTACCTCGACCTGGCGGTGCTGCAGATCGAGTCGGACGCCGACGGCGAGCCGATCGACTCCGAGGACCTCGACCTGCCCGAGCCGCTGCCGCTGGGCAACAGCGACGACCTGCGCACCGGCGATCGGATCGTCGCGCTCGGCTTCCCGGCTATCGGCAACGTGGCCGCCGACGGCGACCGGCCGCTGACCGTCACCGAAGGCGTCGTCTCGACGTTCCAGGCCGACCCGATCATCGGCACCGAGCGCGGCGCGATCGACTCCGACGTCCGCCTCGGGTCGGGCAACTCGGGCGGTCCGTCAATCAACGACGAGGGCGAGATCATCGGTCTCAACACCCGGGTGATCACCGCTGCCTCAGTCGGACGCCGGCGCCATCACCCAGGGCTCTGCGCTGATCGTGCCGGTGAACCTGGCGGCCGCGATCTTGGAGATCGCCGAGGACGGCGGTGACGTCGACTACGTCTCGCCGTACATCGAGTCGCTGCCCGAGACCCCGACCCAGGGCAACAGCGAGGTGACCTCGGCGGGTTGGGTCAAGGCCGGCCGGGAGGGCAAGTGCGAACGCACGAGCTCGCTGGCGGAGCCTGGTCGACTCGCGGGTGTGGCTGTGGGCGACACCATCTACGCCGAGTTCCTGGTGGCTGGGGTGCCCGAGGGCCTGCCGTTCTCCATCGACTTCTTCGCCGACGACGGCACGACACGCTTCGACACGCTCTCCGGCACCTGGGAGTCGTTCGGCGAGGTCACGTGCATCTGGGCGCCGTTCACGCTCCCGGAGTCGATCCCGGCAGTGAACGCCGTGATGTTCCTCGGCGACGACCCGAACCCCGTGGTCGAGAACCCGACCTTCCTGCAGTAGGGGCCGGGCGCAGGGCCCAGGGCACCGGAATCGCGCTCGGACCGAACCGGTCGGGGACGTCGACCGGTGCGGCGTCCGGGCGCACGCGCTCCTCGAGCAACCGGGTGAGCACGTCGACCGCGACCAGGTCGTGGGCGGGGTCGGCGGGCTCGCCGGCGAGCTGCGCCGGTGGTGCGAAGCCGGGCGTGCCTACCGCGAGCCGGCCGCTCTCCCCGATGGTGGCTGCGACGCCGAAGTCGGCGATGAGAACGTGCGGTCGGCCGGTTCGGGTGGCGTGGAGCAGCAGGTTGGCCGGCTTGAGGTCGCGATGCACGATGCCGGCCGCGTGCACGGCGGCGAGTCCGCTGTGCAGCTGGGCGAGCACGGTGCGCACGAAGCCGGCGGTGAGCGTCGAGCGCTCGTGCAGCAGGTCGCGCAGCGAGCCCCCCGCGGCGAGGTCCATCGCGTAGGCGACCCGGTCGTCGTCGGCGGCCCAGGCGCGCGGCGTCGCCACGTGCGGGTGGTCGATGCGGGTCGAGAGCTCGCGCACGAAGCGGACCAGCCCCGGAGCGTCGACCTGCCGCAGCTGCTTGACCGCGACGAAGCGCTGCTCGCGCAGGTCCCAGGCTCGGTGCACCGACCCGGACGCGCCGAGCCCGATCACGTCGAGCAGCACGAACCGACCGGCGAGCGGGGGGCCGGGCAGGGAAGGGCCAGCCATCGGGGGGCGAGTCTTCGGAGGGTCGGCGTCCAGCACCCGAGGACGGTGCCACGGAGCGCGCCGGACCGTCGGCGTCCTCCACAGGCGTGTGCCGACAGGCGAGAGTTAGGCCGCACGCCGCGCCGCTGCTAGATTTCGATGTCTTTGTCTCGGACCCACCGACGGGTTCCCGGGGCGAGACATGCAAGGCCCTCCTGCCACGGAGAGACCGTGGCCGCTGAGTCCAGAGGAGGTGGAGACCGCTTTGCGCGCATATGAAGTGATGGTCATCCTCGACCCCAGTCTCGAAGAGCGCACGGTTGAGCCGTCGCTCGACAAGTACCTCAACGTCATCCGCAAGGATGGCGGGAGCGTCGACAACGTCGAGGTGTGGGGCAGGCGTCGCCTGGCCTACGAGATCAAGAAGAACGCTGAAGGCATCTATGCCGTCATCAACCTGCAGGCTGAGCCCGCGACGGTCAAGGAGTTCGACCGTCAGCTCACGCTCAACGAGTCGATCCTGCGTACGAAGGTGATGCGTCCCGACGCTCACTGAGCACCCGCTCAGCGAGCGTCTGTGGACGAACGCTTTCCCTTGTCGGCGCCTCGCGCAAGCATGAGCGCCGACACCGCACGAACAGTCGTGTGGATCAGAACCGATCGACCCTTCCAAGCCTAGGGAGACCAGACATGGCAGGCGAGACCGTCATCACCGTCGTGGGGAACCTCGTCGACGACCCGGAGCTGCGCTTCACCCCCTCGGGTGCGGCCGTTGCGAACTTCCGGATCGCCTCGACCCCGCGCACCTTTGATCGTCAGACCAACGAGTGGAAGGACGGCGATGCCCTCTTCCTCTCCTGCTCGGTCTGGCGGCAAGCGGCGGAGAACGTCGCCGAGTCGCTCCAGAAGGGCATGCGAGTCGTCATCCAGGGCCGGCTGAAGCAGCGGTCCTACGAGACGCGCGAGGGTGAGAAGCGCACCGTCGTCGAGCTCGAGGTCGACGAGGTCGGGCCGTCGCTCGCCTTCGCGACCGCCAAGGTCACCCGGGCCTCGCGTTCGGGTGGTGGCGGCGGTGGCTACTCCGGTGGTGGTGGTGGCCAGTCGCGCCCCCAGCAGCCGCAGCAGTCGGCCGGCAGCGACCCGTGGGCCACGCCGGCTCCCAGCCAGGGCGGTGGCGCACCTGCCAACGACCCGTGGGCTGCACCCGGCGTCGGTTCCGACGAACCGCCGTTCTGATTCGCACCACACCCATCCATCCGCACATCCGTAACCATTCCGACCCTGTACCCACTCAGGGCCGGGCTTCTAGAGAGGAAGCACCACAATGGCCAAGGCAGTGATTCGCAAGCCCAAGAAGAAGGTTTGCCAGTTCTGCAAGGAGAAGGCGTCCGGTGTCGACTACAAGGACACCCCGCTGCTCCGCAAGTTCATCTCCGACCGCGGCAAGATCCGCGCTCGTCGCGTGACCGGTAACTGCGTCCAGCACCAGCGGGACGTCGCTATCGCGGTCAAGAACGCGCGCGAGCTCGCCCTGCTGCCGTACACGTCCACCGGTCGCTGAGAGGGGTCGACATGAAGCTCATCCTCACTCAGGAGGTCGACGGCCTCGGTTCGCCCGGCGACATCGTCGAGGTCAAGGACGGCTACGGCCGCAACTACCTCGTGCCGCGCGGTGTCGCGGTTCGCTGGACCCGCGGTGGCCAGAAGCAGGTCGACTCGATCAAGGCTGCTCGCGCCACCCGCTCGGTGCGCGACAACGCCCACGCCGACGACCTGAAGAACAAGCTCGAGTCCGCTCCGGTCGACGTCCGGGTCCGCGCGGGCTCCGAGGGTCGCCTGTTCGGCGCGGTCACCATCAACGACATCGCCGAGGCTCTGGCCGAGGTGGCTGGTGAGTCCGTCGACAAGCGCACGATCGTGGTCAAGAACCCGATCAAGTCGCTCGGTTCGCACAACGTGTCGGTCAAGCTGCACGACGACGTGTCCGCCGCTGTGGCGCTCAACGTCATCCCCGCCTGACGACGCAACCAGCTTCACGGCGAAGGCCGCTCACCGGTTTCCGGTGGGCGGCCTTCGTGTTTCGGTCGTCGAGTAGCGCCGCCGAGGAACGAGGTGGCGCGTATCGAGACGCCCGCAAGCGGGGCAGGGCGTCGGTAGTGCCGGTGGTCTCGTGACTCACCACATCTCGATACGCCGGTCTCGACTTCGTTCCTCAGTCGTGCCCGGCTACTCGATGACCGTCGATCGGGTCCGCTGCCGCGGCCCCGATCAGTGCAGGAGGATCGCGTCGATCTTGGCCGGCTTCGAGCTGCTGGCCGAGAGCACGCGGAGCACGATCTGACCGGAGAACTTGCGGCCGAAGTAGCGCTGGAAGGCGATGGTGAAGGTGCCCGAGCCCTTGGTCTGGTTGAGCGGCACAAACTTCTGCTGGGCACCGATCTGCATCTCGACCTGGCCGAGGTTGCTGCCCTGCGGAGCGATGATCCGCATCTCGCGGGCGCGCTTGGCGCGCAGGGTGATGGTCGAGCCCTTCTTGGTGCTCTGCAGGTAGTCGCCGGCGAAGTAGCCGTCTGCCTGCACCACGCTCCAGCCCTTGGCCTGCCGGGTCGAGAGGTTGATCGGCACCGAGAACGGCACCGTCGGGGGCGTGGTGTCGAAGTTGCCCGCAGGGTCGATCGCGAAGGCGCGGAACACCTGGTCGCCGGCTCGCGCGAGGATCGAGTTCTCGCCCTCGGCGCACGGCACCTGGCGGGCGTCGAGCGCGCAGACGAAGACGGCGTCCGGCTCGTTCGTCTCGATGTCGATGTCCAGGCGCGGGCTGGTGAGCATCGGCCACTGAGGGTTGACGACGTCGGACGGCTCGCCGAACGAGAACCCGTTGGGCGGCGTGGTGTCGATCTTGAAGGACGTCGACGCGGGGGTCTGGTCGATGTCGGGCTGGTCGGTCGCGGCGCCGCTCGGGCCGAAGATCGGGACGCCGGAGGTCGCGTCGATGGCCCGGTCGGAGGCGTCGAAGGCGCGCACCCGGAACGTGTAGATGAAGTCGGTGGTCTGCCCGTTCACCGAGACCCGACTGTCGGGCAGCGGCTGATCGGGGTTCGAGGTGAGCACCTGCGGCTTGATCGGGCTCGAGCACGACTTCCAGTCGGTCGGCGGCTCCTCGGTGAGGTAGAGCTGGCACTCGAACTGGATCGAGCCGGTGTCGGTGTCGGTGTGCGCGCCGGAGAACGTGATGGTGACGTCGTTCTCCTTGAGCCAGCCCGCGTCGTTCACGACCGGCGTCACCGAGTCGATGGTCGTCTCGGGTGGCACCTCGTCGTCGCAGCGGGTCTCGAAGCTGCCGGCCGCCTCGGACAGGCAGCCAGGTGCGGCGGAGGCGGTCTCGGTCAGGAGGACCGGGAGCGTGGCTGCCACCAGCACGGCCAGGAGCGCGCCGACACGTCGTCGGGTCGGGGGAGTGTTCATCGTCTTCTTCCGGTGGGCTGGTTCTCGGGGGGAGTGGACCGCGGCAGCAGGCCTCCAGGCTACGAACTATCGCCGGTTCCCGCGGCCGTTTGGTCGATCGTGGACTCTGGTGGACCTCCGGCCCAGGCTCTCCCCGACAGCGAGAACAGGACGATCACGGTGCCGAGCTGGAGCAGCTGGCCCAGGGACGACGCGGTCGGGCCCAGGTCGTCCCACCCGGCTCCGAACACCAGCACCGGGAGCACGGCCACCACCACCACCAGTGCCAGGAACGAGCGCAGCACCCCAGCCGGACGCCGCTCGCCCGCGGCGAGAGCGGCCCGGGAGAGGTGAAGGAAGAGCAGCCCGGCGAACACGAAGCCCGGCAGGTCGGCCGCCCAGGCCAGCGATGGGTCGGCATCGTCGAGGGCGTCGCGCACGGCTCGGGAACCACAGCGGCACCGACACCGCCAGCGCAGCGAGGCCGGCGTACCCGAGGGTGCGCCGGGGCACTGGATCGGGCAGGCCGCGCACGCCGTTGAGCACGATCAGCCAGCCGACCGGGTCGGGCAGCAGGTCGTAGCCCGACTGCCGGGCGTAGAGGGCGATGACGACGTAGCCCATGGCGATCGCCTGTAGTGGCTTCACCGGCAACTCACGGGCGAGGTTAGGCACGTGGGCAAACCCGTGACCTGCTGCCCGCCGCCTCGCTGGCACCTCGACTGCGTCTCGTCAGTCGACGATGCTGGCGCATCGCCTCCCTCCTCGGCCTTGCGAGGCACTCAGCGAAACGACGCTCGCGACGGCCGAGTACCCACGCACCCCAGTCGGTCCGGTGCGCAGCCACGCGTCCCCGCGGGCGCGACGGGTCAGGGTCAGCCAGCGCCCGCCCATGAACGCCACCACGAAGGCGATCCACACCCCCACCAGGCCGCCGCCCGCGGAGCTCACGACCAGCACGACGGGTGCCGAGACCACGAGCACGACCAGTCCGGCGGCAGCGAGGAAGCGCCCGTCACCGGCGCCGATCAGCACGCCGTCCAGCACGAAGACCACGCCGGCCATCGGCTGCCCGAGGGCCGCCACCAGCAGCACCGGCACCAGCAGTCGGTGCACCTCGCCGTCGCCGGTGAACAGTGGCCCCAGCAGCGGGCTGGCCGCGGCCAGCAGCACGCCGGTGACCACCCCGCTCCACCGCCCCCACGCCACCATCCGGGCCGTGACTGACCGCGCCCGCTCGGTGTCGCCGGCGCCGAGATAGCGGCCGGTGATGGCCTGGGCCGCGATCGCGATCGCGTCGAGCACGAACGCGAGGAAGCCCCACAGCGTCATCGCCAGCTGGTGCGCTGCGATCTCGGCGGCCGAGCCCCCCGACCCGGAGCTCACGGCGTACGCCGTCACGACGATCGCAGCGCGCAGCGTCATCGTGCGCACGAACAAGGCGCCGCCGGCGCTGGCCGCGAGCCGGATGCCGCCGGGCGCAGGTCGCAGCGCGCTCCCCTCGGCGCGGGCGCCGCGGACCACCACGGCCACCAGGGCGGCCGCGCTCGCGACCTGGGCCACGACCGACCCGATCGCGGCTCCGACGATGCCGACCCCGTCGATCGGGCCGGCCCCGTGCACGAGCACCACGTTGAGCGCGACGTTCACCAGGTTGCCGGCGACCGCGACGACGACGGGCGTGCGGGTGTCCTGGAGGCCGCGGAGCACGCCGGTGGCAGCGAGCATCACGAGGAGCGGCGTCACCCCGAGCACGGCGACCGAGAGGTAGGTCGTGGCCTGCTCCTCGACGGCGGGGTCGGCGCCGAACGTCGCGACCAGCGTCGGGCCGAGCAGCAGGCCGAACCCGGTGATCAGCGCACCCAGCAGCACCGCCAGCCAGATTCCGTCGATCCCCTGGTTCAGCGCCCCCCGGAGGTCGCCCGACCCCCACCGGCGCGCGACGCTGGCCGTGGTGCCGTAGGCGAGGAAGACGCACAGGCCGACCGCGGTCTGCAGAACGACGGCGGCCAGCCCGAGGCCGGCCAGCTCGGCGGTGCCCAGCCGGCCCACGACCACGGCGTCCGCGAGCAGGAACAGGGGCTCGGCGACCAGGGCCAGGAACGCGGGAACGGCCAGTCGCAGGATCTCCCGGTCGTCGGCGCGCACCCCGCGAACCTAATCTGTCCCGGGCTCCCACGGGCTCGGTGGATAACTCGCCAGAACTGTGGACAAGTGATCAGGCCGAGCGCTTTGTCGACATACCGTCAGGAGACGGCCAGATGGACGTCCGGTGAACGAGATTCCGACGAACTGATTTCGCTCCACATGTGTGGGTTCACGTTTCTGCAGGTCAGCGGCGTTCTCGAGGTGACGGTGGGGCCTGAGTGCACAGGTCGCTCCCCAAGCTGTGCACAGCGACGCGCGTGTCGTCCACGATCGAACCCGAGTTATCCCCAGGGCCTGTGGACAAGCGGCTGGTCGCGGACTCGTCCGGCCCCGTACTTGGCCCGCGACCCGTTCACCTCGTTCCAACCCCGTTCCAACCTGGAGTCGGGGACGCGACTCCCCGTCGTTGTCGGTGCGCACGCCTACGCTGCCGAGCACCCCGTTCGACACCCCGCCCCGTCTGCTCGCCCCACCAGCACGAGCCGGTTCCACCGGAGTCAGCCCAACCACCTGTTCCACCAGCGCACCGTCGTGGGAGATCTCTTGAGCGTCACCGAGTCCGACTTCCCGTCCTCCTCCATGGGGTCGATGGGCGCCGCGGGTGACGAGTGGGGTGACGGCCCGGCGGCGTACGAGCCGGGGTCGGCGCCGCGCTCGCCGGGTGACCGAACGCCGCCGCAGGACATGGCCGCCGAGCAGTCGGTGCTGGGCTCGATGCTCATCTCCAAGGACGCCATCGCCGAGGTCTCCGAGGTGCTCCGCGGCGCCGACTTCTACCGGCCGATGCACGAGACGATCCACGACGCGATCATCGACCTGTTCGGTCGTGGCGAGCCGGTCGACATGATCACCGTCGCCGCCGAGCTGCAGCGCCGCGGCGAGCTGACCCGCATCGGCGGCGCGCCCTACCTCCACACGCTGGCCGCCAACGTGCCGATCGCGGCCAACGCGGAGTTCTACGCCGAGATCGTGCGAGAGAAGGCGATCCTGCGCCGCCTCGTCGACGCCGGCACCAAGATCGCCCAGATCGGCTACGCCGGCGAGGGGCAGGTCGACGACATCGTCGACCGGGCCCAGGCCGAGATCTACCAGGTGGCCGATCGCCGCTCGGCCGAGGACTACGCCCCGCTCGGCGACATCATGGAAGGCGTCCTCGACGAGATCGAGGCGATCGGCAACCGCGAGTCGGGCCTGTACGGCGTCCCGACCGGCTTCGTCGACCTCGACGACCTCACCAACGGTCTGCACGCCGGGCAGATGATCATCGTGGCGGCGCGTCCTGCTATGGGCAAATCAACGCTGGCCCTCGACCTGTGCCGGGCGGCGTCCATCGCCAACAACCTGACCAGTGTCTTCTTCAGCCTTGAGATGACGCGCTCGGAGATCTCGATGCGCCTGCTGTCGGCCGAGGCCAAGGTGCCGCTCAACCACATCCGCAACGGCAAGCTCGGCCAGGACGACTGGGACAAGCTCGCCCGCCACATGGGCCGCGTCTCCGGCGCGCCGATGTTCATCGACGACAGCCCGAACATGACGATGATGGAGATCCGCGCCAAGGCCCGGCGCCTCAAGCAGCGCCACGACCTGCGGCTGGTCGTCATCGACTACATGCAGCTGATGACATCGGGCCGCAAGGTCGAGTCACGCCAGCTCGAGGTCTCGGAGTTCTCCCGCCAGATCAAGCTGCTCGCCAAGGAGCTCGAGGTGCCGATCATCGCCCTCTCCCAGCTCAACCGTGGCCCCGAGCAGCGCAGCGACAAGCGTCCGATGATGAGCGACCTGCGTGAGTCCGGCTCGCTCGAGCAGGACGCCGACATGGTGATCCTGCTGCACCGCGAGGACGCCTACGAGAAGGAGTCGACCCGCCCCGGCGAGGCCGACCTGATCGTGGCCAAGCACCGCAACGGCGCCACCCGCGACATCACCGTCGCCTTCCAGGGGCACTACTCGCGCTTCGTCGACATGGCTCACTAGTGATGGAGCTGGCCGCCTCGTGGCCGTCGAAGATGGACCTCCGCGACGTGGGGCCGTGGGCCCAGCGCGTCGAGGCCCTCGGCTTCGACGTGATGCACGTGCCGGAGACGGTGCACGATCCCTTCGTGGTCGCGGCGATCGCGGCCGCCGCGACGCAGCGGCTCGTGATCCGCACCAGCATGGTCGTCGCGTTCCCGCGCAGCCCGATGGTCACGGCCATCTCAGCCTGGGATCTTGCTGGACTCTCCGGCGGCCGCTTCCAGCTCGGCCTGGCCTCGCAGGTGCGAGGCAACATCGTCGGTCGGTTCTCCACCGAGTGGTCCGAGCCGGTCGCGCGACTCGAGGACTACCTGGGGTCCGTGCGCGCGATCTTCCACGCCTTCGAGTCCGGTGAACCGCTCGACTACGTCGGCTCGCACTACCGGTTCGATCGGCTGCAGCCGTACTTCAACCCCGGCCCCGTGGCCGGTCCGGCGCCGCTTCTCTGGAGCGGAGGAGTCAATGCGCGCATGTGTGAGATGGCCGGCCGCAGCGCGGACGGCTTCGTGTGTCACCCCACGAACTCGCACCCGCAGATCCTGCGCTCGCAGATCCTGCCGGCGCTAGCAGCAGGAGCACGTGCCGCGGGCCGCGTCGACGGCGGCCCTGCCGTGGTGGCCGGGCCGCAGCCGTTGATGGCGCCCACCGCCGCGGGCCTCGCCGACGTCTTCGAGTCACGACGAGCCGAGCTGGCGTTCCTCTACAGCACCCCCGCCTACCGCACTCAGCTGGAGGAGTTCGGCCTCGGCGACGTGGGGGAGGCACTCACGGCCATGGCGGCGAGCGATGAGTGGGCAGGTCTGGGCGAGCACCTGTCCGACGACGTCATGCGCGCGTTGGTGCCGAGCGGCACGTATGCCGACATGCCCGAGGTGCTGTCGAGCTGGTACGGCGGGCTGTGCCACGGGCTCGTGCTCGGAGTCCCCGAGGAGGAGGACGACGACGAAGCGATATCGGCCATGGTCCAGCAGTGCAAGCAGATCCCCTCCGCGCCCTCACGACTCGGTCGCTGGAATTGAGCCCGGGTCGAGCGTTTCGCACCCAGCGCCGCAGCGCAGGGCCACCTGGCGGCCGCAGCTGGCCCGACCGGCTCGCCCGCCGCGACACTGCCTCACGGAGCCGCCTTCTGTGGTCAGCTCAGGAAGCTCGGGCAACCAGTTGCTCCGCGCCGCCACCATCGCGATCCTCGGTCTCGCCGGCGCGGGGTCTCCAGGCTGGTTTCCCCGATCTCTAGTTTCTGGGGTGGTGCGTGGGGTAGGAGTGGTGGCACACATCGGTGACGAGGGAGTGCGCGTGATGGTCAAGGTTGCTCGGATCGTGTCAGCGGGCCTGCTAGGAACAGTGTTGGCCGTGGCCCCGGGCGTGCAGGCAGGAGCCGCCCATCCTCGCCACGTCGAGGTCGTCACCGACCCGGCCGACGACCAGTCGCCAAAGCCGGACATCCCTCGGGCCAAGCTCGACGTGCGTACCGTTCGCTACCTCCAGGGGGCGAACGGGGCGTTGCGCGTCGCCATCCACGCGGTGGACGTGCGAGCCCACCGTGCCGACCTGCGGGAGTACTACGCGGTCGACGTGTCGACTCCGGCCGGAGACGGGTTCGGCTCGTTCCGGGTCACGCCGCGACCCGGCGGGCTGCTCGTGAAGAACCTCGAGACCGGACGCACCGCCCGCACCCGAGGCGGGTTCGTCGTGTTCCACCGCCGCGACATCGTGCGCTTCAACATCCCGGCGCGGGCCTTCGGCCGGCCCGGCTCGGCAGCGGTGAGCGTGCTCGCTGGCTTGGTGCTGAAGAAGTCGGGCGAGTTCGTGTCGCGCGACTACACCGTCTCGGGCGACCCGGTCAGGATGACCTACTGACGTAGGCGCCGCCGCTCGGTCACATCCAGCCTCGCCAGATCGTCAACAGGACACAGCGATCGCGCAGGGCGAGTCATGGAGGCGAGCATGGACGAGACCGATGTCTTCGAGCTCGAACGGCCCAGACTGGTGCGGATCGCCGAGCGCGTGCTCGGCGACCACGCCGAGGCCGAGGACGTCGTCCAGCAGGCGTGGCTGCGGCTGCACCGCAACGAGACCGAGATCGAGAATCTGCCCGGGTGGCTGACCACGGTCACCACGCGCCTGTGCCTGGACCGCCTCAAGGCCCACACGCCGGTCCCCAGTGACGACGTCGTCGCCGGCGCCGATGACGACTCGAGGCACGACCCAGAGGCCGACATGATCCTCGCCGAGACGGTGGGCGCCGCTCTTCACGTTGTGCTCGACCGGCTCTCGCCACGCGAGCGAGTGGCGTTCGTGCTTCACGACAGCTTCGGGTTCGAGTTCACGACCATCGCTGCGGTGCTCGAGACCACACCGGCCGCGGCGCGCAAGCTCGCCTCGCGCGCCCGGGCCCGGGTCAGCCAGCCGGCGTCGGAGGACACCTTGGCTGACTGGGAGGTGGTGGACAGCTTCCTGGCCGCGGCTCGTGAGGGCGACTTCGACCGGCTGCTGCGGCTGCTTGCGCCCGACGCCGCGATCCGCGCCGACGCGGCCGCGGTCAGGGCCGGAACCCCCGAGCGCATGGACGGGCGCGACGCGCTGGCCACGTTCTTCAACGGCAGCGCCCAGGCGGCGCTGGCGGTGTTCGTCGACGACCGGCCGGCCGCCGCCTACTACAACCGCGGCCAGGCTCTGGTGCTCTTTGACTTCACCATCGTCGACGGGTGCGTCCAAGCCATCACGTTCCGCGCCGAGCCCGACGTGCTGGCCCGCGTGCTGCGTCGCAGCGGCGGCCAGTCTGCGTGACGGTCACATTCGGCCCGTCCCGGTCGTCAACCGGATGAACCCACGTCCACCCCATCCCCACCTACCACCAGGAGAACCACGATGAAGACCATGACCTGCAGCCAGCTCGGCGGGCCGTGCGACCTCGAGCACCACGGCGAGAGCGCGGACGACGTCATCAACGCCCAGGACCAGCACCTCAAGGACGCCGTGAAGGCCGGCGACGCCAGCCACCAGGACGCTCGGAACGACATGAAGGGGCGCTGGCGGCACCCGAAGAAGTCGATGGGCTGGTACCGCGACATGAAGCAGGCCTTCGCCGACCTGCCCGCCGACCCGCCCGCCGACTTGCCCGCCGACGGACCCGCCGAGTGACCCGCTCCGGGTGGACCGGCGACTCGGACTCGGACGGACTGCTAGAACACGGACTGCTAGAACGCGGTGGACCCGGGCTTGACGACACCCAGAACGCCTGCCAGCAGAACCAAGGCCCAGATGGCGTAGACGTACGGCTCGCACCGCCTGATCGAGGTCGCGATCGCGGTCTCGACCTCGGGGGTCGAACCGGTGGTGACCAAGGCCCCGAAGGCGGGGCCGAACGGCTTCAGCCGGGTGCGGATGAGAACGCCGCACATGATGCAGAGCCCGTATGCGGCCACCTTTGCTCCCAGCCATTTCGGGTTGGTGTCCACCCCGAACGGTTCGTGGGCGATCAGTACGTAGCCGGCGGTGCCGAGGAGTGACACCACGAGCGCGTATCGAACCGCGAGGTCGCTGCGCTGCAGGAGTCGGCCGTGGCGGGTGTCGCCGCCCCGGTAGTCGAGCACGGCGACGATGAGCCAGGCGAGGAAGGCGACCCACATGGCAGCCAGGAGCCAGCCGTGCATGAAAACGCATCTCCCAGCGGCCCCTCGGCCATGAGCGTGACGCCGCTCGGCAAGAACAGCACCAGGCACACGCGAGGAGCCAGGTCGACGCCGTGCATGATCTTCGCGGCGACCAGCCGAGCCTCCGGCGCCAGCTCGGTCTTCAGCAGGTAGCGGCTCGAGTAGTACACGCCCAAGTCGCCGCCGAGCCAGTAGACGAACAGCAGGACGTGCAGGAACAGCGCGGCGCTGTAGCCGTTCCAACCGTGCACACCGCTGGTCACCTGGTCGGCCAGCAGTGCAGGCAGAGTCATGACGCCCGCCCAGGGAACCATCCGGCCCGTCCCAGCTGCGCGGGCGCTGCGGGCAGGCCGAGCTCGGCTGCGATCCAGGTACCGGTGTCGGCCACGGCGTCAGGATCGACGCCGGTCGCAATGCCCGAGGAGTGCAGCAGGTAGAGGAGGTCCTCGGTGGCGATGTTGCCGGTCGCTCCGGGAGCGAACGGGCAGCCGCCGATACCGCCCGCTGCGGCGTCCAGCACCGCCACCCCAGCCTCGACGGCGGCGATGGCGTTCGCGTATCCGGTGTTGCGCGTGTTGTGGAAGTGCGCACGCAGCGGCAGGTCGCCGACCAAGGGCGCCAACCCGCCGACCAGAGCCGTCACTTGGGAGGGCACGCCTACTCCGATCGTGTCAGCGATCGCCAGCTCATCGGGGGTCGCCTGCAAGCAGGCCTCCGCGACCTTCAGCACGCGATCGGCGGGCACCGGGCCGTCGAAGGGGCAGCCGAACGCGGCAGCCAGGATCACCGAGGTCTTGATCCCGGCATCCCGCGCGCCTTGGGCGATGTCGAGCCAGGCGTCGACCTGGGCCCAGGTGTCGACGCCCTGGTTGCGCATGGCCAGGCCGTCCGAGGCGACCACGACGACCGTCACCTCGTGACAGCCGGCAGCCAGCGCGCGGTCGAGCCCCCGACGGTTGAGCACCAAGCCGATGGCGCTCAGACGTGGATCGTCGAGCACGCCTGCCAGGACTGCCTCGGCGTCAGCCATCTGCGGCACCAGGTCGGGACGTGCGAACGCGGTCATCTCGATCCGGCGCAGGCCCGCATCGAGGCTGCGGCGAATCAGCTCGACCTTGGTGGAGGTCGGCAGCAGCCGCGCCTCGTTCTGCAGGCCGTCGCGTGGCGAGACCTCGACGATTTCGACTGACATGGCTGGACGACCTCGGAGTCTGGACGGGGTGACGATCAGATCATATCGGATATATGATCCTACTATGACGACCAGCGAGACTCCTTCCACCGGCCCACTGGCCGGCGTCCGCGTGCTCGAGGCCGGCCAGCTGTTGGCCGGCCCGTTCGTGGGCACGATCTTCGGCGACATGGGTGCCGACGTGATCAAGGTGGAGCCCCCCGGTGCCGGAGACCCGATGCGTCAGTGGGGCCGCGAGAAGCCTCACGGTCATTCGCTGTGGTGGCCCGTGGTCGGTCGCAACAAGCGATCGGTCACCCTCGATCTGCGTCAGGTCGACGGACAGGACCTCTTCTGCCGGCTCGTCGCCGAGGCCGACGTCGTCGTCGAGAACTTCCGCCCGGGCACGCTTCGAGAAGTGGAACCTCGGGTACGAGCGGCTACGTGAGATCAACCCGCGCCTGGTGCTGGTGCGAGTCAGTGGCTATGGGCAGACCGGCCCGTACGCCTCGCGTGCCGGGTACGGCTCGATCGGTGAGGCCATGGGCGGCCTGCGCTACATCACCGGCGAACCGGACCGGCCGCCATCGCGGACCGGGATCTCCATCGGCGACTCGCTGGCAGCGATGCATGCGGCGATCGGCGCGCTGGCCGCGCTCCGCCACCGCGACGTCACTGGGGAGGGTCAAGTCGTCGACAGCGCCATCTACGAGGCAGTGCTGGCGATGACAGAGAGCATGGTCACCGAGTGGGACGTCGCGGGCTACCAGCGCGAGCGCACCGGACCGATCCTGCCCAACGTCGCGCCGAGCAACGTGTATCCGACGAGCGACGGCCAGAGCATTCTCATCGCCGCCAACCAGGACTCGGTGTACGCCCGGCTGGCCGAGCTGATGGGTGAGCCTGAGTTCGGTGCGCCCGGCGGTCGTTACGCCACGCATGCCGAGCGAGGACAGCTGCAGGTCGAGCTCGACGACCGCATCGCCGTCTGGACCGCCAAGTACGACGCCGACGCCCTGCTGGCGCTCCTCCACGAAGGCGGCGTGCCCGCCGGGCGGATCTTCCGACCGCAGGACATGTTGCGCGACCCTCACTACGAAGCCCGTGAGGCGGTGGTGCGAGTGCCCGACGCGCACTTCGGCTCGCTGGCCATGCAGGGTGTGGTGCCGAAGCTCTCGGCCACCCCGGGCTCGATCCGGTGGACCGGCCCTGAGCTCGGCCAGCACAACGACGACGTCTACACCGGCCTCCTGGGTCTGGACGCCGCCGCTCGCGCTGAGCTCGCTGAGCGCGGCGTGATCTGACCGGCGAGGCTGTCGCCATGACTGACCCGAACCGCGCCACCGACTATGCCTCTGCGGGGTTCCTCGGACGGATTGGTCCGGGTATCTCGCCGGCCGTCATCGTCGTGGACGTGGTGCGCGCCTATCTCGACGACGGCGCCCCGTTCGCCGACGACCAGGGACGGTTCGAGGCGGCCAGGGCGAGCGCCGATCGCGTGGTGTCAGCCGCGCGCGCGGCGCACGTGCCCGTGCTCTTCACCACCGTGACGCTCGCTGCGGGCGGTGCGGACGCTGGCTGGTTCGGCGTCAAGGTGCCCGGCCTGGTCGCCTTTGAGGCCGGCTCGCCGTACGCCGAGTTCCCGTCCGCGCCGCGTCCCATGCCCGGCGAGGTGGTCGTCAGCAAGCAGTACGCCTCGGGCTTCTTCGGCACCTCGCTCGCCTCGACCCTGCGCGCCCAGGGGATCGACACCACCTACGTGCTCGGATTCTCCACGAGCGGGTGCGTGCGCGCCACGGCCCTCGACGCCCTGCAGCACGGCTTCCGGCCGCTGGTGATTGCCGAGGCCTGCGGCGACCGCGAAGAGCGCACCCACGAGCAGAACTTGTTCGACCTCGATGCCAAGTACGCCGACGTCATCTCCGAAGCTGAGGCGCTCGCCCAGTTCGACGACGTCGGGTCCACCCGAACGACAGGAAACCCCACATGACCAGCTCTCCGGCACCCAGCTCTCCGGCACCCAGCTCTCCGGCACCCAGCAACCCGGCACCCAGCAGCCCAGCGACCGCCGTCGACCTCGACGGCGACGACCTGACGTGGGTCGACCACGCGATCGCCGGCTCTGACCAGCCGGCGAAGTTGGTGATGCTCCGAGCTGACGCGGACCGTGGAACCCGGACGGTCCTGGTCAAGTTCCCCGACGGGTGGCGCCGTGACGCCGTGGGGTACCAGCCCGCCGGTGAGGAGATGGTGATGCTGTCGGGGGCGCTGTCCATCAGCGGAACCACGGCGGCGGCCGGAGAGTTCCTGCTGGTCGAGCCGCGGGCCACTCGAAGCCGCCACCTCGGTGGAGGACGGCACCAGCGCCCTGATCTTCTTCAGCGGCCCGGGAGGTGGCTGGACCGAGGGACACCACGAGGCGCCCGGAGACATCAGTACCGCACCGCTCGCTGACGGCATCGTGCGACCGGCCGGTGGCGAGATGACTGGCTCGGTCAGTGTGTGCGCCGCGGTGGCTGGTGCTGTCTTCGACACTCCGGTGGACGTCGTGTGGGTCGCCGAGCTGCGCTGGGCCCACGTGCCGGCCGGCGAGCCGGCCCCGGCGATCGACGGCCCCGCCGTCGTCCGGTCCTGGGCCTGACACCCGCCCAGCCTCGCTGCTAGTTCTGCAGCGCCTTGGCGGCGTCGCCCTCGTAGTGCTCGACGGTGCGGTGCAGCACCACGAGGCAGGCGAACAACGGCGGCAGTAGCGCCAGCATCGCCAGCGACAGCGACCCGACGACGTCCGAGACGACTCCGATCAAGAGGGGCCCGACCGCCCCCCCAAGAGTCAGCAAGAACTGCAGCAAGGCGAACCCCATGCCTCGGCGTTCGGCCGGCACGACGTCGGCAGAGGCAGCCGTCAGGTTGGGGATCGCGCCTGCGAATCCGACGCAGGCCAGTGCGATCAGGGTCAGCCGGACCGGCAGCCCGGGAAGGGTGACGGCTCCGGTCAGCGAGATGGCCCCCAGCACCAGGAACCACCATCCGACCCGCACGCGCCAGCCTGCACGCGACCCATGACCTCGGTCGCCGAGTCGGCTACCGAGCACGATGCCCAGGACGATGCCGGTGCCGCCCACGCCACCGGCCAGACCGGCGGCGGCGTCGTAGTCGAGGTCCTGGGTGCGCTCGAGGAAGGTAGGCAGCCAGTAGAAGAGGCCGCCGAGGCCGAGGTAGAGCAGGGCGAGGCCGGTCACCACTCCGCGGAGCGTGCGGATCTTGAGCAGTCCGAGCGCCTCACGCAGGACCCCATCGCGCGCTATGGGAGTCACCGGTGCGCCGGCGTCGACGGTCGGTGCACCCTGGCGCAAGAGATCGAGGCGGTCCCCGATACCCCGTACGGGTTCGCGCAAGGTGAGCACCAGAAGGGCCACCAGGAGCCCCGGTGCCGCAACGACGAAGAACACGCCTCGCCACCCGAGGGACTCCGCCAGCGCCCCGCCGAGAGCCACCCCCACCGGCAAGCCCGTGTAGTAGCCGGCCCGCTTGAAGCCCGTAGGCCTTCGCTCGGCTGCGACTGGGGTAGTAGTCGGCGAGCAGGCTCGAGGCGGGTGGGTTGTAGAGCTGTCCGGCGGCGCCGAGGAGGATCCGGGTGACGAAGAACAAGGCGAAGGTGGTGGCCAAGCCGCTGAGCACCGAGCAGGCAGACCACACGAGCACCACGAGGGCCACGGTGGCCGTGCGTCGGCCGCTGTCGGCGAGTCGTCCGGCCGGGAGCAGGAGCACGACACCGGCCAAGGCGGCGGCGGTCGGGATGGCGCCAGCGACGGTGTCACTGAACCCGAAGTGGTCCTGGATGGCGGGCAACGCACCAGCCACCAGGTTGACCTCGACGCGGTCGACGAAGGCGACGAGGGCAACCACGACCGCCGCCCACCACCCGAACGGAGCCGAGCGGTCGAGGTCGACGCTCACCGCAGGGCGGCCAGTGAAGGCCACGACCTCGACGAGCTCGGCGGCCTCGGTGGGTCGGGGGGCTGTCTCGGACATGCTGACTCCCTTGAGCACGACGACCGGGTAGGGTGATCGTAGACGATATATGATCTTGGAGGTTTCGATGAGTGTTCTCCGTGTGGCAGCCGTCCAGCTCGCCGTGACCGAGGACGCCGAGGCCAACCTGGCCACGTGCGTGCGACTCGTCGACAGCGCCGCCGCGCAGGGCGCCGAGGTCGTGGTGCTGCCGGAGTTCTGCAACCACGTGTCCTGGTACGACGATCGCGACCACGCACGGGCCATGGCGCAACGGCTCGATGGGCATTTCGTGACGGCGCTGCGTGAGCGGGCCGAGCGCCATCACCTGCACCTCATGGTCAACGTCACCCTGCTGCGCGACGACGGCCGGGTGACTGGCAGCAACCTGCTGCTCGGCCCAGACGGAGCCGTGCTGGCCGTGAGCGACAAGCAGGTGCTGATGGGAAGTGAGCGCGACCACCTCGACGCGGCCTCGGAACGCTCGACCGTCATCGAGACGGAGGTGGGGCGCCTTGGTCTCTACTCGTGCATGGACGGCGTCATCAACGAGACCCCCCGCATGCTCGCCCTCGAAGGCGCGCAGGTGCTGCTCAACAGCCTCAACTCCTTCGCGCTCGACGAGGCGTCGCTGCACGTCCCGGTGCGCGCCATCGAGAACCGCGTGTGGGTGGTGGCGGCCAACAAGGTCGGTCCGCTCGTGCCCGATCGCAGCATCGGCTCCGTGGCCGAACGGGTGGGCGTCCCGGTCGATCGACTGCACGGGGCCGGTGAGAGCCAGATCGTGGCGCCCGACGGCACCGTCGTCGCCATCGGGCCGCGGGCCGGTGAAGCCGTGGTGATCGCCGACATCGACCTTGCGCTGGCCGACGACAAGCTCCGCCCCGACGGCACGGACGTGATCGCGGCACGCCGCCCGGAGCTCTACGGGCCCATCGCCGCCGAGCCACTGGGCCGGCGCGCGCGACCGGGCGCCGAGAGCCTCGAGGCCGTGGTCGTGTGTCCCGACAGCCCCGACGACGTCGCTCTCCTGCTGGCCGAAGCCGTGGCTGGGCTGGGTGATCGCGAAGCGATCGTGGTGCTGCCCGAGCTCGCCGGACTCGAGCCCGAGACGATCCGAGCGGCCCTGGCGGGCACGGAGGTCGTGGTCGTCACCAGTGTGGTGCAGGGTGGCGCCCACCTGGGCCTGGCGATAGCCGCATCGGGCGTGCTCGTGAGCCAGCCCCAGCTGCACCAAAGTACGCGTCACGCCGCAAGCGTCAGCGTGCTGGGTGATGCCTTGGTCGTGGTGGACCTTCCGTGGGGGCGCCTAGCCATCGTGGTGGGTGACGACGCCCTGTACCCCGAGACGTTCCGGTTGGCTGCCCTTCAGGACGCCGACGTCGTGGCAGTGCCGTTCACCGTGGCGACGCACGCTGATCTCGACCCGCTCCTCCTCGAGCGCGCGGCCGAGAACCGACTCAATGTCGCCGTCGCCTCGCGACGCACGTCCGACGGGTTCGCCGGTGGGTTGATCCCCGTGTCAGCTGACTTCACCCTGTGGTCTCCGACTTGGTCGGAACCGTTCGCCGGAGTGATCAGTCGCCCCGAACCAGTGCTGGCGGGTGGGCCGCTGACCCGAGGCACCCTGCGACCGGTGTGCGCGAGCAACCGGTTCGTCACCAAGGGCACCGACCTCGTCGATGGCCGACCCTGGGCGCTCGCTGCGCCACTGGTCGCGGTGCGTGAGACTGCGCGACCGTAACCCGGCTCGCTGCAGCGGAGTCAGACGAGGGCGGGGGGCTTGGCCGCGTCGCTGAGGGCGAGCGCCTGCAGCAGGGCGTTCTCGCTCCAGTCGAGGTGGGCGATCCAAGCCTTCTTCAGCGCCTTGCCGTCACCGGCTCGGGCCAGCTCGAGGAGCTCGCGGTGCTCGTCGATGCGGGCCTCGGTGCTCTTGGGGCCGTGATCGATGCCCTCCATGAGCAGGTGCAGGTAGCGGTCGGAGGACTTCCACAGCAAGGCGAGCACGCGATCATCGGCCGAGCCCATCACCTCCGAGAGCATCGCGGCATGGAAGGCGTGGTGCGCTGCAGCGAGAGCCGCGGGCTCGCGCTCGATCCTGGCGTAGGCATCCAGGGCCCGGGAGGTCTCGTCGAGGACGTCGTCGTTCATCTTGCTGGCAGCACGCAGCACCAGGTCGCCCTCGATCAGGCGCCTAAGCCGATAGATGCCGGACAGGTCTTCGGCGGTCAGCGGTGCGACCAGGGCAGACCGGCCAGGACGCAGACTGAGCACGCCCTCGCTCTCGAGGCGGCGCAACGCCTCGCGCACCGGGATGTGGCTGACCCCGAACTGCTCGCACAGCTCGACGATCGACACCGAGGAGCCCGGGGCGATGTCTCCGTTGAGGATCGAGCGATGCAGCTCGTCGGTCACGCGATCGACCAACGACCGATGCGTGATCTGTCGGACCGGTGCTCCGCCAGTGGTGCGGGCCATGGGTGTCTCCTGACGGCCGGACGAACGCGGGAGGCGGCGTTCGGGGCGCGGGCCGCGCCGATGCGATCATATACGGCGCGCCGTGGGGGCGATCCCACGTGCTCCCACTATCGACCGGTCGAGCGATATCGTATATCCTATGTGATGTCAGGAGGTTGGTATGCCCGAGCAGCGCACCGTTGCACCGGAAGTCTTTCGCGACGTCCTGGCCCAGTGGCCCAGCGGCGTCACCGTGGTCACGACCCTGGACGGCACGGGCCTGGCGCACGGCATGACCGCCAGCTCCTTCTCCTCGGTCAGCCTGGCTCCTCCCCTGGTGTCGATCTGCCTGAGCCGTACCGTGCGCAGCCACGAGGTGATCTCGAGCGCGGGGATCTTCGGGGTCAGCGTGCTGGCCAAGGACCAGGCCGAGGTCGCCCGTCGATTCGCTGGAATGGTTCCGGACTGTCAGGACCGCTTCGCAGGGGAAGCCTGGTCGATGGCCGTCAGCGGCGTTCCGCTCCTCGACTCCGCGCTGGGCTGGCTCGACTGCCGGGTCGTGCACGAGTACGCCGGGGGCGATCACACGATCTTCGTAGGTGAGGTGCTCGCGGGCCGGACGGCCCGCCGCTCGGCGCCGTTGCTCTTCCACTCCCGCGGCTGGGGGCAGCTGGCCGACGCGATGCCGGACGTCGCCACCGTGTCTGACACGACCCTCGTTGCCGACCTGGCTCGGCAGCACGACGGCGCCCGGGCAACCGCTCTGGTGGACGAGCTGGCCCGAGCCGGACTGCGGGTACGGGTCGACCCGGACCACGTTGACGCGGGCCACGTACCGCGCTGCACGAGTGCCCTGGTGGCCAGCAACGTGAAGGCCGTGAGTCGCGCGCAGGCCCGCGGTGTGGACGTGGTGGAGATCGTCCTCGACCTGCGGGCCGCCACCGGGTCCGACAGTCTCGATCAGGTGCTCGAGACCGTGGCTGAGGTCAGCGACCGCTCCTCGATCGTGGTTCGCGATGCCTTCAACCCCGACTTGGCCGGCGCCGTCCTCGAGGCCGTTCAAGCCCTGTCGAACGCGCGGGTGCTGGAGATCCACCTGCCCGACGAGGGTGGGGCGGCCACGCCTCTCCAGGTCCGCGCGCTGCTGCAGGAGGCCGTGGCACTGGCGCGTCCTACCCCGCTGCGAGTCGGGCTGCACGACCGGGACGGTCTCGGCCTGGTGAAGGCCCTGATCTCGCTCAAGAGCGGCGTGTCCCACTTCGACGCCTCCCTCGCCGGGCTCGGCGGCGCGGTGAGGGCCGAGAACCTCGTTCGATTCCTGGCCGAGGTGGACGTCGAGACCTCCGTGGACTCTGCCGTCCTGGCCGCGCTGGCGGCTCGTTTCGGCCCTGCCCGCACGCCCTCACCCGTCACAGAACCTGACCCAGCCCCAGACCCAGCACCAGACCCAGCACCAGGATCGGCCACCGTAGGAGCCGCAGTATGACCACCCTCACGCCCCCCTCGACCGGACCGGCGCTCCTCACCGCCGAAGGACTTCTCTCCGATCTCACCGCCGCTGAACGCGAGCGCGCCGAACAAGTCGAGTCCATCCTCCCGAGCATCGCCGCGGCTGCGTCGGAAGCAGACCGGGCCGGCGCCTTTCCCGAAGGCCACGTCAAGCTCCTCGCCGATGCCGGCCTGCTCGGACTGGTCGTGCCGACCGAGTACGGCGGCCTCGGTGGCGGGCTCCGGGATCTCGCCGCCACGACGTACGCCTTGGGCACCGTGTGTGGATCGACGGCCCTGGCCTACTTCTTCCACTGCTCAGCCTCGTCACGTGGCTTGCTGCCGCTGGCAGCCTTGGATGCCGGCCTCTACAGCGCCGAGGACGCGCCCGCCGTCCGAGCCTTCGCGGAGAAGGTGCTGTTCTTGATGGGTCGCGACGAGAACTGCCTGGCCAACTTCGCCAGCGAGGCGGTCAAGGCCAGCAACGCCAACGTGCTGATCTCCACGACGGCTACCCGCACCGCCGGCGGGTGGATCCTCGACGGCGAGAAGTCCTTTGGCTGCCTGTCCGGCACCGCGGACTTCTACCTCGTTACCGCGCGCCGCGAGGACGTCGAGGGCATCGACGGGTTGTGCCTCTTCCTGGTAGCCCGTGACAGCGCGAACGTCCGGCCCCGGGCCCAGTGGAACGGCCTGGGCATGCGGGCCTCGGACAACCACGGACTGGTGATGGAGGGGTGCTTCGTCCCCGACGACCACGCCCTCACCGTGCCGGGCGGCTTCACCAAGGCGACCACCATGTCGCGCGGGTCGTGGGTGGGAAACCAGGTCGCGATCGCTGCCATCTACGCAGGAGTCGCACGCGGCGCTTGGGAGCACGCGCTGGGCCGCACCATGGCCGCAACCTTCGCCGACACCGGGAAGCCGATCGCGTCCAGCGCGATGCACCAGGTGCTGATCGGCGAGGGCGAGGAGGCGCTCGCCGAGGCTCACCTGTGGTTGCGGCGCCAGGTCGAGCTCGAGGCCAGCGACCCGCCGCTCCTGCCGAAGCCGGCCGTCGTCGCCAGCTGGAAGCTCGCCAAGGGCGCTGTCTGCGAGCGTTCCCACGAGGTGGCCGTACTTGCCCTGAAGATGTGTGGCAGCTCGGGAGCCCTGATGGACAACGTCATCGGCCGCTCGTTGCGCGACACCGCGATGGGCCTGGTGCAGGCCTTCCCGGCCGAGCGCGGAAAGCTCGACCTGGCCAAGATGGTCGTCGACCAGGAGGGCTTCACCGGCCTGACGACGCCCGACTCGTTCGCGAAGCCGACGCACGGGTGAGCGTCAGCGTGGATGCACGGCACAGTGTCCGCATGACTCGCCTCGAGCTCCCCGACGTCGATCAGCTGGTCGACGGGGTGTGGTCCTCGCCCACCGACGAGCTGGACCTGGTCCTCGAGGACCCCTTCCTCGGCACGCCGATCGGCACCGCGGTCGCGAGCTGCGCAGATGCCGTCGACGCCGCCGTGACCGCGGCCGACGCCGCCTTCACCGACACCGCCCCTGGAGCGTGGGTCGGGCTCGCTGCGGCCGCCCGCGCCGACGTCCTCGATGCCGTCGCCACCGAGCTGGAGTCGGCTGTCGGGCGGTTGGCGGGGCTCGAGGCGTTCGCCACCGGGGTGCCGGTCACGCAGACCTCGATCGTGGGAGTGATCGTCCCGGGCGCCTTTCGACTCGCCGCGCAGATGCTGCGCGACGGCATCCTGCTCGAAGACCCGGGACGGACCCAACGGTCAGGCCGTCGAGGTGCACCGGTTGCCCCTCGGTCCGGCGGTCTGCCTGGTGCCGTGGAACGCTCCGGCACCAATGGCGGCCCACAAGGTGGCCAGCGCGCTGGCAGCAGGAGCCCCCACCATCCTCAAGCCCAGTGAGTTTGCGCCCTACGCGACCACCGAGCTCGGGCGGATCATCGACCGCGCCCTGACCGCAGCAGGCGTCCCCTCCGGGACGTTCCAGGTCCTCCAAGGTGGCGCCGAGGTGGGCGCCAGGCTGGTGGCCGACCCTCGGGTGCGTGCCGTCTCGTTCACCGGTGGGGCCCGGGGCGGCCAGTCCGTCGCATCCGCCTGCGCAGCTGACCTCACCGCCCTGCAGCTCGAGCTCGGCGGCAACAACGCGCTCGTGGTGCTCCCGGACGCCGATCCAGAAGTGGCCGCCCGGATGGCGGTCGACCTCCTCACGACCCTGAACGGCCAATGGTGTCGGGCCCTGGGCCGACTGATCCTCCCCGAGCACCTGGCCGAAGCCGTCCTCACCCTGGCTCTGGGTCGACTCGCAGAGGTGCGCGCTGGCGATCCGCTGGACCCGGCGACCGAGCTCGGACCAGTCGTGCACTCCACCCACCTGAGATTTCTGCGCGCCGCGATCGACGAGAGAGCCGAGGCCGGCGGAGCCGGAGCGGCATCGCGCAGCTCGACGTCCGTGCCAGGAACCGGCAACTTCCTGGCGCCGACGCTGATCACTGGTGTCCCGTCGGAGGCGGCGCTGCACGAGATGTTCGGGCCCGTCGCGACCGTGCACACCTACGTCGATGAGGCAGAGGCGCTGCGGCTGGCCAACGCCACCCCCTACGGTCTCGAGGGCTACGTGGCGGGAACGGACCTCGATCTAGCGACGTCGTTCGCTCGACGTGTTCGCGCTGGGGAGGTCAAGGTCAACGGCTCCTCGATCATGAGCCTGCACCTGATGACCCCGAGGCCGGCCTGGGGGATGTCCGGTCTGGGCGAGGAGGGCACGGCCGAGACGTTGCTCTTCTTCACCGGAGCCCGCGTGGTCGGGGTCGAGTCTGGCTTCGCCCTGCACGGTCGGTGAGTCGGGCGTGAACCGACCCGATCCGGCCGCCCGGCTCCGGTCCCTCCTGCTCGAGCCTGCGGTGACCCACGTGCCAGGGGTCTACGACGCCGTCTCGGCACGTCTGGCCGTTCGGGCCGGAGCGCGAGCCGTGTGCCTGTCCGGCGCGACGGTCTCCGCCGTCGAGCTCGGCGTACCCGACCTGGGCTTCGTGCACGGCACGGACCTGGCACGGCGGGCAGCCACGCTCACCGTCAACCTCGGTGGGGTGCCGGTGCTCGCCGATGCCGACACGGGCTACGGAAACGCACTCCAAGCGCGACACACGGCACTCACGTACGCCGCCGCGGGCGTCGCGGGCCTGCACCTGGAGGACCAGGTCGCTCCCAAGCGGTGCGGTCACCTCGGCGGCAAGGCCGTCGTCGACGTCCACGAGGCCGCCGCCCGGATTCGCGCCGCCGTCGAGTCCGACTCCGGCATCGTGGTCGTGGCTCGCACCGACGCACTGTCGGTGCTCGGCATCGATGCGGTCAT
The DNA here is from genome assembly GCA_963781575.1 of uncultured Actinomycetota bacterium. GTDB lineage: Bacteria > Actinomycetota > Actinomycetes > Propionibacteriales > Nocardioidaceae > Nocardioides. The sequence continues at coordinate 538,420 of CAWAGM010000008.1, read as the reverse complement.
CGAGCGGTGCCGAGCCTTCATCGGCGCTGGCGCCGATGCTGTGTTCGTGGAGGGCGCCGACCTCGCTGCGCTGGAGCAGGTGTCGGCCGCGCTGCCTGGAGTTCCCCAGGTTTTCAACCGCTCCGAAGCTGCAGGCCCGGTCGACGACGGCGTCTCTGACCAGGCCCTGGCCGACCTCGGCGTCCGCCTGGTCATCCACCCGGTCTCGGCGTTGCTGGCTGCCGTTCGGGCCCAGTTCGAGGTGTATGCCTCGATCGCACGGCACGGTCACGCCGGTGACGCCGACTGCGCCGAGTGGAGCGACCTGACCGACCTCGTCGGACTGCCCGAGCAGCTGGAACTCGAGAAGGAGTACGCCCCATGAGCGAGCACAAGACGACGGTGGTCGTGGTCGGAGCAGGGCCCGTCGGACTCACCGCCGCCCTGGTCCTGGCCCGCGCCGGTCATGCCGTCACCGTTCTGGAGGCCGGGGAGAGCCTTGCCGCCGAGTCCCGCGCCTCCACGTTCCACCCACCCAGCCTGGAGATGCTCGCCGAGCTGGGTGTGCTCGAACCACTGCTGGAGCAAGGCATCACGTCCACGACGTTCCAGTACCGCGACCGCCGTACGGGTCCGATCGCCGAGCTCGACCTCGGCGTCCTGAGCGGCGATACGCCGTACCCGTTCCGGGTGCAGTGCGAGCAGAGCAAGCTGACCCCCATCCTGGCCGCGGCAGTGGCGAGCCACCCTGGCTGCGGCGTCGAGTTCGGCGCTCACGTCACGTCCGTGACGCAGGGTGAGGCAGTCCGGGTGGACACCGGCGACGGGCGGACGTTTCACGCTGAGTGGGTCATCGGCGCCGATGGTGCCAGCTCGGTCGTGCGCCACGAGCTGGACGTCGACTTCGAGGGGATCACCTATCCCGAGCGGTTCCTGGTGGTTTCGACCACCGAGGACCTGTCGGACGCCTTGCCGGGCGTCGCGGCGGTCAACTACGTGTTCGACCCCCACGAGTGGCTGGTGCTCCTGCGCACCCCGGAGCACTGGCGGATCCTCTTCCCGACCGACCCCGACACCGCCGACGGCGCCGAGACCGATCCGGCCCGGGTGCAGGAGCGCCTGCGCGGAGTCGCCGATCTCGGTCGGGAGTGGCAGCTGCTGCACTCCTCGCTGTACCGGGTCCACCAACGCGTGGCCGCGACGTTCCGCGTGGGCCGGGTGCTGCTGATCGGCGACGCGGCTCACGTCAACAATCCGCTGGGCGGCATGGGGATGAACAGCGGTCTGCACGACGCGGTCCAGGTGAGCGCTGCGCTGGTGGCGGTGCTCGACGGGGCGCCGATCGGCGGCCTGGACGACGCGCTCGACCGGCGCCGTGAGGTCGCGACGTCCTACGTCAAGGCCGTCACCCACGACAACTGGCAGCGCCTGCGCGAGTCCGACGAAGCAGCGCGCGCGGCCCATCACGACGACCTGCGGGCCCTGGCGGCGGACCCGGTCGCGGCCCGCACCTACCTGCTCCGGACCTCGATGATCGACTCGCTGCGAGAGAGCGCCCGCCCATGACGGTCGGCACCTTTGAGCGTGAGAACCCGGCCCGCGTCGACGAGGTCGTCGGGTCGTTCCTGCCTGCCTCTCCCGCCCAGGTCGCACAGGTGGTGGCCGAGGTCGGGGCAGCACAGCGGGACTGGCGCGCGGTCGCCGTCGAGGATCGCGTTGCGCGCCTACGTCGCGCCGCGTCCCGGCTGCGTGCAGACCTCAGCAGCGTGGCCGAGCTGACCGCCCGGGAGACCGGCAAGGTGCTGGCCGACTGCGTGGGCGAGGCGTCCTTCGCTGCCGCCGTGCTGGAGTGGTACTGCGACAACGCCGGTGCACTCCTCGCCGATCGAGAGGTCGACGACGCTCGCGGCCGCGTGATGATGAGCCGCCGTCCGTACGGCGTCGTGGCCGCGATCACGCCCTGGAACGCGCCCCTTGTGCTCACCATGCTGAAGCTGGCCCCGGCCCTGGTCGCCGGCAACGGGATCGTCGTGAAGCCCTCGCCGTTGGCGCCGTTCGGGGTCTTGAGCATGCTGCGTCTGCTCGCCGGCGAGCTGCCGCCCGGGACGGTCCAGATCGTGCTGGGTGACGCCGACGTAGCCAAGGCCCTGGTCAGCGATCCGGGGGTGCACCGCATCGCGTTCACCGGCGGGGCGACCGCTGGCCGCGCCGTCGCGGCGCTGGCCGGAGAGGCACTCACCCCATCGGTGCTCGAGCTCGGCGGCAACGACCCGGCACTCGTGCTGGCCGACGCGGACCTCTCCGAGGCGGCGCTCGATCGCCTCGTGATGGCGACCTTCGCCACCAGCGGCCAGGTGTGCATGGCGGTCAAGCGGATCTACGTGCACTCCTCGCTTCGGGCTCGCTTCATCGAGGGCTACCAGGATGCGGCAACCCGGGTGCTTCGGCTCGGAGATCCGCTGCACGAGGGGAGCACGATCGGACCGGTGGTCACTCGCGAGTCGGCTGCGCGGCTGCACGGTCTCCTCGAGGACGCGGTCAGTCGTGGGGGGCAGGCGGTACCCCTCGGCAGCGTCGACCCCGAGACCGACCTCGGTCGCGGGCACTACGTGCAGCCCACCCTCGTGATTGGCGCCAATCAGGACGACCCGCTCGTGGCAGGCGAGCAGTTCGGACCGGTGGTCCCGCTGATCACGTTCGAGTCGGTCGACGAGGCCGTGGCTCTCGCCAACGCCGGTGACCTGGGGCTGGGGGCCTCTGTCTGGTCGGCCGACGAGGACGAAGCCTTCGCGGTGGCGCGGCGGATCGAGGCCGGCTTCACGTTCGTCAACACGCACAATCGAACCGGACTCGCCCTCCACCTCCCGTTCGGGGGAGTGAAGCGTTCGGGGTGGGGACGTGAGTACGGGGAGGACGGGCTCTTGGAGTACGTCCAGACGTGCGTGGCGCACGCGCCGTCCGCCTTCCGTCACGGCTCGGCCGGGCTCGACGCCTCCGCCTATCCCGGAACCTCGTGAGCACCGCTCATGACCCGAGCAATATCATATATACTTGATCTGGAGGATCAGTCGAGCGTCGAGGAGTGCCGGTGAGCGAGCCCATCAAGTACGTGCAGGAGTACCTCGACGAGGCCGGTCCCTCGGACGTCAGCACCACCTTTGCCGAATGGATGGCGCTGGTCGAGCGGCTCAAGGACAAGGTGGCAGCACGATTCGAGCTGACCCGGGACCCGTCGACAGACGTGCTGGAGGCCTTCGACGACGGGGGCACCGGTAGCGGGGCCAACGGCAGGGTCCGCGGGTACGTCGGACCAGAGATCGACTGGATGGTGCACTCCTTCATGGAGAACGCCGAGCTCGGCTTCTGCAACGTGCACCTGACGATCTGGCTCGGTCCCCAGGTGAAGGTGCCCCACTTCGGTCTGGCGCTGGGCTGCTTTCCGCAGGGCTGGCTCTACCTGGACTCGGTGCCCCGCTCCTACCTGATGACCGACACCGACTCGTTCGACCGCTACTACGAGCCGGTCAACGCCCGGTGGGAGCAGGTCCGCAACGAGAACGCGTTCCTGGAGCCGTTCGTCAGCCGCAGTGCCTTCGTGCGCTCGAGCCTGTCACCGACCGCGTTCTGCTACATGACCCCCACCGACGCGCCGGCCACCGAGCTGATTGCAACCCTGGTCGAGGAGCACCTCGACCGGTGGCTCGCCTGGGTCGACGAGGCCGAACCGGTTCCAGCAGCCGAGCGACCCGCGCTCGCTGCCTCGGACCTAGCGATCCGCCGCAACATCGCAGAGCGTGATCCGGCCAACGTGATGGGCGATCGCTACTTCGGGGTGGAGACGACCCAGCGGCTCGTCAGCGCGCTGTGGGGCGGCGATCGAGTCTTGCCCAGACCCGGAACCGACTGATGAGAACCGACTGGTGGGCTCCGTGACGGGCTCCGTGATGGGCTCCGTGATCCGCGCCCAACGGACGGCCGTGCGAGTCCCCGGCGCCCCGGTTCCCCTGGACACCGCCCACGTCACCCTGCGCTACCCCGCACTCCCGGCGACGACGGACGTCGAGCGCATGAGCGGCGTGCTGCCAGCCGACCCGGCCGGGGCGCCGTACCCGGTGGTGGTCTTGGTGCCTGGAGTGAACGTCGCTGCCGAGTCGTACCGTTGGTTGGCCCTGCGTCTGGCCGAGGTCGGTTTGGTCGCCGTGACGTTCGACTGGGTCACCGAGCTGTTTCCTGGACAGGTCGGGCTGTCGCCCGGAGTCGCTCTCGACGCAGTGACACCCGACAGCTACGGCTCCAAGCCGAGCACTCCGGCGCTGCAGCCGATCCTGGCCGCCCTCGCGGAGCTGGACGGGCCCCTTGCTGGGCTGCTCGACCTGGACCGGGTGGCCCTGGTGGGCCACTCAGCGGGCGGCACGGTCGCGCTTCAGTCCGCCGGCCCGGACTGGTTCCCCACCGTCCGTGCTGTCGCCACGTTCGGCGCGCACACGATGGCTTCCCAGCAGCTGGGCTGGGCGCCCGACACCTTGTTGACCGCGCCGGTACAGGTGCCGGTGATGCTCGTCGGCGGCACCGCTGACGGGGTGGTGGCCGCCAGTGCGATCCGCTACGGCCACGACGCAGCAGCACCGGGACACGACCCCCTGCACCGCACGTGGGACGAAGCCCTGCCGAAGGCTCCCGTGGCCTGGTTGGTCCGCTTGGCCGGCGCCGGGCACATGCTGCCGGTCGTGCCGGACGACCCGAGCTCGGCGCGTGGGTTCCTCGAACCTCCCACCGGGGTCGACCAGGACCATCTGCGCGAGGTCTTCACCGAGCTGCTCACCACCTTCCTGATCGCCGAGCTCGTACCGAGTGCCAGCGCCACGGCGGCCCTCGAGAACCTGATCGATCAACCCCGCCCCGAGTACGCCGAGATCCGGCGTCGTTAGGACTGGAGAGCTACGTGTTCAAGAACTTTTGGTACGGCGTCGAGTTCAGTACCGACGTGGTGGTCGGGAGCCCCAAGAAGGTCACGGTGCTGGGGCAGCAGCTGGTGCTCTACCGCAAGCCCAGCGACGGGTCGGTCGTGGCGATGTCGGACCTGTGCGTGCACCGCGGCGCCGCGCTCTTCAAGCGGCACGGTCAAGGGCGACTGCATCGTGTGCCCCTACCACGGGTGGGAGTACGGCCCCGACGGCCAGGTGCAGAAGATCCCGGCGCACCCCGAGAAGGGAATCCCACGCAAGGCGCGCATCGACTCGTACCCAGTCGTCGAGAAGCACATGATGATCTGGGTCTTCCTCGGCGACCTGCCCGAGGAGGAGCGCCCACCGATCCCCGACTGGTCGGCCGTCGACGACACCGACACCTACCGCGCCGTCACCGGATCGTTCCTCTGGAAGTCGAACTACGAGCGGATCCTCGAGAACGGCGTCGACATTGCCCACACGCCATTCGTCCACGCCGGTTCGTTCGGCAACCCGGACAAGCCCGAGGTGCCCGACTTCGAGGTCGAGACGTCGCCCTGGCACTGCAAGGCCTCGGTGAAGCTGAACCCGCCGAAGCCCAAGGGCATCTGGGGTCGGATGAATCCGGAGAAGGGCGACCTGTCCAAGCGCCCGTTGGTACCGGTCTCAACGACGTGGTGGCTGCCCAACGCCATCCTGCTCGAGGTCGACCTGCCGCTGGGACAGCTCAAGATCTTCGACGTCAACATCCCGATCGACGAGGAGACGACGCTGGTCAAGTTCATCGCCCTGCGCACGTTCTTCAAGGGAGCCTGGGCAGATCGAGACGCTCGTCGCCGGGTCTTCAAGGTGCTCTACCAGGACGAGGCCGTGGTCGACACCGTGCGACCTGAGCTGCTGCCCTACGACCTCTCCGACGAGCTGCACGTCAAGAGCGACCTCAACCAGGTGCTCTACCGCCGGCGCCGCCAGGAGCTGATCGACCAGGGCTGGTCGGTCGAGGGAAACACCATCGTCGGCGAGGGACCAGCGCGGGTGGAGGCGCGCGTGATTCCGTCCCCGATCCGCAAGGAGATCCCCGAGCTGGCGAGCGCGTGGAACTTCAAGGAGGTGCGGAGCAAGCAGCTCAAGGCGGGCCTGAAGGAGAAGGAGGCCCTGGGCGAACAGCCCCGTACCGACACCGACCAGCAGATCGAGGAGCTCAAGGCGTGAGCGGCACCGAGTCCCTCCCCGGAGGCCTGTGTCGGCGCACCCTCGAGGCCGTGGTCAGGCACGCCGCGCTCACCGAGGTGACCGCAGCCGAGGGAGGACCGTTCTCCACGTTGATGTCCGCCATGTCGCCGGACCCGGTCGGATCGGTCCGCCTGTTCCGGGGCGACGGGGTCGTCGCCAAGGCCGTGTACGTGGGGCTGACGGTCCCGCCGATCGGACTCGACAGCCACATGGTTTTCGCCTTCACTCGGGGCGACAGCGTGGTGCCGCACTTCACCCTGGACTCCGTTCAGGGTCAGGGATCCTTTGCCTTCCACCTCGACCTGATCCCCCGCGCCGAGCTGGCCTCGCACCTCACGTACGTCGACTGGGCCCACACCCCGCTGACCGAGACCTTCGAGGAGGTCCAACAGCGGGCAGGACTCTCCAAGGCGGCCATCGGGCCGCGACAGATGGCGATGATGTCGCCCTGGATGCTGGTGCACCGTGCCGACGAAGAGGCCTTCGCCGGAATCGAGAGCGCGGTCACGAGCTACCTGACGCACTGGTCCGCGCTCCTCGACTCCGAGGTGCCGGCGGCGGTCAGCACTGATGTGGCCGATACCGATCTTGCCGCTCGTGATGCCCGCAACCGGTCACACCTGTTCAACCCCGACGTCGACCACGTGTGGAGCCAGGTTGCTCGACTGATCGGCGAGGAGGGCAGCGAAGCCGTTCGTGGCCTGCTGCTCGACAACGAGATCCCGGAGCCCCGATGACGACAACCCAGCCGAACCCCACCCAGCCGAACCCCACCCAGCCGAACCCCACCGACGTCAGCGACTGGCAGCAGCGGATCGAGGGGGAGTGGCACGGTCGCCCAGCGCTCTTCGACGCCGAGGGAAACCACGTGGGCTTCGAGCGGGTAGACCGTGCCAGCGTGGTCGAGGACGGCGTGGCGCGCTACTGGATGAACACCCAGCTCGAGGCGCGTGGTCCGCTCAAGAACCGCTTCGAGCTCGGCGCCCAGTTCGACTTCGGCATCGTCGACTCCGACGAGAACCGGGTCTACTGCGGGCCCGACTTCTACGGCACCGGCCAGCCCTACGGGCTCTTCGTCGATGCCCACTACTACTCGCCCGGCTGGCAGGCCGACCTGCGCACGTGGAACCAGGTGCTGCCGGACGGCGAGACGCAGGTCTACTCCTCGGTCCTGCACGACGGCTGGGCCGTGTGCGCGGTCTTCAACGGCGTCTACAAGCGGACGTTCGACCACGCCACCAATGCCGAGACCAAGACGTTCGTCGATGACTGGATCGCGGCCGAGACGGCACGAGGCCCCACCTCGCAGGTGTTGCCCACCAAGGAGGCTGGCGCGTTCGTCGGGACCCTCGCCGTGCACGACCACACCCAGGCCCAGATCGGCGACGTCGAGGTGCGCATCGAGCACGAGCCGGTCGGCCTGCGCAGGGCCCGCCAGCAGGTCACCTGGACCGGCGCACTGGCTCGCTCGTATGCCTTTGAGCGCTACCGCGACGGCGCGCGGGTGCAGTTCGACGGCCCAGAGGTCTTCGGCAACGCCACGGCCTACGGCCGCGCCTTGTTCACCAGTCAGCACCTCGTCTGTGCGGATGCCCGCGGGGTCGAGAAGATCCGCGGTCGTGAGGTCATGCTCGACCCGACCACACGCGAGCTTGCGGTGGTGTGGAACTTGCTGCGTGGCGATCGGCTGACCCACGTGCTGCACGGCGTGCTCAGCTGGGAGGGGCAGTGAAGGGCGCCGTGAACGAGAGTCGCGTCGTCGTCGTCACCGGCGGTACGCGTGGCATCGGTCTCGGGCTCGCCCACGAGCTGGTCGCTCGGGGATGTGCCGTCGTCGTGTGTGGTCGCAGCCCTGAGCAGCTCGCGGCCGCCGTCCACGCGCTCGGGCCGAACGCCACCGGACAGTGTGCCGACGTCGGTGCTCGAGCCGACGTGCAAGCGGTCTGGGACCACGCGGTCGCGACCTTCGGGCGGGTCGACGTCTGGATCAACAACGCAGGAGTCTCGGCTCCCCGTCGACCGCTTCCCGAGGTCGACGAGGCGACGGTGGCGGGAGTGCTGCGCACCAACGTGCTCGGCGTCCACAACGGATGTGCAGTCGCGTCGTCCGGGTTCACCGCCCAGGGCGGTGGCGGCTGGATCTGGAACATGGAGGGCTTCGGGTCCGGTGGCCAGAAGCAGCCCGGCATGGCGACCTACGGGGCCAGCAAGCGTGCTGTCACCTACCTGACTGAGTCGCTGGTCAAGGAGGCGAAGGGCAGCGAGATCAAGATCGGGTTCCTGTCGCCGGGCATCGTGGCCACCGACCTCCTCATGGACGACTACGCCGGACAGCCCGAGGCGCTGGAGAAGGCACGCAAGATCTTCAACATCCTCGGCGACCGGGTCGAGACGGTGACGCCGTGGCTCGCAGACCGCCTTCTCGCCGCTGACAAGCACGGATCTCGCATCGCCTGGCTCACCCGACCCAAGGCGTTCGCCCGGTTTGCCGGAGCTGGCTTCCGCAAGCGCGACATCTTCAGCCCCGCCCCGGTGACGACCACGTCCGGGGAGAGGCTCCCCGCCCGATGACGATCGACCCCTGCACCGAGTACGGGCTGGCTCTGGCGGCCGAGGACTTCGTACCCGTCGTGCTCGCTGGAGCCGGAGCGGTGATCCTCGCTCGGGCCTGTGGGTCTCGACACCCCTCGACTCGCCTCCCCGCCCTCGCCGGCGCGCTGCTGATCACCCTGGGCGGCTTCTCAAAGGCGCTGTGGAAGCTGCTGGTGGCCAGCGAGCCGTGTCGCGACATCGCGGTCCTCGAGCAGGTGCTGTTCCCGTTCTTGTCCTTTGGGTTCGCAGCGTTGGCCTGGTCGGTCGTGTCCCTTCGGCGCGAGACGCCGGCAGCACCGTGGCCCTACCTGGTCGTGCCCGTGGTCGGTGCCGGTAGCGCGGTCGCGCTGGAATCGATGGCACCGCTCCTGGCCGTGGCAGCCCTCGGCGCTGTGTGGATGGGGCTCAACGCGGCGGCCCATGCCCGGCGTCGCGGGTGGTACCGGGTGGTCGGACTGTTCGCCTTCTACCTGCTCGGCACCCTGGTCCTTCCGCCGCTCTCCGCGCGAGAGCACCAGTCCGAGGGACTGCAATGGGTCGAGCAAGCCACGAACTCCCTGGTGCAGCTGGCCTTCGTGCTCGGGTCTCTCGAGCTGCTCCGCCGCACCGCGGCGTCAGAGCCAGAACCTTCTTCGAACACATCTGGAGCGTCGACATGACAGACCGCCTCGGCTGGCGCCGCAAGTTCGGCGTCATCGCACCCAGCACCAACACGATCGTGCAGCCGGAGTTCGCGCTGATGCAGGTGCCCGGTGTCACGGCTCACTTCTCACGCATCCACATCCGTGACATGGACATGGCCGACGATGACGCGATGCAGCGTCTGCTCGACCAGATTCGGGACGAGATGGCGGCTTCGTGCGAGCGGGTGATGACCTGCGAGCCCGACTACATGGTGATGGGCATGAGCGCCGAGACGTTCTGGGACGGCGTCGAGGGCAACCGGGCGTTCAAGAAGCAGATCACCGACCTCACCGGGCTGGACGTGGCCACCGGAGCGGAGGCCTGCGAGCGTGCGCTGCACCTCTACGGCGCCAAGCGCATCGCAGTGGTGACGCCGTACCAGTCGATCGGCGACCAGAACGTGGTCACGTTCTTCAACGAGCTCGGCTTCGAGGTGGCTGCCATCAAGGGCCTCAAGTGTCCGACCGCCGTGTCGATCGCCCACGTCAGCGAGGCAGAGCTGCGCGACGCGCTCCACGAGGTCGACGGCCCGGACGTCGACGCGATCGTGCAGTGCGGCACCAACCTCTGCATGGCCACGCTCGCCGACGAGGCGGAGCGGTGGCTGGGCAAGCCGGTCATTGCCATCAACGCGGCCACGTGGTGGATGGCGTTGCGCGAGAATGGCATCGACGACCAGATCACTGGGTTCGGGTCGTTGTTGCGGGAGCACTAGCGCTCACAGAACCGTAGCCGCAACGCCTTCCACGAGCCGCAGATATCGTATATTCTCTATTCATGGGGACCGGGAGACGCGCATGAGGCAGACCGCGCCCTGGCGGGATCGTTCTCTCGCAGCGCGTTCTCTGGCGGTGGTGATCGTGCTGGGGATCGCGTTCGCCACCGTTGGAGCCCGGTTGACCGATCCCGATGCTCCCCGAGTTCTGATCGGCGATGGCCCCGGCGTCACCGACGACTCCGTGAAGGTCGTCTTCATCGGGGTCGACCTCGCCGCCGTCGCGAAGGTGACCGGATTCAGCTTCGCCGACAACGGGGACTACGGCGAGCAGGTGCAGGCGCTCGAGGACTGGGTCAACGACAACGGTGGCGTCGCGGGCCGGCGCCTGGACGCGGTGTTCAAGCTGTACGGCGCCACTGATGACTCTCCGGCCGCTGAGGAGCAGCTCTGCAACGAGATGACCCAGGACGAGAAGGCCTTCGCCGTCGTGCTGACCGGGCAGTTCCAGAGCAATGCCCGCCCTTGCTACGCCCAGCGGGAGACGCTGATCCTTGACGAGACCCTGATCGCCACCGACGCCGAGGAGTACGAGAAGCTCTCGCCCTTCCTGTGGAGTCCCAGCTATCCCGAGTACGGCGGCTTCGTCCGCGCGATGGTCTCGACGCTCGAGGAGGCCGACTTCTTCGAGGGACGCAAGCGCGTCGGCGTGGTCGCTGCTGACACCCCGGTCAATCGGAGGGTGATCGAGAATCTCGGCGTGCCACTCCTGGAGGCGGCCGGGGTCACGCCCGAGGTCGCCTGGGTCGACACGACCGACCAGGGGTCGCTGTTCCAGGGCAACGACCAGGCGGCGGTCACCTTTCGCACTCGAAAGATCGACCGAGTGATGTTCCTGGGTGGCGCTCGGCTCGCCTCCATCTTCACCGCCGTGGCCGCAGCCCAAGACTTCTCCGCTACCTACGCGGTCTCGAGCTTCGACAACCCACAGTTCTACGTGAACAACCCCGACACGATCCCTCCCTCCTTGCTCAAGGGCATGGTCGGCGTCGGCTTCACCCCGGCCCAGGACATTCCCGACGCAGGCCTCGCGTTCCCCTCGGGGGCCGCGGAAACGGCCTGCTACGACATCTACGAGCAGGCGGGCATCATCTTCAGCTCGCGCGAGGCGGCCCGGGTCGCGATGCCGTTCTGCGACGCGACCGTGATGTTGAAGGGTGCTGGCGACCTGGTCGATGGCGACTTCAACGCTGCGACCTGGGCCGAGGCGGCCCACACCCTGACCGGCTTCCAGACCGCATCCGGCTTCGGCGGAGCGTTGGGGCCGGGTGCCTTCGCAGCGGCCGGTGGTTACCGGGTCATGCGCTACGACGTCGGGTGCGCCTGCTTCGCCTACGAAGGGAAGCGTCATGAGTTCCCACGATGACCGTCGAGTCGCCGGCACCGAGGAGCCCGTCCTCGAGTGCGAGGCGGTGTGCGCGTCCTACGGTCAGATCCAGGTGCTCTTCGATGCCTCGATCGTGGTGCGGCCAGGCGAGATGGTGGCCATCTTGGGACCGAACGGCGTCGGCAAGAGCACGTTGCTGAAGGTCATCGCCGGGTTGGTGCAAGCCACGTCCGGGCGCGTCCTGCTCGACGGGGTCGACGTCACCTCGACCGCGCCGCACAAGCGGGTCGACCACGGCCTGTGCCAGGTGGTCGGTCAGGCGACCTTCGGCTCGCTGACAGTGGCCGAGAACCTGGCCATGCACTCCTATCGGTCACGCGACCGGGCATGGCAGCGCGAGGCGACCGACGCGGCGCTGGACATCTTCCCTCGACTGCGCGCCCGCGCGCGGCAGCCTGCCTCGACCCTGTCCGGCGGAGAACGCCAAATGCTTGCCCTCGCCAAGTCGATCGTGCAGGACCCTCGCATCCTGGTCGTCGACGAGTTCTCCTTGGGCCTTGCCCCGGTGGTGGTGTCCGGACTCCTCGAGCTCGTGCGCCGCCTCAACGACCGGGGCGCGGCAGTGCTGCTGGTCGAACAGTCCGTGAGCACCGCGCTGTCCCTGGTGGATCGCGCCTACCTGATGGAGAAGGGTGCGATGGTGGCCAACGAGTCTGCGGCGCAGCTGCTGGCCGACCCGGATCGGGTGCGGGCGATGATGCTCGGCGGTCACGCGGGAGCCCAGGCATGACCACCGGACTGAACACGATGATCGCCCTGGCCGGGTTCGACATGGGCGCCGACCGCTTGGTGATCGGAATCTTCACCGGCCTGACCTACGGGTTGTTGGCCACTGGTCTGGTGCTGGTGTACCGGTCGAGCAAGTTCGTGAACTTTGCGCACGGCTCGATCGGCGCCTTCGGCGCGTCGGTCTTGGGAATGCTCGTGGTCGATCACGGCGCCCCCTACTGGCCAGCGTTCCTGGTCGCGATCGCCCTGGCGGCGGGGCTAGCCGCGTTGGTCGAGGTCAGCGTCGTGCGCCGGTTGGCCGGTCGCCCCAGCCTGATCGGCATGATCGCGACGCTCGGGTTGTCGCAGTTCATCTTGGTGCTGGCCCTCCTGCTCAACAGCGACGGGATGAGCGGCTTCACGTTCCCGGAGCCGACCCGCCTGCCCACCTTTGAGGTGGGCACGTTGCCGATCGGCACTCCCTACGTCGCGATGCTGGTCTTCGGGCCCCTGCTCCTGGCTGGCCTGGCCGCGTTCCTTCGTCGCCATCGTCTCGGCATGGCGATGCGAGCCGCCGCGGACGACCGCGACAACGCCCTCCTCGAAGGCATCCCGTCGCGACGCATGACGACGATGGCGTGGGGCATCGCCGGCGGGATCGCAGCCTTCTCGGCCATGTTGGTGACACCGACGACGGCCGGACAGTCGATCGAGACTCTCGGACCCGACCTCCTCTTGAAGGGCCTTGCGGGTGCGGTGATTGCGCGGATGGCGTCCGTCCCGATCGCGATCGCCGTCTCGGTGGGCGTCGGAGTCATGGAGCAAGTGCTCCTGTCGAACCCCGACACGCGCAACCTGGTCAGCGTCGTCATCGGACTCTCCATCGTGATCGCCCTTCTGCGTCAGCCGGCCCTGTCTCGCGCGGTGCTGGATCGCGGTTCGTGGCGCAGGGCGAACGTGGCGTCCCTGCCCACGGCCTACCGATCTGTGCGCGCGATCGCGTGGGCTCCACGAGCCCTCCTGACGCTCGCGGCGGTGGTCGCGGTGAGCCTGTCGTGGGTCGTCAGCAACGAGACTGCATCGGTGCTCACCGCAGTGGCGGGGTTTGCCCTGGTCGGCCTCAGCGTCGGGCTCATCACCGGCACGCTGGGTCAGCTGTCGCTGGGCCAGTTCGCCTACGCCGGCATCGCCGCCGCAGTGTCGGTGCACGTGGTCGATGGCACGGGCAGCTTCGTCTTCGGCGTCCTGTGTGGCGTCGCGGCGGCGGCTGTCACCGCGGCGTTGGTCGGTGTGCCGGCTCTGCGACTCAAAGGACTGGCCCTGGCCGTTTCCACGCTCGCCTTCGCGTTGGCGACCTCTGCCTGGCTGCTCAGGCTGGACATCTTCTTGGGCGACGGGGTTCAACCGGCGAAACCCACGTGGCTGGGCGATCCCGTCGAGCTGGCCACCGACTACTACCTGTTCGCACTCGTGATGTTGGGACTTGGCCTGTGGGTGGCCGGCAACCTGAGGCGCAGCGGGTTCGGTCTGTCGTTGGAGGCGTTGCGCGACAACGAGGACGCCGCACGGGCGCTGGCCATTCCCAGCCGCCGACGCAAGTTGCAGCTCTACGCGTTCTCTGGCGCGTTGGCCGGCCTGGGCGGCGTCGTCATCGGCCACAGCCAGAGTCAGCTCACGGTCAACTCGTTCCCCGCAGCGTCCAGCATCGACGTGGTTGCCCTGGCCGTGATCGGCGGTCTCGCGGTGACGGGCGGTCCGATCCTGGGATCGCTGATCATCATCGGAATCCCTGGCCTCGTCAGCCTCGGCCTCCCCGGCGAGGCCGCGCTCGCGCTGGGGTGGCTGGCCGTCGTCGTGCTGTTGCCCGGTGGACTCGGTGGTCTGATCGTCCGCGCCCGCGACTCGTGGGCCGACTGGACTGCCGGGCGAGCCGGGATCGACGTGGCGACCGCGCGGGGCCGGACCGTCGCGGTTCCGACGTCACCACTTGCCGGCCAGCTACGCATCAACGACCTGTCCTCGGAACCCGTTCAGCCCGACGCGCCGCTCCTGGTCGTCGAGGGCCTGGCGCGCCGGTTCGGCGGTGTTGTGGCCGTCGACGGTGTCGACCTGGAGGTGCGCGGAGGCGAGATCCTGGGAGTGATCGGGCCCAACGGTGCGGGCAAGACGACCGTGTTCGAGATGATCGCCGGCTTTACCCAGCCAGATGCCGGGCGCGTGTTCTTCGCCGAGGAGGACATCACCTTCGCCACTCCGGAGAGCCGGGCGCGACTGGGGCTGGCCCGGTCGTTCCAGGACGCGGCCCTGTTCCCGACCCTCACTGTTAGCGAGACGCTGTCCCTGGCGCGCGAACGCATCGAGCCAGCCTCCGTCTGGGCCGCGGCCCTGGGTGCGCCGCTGGGAGATCGGCTACGGGCTGAAGCCGGCGAGGAGATGATGGAACGGCTGGCGCTGACGCCGTTCAGCGGTCACCAGATCGCCGAGTTGTCGACGGGTATCCGCCGGGTCGTGGAGATCGGGTGCCTGCTGACGCTGCAACCGCGGCTGCTGCTGCTGGACGAACCGTTCGCAGGTATCGCCCACAGCGAGAGCGAGGCGCTCGGCGACCTGCTTCTGGACCTGCGTGACCAGCTCGGCACCACGATGGTCGTGATCGAGCACGACCTGTCGCTCCTGTCTCGGCTCAGTGACCGGATGGTCGCGATGAATCTCGGTCGGGTGATCGCTGCCGGTACTCCCGACGAGGTCCGCCAGCACCCGGTGGTCGTTCGTTCCTATCTCGGGGTCGACCTGTCCTCACATCCAGCCAGTACCGACCTGGCCGGGGCGCGAACTGCTGCGCCTCCGGTGATAGCCCGCCCGTGATCTGGTCGTTAAGACCGAGTAACCCCACCCCCCAGGAGTCCCGGTGAGTCGCAGACGAACCCGAGTAAGCACCGCACTGGCCGCCGCCGCGGCCCTGGTGGCGGTCGCGACGATGGTCGCCCCGCCGAGCTATGCCGCGCCGTCGCTCGAGGTCAGTACGACCTCGGGCTTGAAGACCGGGCAGTCGATCACCATCGTCGGCACCGGCTTCGCTCCCAACCTCAAGGGCATCGCCATCGGGCAGTGCCGGGTCGGCTACACCGGCCCGTCCGACTGCAACCTCGCCGGGGGCGCCACCTTCCGCAACGCGGACGAGTCTGGGTCGGTCGGCACCATCACGATCAAGGTGGCCGAGTCGTTCGGTGGGATCGACTGCACCCAGGAAGCGTGCGTGATCGCGGCGTCTCCCCTACCCACGACGTCGCCGCCCGAAGAAGTGGCCGCGAACACCGTGACGGTGCCGATCTCGTTCGGTGATGCGCCGCCCGCCGCACCTGCCCCCGCCGAGACCGCCGCGCCGGCCGCCCCTGTCGCTGCGGCTGCGACGGTCGACCTCGCACCCGTATCGGCAGCCGAGCCCCTGGGGGCCGACGACGACTCCGGGTCGGGGGTCCTGACCGCGCTCATCGTCAGCAACGTGCTGCTGATCGGAGTCGGCCTCTACCTAGGGCTCTCTCGCCGGCGGCTAGGGGGAGTGCGATGAACCGGACCGGGTCTACCTTCGCCGGACGGCGCTGGATCCGCGGCTCTCTCGTGGTTCTCGCCGTCGTCCTTCCCTCCGTCCCGTTTCTCACCGCTCCGGCGTACGCCGTGGAGCCGATCGGCGGGTGCTGGGTCTCCTACGACGGCATTCCACAGCGAGACATCTCCTCCAAGCTGGCCCCATGGGCCGACGAGGACGCTGCGCCCAAGGGCCCGGCAGACCACTCGATCACACTGTCCCCGCAAGCGCCGCCGGCGAACTCACAGGCCAAGATCACCTACACCTACAACAAGGGGCCGGCGAACGCCGGACCGCCGGCCCAGGTCTCAGGCACCTTCGTGTTCTCGGTGAACGGTGGCTCCGAGGTCAGCAAGACGGTTGACTACGGCACGATCTCGACCGGCCAGACGATTCCTGGAAAGACGTTCAAGCTGCCCTTCACCGTGCAGCAGGGCGAGAACGTGGTGGTGTTCGAGGGCGTGACCTTCGATGCCTCGCCGTTCCAGGTGAAGATCACGTGTAACGGACAGTCGTCGGCTACCCCGAAAGAAAACCCGCGCAGCGCCCCGAAGCCGACGAACGTGACCGCGAGCCTGACGAGCAAGGGCACTGCTGCTCCACAGGTCCCGGACCCGACGGACCCGAACGCCCTCACCTCCGTGCTGTGCACCCTGCCGGTCCTGGGGGGATCGGCTGTGTGCCAAGCCCTGCAGGGCCCAGGGAGCGATCCCGGCGACGAGCCCGGGGATGATCCCGGCGATGAGCCGTCGCAGGCTCCGACCGAGGGGAACGACCCCGACGAGACCGGTGACGACGAAAGCCCCGACGGCCCAGGGCCTGACGGACAGGTGGTCGGGACACCTGCGGCTGGCAAGGTCGTTTTCGATTGCGTGTTGCAGCCCTTCGACACTCACTTCGACTACGAGCCCGCGGCCTCGGTGTCAGGGGCGCGCCCCTCGGCTGGGAGCCCGGTCGGCCTGCTCGCCCGGTTCGGCGACCTGCCGGGCATCGCGCCGGTGCCCATCGACGGTCGGATGGATGTCACCGCCACACTGACCGTCGCAGGCAAGGCTGTGACGGTGAAGGGCAGTCGCGACGTCAAGGCGGCGCCCGAGTCGCCGGTGCCCGTCCCTGATCTCACAGGGTCGGTCGCCGCCGACGAAGACGAGCTCTCGGTGAGCGTGGACTCGTTCGCCTTCAACTTCCCCAGCTACTCGATCGATGCCAGCTGCACGCCGACGAGCGGGAGCGACCTCGGCACCATGACGGTCGGGGCTGGCTCAGCCCCGGGCGGTGGGACCAGCTCGCCCTCCGACGGAGTCGCGGACTCGTTGGCCGACCCGGGGGCCGTGCCCGACGGCACCGCTCCCCCCACGACGCCAGCCGGAGCGGTAGACGCCGCGGTGAGCTCCGCCAGCCAGAGTCTCTCGATCGTCGACGTCAGGGTCGAGGGCACCCGAGGACTCGGCGAGCTGTTCGGGGCTGCTCCACGTCGGACCTTGATCCTGATCGTCCAGAACGTGGGAGCCGAGACCATTGCCGAGCCGGTCGTGTCGGTGGGCATGGGCTCGTCCGAGACTGTTGCTGCCGCGAGCACGCGTATCGCCGTCGGTCCGTTGGCTCCTCAGCAGATGCAGCGCATCGAGCTGCCGGTGGAGATGTCGCTCGCGAACATCGGACCGGTCTACTTCGTGGGTCAGGTCGGCACGACGTCTGCTGGGACCTTCCGGACGTCGACGCAGACGCTTCCCTGGGGACTGTTCGCGCTCAACCTGCTAGCCCTGGCGATCGGAGTGTGGGGGCTGCGCAGGCGATTGAACGGGCGACGTCGACTTGTGGGGGGCGTCCCAGGGACTCGATCCGGCCGGCCAGCATGCGGGCGAGCCCGGTGACGAAGCGGTCGTGGACCTCGCTCGCCTCGACGACTGGTTCAGCGCCGGTCGGCACCCGCGGGGCGCCAGTCCCGCGTGAGCCTGAACTGAATGCACGACGAGGCCCGCCGACTCCTGGGAGTCAGCGGGCCTCGTTGCTGTGACGTTTCGGCCCTACTGGTAGAGCGGGTCGATCCACTTGCCCATGCTGCGGGAGCGGACGGGCTCGACGACGCGGGGCGCTGCGCTCTGCGGGAACCCCTCGCCCCAGTTCGTGGCATCGCCATGCATCTCGATCCGTGCGTTGTCGGTGTACCAGTCGACGAGGTCGCTGTCGGAGCGCAGGATCCATGTGCAGCCCAGCTCGGCGTCGGCGGTGAAGTCGCCGTGCCGCACCAGCGGGGGACGCCAGAAGTAGACGCCGGGCCACATCTTTCCGAAGCTGTAGTCGAAGCCTCCCTCGAGGCAGTACGCCTCCTCGCTGCACGGGTGGTGGGCCAAGGGGTGCTCGACCCAGCCCGGCTTGGCCTTGATCAACCGGGTGTAGAAGCCGGTCTTCTCGTCTCGGTGCAGCATCTTGATGTAGAGGCCGGGCACGGGTGTGCCGCCCAGGTCGAAACGCATCGGGCTTCCGTCGACGACGTCGATCCACGGCATCGCAGCGGTCTGCAGCACGATGAGCTGCTGGTCCTCACGGACGCCGACGAGGCTCTCGTCGGCGAGGGTGAAGGTCCAGTCGCCGTACTCTCGGAACAGCAGCACGATGGTTCCATCGGCCACCTCGATGGGCGGCGTCCACACACCGGTGGCCGCGTGCCAGTAGCCCTCGGGCCCGAGGACGGTGTCGCCGATACGCACCTCACCCTCGAGCACGTACCACTCGGTCTCGGCGGAGTGGACGCCCGCTGGGCGACTCCAGTCGCTGGTGAAGTGCACCTTCAACGAGGCCGAACCGTCCTCCTCGTCGTAGCACAGGTGGCGCTGCTTGGCGGTGCCGGTTGCGTGCTCGAACTCGGCAACGTGCCAGAGCAGGTCACGCTCGTCGATGAGCTCGACATGGGGACGCATACGGCCTCCTTCAGGTAGATCGGGGAAAGGGTTTCCGATACAAAGGGTACGGCTTATCCATCCGCGCTACAAGATGTATCGTTAACTCCGTGCCCAAGATCGGACGTCCTGTCGGACCCACCGCCGACACCGCGACCCTTGTCCTGACTGCTGCCCTGGATCTCCTCCTGACCGAAGGCGCTGGTGCGCTCACACCGCAACGTCTGCACCAGGTGACCGGAGTGTCGCGCTCCACCATCTATCGGCACTGGCCCACGCCGGTCTCCGTGCTCGAGGCGTTGATCGAGGTGGCGCCCGCTCCACCTACGCGACCGACCGGCGATCTCGCTCGTGATCTCCACGTCGAGGTCGATGCGCTGTGCAACCGCCTGCGCGACAAGCCGGTCGCAGCGTTCCTGCAGGCGCTGGTGGTCGCCTCCTCGCTCGACCCGGCTGCCGTCGAGCTGCGGCACCGTTACCTGGCCGACGTCCTCTCCCCCTTCCACGCGGTACTGCGCGCAGCCGGGGTGCCGCGGGTGCGACGGGAGGACGCCGTCGCAGCGGTGGTCGCGCCGCTCCTGGTCGACGCACTCCTCCTCGACCAGCCCACTGCGCGAGCACGTGCCCACCGAGCCGTCGACCAGCAGCTCGCGCTGGTCGAGCGAGGATGACGCGATGACCAACGCAGTAGGCCCCCGCGCGGTGTTCGGAGTGATCGTGCCCAGCACGAACACCGTGGTCGAGCACGACTACTGGCGTGTCGGCGTACCAGGCGTGGCCTTCCGAGCCGGATCGATGCACATTCCCAACCCGGTGATGGGGGACGACGCCGACTTCGAGGCGCTGTTGGGGCAGATCCGCGCGTCCATCGACACGGCGGTGCGCGACGTGCTGACCGCCGAGCCGGACCGGATGGTGATGGGCATGTCGGCGGAGACGTTCTGGGGCGGCGTCGAGGGCAATGCTGCCTTCGAGGCCCGACTTCGAGAGCGCACGGGTCTCCCCGTCACAACGGGCGCCAGCTCGTGCCGCCAAGCCTTGGAGGCTCTCGGCGTTCGCCGGATCGCGGTGTTCTCGCCCTACCAGCCGATCGCAGACAAGGAGGTCGGACGCTTCTTCACCGAGGCCGGCTTCGACGTGGCCGCCATCACCGGTCTGCGCTGTCCCACGGCGATGGACATCGCCCGGGTCGGCGAAGAGCAGATCCTGGAGGTGGTCGAGCAGCTCGATGGCCCCGACGTCGAGGCTCTGGTTCAGGTTGGCACGAACCTGTCGTTCGTGACGCAGGCCGACGCCCTCGAGGCCCGGCTGGGCAAGCCGGTGATCGCGATCAATGCGGCGACCTTGTGGCACGCGCTGAGGTCGCACGGCTTCGAAGACCAGGTCGACGGGGCCGGGTCACTCCTGCGCGACTACTGATCCCGCGTTCGTCACGCCCATTGCGGCGACGTCGAACGACCTGGTGGCCGTGAAGCCGGCATCGGTCAGGCGGCGGACCGAGATGGGCGCCCGCGGTGCGGCGATCTCGTCGCGGTACGCCAGGGCCGGCTGGCCGGCCGCGAACGACAATGCATCGAAAAGTTCGGCGTTGGTGGGCGGCCGGTCGGGGTGCGTCAGGTTGTGGACGCCGAGGAGACGGTGCTCGACGGCGAAGACGACGGCGTCAGCGGCGTCCTGCACGGCGAGGCGGTAGAACAGCGCGTCGGCGGCGAACGGTACCGAGCCGCCCAGGTACTGGTGGGCCATGGCCACCTTGGTCGCGATCGGAGGGTCATCGAGACCGAACACGTCGCCGCACCGGAACACGCACGCCCGCGCGGAATCGAGGTACGTGCGCTCCATCTCCAAGAACTTCGTGGGGCTCGGGTCGGCGCTGGTCGTCGTGGGGGCAGCCTCGGTGACCTCGTCGAGGTGGTCGGCGGCGGAGCCGTAGACCGACAGGGACGACAGTGCGACGAGGTGCGCTGTGCCGGGTGCTTCGACCACGCTGCGCGCGGTCTCGACGAGCACGTCGTGGTAGGTGGCGGCGCGGTCCTCAGGTGTCATCGCGTGCGCGGCTTGGGGCCCGGCGGTCACCACGACGGCGTCGACGTCGGCGATCGCGGCCGCCACGAGGTCGCGGTCGGTTCCACGCAGCACCTCGACCCGGCCGAAGCGCTCGGTCAGGGCGGCGACCTTGGCCGGCGTGGTGGTTGTCACCACCACCTCGTGACCGCCATCGCGCAGCCGCTCGGCGGCGGCGGCACCGACCAGACCAGCGCCCAGAACGAGGACCTTCACGAGCCCTGCTCCATCTGGGCCAGGCCGGCACGGACGGCGACCAGCTCCTCGACGCGCTCGGCTCCCAGGAAGCGTTTGGACAGCTCGTTCATCGGGTCGAGCGTGTAGCCGTAGCGGCGCACGCGGTGGTCGCGTTCACGCAATGACTGACGTTGGTCGACGGGAACCGGGCGCTGTGCGGTCGCCTCGGCGACCCAGCCGAGCCACGTGTCGACGCGGTGGAGGACGGCCTCGCGCAAGGTCTCGACCACGTCGTCGGTGCGATCTGCGACGTAGGAGTTGCCCACTGGCGAGAGAAAGGCGCGCATGTAGGTGCCGTGGCTGACCGACCACGTGAAGCGCTCGTCGCCACGCAACGAGAGCCACGCCTCGTTCTGCGAGGAGTAGTACCGCTCGAGGTGCTCGACGTCGACCATCAGATCGCGACGCGGCACGAGGTCGCTGAAGTGGAAGATGTTGGGGATCGTGCCGAACACGATGATGAGGTGAGGCACGTCGATGTGCGGGCCGAGCCACACCTGCAGGTTCATGTCGAGGATCGAGGCCGAACGGTTGCCGATCCACGAGTGCACCAGCCACTCGGCGCCACCGTCGGCGTCCCCGGAGTAGGTGTTGAGGGAGCCTTCGTAGGAGCCGTCCGGCGTGGTCCACGCGCCCAGGTCGGCGCTGGACGGATGCGGTTGGACCGGGAGGGCCGACGTCACCTTGTCCTTGGCCTCGGTGAGGATCGCCCAGAAGGCTTCCCACAGCTCGAAGCTGTCGACGTCCGGGGCCTCGGCGAGAAACTCGGGGATGGTCTTGGTCTGCGCGCTCGTGCTCACAGGGACACACTAAAGATATATGATCTACGAATCTAGTTCCTGGAGGTCGGAAATGATCGTGGTCATCAGTCAGGCCTGGACCAAGCCCGGTGAGGAGCACGCCGAGGCCTACCTGGCGCTCTCCGAGGAGTTCGGTCGGTTCTGGGCCGACCATCGCGGATTCCGCGGCCGCCAGCTGGTGCGAGGCGTGGAGGACCGCAGCCACTTCACGCACCTGCGCTGGTTCGACTCGATCGCCGAGCTACGAAGAGTGCACGCGCGCACCGGACTACGTGGCCCACACCGAAGCCATGTACGAGCACCTCCAGCCCTATGACTCCTACCCGCGGGAGTACGCCGAGCTCGTGCTGGAGCAGACGTGACCCCCTTCCTCCTGGTGCACGGCGCCTTCCGCGGCGGCTGGGCGTGGTCGCGGGTGCGCCCCCTGTTGGTCGCGGCAGGCAGAGACGTGCACGCCCCGAGCCTGCAGGGGTGTGGCGAACGTGCAGCTGGGGTCGAGCACGTGCGCGGCCTGGAGACCTGGGTCGACGAGCTGGCGGCGCTCGTGGAGTACGAGGACCTGCGCGACGTCGTGGCCGTCGGGCACAGCCAGGGTGGCGTCGTGGTCTCGGCCTTGGCCGCGCGGATTCCTGAGCGGTTAGGGCACCTGGTGTTCCTCGATGCGGCCGTGCCGGCGCCCGGCGAGCGCGCGGTCGACCTGACGCCGTCAGGTCCTGCTCCGGGCGACCTGCCCGCCGCGTACGACGGTCATCGCTGCGCGCCCGATCGACGCTCAGGGCGACATCGACGTCGCCACCGCTGCCTGGATGAATCATCGGCTCACGCCGACGCCGTTCGCTCCCTCGCTAGACCCGCTTCCTGAAGGACTGACGCCTGTGCCCACCACCTACGCCTTCTGCTCGGGAACGCCTGCCGGCTACCCGAGCCAGACCACCCGCGAGCGGTTAGATGCCGCGAACGCGCCCTACGTGGTGCTCGACGCCGGCCACGATGCGCCCCTCACCGCTCCGGATGTGGTGGCCGATCTGCTCCTGGCTGTCTCGGTGGGGGCATGACGACCTTGGCTCGGTCGGCGCTCTACGTGCCGGGAGACGCACCCGACAAGCTGGCGCGAGCGATCGAGCGTGGCGCTGACGAGCTCATCATCGACCTCGAAGATGCGGTGCCGCACGGGGGGAAGGACGCGGCTCGCGCCGCCGTCGCAGCCTGGCTTGCCTCCGTGTCGCCGGGGCCGTGCCGACTCTGGGTACGGGTCAATCCAGGCGAGCTGGGCATCGCCGACATCCGAGCAGTGGCCGGCGCCAGCGCACTGGCCGGGGTGGTGGCCGCCAAGACCGAGACGCTCGACGACCTCGAACGTATCGACGCCGTGCTCACCGAGGTGGGTTCCGAGGCCGGTGTGGTCCCTCTGATCGAGTCCGCCGTCGCTGTGCAGCGGGCCAGCCAGCTCGCGGCTGGGCCGCGCGTGCGTCGACTGCAGCTGGGCGAGGCAGACCTGCGCGCAGACTTGGGGGTCACGCTCGGGCCTGGAGAGATCGAGCTGCTCCACGTGCGCTCGGCGATCGTGCTGGCCTCGGCCGCGGCGGGCATTGCCCCACCGATCGGCCCGGTCAGCACCGACTTCCGTGACCTCGACGCGCTGCGCGAGTCCACCCGAGCGCTGGCCAGGCTCGGGTTCGTGGGTCGCGCCTGCATCCATCCGGCCCAGCTGGACGTCGTCCACGGGGTTTTCACGCCCACCCCCGACGAGGTCGCGGCTGCTCGCGAGCTCCTCACCGCCTTCGAGACGGCCCGGGAGTCCGGTTCGGGGATCGCGCTTGACGCCCGCGGCCGGATGGTCGACGAAGCCGTGGCGCGCCAGGCACGACTTCTACTCGCCCGAGTGCGCTGAAACCAAGGAGAAGTCATGTCGAACGTCGTGATCACCGGCAGCACCCAGGGGATCGGGCGGGCTCTCGCCGAAGCCTTCGTCACACGGGGACACCAGGTCGTCGTCTCAGGTCGCAACCCAGGCACCGTCGACGCCACCGTCCGCGCCCTGTCGGAGCGTGATGCCCGATCGGGTCGCCGGGTTCGCCACCGACGTGACCTGCCCCCGACCAGGTCCAGCACTTGTGGGACAACGCGACGACCACGTTCGGTCGGGTCGACATGTGGATCAACAACGCGGGTGTCGCGCACACCACGCGACCGATCGTCGACACCGCGGCGGACGACGTGCGGACCATGGTCAGCACCAACATGCTCGGGCACCATCTTCGGCTCACAGGTGGCCGTGCGTGGTCTGCTGCAGCAGGGTGGCGGGCAGTTGTTCAACATGCTCGGCGGAGGAAGCGATGGCCGCATCCGCGCCGGCATGGGCGTCTACTCCTCGACCAAGCGCGGTCTCGACCTGTTCACGGCTGCCCTGGTGAAGGAGACCGCGGGCACCGGGTGCGGGTCGGTCAGGTGCGCCCCGGCCTGCTGCTGACCGAAGGCTGGTTGCGCGAGGCCGCGCGATCACCCGAGCAGGTGGCATCGCAGCGACGGATGCTCAACATCTTGTGCGACGACGTCGACACGGTGGCCCCGTACCTCGTCGAAAAATGCTTGCGTCGACCAAGAGCGGCGACGCCATCGCATGGCTCACGACCGGCCGGCTGACCCGTCGCTTCATGACGCCCGGCTACGCACGCAAGCACGACGTGCTCGCTCGCCACGGCCTATAGAGCAGCGAGCTCAGGCGGTGGGCCGCGACAGGTAGCGGCCGGTGGTGGTGTCCCCGACGACCCCGTCGACCACGATCGGTAGGCCACGCAGGTAGACGTCGGTCACCTGCGCGGTCATCTCGAAGCCCTCGAACGGCGTGTACTCCTGCGCCGACACCGAGTCCTCGGCGCGGACGGTCCACGCGTGGTCCAGGTCGACCAGGGCCAGGTCGGCGTCGAGGCCGACCCGAATCGCGCCCTTGGTCGCGCCCAGGCCGAAGCGGTCGGCGGGGTTGGTGGCGGTGAGACGGGCTACCTGCCCGAAGGGCAGCCCGCGTCTGCGGGCCTCGGTGACCATGCCTGCCAGCAGGTACTCGGCGCCTCCGAAGCCAGACTTCGCGAGGAAGACGTCGTCGCGGTCGGCGCCGAACTTCACCTCGTCGCGGCAGCAGGCGTGATCGCTCACCACCCAGTCGATGTCACCGGCGAGCACGTGCGCCCACAGTGCCTCGACGTCCTCGCGGGGACGCAGCGGTGGGTTCACCTTGCCGCCGACACCGTGAGCCGTGTGGCAGTCGGCCACGAGGTGCCCGACGGTCACCTCGCGGCGGAAGTCGATGTGCGGGAAGGTGCGCGCCATGAGCAGGGCGGCCTCGACCGCCTTGCGCGACGTCAGGTGCAGCAGGTTGATCGTGGCCAGGCCGGTCTCGTGCGCGAGGTAGGAGGCGATCGTGACGGCAAGTCCCTCCGAGTGAGGTGGCCGCGAGGCGTGGTAGGCCTCGAGCCCGCTCAACGAGCCGTCCTCCTCGACCAGCTTGGTGTACGCGCTCATGATCTCGGCGGTCTCGCAGTGCAACGAGAGAGAGATCTGGTCCGCCAGCTCGGGGTGGGCTTGCCGGGCCTTCTCGATGCCGCGCATCACGAACTCGAAGTGGGCGTAGTCGTAGGTCTCGCCCTCGGGCGTCATGAGGAACGACGACTGGTCGGAGCTTCGGCCGTGCAGGCCGTGGCTGCCGTAGAACATGAAGATCTTGAACGAGGTCACCCCGTGCTCGGCGATGAGCGCGGGAATCTCCTCGATGTGCTCCTTGCTCATCGGCGCCAGGTGGTAGGCGTAGTCGATGGCGGCCCGGCCGTCAGTCTGGGCGAGCACGTCGGGGAAGAACTCGCGGTAGGGCCCGCCCTTGTTGAGGTAGTACTGCCCGGTGCGCATGTAGCTCAACGCGGTGGTGACGCCACCCTGCGCCGCGGCCCGGCTCTCGCTGCGGGCGTCGTCGGGGAGGGGGTTGTAGATGCCCCAGTGCTGATGGGCGTCAACGACGCCAGGGAAGGCGATCTTGCCCCCAGCGCGCACCACGTCGTCGGCCTCGTCCAGGGGCAGCCCGGCCTCGATAGCGGCAAAGCGCCCGTCCTTGATGCCGAGATCGACCGCGACGGGCTCATCGCCGTCCAGGACGGCGAGCACGTCGGTGATGATCAGGTCGTAGCTGCTCATGAGGTCTCCTCGGTGGCGAAAGCGGTACGGATGGGGGCGAGGACGGCGGACACGCTGCTGGCCGTGGCCAGCCCGAGCACGTCGTCCCGCAGGGTCGTCGCTACCGCGTCGGGCAGCCGGCCGGCCACGTTGTCAGCGAACTTCCGTCCGAGCTCGACGTCGGACAAGGGGCGCTCCGGTCCACCGCGATTGGCCAGCACCTCCTCGACCAGGACGGCGCCGGAGCTGAGTCGAACGGTGACGATGGCGGGAAACTGGTGCGGGAAGATGGCGTCGCACCGCTCGTCGGGCACGACGTCCACCATCGACATGAGTCGGCGACGCGTCGGGTCCTGGGCCAGCTGGTCGGAGTAGTCGTCGAGCCCAACTCCGAGCCCGCCACCACCGGCGAGGCCGGCGGCCAGGGCGTACGGACCACTGAACTGAGCCTGGTAGCCGGTCTCGGGCTGGCGCTTGACCTCGATCGGCTCGCCGATGGTGCGCACCACCGCGGACGGCACCCCGATGGTCGCGGAGGCGACGTCGTCCATGGCCACGCCGCGGGCGCGAAGCGCGATGCCCGCATCGATCACCGCGTGCGTGAAGTGGTTGGCGGGGTAGGGCTTGAAGAAGATTCCCGGAACTGACCAGGTGCTTCCGAGCCCGTCGGTCACGGCGTCGGCGTCGTACTGACCGTGCAGCCAGGCCTCGAAGAAGCCGAAACGGCCCTCGAGCACGGTGGGTGGGCCGGTGAAGCCACGGGCGACCAGCTGCGCGGCGCTCACCCCGGCCTGGGCGGCCAGGCCGCAGTGCAGTCGCTTCACGGTGCCGCCGGTGCGGTTGGCCTCGATCACGCCGGACGCCATCGAGGCGGTCAGGCCGAGGGCGTTCAGCACGCCGGGTGCGTCGGCGCCGTAGATCATGGCCGCGGCGACCGCGCTGCCCATCGCGCCGGTGATCGACGTCGCATGCTGGCCGTGCTCGAAGAAGACCGAGTTGCCCAGCTCTTGGTCGTAGCCGGCCATGCCGAGACGAACCGCCACCTCGAGGCCGACGGCGATGGCGCGCACCGCCTGCTCCCCGGTGGCGCCGGCGTGCTCAGCGGCAGCCAGCACGGCAGGAACCACGCTGGCGCTGGGATGCAGGACCGACGGAAGGTGGGTGTCGTCGTAGTCGAGGGAGTGAGCCAGGACTCCGTTGGCCAAGGCCGACTGCGATGCCGTGGAGCGCTTCGCGCTGCCGATGACCGTGGCTTGGCCGTGCCCCCCCTGGTCGTGCACGTGGGCGATGATCGCTGCGCTGGTGTCGAGACGATGTGCGGCGACGCACAGACCGAGGACGTCGAGAACTCGCTGCTGCACGCTCTCGCCCACGGCAGGCGGGACGCCGTCGCGTTGCACGGTCGCGGCGAAGGCGGCGACCTGCTGGCCGAGCGTCTCGGCCGGTGCGGGTGCAGTCACCGGCCCACCAGCGCCAGCGGACGGACCGGCGAACCCGTGGCGCCGACGAACGCGAGCGGCGAGAGCACGAACACGAACTCGTGGACGCCACCGCGTGCGATCTCCTCCAGCTGCATCGTCTCGATGATGTAGATGCCGTGCTCGACGAGTAGGACCCGGTGCGCGGGCAGCACCGCGTGACCGGCCCCGGGGGCCAGGCACTCGAACGCGATGGTGTCCGCTCCGACGGCGTGCACCTGGTGCTGGGCCAGCCAGCTCGCCCCGGCCGCCCCGACGCCCGGCACGCCTGAGGTCTGGCCGCGGAACAGGTCGTGCTCGCCAGAGTCGAAGTGCTGTCCCCACCCGCTGCGCACGAGCACCACGTCGCCTGGCTCGATGCTGCTGTGCTGCTGTGCGGCGGTGGACTCGAGGTCGGCCACCGTGATCTCGTGACCCGGGTCGAGGCGACCGACCCCGAGCGCACCCGGAACGTCGAGCAGGATTCCCCGACGGACCATCGGCTCGATGGTGTGCGCGCCCAGCGCCAGGTAGCGGCCACCCTCCAACGCCTCGGCCGCGTCGAGGTCGCCGTACAGCCGGCCGTCCTGCGAGACGTGGGACAGCGCATCGACGTGGGTGCCCACGTGCGTGCCCATCGCGATCATGTCGTTGGCCGCCGAGCCGCCGTCCGCGCGAACCGTGTCGCCATGGCGCCGGGGGTGGGAGTGCCAGTAGGCCGGGTGGTTGGGCGACTGCGGCATGCCCACGGTGAGGGGACGCCCCAGGTCGTGGACCGTGAGTCCAGCGGCCACTGCCTCCAGCAGCCGCGTCGTGGTCCCGGTGTGGTCGGTGGTCATCGGTCTCCTCAGCTGATGACGCCGCGGTGGCGTAGGTCGGCCAGCTCGGACGGGTCGAACCCGAGCTCGGCGCCGAGCACGGCGTCGGTGTCGTGGCCCGCGGCTCGGCCGGTGGATCGGATGGATCCTGGTGTGCGCGACATCCGCCACATCACGTTGTGCTGCAGCATCGAGCCGAGCTCGTCGTCGTCGACCGAGGTGAGCATCTCGGTCGCCCGCACGTGCGGGTCCTCCACGAGATCCTGGGCGCTGTAGATGGGCGCGATCGCGGCCCCGGCCTCGGTGAACGCCTCGATCACCTCGTCGCGCGTGCGGGCTGCGATCCAGTCGCCGACCATGGCGTCGAGCTCGTCCGCGTGCTCGGCTCGCTGGTGCCCGGAGGCGAACCAGGGTTCCGTGATCACCTCGGGGTGCCCGACCAGACGCATCACCCGCTCCGCGATGGCCTGAGCGCTGGTCGAGACGGCGACCCAGTGCTCGTCGGAGGTGCGGTAGGCGTTGCGAGGAGCGTTGTTGGTCGATCGGTTGCCGTGCCGCGTCCCGACCACTCCGAGCTGGTCGTAGACCGAAGGTCCCGGGCCGACCGCGGTCATGATGGGGAGGAGGAGGTCGAGGTCAACGACCTGTCCGTGGCCACCGTTGCGCTCGCGCTCCAGCAACGCCATCGACACCGCCGAGGAGGCCGCGATGCCGGCGATCGAATCGGCCAGCCCGAACGCTGGCAGGGTCGGCGGTCCGTCGGCCTGGCCGGTGAGATGGGCGAACCCGCTCATGGCCTCGGCCAGGGTTCCGAAGCCAGCCCGGCTGGCGTAGGGACCGGTCTGGCCGAAGCCAGTGATCCTCACGATCACCAGGCCAGGGTTGACGGTGTGCAGCTGTTCGGGCCCCACGCCCCAACGTTCGAGGGTGCCGGGCCTGAAGTTTTCGACGACCACGTCGCTGCTGGCGGCCAGCCGGAGGAAGATCTTGGCCCCGTCAGGCTGGGAGAGGCTGAGGCCGACGGTCTGCTTGTTGCGACCGATCTCCTTCCACCACAACGGCACGCCGTCCTTGCTCGGGCCGTGCCCGCGCATGCCGTCGCCCGCCGTGGGGTGCTCCAGCTTGATGACGTCGGCTCCGAAGTCGCCCAAGATCTGGCAGGCCAAGGGACCGGCGAGGATCGTCGAGGCATCGATCACCCTGATCCCGGCCAGGGGGCCTGCCGACGACTCTCGCTCCACAAAAGGAATCTATCCTATCGTCAGGCTCCAGATTGGCGGCGGTCGTCCGCCCCACCCAGCCGCCACCGAGATCACCCCCCACGTCCTGGTCGCCGTCCTGGCCGCGTCTGGCAATCCTGGCCGCCGTGATGTGGAAGGTCCACGCGGCCTTCGCGCTGACCCGTCCTCTATGGGGACGGATCACCCTGGATGGCAAGGTGGTGGCATGAGCAACGAAGCCACCGAGGAGATCCTCGTCATCGACAACCCCGGCGAGGGACAGTTCGAGATCCACGTCGACGGGGTGCGCGCTGGTCTGACGGCCTACCTCGACCAAGAGTCGGGCGTCCGCACGTTCCCGCACACCGAGGTCGCCGAGGAGTTCGGCGGCCGCGGCCTCGCCTCCCGGTTGATCCAGGAGGCCCTCGACGCCACTCGAGCGGCCGGGCTGGGCGTGCTGCCGGTGTGCTCGGCGGTGCGCGGCTTCATCGCCAAGCACTCCGAGTACGTCGACCTCGTGCCCACCGAGCGCCGCGCCGAGTTCGACCTCTGACCCGCGCGGGGCCCGTGGTCCCGCTTTGCGAGACTGACCTCATGCAGGACTGGCAGGTGTCCCCGTGACCATCGTGATGGGCATCGAGACCTCCTGCGACGAGACCGGCATCGGTTTCGTTCGCGACGGCGTGCTGCTGGGTGACGCGCTGGCCTCCAGCATCGACGAGCACGTCCGCTTCGGCGGGGTGGTGCCCGAGATCGCGGCCCGAGCCCATGTGCAGGCGATGGTGCCGACGATGCGCACGGCGCTCGAGAACGCCGGCCTGGAGTGGGGCGACGTCGGTGCCGTCGCGGTCACCGCCGGGCCGGGGTTGGCCACCGCGCTCCATGTCGGAGTTGCTGCTGCCAAGGCCAGCGCGCTCGCGCTCGGCGTGCCGCTCTACGGCGTGCACCACCTGGCCGGCCACGCCGCGGCCGACACCCTGGTGCACGGGCCGCTACCCGAACGCAGCATCGTGCTGATCGTCAGTGGCGGCCACACCTCCTTGCTCGCGGTCGACGACCTGGTGCTGACGCCGATCCGGCACCTGTCCGACACCCTCGACGACGCCGCGGGCGAGGCCTTCGACAAGGTCGCCCGGCTGCTCGGGCTGCCTTACCCCGGCGGCCCCTCCATCGATGCCACCGCCCGCGACGGCGACCCGCGCGCCGTCCGGTTCACCCGGCCGCTCATGGGCCAGCGCGACCCGGCATTGGGCTTCTCGTTCTCCGGCCTGAAGTCGGCGGTGGCGCGCTACGTCGCGGCGCCGCGCGACCCGGGCATCTCGGTCGCCGACATCGCGGCGTCCTTTCAGGAGACCGTGGCCGACACCGTCGTGACCAAGGCCGTGCGCGCCTGCCAACAGGAGGGCGTCGACACTCTCGTGATCGTCGGAGGGGTGGCGGCCAACTCGCGGGTGCGCAGCCTGGCCGAGGAACGCTGCGCGGAGGCCGGCATCGAGCTGCGGATTCCGCCGATGCGCCTGTGCACCGACAACGGAGCGATGATCGCCGCGATCGGCGACCTGCTGGTGCGCGAGGGCGCCCGTCCCTCGCCGTCCGACATCGGTGCGCGGTCGTCGGTGCCCCTCGAGCTCGCCCAGCTCGCCTGAATTTTCCGCTGACCCGTCGCTACGTAGCGACGAGTCAGCGTCAACGTGTGGAGGCCTGGCGGGACCCTGAGACGCCCCGAGAAGAACTTCGGGGCGTCTCCCCATGTGGCCGTACCGCCGGTATCTGCTCAAATGGCCCTATGGGTGTGGTGAGTGCCGTCAAGGGTCGCGTCGGAAAGATGCTGCTCGAGCGCACGATGAAGGATGGCCTTGACCTCCGCAAGATGCGCTTCCTGCCGGCCACGGTGACGATGCCGCTCAAGCGCGACGGTCTCGACCCGCTGCCCGAGCTGAGCAGGCTGCGCGACCGCGAGCCGGTGGCGAAGCTGGCTTCGTTGTTCGGCAAGAACATCTGGTTGGTCAGTGGCTACGAGGAGGCGCGGGCCGCATTGGCTGACGGTGACTCGTACTCCAACGACATCGGGCAGTTCGTGTCGCAGGAGGGCCGCGGCGACGAGGACCAGATCGGCGGGCTCGGCATGACCGACCCGCCGCTGCACACCGCCCTGCGTCGCTACCTGACACCCGAGTTCACGATGCGCCGGCTGGCCCGGCTCGAGCCCGAGATCGAGCGGGTCGTCAACCAGCGTCTCGACGCGATGGAGGCGGCCGGCCCCGAGGTCGATCTGGTCAAGGAGTTCGCCTTCCCGGTGCCCTTCGAAGTGATCTGCGAGCTGCTCGGGCTCCCGGTCGAGGACCGTGAGCGCTTCTTCTCCCTCGGCGTCGCCCGCTTCGACCTCACCCAGGGTGGGGCCGGTGCCTTCGGTGCCGCCGCCGAGACGCGCGAGTTCCTGATCGCGGCGGTCGCCGCGCAGCGCGCCGAGCCCGGCGAGGGCTTGATCGGCGGTCTGCTCAAGGAGCACGGCGACAACCTGGACGACCTCACCTTGGGCGGCATCGCCGACGGGGTCTTCCTCGGTGGCTACGAGACCTCGGCCTCGATGCTCGCACTCGGCGCCTACCTCCTGGCCGAGAACCCCGAGGGCATGCGGATGCTCCGCGACGACCCGGATTCCGTCGACCGTGTGGTCGAGGAGCTGCTTCGCCACCTGACCGTCGTCCAGCTGGCCTTCCTACGCTTCGCCAAGCGCGACCTCGAGCTGGGCGGCAAGCAGATCAAGGACGGCGACGCCGTCGCGATCTCGCTGCTCGGCGCCAACCGCGACCCGAGCTTGGCCGAGCCGACCGGTCGGTTGGGCCGGGCTCGGACAACTTCGACCCCACCCGCGAGCCCACCCGGCACCTCGCGTTTGGCCACGGCATGCATCGATGCGTCGGGGCCGAGTTGGCGCGGATGGAGCTGCGCATCGCGCTGCGCGGGTTGGCGCAACGCTTCCCTGACCTGCGGTGACCGCCCGGCGCCAGGACCTCGACTTCCGCAAGCTCTCTGCGGTCTACGGCGTCGAGGAGCTTCCGGTGCACCTCTACGGTCGCGATCGCGACCTCCGCCTCGGTCTGACCTGGCCGGGTTGGTGTGCCCTGGGAGATTGGGGTCCATGCCCCGTCGCCTCGCCGTCTGTTCGGTTCTCGCGCTCGGTCTGACGGTCGCCGGGGTGGCCGGATGTGCCGACGGTCCGAGCAATGAGCCCAGCACCGCGGCGGCCACGGGGACGGTCGACGACGTTGCTGGGGCAGCCGGTGAGCTGGATGTGGTCGGTGCCATCAGCGGGTTGAACAGCCCATGGGGTCTGGTCACCTTCGCTGATGGCAGCTATCTGGTGGGCAGCCGCAACACGGGCGAGATCGCTCTCGTGCGCCCCGACGACCCGGGCTCGGCGCGGACGATCGTCACCATCGACGGAGTCCGAGCCGAGGGTGAATCGGGACTGCTAGGCCTCGCGGCCAGCCCCGACGAAGGCACCGTCTTCGCCTACTTCACCACCGATGACGACAGCCGAGTCGTCGCGATGAGCTGGGATGGTTCGACGATCGGAGAACCCGAGGTGATCGTCGAGGGCATCCCCGGCGGTGCGACCTTCCACCAGGGTGGTGGCCTCGCAGTCGGACCCGACGACCTGCTCTACGTCACGACTGGCGACAACGGTGTGCCCGAGAGCTCTCAGGACGAGGGCTCCCTGTCCGGCAAGGTGCTGCGCTACACGTTGGACGGTGCCCCGGCGCCCGAGAACCCGTTCGACTCGGCTGTCTTCAGCCTGGGCCACCGCAACGTTGAGGGGTTGACCTTCGACGACGAAGGCCGACTCTGGGCTTCGGAGTTCGGGCAGAACGAGTTCGACGAGCTGAACCTGATCGAGGCCGGCAACAACTACGGCTGGCCGGCCGTCGAGGGCACCGGTGGCGGTGACCAGTACGTCGATCCTCTGGTGGTGTGGCGCACCGAGGACGCATCACCGGCCGGGCTGGCGTACTGGGACGGCTCGCTCTGGATGGCAGCCCTGCGCGGCCAGACCCTGTGGGAGATCCCGGTGTCCGGCTCGGGCACCGTCGAGAATCCGATCGCCCACCTCACCGGCGAGTACGGCCGGCTACGCACCTCGCACGTCGCGCCCGGCGGCGAGTCGCTGATCGTGGGCACCTCGAACACCGACGGACGTGGCGACCCGAGCGATGGCGACGATCGGCTGCTGAACATCACGCGATGACAGGGCTGGCTTTCAAGACCTCTCCGCTCAACCTCACTTCGAGGTGGACAGGCGGTACTGACGGGTGGAGAGGGGTACGAAGACCAGCAAGATCAGCACGATCCAGCCGAGGGTGTAGATCACCGGGTGCTGCATCGGCCACGCGTCGAGCACCGGCGCGTTGGGCCCGATGTTGCCGAAGAGTTCGCGGCACGCCTGGGTGACGGCCGAGACCGGGTTCCAGTCGACGAACGTGCGCAGCAGCCCGTCGAACGTTTCTTGCGGCACGAATGCGTTGGAGACGAAGGTGAGCGGCATGATGACGATGAACGAGGCGTTGTTGATCACCTCGACGCTCGGAACCAGCAGCCCGATGTAGGCCATGATCCAGCTGATGGCGTAGGCGAAGAGCAGTAGCAAGAGGAATCCGGCCATCATGTCGATGAAGCCCTCGCGAACGCGCCAGCCGACGACCAGTCCGGTCAGCGCCATGATGATCAGCGACAGCAGGTTGTAGACCACGTCGGATGTCGTCCGCCCGACCAGCACGGCCGAGCGGGACATGGGCAGCGAGCGGAACCGATCGATGATGCCCTTCTGCATGTCCTCGGCGAGGCCGGCGCCGGTGAAGGTGGCGCCGAAGACGACGGTCTGGGCGAAGATGCCGCCGACGAGGAACTCCTTGTAGTCGGTACCGCCGGGACGTCGATGGCGCCCGCGAAGACGTAGGCGAAGAGCAGCACGAACATGATCGGGCTGATCAGTACGAACACGAGCACCTCGGGCACCCGCTTGATCTTGATCAGGTTGCGCTGGGCGACGACCCAGCCGTCGGTCAAAGCCTGCGTGGCGCTCATCAGGATGACCTCCTCGTTCGTGGTGCCGGTATCGGATCGTCGGCGTCCTCGGCCGGCTCGGCCGGTGAGGCTGAGGAACACGTCGTCCAAGGTGGGCCGGCGCAGACCGACGTCGAGCACGTGGATGCCCTCGCGCTCGAGGTCGCCGAGCACCCGCATCAAGGCTGGCGCCCCGCCATCGACGGCGGCAGTGACGGTGCGGTCGTCGGTCTTGACCTCGCTGATCGCCACCGCGGCCAGGAGCCGCGCCGCGGCCTCGGCGTGGCCGCTGTCGGCCACGACCACCTCGATGCGCTCGCCGCCGGTCTGTGCCTTGAGCTCGTCGGCGGTGCCGCGCGCGATCGCCCTGCCGTGGTCGATCACCACGATGTCGTCGGCGAGGCGGTCGGCCTCCTCGAGGTACTGCGTGGTGAGCAGGAGGGTGGCGCCGCTGCCGACCAGTTCGCGGATGACGTCCCACATCTGCTGGCGGCTCCGCACGTCGAGCCCGGTGGTGGGCTCGTCGAGGATCAGCACCGGCGGCGCCGCGACCAGCGCGCCAGCGAGGTCGAGTCGGCGGCGCATGCCGCCGGAGTAGGTCTTCGAGGGTCGGTCGGCGGCGTCGGCCAGGGCGAACCGCTCGAGCAGCTCGCGCGCGCGGGAACGGGCTCGTGCCTTGGGGAATCCGTAGAGCCGGCCGACCATGGTGAGGTTCTCGAAACCGGTCAGGTGCTCGTCGACCGCGGCGTACTGGCCCGACAGGCCGATGCTGCGGCGTACTCCCTGTGGGTCGTTCAGAACGTCGATGCCGTTGACCGTCGCGGTGCCTTCGTCGGGGCGCAGCAGCGTGGCCAGGCAGCGCACCGCCGTGGTCTTGCCGGCGCCGTTGGGCCCCAGCAGCGCCAGCACCTTGCCTTCGGGAACCGACAGGTCGAGCCCGGCCAGGGCCTCCACGCGCCTTGTACCGCTTGACCAGGCCCCTGGGCCTGGATCATGTCGCTCATCGCTGGTGCCTCTCGCTGAACTGTTGGCTGGGAGGGCGACTGGCGCGTCGCACTCGGAGACTAGTGACCTGCGACGACAGCCGAACTCATCGCTCCCGGCTCCACGACCGTGGCAGGCTGAGCGCATGACGGTCGTCGTGGTCGGCGGGTGCAACGTCGACGTGGTCGCCCGACCCAACGTCACCCTCGTGTCGGGCACGAGCATCCCGGGGCAGGTCCGCGTCAGCGCTGGCGGGGTCGGCCGCAACATCGCTGAGAACCTTGCCCGGCTCGGAACCCCCACCCGGCTGGTCTCGGTCGTCGGGGACGACGCGCATGCCGACCTCGCGCTCAGCACCACCGCCGCGGCGGGGGTTGACGTCAGCAACGTGCGTCGGCTGCCCGGCACGACCGGCACCTACGTGGCGCTGCTCGACGCGACCGGCGAGCTGGTGGGTGCGGTCTCCGACATGGCCCTCACCGCAGACCTCGACCCGCGCGACGTCCGGCTCGACGACGCCGAGCTCCTCGTCCTCGACGGCAACCTGACCGTCGACACACTCCGCACGGTCTGGGACACCGCGCTCGCCGCCGGGGTGCGCGTGGTGCTCGACCCGGTGAGCGTGCCGAAGGCCGCCGTGGTGGCCACGCTCCTGACCCCCGAGCGGACGTTGCACCTGTTGTCGGCTGGCGACGCCGAGCTGGCCGCTATCGGGTCCGCGGCGGCCGCGCACGCTGAGGTCGTCTGGACCCGGCACGGCCCGGCCGGGTCGACGCTGACCCACCTCACCGGCGCCACCGACCTCGACGCCGTCCCACCCGGAGCCGGGGGCGTCGTCGACGTGACCGGTGCCGGTGACGCGATGCTCGCGGCCTACTGCCACGCCCTGCTGGCCGGAGCCGACCCGGTCGAGGCCGCGCGCTTCGGTCACGCGGCCGCGGCGCTGACGGTCGCCAGCGCGCTCACCGTCCGACCCGACCTGACCGACGCTCTCGTGAGGACCCTGCTGTGAACGAGCTCCTGTCCGTGACCGACGAGGTCGCCACTGCACTAGCCGAGGGCCGCCCGGTCGTCGCGCTGGAGAGCACGATCATCAGCCACGGCATGCCCTACCCCGACAACGTCGCGATGGCGGTCGAGGTCGAGGGCATCGTCCGCGCGGGTGGCGCGGTGCCGGCCACGATCGCGGTGCTGGACGGCGTGCCGCGCATCGGGCTGAGCCCCGACGACCTCGAGCTGCTCGCCAGCGCCCCCGACGTCACGAAGGTCAGCGTGCGCGACCTGCCCTACGTCGTGGCCCGTCGGGCGCACGGCGCCACCACCGTCGCGGCGACGATGCGGCTGGCGAGCCTGGCCGGCATCGAGGTGTTCGTGACCGGCGGGCTCGGCGGCGTGCACCGCGGTGCCCCGGAGAGCTTCGACGTCTCCGCCGACCTCACCGAGCTCGCCACCACCCCCGTTACCGTGGTGTGTGCCGGGGTGAAGAGCATCCTCGACATCGGGCTCACCCTGGAGACCCTCGAGACCAACGGCGTCCCCGTGATGGTCGTCGGCAGTGACGAGTTCCCGTCGTTCTACTCGCGCAGCAGCGGCTTCAGCGCCCACGCGAGGGTCGACTCCGCCACCGAGGCGGCCGCCGTGGTGGCTGCCGCGCGCGGGCTCGACCTCAACAGCGGCCTGGTCTTCGCCCACCCGATCCCCGAGCGCGACGAGATCCCGGCCGCTGAGATCGGTGCCGTGATCGAGCAGGCGCTCGGCGATCTCGACTCTCTCGACATCGCCGGCAAGGACGTCACGCCGTACCTGCTCAAGCGGATCGTCGAGCTCACCGAGGGAGCCAGCCTGGTCGCGAACATCGCGCTGGTGCGCGCGAACGCCGCTTTCGGCGCAGCCCTGGCCGTCGCGTATGCCAGAGGAAGTGCAGATCAATGAGGGTGCGCTGCTCTGGATTGATCAGCGGCTTCCTCGATGTTCAGCGCGCGTTCACTGATCCGTGTCAGGCTCCGCGGGTGACTTCTGAGCTCCCTCCCACCACCCGCCGCGCCCTGCTGGGTGGAGGCGCCGCCGCCGTAGCCGCCTCGCCGATGCTGTGGGTGCCGCCCGCTTCGTCGGCGGTCAAGCCGACCGGCGTCCACCTGCAGTACGGCGACGACGCCCGGCACTCGATGACGGTCTCGTGGGCGACGCCCGGGTCGGTGCGCAAGCCGCGGCTCGAGATCGGTCCCGACCGCGGGCTCGGCCAACCGATCGACGTGGAGAGCTCGTCCTCGAAGGACGTCAAGACGGTCTACCACCACGGCCGGGTGAGCGGGCTGAAGCCCGGCACGACTTACCGCTACCGCATCGACCACAACGGCGCGACGGCCGCGACCGGTCGGTTCACCACCGCGCCCGCGCGCCCGAAGGCCTTCCGCTTCGCGGCCTTCGGCGACATGGGCGTCAACGCGGCGGCCCGTCAGCACGTCGCGCTGATCGAGAAGATGGATCCTGCTCTGGCGTTCGTGGTGGGCGACCTCTGCTACGCCGACTCCAGCGGTGGCACTGGTGCCGGCGGTCCGCAGACCCAGAACTTCGCCACCTGGGACAGCTGGCTGCGGATGATCCAGCCCAGCGCCAACGGCGCCCCCTGGATGACCACCGTCGGCAACCACGAGATGGAGGCCGGCAACGGGGAGCTCGGCTACAACGGCTACCTCGACCGGTTCGCCCCGCCCACCAACGGGGTCACCGGCGCCCCGGTGACCTACTCGTTCGTCTACTCCAACGTCGGCTTCATCGCCCTCGACGGCAACGACGCCTCGCTCGAGATCTCGCGCAACAACGGCTACCTCGGCTCCGCCCAGGACCGCTGGCTCGAGCGGCGACTGAAGTCGATGCGGGCCGACACGAGCATCGACTTCATCGTGGTCGGATTCCACAACTGCATGTACTGCACGAACCTCGTGCACGGCTCCGACGGCGGCAACCGCTCGCGCTGGGAGCCGCTGTTCGACAAGTACTCCGTCGACCTCGTCGTCAACGGTCACAACCACTGCTACGAGCGCACCCACCCGCTGCGCGACGGTCAGGCGGTCACCGAGGCTGCCCGTGGCGCCGTCATCGACAGCGCCAAGGGCACGACGTACCTCACCGCGGGCGGTGCCGGGCAGGCGATCTACCCGACCGGCGGGCTCCCGCTGTCGTACGTCGCGATGGAGGGCGGACTGCGCATCCCCGAACCGACGCTTGTGGTCGTCGGTCGTCGACAACTCCCACTCGATCGCCTTCCTCGACGTCACCCCGCGCGATCGGCAGGGCGTCGCCCGGATGAAGCTGGTCGCCCTCGACACCAGCGGCGCGGTCATCGACCGGGTCACCCTCAAGCGCGGCTAGAGCGAGTCCTCTGGCCTGGCCGGACTCCATCACCTGGCTCGATGCGGCAGGGTGGGCCCGTGCACTACGTCGGGATCGACCTCGCCTGGGGTGAGAACAAGCCCACCGGGCTGGCGGTGCTCGACGCCGACGCGCGGCTGCTCCACCTCAGCGCGGTGCGCGCCGACGAAGAGATCGAGGCCGCGCTGGCGGCCTACGTCGAGGGCCCCTGCCTGGTGGCGATCGACGCGCCGCTCGTGGTGCGCAACGCCACCGGCTCGCGGCCGGCCGAGAAGGCGCTGAGCGCCGACTTCCGCAAGTTCGACGCCGGCACACACCCGTCCAACACCGGCAAGCCCGAGTTCGCCGACGGTCCCCGGGGCGCCCGGATCGCCAAGCGGCTCGGCCTCGACATCGATCCGCGGTCAGGACGGCGCCGGCGCGGCCTCGAGGTCTACCCGCACCCGGCCACCGTGGTGCTCTTCGGACTGCCGAAGATCCTGCGCTACAAGGCGAAACCGGGTCGCGACCTCGACCTGCTGCGCGCCGAGCTGCTCACCCTGATGGGCCTCGTCGAGACCGTCGTGACCACCGACGAGACCTGGGTCGGCTTGCGCGATCGCCGTCGAGAGCGCGACCCGCAAGAGCGAGCTGCGCCGCGTCGAGGACCAGGTGGACGCCGTGGTCTGCGCCTACGTCGCGCTCTTCGCCGACACCCGTCCCGAGCAGGTCACGATCTACGGCGACCTCGAGACCGGCTACATCCTCACCCCCAGCCTCGGTGCTCGGCTCGACCGCGTCGACACCGTCGGCGCTGCCGTGCGCGAGTACGCCGAACGCCACCCCGACCTCGTGCTCGCCGGCCAGGAGGCGGTGGCGCTGGTCGCCTCGGTGCTCGACGAGGCCGGCATCAACTACCTGTCGGTGACCGGTCGCACCAAGAGCGTCGCCTCGTTCGCCGAGAAGTCCACCCGCAGCCGAGGCGAGCTCACGCTCTACGACGACCCGCTCGTGCAGATCACCGACCAGCTCGGCGTCCGCGTCATCACCTACGTGCAGGACGACGTGGAGGCCGTCGCCGAGCTGCTCGCCGAGCAGGTGAACGTCACCGACGACCGCGACCTCGGCCAGGAGACCGCCAGCGAGGGACGCTTCGGATACTCCAGCCGGCACCTGCTCTTCGGGCTCGACCCCGCTCGCGAGGGCCTGCCCGAGTTCGCCCACCTGCCCGGCCGGATCGTGCAGGTGCAGGTGCGCACCGTGCTGCAGCACGCGTGGGCCGAGTTCGAGCACGACATCCGCTACAAGGGCACGGTGCCGACCGAGCACGCGCGCGAGTTCGACCGCCGCTTCACCCTGGCTGCCGGCCTGCTCGAGCTCGCCGACCAGGAGTTCTCCGCGATCCGCGACCGGTTGCGCGGTGTCGCACCCGACCTCGCTCCGGCAGGCGAGGGCGACGACCCGCGCCTCGACCCGCGCGAGCTCGGCGCCTTCCTGGCCGGGCAGTACGCCGACGCCACCTGGTCGCGCACCGACCACTACGGCTGGATCTCCGGGCTGCTGCTCGAGCTCGGGGTCACCTCGTTCGCCGAGCTCGCCGAGGCGCTGCGCGACGTCGACGAGGACGTCATCCGCGACCGGATGGACTACCGGCACCCGCCCGGAGCGGTGCGACGACTCGACGACGCGCTGCTGTGGGCGTTCGGCGAGCAGTACGTCGGCCTGCACGGCAACGCCCACCGGCGAACCTCGCTCGACCAGCGGCTGGCCCGCCTGCGCGGCTCCTCGGCCTGAGAGCTGGCGGCTCGGCGGATGCGGCCCGGGGAGCGGTGGGTGAGCCACCGAACCTGGGCGGCGAACGGTGGCTGAGGCACCGCTCCCCGGCGACCGGCCGAAGCCCTGGACAGCAGCACCCGGCTCATCCAGGCTCGACGCATGCCCCCACTCAGCTACACCCCCGGCGGCGGTGCGGCGTGGGCATCGCCCTGGCAGATGTACGCCGACCTGCGCGACCACGACCCGGTCCACCACGTGGTGCCGGCCGAGCGGCCCGAGCACGACTTCTACGTGCTGAGCCGGCACGAGGACGTGATGGCCGCGGCGATCGACACCACGACCTTCTCCTCGGCCCAGGGGCTGACGGTCGAGTACGGCGAGCTGGAGAAGATCGGGCTCACCGACAACCCGCCGATGGTGATGCTCGACCCGCCTGACCACACGGCGTTCCGCAAGCTGGTCGCGCGCGGCTTCACCCCGCGCGCGGTGCGCGAGATCGAGCCCGACGTGCGCGCCTACGTCGTTGCCCGGCTCGACGACCTCGCCGCGCGCGGAGAGGGCGACATCGTGGTCGAGCTGTTCAAGCCGCTACCGAGCATGGTCGTGGCGCACTACCTCGGGCGTGCCGGCCGCCGACCGCGACCGTTTCGACGCTTGGACCGACGCGATCGTTGCCGCCAGCTCCACGGGCTCGATGACGGACGCCGGGGCTGGACCCGGTGCCGGGGCGGCCGAGGCCACGATGGAGATGCTCGGCTACTTC
Organism: uncultured Actinomycetota bacterium; assembly: GCA_963781575.1. Taxonomy (GTDB): domain Bacteria; phylum Actinomycetota; class Actinomycetes; order Propionibacteriales; family Nocardioidaceae; genus Nocardioides. Next base: position 496,935 of record CAWAGM010000008.1, on the reverse strand, counting down.
GCCGAGCTCATCGAACGGCGGCGCGTCGAGCCCGGGCGACGACACCGTCTCGCACCTGGTGGCCGCCGACGTCGACGTGCTGCCGATCCTGGCCTACGTCTTCACGATGGTCACCGGTGGCAACGACACCACGACCGGCAACCTCGGCGGTGCTGTGCAGCTGCTGGCCGAGCATCCCGACCAACGCGCCCTCCTCGCGGCCGACCCTGGCCTGATCGAGGCCGCCGTCGAGGAGCTGCTGCGGCTCACGTCACCGGTGCAGGGGCTGGCGCGCACCACCACGCGCGACGTCGAGCTGCACGGCGTCCGGATCCCGGCCGGTCGCAAGGTGCTGCTCTGCTACGCCGCGGCCAACCGCGACCCCCGCCAGTACGGGCCGGACGCCGACCAGCTCGACGTCCGCCGGCAGCCCCACCGGATCCTCACCTTCAGCCAGGGCTCGCACCACTGCATCGGCGCCAGCGCGGCTCGGATGCAGAGCCGGGTGGCGCTCGAGGAGCTGCTCGCCCGCCTGCCCGACTACGAGGTCGACACCGCAGGCGTCACCTGGGCTCCCGGCGCCTACGTGCGGCGTCCGCTGACCGTGCCGATCCGGGTGAGCGCACCGGCGTCACGCGTTGAGACCGGGCGGCTCGGGCTCCGGCGCTGGTCCCGCACCGTCGGACGCACACTGGCCGAGCGTGATCGCCTTGTACTTCGCGAAGTCCGGCGAGCCGAGCGAGGCGGCCGGGTAGTCCTCCGGCGCGAGCTCGGCGTAGTACTCCACCGCCTCCAGCAGGGCATGCAGCGGCGGGGCTGCCGTGCCGCCTCTGCCTCGGCCTCGGCGAGCGGCACGGCGTCCTTGAAGTGGTCGACGGTGCCCGCGAAGTCGCCCTGGTTGAAGGCATCGATACCCGCCACGACCTCGTCGCAGGCCGAAGACCCACCCGGGCTCTCCGGCGGGCCTGCGTCCGCCTTCTCCAGCGGCACGGCGGCACAGCCGCTCAGCAGCAGGCCGACGCCAGCGAGCACGAGCGCGACGGACTTCACCCGCTCCACGGTAGGCGGTGCCTCCAACGCGGGTGGCCCACCCGACTCACCAGGGGCTGGGGTCGTAGTCCTTGAGGAAGTGCCCGTGGAGGTCCTCGCCGCGCTCGCCGCGTACGACGGGGTCGTAGACCCGAGCGGCGCCGTCGACCAGGTCGAGCGGGGCGTGCCAGCCCTCGGCGGCGATGCGCAGCTTCTCCTGGTGCGGCCGCTCGTCGGTGATCCAGCCGGTGTCGACGGCGTTCATCAGGATGCGGTCGGTCTCGAACATCTCGCCGGCCGCGGTGCGGGTCAGCATGTTGAGTGCGGCCTTGGCCATGTTGGTGTGCGGGTGCCCCGGACCCTTGTAGCGCCGAGAGAACTGCCCCTCCATCGCCGACACGTTCACCACGTGGGCCCGACCAGACGGGGCGGCCGCGGCCGCCGCGGCCATCGCAGGACGCAGTCGCGAGACGAGCAGGAAGGGCGCCACGGAGTTGCACAGCTGCACCTCGAGCAGCTCCAGGGGGTCGACCTCGTCGACTGTCTGGGTCCACGAGTTCGTGGTCTGCAGGTCGGGCAGCAGCCCGCCGGCGTCCACGGCCGTGCCGGCCAGGTGCGCGTCGAGCGAGGCGTGCCCGGCCTTGAGCGCCAGGGCGGTCAGGGATGCCGCCGAGTGCGCGGCGCGCGCTTGCTCTATCGACTCGCCCTCGTGGTGGGCGACCGCTTCCGAGCCCAGCACCCCGGCGAGCGCGGCGGGGTGGGCCTCCGAGATCCGGTCGAAGCGCACCATCTCGGGCAGTGCGTGCCCGTTGATCGCGGCGGGCAGCGGCTCGTTCTCTGCCTGCACCAGCGGGGCGTAGGCGCCGGGCGATCGGCGGACCGTCTGGCAGGCGTTGTTGACCAGGACGTCGAGCGGCCCGGCCGCCGCGACGTCGTCGGCGAGCGCCACCACCTGGGTGGGGTCGCGCAGGTCGATGCCGACGATCTTGAGCCGGTCGATCCACTCGCCGCTGTCTGCGAGCGAGGAGAAGCGGCGCACCGCGTCGTGCGGGAAGCGCGTGGTGATCGTCAGGTGCGCGCCGTCGCGCAGCAGCCGCAGCGCGATGTACATGCCGATCTTGGCGCGGCCGCCGGTGAGCAGCGCTCGGCGGCCGGTCAGGTCGGTGCCCTGGTCGCGCTTGGCGTGCGACGTGGCCGCGCAGGTCGGGCACAGCCAGTGGTAGAAGGCGTCGACGAGGGTGAAGTCGTTCTTGCAGATGTAGCAGCCGCGCGGGTTGATGAGCTCACCGGCGAAGGCGCCCTCGGTGCGCGTGCTGAGCAGGATGCCTTCGGTCTCGTCGTCGATGCGCATCGGCGAGCCGGTGGCCGTGGCCTCGGTGATCGCGCGGTCGTGCGCCAGCTCAGCCTCGCGCTTGGCCGTGCGGCGCTCGCGCTTGAGCGCCTTGTACATGTGCGACGCCGCCCGCTTCACCGCGATGTGGTCGGGGTGCTCCTCATCGACCTCGTGCAGGGTGCGCAGCACCCGCAGCGTGGTCTCCAGATCCTCGGGGTCGATCACCCGCGGATCCTACGGTGAGGTCAGGAGACCTTCAGAGTCAGCGAGAACCGCCGGTCCACGCGGTCCTTGCCGAAGCTGCGGCGCAGCTGGGCCTTGAACGTGTCTGTCCCGCTCCTCGTGGCCTCCAGGGTGAACACCACCTTCACCCCACCGCCGGGCACGCCCGGGTTCGTGCTCGACTCGCGACGGCTCACGACCGTGAACACGTCGCTCGAGCCGCGGGCCGTCCAGCTGTAGCCGGTACCGCCGGCGGCCTTGAGCACGACGCGGACGACGTCACCCTTGGCCACCGAGACCCGGTCGCCAGAGTCTGACTGGTGGTAGGTCGCGGGCTTCTCGCCCATCGGTGCGGCCGCGGAGGCCGGTGCCAGCGTCAGGGTAGTGGCGGTGAGCGCGCCGGCGACGGCGAGGGCGAACGTGCGGTCGGAGGGGAGTCATGGCCTCACCGTAAGGCGGGTTCGGCACGGCGTCCGGACGACGCGACAAGCCGCCATCGTCGACTAGACCGCTCGCTCGCCGGGCGCCTCGTGGGTGATCCGGTAGCGCACGAACGAGGGCACGGCGATCGCCGCGGCGACGACGCCGACGACGACGAGCACTCCGCCGCCGGCCGAGGCGACGGCCGTGCCGACCATCGCGGCGGCGGCGCCGTGCGCGACGTCGGCGATGCGCGGTCCGCCGGCCACGACGACGATGAAGATGCCCTGCAGCCGGCCACGCATCTCGTCGGTGGCGACGGTCTGCAGCATCGAGGAGCGGAACGCCGCCGAGGCCATGTCGGCCGCGCCGCCCAGCGCGAGCATCAGGACGGCGATCGACGAGCATCGTCGAGCGCAGGGTCGTCGACTCCATGGCCATGCCCACCGCGACGCCGAAACCGACCATCGCCAGCCCCCACACGACGATGCAGACCACCACCGCGCGACCCTGGGCCGAGACCCGGGAGACCCAGCCCGGAGAGCACGCCGCCGACCACGGCGCCCGCGGGGATGGCCGCGAAGAGCACCGCGAACGCCAGTCCGCCCTCGTCGGGTCCGTTGAAGCTCTCGTGGGCGATCTCGGGGAACAGCGCGCGCGGCATGCCGAAGACCATCGCGATGATGTCGACGACGAACGACATCATCAGCACCGGTTGGGTGCGCAGGAACGTGAAGCCCTCCACCACCGAGCGCAGGCCAGGCGTCGCCGCGCGCACGCCGTCCGCCGCTACGACCGCCAGCGACGGGAGGCGGACGACGGCCGACAAGGTGGCGAACAGGGTGATCGTGTCGACGAGGTAGAGCGTCTCCAGGCCCATCACCGGGATCAACGCCCCGGCCACCAGGGGCCCGGCGATGCCACCGGCCATGAACACGGTCATGTTGAGCGAGTTGGCGGCGGGGAGCAACGAGGGCTCGAGGAGTCGCGGCAGGACGGCGCTGCGGGTGGGCTGGTTGACGCCGAAGAACGCCTGCTGCACCGAGAAGAGGCTGAGCAGCAGCCACACGTTCGTGTTGCCCGCCGCGGCCTGGGCCCAGAACAGTCCGCTGGTGACGATCAGGCCGGTGGTGGTGACGATCAAGATCGTCCGGCGGTCGAAGACGTCGGCCAGCGCCCCGCCCCAGAGCCCGAACACCACGAGCGGCACGAGTCCGAACAAGCCGGTCAGCCCGACGTACGCCGACGAGCCGGTGTCGGCGTAGATCTGGGCCGGAACTGCCACGACGGTGAGCTGCGCGCCGATGACGGTGATGATGTTGGCGGTCCACAGCCGCCGGAAGTGGTCGTTGCGCAGCGGCCGGGTGTCAGCCACCAGGCCCCTGAGCCGCGACCGGCGCGCGCTCACTCCGGGTCGGTGACGCGCGGCGCGCCGGCGGCGTGCCGCCTGGCGAGGTCGCGGTAGTAGATCGCGTTGCTGTCGACCCAGAACTGCGAGGACGTGCCCTCGATCGGCTTCGTCGGCTTGCAGGGGACGCCGGCAGCCACGACGCCGGCGGGGATCTGCGCGCCGGGAGTGACCACCGAGCCGGCCGCCACCAGCGTGCCTGCGCCTACCACCGCGTGGTCGAGCAGGGTGCTGCCGTTGCCGATCAGGGCCTGCTCGCCGACCTCGTCGCAGTGCACCACGCAGCCGTGCCCGATCGTGGCGTTCGGTCCGACCGTCAAGGTGGCCTCGGGGGCGGCGTGCAGCACCGAGTTGTCCTGGATGTTCGAGCCCTCGCGGATCACGATCGTGCAGATGTCTCCGCGCAGCACCGCGCCGTACCAGATGCTCGCGCCGGCCTCGACCGTCACGTCGCCGATCAGGGTGGCGGTGGGAGCGACCCACGCGTCGGGGTGCACGGTCGGTCGCTTGCCCTCGAACTCGAACAGGTTCACGGCAGCACGCTAGTCGGGCGGTGGCAGGCTGGAGGAATGCACCCGAAGCCCGACCCGGCCGGACCCGACCAGGAGTCAGTGTGGGACTACCCCCGCCCGCCCCGTCTCGAGGCCACCACCCACTCGATCGAGATCGAGCTCGGGGGCGTCACAGTCGCAGCCACCACCCGGGCCTGGCGGGTGCTCGAGACCAGCCACCCGCCGACCTACTACCTGCCGCGCGAGGCGTTCGTCGAGGGCGCGCTACGAGAGGCCGCGGGTTCGTCGTCGTGCGAGTGGAAGGGCCAGGCCGCCTACTTCGACGTGCTCGGCGGAGACAGCGTCGCGCCACGCGCCGGCTGGACCTACCCGCACCCCACCCCGGCCTTCGCCGACATCGCCGGCGCGGTCGCGGTGATGCCCGCCGCCATGGACCGCTGCCTCGTCGACGGCGAGGTCGTCATCCCACAGGCCGGTGGCTTCTACGGCGGCTGGATCACCTCGAAGGTCGTCGGCCCCTTCAAGGGCGAGCCCGGCTCCTGGGGCTGGTGAAGAACGCCGAGTCGGCGCATCTGCACGCGAAATTCGGGCCGAGTCGGCTCGTCAGACGCGCCGACTCGGCGTGGATCTAGGAGCGGCAGGTGGTGGCGGAGTCGTCGTAGAAGAACGTCGGCCCCTTGAGCAGCCGGCAGGCACCGGTCGGGAAGAACTCGCCGGACGACGGCCCGCCGTTGCAGGGTCCGTCTGACTCACCCGGCAGCTTGATCCAGAGCCGGCCGTCGTAGGCGCCCTGGAAGACCAGCCGCGGGGCGACGCCGAGGCGGGCAGCGGTCGGGTTGCAGACGTCGCCGTTCTCCGGACCGCTGCGACCGGCCCCGTTGCGCGAGGTGTCGATGACGTAGTGGACGCCGCGCACCGAGCGCTTGCCGAGCTGCTTGACCAGCGCAGCGGCGTAGGCCTTCTCGGCACCGGTCGTGCGCGAGTTCGCGACGTTGGTGGCGATGCCCCGGGCGTTGGCGACTCCCGCCTTGACGAGCAGCGGTGCCATGTAGTCGGGAGTGCGCCAGCCGGAATGGCCGGCGTCGATGTAGACCCACGCGCCGGCCTTGGCGAGCACGCGGGTGGCGTACTGGAGCAGGGCGAGCCGGTGGCCGCGGCCCGTGCAGCGCGAGTCGCCTATGAACGCGATGGCGTCCGGCTCGAGCACCACGATCGGCAAGCTGTCGAGCCGATGCCGGACGCGACCTGCTTCACCCATGACCGGTAGTAGTCGTCGGTGATCTGGTCGTCCTGGCTCGAGTAGAGGCCGCAGTCGCGGTCGGGGATGTTGTAGACGACCAGCAGTGGTGTCTTTCCCGCCTCGGCAGCCCGGCCGACGTAGCTCGCCACCGCGGAACGGGCGCCCTCGGGGGAGCCGTAGTAGTCGGTGATCCACAGCGGTTGGGACGCGAGCCGATGGCGCTGAACGTCGGCCCGGCCTGGGCCGCCTTCATGAACGGGTCGACGAAGAGCCCGCGTGAGCGGCGTGGGTCCTGCGGCGCGCTGGTGGCCGGCACCGCCACCGAAAGGGCGGTCAGCAGCGCGACCGTGAGCCCGAGAGCGGCCGCGGCGAAGCGACGCCTTGGCTGCGCTCCCCGGTCGGTCATGGCCCACACGGTAAGCGCGTCCGGTGGCGCCGGTCTGGAAAACTCCCCATAAGAAGTTCGTCTCGCGCTGTCGTATCCGCGCCCGCCCTTTCGTGGAACGGGTGAGAGGCAGCCACGCCGGCCGCCTCACCACCCGAACCACCCGAACCACAGGAGAACCTCATGACCCAGTACCTGCTGTCCGTCCACCACGACCCCGCCGACAGTGCGCGGTTGTCGGCGATGTCGCCTGAGGAGATGCAGTCGATGTTCGACGCGGTCTCGGTGTTCAACGACGAGGTCCAAGCTGCCGGAGCGTGGGTGTTCGCCGGTGGCTTGCAGACCATCGACATGTCCACGACGGTGAACAACACCGGCGCCGAGCCCGTCATCACCGACGGCCCGTTCGCAGAGTCGAAGGAGTACCTCGGCGGGCTTCTGGATCATCGAGGCCGCCGACCTCGACGCCGCCCTCGACTGGGCCAAGCGTGGCTCGAAGGCCTGCGGCGGTCCGGTCGAGGTGCGGCCGTTCCAGGAAGAGCCCACCGAGTAGTGCACGAGGTCGAGCGGGTCTACCGCGAGGAGTTCGGCCGGGTCGTGGCCTCGCTCGTGCGGCGCTTCGGTGACATCGACGTCGCCGAGGACGCTGCCGGCGAGGCGCTCCTGGTCGCGCTCGAGCGGTGGCCCGAGCTCTACCCCGAGACCGGCGCCCCACCCGAACCCGGGCGCCTGGCTCACCACGACGGCGGCCAACAAGGCCGTCGACCGGCTTCGCCGCGAGTCGCATCGCGACGCCAAGCACCAGGCGGCCCTCGTGATCGAGAACCCCGAGCAGCACCAACCCACCGGTGTCGTCGAGGACGACCGGCTGCGGCTGATCTTCACCTGCTGCCACCCGGCCCTGGCCCCCGAGGCACGGGTGGCGCTCACCCTGCGGCTGCTCGGCGGGCTGACCGTGGCCGAGATCGCCCAGGCCTTCCTGGTGCCGGAGACCACCATGGCGCAGCGGATCACCCGCGCCAAGAAGAAGATCGCCGGCGCCAAGATCCCCTACCGCGTGCCCGAGCCAGCCGACCTGCCCGAGCGGCTGGACGCCGTCCTGGCCGTGCTCTACCTGGTCTTCAACGAGGGCTACCTGTCCACCTCCGGGGACGTCGCGATCCGCCGCGACCTGACTGCCGAGGCCATCCGGCTGGCCCGCATCGTGCGCCAGCTCGTGCCCGATCGACCCGAGGTCGTCGGCCTGCTGGCGCTGATGCTGCTCATCGAGTCCCGGGCCACGACCCGGGTCGCTGCCGGCGAGCTGGTGCCCCTCGACGAGCAGGACCGCGGCGGCTGGGACCGCGCCCTCATCGCCGAGGGTCACGCCCTGGTGCGCGAGTGCCTGGCCCGCAACCAGCCCGACCGCTACCAGCTGTTGGCGGCGATCAATGCCGTCCACACTGACGCGCTCAGCGCCGCCGACACCGACTGGGCCCAGATCGCCGCGCTCTACGGCCAGCTCACCGCGATCGACCAGAGCCCGCTGGTCGCGCTCAACCAAGCGGTCGCCGTGGCTGAGCTGGACGGCGCCGAGGTGGCGCTCGCCCAGGTCGATCGGTTGCCGCTCTCGGGCTACCACCCCTGGCACGTCACCCGCGCCGAGCTGCTGCGCCGACTGGGCCGCTCGGCCGAGTCGCGCGAGGCCTATGACGCGGCGCTCGCGCTCATCGACAACCCCGCAGAGACGGCGTACCTGACCCGTCGCCGTGCCCAGCTGGCGTGAGGACGCGCGCCGCCGAAAATCGCCTGGGCTGACGCCCGACGCCGACCTAGGGTGGAGCGGTGACCCCCACTGCGCTGACCCTGCCCGCTGCTGATGCCGACATCGCCGAGGAGTGGGTGCGCTCGCGGGCCGAGCAGGGCCTGACCCGCGCCCGCGAGCTGGTCAACGAGCTGCGCTCAGCACCTCCCGGTGACGCGCTCGGCACGCTGCGGCTGTGGGACGAGGCCAACCTGCAGCTGGGCAACGTCGCAGCGATGGGGTCGCTGTTCGGCAACGTGCACCCGGCCGAGGTGGTGCGCGACACCGCCGACAAGGCCGAGCAGGACGTCATGCGGATGATCACCGAGCTCAGCCTCGACCGCGACCTCTACGAGGTCTTCGCCGCGCTCGACGGCAGTGGCCTGGACGCCGACGCCAGCCGACTTCTCGACGAAGGTGCTGCGCGACTTCGTGCGTGCCGGCGTCGACCAGGACGACGCCACCCGCGCCCGCATCACCGAGCTGAACGAGCAGATCACCGAGCTCGACCAGGAGTTCAGCAAGATCACGCGGGACGACGTCCGCACGATCCGGGTGCGAACCGAACAGCTCGCCGGCCTTCCGCAGGACTTCCTCGACTCCCACCCGGCCGACGACGAGGGCCTGGTCACGATCACCACCGACTACCCCGACGCGGTGCCGACGCGCATGTTCGCGCACGACCAGAGCGTGCGCCGCGAGATGACCGTCGGCCTTCCTCGAGCGAGGCTGGCCCCAGGCCGACTCCGTGCTCAAGCAGCTGTTCGCGGCCCGCCACGAGCTGGCCACCCTGGTCGGCTACTCCGACTGGGCGGCGTACGACGCCGAGGTCAAGATGATCAAGGAGGGCACGGCGATCCCGCCCTTCATCGAGAAGATCGCCGCCGCCGCCGAGGCGCCGATGCAGCGCGACCTCGCCGCGATGCTGGAGCGGTACCGCGTCGACTTCCCCGACGCCGAGCGGATCCCGAACTACGACGCCACCTACTACCAGGAGGTCGTGCGCCGCGAGCAGTACGAGGTCGACTCCCAGCGGGTGCGCACCTACTTCGCGTTCGACAAGGTGCGACAAGGCCTGCTCGAGGTCACCGGCCGGCTCTTCGGTCTGCGCTATGACCCCGTGCCCGACGCGACCGTCTGGCACGAGGACGTCACTGCCTACGACGTCGTCCGTCTCGAGGACAGCGCCAGGCCTGAGAGTGTGCTCGGCAGGATCTATCTCGACCTGCACCCGCGTGCCGGCAAGTACAAGCACGCCGCCCAGTTCACCCTCACCGACGGCGTCGAGGGGCAGCAGCTGCCCGAGGGTGTGCTGGTCTGCAACTTCTCCAAGGGTCTGATGGAGCACGACCACGTGGTCACGCTCTTCCACGAGTTCGGTCACCTGGTGCACCACGTGCTCGGCGGCCACGTCGCCTGGTCGCGGTTCGCCGGCGTCGCCACGGAGTGGGACTTCGTGGAGGCGCCGTCGCAGATGCTCGAGGAGTGGGCCTGGGACGCCGACATCCTCGGCAGCTTCGCCACCAACGCCGCCGGCGAACCGATCCCAGCCGCGCTGGTGCAGGCGATGCTGCGCAGCGACGACTACGGCAAAGGCCTGTTCTCGCGGGTGCAGATGTTCTACGCCGCGATGTCCTACTACTTCCACGTCGAGCGGCCGGCCGACCTCACCGCTCGGATGATCGAGCTCCAGGAGCAGTACTCGCCGTGGCCCTACCTGGAGGGCACGCACATGTTCGCCAGCTTCGGCCACCTCGGCGGCTACAGCTCGGCCTACTACACCTACATGTGGTCGCTGGTGATTGCCAAGGACCTCTACAGCGCCTTCGACCCGGACTGACCTGTTCGACGCTGCCGGCACCGGGGTGGCCGGCCGTTACCGCGACCGCGTCCTCGCGCCCGGGGGTTCCAAGGATGCCGCCGACCTGGTGGCCGACTTCCTCGGGCGTCCGTACACGTTCGACGCCTACGCCGCTTGGCTGGCTCGCTGATCCGAGAGTCCGACCCGGTCGGCGAGGTCTGAGCTGGGCCTCACCTCTCGGCAGCCGGTTTCATCTGGACCCACCGCGGGCAGGACCGACATCGCAAGGCGTTGATGGCGCAGCTCGGTGCGATCCAGGAGGAAACCATGGCCGACGAGGACTACAGCGGCGAGTACTGGCGGATGTCCGCGCTCATCGACGAGGTGGTCGAGGCTGCGTGTCGGGCGGTGCTGTGGATCAACGGCTACTACGTCGGCGAGGACGGCTCGTACCGCTCCCAGGGCGTGCCCGACGACTACCCGGGCATCCCGGCACCGGGAACCGGGCAGTACCCCGATGAGCCGCTGCCTCACTACACCGGCCCGGAGGGGTACCCCCAGGAGATGCCGTCGATCGGTGACATCTACCGGATGATGGAGGAGCAGATCCCGCCGATCTTCGAGCCGCTCCTCGACCTTCCCCACCCGGGCATCTTCGAGTCGAAGGCCGACGACGTGAAGTTCGCCCTGACCAAGCTCGCCGCCGACGGCAGCCGCGGTTCGGGCAACGAGTCGAGCGGCGGCACCGAGGCGCCGTCCAGCATCGACTACGAAGGCAACAGCACCCTCGCGCTGGCCTCTGACGTGGCGCAGACGTTGAAGACCTGGCAGGGCGGTGCGTCGCAGGCCTTCTCGACGTACCTCAACCTGTTCACCGTCGTGGTCAGCAACCAGGCCCTGGCCGCGGAGGTCCTGCGCATCACGTTGTACGAGGAGTCGGAGATGTTCCGACGGCTCCAGTCCGACGCGGTCGAGCTCGCCTACAAGGCAGCTGACGCCTTCCGTGGCTGCGGCGGCATCACGGTGGGCGACGTCAAGGCCGCGATGTCGGTGGTCGGCACCGTGAACACGGTGCTCGGATGGTTCCCGGCGTTCGCGCCGGTCACCGGACCGACCGGCACGGCCCTGAGCGTGACCGGCCTGCTCGTCGACACCTTCGGTGGCGAGGCCGCCGAGCCCAACGACCTCGGCGCGCGGGCGCCGTACGAGGTGATCGAGAAGATTCGCGGCGCCGTCACCAACATCTCGGACCGCAGCCGCCAGGTCGAGGGCGACATCGAGAAGAGCCTGACCAACCTGCGTGACCACATCTCGGCTGCCGCTCCTGCCCGTACCGACGGCTCGGCCGACCAGGAGTCGTTCCGCCTGGCCCGGCCCAGCGAGACCTACGCGGCCACCGGCACCGCCGACTTCATCACCCCCGGCGTGATCGTGAACAAGGACAACATCTGGGACGCCGCCGACTATCTCGAGAAGGACATCGGCTATGAGATGAAGGAGGCGGCGCAGGGGCTCGACGACGCCAACAGCTACAACGGCTGGTCTCGCGACGCCAGCATCGGCACCGGAAGCACGGGTGCCGCCAGCGAGTACTCCGCGGCCTCGACCAAGCTCGAGGAGGAGATCGGGGAGACGGCGAAGGAGATGAAGTGGGCCGCCCAGATGCTGAGGGCGGTGTGGGAGGACGTCAGTGGCACAGACGACAACATCAGCGAGGACTTCGGTCGAGTCCGGGGCAAGGTGGAGAAGTTCGATGCCCCGCCGCCGCTCCCGGTCGGGCCGCCGCACATGGTGCGCCCGGGGCTGACCCCGTTCTGACGCATGATTCGCATGACCCGCTCGCTACCCGCCGGTAGCCTCGCGGGGTGTCGACGCCGAGCTTCGAGCTGACCCCTGACCACGTCGAGCTGAAGAACTGGCTCCACACCTTTGCCGCGGACGTGATCCGCCCCGCTGCCTCCGAGTGGGACGAGAAGGAGGAGTTTCCCTGGCCGGTCGTCGAGGAGGCAGCCCAAGCAGGCATCTACTCGATGGACTTCTTCGCCACCCAGGGCTTCGACCCCACGGGGCTCGGCATCCCGGTGTCGATGGAGGAGTTGTGCTGGGGTGATGCGGGCATCGGTCTGGCCATCGTCGGCACCGCGCTGGCTGCCGCGGGAGTCAGCTCGAACGGCACCCAGGAGCAGGTGCTCGAGTGGGTGCCGGAGATGTTCGGCAGCCCGGGCGACCTCAAGCTCGGCGCCTTCTGCTCCTCCGAGCCCGACGCCGGCAGCGACGTCGGCGCGATGCGCACCCGCGCGCGCTACGACGAGGCCACCGACGAGTGGGTCATCAACGGCACCAAGACCTGGGCCACCAACGGCGGCATCGCCGACGTCCACGTCGTCACCGCCGTGGTCGACCCCGATCTGAAGACCCGTGGCCAGACCAGCTTCGTCGTGCCGCCCGGCACCAAGGGGCTCAGCCAGGGGCAGAAGTTCCACAAGCACGGCATCCGCGCCAGCCACACCGCCGAGGTCGTGCTCGACAACGTGCGCGTCCCCGGCCGCTGCCTCCTCGGTGGCAAGGAGAAGCTGGACGAGCGCCTGGCTCGGGCCCGTGAGGGCGCGGGCAGCAAGGGCAACGCCAGCATGGCGACGTTCGAGCGCACCCGGCCTGCCGTCGGAGCGATGGCCGTGGGCATCGCCAGGGCCGCCTACGAGGTGGCCCTCGACTACGCCAAGACCCGTGAGCAGTTCGGCAAGGCGATCATCGAGAACCAGGCCGTGGCGTTCATGCTCGCCGACATGGCTGTCTCGATCGACGCCAGTCGCCTCCTAGTGCAGCGCGCGGCGTGGATGGCCAGCCAGAACCGGCCGTTCAACGCCGCCGAGGGCTCGATGTCGAAGCTGATGGCCGCCGAGACCGCGGTCAAGGTCACCGGTCAGGCGATGCAGATCCTGGGCGGCAACGGCTTCACCCGCGAGTACCCGGTCGAGCGCTGGGCTCGCGACGCGAAGATCTACACGATCTTCGAGGGCACCTCCGAGATCCAGCGCCTCGTCATCGCGCGCACCATCTCGGGTGCGCCGATCCGATGAGTCCAGCGTGAGACCTCGCGCGACCTCGCGCGGTGTGGTGGTCGCTCTCGTGGTTGCCCTGGCCGCCGCAGCAGGCCCGGTGCTCCACGGGAGCACGGCGTCGGCGATGCCACCGAGCAGTCCGATCTGCCTGCCATTGGCCGCGGGAACCACCGGCATCTTCGGTGTGGGTGGGCAGCTCCCGGCGCCGTCCTCCGAGCTCGGCTCTGGTGGCTTCGGCGCGCCGGCAACCCGTTCGCTGCCGCGCCGGGTCTGGTTCAAGGACGGCGCGCACGCGGTGAGCAACGCCTACGTGTTCGCTCTTCGCTCCGGCGACCTCTTCGTCGCCCGGGCGCGGGAGGGCCGCGTCCTGGAGGACGAGCGTTGGCACGAGCTCGTGCTGCCTCCCTGCCTGTCGGGGAACGTGACTCACGTCAGCGCCGACCACCGGTTGCTCCTCGTACGTACGAGGGACGGACAGGTCTACAGCCACGACATGCCCGACGACGACCTCGCTCCCGAGCGATGGACGTGGCGGTGGGGCCCGTTCCTGTGGCTGGGCTCTGGCGTACGCCTCGGCCCCGGCGTCTCTGCGGCGGCGGCCTCGGAGTTCACCGGCGACGAGACCCTCACCGACTCGGCCGGACGCCGCCACCACGCCATCGGCGTCGCCACCTACTACCTGCTGCGCGAGCACGGCAGGCGGCTCACCTACCTCGACCCGTGGCTGCCGGCCGACCACAGCCGCGAGGTGTGCCTGCCCCGGGCCGGCACCGCACGGCTGGCCGACCTCGATGCCAGCGGATCGACGGTCCTGGCGGTCACGAGGTCGGGTGAGCTGTACACGCGTCTCTATGACTTCGACGTCACCGGCGCCAACCCCATCTTCGGCGCCTACACCTGGGAGACCGGGTTGCCGCGAACCGACCCACGCTGGCAGCTGCCCGTTCCTGACTGGGCGCGCCAGCCGCTACCGCCCGGCCCCATCACCGACCGGGTCTCGATCCTGAAGACCGGCCCCGACGCGCTCGACCGCGAGCTGCGGGTCGCCGGGCGCCGGCACGGTCGCGCCGGGGTGTGGGTGAAGACCCTGATGCCGCACGCTGGCGTTTCCAGCGTGCCGAGGTCGAGCTCGGACGGCGTCTGCCGCTGCCCGGCCGCTCCGTCGAGCGCTCGACCGTGGGTTTCGTGGGCACCGTCGGCGGCTCGCCCGCTCGGGTCGACACCTTCGACTGGGCATGTACGCCTACCGCCTTGCGCGTCCGGGTCGACGGGGAGTGGCTGCGCTTGCAGCTGCACTCCTACGACGCGTTGCGCCAGAACCATCGACGAGCCGGCCTCGACGACGGCCCTCGGCTCTACCACGCCGCCATCGAGGTGCCCGCTGGCACTCGGCGCGCGGCGTCCGCATCTCAACGCCGTTGGTTGACCGCACACTTCGCGAGCCGGTTCACCGAGGCGCCCCTGGAGGTGACGGCAACCCGGCTGAAGTTCCGGGTGCAGTGCTGGCAGCTCACGCGCAACGGACGCCCTGCCCGTCCTGACCGTCCGAGCGTGCCCGACGTCGGACCGCTTCTCGGACGACGTCAAGACGGTCCGCGACGGCGGGGTGCCCCGCGGGGGCTGCTAATGGCTGCGGACCGGCACCTCAGGTAGGGACGCCGTTGGCGGTGAGCTTCTGCAGGTTGCCCAGAAAGCGCTTGAACATCACGTTGGTCACCGGCTTGGTCAGCGGCGAGAACACCTTTGACGGACCGGCCAGCTCTTGGGCCAGCGCCCACGTGAGCTCGCACCCGGTCGACGTCGGGCGGATCGTGTAGTCCTCCAGGAAGGCGCCGACCGCCTTGGTCGAGGCTGCGTTGAAGCGGAAGGCCAGGTGCTTGCCGGGTTCCCAGGCGAGGAACTCCTCGTCGCCGACGAGCCCGCCGCGCATGGTGACCACTCGGGTGGTGCCGACGCCGAAGGGCTCCGGGCTCGTGTACTCGACGTTCGTGATCACGCTCGCCCACCGCGGCCAGGTGTCGGCTCGGGCGAGCACGCCGAACAGGTCGTCGGGGCTGAGCGCGATGTCGACGCTGTTGCTGAAGCGCACGGGCGCCGTGTGCAGGTAGTCGAGCTCGACGCGACGGCAAGGGTGCAACGTGGGCATGGAACCTCCAGGGACGCCATCAGGTGGTCGACGACGCCGACCCTAGGGCATCCGGCCGGTGGCTACGGTGGCTGCGTGAGGGGCGAACGGGTTCGGTTCCGCGGCGAGATCGCGGGCACCGGCACGACCAGTGGCGTCCGCGTCGTCGTCGGCCGGTGGCACACCTCGCCGCTCGGGGCGTTCGCCGACGCCATGGTGGAGCGAGCCGACGGGCACCGGGTGCTGGTGGCACCGAGCCACGACGTCGCCGACTTCGTGGCGGCGACCTACACCTTCGACGAGGTGCGGATCGAGGACGTCGAGGTGTCGGGCGAGACCACCTGGCAGCTCCAGTCATCGTCCCTGGTGCTCGACCTGGAGGTAGGCGGTCGCACCCTGCTCGGACGGCTGCTGCGGCTGGTGCCGCGCCGCGTGGCGCAGGCGCCGTGGTGGTGCGCTCTGACCGACGTCGTCGCGCGCGTGGTGCTGCGTGGCGTGCGCACTCGCGGCGACACCGGCGACCGACTCGAGTGGTACGGCGCGACCGACCACCGTCGTCTTGATGCCGCGACCGGCTCGTTCGACGGCGTCGAACTCGGGGCGATGTGCGACGGGGAGGCCACCCACTTCGGGTTCTCCTCCACTCCGCGGCGCCCGTCGGTCACCGCGGTGGTGACGACGATCGAGTTATCCGCACGGCGGGAATGACTCTCTCGCTCACCAGGCGCAGGCTCTCCCACGACGGCTCGGCGGGCAGGCCGCCGCAGGCCGGGTGGCTCGTCACCAGGGCGATGTCGCCGCTGCGGCAGCGGTCGACGAGCTCGTCGGCAGTGACGACGACGTAGATGCCTGCGGTCCGCATCTCCTCGACCGTTCGCGAGGGGTCGACGACGTAGGACGCCGCGTCGCCGTGCCACTCCTGGTAGGCAACGGCATCGGCGAGCAGGTGGTGTCCGTAGCGGTCCCAGAACGCGTCGGGGTCGTTCGCGCAGAACACGTTGGCGGGTCCGGGTGGGGCGAGCATCGTGAAGCCCGGGTCACGACCGTGGGCGCGGCACTCGGCGTCGTAGGCCTCCTTGAGGGCCGGATCGCCGTGCTGGGGCTGGAAGTGCAGACCGAGCCGGCCGGCGCGACGGGCCGCGGCCGGCGTCCCGCCGCCATAGAAGAGGAAGGGGTGCGGTTGCGAGTACGGCGTCGGCAGCACGCGCACGGTGCGGCCCTCGTGCTCGAACAGCTCGCCGGTCCAGGCTCGCAGCAGTACCTCGATGCGGGCCTCGAGGTCGGCGCCGCGGGTCTCCCAGGGCCGGGCGTACATGGCGTACTCCTCGCGCCGATAACCCAACCCGATCGTGTGGCTGACCCGCCCCTTGCTGAGATGGTCGAGCACCGCGAGGTCCTCGGCGAGCCGGAGCGGGTCGTAGAAGTTCACGAGCAGCGCCGAGACCGTGATCGGGATCCTGCTGGTCACCGCGGCCATCGCCGCAGCCACGGGCAGCGGACTGGGGAGGTAGCCGTCGTCGGAGGCGTGGTGCTCCGACAGCATCAACGCATCGTGGCCGTGCTGGTCGACGTACGTCGCCTGCTCGAGAGAGCGGCTGAAGATCTCCTGCCGGGTCGCCGGGTCGGCGCCTGGAGCCCGGAAGTCGT
Organism: uncultured Actinomycetota bacterium; assembly: GCA_963781575.1. Lineage (GTDB taxonomy): Bacteria > Actinomycetota > Actinomycetes > Propionibacteriales > Nocardioidaceae > Nocardioides. The sequence continues at coordinate 479,989 of CAWAGM010000008.1, read as the reverse complement.
AGCGGACGGCGAACTGGGTGCGCGGCATGCGGGCCAGGGTAGAACGAGTTCTAGTCGTTGGTCAGGATGAGGCGACGGTTGACCCACGTCGACTCGACGACCATGCCGACGCTCTCGTAGAGCCCGCGAGCGCCCGCGCGGGTGTCGGTCGAAAGCCGTGAGACCGCGGCGCCGTGCTCGCGGGCGGCGGCGAACGCGTCGGCCAGCAGCAGCCGGCCGAGCCCGAGACCGCGCTGGTCGCGCCGCACGGCCACCTTGTGCAGGTAGGAGTCACCGTCTCCGGTGAGGGTGATGAACGTGGCGGCCACGACGACGCCGGCAGGGTCGGTCACCACCCGCAGGTTCCACGGCTCGAAGCCCGGCCGGAGCCACATCGTGGCCGCGAAGTCCTCGAACGGCTCTTGCGCTCACGCTCCGACCACTCGAGGAAGGCGTCCTCGAACACGCGTCCAGCACGCCTCGTGGTCGTCGGCTGTGGCGAGCCGCGGGCGTGTAGCCGTCCGGCACGTCGGGGCGCGGGATCTCGACGCCGTCCGGCAGCTCGAGGTCCCAGGCGGTCCAGCGAAGCTCGTAGCCACGGGCCAGAGCAGCCGGTCGGCCGGTCCGCCCTCGAACACCTGGCCGCCGATCGACGTCTCGCCCTCGGCCGCGGCGCGCCGCTCGAGCCAGTCGGCCAGCCAGCGACCGAGCCCGCGGCCATGGTGGTCGGGGTGCACGTTGGCGAACCCGTGGTCGTCGGCCAGCTCGGCGTACCCGACCAGCACGCCCGTTCGTGCTCGATACCGACGGTGGTGGTGCTCAGGTCGGTGCTCGGGCTTCTGCCACTCGCCCAGGATGTCCTCGAGGTCGCTGTCGACGCGGCCCAGGTCGTGCCGCTCCTCCGCGGCGAGCACCGCGTGCACCGCCTCGGCGTCGGCGAGGGTCAGCGCCCTGGTTCGGTAGCCGATCGGAAGTGCGTCGTTCACAAGGGAATGCAACCAGCAAGCGGCCGCGGCGCCGCACCCGAATTACGCTGACCCGTCCCCTATAGAGGACGGGTCAGCGGGAAAATGCGGGTCAGGCGTTGGCGATGGCGGAGATGTCGAACTCGAGCTTGACCTTCTCCGAGACCAGGACGCCGCCGGTGTCGAGGACGGCGTTGAAGCTCAGGCCCCAGTCGGTGCGGTTGATCGTGGTCGAGCCCTCGAAGCCGAGGCGGACGTTGCCGAACGGGTCACGCGCGGTGCCGACCTCCTCGAAGTCGATGGTGACCGACTTGGTCGTGCCCTTGATGGTCAGGTCGCCGGTGATCGTCCAGTCGGTTCCGTCGCGGGTCACGTCGGTGGAGGTGAAAGTGATCGTCGGGGTTCTCCTCGGCACCGAAGAAGTCGGCGGAGAGGAGGTGGCCGTCGCGGTCGGCCACGCCGGTGTCGACGCTGGCGGCCTGGATGGTGATGTCGACCTTCGAGTTGGCTGGCGTGGTCGGGTCGACGTGGGCGGTGCCAGCGAAGTCCTTGAACTGGCCGCGGACCTTGGTGACCATCGCGTGCCGGGCCACGAAGCCGAGGCGGGTGTGGGCTGCGTCGATGGTGTAGTCGCCGGTGATGTCGGCCAGCGCGGTGGTGCCGGCGTCGAACTCGCTCATGGGTGCTCCTGGAGGTCGGGTGGTTGAACTGTCAACCAACTCTAACGGACCGTGGTCCGGTTCCATTCCCCATCTCGGTTCCAGGCAGAACTTCGAGGCCGCCGCTCGGTCCGGCGGACGAGCGGGCGGCCTCGTGAGAGACCGAGTCGACGGGCCTCAGGCGGCGTGCGTGATCGCGTCGGCGCGCTTCGGGACGATCCAGACCGCTTCCATGCGCGTGCGTCCACTGTCATCGGTCACCGGAATCCAGCGCATCTCCAGCTGGGCGGGCTTGACGTCGTTCATGGGACACCTCCTGTTCACCTTCTGTTCACCCAAGGTATCTCATCCCCACCTGCATCGCCAGCCCAGCGCGGACATTGACTCATCTCCCCCACCTGGACCCATCCAGGTCGGGCACACGCCTGGCGGTGCCCCACTGAGTGCCTAGGCAAAGCAGGGCGCGATGCGGAACCTCCCAGTTTCTGCCCGAATTCGGGCAGAAACTTGCAGTTGGCATCATCTCCGAGTCAGGATCCCGACGTGACCGCCGATCCGAACCTCGTCGCCCACGTGATGGCGAGCACCGGTCTCTCGGCTCCCGAGGCAGTGCGCGTCATCGAGGACGTCGTGGCGTTCCATGCCGAGTCGCTCGAGGCCTACGTGCGCCGGCGGCACGCGGAGCTGAAGACCTACGGCGCCAAGAACCCCGAGATCTTCACCCAGATCACCACCGAGCTCGCGGACCGCGTGGTTGCGGCGCCCGAGCTCTCAGAACGGCAGCTGAGACGCCTCGTCTACGGCTAGACCAGCTGGACCCTCACTCCAGGCCTCAACTCCGGCACCACTTCCAGCACTCACGAAAGGCGGACGCCCATGTGCGGCATCGTCGGCTACATCGGTACCCAGCAGGCAGCGCCGCTGCTCCTCGAGGGCCTCACCCGTCTCGAGCACCGCGGGTATGACTCGGCAGGGCTCGCGGTGCTGGGCGCGACGAGCACCGCGGGCCTCAAGGTCGCCAAGAAGGCAGGTCGGGTGCGCGACCTGCAGGACGACCTGCCCAAGAGGTTCGCCGGCAAGGTCGGCATCGGGCACACCCGGTGGGCCACCCACGGTCCGGCCAACGACGCCAACGCCCACCCGCACGTCGACGCCAAGGGTGACGTGGCCGTCGTCCACAACGGGATCATCGACAACGCCTCCAGCCTGCGCCAGCAGCTCACCGACGACGGCGTCACGCTCGCGTCCGACACCGACACCGAGGTGCTGGCCCACCTGATCGCCCGCTCGCACGCCGAGACCCTGGAGGGCCGGGTGGCCGAGGCTCTGACCCAGATCGACGGCACCTACGGCCTGGCTGTCGTGCACGCTGACTTCCCCGACCGGATCGTGGTGGCCCGCAACGGCAGCCCGTTGATCATCGGCGTGGGGGAGAAGGAGATGCTCGTCGCCTCCGACCTCGCCGCCCTGGTGCGACACACCACGACCGTCGCCCACCTCGAGGACGGCGAGCTGGCCACCCTCACGGCGACCGGCTTCACGACGTACCGCACCGATCTGACGCGTGCCCCGCGCGAGGCCACCGAGGTCGACATCGACCCGAGCGCCTACGACGCGGGCGACCACGAGTCGTTCATGCACAAGGAGATGCGCGAGCAGCCCGCCGCGGCCGAGCGGGTGCTGCGCGGCCGCCTCGACGAGCGCTTCGGCACCGCCCACCTTGGCGGGCTGAACATGGATGCCCGCGAGACCCGGGCGATCCGGCGGGTGAAGATCCTCGGCTGCGGGTCGGCCTACTACGTCGGGCCAGATGGGCGCCTCGCTGATCGAGGAGCTCGCGCGCATCCCCGCTGACGCCGAGGCCGCCAGCGAGTTCCGCTACCGAGACCCGGTGATCGAGGCCGACACGCTGTACGTCGCGGTCAGCCAGTCGGGCGAGACCATCGACACCCTGCTCGCCGTCCAGGAGATCCGGCGCAAGGGTGGCCGGGTGATCGGCCTGGTGAACGTGGTCGGCAGCGCGATCGCCCGCGAGGTCGACGGCGGCATCTACTTGCACTCCGGCCCCGAGGTGGCGGTGGCCTCGACGAAGGCGCTGACCAACATGTTCCTCGGGTTCGCGCTGCTGGCGCTGCAGCTGGGCCGCGTGCGAGACCTCTCGATCGCAGACGGGAAGCGTCTGATCACTGCCCTGATCGCGCTGCCCGAGCAGATGTCGGAGATCCTCGAGCAGGAGGAGACGCTCGGGGAGATCGCTCGGACCCTGGCCGGTGCCGAGAGCCTCTTCTTCGTGGGTCGGGTGCGGGGGTTCCCGGTGGCGCGCGAGGGTGCGCAGAAGTTCAAGGAGATCAGCTACCGGCACGCGGAGGCCTACCAGACCTCCGAGCTCAAGCACGGTCCGCTGGCGCTGATCTCGTCCGACGTGCCGACCGTTGCGATCGTGCCCGCCGACGAGCTGACCGACCGCAACGTGGGTGCGCTGCACGAGATCGCCGCGCGCAGCGGGCCGCTCGTCGTCGTCACCCACGCCGACGTCAACCTGGGTGACGTGGTCTGCACACGCATCGACGTCCCGCGCTCCGAGCGCGAGCTCGACCCGATCCTCCTCACCATCCCGCTGCAGCTGCTCGCCTACCACGCGGCGCTGCACCTGGGTCACGACATCGACAAGCCGCGCAACCTGGCCAAGTCCGTCACGGTGGAGTGAGATCAGCCGCGAAGGTCGAGGAGGGTCGGCGCGCACGGAGCGAAGCGACGGACGCGCGACCCGTCTCGAAACCCGGTGAGGGCTCGAGGGGGCGGTTGGGTGCGGGGGTTTCGAGGCTCGGGCCTAGCGGCCCTCGCGCCTCAACCACCGATGGCGGCTCGGGCCAGCGACCCTCGCACCACAACCAGCGGTGGCGGCCTCAACCGCCGTCGCGCAGTCCGACGAACTGATCGAGGGCAGCGGGATCGGTGAGCGCGCCGTGCGCCGCGGCCTTCTCCGGCGGCGTGCCCTGGAGGATCTTCTTGACCGGCACCTCGAGCTTCTTGCCCGAGAGGGTGCGCGGCAGCGAGGCCACGGCGTGCAGCTCGTCGGGCACGTGGCGGGGCGACAGCCGGGTGCGCAGGGCGGTGGCGACCTCGCGGCGGATCGTCGTCGGTGAGCTCGGCGCCGTCGGCCAGCACGACGAAGAGGAGCAGCGTGCCCGCACCGCCCTCGTCGTCCTCGAGGTGGACGACCAGGCTGTCGCGGACCGCGTCCAACGACTCGACGACGGCGTAGAACTCCGAGGTGCCGAGCCGCACGCCGCCGCGGTTGAGGGTGGCGTCGCTGCGGCCGGTGATCACGCAGCTGCCGTGGTCGGTGAAGGTGATCCAGTCGCCGTGCCGCCACACGCCGGGGATGTCCTCGAAGTAGGCGGCCCGGTAGCGCGACCCGTCGTCGTCGCCCCAGAACCCGACCGGCATCGAGGGCATCGGGGCGGTGATCACGAGCTCGCCGAGGCTGCCGACCACGGGGCGGCGATCGTCGTCGTAGGCCTCGACCGCGCAGCCCAGCGAGCGGCAGGAGATCTCGCCGACGTAGACCGGCACGGTCGGTGCCGAGCCGACGAACGCCGTGCAGACGTCGGTGCCGCCGCTGAGGGAGGCGAGCTGGGCGGTGCTGCTCACGGCGTCCGCGACCCACCGGAAGCCCTCGGCGGGCAGCGGGGCGCCGGTCGAGCCGACCAGGCGGACGTGGGAGAGGTCGGCGATCTCGCGGGGCACGAGCTCGGCCTTGCGGCAGGCCATCAGGAACGGGGCGCTGACCCCGAGCACGGTGACCCGCTCGTCGGCCGCCAGGCGCCAGAGCGCGCCGAGGTCGGGGGACCCGGGGTCGCCGTCGAGCAGGACCACGGTGGCGCCGACCAGGAGGCCGGAGACGAGCAGGTTCCACATCATCCAGCCGGTGGTGGAGAACCAGAAGAACCGGTCGTCGGGGCCGAGGTCGAGGTGCAGGGCGAGCGACTTCGCGTGCTCGAGGGTGATGCCGCCGTGGCCGTGCACGATGGGCTTGGGGAGGCCGGTGGTGCCGGAGGAGAACAGCACGTAGAGCGGGTGGTCGAAGGGCACCGGCTCGTACGCCATCGCGGCGTGGTCGCCGGTGAAGTCGGCCCACGGTGGTGGCGCCGTCGGGTGGCGGGGCGTCGGCGTCGAGGTAGCCGAGCCAGACGGTGGTGGTCAGCGACGGCAGCGCGGCCCGGATGGCGGCCACCTCGGCGATGCGGTCGATCGGCTTGGTGCCGTAGCCGTACCCGTCGACGGTCAGCAGCACGGTCGGCTCGATCTGCCGCCACCGGTCGACCACGCTCTGGGTGCCGAACTCGGGCGCGCACGAGGAGAAGATGGCGCCGAGGCTGGCCGTGGCCAGCAGCAGCACCAGGGTCTCGGGGATGTTCGGCGAGTAGGCCGCCACCCGGTCGCCGCGCCCGACCCCGGCACGCACGAGGCCTGCCCGAGCGCGGGCAACCTGGTCGCGCAGGTCTGCCGCGGTCAAGGTGAGCCGGTCACGACTCTGCGAGGTGGCGACGACAACGACGTCGTCGTCCGCCCGCCCGGGCAGAGCCAGCATTGCCTCGGCGTAGTTCAGCCGCAGGTCAGGGAACCAGGTAGCGCCAGGCATCGTCGCCTCGGCCAGAGCCGGCTTCGTCGACCCTGAGCCCGGCAGCTCGGCGTACTCCCACACCGCCCGCCAGAACTCGTCGGGAGCGGCCACCGACCAGGCGTGCAGCGCCGGATAGTCGTGCGCATCGCGGCCTTGGACGGTGGCGAACCGCTCGAGCCGGCTCGACCCGTCGAGCGGCGGGCTCCACAGCACCTCCGACATGCCGGCGAGTGTGCCATGCGGCACGGGCCGCGCCCTTGGCCAGCGGCAGCGTCGAATGGCGAGTTGTTTGTCGCCTTCGAACAATGCAATTCGTCACTTCCAGGTGCGAGATTCGCCTGCCGGCAGGCGAAACTGGCGCCGTCCGTGACCCAGCCCACCGCGCCAACGAATCGGACGCCGATCGCCGGACGCACTACCGTTGTCGGGTGAGCGACAACTCGAGCAGCACCCCCAGCGAGGCCGGCGACGCCAACGAGCTCCCGGCGACGACCTTCGCCGACCTCGGACTCGGTGAGTCCGTGCTCAAGGCGCTGGCCGAGGTGGGCTACGAGAACCCGTCGGCGATCCAGGCCCAGACCATTCCGCCGCTGCTCGAGGGACGCGACCTGGTCGGGCTCGCCCAGACCGGTACCGGCAAGACCGCGGCGTTCGCCCTGCCGATCATCGACCGGCTCGACGTGAAGCAGAAGGCCGTGCAGGCGCTGGTCCTGGCGCCGACCCGCGAGCTGGCGCTCCAAGTGTGCGAGGCGTTCGAGAAGTACGCCGCCACCACCCGCGGCGTGCACGTGCTGCCGGTCTACGGCGGCCAGGGGTATGGCGTGCAGCTGAGCGCGCTGCGCCGTGGCGTCCACATCGTCGTCGGCACCCCGGGTCGGATCATGGACCACCTCGAGAAGGGCACGCTCGACCTCTCCGAGCTGAAGTACCTCGTGCTCGACGAGGCCGACGAGATGCTCAACATGGGGTTCGCCGAGGACGTCGAGACGATCCTGGCCGACACCCCCGACGGCAAGCAGGTCGCGCTGTTCAGCGCGACGATGCCCAGTCAGATCCGACGGTTGTCGAAGAAGTACCTCAACGACCCGGTCGAGATCACGGTGCAGAACAAGACGCGGACCGCGGCCAACATCGCCCAGCGCTACCTGATCGTCAGCTACCCGCAGAAGGTCGACGCCCTCACGCGCATCCTCGAGGTCGAGAACTTCGAGGGCATGATCGTCTTCGTCCGCACGAAGAACGAGACCGAGACGCTCGCCGAGAAGCTGCGGGCCCGCGGATTCTCCGCCATGGCCATCAACGGTGACGTCGCGCAGGTGCAGCGCGAGCGCACCGTCAACCAGCTCAAGTCGGGCAAGCTCGACATCCTGGTCGCCACCGACGTCGCTGCGCGCGGCCTGGACGTCGAGCGCATCAGCCATGTCGTGAACTACGACATCCCGACCGACCCCGAGTCCTACGTGCACCGCATCGGCCGCACCGGCCGCGCCGGCCGCAGTGGCGACGCGATCTCGTTCGTCACCCCGCGCGAGCGTTACCTGCTCAAGCACATCGAGAAGGCCACCCGCCAGCCGCTCACCGAGATGGGCCTGCCGTCGGTGGACGACGTGAACTCGACGCGGTTGGCCAAGTTCGACGACCAGATCACCGCGGCGCTCGGTCAGACGCGCGAGATCGAGAAGTTCCGCGAGGTGGTCGCCCACTACGTGCGCAACCACGACGTGCCCGAGGGCGACGTCGCCGCCGCGCTGGCGATCGTGGCTCAGGGCGACACCCCGCTGCTGCTCGACCCGGCCCGCGAGAAGCCCGTCCGCCAGGAGCGCTCCGACCGCCCCGACCACGGGAACCGCGGTGCTGACCGCGCCGACCATGGCAACCGGGGCGGCGACCGCCCCGACCGTCGTCCGCGGCACACGACCGACCAGCCGATGAAGACCTACAAGATCCAGGTCGGCAAGCGGCACAAGGTCGAGCCACGACAGATCGTCGGCGCCATCGCGAACGAGGGTGGCCTGAGCCGCGGCGACTTCGGGCACATCCAGATCCGGCCCGACTTCTCCATCGTCGAGCTGCCGGCGAACCTGCCGGCCGAGGTGTGGAAGAAGCTCGAGAACACCCGAATCAGCGGCAAGCTGATCGAGCTGACCGAGGACCGCGGTCCGGCCGGGCAGCGCCGTGCCCGCGAGGACGACTTCGCTCCGCACGTCGAGAAGAAGCCGCGGCACAAGAAATCCTGACCGGGCTCGACGGCCTCGGTGGTTTCGGCGGCCTCAACGAGACGGCACGATCTCCCGACCCAGGGCGGCAGCGCGATCGGGATCATCCCGAGGCTGGCGCCCAAGCCGCCCAGCACCAGCAAGCGCACGTTCAGGATCCCGATCACCCGCCGGCCATCCCGCCGGTCAGGAGGGGACGCCGATCGCGTGGTCGAGCGCCAGGAGGTCGACGTCGACTGCCGCGGCCGCCACTTGGCCGGCTGCGGCGGCGGCCAGCACCGACGAGAACGGCATCGGCATGCTCGCCTGATGGGCGAGGTCTCCGGCGGCGTAGACGCCGGGCAACGACGTGCGGCCCATCCAGTCGACCTCGACGCAGCCCGACCCGAGCAGCCGCAGACCGAGTTGCTCGGCGAACGCTGCCGACTGGACGAACTTCGTGGCGACCATCAGGCCACCGACGTGCTCGTCACGACCAGAGCTGAAGCGCACGCTGGCGCCACCCTCGGTGCGCGAGAACGACTCGATCGGCTCGCTACGCACCTTGACACCGGTGCGGGCCAGGAGCGCCGCGTTCTCGGAGTCCAGCTCGCCACCGTCGGTCAGGACCGTCAGTCGGCTGGCGATCCGTTCGAGCAGCATCGCCACCCGCCCGACGTGCGCGTGGTTGCCCAGGATCGCCACGTGCTCGCCACTGAACTCGTGCCCGTGGCAGTAGGGGCAGTGCGCCGCGACGGTGCCGAACAGCCCGGCCAGGCCAGGCTTCTGGGGCAGTACGTCCCGCACCCCGGTGGCCAGCACGACGCGACGGGTGCGGATGTCGGAGCCACCGACCGTGACGACGAAGCCGGTCGTGTCAGCGCGCACCGCGGAGACGGCGACGTCACGCACCTCGACCGTCTCGTAGGCCGCCAAGTCGGCCCGAGCCATCGCCCGGAACTGCGCGGGCGTTCGCCCGTCGTGGGTCACGAAGTTGTGCAGGTGGTCGGTCGGGTCGTTGCGGTAGCTGCCGCTGTCGAGCAGCAGCACCTGCCGGTGCATCCGGCCGCCGGTCAGCGCGGCCTGCAGTCCGGCCGGACCACCCCCGACCACGATGACGTCGTACTCCTTGCCGACACCCTTGACTCTGTTCATCGCGCGTCTCCTTGCCTCGAAGTTGTGTCAACCACGAGCATGTGAGTTCATGTCAACATGAAGTCAAGGCCTGAGAACTGGAGCATCGGTGAGCTCGCCTCGCGGTTCGATCTGGCGACGCACGTGCTACGGCACTGGGAGGACGTCGGGCTGCTCTCACCGCATCGCGACAGTGCCGGGCGACGTCGCTACGGGCGCGACGAGCTGGTGCGGGTCGCCGTCATCCTGCGCAACAAGGCGGCCGGGATGAGCCTCGACCAGATCCAGGTGCTGCTCGACGCTGAGGCCCACGACCGGCACGCGGTGCTGCAGGCGCACCTCGCCGACCTCGACCGGCGGATGGCCGAGATGGAGTTCTCGCGCGAGATGACCCAGCACGCGCTGCAGTGCCGCGCACACGACGTCGCGATGTGCCCCAACTTCCGCCGCAACGTCGACGACCTCATCGCCGGTACGGGCACCTTCACCGTGCCGACCGCGGAGACGCACCGTGCCCACACCAGCCAGCACGCTGGCCACCGGTGGTACACCAGGCAGGCCCCTCGCGGTAGGAGGCGGCTGGTAGAACCGGGGCCATGGCTTCGCCCGTGCTGCCCCGTCTCGCGATCCCCCTGACTCGCCCTGGTGGCGGGGGCGCTCGCGGGCTGCGACTCCGAGCCCGACCCGGCCGACGTCGGCGAGAAGGCCGACGGCACGGCGGCTGCCCTGGTGCAGGCCCTGACCGCCGGCGACCTCAGCCAGATCCCGTTCACCGAGACCGCCGGCACGGACGCCGAGGAAGATCTCCTCAAGGTCGTCGCAGGGCATGGGCGACGTCGCGCCCGCCGTCCGGCTCGGATCCGTCGACGAGACCGGCGACGAGGCCACCGCGACGCTCACCTGGACGTGGCCGCTGACACCGGCCGACGCGTGGAGCTACGACGTCGACGTGCAGCTCGAGCGCATCGACGGCGACTGGAGCGTCGTGTGGAACCACGCCGTCGTCGAGCCGACCCTGAACGCCGCCTCGGTGCTCGAGGCGCGCCCGCTGGCGGCCCGGCGCGGCGACATCACCGGCGCCGGCGGCACGAAGCTGGTCACCTACCGCGACGTCGTCCGCATCGGGATCGACCGCACCCTGGTGCCGAACGCCAAGGCCGGCGCTTCGGCGCGCGCCCTGGCCCGGCTGGTCGACGTCGATGCTGCCGGGTTCGTCGAGCGGGTCGAGGCAGCCGGCGAGAAGGCCTTCGTGGAGGCGATCATGCTGCGCGACCGCGACGTGCCCGGTGGCCTGGCCGCCGCCGCCGAGCGCATCCAGGGCGCCCGGCTGCTGGCCGACGAGGTGCCGCTGGCGCCCACCCGTGAGTTCGCCGCACCGATCCTCGGCACTGTCGGCGAGGTGACCGCCGAGATGATCAAGGACGATCCGGAGAACTACGCGATCGGTGATGTGGCCGGCCTCTCCGGCCTCCAGGCGCGCTACGACAGCCAGCTCCAGGGCACCGCCGGCATGGTCGTCGACGCGATCGGCAGCGACGGCAAGGAGCGCGAGCTCTTCCGCGTCAAGGCACGCCGCGGCCGATCGCTGGCGACCACGCTCGACGAGCGGATGCAGCGTGACGCCGAGTCGCTGCTGGCCGACATCTCACCGGCGAGCGCGCTGGTGGCGATCAGGCCCAGCACCGGAGCGATCCTCGCCGCGGCCAACGGGCCGGGCAACGGCGGCCAGAACCTGGCGACCTTCGGCCAGTACGCGCCGGGCTCGACGTTCAAGAGCGTGAGCTCGCTGGCGCTGCTGCGCGCCGGCATCCGACCCGACACGCCGGTGGAGTGCACCGCGACCGTCGACGTCGACGGACGCGACTTCGAGAACTACGACGACTACCCGAGCAGCGGCATCGGACGGATCCCGTTCCGCACGGCCGTCGCCAACTCCTGCAACACCGCCTTCATCGCCGAGCGCGCCCGGCTCAAGGACGACGACCTGGCCGCCGCCGCGGCCTCCCTGGGGCTCGGCGTCGACCACGACCTCGGCTTCCCGGCGTACTTCGGGCAGGTCGCACCACCCACGACCGAGACCGGTCGCGCCGCCGACATGATCGGTCAGGGCACCGTGCTCGCCTCGCCGATGGCGATGGCCGCTGTGATCGCCTCGATCCAGGAGGGCGCGCTGGTCGTGCCACGACTGCTCGACGAGGTCGACGTGCAGCCGCCGGACGGCGTCCAGCCGGTCACCGGTCAGGAGGCCGCGGCGCTGCGCGACCTGCTGCGCGGCGTCGTCACCTCGGGCAGCGGTCGGTTGCTCGCCGACCTCCCGGGCCCGGCCGTGATCGCCAAGACCGGGACGGCGGAGTACCAGGCGCCGGATGGCAGCATCCGCACCCACGCGTGGATGATCGCGGCGCAGGGCGACCTGGCCGTCGCGGTGTTCGTGGGCGACGGGGCCTCGGGCTCGGGCACTGCCGGGCCGATCCTGGAGCGGTTCTTGCGCGCTGCTGGGTGAGGCGCTCGATGAGGCGCTTGGCCAATCGGTCGGGCTCGGATTTGGGCGGTCGGTTCTGGGGCCGGTCGGGTCTCGGGACTCACTGGGTTTCGACGCGCCGCGCGGCTTCGTGCCTCAGCCGCGCGCTTGCTCAACCTCGCCCGCCCCGCGCGGCCGCATTCGTGCCTCACGAGCCCGCGAAAGAGCGAACCCCCCGCTGCATGGGGTCAGCGAGGGGTTCTGTCGTCACTCTGGTGCTCCCTCCGAAGGACGACGTCGACAGATTACGACAGCCGCCATGGCGTGTCTGCCCTTTGCGCATTTCTCAGCAACCGCACCCGTGGAAGAGTGAACGCCATGAGCACCGCCGCGCTCGATCGACCATCTCCTGCCCCCGGAGCACCAGGCCCTCTACATTGGCGGAAGCTGGCGCGAGGCCGACGACGGACGCCGCTTCGAGGTGCTCGACCCGGCCGACGGTTCGGTGCTGACGACGGTGCCGGACGCCTCGACCGACGAGGCCGTCGAGGCGCTCGACGCGGCAGTAGCCGCGCAAGCCGAATGGGCCGCGACGCCGCCGCGCGAGCGGGGCGAGATCCTGCGCCGAGCCTTCGAGATGCTGATCGCCCGCGCCGACGACGTTCGCGATGCTGATGAGCCTGGAGATGGGCAAGCCGGTGGCCGAGGCCAAGGGCGAGGTCGACCTACGGGGCGGAGTTCTTCCGCTGGTACGCCGAGGAGGCGGTGCGCATCCATGGCCGGTGGATGCAGGCGCCGGCCGGAGGCAGCCGGCTGCTCACGGTGAAGAAGCCGGTCGGGCCGTGCCTGTTCGTGACTCCGTGGAACTTCCCGCTCGCGATGGGCACGCGCAAGATCGGTCCGGCCGTTGCGGCCGGGTGCACGATGGTGATCAAGCCCGCCGCGCAGACCCCGTTGACGATGCTCGCGCTGGCCGCGGTGATGGAGGAGGCGGGGCTGCCTGCCGGCGTCCTGAACATCGTGACCACTACCGACTCAGCCGGCCTCAGCCAGACGCTGCAGGCCGACGACCGGCTGCGCAAGGTGAGCTTCACCGGGTCGACGGGCATCGGCCGGGTGCTGGTGCGGCAGTCGGCCGACCAGCTGCAGCGGCTCAGCATGGAGCTCGGCGGCAATGCGCCGTTCCTGGTCTTCGCCGACGCCGACGTCGAGGCCGCCGTCGACGGCGCGATGCTCGCCAAGATGCGCAACATGGGCGAGGCCTGCACCTCGGCCAACCGCTTCCTCGTGCACGTCGACGTAGCCGAGGAGTTCGCACGTCGGCTGGCCGAGCGGATGGGTGCGCTCACGGTCGGTCGCGGCCAAGACGTTGGGGTCGACGTCGGACCGTTGATCGACGAGAAGGCCGTCGAGTCGGTCAGCCAGCTGGTCACCGCCGCCGTCCAGGACGGAGCCAAGGTCCTGGTCGGCGGTAACGCCCCCGCCGGAGCTGGCTACTTCTACGAGCCGACCGTGCTCGTCGACGTGCCGGCCGAGCTCCGCGATCAACGCCGAGGAGATCTTCGGCCCGGTCGCACCGATCACCACGTTCACCACCGACGAGGAGGCCATCGCTGCGGCCAACGCCACCGAGTACGGCCTGGCGTCCTACCTCTACACCCGCGATCTGGCGCGCACGATCCGGATGGCCGAGGCGCTCGACTTCGGGATGATCGGCGTCAACAGCGGCCTGGTCTCCAACGCGGCCGCTCCCTTCGGCGGCATGAAGGCCAGCGGGTTCGGCCGCGAGGGCGGCTTTGAGGGCATCGAGGAGTACCTCGAGACGACGTACCTCAACCTCGCGCCTGTGACGCGCGGCGCGCTCGCGCTGCTGCTCGTGCTTTCGCTCGCGGCCTGCGGGGGAGAGTCGACCCCGACGCGCCAGCTGACCCAAGCGGCACCGGGACGTCGTCCGAAGTGAGCACGCCGGAGCCCACCCGTGCGCCCGAGCCGGTTTCGTCGCCGACCCGTGACCCGCTCGCTGATCTGGTGGAGGGCATCGAGGTCACCGACGAGCCCGTGCTGGGTGCCGACATCAGCTGGCCCCAGTGCCCGCCGGGGATGGGCATCCCGCAGAAGCGTTCGCAGGGCAGCCCGCTGCCTGTCGACGAGGCGCGCTACGTGATCGTCGGGCTCACCAACGGTCCCGGCTTCTACCCGAACCCCTGCCTGGCCTCGCAGGTCGACTACGTGCGCTCGCGCGGGCTGATGATCGGCGCGTACGCCGTCGCGAGCTATCCCGAGGCCGGCCGCATCGCCCAGCACGGCGACGACGGCCCCTATGACGGCTCGACCCGACTCGGCGCGCTGGCCAACACCGGGTTCCAGCAGGCCCGCTTCAACGTCGGCTCGATGAAGGGCGCTGGGCTGCTGACCCCGGCCGTGTGGATCGACGTCGAGCCGGTGCCCTCGTTCGAGTGGAGCAGTGACCGCGAGGCCAACGCGGCCGTCGTCGCCGGCGTCGCCCGCGGCTACCAGGACGCCGGGTACCGGATTGGCGTCTACTCCACGCCGTACCTCTGGGAGGGCGTGGTCGGCGACCTCGAGCTCGGCGTGCCCGAGTGGCGGGCGGCCGGTCAGACCTCGCCGGAGGAGGCGCTGTCGCGCTGCAGCGACGAGTGGGTGATCCAGGGCGGCGACGCCGTCATCGGCCAGTGGGTGCAGGACAACCGCGACATGAACCTGACCTGCCCGGGCGTCACCGACCTCGCGGCCTGGTTCCACCAGTACTGACCCCCACATTCACGCTGACCCGTCCTCTATAGGGGACGGGTCACCGACAAACTCGCTGAGCCGTCCTCTATAGGGGACGGGTCACCGACAAGCTCGGTCTGGGGACGCGGAACGTCAGGACGGGTCGTCGGTCAGGGAGGTCAGCGAGGCCAGCACGGTCTCGTTGTGCCGGTGCCCCACCAGCTCGTAGCCGACAACGGTCACCCACGGAGTCAGCGACAGCACGACCAGGCACCACACCAGCGAGGCGCCGGCCGCGGCCAGCACGAGGGAGGCGCCGATGAGTGCCGCGGTCAGGGTGATGAGGGTGACGTGGAAGGGGTCCCACGAACGGGTCACCTGGGCGTAGAGCCCGTAGAGCAGGGCGGAGTACAGGGCGACCGGCAGCGCGACCGTTACCACCGAGCCGACCACGCCGAGCTCGGAGTGGTGCTCGAGGTAGTAGGCGCCAACGTGCAGCCCGGCACCGACGGCGACGAGGGCACCGAAGACCGGGATGTGCCCGTAGCCCCAGGCGAACGACCTGCGCCGCCGCGCGTGCAACACCTCGCCCCACGGGAGCACGAAGTAGGTCCACCACAGCCCGAAGGTCAGCGCGGTCCCGGCCAGGCCGAGCAGCACGACGTCGGCCGACCAGCCCGGACCTTCCGGCCCCACCAGCGCGCTGAGCGTGGCCATCGTGCCGAGCATCCCCTCGCCGAGGGTGATGATGACGAGCAGGCCGTAGCGCTCGGCGATGTGGTGCGGGTGCCACGGTGTGCCGGCGTCGATCCGCTCGGCGCGCAACGGACCGGCCAGCTCGACGGCCACCAGCACGAGGGCGCATGCGAACATCGGCCCCACCCTGAGGTCGGCGAGCAGCAGCCCGATCCAGCCCAGCTGGGCGATCACCAGGGTGGTGGCCATGGTGGTGCAGATCTGGCGGCGTGCGGGATCCTGATGGGCGGCGCGCAGCCACTGACCGATCATCGGCACCCGCATCACGACGTATCCGAGCACCATCACGCCGTTGTCGACGTGGTCGCCGTGGGTCAGCGAAGCGAACATGTCGGGCAGCCCCAGGGCCAGCACGAGCACGCCGATCATCTGCACCATCGTGGCGAGCCGGTAGATCCAGTCGTCGGTGTCGTAGGCCGAGGCGAACCACGAGAAGTTGATCCACGCCCACGAGATCGCGAACGTCGCGAAGAGGAAGCCGAGGATGCCGTCGCCGACGTGGTTCTCGGTCAGCGCGTGCGCCAGCTCGTCGGCGGCCACCCCGAACGCGATCACGAACACCAGGTCGAAGAAGAGCTCGAGCGGGGTGGCTGCCCGGAACAGCTGGTGTGGGTCGCGACCAGTCATCCGCTCTCGGTGATGCGTCGTCCGCTCTGGCATGGCGCCAACTCTAGGGAGCGCTCGGCACCCACGTACGACACGCGTCAGAGGCGGACGCCGACCGCCTCGATGAGCGCGGCACGAGAGGCGACCCCGAGCTTGCGGTAGATGCGCGACAGGTGGCCCTCGACCGCCTTGATCGAGATCACCAGGGACGCCGCGATGGCGCGGTTCGTGAGTCCGTCCAGGGCAAGAAGGGCGACCCGACGTTCGGCGGTGGTGAGCACGGCGAGCGCCTCGGACTCGCGGCGACGTGGCGCCTCGCCGAGCCGTTCGAGCAGTCGACGCACCCGGCCCAGCAGCGGGGTCAGGTGATGGGCTCCTGCAAACCGCTCTACCTCGCGCAGCAGGACCACCGCCTCGGCCGAACGGCCCTCGAGCACGAGCAGGCCGGCCAGGTCGGTGTCGAGCTGGGCGCTCAAGCGAGGGGCCGCGCCGTCGGCGAGCAGCTCGCGCGCCTCGACCAGTCGGGTCACCCGGTGCCCGTCGGACTCAGCGGTGGCCAAGGTGCGCAGGGCCAGTGCCACCGCAGCCGCACCGGCATCCTGGGCGTGCACGAAAGTCAGGTGGTCGCGCGCGTGGGCCAAGGCTTCGCGTCTGCGCCCGAGACGCACCAAAGCGAAGGCGGCGCCCGTGCGCCAGGGGACCAGCGGCACGGCGAGGTCTGCGCCGGAGGCGCCGGCCGCGCAGAACCGGTCGAGGGCCAGGTCGGGCTGGTCCATGGCGGAGGCCAGCTCGCCGCGGGCGTAGAGGGCTCGGGCGACCGCCTCGTGGGGCAGGTCGCTGTCGTCGTCGTCGATGGCGCGCTCCCAGGCGTCGGCCGCTTCCAGGTCGCCCAGTGCCAGCTGGCACTCGATCACCACCTCGAGGGCCGCGATCCGGTCGGCCGGCATCCAGGGGCAGGGCACGCTGCGCAGCAGCGGCTCGACGAGCGCGGTCGCCGCCCGCACCCGACCGGCGCGCGCGTCGGCACGGGCCGTAGTCAGGGCCACCGTGGCATCGAGGAGCGGCCCGTCGAGTGGGGGTGCGACGGACATGCGCTCACCCTAGGAAGCCGAGCGTTCTCCCGTGGAGTGAACGTGCGAAACCCGGACGGGTGGACCAGTCAGGTCGCGGCCGCACCAGGCCAGCAGGTGGACGTCGGCCGGGGAGGTCGCATCCGACCGGTCGAGGCAGCGCGAAGCGTTGCCCACGGTCGGCGCTCGTCGACCAGCGCTCGGGCAGTCGTGGTCAGCGCCCTGGCCAGCTCGACGGGGATCGGTCTCCCGCGGCCGGTGGCGGCGCCGACGTCCCAGCCGTGCACCGTGATCTCCAGCGCGGCGGCCCGCACCAGCAGCTCCGTCGGGCAGCTCGACGTCCGCGATCTGCACCGTGGCCGGGGCCAGCGGCCCGCTCCAGGCGCCCAGCAGCGCGCAGGCCTTGAGCTGCAGGACGCTCGATCCGCGTCGACAGCGGCAGGTCGACGTCGTCGTCGACGAGACCGGTGGCCGCCTCGGTGAACGTGTCGAGGGCGTCGTCCATGTGGGCGAGCAGCTGGTCGAGGCTCCAGGCGGCGCACGGGGTGGGCCGCCACAGGTCGGCGGCGGTCACGGTGAGCAGGGCGCCGCGGGTGTAGGCCAGCGCACGTTCCAGCAGCTCGACCGCCCCCCCGATCGGTGCGCGGGGGGCGGCGGTCACGAGACGGCGGGGACGTAGTCGGCCGGCAGTCGCGCCGGCAGACCGAAACGCGCGAAGAGGTCGGGCTGGAAGAACGCGCCGACGTGGCGGACGCGTTCGCCGTCGAGGTCGAGCACCTGCAGGTGGAACGGCTCGAAGTGGCCCTCGGGCTGGCGCATGTAGAGGCCGAACGCCGGCTGCCCGTTGGCGATGGTGGGCAGCATCGGCATGTCGTGGGTGCCGCCGGGGCACTGGCCGTCGATGAGCTTTCCGATGTTGTCGGCGCCGACGTACCAGCCGGTGAACGGCGGCATCTCCCAGATGGCGTCCGCCTTGAGCAGGCTGACGATCTGGGCGACGTCCTTGCGCCAGAACGCGTCGACGTAGCGCTGGAGCAGCGCCTGCTGCTGGGGCGTGAGGTCGTCGGTGACCGTGTCCTCGGTGAGGCCGCGCTCGGTCATCTGCGCGTGAGCGCGCTGCAGGGCGGAGTTGACCGCGGCGGTGGTGGTGTCGAGGGCCTCGGCGGTCTCGGCGGCGGTCCAGCGCAGGACGTCGCGCAGGATCAGCACGGCGCGCTGCCGAGCGGGCAGGTGCTGGAGCGCGGCGACGAAGGCCAGCCGGATGGAGTCGCGCTCGGTGACGACCACCGCGGCGTCGGGCACCGGCTCGAGCCAGGCGATCTCGTGGTTCTCCTCGAGTGCGTCGCCGGCCATCTGGTCGGGCGTGCCCAGCCCGGCGGGCAGCGGTCGGCGGGGCTTGCCCTCGAGGTTGGTCAGGCAGACGTTGGTGGCGATCCGGTAGAGCCAGGTGCGCACCGAGCTGCGGCCCTGGAAGCTCGCGCTGGCCTTCCACGCGCGCAGGAACGTCTCCTGCACCAGGTCCTCGGCCTCGTGCACCGATCCGCTCATCCGGTAGCAGTGCGCCAGCAGCTCGCGCTGGTAGCGCGAGGTGAGCCCGTCGAAGTCGCTCGAGCTCGCTGGCTCCGCTGGTGCCGACCTGCCCGGTGCCAGCTGAGGTGCTGCTCGTGCTCGTCATTTCGCTCTGTCCCGTGATCGTCGTCATGCCCGCTCCCACCGCTGGTCTGATTCTGCCTCGTCGTACCGACCCGGGTCGATGGCCAGACTCATCGCAGTTCTGTGGAGAAGTTCGGGTAGTCCCGGACGAAGTGGTCACAAATCCGGCTCGAAAGCGGCCCACTTCGTCAGGGACTACCCCGCCGTCGAGGCGCGCACCAGGGCGAGGGCGCGCTCGGCAGCGGGGACGGCGAGGGCGCGGTCGGCGGGCACCAGGCCCACCCGGGTGCGGCGGTCGAGGAGGTCGGCGACGTCGGCGGCCCCTTCGTGGGTGACCCCGAAGATCAGTTCGGCCAGCGTGACCGGCACCGCAGGGGCGATCGGGGCGAGCAGCTCGTCGTCGCCCAGCCCGCTGACCTGCCGGGCGTTGGCGAGCACGAGCTCGGCGTCGGTGCCGTAGCGCCGCACCAGTCGGGCCGGCTGCTCGAGTGCGGCCAGCGCCGGACGCGGCGCGGCCCCGAGCAGCGGGAGGGACGCCGTGGCGCACGGCTCGGCCACCAGGTCGGCCTGATCGACCACCGCGTCGACGGCGTCCTGGGCCATCTGGCGGTAGGTCGTGAGCTTGCCGCCGACGATCGTGACCACGCCGGAGCGGCTGGTGAGCACGGCGTGCTTGCGGGACAGGTCGGCGGTGGAACCGCCGTCCGACCCGTCGCCCGTGTCGAGCAGTGGACGCAGCCCGGCGTAGGCGCCGATCACGTCGCCGCGGTGCAGCGGACGCTCGAACGCCGCCGAGACGACGTCGAGCAGGAAGCCGATCTCGGTGTCGGACGGCTCGGGCACGTCGGGGATGCCGCCCTCGATCGGCTCGTCGGTCAGGCCGACGTAGAGCGTGCCGTCGGGTTGGGGGAGCACCATGACGAAGCGGTTGGTCTCGCCGGGGACCGGTGCGAAGACCGCCGCCGTGAGCCCGGGGAGCGTCTCGGCGCGCAGCACGAGGTGGGTGCCTCGGCTGGGTCGGAGCGTGACCTCCTCGACCAGGTCGCCGGCCCAGACGCCGGTGGCGTTGATGACTGCGCGCGCGCCGACCTGGGTGGTGGCGCCCGTGAGCTCGTCACGCAGCTCGACCCCGGTGCCGGTGGCGCTCAGCACGCGCGCGTGGGTGCGCACGTGCGCGCCGAAGGACGCCGCGGTGCGAGCGATCGTGGTGACCAGGCGCGCGTCGTCCTCGAGCTGGCCGTCCCACGAGAGCAGGCCGCCGGACAAGCCGGCGCGGCGCAGGCTGGGCGCCATCTGCAGCAGCTCGGTGCGCGAGAGCGTGCGCGGCGGCGGCAGCGTCTCGGCCGAGGTGTGGGCACCGCGGCGCAGCATGTCGCCCGCGCGCAGGCCGACGCGGGTCATGGTGCGTTGGGCGCGGGTCATCGAGGAGGTGAACGGCACGACGTACGGCATCGCACGGGTCAGGTGTGGCGCGGTGACCTCCATCAGGATGCCGCGCTCGGTGGCGCTCTCCATCGCCACGCCCACCTGCCCGTTGGCGAGGTAGCGCAGGCCGCCGTGCACGAGCTTCGACGACCAGCGCGAGGTGCCGAAGGCCAGGTCGTGGGCGTCGACGGCGAGCACCGACAGGCCACGGGTGACCGCGTCGAGGGCGACGCCGGCGCCGGTGACGCCGAGACCGATGACGATGACGTCGACCGCGGCCGGAGCGCCGGCGAGGCCGGGCGTGATGCGAGTCGATGGCGCACTCATCGGGCGAGCATCCGTTCCAGCAGGGTGGTGAGCTCGGCGTCGATCTCGTCCTCGGTGACCGTGCCGTCGACCATCGTGTGGGCCGAGAGCACGAAGCCGTGAGCGGCGAGCACCAGCCCGCGCGCGATCGCGGTGGGGTTGCCCGCGCGGATCTCGCCGGCCTCCTGGCCCACCCGGATCGTCTGCTCGGTGAGGCCGAGGATGAGGTCCTGCGAGCGGCCGCGGCGGGCCAGCAGGTAGGGAAGGATCAGCTCGGGGTCGAGCTCGACGATGCGCACGAAGAGCTCGTTGGCGCGCAGGGCGCGGACGGTGTCGACGATGGTCTGGATCAGGGGGCGGTCGTCGACGTGGATGGCGACGATCGCCGACCACTCGCGCGTCATCAGGTCACCGAGCAGCTGGGGCATGTCGGCCCAGGACCGGTAGATCGTCATGCGCGAGACGCCAGCCCGACGCGCCACCTCGGTGAGCGTCGTTCGCCGCCACCCGACGTCGAGGATGCAGGCCCGCGCGGCGTCCAGGTAGGCGTCGCGGGGGTCGATGGGAAAGTCGGGGGTGTGACGAAGTGACGTCATGTGTCACAATGTAACACATGGCCCCGATGAAGCTCCCGTTCACGCAGTCCGAGATGCACCCCCAGCGATGGGGTGCCGCGGAGCGCGCGACCGCGCTGCCCGACGCCGCTCGCGGCCTGGTCGAGCTGGCCTTCGGCCTCGACGACCAGCCGGCACTCGAGCAGCCGCCCGTGCCCGCGCCCGACATCTCCGAGACGCTCGTGGCCGCTCTGCGCGACCTGCTCGGCACCGAGCACGTGCTCACCGACGACGAGACGCGTCGGCTGCGCACCCGCGGCAAGTCGACCCCCGACCTGCTTCGCGCCCGCGGCGGTGACCTCAGCGACGCGCCCGACCTCGTCGTCCGCCCCGGCACGCACGAGGAGGTCGCCGCGCTGCTCGCCTTCGCGGTCGAGCACCACGTGGCAGTCGTCCCCTTCGGAGGCGGCACGTCGGTCACCGGCGGACTGGCTGCTCGCCGCGAGGGCTTCGCCGGGCTGGTGTCGCTCGACCTGGTGCGCATGAAGGGCCTGCTGGACGTCGACCACGTATCGATGACGGCCACCCTCGAGCCCGGCCTGCGCGGCCCCGAGGCCGAGGCCCTGCTGGCCGAGGAAGGGCTGACCTTGGGCCACTTCCCGCAGTCGTTCGAGTACGCCACGATCGGCGGTTTCGCCGCCACCCGATCCAGCGGCCAGAGCAGTGCCGGCTACGGCCGGTTCGACTCCCTCGTCGTCGGGTTGCGGGTGGCGACGCCGCGTGGGGAGCTGCGCCTGGGCAGCTCGCCGGCGAACGCCGCCGGGCCTGACCTGCGGCAGCTCATCCTCGGCTCGGAGGGCGCCTTCGGCGTCATCACCGAGGTCACCGTGCGTGTTCGCGCACTACCGACGCTCAAGGTCTACGAGGGCTGGCGCTGGCCGAGCTTCGCCGCTGGGGCCGACGCGATGCGGACCCTCGCACAGAGCGGCCTGCTGCCCACCGTCATCCGGCTCTCGGACGAGTCCGAGACCGCCATCAACCTCGCCAAGCCCGACCAGATCGGCGGTGCCGAGTCGGGCGGCTGCCTGATGATCACCGGCTACGAGGGCGAGCCGCGGTGCGGTCGATGCCAAGCGGCTCGCGGTCACCGCCGTGCTCGAGGGCCTCGGCGGCGTCCCGCTGGGCGAGGAGCCAGGCCGCGCCTGGGCGCACGGCCGCTTCGACGCGCCGTACCTGCGCGACTCGATGCTCGACGTCGGCGTGCTCGTCGAGACGATGGAGACCGCCACGTTCTGGAGCAACCGCGACGCGCTCTACACGGGCGTGAAGGACGCGCTCACCGGCGTGCTGGGCGACGGCGCGATCGTGCTCTGCCACATCTCGCACGTCTACGAGACCGGCTGCTCGCTCTACTTCACCATCGCGACCGCGGCTGGCGAGGAGCCGCTGCCGCGGTGGCTTGCGGCCAAGGCTGCCGCCAGCGACGCGATGATGGACGCCGGCGCCACGATCACCCACCACCACGCGGTCGGCACCGACCACAAGCCGTGGCTCACCCGCGAGATCGGCGAGCTCGGCGCCTCGGTGCTGCGGGCGGTCAAGGCCGACCTCGACCCCACCGGCGTCCTCAACCCTGGGGTGCTGGTGCCCTGATGAGCGACCGCTCCTTCTCGTTCCTGGTCAACCCCGCCTCCGGCGGCGGCGCGGCCCCGGACGCCGTCGTGCCCGTCGCCCGGCTGCTCCGCGAGGCCGGCGCGACCGTCGACGTCACCTACTCACCCGGCCCCAAGGCGATGGCCGGCCTGGTCGCCGAGGCAGTGGCGCGCGGTGACGTCGTCGTCTCGGTCGGCGGCGACGGCATGCTCTCGTCGCTGGCCGGCGCCGTCTCGGCCGCGGGCGGCACCTTGGCCGTGCTGCCGGCCGGTCGCGGCAACGACTTCGCGCGCATGCTCGGTCTGCCCGAGGCACCCGACCAGGTGGCCTCGCTGTTCCTCAGCGCTCCGGCGCGCACCGTCGACCTCGTGTCGTGGACGACGCCCGGCGCCGAGCTGCGCCGGGTCGCCGGTTCGGTCTACTGCGGCGTCGACGCGCGTGCGGCCGAGCTCGTCGACCGGGCGCACTGGCTGCCCCGCAAGCTGCAGTACCCCTACGCCGCCGTCCGCGCCCTGGCGACCTACCGGCCAGCGCGGTTCCGGGTCAGCGTCGATGGCGAGGTCGCCGAGTACGCCGCCGCCAACGTCGTCGTCGCCAACTCCAGCTACTACGGCAAGGGCATGAAGATCGCGCCCGACGCACTGGTGGACGACGGGCTGCTCGACGTCGTGATCATCGAGGCCGCCTCGAAGCTCGAGCTGATGCGTTCGCTGCCCAAGGTCTACGACGGTGGCCACGTGGCCCTGCCCGAGGTGACCGTGCTGCGCGGGCGGCGCATCGAGATCGCTGCCGACGCGCGCGTGCCGGTGCCGGTGGGTGGCGACGGCGAGGCGCTCGGCGTCCTGCCCGGCCTCGCCGAGCAGCCTGCCGTCGTCGAGGTGCTCCCGGGCGCTCTCTCCGTCATCGCCTGACTGTTCAAGCCTCCGCCGAGTCGGCGCGTCTGTCGCGCCGACTCGCGTCGATTCAGGCGTGCAGATGCGCCGACTCGGCGAAGGTCCAGATGAGCAGGTCGGTGGGCACTCCGGTCGTGACGGCGTGCCCGGGCTCGTCGGTGAACCGGTAGGCGTCGCCCTCCTGGAGCGGCTCGGCCAGGCCGGCGCGCACCAGGGCGCCGCGGCCGACGTACACGTGCACCTGCGGGGCCGCCGGCAGGGTGAAGGTCTGCCCGGCGCCGAGTCTGGCCACTGAGAAGGTGCCGCCAGGGAGCGTGGCCACCTGGGTCAGCTCACCCTCTGCCGGAGCGACCGGCGTGACGGCGTACGACGGTTCGCTTTCGTTGTGGTCGCCGGCAGTCAGCCACACCTGCACGAACCGGGTCTGCGGAGCGGCGGCGAACTCGCTGTGGTCGACGCCAGCCCCGGTGTGCAGCACCGCGACCGAGTCTGGTTCGACGACGTGCTCGACACCGGTGGCGTCGGTGTGCCGCACGGCGCCGGAGATCACCCACGTGACGATGTCGAGCCCGGAATGGCGGTGCGTGTCGAAGCCGTGCCCGTTGCCGAGCAAGTGGTCGTCGTGGCAGACCATCGAGCCGAATCGAAGGTTCTCGGGGTCGTAGGCGGCCCCGAACGAGAACGAGTGGCGAGTCAGGCGTCCGGGCTCGCGTTCGACGAAGCGTTCTGAACCCCGGCGGATCTCGGTCGTCACGGGCATCATTGTGCCTGTGCCGCACCCCCACCCTCGCGGGGCCGTCCCCATGCTTCCGCCCGGGTTCGTCCTCGGTACCGCCACCTCGGCGTTCCAGGTCGAGGGCGCCGCCACGGCTGACGGCAAGGGGCCGAGCATCTGGGACACGTTCGCTGCCCGCGGCCGGCTCTCCGGCGCGGTGGATGGTGATCGCGCAGCAGGTCACTACGAGCGGCTCACCGACGACATCGCACTGTTGAAGAGGCTCGGCGTCGACGGCCACCGGTTCTCGATCGCCTGGACCCGGGTGCAGCCCGACGGTCGAGGTGCGATCAACTCGGCTGGACTCGACTTCTACGACCGCATGGTCGACGGCCTGCTCGCCGCCGGCATCGAACCGATGGCGACGCTCTACCACTGGGACCTCCCCCAAGGCCTCGAGGACGACGGGGGCTGGCTGAATCGCGACACCATTGATCGCTTCGCCGAGTACGCCGCGGTGGTCGGTGAGCGGCTCGTCGACCGCGTGGCGCACTGGGTGCCGGTCAATTCCCCGAACCTCGCAGCGCTCCTGGGCTACGTCGCCGGCCTGCACGCCCCCGGTCGCACGCTGAACTTCGACGGGCTCCCCGTCGCCCACCACCTGCTGGTCGCGCACGGCCGGGCGACGGTGGCGCTGCGCGACGCCGGGGCCGCCAGCGTCGGGTGCAGCAACCACCACTCGCCGATGTGGCCGGCGAGCGACTCGGCCGCCGACGTCGGAGCAACCAAGCTGTTCGACGCTCTCTTCAACGGCATGTTCCTCGAGCCGATGCTGCTGGGGCGCTACCCGGCCGACCTCGAGCTGCTGCTCGAGGAGGTGATCGAGCCCGGAGACATGGCGACCATCCGCCAGCCTCTCGACTTCTACGGCATCAGCTACTACCGACCGATCAAGGTCGCGGCTACTCCCGACGAGGCCGAGATGCCGTTCGAGATGCTGGAGCCGCTCGGACACCCGTTCACCGCCGCCGGTTGGGCGGTCGTGCCCGAGGCGCTGCGCGAGCTGCTCATCATGATGCGGGCTCGGTACCGAGCGGCGCTGCCGCCGATCGTGATCACCGAGTGCGGCGCGGCGTACGACAGTGCGGCCGACCACGACCGCATCGACTACCTGGCCCAGCACCTCGAGGCGGTCTCGGCCGCCGCCCAGCGTGGCGTCGACGTCCGCGGGTTTTTCGTGTGGTCGTTGCTCGACAACCTGGCCTGGACCGACGGTTTCAACCTCCGCTACGGCTTGGTCGACGTCGACCCCGACACCCTCGAGCGCACTCCGCGGCCGTCGTTCGACTGGTTCGCCGACGTCATCGCCGCCCAGCCCCGCTCCATCGGCTGATCCCCGCCGAGTCGGCGCATCTGCACGCGGACAGGACGCCGAGTCGGCTCGACTGACGCGCCGACTCGCGCTTGTTTACACGTGCAGATGCGCCGACTCGCGCTCGCTCAGATGGAGTGGCGGACCTCGAAGGTGGCCCGGACGGCATCCTCGTCCCAGGGCTCTCCGAGCCACTTGAACAGTCCGCGCAGCAGGGTCGGGTCGGCCACGTAGTCGTCGTAGTGGATCCGGTACGCCGCCTCGCCGAGGTCGTCGGCGAGCGCAAGCAGCTGTGCCTCGTTGGCCGCGAGGTGTGCGGCGTTCTGCTCGGCGTCGCCCTCGGCCCACCACGCGCTCTTGAGCACGTCGGCGTGGGCGCGGGTGTTGACCAGGAATCGCGCGCCGGGGAAAACTTCACGCAGCCAAGTCACGTAGTCGACGAGGTCGTCGGCGTACCAGCGGATCTCCTTGAAGCCGACCACGCGAGTGTCTGCCTTGGGGCGCAGCACCGTGTCGAGCACGAGCCGCCGGATGCCGTCGATCGATCGCTGCTCGGGGAAGTCGCCAGCGCCGTAGAACGGGTGGGTCTTCTTGCGGAAGTTGCCCTTCGGGCCGCGGGCGTTGAACTGCAGCTGCTTGTGGAACTCGTAGAGGTGTCGCAGCGCGTCGCGGTTCTCGCCGCGCACGAGGTAGCCGGGGATCGCGTTGAGCAGCCCGCTGACCAACGTCGACCCGGAGCGGCCGTAGGTGACGACGAAGAGGTACTCGAGCTCGGCCGCGCCGGCGCGCGCCTTGAGCCGCTGCACCTTCTCCTCGAGCCGCGCGTTCTGCTCGCGCAGGTCCTCCAGCTCGCTCACCTGCGCGATTGTAGGAGTGCGGCCTCGAGCAGCGTCGCCGCCCGCGCGTCGAAGGAGTGCTCGGCCACCACCCGCTCGGCAAGTGCCGCCCGGGCCGCAGCGTCCGGGAAGTCGTCGAACGGCGCCCGGGTGAGCCGCGCCAAGTCGGAGGGCGTGCGCCAGGTCGGTAGCTCGAGACCGACCACCTCGGCCAACCCGGGCACGTCGTCGCTCAACAGGCGCCCACCCACGGCGAGCACGTCGAAGACCCGGTTGCTCACGAAACCATCGGCTCGCATCGCCGCGTGATGGTCGTTGAGGACGACGCCCGCCGCGGCGTACCGCGCGGGCAGCTGGTCGTTGTCGATGCCGGTCGACTCGACGCGGGCGTGCGCCGTGGGCAGCCACTCGTCCCAGCCGAACCCGATCACGGTCAGGTCGATCTCGGACTCGAGCGCAGCCGCGACGACCGGGCGCATGCCGCCGCGCGCGTTGCCCACGAAGAGCGCGTCGGTGCCGGGTTCGCCCAGGCCGGGATGGAAGCGCGTGGTGTCGGTGCACTGCAGCAGGGGCGTGATCGTCAGCCCCCACTCGGCCGAGCGTCGAGCCGCCCAGCTGGTGCCTGCGGCGAACACGACATCGTAGGAGCCGGCCTCCTCGGCCGTCACCTGGTCGGGGTCGTAGATCACCCAGAGCAGGTTGGTGGTGTGGCTCGGCGGCTCCACCGGGCCCAGCCCATGAAGGGTGAGGGACACGTCGTCGAGCTCGCGGCTGGCGCGGCCGCGGGTCTCGGGGTGGTCGATCGCGACCCACTGCCCGAGCCGCTCGAGGGCGTCGGCCAGGGAGCGGGCGAAGTGCCAGTCGCCCCACCGGCGTCCGATCGGACCGGCGCCAGCCGGAATGTCGATCGACCAGCGCAGCGCTGGCGCGCCCTCACGCACGGTAATCGGCGTGCCCGGAGCCGAGAACCCGGCGGCCTCCCACAGGGGGAGCCACTGCAGATCCGCGGGTGCTTCGTGGTCAGGCCCCACCAGGCGGGACGTCGGCACCAGCAACGTCGGACCCTCCACGCCGATCCGCCGCGCCACGACGCCCGGCACGATCTCGGGGAGCGGCTGAACCGCCATCCGCTCGGCGTCCTGCACCGGGTGGCCGACCAGCAGCGGGGAGGCCACGGTGAAGTCGTCGCGCAGCAGCAGCGGTTGGGCTGCGCCGACGTCGGGCGCCAGTGCGGCGACAAGCTCGTCGAGCCAGCTCCACCGCGGTGGGCGCACGCCAGCGTCGATGGTGACCACGGTGGCGGTCCCCGTCGCCGTGGGGGGCGCCGCGCCGACGATGATCGATGGCTTGGTGGCCGCCACCGACGACAGAACCCGGCGCGCCGCGTCGTCGGGAGGGGTGACCACGCCGGTCACGTGCGGCGAGCGCTGGTCGAGGTGGCGCACCCACCGGACGGCGAGCGCTAGGTCGTTGGCGGGCACCAGCACGGCGACGTCGGTGACGGGCGCGCGAGCGACCGGTGGTGGCAGCAGCTCGGCGGGGTCGTGGTCGAGCAGCCATTCCTCGAGCGGACCGAGCTCGCCCTGCGGGTAACGGGGGTGCGGGCTGCGACTCCACGTCGGCCGCGACAGGTAGAACGAGAGCGGGTCAGGGGCCTCGCGACGCCAGCGCCCACCGGGGTAGAGCCAGGCCGGCTCGAAGAGCGGGTGCGGCGAGGCGTCGTCGGGTCGACGCGTCACCCAGTGCTCGGCCGCCTCCTCCCGCGAGGCGAACGTGGCACCCGCCTGTGCGGCGTACCACTCGACGTCGAGAAGGGGGCTGTCGCGCACCAGCGCGACGGCGCTCCCGACAGACAGCATGCGCCGACACTAGGGCGGGACACGCCCTAGTGTCGTCCTCATGGCAACGGCGGTCTCTGGCGTGCTCGAAGCCGCACTGCGCGACGTGCGGTTGCCAGCATTGGTGGTCACTGACGTCGACCTCGGCGCGACTCCCGACGACGTCACGGTGATCGGGGCGGACGACGCCCGCCATGACATGCGTGCGCGCACCGTCGTGCTGCTGCTCGACGACCTGGCGGCGCTGCGCCGGCTGGCTCGGTTCGGACGTCGCCTCGGGGGCGCTCGCCACGTCGTGTGCGCGTTGCGGGAGTCGACCACGGCGCTGACGCTCCGACCTCCGGCCCACTGGCCGGCCGTGGTCTCGATCGAGGCGAGCTTGGACGACGACGGCGCGTTCACCCGGCTCGAGCTGGCCGAGCGAGTACCCGTGCACGAGGTGGTGCGCGCGCTGGCCGGCTACCCCGGTCACGGCGGTCTGCGCGTCACCGACCACCCAGACGAGCTGGACGGGGCCGACGAGAAGGTGCCACCGGACGTCGTGCGCGCGTCGTCCGCCCCGGAGGTCTCGCCGGTGCTTGGCCGATCCCCGGTCGTGGTGCTCGACGACGCCTGGGAGCCGATCGACGAGCGCGTCATCAATCCGATCGGCTTCGTGCGCGATCCGAGCAAGCCGGTGGTCGACCTGCCCGCCGACGCCGTGCTCAGCCCGCGCCTGGTCGCCGAGCTCCGCCCGCACTCCGCGGTGCGGATCGCGCCCGACACCGACGCGCGGCTCGTGGCCGGGCTGTCGATGGCAGGTGTGCCGATGGTCGACCCCGCGACCTCGCCTCCCACCCTCGACGATCTGCTCGCCCGGGAGGAGCACTCGATACGGCTGCGTCGCGGAGCGCTCACCGGCATGGGCGTCGCCGCCTGGCGGTCCCGCCTGGCCGATCGTGCCGCGGTGCGCGCAGCAGCAGCCCCGACGGTCAGCCTGTTGCTGCCGACCCGACGTCCCGAGCAGCTGACCTTTGCGCTCGGCCAGGTCGCCCGACAGCGTGGGGCCGTCATCGAGCTGGTGCTGGCCACCCACGGCTTCGAGCCCGACCCGGCCGAGGTGGCCGACCTGCTCGGCGGCCTGCCGCACACCATCGTGCCGGTGTCCGCCGACGCCATCCTGGGCGAGGTGCTGCGCGCCGCCACCGAGGCGGCGTCCGGTGACCTGGTCATGAAGATCGACGATGACGACTGGTACGGCCCCGACGTAGTCGCCGACCTGCTGCTCGCGCGGCGTTACAGCGGCGCCGACCTGGTCGGCATGCCGGCCGAGATCGTCTACCTCGAGAGCCGCGACGTCACCGTGCGTCGCCGTGGACCCAGTGAGAACTACGGCCGCTTCGTCGCCGGTGGCACCTTGCTGCTCGACCGGGGCGTGCTCCGGGGCCTCGGCGGGTTCCGGCCGCTGCGCTACAACGAGGACGCTCGCCTGCTCGACTCGCTCGTGCGCGCCGGCGGCTCGATCTACCGCACCCACGGCCTCGGCTACGTGCTGCGCCGCCGCGCGACCGGACACACCTGGGACCCGGGCGACGACTACTTCCTCCGCCCCGAGACGCTCGTCGCCCAGTGGTCGGGCTTCCGGCCCAGCGACCTGGTGGAGGCGTCGTGACCGCGTCGAACCAGGGGCCGCGCGTGCGGCGCAACGAGTGGGGTGTGCTGAGCCCGCCCGAGCTCGGTGCCTGGGAGCCGAGCCTCAGCGTCTCGGTGGTCATCCCGGCCTGGGACGCCGGCCTGCTGCTGCCCTTCGTGCTCGCCGGTCTTGTCGCCCAGACCTACCCGGCCCATCTGCTCGAGGTGGTCGTCGCCAACGACGGGCCAGGCACGCTCGAGCTGCCCGAGATCCGACCCGAGCGCACCCGCATCGTCGAGGTCGCCTCCGGCTGGGGCCGCGCGAACGCCTGCCACACCGGGGCACTCGCCGCCGAGGGCGACGTCCTGCACTGGCTGGACGCCGACATGCTCGCCGAGCGGCACGAGGTCGAGGCGCAGCTGCGGTGGCACCACCTCGTCGACTACGCGGCCGTGCTCGGGGACAAGTGGTTCGTCGATCCGGCTCCGGTGCTCGCGACGACGCCGGCCGACGTCCGCGACGCGGTGGCCGCCGACCGCGTGGCCGACTACTTCGCCGACCAGGAGAAGGTGCCGCACACCTGGATCGAGGAGATCTACGGCCGCACCGACGAGCTGCGCCAGGCCGGCTGGTTCGCGCTGCGCACCCACGCCGGCGCCACGGCGTCCGTGCGCCGCGACCTCTACGTCGAGTCCGGTGGCATGGACACCACGCTCCGCCTGGGCGAGGACATCGCCCTCGGTGCTCGGCTCGGCGAGGTTGGCGCGGTGTTCGTGCCCGAGCGGGCCGCCATCAGCTGGCACCTCGGCCCGACCCACGTGATGAGTCGCCGCGAGAGCGTCAACGCCTACAACGACCCGTTCCACGCCGACGGCTCGCCGATGCTGCGCGCCAAGCGCCGGATCGGCCGCACCTACTCGGTGCCCTACCTCGACGTCGTGCTCGACGTGCGCGACCAGCCGCACGAGGACGTCGTCGCGTGCGTGGACGCCGTGCTGGCCAGCACGCTGCACGACCTGGTCGTCACCTTGGTCGGGGACTGGGCCTCGCTCACCGACGAGCGCGCGGCGGTGCTCGACGACCCGGCGTTGCCGACCCGGATCATCCATGCCTCGTTCGTGGGCGACCCGCGGGTGCGGTTCGTCGACGCTGCCCCGACCGGTCGACCCGACGCCACGTTTCGACTCGTCCTGCCCAACGCGGCGTTCGCGCCGCGCCGTCCGACCCTGGAGAAGACCCTGCTGCACCTCGAGCACACCCACGACGGACTCCGCCTCCTCGAGCTCAAGGACGGATCGGTGGCGCGCGTGGAGCGGACGGCGGCGTTCAGCCGTGCCCGCCGCATCGCGCTGGCCGGGGGAGGACCTGGATGACCTCGTCGCCGAGATCGCCGGCGTCGGCACCGTGCCCGCACCCCTGACCGGCTTCGGTCCCAGCGAGAAGGTGCGCCCACGCGCCTACCCGCGTACGGGTGGTCCGCCGCTGACCGCCGACGAGGCAGCCGCCCGCGTCGAGAAGCAGCTCGGATGAACACCCGTGTGGTGGCGATCGTGATCGTGGTGGCGATGGTGGCTTCCACGCTCGGCGTGGCGATCAGCGTGATCTTCAGCGGCGGCGAGGACTCCGGCTTCAGCACCGACGGGCCGGTGCTGGCCAGCCGACCGCTCCAAGCGGTGCCCGACGCCGGCATCTCCGGCCAGCTGCAGCTCGACGGTGACTGCCTGTTGCTCGACAACCTGCTGGTGGTCTGGCCGTTCGGCACCACCTGGGACGACCAAGGGGCCACGGTCGTGACCGACGACGGGGCGCGCTACCCGGTCGGTAGCGTGGTCACCGGCGGCGGTGGCGCCGGCAACTTCGACCCGACCAGCACGGGCGACCCCGACGACTTCTTCGGTGCCGGCGCCGAACGGGCGCTGCGCGAGTGCGCCGACGCGACGGGCGCGACGTCCTTCGTCTTCGTGGTGCCCCAACCCACCACGGCGCTACCGATACCTTGATGCCCGTGGAGGAACTGCCGATCAAGCGCCGCGTCGTGTTCGTCGTGGGCTCGGGTCGCAGCGGAACCAGCACGATGGCCGGCACGCTTCGCACGCTCGGCATGCACGTGCCGCAGCCCGAGGTCGACGCCGACGAGACCAACCCCAAGGGCTTCGGCGAGCCGCAGTGGGTGGTCGACTTCCACGACGAGCTGCTCAAGCGGGTCAACGTGCAGGTCTCCGACTCCCGGCCCTCGGCCTGGTACGAGTCAGGCAAGCTCGCCAACTTCGAGCCGTTGCGCGGCCGCCTGCACGAGTGGCTGGACGGCCAGTTCGCCGAGGCGCCCGAGCTCGTCATCAAGGACCCGCGGCTGGCCTGGTTCATCGGCCTGTGGCGCTCGGCCGCCCTGCGCTGCGACGCGACCCCGTCGTACGTGACGATGCTGCGGCCGGTGACGGAGGTGGTCGGAAGCAAGCAGCGCTACTACGCCGCCAAGTTCGGCGAGGTGCAACGCACCGCCGCCTGGATCAACATGATGCTCCACACCGAGCGCGCCACCCGCGGCTCGACGCGAGCGTTCGTCCGGTACGGCGACATGCTGCAGGACTGGACCGTGCCGGTGTTCGGCATCGGGCAGGCCTTCGACCTCGCCGCCGTGCAGACCGCGCAGGCCAACGACATCCGCGCCGTGCACGGGTTCATCGACCCGGGCCTGCGCCGGGTGCAGCTCACGTGGGACGACATCGAGGTGCCCACCAAGCTGCGCGAGATCGCCGAGGAGAGCTGGCAGCACCTGAACGCGTTGGCCGATCCGGACGGCGACCAGGCGGGTGTGCACGACACCCTCGACCAGCTGCGCGCGGCGTACTCGACCCTCTACGACGAGGCCGAGGCGATCGCGCAGTCGACGGCGCTGGCGTCCTACCGCGACGGGCTCGGCCAGCTGCCCGAGCCGGCCAACGCCGTGGTCAAGCGCGGTGCCGATCGGGTGCCGCACTCGATGCGTGCCATCGTGCCGCCGAGCGCGCGTCGTGGTCTGCGCAAGGCGATGGGTCGGGCCAGGCCCGAAGGCGCCTGATGGTCACCCGCGGCGCCGACATCCCTTGTGTGGAAGGGGATCCGGCCTTCGACGTGCGCTGGCCATGGAACCACGGCGGCCTGGCGCCGGGGCTCACGTGCGTGTTCCGCGTGAAGAACGAGGCGCGCAACCTGCCGTGGGTGCTGCCGCCGATGTTCGACGCCGTGCAGCACGTCGTGCTCGTCGACAACGAGTCGGACGACGGCACGCCGGACGTGGCCGCGCGCGTGGCTGCCGAGTGCGGCGCGACCGACCGATACACCGGCACGACGTACCCGTGGCGCGTCTCGCGGGCCGGAGCCGAGCACCTCGCGACCGCGCCCGACTCAGTGCACTCGCTCACGCACTTCTACAACTGGTCGTTCTCGCACGTGCGCACCGCCTACTCGATGAAGTGGGACGGCGACATGGTGCTGACCCCCGAGGGTGTGGGCGTGTTGCGCGACCTCGCCTGGCAGCTCGAGGACTCCGGCTCGGTCGTCGCCATCCCGCGCCACCCGGTGTCGATCGTGAGTGAGTCGGAGGCCTGGATCGACCTCGGCTTCCGCTTCCTCGAGCCGTGGATCTATCCGATGGGTCCGGACTTCACGTTCGTGAAGGCCTTTGAGTGGGAGGTGCGCGAGTTCCCGACCACCTCCGAGCGGATCGTTGCGCCCGAGGGGTTGTGCGTCGAGCTCAAGTGGGTCGACGCCGACGAGTTCGCGCACTGGACCTCGGTCGACGACTTCGCGAACTCCCGCGTGCCGCGCAAGCGTCGCGAGTGGGAGGTCTACCGAGCGTTGGCGGAGGGCAAGGGCCACGAGGTCGAGGGGCTGCACCACGTGGTCGCGCCCGCGGGCGTGCACGTCGTCGACCACGTGATCAACACCTGGCTGCCGCAGGCCGAGCGCCCGCTGGTGCGACGTCCCGGCCGCGTGGATGTCTGAGCCGCCCGGCTTCGTCGCCGACTTCGTGTCGCGAGGTGAGAACCGGGCCGGACTCGCCTTCGTCGACCTGCTCGACCTGCGGTCCTGGACGTCGTCCGACGGTGCTCGCGCGGCGGTCGTCGGGGTCTTCCTCGCTGAGCACGGCGCCGCGCTGACGTTGGTGCCGCGTGGTGACTGGCCAGCACTGACCGGCTTCCGCTCGGTGCCGAAGGCTGGCGGCCGGTGGACTGTGGTGCGCTTCGCTCGTCCGGTCGTGGTGGCCGAGGTGGTGCGCGAGCTGGGCCTGCAAGCTGTCTGGCCCGACCGTTCGGGGGAGCGGGGGCTGCGCGTGGCCGCCGGCGACGACCCGGTCGACGAGGCGCTGCCGCCCGACGTGGTCGTGGGCGCTGCCTGGCCGGCGTCCGAGATCCCGCGGCGGCCCACGCTGGTGCTCGACTCCGCGCCGGAGGCGATCGACGAGCGGGTGCTCAACCCGATCGGCTTCCGCGTCGACGTCGAGGGCCCGATCGTCGAGCTCGACTCGCTCGACCTGAGCCGCGGGGCCACGCCCGCGCTGGTCGCCGGACTGCGATCCGCTCTGGGAGTGCGGGTGGCTCGCTGGGACGACACGGCGGTGCGCGCCGTACGCGGCCTGGCCTGCGCGGGCGTGCCGGTCATCGCGTCGAATGCTCCTGAGTCGCTCGGTGTCGACGTCGCGGCCGCGATCACTGCCCCGGTCGACCTGGACGACGCGCTCGCCCGCGAGGAGCACAGCCTCGTGCTGCGACGGGCGGCGCTCGAGACCTGGTCGGGCTGGGCCGTTGCGCCGCGAGCTCGGCCGACGGGCCGGCGTGCCGGTGGCGGTTCAGCCGTCGGTCAGCATCGTGCTCGCCACCAAGCGCGCGGACATGATCGAGCACGCCCTGACCCAGATCGCCGGTCAACGCGGCGTCGAGTCGCTCGAGCTGGTGCTCGCCCCGCACGGCTTCGACGTGCCGGTCACGCCAGGTCCAGGACGCCGTCGGCGCCGGCGATCGCGCGTGCAGGTGCGTGCCGCAGCCCGACGGCGCGCTCTTCGGCGACGTGCTCAACGCGGCTGCGCTGGCGACGAGCGGCGACGTCGTCCTGAAGATGGACGACGACGACTGGTACGCCCCGGACGCGATCGCCGACCTGCTGCGCGCCCGCGCCTACTCCGGTGCCGAGCTGGTGGGCATGCCGCCGGAGTTCCACTACCTGACCGAGCAGGACCTCACCGTCACCCGCGGCCACCCCAGCGAGCTCTACACGACGTTCGTGGCCGGCGGCACGATGCTGGTCGACCGCGCGATGCTGCGCGAGGTCGGCGGCTTCCGGTCGGTGCGCAAGTTCGTCGACGCCCAGCTGCTCGAGGGCGTGCTCGCCGCCGGTGGCGCGGTCTACCGCACCCACGGCCTCGGCTACGTGCTGCGCCGCAACCCCACCGGCCACACCTGGGCTGCCGACCTCGACTTCCTGCTCGACCCGGCCCGCGTCCGCGCCACCTACCCCGGCTTCCGCCCCTCCCGCCTCCTCGCCTGAGCCCTGCCGAGTCGGCGCATCTGCACGCGAAATTGGCGCCGAGTCGGCGCTCAGTCGAGCCGACTCGGCGTTACTGGGTGACGGAGCGGGCGAGGCGGCGGACGATCTCGGTCAGGCGCTCGGGGCTGGTGGCGAAGTTGAGGCGCACGTGGCCGGCGAGGCCGGGCTGGTAGTCGTGCCCGGCGGCGAGCCGCACCCGTCCGTGCTCCAGCGCGACGGCGGCCGGGTCGTCGTGGCCGTAGCCGCGCAGGTCGATCCAGGCCAGGTACGTCGCCTCGATCGGACGCATCCGGGCGAGTGGCAGGTGCTCGGCGAGCAGCGCCACGAGCAGGTCGCGCTGCTCGGTCAGGCGCGTGCGCAGCGCGTCAAGCCACGCGTCGCCGTGCTCGTAGGCCGCGATCGACCCCTCGACGCCGAGCACCGACCACGAGTCGTTGCGAGCCATCGGGGCACCCACGAGCTGCTGGTGCAGGGCAGCGGACGCCGTGACCAGCTGGGCGCACTTCAGGCCCGCGATGTTGAACGCCTTGGACGCCGCCACGACGGCGACCGCGTGGTCGGCGGTGCCCTCGATCGCCAGGTAGGGCACGTGCTCGCCGCCGTCGAGCACCAGCGGGGCGTGGATCTCGTCGGAGACCACCCAACCCCCGTGGCGCAGGACGACGTCCCGTACGCCCTCGAGCTCGGAGCGGGTAAAGACCCGACCCCACGGGTTGTGCGGCTGGGTCAGCAGCAGCACGCGCGCGCCGTGGCGGAAGTGGTGGTCGAGCTGGTCGAGGTCGAGCTCGGCGTGATCGGCGTCCGGGTCGACGACGAGGTCGAAGCGCTCGCGCCCGGCGATCGCGGCCATGTCGAGCTGGGGTGCGTAGCCCGGCACCGGCATCACCAGGCCACCGGCGTCGCAGACGACGTCGAGCGCGAGCCGCACGCCGGCCGTCACGTCGACGGTCTCGAGCACCCGGCTCGGGTCGACCTCATGCCCGAACTGGCGCTGGGCGAACCCGGCGTACGCCTGACCCAGCGGACCACCATCGCCGAGCCGTGGGTAGCCGGTCATCCCGGCGGCGACCGCTCGGTGCAAGGCCTCGGTGATCGGCTCGGCTGGCGCGTAGTCCATCTCGGCGACCCAGGCCGGCAGCACGTCGGCGTCGACCTGGCCCCACTTGCACACCAGGGCTCGGCGGGCTTCCTCGTCGGTCAGGTCGCGGATCATGCAGCCATCTTGCCGCCGGTAGGGTGACGGCCGTGTCGAGAACCCCCCGCAGCCTCGCTGGGCGCCTCCGTTCGCGACTCGTGCGCGGCACGCCCGCCGCCGCTGAGCCCGAGCTCACCCAGGCCCAGCTCGACCGGCAGCGCCGGCGTGGCATGAACCTCACCGAGCTGGCCGTCGAGTTCGGCACCGACAAGGCGGGCGACGGCGAGTTCGCGCACCACTACACGCAGCACTACCAACGCCACCTCGAGCACCTGCGCGGCGAGGCCTTCACGCTGCTGGAGATCGGCATCGGCGGCTACAAGCACGCCAAGAAGGGCGGGGAGTCGCTGCGCATGTGGAAGTGGTTCTTCCCCAAGGCGCAGATCGTCGGGCTCGACCTGCAGGACAAGTCGTGGGTCGAGGCCGGGCGCATCAAGGTCTACCAGGGCAGCCAGGACGACGAGGCCGTGCTGCGGCGGATCGTCGAGGAGCAGGGTCCGATCAAGGTCGTCATCGACGACGGCAGCCACCAGCCCGTGCACATCCGTGAGACCTTCCGGGTGCTCTTCCCGCTGATCGAGCCCGACGGCATCTACTGCATCGAGGACACCCAGACGTCCTACTGGCCCGAGTTCGGTGGTGAGGAGAACCGCGAGGCCCCCGGCACCACGATGGCGCTGGTCAAGGACCTCATCGACGGCCTCAACCACGTCGAGTTCCTCGACGAGGGCTACGAGCCGACGTACACCGACCTGAACATCACCGGCATCAGCTGCTACCACAACCTCGTCGTCATCCAGAAGGGCGACAACCGCGAGGGCAGCAACAAGCGGATGGTGCTCAAGGACCGCTACCAGCAGTATGCTGGTTCGCTGGTCGAGAGCGAAGGCCGCTAGGCCGTCGAGCCTCAGTGGTGCCGAGGTGTGAAGGCCGCTAGGCCTGAGCCTCGAAACCCCCTCCCGACGCGCGCTGGTTTCGAGGCTCGCTTCGCTCGCACCTCAACCACCGCGAGGATTAGAGCCCGGCGGCAACCTTCACGCCCTGCTCGATCGCGCGCTTGGCGTCCAGCTCGGCGGCGACGTCGGCTCCGCCGATGACGAAGCGCCCGTCAGCCACGAGGTCGCGCACCGACTCCTGCCCGGCGCACACCACCACGTGGTCGACGGCGATCACCCGCGGCATCGCCGTCGATGCTGACGTGCAGGCCGGCGTCGTCGATCCGCTCGTACGTCGCCCCGCTGAGCTGGATGACCCCCGACTGCTTCAGCACCGCGCGGTGCGCCCACCCGGAGGTCTTGCCGAGGCCGACGCCGATCGGCGTGGTCTTGCGCTGTACCAAGGTCACCTCGCGCACCGGCGTGCGCGGCTTCGGCGACGTCAGTCCCCCTGGGTGCAGGGTCGGGTCGCCGACGCCCCAGTGCGCCATCCAGTCCTCGTCGGTGTCGGCCGGGTCGTGGGTGAGCCAGTGGCTGACGTCGACGCCGATGCCGCCGGCGCCGATGACGGCGACCCGGCGTCCGGGAACGACCCGGCCGCTGAGCACGTCGGCGTAGGAGACGACCGACCGGTGGTCGATCCCGTCGATGGTGGGCATCCGCGGCACGACCCCGCTGGCCACGACGACCTCGTCGAAGCCGGCCAGGTCGGCCTCGGTGGCCGCGGTGTCGAGTCGGACGTCGACTCCGAGCACGTCGAGGCGACGGGCGAAGAAGCGCAGGGTCTCGGCGAACTCCTCCTTGCCGGGCACCGCCATCGCCAGCCGGAACTGGCCGCCGAGCTCCGACGACTTCTCGAAGAGGGTCACGCGTAGCCCACGGGACGCCGCGGCCTCGGCGGCGGCGAGCCCGGCAGGACCGGCACCGACGACCGCGACCCGGGCCGAACGCTGGGTGGGGCCGAGCACCAGCGTGGTCTCGCGGCAGGCCCGCGGGTTGACCAGGCAGGAGGCCCGCTTGTTGCGGAACACGTGGTCGAGGCAGGCCTGGTTGCAGGCGATGCAGGTGTTGATCTCGTCGGCCCGCCCCTGGCTCGCCTTCTCGACGAACGCCGGATCGGCGAGCAGCGGGCGCGCCATCGAGACGAGGTCGGCCTCGCCCGAGGCCAGGATGTCCTCGGCCAGCTCGGGGGTGTTGATCCGGTTCGAGGCGCAGACCGGCACCGACACCTCGGCCTTGAGCCGGGCCGTCGCCGAGCGCCAGGCGCCGCGCGGCACCTGGGTGATGATCGTGGGCACGCGAGCCTCGTGCCAGCCGATGCCGGTGTTGAGCACGGTGACGCCGGCGTCCTCGAGCAGGTGCGCCAGCTCGACGACCTCCTCCCACGTCTGACCGCCCTCGACCAGGTCGAGCAGCGAGATGCGGTAGACGATCGGGAACTCGCCACCGACGAGCTCGCGTGCGCGCCGCACGATCTCGAGCGGGAACCGCATCCGCTTCTCGGCGGTGCCACCCCACGCGTCGCTGCGGTCGTTGGTGCGCGCGGCGAGGAACTGGTTGATCAGGTAGCCCTCCGACCCCATGATCTCGACGGCGTCGTAGCCCGCCTTGGTGGCCAGGGCGACCGACGCCGCGAAGTCGGACGCCGTCCGATCGACGCCCCGGGTCGAGAGCGCGCTGGGTCGGAAGGGTGTGATCGGGCTCTTGCGGCGGCTCGCCGAGACCGACAGCGGGTGGTAGCCGTAGCGCCCGGCATGCAGCACCTGCAGGGCGATCGCGCCGCCCTCGGCGTGCACGGCCTCGGTGACCGAGCGGTGTCGCATCGCCTGCAGGCGGCTCGACATCTCCGAGGCGAACGGCTTGAGCCAGCCGCGCTTGTTGGGGGAGTAGCCGCCGGTGATGATCAGGCCGACGCCGCCGCGGGCTCGCTCGGCGTAGTAGGCGCCGAGCTCGTCGAGATGGCGTGGGCTGTCCTCGAGGCCGGTGTGCATCGAGCCCATCACCACGCGGTTGCGCAGCGTGAGCGAGCCCAACGTGATGGGCTCG
This sequence comes from uncultured Actinomycetota bacterium, assembly GCA_963781575.1. Lineage (GTDB taxonomy): Bacteria > Actinomycetota > Actinomycetes > Propionibacteriales > Nocardioidaceae > Nocardioides. The sequence goes on along the minus strand of CAWAGM010000008.1, from coordinate 440,248 downwards.
AGCAGGTGTGGGTAGGTCATCGGTGAGCCTCCAGGTATTCCGTGAGCCACGTGATCCACGTCTGCTCCATGAGGATGCCGCCGCGCAGCACCAGGTAGTGGTCGAGGTCGATCCCGCTCAACGACGCGGATTCTGGGTAGTCGCGCTTGGCGAGCTGCTCGTAGTGCGCGAGCCGGAGGTGGTGGTCGGCGAGGTTGGCCTCGACCACCTCGAGCACCCCGGCGCGGTCGCCGAAGGACGCGCCACGCAGCTTCAGGGCCAGCTCGCTGCGCAGGCCGGTGTTCTCGGTCGGCTCGGACAACCAGTCGGCGAGTGCTTCCTCGCCCAGTGGCGTGACGGCGTACACCTTCTTGGTCGGCCGCGCGTCCTGAGGCACCTCGGTGACGGCCACCCATCCGTCGCGGTCCATCCGGCCGAGCACGCGGTAGATCTGTTGGTGGGTGGCGCTCCAGAAGAAGCCGATCGACTTCTCGAACCGCCGGGCGAGCTCGAGCCCGGACGCCGGCTGTTCGCGCAGGGCGATCAGCAACGCGTGCTCGAGGGCCATGACGATGAGGGTGCCACCCTATGCAACGAGTTGCAAGCCGACAGGGCCAGCCTTCTGAGCCCTACGATCTGCCCATGTCGAACCCCCGCCTGCGCGCCCTGACCCTGCTCGCGCCTCTGCTGCTCGCCGCCACCGCCGCCACCGCCTGCGCCTCCCAGGCCGACGACGACACCCCGGCCGCCACCACCGCGACCACCGCCGCTGACTGCGTGGCCGACCTGACCCTGACGGCGCCCGACGCCCTGACCATCGGAACCGACTCCCCGGCCTACGAGCCGTGGTTTACCAAGAACGACCCGACCACCGGGGAGGGGTTCGAGTCCGCCGTTGCCTACGCCGTGGCCGAGAGGCTGGGCTTCACAGCCGACCAGGTGGCCTGGACCAAGGTGCGCTTCAACACCTCGTTCGCCCCCGGGCCCAAGGACTTCGACCTCGACATCAACCAGATCTCGATCACGCCCGCGCGCGCCAAGGCCGTCGACTTCACCGACGGCTACTACTCCGCCGCGCAGGCGGTGATCGCGCTCGAGGGTTCCGCGGCCGCCGCCGCAACCAGCCTGGCCGACCTCACCGGGCTGCGACTCGGCGCGCAGACCGGCACGACGTCCTTGACCGCCATCCGCGACGTGATCAAGCCTGACTCCGAGCCGTCGGTCTTCCAGGACACCAACGCGGCCAAGCAGGCTCTGCAGAACGACCAGATCGACGCCGTGCTCGCCGACCTCCCGAGCGCGTTCTACATCACCGCCGTGGAGATCCCGAAGAGCACGATCGTCGGCCAGTTCCAGCCCGAGACCGGGTCGCAGGAGGAGTTCGGGATGCTCCTGGCGAAGGGCAGCGAGCTCACCCCCTGCCTGAACCTGGCCCTCGCTGAGCTCGAGGACGACGGCGCGCTCGCCGACCTCGAGCAGACCTGGCTCTCCGACACGGTGAACGTCCCGTCGCTGCAGTGACCCCACCCGCTGCGACTCCAGAGCACCCGTGGACGCCGAGCGACCGCGAGCTCGCCCGACGCGAGGTGCGCCGGCGCCAACGCCGACGCTCGTCGTCGGTGGCGGCGCTGGCCGTCGTCATCGTCTTCGGCGGCGCGATCGCCGGCTTGGTCAGCACGCCGGGATGGGCAGCGGTACGTGAGCTCTTCTTCGACATCGATGTCGCAGGGGACTCGGTCGGTGGCATCGCCAGCCACTTCTGGATCAACGTCAAGCTGTTCCTGATCTGCGAGGTGCTCATCCTCGTGGTGGGTCTCACCGTCGCCCTGGTGCGCGCCTCGATCGCGCCGGTGCTCGCCCCGCTGAGGATCGCGGCGGTCATCTACACCGACGTCTTCCGCGGCATCCCGACGGTGCTGCTCGTGCTGCTGCTCGGGTTCGGCGTCCCGGCGCTCCAACTGGCTGGCCTCACCAACTCGCGCACGGTCTGGGCCGGAGTCGCACTCGTGCTCTCCTACGGCGCGTACGTGGCGGAGGTCTTCCGAGCCGGCATCGAGTCGGTGCACCCCTCGCAGATCGCCAGCGCCGAGGCGCTCGGGCTCGGGCGTGGGCAGACGATGCGCTTCGTCGTCGTCCCCCAGGCTGTGCGGCGGGTGGTGCCGCCGCTGCTCAACGACTTCATCTCGCTGCAGAAGGACACAGCCCTGGTGTCGGTGCTCGGCATCTTCGACGCGGTGTTCTACGCGCAGGACTACAGCAACTTCAACTTCAACTACACGCCCTACGTCGTGGTCGCTGCCTTCTTCATCGCGCTCACCGTGCCGACCGCGAGATTCACCGACTGGCTGCAGGCGCGCACGCGCACGCGCGAACAGGTGGGAGCACGATGACCGCGCTGCTCGACGTCCGGGGGCTGCGCAAGTCCTACGGCGACCGCGTGGTGCTCGCCGACGTCGACCTCCAGGTCGCCACCGGCGACGTCGTGTGCCTCATCGGGTCATCCGGCTCGGGCAAGTCGACGCTGCTGCGGTGCCTGAACCTGCTCGAGCCCATCGACGACGGCACGATCCACTTCGAGGGACGCGAGATCTCCGACCCGCTGATCGACCCCCGCGAGGTGCGGGGCCGGGTCGGGATGGTGTTCCAGGCCTACAACCTCTTCCCGCACCTGAGCGTGCTCGACAACTGCACCCTGGCACCGCGTCGGGTGCACGGGATCGGACGACGTGAGGCCGAGGACCAGGCCCGCGAGCTGCTCCACCGCTTCGGCCTCGGCGAGCACGTCGACCAGCACCCCGACCGGCTCTCCGGTGGCCAGCAGCAGCGCGCGGCACTCGTGCGCGCGCTTGTGCACCCGGCCGACGCTGCTGCTCCTCGACGAGATCACCGCTGCCCTCGACCCCGAGCTCGTCGGCGACGTGCTGGCCGTCGTCCGCGAGCTGGCCGAGGGCGACACGACGATGGTGCTGGCCACCCACGAGATGGGCTTCGCCCGCGACGTCGCGACCACGGTCTGCTTCCTGCACGAGGGGCGGATCCTCGAGTCCGGCCCGCCGTCCCAGCTCTTCGGCGCTCCGCGTGAGGAGCGCACGCGCTCGTTCCTGAGCCGAGTGCTGCCCCCGGCCTGAGACGCGCGAGCGCTCCCGGCGGACACCCTCGCCACCGTGACAGTGTCACTGGCAAGATCGCGCCCATGAGTGCTGAGACGGACGCCGCCACCATCGAGCTGGGCCAGAAGCCCGGACCCCTGAAGGGGGTCAAGATCGTCGAGATCGCAGGCATCGGCCCCGGGCCCCACGCCTGCATGATCTTGGCCGATCTCGGCGCCGACATCATCCGGGTCGAGCGCCCCGGAGGCCAGGCCCTGGCCGGCGGCAAGACCATGCTGCTCAACCGTGGCCGCCCCAGCGTCGCGCTCGACCTGAAGAACCCCGAGGCGATCGCCACCGTGCTCGAGCTGGTCAAGGACGCCGACGTGGTCATCGAGGGCATGCGCCCCGGCGTCACCGAGCGGCTCGGCCTCGGGCCCGACGACTGCCTGGCCGTCAACCCGCGCATCGTCTACGGCCGGATGACCGGCTGGGGCCAGGACGGCCCGCTCGCGCTGTCTGCGGGCCACGACATGAACTACATCGCGATCACCGGAACCCTCTTCGGCCTCGGTCAGGACCCGTCCCGTCCGCACTTCCCGGCCAACCTCGTGGGCGACTTCGGCGGCGGGTCGACGTACCTCGTCATCGGCATCCTGGCAGCGCTTCTCGAGGCCAAGGTCTCCGGCCAGGGGCAGGTGATCGACGCCGCCATCGTTGATGGCACCGCCCACCTCAACGCGATGACGCCGGCCTTCCTCGCCTCGGGCGGCTACCAGGAGAAGCGCGCCGCCAACATGCTCGACGGCGGCGTTCCCTTCTACGACATCTACGAGACCTCCGACGCAAAGCACATGTCGGTCGGCGCCCTCGAGCCGCAGTTCTTCGACGCGCTGGTGACGATCCTCGGCGTCAAGGACACCTGCCCTGGCCAGATCGACCTCGACCGCTACGACGAGATGCGCGCGGTCTTCACCGAGTGCTTCGCCGCCAAGACGCAGGCCGAGTGGATCGACATCTTCGAGGGAACCGACGCCTGCGTCGCCGGCATCATCCCGCTCACCGAGGCCTTCGAGCACCCGCACCTCAAGGCCCGCGGAACGTTCGTCGAGAAGGACGGTCTGGTGCAGCCCGCACCAGCCCCGCGCTTCTCACGCACCCAGCCCGAGGTCGGCACCAGGCCACCCGAGGCCGGGGAGCACACCCGCGCCGCGCTCACTGCCTGGGGTATCGCCGACGTCGACGGCCTCATCGACCGTGGTGTCGCCGTCCAGATCTGACGTCTCGACCGGGATAGTCGCAACCTCTTCGCACGCGCGAACGGCGCGTCGTTGTGCCGAACGGTTGCGACTATCCCGACTGACAGACTGTTGAACATCCGTCAATAAGGGTTTAGCGTGTGGCTCATGGCCACTGCAGCGACCCCTTCTGGAACGAGCCCCGAGCACGTCGACGTCCTGATCATCGGCGCCGGCCTGAGTGGCATCGGTGCCGCCTGCCAGCTCAAGGACGGGCACCCGAAGCGAACGGTCGCGCTGCTCGAGAGCCGCGACGTCAGCGGCGGCACGTGGGACCTCTTCCGCTACCCCGGTGTGCGGTCCGACTCCGACATGTTCACCTTCGGCTACCGCTGGCGGCCCTGGCCGAGCGACACCGCGCTGGCCGACGGCGACCTGATCCTCACCTACATGCGCACCGTCGCCGAGGAGTACGGCGTCGACAAGCTGATCCGCTATCGCTACAAGGTCACCGGGGCCGACTGGGACAGCTCCACCGCGCGTTGGACCGTGCGCATCGATCACGACGGCGCCCAGCTGACCATGACGTGCAACTTCTTGTGGGGCTGCACCGGCTACTACGACTACGACGAGGGACACGCGCCGGTGTTCCCGGGCGTCGAGCAGTTCGACGGCCAGCTGGTCTACCCGCAGTTCTGGCCCGAAGACCTCGACTACGCGGGCAAGAAGGTCGTCGTCATCGGCTCGGGCGCCACTGCGGTCACCCTGGTGCCCTCGATGGCCAAGGACGTCGAGCACGTCACGATGCTGCAGCGCACGCCCACCTACATCCTCCCGCAGCCCGACCGCGACCCGCTGGCCCGACTGCTCGCACCGCTGCCGCAGAAGCTCACCTACCCGATCGTGCGCTGGAAGAACGTGCTGCAGCTGATCGGCAGCTACCAGGCCGCGCGCAAGTTCCCCAAGCAGGTCAAGGCCATGGTGCGCCGGGTCACCGAGCAACAGCTGCCCGAGGGCACGTCCTACGACGAGCACTTCCAGCCGCCGTACAACCCGTGGGACCAGCGCCTGTGCGTCGTGCCCAACAGCGACCTCTTCCGGGCCCTGCGGTCGGGCAAGGCATCGGTGGTCACCGACACGATCGAGACCTTCACGCCCACCGGCATCCGGCTCACGTCGGGCCAAGAGCTCGAGGCAGACATCGTCGTCAGCGCTACCGGATTGAAGCTCAAGCTCTTCGGCGGGGTCGACATCACCGTCGACGGGGTGAAGCTCGATGCCCGCGACACCGATGACCTACAAGGGCTTGATGGTCAGCGGCCTGCCCAACTTCGCTTTCACGATCGGCTACACCAACGCCTCGTGGACCCTCAAGGCCGACCTCGTCGGCGAGTACGTCGTCCGGCTGCTGGCGCACATGGACCGCAAGGGCCTGCGCACCGTCGTCCCGGTCAAGGACCCCACCGTTGGCGAGCGGCCCTTCATGGATCTCGCCTCCGGCTACATCCAGCGCGCGCTCGATGACCTGCCCAAGCAGGGCGACCGGGCGCCGTGGAGCCTCAAGCAGAACTACCTCGTCGACATCCGCACGATCCGCCGCGACAAGATCGACGACGGCGCGCTCGAGTTCGCCTGACTTCACCCCCGAGGGCGGTTGCCTGAGCAGATTCGCGTGCTTGTGTTGAGGTGATGGGTCGCACGACTCCTCAACCGGCTACTCAGGAGGTCTTCATGGGACTCGACGACAAGATCAGCAACAAGGCCGAAGACGCCAAGGGCAAGATCAAGGAAGGCACCGGCTCGGCGACGGGCAACGAGAGCCTCGAGGCCGAGGGCAAGGGTGACCAGGCTTCCGCCTCGATGAAGGACGGTGTCGAGAAGGTCAAGGACGCCGCCAAGGACATCAAGGACGGCCTGACCAAGTAGTTCTCGCTACCAAGCGGTTCGTAGGCTGGGGAGGGTGAGTCCGCTCAGCGCCTTCGTACGACGCTCCCTCTGGGACGTCGTGGCGCGCGACCAGCGTGACTCCCCTTCCCAGCTCCGCCGACGTCAGGTTGTCACCGCGGGCGTCGTGGTGCTCGGTGCGGTGGTGTTGGCCGTCTCGCTACGGCTGGAGCCTGGCTCGCCGTGGTTCTACCCTGCGTCCTTCGGTCTCGCGGCCGTCTGGGCGCTGGGCGCCTTCGCCTCGGGGCCACTCCATCTCGGACGGATCACCGTGCGCGACATGGAAGTGCGGCCGATCGTGCAGCCGATCCTCATCGGGGGCGTCCTGGCTGCCGTGTTCGTCGCCGGCGCGCTGATCGTTCGGGAGATCGATCCGCTGGCCGACCAGGTGGTGAAGGTCCTCGGGTTCGCCACCGAGGGCGCCCTCCCGGTGCTCGTGGTCATCACCGCTGTCAACGGCATCGCCGAGGAGCTCTTCTTCCGAGGTGCCGCGTACGCCGCTATCACCCGGCACCCGGTCGGCTGGACGACCTTCATGTACGTGGTGGCCACCGCTGCCACCGGCAACATCATGCTGAGCTTCGCGGCGGTCCTGCTCGGGTTGCTCGTCGGACTCCAACGTCGAGCCTCGGGGGGAATCCTGGCGCCGGTGCTCACCCACTGCACCTGGTCGCTGGCGATGCTTTTCGCCCTGCCGCCCATCTTCGGAGTCTGACGCTCGTAGGGGTGCGCTGCCTCAGACCGCGGGCCCGTCCCAGGCATCCGCCTGCAGGGGTCAGCCGGACTGATCCTCGGCCACAGCTCGTCGCACCGACTCCTGGTAGCCGATCGGCTCGCCGGGCACGAGGTCGCGGATCGCGTGGTCGGTCACGATCACCTCGGTCGACATCGAGTCGATCAGGTTCTTGGCCGTGGTGGTGTCGACGTCGGTGACGAACGCGATCCAGTGCGAGGAAAGCCCTGGAGTCAGCACCGGCACGGTCATGATGGGCATCCGTCGTCCGTTCAGAACCTCGGCGGCCTGCTGCATCATCTCGAGGTACGACAGCTGGTCGGGCCCCCCGATCTCGAAGACCCGCCCGTAAGCCTCCTCGTTGCCCACCACGCCGTCGAGATAGCGGACGACGTCCTCGATGACGATCGGCTGGCTGCGGGTCTTGGTCCACCTGGGCACGACCATCGCCGGCAGGTTCTTCACCAGCTGCCGGGTGATCTCCCACGAGATGCCGCCGGCCCCCACCACGATCGCTGCGCGCAGCACGGTCACGGGCACGCCGCCCTCGCCGAGCTTGCCTTCGACCTCGCGACGCGACCGCAGGTGCGCCGACAGCTCGCCGTCGTCGGCACCGAGCCCGCCGAGGTAGACGATCTGGCGCACCCCACACTCTGCGGCGGCCACCCCGAACCCGTGCGCCGCCTCGGCGTCCTTGCGCTCGAAGTCGTCGTCGTCGAGCGAGTGCACCAGGTAGACAGCGACGTCGACGCCCGACAGCGCCGCGGTCAGGCTGTCGGCGTCGTGGACGTCGCCACCCACGGGCTCGCCCGGCCCGTCGTAGTCGTCAGGACGTCGGGTCATCGCCCGCACCGTCATCCCGCGATCAATGAGCGCCGGCACGAGGCGGCGTCCGACGAAGCCGGTGGCGCCGGTGACTAGGACTGTGGGCATGCCCACACCGTAGGCGCCGCTCGGAATGCGGGGGATCACCCCCGCAGGGGCTAGGCTCGGCTCATCAGCCCGGCCAGTCTTGCCACGGGCTCCGCGTAGGCGCCGGTTGATTCCGGAATCCCGCGCCCCTCACGGTCACGTTCCATCCAGCATCACCCTGCTACATCGAGCCCCACCCTGCACCGTGAGGCACCTGCTTCTTCATCCCGCCGCCGGCGGGACAGCTTGGCGAGACACACACAGTGAGTGATGTCCCCTTGACTACTGCTTCATCCCAGCTTGCATCTTTTTCCGACCTGCTCGTGCCCGCCGATCTGGTGGCCATCCTGGCCGCCCAGGGCATCGACACCCCGACCCCGATCCAGGCAGCAACGCTGCCTGACTCGCTGGCCGGCCGAGACGTGCTCGGCCGCGGCCGCACCGGCTCCGGCAAGACCTACGCGTTCCTGCTGCCACTGGTGGCCCGCCTCGTCGAGTCCGGCCGCCCGGCCACCAAGGGCCGCCCGCGTGCGCTGATCCTGGCGCCCACCCGCGAGCTCGTTGGCCAGATCCACGAGGCGCTCAAGCCGCTCGCGAAGTCTGCCGGCCTGACCTCGCTCACCATCTTCGGTGGCGTCGGCCAGAACCCGCAGGTCAACGGCCTGCGCAACGGCGTCGACATCGTGCTGGCCTGCCCCGGTCGGCTCGAGGACCTCATGGGCCAGGGCCACTGCAACCTCGACTCGATCGAGATCACGATCCTCGACGAGGCCGACCACATGGCCGACCTCGGCTTCCTGCCCGGCGTCCGCCGGATCATGGAGCGCACCCCGCGTGACGGACAGCGCCTGCTCTTCTCGGCGACGCTCGACAAGGCGATCGACGTCCTGGTCAAGAAGTTCCTGCACCAGCCCGTCGTCCACGAGGCCGACTCAGCCCAGTCGCCGGTCGCGAAGATGGACCACCACGTGCTGCACCTGGCGCGCGAGCACCGCATTCCGGTGCTGGTCGACCTGACCTCGGCCCCGGGCCGCACGGTGGTCTTCACGCGCACCAAGCACGGCGCCAAGGCGCTGGCCCGCCAGCTCAACAAGAGCGGCGTGCCCTCGGTCGACCTCCACGGCAACCTCAGCCAGAACGCCCGCACCCGCAACATGGCGGCGTTCCACTCCGGTGAGGCCACCACGCTGGTCGCCACCGACATCGCTGCGCGCGGCATCCACGTCGACGACGTGTCGCTCGTCGTGCACGCCGACCCGCCGATGGAGCACAAGGCCTACCTGCACCGTTCGGGCCGTACGGCGCGCGCTGGTGCCGCGGGCACCGTCATCACGCTGATGACCGACGAGCAGGTGCGCGACGTCCGCGACCTCACCCGCGCCGCCGGCATCAAGCCCACGACCACGCGCATCGACGGCGCCCGGCACCCGATGTTGGCCACGCTGGCTCCCGGCGAGCGGGTCACCGTCGCCGGAGGCTACGTCGGCGAGGTGACGTCGAGCCCGCAGCGCTCCGCGAAGCCGGCCGGTTCCGGTGGTGGCGGCAACCGTCGTCGTCGCAGCGGTGGCGGCAGCAGTGGCGGTGCCCAGGGTCGCTCCGGCGGCCAGGGCGGCGGTCAGGGCAGCAGCCGTGGCGGTGGCCAGGGTGGCGGCAAGCCGGCCGCGAAGCAGTCGTCTGGCAACGGCGGCGGTCCGAACCGCAACCGTCGCTCCGGCGGTGCCGCGTCGACCCGCTCGTCGGGCGGGCACAGCGCCGCGTCCTTCTCCTCCGGGCGCGGCTGACACGTAAGACGTTCGCAAGATCGCGCGACGCCAGCCTTGCCATCGAGGTGGCAGGCTGGCGACCGTGGCCACTTCCTCCAGACGCTCACTGACGACGCTTGCCCTGACCTGCGCGGTCTCCTTTGCGCTGGCGGGGTGCGGCGGCGCGGACGACCAGGACGCAGCGACGGCGCCCGCGTCATCCCTGTCCGTCTCGCCGTCCGTCGTCGAGCCGGCTGAGACGAATGAAGGCTCGGCGGACCAGAAGCCGTCTGCTGAACCTGACGTCGTCGTGCCGGACGCGCTCGACTTCGAGGCGACCACCGTCGGCGGGGATGCGTTCGAGGGCGCCTCGGTCGCCGGTCGACCCGTCGTGCTGTGGTTCTGGGCGCCGTGGTGCGCCGTGTGCCGCAGCCAGGTGCCCACCGTTACCGATCTGGCCGAGACCTACGGAGACGACGTCGCCTTCATCGGCGTGGGTGGGCTCGACAGCTCCGACGCGATCGAGGATTTCGCCGACGACGTCCCCGGTCTCACGCACTTGAGTGACCCTGATGGCGAGCTCTACCAGCGGTTCGGGATCGCGGAGCAGTCGTCGTTCGTGGTCCTTGACGCCGCAGGCGCTGAGTCGCTGCGCACCGGATACTCCGACGACGACGCGCTCGCCGGCGTGGTCGCCGACCTCGCCGGCTGAGGCGAGCGGGAAACCGAATGGATGGCGCTGCGCTGACCCTGGCGTTCACCGCCGGTGGCCTCGCGGCCCTCAACCCGTGCGGGTTCGCCCTGCTGCCGGCCTACCTCTCGCTCGTGGTGCTCCCGCAGGAGGAAGCAGTGGCCGCCTCGGCCGTCGAGCGCTCCGGCGGTGGCGCCTTGCTTGCAGTGCGCCAGTCCGGAGCGGCGGTCTCGCGCGCCCTGGTGGCCACGGCGCTGATGACAGCTGGCTTCGTGCTGGTGTTCGGCGCGTTCGGCTTGCTGGTGCAGCCCCTCGTCTCAGGAGTGCAGGAGTACCTGCCCTACGTCACCGCGGTCACCGGCGTGCTCCTCGTGGCGGTCGGCGGCTACCTCGTGTCGGGACGTCAGCTCCAGCTGCCAGCCATCCACCTGCGTCGCGCCGCCGGCCACGGGGCGTGGGCGACGTTCGGCTACGGAGTCGTCTACGCGCTCGCCTCGCTCACCTGCACCGTCGGGCCGTTCCTCGCCATCGTCGTGACCAGCCTGCGCAGCGACGAGGTGGTCGACGGGATCGGCCTGTTCGTCACCTACGCAGCCGGGATGGGCGCGGTGGTCGGGGTCGCGGCTATCGCTGTGGCCCTGGCTTCGGGCGTGCTCGTGGGGCGGATGCGTCGTGCCGGTCGGCTGCTCCCGCGGGCCACGGGAGTGCTGCTCGTTGTGATCGGGGCCTACGTCGCCTGGTACGGCGTGTGGGAGGTGCGCGTGCTGGGTGGTGCCGACCCGGCTGACCCGGTCGTCGACACTGCGCTCGAGATCCAGCGCTGGCTCAGCGACCGGGTGCGCTCGGTCCTGAGCTGAGCGCCACCGTCAGGGCCGCTCGCGGGCGGCTCGCGCGACGGCCGCCTCGTAGGCGGTCACCAGACCACCGACCGAGAGCGGCTTGAGGCTCTCCATCACCTCTTGGAACCGGTCGGAGGTGAGGTCGTCGTACTGCGGCGCGAGCTGGTCGCGGATCACGGCGTACAGCTCCTCGGCCATCTGGCGGCCGTGCTCCTGGTAGATCCGGCCGGCCTGCTCGGCGACCTCGCGCGGGAAGCCGAGGTCGAGCAGGTGGACGCCGATGCCGAGCTGCGTGCGCGCCACCAGGTACCGGGGGCCGCGCACCCGGACCACGCCGAGAGCTACCAGCGTGCGCACCTCCTCGTCGGAGAGCGTGCGTCCAGCCCGCTGCTCCAGCTCGTGGTGCGACATGTCGACCGGCAGGTCTGCCTGCCAGGGCGCCAGCATCGTGCGGGCCAGCGCGATGTCCTCGGGCGTCGCCTCCTCGGGCAGCCCGGCGACGTACCGCTCGATGGCTGAGAGCGTGAACCCGTGCGACTGCAGCTCGGTGACGAGCTCGAGCCGGGCGACGTGCTCGGCGGTGTAGTAGCCCGAGCGACCGCGGCGGATCGGCGGCGGCACCAGGTTGCGTGAGGTGTAGAACCGGATGTTGCGCACGCTGAGGCCCACCCGCGCCGTGAGCTCGTCGAGGGTCAGCAGGCTCGGCACGTCCGTGGCCGACCTCTCGTCGGCACTGGCCTGGCTCACGTGATCCCTCTCATACTCCGGTCCGTCTTGACCATTGTGACAGTATTGGTGTCACAATCGTCGGGACGCAACCGGCAGAGCGTGTCCTGGTGCGCATCCCACCATCCAGGCCCCATCACACAGACGTAGAGGACAGGTCATGGCAGAGGCATTCGTGTACGACCACCTGCGCACACCGCGCGGCAAGGGCAAGGCGGCCGGCTCGCTCCACGAGGTGAAGCCCGTCGACCTCGTGGTCGGACTCCTCGACGAGATCAAGACCCGCAACCCCGGCCTCGACCCGGCCCGCGTCGACGACGTCGTCCTCGGTGTCGTCTCGCCGATCGGCGAGCAGGGTGGCGACATCGCCAAGACCGCGGCGCTGGCCGCGGGCTACCCCGACACCGTGGCCGGCGTGCAGCTCAACCGTTTCTGCGCCTCGGGCCTCGAGGCCGTCAACCAGGCCGCGGGTCGCATCCGCGGCGGCATGGAGGACCTCATCTTCGCCGGTGGTGTCGAGTCGATGTCGAACGTCGCGATGGGCTCCGACGGTGGCGCCTGGGCCTCTGACCCGGCCACCGCGTTCAAGGCCGGCTTCGTGCCCCAGGGCATCGGCGCCGACCTGATCGCCACGATCGAGGGCTGGAGCCGCGAGGACGTCGACGCCTTCGCCGCCGAGTCGAACCACCGCGCCGCCAAGGCGTGGGCCAACGGCTACTTCTCCGACTCGGTCATCCCGGTCAAGGACATCAACGGCCTCACCGTGCTCGACCACGACGAGCTGATCCGCCCCGACACGAGCGTCGAGGGTCTCGCCGGTCTCAAGGCCTCGTTCGCGGGCATCGGCGCCGACGCCGGCTTCGACGACGTCGCGCTGGAGAAGTACCACTGGATCGACAAGATCAACCATGTGCACCACGCCGGCAACTCCTCGGGCATCGTCGACGGCGCCGCCCTGATGGCGATCGGCACCGAGGAGATCGGCAACGAGCTCGGCCTGACCCCGAAGGCGCGGATCATCGCGATGGCCGTCTCGGGCGCCGACCCGACGATCATGCTCACCGGTCCTGCCCCGGCCGCCCGCAAGGCGTTGGCCAAGGCCGGCCTGGAGACCAAGGACATCGACCTCTTCGAGATCAACGAGGCGTTCGCTGCCGTGGCGATGCGTTTCATGCGCGACATGGGCATCACCGACGAGATCACCAACGTCAACGGTGGCGCGATCGCGATGGGTCACCCGCTGGGTGCCACCGGCGCGATGATCCTCGGCACGCTGATCGACGAGCTCGCGCGCCGCGACCAGAAGCGCGGCCTCGCCACGCTCTGCGTCGGCGGCGGCATGGGGATCGCGACGATCGTCGAACTGGTCTAGCGGGGCCGCGCCAGCGGACCCGCTGATGGTGGTGGAGCAAGCGGCACGGCTGAGGAACGAAGCCGTGACCCGCGTGTCGAAACCCGGTGAGCCGAGCTTCGAACGCAACCACCGCCACCAGACACCAGCAGCAGCCAGAACCCTGAGCGGTTTCGAGGCTCGGGCCTAGCGGCCCTCGCACCTCAACCACCCCGACTTTGAACTCGAGACAGGAACACCCCACTGACATGAGCACCACCACCACCGAGACCGCGCGTTCGCTACGACAAGGACGCCGACGGCATCGTCACCCTGACGCTGGACGACCCGAACCAGTCGGCCAACACGATGAACCGGCTCTACATCGAGTCGATGGGCGCGGCCGTGGCCCGCCTCTACGACGAGAAGGCCCAGGACGAGAACAGCATCACCGGCGTCGTCATCGCCAGCGCGAAGAAGACCTTCTTCGCCGGTGGCGACCTGAAGGACATGATCCAGGCCGGCAAGGACGACGCCGAGAGCGTCTTCCGCATGTGCGAGGACGTGAAGTTCGCGCTGCGTCGCCTCGAGCTCTTCCCGAAGCCGGTCGTCGCCGCCATCAACGGAGCCGCCCTGGGTGGTGGTTTCGAGATCTGCCTGGCCACCAACCACCGGATCGCCGTCGACGGCAAGGTCGTCGTCGGTCTGCCCGAGTCGCAGCTGGGCCTGCTGCCCGGCGGCGGTGGCGTCACCCGCATCGTCCGCAAGTTCGGCATCCAGTCCGGGTTGATGGACTTTCTCCTCACCGGTGCGCAGTTCAAGGCCGCCGAGGCCAAGGAGAAGGGCCTGGTCGACGAGCTGGTCTCCAGCCAGGACGAGCTGATCCCGGCTGCCAAGGCGTGGATCAAGGCCAACCCCGACGCCTTCCAGAACCCGTGGGACGCGCCCGGCTACAAGATGCCCGGCGGCTCTCCGAAGTCCCCGGCCCTGGCCGGCTTCCTGCCCGCCTTCCCGGCGCTGCTGCGCAAGCAGACCAAAGGCGCCGTCTACCCGGCTGCACGCGCGATCCTCAGTGCCGCGGTCGAGGGCGCTAGCCGAGACTTCGACACCGCCTCGCGCATCGAGTCGCGCTACCTGACCAACCTGGTGATCAACCAGGGCTCGAAGAACATGATCCAGGCGTTCTTCTTCGACCTGCAGGCGATCAACTCCGGGTCGCTGCGTCCGCAGGGCATCGAGCCTTTCAAGGCCACCAAGGTCGGTGTCCTCGGCGCCGGCATGATGGGCGCGGGCATCGCCTACTCCTGCGCGCAGGCCGGCATGGAGGTCGTGCTCAAGGACGTCTCCGACGAGAACGCCGCCAAGGGCAAGGCGTACTCCGAGAAGCTGCTGGACAAGAAGGTCGCCAAGGGGCGCACCACCGAGGAGCAGAAGGCCGAGTTCCTCGGCCGGATCACCGCCACCGCCGACCCGGCCGCGCTGGCCGGTTGCGACCTGGTGATCGAGGCCGTCTTCGAGGACCCCTCGCTCAAGGCCAAGGTGTTCGCCGAGATCCTGCCGTTCGTCAACGACGACGCGCTGCTCTGCTCCAACACCTCGACCCTGCCGATCAGCGAGCTGGCCGAGGGCGTGCAGCGTCCGGCCGACTTCATCGGTCTGCACTTCTTCAGCCCCGTCGACAAGATGCCGCTGGTCGAGATCATCCGGGGCAAGGAGACCTCGGACGTCGCGCTGGCCAAGGCCTACGACGTCGTGCAGCAGATCCGCAAGACGCCGATCGTCGTCAACGACAGCCGTGGCTTCTACACCTCGCGAGTCATTGGCACCTTTGTGAACGAGGGCCTTGCGATGCTGGCCGAGGGCGTGCACCCGATCTCGCTCGAGCGGGCAGCCACCCAGAGCGGCTACCCGGTCGGCACCCTGCAGCTGACCGACGAGCTCAACATGGAGCTGATGCTCAAGATCGCCAAGGCGACCGAGGAGGCGGCGGCCCGCGACGGCGTCGACTACGTGGAGCACCCGGGCATCACGGTCGTGAAGAAGATGGTCGAGCTCGGCCGTTCCTCGCGTCTGGCCGGTGGCGGTTTCTTCGAGTACGAGGACGGCAAGCGCGCCGGTCTGTGGGCCGGTCTGGCCGAGCAGTTCCCGGTGGCCAAGGAGCCGCTCCCGTTCGAGGACATCAAGGAGCGGATGCTCTTCGCCGAGGCCCTCGAGACCGCCAAGTGCTTCGAGGAGAACGTCATCACCTCGGCCGCCGCGGCCAACATCGGCTCGATCATGGGCATCGGCTTCCCGCCGATGACCGGTGGAGCCGCGCAGTTCATGACCGGCTACGAGGCCGCCGACGGTGAGATCGGGCTGGCCGCTTTCATCAAGCGCGCCGACGACCTCGCCGCCAAGTACGGCGACCGGTTCGCACCCACCCAGTGGCTGCGCGACCTGTCTGCCTCGGGCGGGTCCTTCCCCGCGTAGTCCCCGCTTCATCCAGGCCGAGTCGGCGCGTCAGACGCGCCGACTCGGCGCTGCTTTTCTGTGCAGTTGCGCCGAGTCGGCGTGCATTTCGTGTGCAGTTGCGCCGACTCGGCCAGCGTGGGCGCCCTGGACGAGGGCGGCCGCGACGTCGGCGGCCTGGTCGGGGACGACGAGGCCGGAAGTGACCCGCACGAACTGGCTGACCCGATCGGTGACGGCGTCCGCCGACCTGGACGCGAGGAACGCCGAGCCGGCGGCCACCCGGATGCCGCTCGCCGCGAGGTGCAGGAGGGCCGCGCGCTCGTCGGCCACCGGGAGCCAGAGGTTGATGCCGTCCGGTGCCGGGAGTGTCAGTCCGCGCCGGCCGAGCTCGTCGACGAGCACGCGCTGCCGGGCGAAGTACTGACGCCGCGCCTCGGAGACCTCGTCGAGCGAGCGCGACTGCGTGAGCAGGTCGTGCAGGATCGTCTGCACCATCCGCGACGTCCAGGCCGGGCCGAGCATCCGGCGCGCCACGAGCCGGTCGACGACGGCAGCCGGGCCGCCGAGGGCGGCGATGCGGAGGTCGGGTCCGTGGGACTTTGAGTAGGAGCGCACGTGCACCACGCGGTCGGGCAGCCACGTGCCGAGGGTGACGTCGGGAGCGGTGCTGATCCAGCCGGAGTGGTCGTCCTCGATCACCCACGGCGTCTCCGGCGCGCGCTTGAGCACGCGCGCCAGCGACGCAGCCCGAGCCGCTGTCATCGAGACGCCGGTGGGGTTGTGGGCGCGGGGCTGCACGACGATCGCAGCCGGACGCGTCCCGAGCGCCGCGCGCAGTGACTCGGGTCGGATGCCCGATGTGTCGAGCTCGACCGGCACCGCCTCGGCGCCGAGCGCGTCGACGAGGTCGAAGAACGGAGGAAAGCCTGGCGACTCCAGCACGACCCGGTCGCCGAACGACACGACCTGCTCGAGCATCCGGGCGATGCCGTCGGTGGCACCGTCGACCACGGTGATCGACTCGGCCCGGTAGGGCCACGTGTCCACGAGCACTTGACGCAAGGCTGGTAGCACCGGCTCGTCCTGGTAGGCGAGCGTGCCCGCGCGGGCTGAGACCCGCTCCAGAGCGGGGCCGAGCGAGGGGAGCAGCTCGGGGTCGGGCGTGCCCCGCGACAGGTCCAGGCGGACGTCGTCCGAAGCGACGCCGACGAGCTCGCGCTGGCGCGGACTCAGCCACGACGTCGGCTCGTCGCGCACGAACGTGCCAGAGCGCCCGCGGGAGACGACCAGCCCGTTGCGGCGCAGGGCCTGCCAGGCGGCGCTGACCGTGGCGGGGGAGACGCTGAGCTCGGCGGCAACCTCGCGGACCGTCGGCAACCGGTCGCCGGGAGCGAGCTCGCCGGCCCGGATCGCGCGGCTGAACGCCCCAGCGATGCCGCGGGGGGTGCGGTCGTCGAACGACGTTGAATCCACGTCAATCCTCAGAAATCCTTGACAAGCACGAAATCCGAGCGAAATGTTCAACTCGCACGATAACACTTCACGGTGCCGCGCCCGAGCGTGCGAGGGCGGGGACCACACCGGGAGATCGAGTAGCCGCGCGGCCGAGGAACGATGGCGCGACCGGCGTATCGAGATCCGATTCCCTTCGGAGCATTGACCAGCCGGCGAAACGAGAGGACCCCCTGTGACCATCGTGAGAGCCGCGATCAGCCAGACCACCTGGACCGGCGACAAGGAGTCGATGCTCGACCGCCACGAACAGTTCGCGCGCGACGCGGCAGCCGACGGCGCCCAGATCATGTGCTTCCAGGAACTCTTCTACGGGCCGTACTTCGGCATCACCCAGGACCAGAAGTACTACCGCTACGCCGAGCCTGCCGACGGTCCGATCGTGCAGCGCTTCGCAGCGCTCGCCAAGGAGCTCGGCATGGTGCACGTGCTGCCGATCTACGAGGAGGAGCAGACCGGTGTCTACTACAACACCACCGTGGTGGTCGACGCCGACGGCACGGTGCTGGGCAAGTACCGCAAGAACCACATCCCGCACGTGGAGAAGTTCTGGGAGAAGTTCTACTTCCGGCCCGGCAACCTGGGCTACCCGGTCTTCGAGACCGCGGTCGGCAAGGTCGGCACCTACATCTGCTACGACCGGCACTTCCCCGAGGGCTGGCGCGAGCTCGGCCTCAACGGCGCGCACATGGTGTTCAACCCGAACGCCACCAAGCCCGGGCTCTCCAACCGGCTGTGGGAGGTGGAGGGTCCGTGCGCGGCGGTGGCCAACGGCTACTTCGTGCTGCAGCCCAACCGGGTCGGCCTCGAGGACAACGAGTACGGCGACGAGGCGGTCAACTTCTACGGCACCAGCCAGGTGATCGACCCGCGCGGCAACTTCGTCGGCGACCTCGGCTCTGGCGACAAGGAGGAGCTGCTCGTGCGCGACCTCGACCTCGACATGGTGCAGCAGATGCGCGACGACTGGCAGTTCTACCGCGACCGTCGCCCCGACTCCTATGACGCCATTGCTCGGGCCTGAGGTGGTTTCGAGGCTCGGTCCTAGCGGCCCTCACACCTCAACCCACCGGGTTTCGAGGCTCGGGCCTAGCGGCCCTCACACCTCAACCACCGGACCGTCGCAGGTGGTTGAGGTGCGAGGCGCGCCAGCGCCGAGCCTTGAAACCTCTGCACACACACGAAAGGTGGTGCTCCCATGAGCACCCTGCTGATATCAGGCGGCACCGTCGTCACCTCGACCGGTCGCAGCCTGGCCGACGTGCTGGTCGATGACGAGTTGATCGTCGCCGTCCTCGCACCGGGCTCGACGTTGCTCGGCTCCGACCTGACCCAGAGCGTTGACCGGGTGATCGACGCGACTGGCAAGTACGTCATCCCGGGCGGCATCGACGCGCACACTCACATGCAGCTGCCGTTCGGCGGCACCGAGGCCAGCGACACCTTTGAGTCCGGCACCATCGCGGCGGCCTGGGGTGGCACCACGAGCATCATCGACTTCGCCGTGCAGAAGACGGGTGAGGCGGTCGAGACCGGGCTCGCCGCCTGGCACGAGAAGGCGGGCGGCAACTGCGCGGTCGACTACGGCTTCCACCAGATCATCGGCGGCGTCGATGAGCAGTCGCTCAAGGCGATGGAGACCCTGGTCGACGAGGGCATCACGTCCTACAAGCTGTTCATGGCCTACCCCGGCGTCTTCTACTCCGACGACGCGCAGATCCTCAAGGCGATGCAGAAGGCAGCCGAGCTCGGGTTGCTCACGATGATGCACGCCGAGAACGGGCCGGCCATCGACGTGCTCGCCGAGCAGCTCTACAACGCCGGCAAGACGACGCCCTACTTCCACGGCGTCGCGCGCGCCTGGCAGATGGAGGAGGAGGCCACCCACCGCGCGATCATGCTGGCCGACCTCACCGAGGCACCGCTGTACGTCGTCCACGTCAGCGCGAAGCAGGCGGTGGCCCAGCTCGCAGCCGCCCGTGATCGCGGCAAGAACGTGTTCGGCGAGACCTGCCCGCAGTACCTCTATCTCTCCCTCGAGGAGCAGCTCGGTGCCCAGGGCGACCCGACGTGGGGCGACTTCGAGGGTGCGAAGTGGGTCTGCTCGACGCCGCTGCGCTCGCGCGAGGAAGGTCACCAGAACGCCATGTGGCAGGGCCTGCGCACCAACGACCTGCAGATGGTCTCCACCGACCACTGCCCGTTCTGCATGAAGGACCAGAAGGAGCTCGGCAAGGGTGACTTCAGGGCGATCCCCAACGGCATCGGGTCGATCGAGCACCGGATGGACCTGATGTACCAAGGTGTCGTCACCGGCGAGATCACGCTCGAGCGGTGGGTCGAGCTGACGTCGACCACACCGGCGCGAATGTTCGGGCTGCACGGCACCAAGGGCGTCATCGCTCCTGGCGCGGACGCCGACATCGTGGTCTACGACCCGAACGGGCACACCAGCATCGGGGTCGGCGCCGGCAAGACGCACCACATGAACATGGACCACTCGGCCTGGGAGGGCTACGAGATCGACGGCCATGTCGACGTCGTGGTCAGTCGCGGTTCGGTGCTGGTCTCCGACGGCGAGTTCCACGGTCGCGCCGGGCACGGGCACTACCTCAAGCGCGGCCTGACCCAGTACCTCATCTGACGGGGTTTCGAGGCTCGTCGCTTGCGCTCCTCGCACCTCAACCACCCCGACGAAAGGCAGCTCATGGACTTCGGAGTCGTCCTCCAGACGAACCCCCCGGCCTGGCGCACGGTCGGCCTGGCCAAGCAGGCCGAGGAGCACGGGTTCGACTACGTGTGGACCTTTGACTCCCACCTGCTCTGGCAGGAGCCCTACGTCATCTACTCCGCGATCCTGGCCGAGACCAAGCGGGTGATCGTAGGCCCCATGGTGACCAACCCGGCGACGCGCGACTGGACGGTCACCGCGTCGGTGTTCGCCACCCTCAACGAGATGTACGGCAACCGCACGGTGGTCGGCATCGGTCGCGGCGACTCGGCCGTCCGGGTGCTGAACGGCAAGCCCTGCACGCTGAAGGAGGTGCGCGAGGCGTCGCACGTCATCCGCGAGCTCGCGAACTGTCGGCCGGTCGAGCACAACGGCGCGACGCTCCAGTTCCCCTGGGCGCGCAGCTCGGCGCTGGAGGTGTGGATGGCGGCGTACGGGCCGCTCGCGCTGAAGACGACGGGCGAGTCCGCCGACGGCTTCATCCTTCAGCTGGCCGACGTCGACGTCGCGGCCTGGATGATCAGCCAGGTGCGGGCCGCCGCCGAGGCGGCCGGTCGCGACCCCGACTCACTGACGTTCTGCGTCGCCGCGCCGGCGTACGTCGGTGACGACAACGCCGAGTCGATGGCCCACATGCGCGAGCAGTGCCGGTGGTTCGGCGGCATGGTCGGCAACCACGTGGCCGACATCGTGGCGAAGTACGGCGAGGAGGCCGACTTCCCAGAGGTTCTCGTCGACTACATCAAGGGCCGCACCGACTACGACTACAACACCCACGGCAAGGCAGAGAACGACCACGTCGACTTCGTGCCCGACGAGATCGTCGACCGGTTCTGCCTGCTCGGCACCCCCGAGCAGCACGTCGCCAAGCTCGAGCAGCTCAAGGCGATCGGCGTCGACCAGTTCGCCATCTACCTCCAGCACGACAACAAGGAGGAGACGATGCGGCTCTACGGCGAGTCGATCATGCCGGGGTTGCGCGACCACGTGACGGCCAAGGCCTGACTGAATGGCGTTCCTGACCACCACCCGCGCCGGGCGGCCACCGCGGCTCGCCACCGGTTGGACCATGCGTGCCCGCGCCGCGGCGCTCGCCGTCCTGGGCGTCCTGCTGGTCGCCGGTGCCTGGGAGGCCTACAAGGCGCTCGCGCCCGAGAACGGTGTGATGGTCGGGGAGAGCCGCGTCCTGCCGCGCACGACCGACCTGGCGATGCCGCACATCTGGGAGATGTTGCAGCGGCTCTCAGAGCCGGTCACCAGCCTGGACGGCGCCGCGCCGCTGTGGCGTGTGGTCCTCGACGCCGGCATCACCTCGTTGGGCATCGCCGCCGTCGGCTGGATCGTCGGCACCAGCGTCGGTCTGCTGCTCGCCATCGTGATGCAGCGGGTGCGGCTGGCCGAGTGGGGCTTGCTCCCCTGGATCGTGATCAGCCAGACAGTGCCGCTGATCGCCTTTGCGCCGGTCGTGCGCAGCTGGGGCTCCCGGGTCGAGATCGGCAGCTGGGAGTGGCCGCCGTGGCTCTCGGTGGCCCTGATCGCCAGCTACCTCGCGTTCTTCCCGGTGGCCGTGGGAGCACTCAAAGGGCTGCAGTCGCCGGCGCGGATCCACACCGAGCTGATGCACACCTACGCCGCCGGGTGGTGGAGCACGCTCACCAAGGTGCGGATCCCAGCGTCCGTGCCGTACCTGCTGCCGGCGATGCGGCTGGGGGCCGCCAGCGCCGTGGTCGGCACGGTGGTGGCCGAGGTGTCGACCGCCTACCTCGACGGCATCGGCCGGCTGCTCGTCTCCTACGCCTCGCAGGCCTCGGGCGACCCGGCCAAGGCCTGGGCGCCGATCTTCGGTGCCATCGCCCTGGGCCTGGTGGCCGCCGGCCTGGTCGCCGGCCTCGGCGGACTCTTGCGCAACTATCGACGAGGAGAGGCAGCCTGATGACCCTGGACTCCGCCGCCACCAACAGCAACGCCGGCAGCAACCCGGGCACCAACCCAGGCAGCAACCCCGACAACGTGCTCGCGCCGCCGGCGGTCTACGTCTCGTCAGTGAGCAAGACCTTCGCCTCCAAGAAGGGCGACGTGCAGGCGCTCTCGGACGTCGACCTCACGGTCGCGCCGGGGGAGTTCGTGTCGCTGATCGGCCCGTCGGGGTGCGGCAAGTCGACGCTGCTGCGGCTGATCGCCGACCTCGAACGGCCGACCGAGGGCCGCGTCGAGGTGTTCGGGCACACCGCGCTGCAGGCGCGCGTGCGGCAGGACTACGGCATCGCGTTCCAGCAGTCCGGGCTGCTGCCATGGCGCACCGTGGCGGCCAACATCGCGCTGCCGCTCGAGCTGCACGGGGTCGGCCGCAACGAACGCCGCTCCCGCGTGGCCGAGCTCGCCGAGCTCGTCGGGTTGACCGACTTCGCGAACCACCACCCAGACCAGCTGTCGGGCGGCATGCAGCAGCGGGTCGCGATCGCCCGGGCCCTGGCCGAGCGGCCGCGGCTGCTGCTGATGGACGAACCCTTCGGTGCTCTCGACGAGATGACCCGCGAGCGGCTCCAGGGCGAGCTGGCCCGGATCGCGCTCGAGACCGAGGCCGCCGTCGTCTTCGTCACCCACTCGATCTCCGAGGCAGTGTTCCTCTCCGACCGCGTGGTCGTGATGTCGCCGCGGCCAGGCCGGATCACCGGCGTCGTCGACACCGGCTACGGCCGCAAGGTGGTGCGCGACGAGGCGCTGCGCGAGTCGGAGGCCTACTTCACCAAGGTCACCCAGGTGCGCGAGGCCTTGCACGGCAGGGGATTCGCATGACTCCCGCCCGTGAACGCACCCTGCGGTTAGCGGCGCCGGTCCTGGTCGGCGTCCTGGTCGTGGCCGTCTGGCAGTTCCTCGTCTCGGTGGTCGAGGTCTCTCCCTACCTGCTTCCCGGGCCCAGCGAGATCTGGGAGGAGTGGCGCGACAACACCGAGGCGATCCGTGAGGCCACGGTGATCACCGGGCGCAACGCCCTGACCGGGTTGCTCTTCGGCGGGCTGGTGGCCGTCGTGCTCGCCGGTCTGTCGGCATGGGCGCGCTGGGTCGACGGCATGCTCGCCGCGGTGGTGGCCGGGCTGGCCGTCGTCCCCATCGTCGCCCTGGCGCCGGTGCTGAACTCGATGTTCGGCGCCGACAGCGAGTACGGCCGCCGCGCCATCGCGGCCATCGCCGCCTTCGTGCCCATCTACATCAACACCGTGCGCGGACTCCGGCAGACCGCGCCGATCCACCGCGAGCTGATGCGCACCTACGCGGCCACCGGGTGGCAGACGTTCCGCCGACTCACGATGCCGTGCGCCGCACCGTTCGTGATCACCGGCGTGCGCATCGCGACGTCCCTGGCCGTCATCTCGGCGCTGGTGGCCGAGTACTTCGGCGGACCGCGCGGCGGCCTCGGCAGCTTCATCTCCACCTCCGCAGCGACGAGTGCCTACGCCCGCGCGTGGGCCTATGTCGTGGCGGCCATTGCACTCGGGTTGGCGGCCTACGTCGTGACCACGTTGCTCGAACGACTCGTGCAACGTCGACTGCCGACCGGGGGCGTCTGATGCGCCCCGCACATCTCCCTCGCAGCGTCGCGAGGCGAGACCTTTCCAGCACTCCCACCCCGAAAGGTTCCAGATGAGAAACCCACTCTGCCGCGGTTTCGCGGCACCCCTTGCGAGCGCAGTCGCCCTGGTCGCAGCCGCGGCCTTCCTGACCAGCTGCTCGAGCGAGGACGGAGGCGACGGGGGCAGCGACAGCGCTTCCGGTGACCTCCAGCAGGTCACGCTGCAGCTGCAATGGCTGCCCCAGGCTCAGTTCGCCGGCTACTACGCGGCCGTCGACCAGGGCTTCTTCGAGGACGAAGGACTCGAGGTGGAGATCATTCCCTCGGGCGGTGACATCGTGCCGCAGGACGCCTTGTCGAACGGCGACGCCGACTACGCGATCGCGTGGGTGCCCAAGGTGCTCGGCTCGATCGAGCAGGGCGCCAACCTGACCAACATCGCCCAGATCTTCCAGCGCTCGGGCACCCTCCAGGTCGCGTGGGCCGACTCCGGCATCGACTCGGTCGCCGACTTCGAGGGCAAGAAGATCGGCTCGTGGGGCTTTGGCAACGAGTGGGAGATCTTCGCCGCGATGGCGGCCGAGGGACTCGACGCAGAGACGGTCGACGTCGTCACCCAGGACTTCAACATGAACGCCTTCCTGCAAGGCGACATCGATGCCGCCCAGGCGATGACTTACAACGAGTACGCCCAGGTGCTCGAGACGGTCGACCCCGACACCGGCGAGCTCTACGACCCCTCGAAGTTCAACGTGATCTCCTACGAAGACACCCAGGGTGCGATGCTGCAGGACGCCATCTGGGCCGACACTGAGCGGCTCGAGTCCGATGACGAGTACGCCGAGACGACGGTCGCGTTCCTGAAGGCCGTCATCAAGGGTTGGGCGTTCGCCCGCGACAACCCGGAAGACGCCGCGGCGATCACGGTGGCGGCCGGCTCCAGCTGGGGCCCGAGCCACGAGCTGTGGATGACCAACGAGACCAACAAGCTCGTGTGGCCGGCGCCGAACGGCATCGGGGTCATGGATGAAGCGGCCTACGAGCAGACCGTCGAGGGCGCCCTGGCCGCCGTCAACGAGCAGGGGCAGAACCTGATCACGACGGACCCTGGAACCGTCTATGACAACCAGTACATCGAGAAGGCGATTGCCGAGCTCGGCGACGAGGTCGACACCACCGGCGCCGACTTCGCCCCGATGGACGTGACCCTGACCGAGGGCGGCAACTGACCGTGTGGGTTTCGAGGCTCGGCGCTGACGCGCCTCGCACCTCAACCACCAGGGACCACGGGTGGTTGAGGTGTGAAGGCCTCCAGGGCTGAGCCTCGAAACTCCGTCACCACTCACACCACCAACCGCAGGAGGCCGACGACGATGACGGACCTGGACGCCCACGCCAAGACGCTCGACCGGGCGCATGTGTTCCACTCGTGGTCGGCGCAGGCCGCGCTCGACCCGATGGTGGTCGCCGGTGGCCTCGGCTCCACCGTGTGGGACTACGCGGGGAGGCGCTACCTCGACTTCTCCAGCCAGCTGGTCAACGTCAACATCGGCCACCAGCACCCCGCCGTCGTGGCCGCGATCCAGAAGCAGGCCGCCGAGCTGGCGACGATCGCGCCGTCCACGGCCAACCTGGTGCGTGGCGAGGCCGCGCGTCGGATCACCGACCGGGCACCCGACGGGTTGAACAAGGTCTTCTTCACCAACGGCGGCGCCGACGCCAACGAGAACGCCATCCGGATGGCGCGCCTGCACACCGGGCGCGACAAGGTCATCTCGACCTACCGCAGCTATCACGGCAACACCGGTGCGGCCGTGGTCGCGACGGGCGACTGGCGGCGCGTGCCCAACGAGTACGCCCGCGGGCACGTGCACGTGTTCGGGCCCTACCTCTACCGCAGCGACTTCTGGGCGACGACGCCCGAGGAGGAGTCCGAGCGCGCGTTGACCCACCTGCGGCGGGTGATCGAGTGCGAGGGTGCGGGCAGCGTCGCGGCCGTGCTGCTGGAGACGATCCCCGGCACCGCCGGCGTGCTGGTGCCGCCCCCCGGCTACCTGGCCGGGGTCCGCGAGCTTTGCGATCTCCACGGCATCGTGCTCATCCTCGACGAGGTGATGGCAGGCTTCGGCCGCTCGGGGGAGTGGTTCGCCCTCGACGGCTTCCCTGAGCTCGAGGGGGCGGGCCGCGGGCCGGACCTGATCACCTTCGCCAAGGGCGTGAACTCCGGCTACGTGCCGGTGGGCGGCGTGCTGATCAGCGACGAGATCGCGGCCGACTTCGACGACACGGTGTTTCCCGGCGGACTCACCTACTCCGGGCATCCCCTGGCGGCAGCGTCGATCGTGGCGGCGCTGGACGCGATGGCGGGCGAGGGGATCGTGGCCAACGCCAAGCGCATCGGTGCCGACGTGCTCGGCCCGGGTCTGCGCGAGCTTGCCGAGAAGCATCCGGTGATCGGCGAGGTTCGCGGAACCGGAGTCTTCTGGGCGATGGAGCTGGTGGCCGACCGGGAGTCGCGAGCCCCGCTGTCCGCTGCGCTGATGGGCCGTGCCAAGGCCGAGCTGCTGGCTCGCGACCTGCTGCCGTTCACCGCCGAGAACCGCATCCATGCCGTCCCGCCGTGCGTGGTCACCGATGACGAGGTGGCCCAGGCGTTGGCGACGTACGACGAGGTACTGACCCTGCTCGACAAGGAGTTGTGATGACTGACCAGACGATCGAC
Source organism: uncultured Actinomycetota bacterium (assembly GCA_963781575.1). GTDB lineage: Bacteria > Actinomycetota > Actinomycetes > Propionibacteriales > Nocardioidaceae > Nocardioides. The sequence continues at coordinate 414,035 of CAWAGM010000008.1, read as the reverse complement.
CTGCCCGTGCTCGACCACTGGATCGACGGAGCCCCCGCCGCCGGGTAGCTCTCCACGAACGGGACCGGTCTACGACCCGGCGCTGGGCCAGGTGTCGAAGCACGTCCGCTACGCCTCGGCGTCCGACGTCGACCTGGCCGTTGCGTCCGCCAAGACGGCGTTCAGCGGGCCGGGCGGCTGGGGCCGGACCTCGATCGCCAAGCGACAGCAGGTGCTGTTCGGCTTCCGCGAGCTGTTGAACTCCCGCAAGGACGAGCTCGCCGCCATCCTGACCAGCGAGCACGGCAAGGTGCTGGGCGACGCGGCGGGTGAGGTCGCCCGTGGGCTCGAGGTCGTCGAGTTCGCCTGTGGCATGCCGCACCTGGCCAAGGGGTCGTACTCCGACAGCGTCTCGACCGACGTCGACGTCTACTCGATCAAGGAGCCGCTGGGCGTCGTGGGCATCATCAGCCCGTTCAACTTCCCGGCGATGGTCCCGATGTGGTTCTTCCCGATCGCGATCGCCACCGGCAACGCGGTCGTGCTCAAGCCGAGCGAGAAGGATCCGAGCGTTGCCAACTGGATGGCCGAGCTGCTCGCCGAGGCCGGGCTCCCGCCGGGCGTCTTCAACGTCGTCCACGGCGACAAGGAGGCGGTCGACGCGCTGCTCGTGCACCCGGACGTCGCGTCGCTGTCGTTCGTCGGCTCGACCCCGATCGCCAAGTACGTCTACGAGACCGGCACCGCGCACGGCAAGCGGGTGCAGGCCCTCGGCGGCGCGAAGAATCACATGCTCGTGCTGCCCGACGCCGACCTCGACCTGGTCGCGGACGCCGCCGTCAACGCCGGCTTCGGCTCAGCCGGCGAGCGGTGCATGGCGATCTCGGTCGTGCTCGCGGTCGACCCGATCGGCGACGAGCTGATCGGCAAGATCACCGACCGGATGGGCAAGCTCGTCATCGGCGACGGACGGCGCTCGTGCGACATGGGACCTCTCATCACCCGCGAGCACCGCGACAAGGTGGCCGGCTACCTCGACGTGGCCCCCGCCGACGGCGCGACTGTGGTCGTCGACGGCCGCGGAGTCGAGGTCGACGGTGCAGCCGACGGCTTCTGGCTCGGGCCCTCGCTGATCGACCACGTGCCGACGTCGTCGAAGGTCTACCGCGACGAGATCTTCGGACCCGTGCTCTCGGTGGTGCGGGTCTCCTCCTACGCCGAGGGCGTCGAGCTCATCAACTCCGGTGACTACGGCAACGGCACCGCCATCTTCACCAACGACGGCGGCGCGGCCCGGCGCTTCCAGAAGGAGGTGCAGGTCGGCATGGTCGGCATCAACGTGCCGATCCCGGTGCCAGTGGCCTACCACTCCTTCGGCGGCTGGAAGGCCTCGCTCTTCGGTGACGCCAAGGCGTACGGAACGGCCGGCGTTGACTTCTTCACCCGCGAGAAGGCCGTCACCTCCCGCTGGCTCGACCCGAGCCATGGTGGGCTGAACCTGGGGTTCCCGCAGAACGAGTAGGCGGCGCGAGAAACGCCTGCCGGGAGGCGAAACTCGAGCGCGTCGGACCACCGATCGGGCAGTCCCGTAGTCACGCTGGGTGGTTTCGGAGCGGTTCCGTAGCCCGAACGGGCCAGGAGTGGTGGGGTGGGCAGGTGAGTGACCAGGGCCCGATCGTCGACGTGCACGACCTGCACGTCCGCTTCGGCGAGGTCGAGGCGGTGTCGGGGGTCGACCTGGTGGCTCACGCCGGGCAGTCCACGGCGCTGCTGGGTCGCAACGGCGCCGGCAAGTCGACGACGATGCGGGTGCTGGCCGGCGTCATCCCGGCCACCGCCGGTCGCGTCGTCGTCGCCGGGCACGACGCGCGCCATGACCCGCTGCTGGTGAAGCAGGCGGTCGGCTACTGCCCAGACGTCGGCGGACTCGTCCCACGGGCCACCCCCTGGGAGCACATCCAGCTGAGCGCCCGGCTGCGACGGATGACCGGCTGGGAGGAGCGCGCCCGCGACCTGCTGGAGCGCTTCGAGCTCGGCGACGTCGCGCACCGGGTGACTGCCGGCTTCTCGCACGGCATGGGACGTCGGCTGAGCGTCGTCCTCGCGGCGCTGCACGAGCCCGAGGTGCTGCTGCTCGACGAGCCGTTCGACGGGGTCGACCCGATCGGTGTGGAGGCCACGCTCGACGTCGTCAGCGACGCCCGGGCCCGCGGCGCGTGCGTGCTGATCTCCACCCACCTGCGCGAGCTGGCCGTGGAGGCGTGCTCGACCGTCAGCGTGCTGCGCGGTGGTGCGCGCGTCGCCACCCTCGCGTCCAGCGAGATGCTCGGCGAGGAGGGGGCGCGCGCCTACCGTGGTCTCCTCGACTGACCTTCCGCCCCGTGCGACGCCCAGGCCGCGTCGTCGTCCGATCGCGAACGCGCCGCCGCGCGGTCGCGGACGTCGGGCACCTGCTGCGGTTCCGTGCCGCGAGCAACCACCACAAGCTGGCCACCTACCTCGCCGTGGCTGTGCTGCTGACCCTCACCGCGGCTGCCGCGGTCGTGCCGGCGCTGGTGCCGGATGCCGGCGGTGGCGGCGACGCGTTCGACGTCCTGCTCGTGCTGCCCACGGCGATGGCGGCCTTCCTGCTGCTGTCGGTCGTGTCGCAGGCGGCGTCGGGTGGTGGTCGCGAGCTGCTGGCCCGCGACCACGGAGCGATCCACCCGATCAGTCCCACGACCGATCACCTCGGCGCGCTGATCCTGGCCCCGCTCAACATCGCCTGGCTCGTGCAGGCGTGGGCGTTGCTCGGCGCCACCGCCTTCGCCGTCGGCACCGAGCGGCTCGTCACCTCGCAGCTGGTGATCGTGCTCTGGCTGGCCGCGAGCACCGCGATCGCCCAGGCGATGGCCTGGATCCTCGAGGGAGTGCGCCGCGTGCCGCACGGCATCGCTGGCATCCGCGCACTGAACGTCGTGATCTTCGGCGTCGCGCTGGGCCTGCAGGTCAGCGACCAGCTGCTCTCGGTGTTCGACCAGATCCCCACACGCTGGTTCGTCGTCGGCATGATCGACGGCTACACCTGGCGCTGGGCATCCACGGTGGGCGTCGTGCTCGTCTCCCTCGTCCTCGCCGTCGTCATCGGCGCGGTGCCCGCTCACATCGCCGCCCACCGGGTGCCGCGTGACGAGCTGCGAGTCGAGGCCGGCAGCTACGCCGCCCGTCCGCTCTCGCGAACGCGTGCGCGGATCCCTCGTGCGCACCGACCGCGCCTCGGTCTGGCGGGCGGTGCCGATGCGCCGTGGCGTCATGGTGCTCGCCCTCGGACCCGGGTCTGGTCGCCCTCCTCGGCAACCTGCAGTGGTCGTCGATGACGATCCTGCCCGGGCTCGTCGCCTCCGGCGGCGCCCTGCTCTACGGCATCAACGCCTGGTGCCTCGACTCTCGCGGCACGCTTGTGGCGCGAGAGCCTCCCGGTCGAACCCTCGGCGGTCTTCGACGCCCGCACGTACGTGCTCGCCGAGTTCCTCATGGTCGGCTCGCTGGTCACCGTCGCGGTCGCAGCGGTGCGCGCCGGCGTCCCGAGCCTGCCCGGAGCTCACCGCGCTGTCGCCACGCTGCTCGTCGTCACCGTGCAGGTCGTCGCCGCCGCGATGCGCTGGTCGGCCGCCCGTCCGTACGCCGTCGACCTGCGCTCATCGCGCGCAACCCCGGCCCCGCCCGGGATGATGGTCGGCTACTCGGCGCGGTTGGCCATCTCGACCACCGTCACCGGACTCTTCTTCGCCGCCATGTCCCGCGCCGACCAGTGGCAGCTCTCGTTGCTCGTCGCCGTGCCGATGCTCGCGTGGTCGGGCACCCGGCTGCTCCGCACCCGCCGTGGCTGGGACGACCCGCCCACCCGCGCCCGGATCGTCACGACGGTCGCGGTCGCCTGAGATCAGTCGCGCGGCAGAGCCGTCTTCGCGCAGGTGCTCTGCGCGGTCGCCAGGGCGCTCACCTCGGGTCGGGTGAAGTCGCCGGTGAGCGTGGCGACGATCGCCTTGCGCAGCTGCTGGTCGGTGATCGCCCGGCGCAGGCAGGCGGCGTAGGTGTCGCGGTCGAGCTTCCCCTTGCTCTGCGCGAGGAACGCGCGCGTCGACGCCTCCACGTAGTCGCTGCACGCGAACTGGGCGTCGACCCACTCGGTCGCGGTGGCCTCGTCGAGCGGCGGGACGGCGGCCGCGACGGTGCCCGACGCGTCGATCAGTCCGGCCTCGCGGAGTGCCGGCACGTCGAGCCGCACGAGCAGCTCGGTCGCGAAGCAGTCACCTTCATCGGTGTCGGCCTGCCCCGCGTGGTCGCCGGCGTAGAGCGCGGCCAGCCCGGCCTGGACGTCGGACACGTCGACGGCGTCGGCCACCGCCTGGTCGGAATCGTTCGTCGTGGATGAGTCGTCCGCCGAGCAGGCCCCCAGGACGAGCGTCAGCGACGCGACGAGGGCGGGAGCGAGGCGACGGAGCACGGGCCGATCCTGCCACCTGGCTAACCTCGGGCCGTGGACTTCTCCCCCTCGCCCCGAGCCGCCGACCTCACCAGCCGCGTCAAGGCGTTCATCGACGACGTCGTCGCTCCGGTCGAGGCGAGCTATCACGCCGATCTCGACGAGCAGCGCCGCACGGTGGGCGCCGGCGGCGACCCGTGGCGGCCGCTACCGGTCGTCGAGGAGCTCAAGGCCGAGGCGCGAGCCCGGGGCCTGTGGAACCTCTTCCTGCCGCCGTCCGACCACGCCGAGCACGCCGCCGAGTACGCCGCGCGCTTCGGCACCGACGGCGGCGAGGGGCTGAGCAACGTCGACTACGCGCCGATCGCCGAGCTGACCGGTCGCTCGCACCTGGCGCCGCTGGTGATGAACTGCAACGCGCCCGACACCGGCAACATGGAGGTGCTGCTGCGCTACGGGTCGGCCGAGCAGCGCGCCACCTGGCTCGAGCCGTTGCTCGACGGCACGATCCGCAGCGCCTTCGCGATGACCGAGCCGGACGTCGCGTCGTCCGATGCCACCAACATGGCGGCGACCGCGGTCGTCGACGGCGACGAGATGGTCATCAACGGCCGCAAGTGGTGGTCGACGGGCGTCGGCCACCCCGACTGCAAGGTGTTCGTCTTCATGGGCCTGACCGATCCTGACGCGGACCGGCACCACCGCCACTCGATGGTGCTGGTGCCGCGCGACGCCCCCGGTGTGAAGGTCGAGCGGATGCTCAACACGATGGGGTACTACGACGAGCCGCTGGGCCACGGCGAGGTGTCCTTCAACGACGTGCGGGTGCCGCTGGACAACGTGATCGGCGGACCCGGCGAGGCGTTCTCGATCGCCCAGGGGCGACTCGGCCCCGGGCGCGTGCACCACTGCATGCGGCTCATCGGGCTGGCCGAGATGGCGCTCGAGCTGGCCTGCCGGCGCTCGCTCGAACGCACCGCGTTCGGCAAGCCGATCGCCAACCTCGGGGGCAACCGCGAGCGCATCGCCGAGGCCCGCATCGCCATCGACTCCACCCGGCTGCTGGTGCTCAACGCCGCCTGGAAGCTCGACGTCGGCGGCCCGCTCAACGCGCTCAGCGAGGTCGCCCAGATCAAGGTCGCCGCCCCGACGATGGCGCAGAAGGTGATCGACATGGCCATGCAGCTGCACGGCGGGCGGTGGCCTCTCCGACGACCACCCGCTCGCGGCAGCGTGGACGATGGCCCGAGCGCTGCGCCTGGCCGACGGTCCCGACGAGGTGCACCGCGGCGTCATCGCCCGGCTCGAGCTCGGCAAGTACGGCGCCGCCCGATGAGCGAGACGCCCGACGGCAACCCGGCCAAGCCGGTGCGCGACGAGGACGCCTTCGACGTCGAGGCGGTGGCGGCCTGGCTCGACCGCGGCCCGATCGCCGAGGTGCGCCAGTTCGCCGGCGGGGCCTCCAACCTCACCTACCTGCTGCGCTACGACGCGCCCGTCGGGGCAGCCCGACCTGATCCTGCGCCGTCCGCCGGTCGGCGCCAAGGCCAAGGGCGCGCACGACATGGGCCGCGAGCACGTGGTGCAGAAGGCGCTGGCCCCGGTCTTCCCGCTCGTGCCGGCGATGGTCGGCCACTGCACCGACGACGCCGTGATCGGCAGCGAGTTCTACGTGATGGAGAAGCTCGACGGCGTCATCCCGCGCAAAGACTTCCCCTTCGAGCTGCCGCCGGCCGACGTGTCGACCCTGTGCCGCAACGCCCTCGACGTGCTCGTCGCGCTGCACTCGGTCGACGTCTCGTCGGTGCCCGAGCTGGCCGCCCTCGGCAAGGGCGACGGGTACGTCGCGCGCCAGGTCGGCGGCTGGACCAAGCGCTTCGCCGACGCCCGCACCGACGACACCGGCGACTGGACCGACATCACCGGCTGGCTCGACCGACCACCAGCCTGCCGACGTCGCGCAGCGGATGATCCACAACGACTTCCGCTTCGACAACCTGGTGCTCGCCACGCCCCAGCCGGACGACCCGATGCGCGTGGTCGGCGTCCTCGACTGGGAGATGGCCACGGTCGGCGACCCGCTGATGGACCTCGGCGGCGCGCTCGCCTACTGGGTGGAGGCCGACGACGACGAGTTCTTCCAGCTCTTCCGGCGCCAACCCACCACCACACCCGGCATGTGGACCCGCGCACAGGTGGTCGAGCACTACTGCGCCGCCATGGGTCTCGAGATGGACGCCGACCGCTGGCGGTTCTACGAGGTGTTCGGGCTGTTCCGACTCGCCGTCATCGCGCAGCAGATCTGGTTCCGCTACGCGAACGGCCAGACGACCAACGAGGCGTTCGCCGTGTTCGGCCCGGCCGTCGGCTACCTCGAGACCCGCTGCCGCGCGCTGATCGCGGGAGGCCTGAGATGGGTCAGGTGCTCCTGGTGCGGCACGGCCAGGCGTCCTTCGGCGCCGACGACTACGACGTCCTGTCGGAGACCGGGTGGGAGCAGGGCCGGCCCTGGGTCGCTGGCTGAAGGACGCCGGGACGACGCCGACCGCGTTCGTGCGCGGCGACATGCGGCGCCACCGCGAGACCCTCGAGGCGATGGCGGAGGCTGCCGGCTGGGGGCTCGACGACGTCCGGGTCGACGCCGACTGGGACGAGTTCGACCACGTCGGCCTCGTCGCCGGGCTTCCCGGCCGCTGCCGCCCGGCGAGCTCGACCGGCGCGCGTTCCAGCAGGTCTTCGAGCAGGCGACGGCGTCCTGGATCGCCGGCGACCACCCGGTGGAAGGCAGCGGGGGCGAGACCTACGCCGGCCTTCGTCGACCGGGTCGGCGGCGCGTTGCGCCGCACCACGGCGCTGGCGGGCGCGGGTCAGACCGTCGTGGTGGTCACCTCGGGCGGCACCGTCGCGATCACGGCCGCGTTGCTCGTCGGCGGCCTCGACCAGCCGCCCACGGCCGTCGGCGCGCTGTGGCAGCGCTTCAACACCGTCATCGCCAACTCCTCGGTGACCCGCCTGGTCGTCGGCTCCACCGGCGCCCGCCTGCTCACGTTCAACGAGCACCCCCACCTGCCCGGCCGACCTCCTCACCTACCGCTGAGCCGAGTCGGCGTCATCGTCTGACGCCGACTCGGCGTCGGTTCGGTTCGCGGTGTGGGTGACCAGGCGACGAACGCGCTGATCGCGATCGCGCTTGGGGAGCCTGGCGGCGGTGCTGCTGTTCGTGCCGACGGCGGCCTACCAGTACCGGCTCGACGGATGCCTGGCGCCGCGGGACCTCGTCGTCCTGCTCTCGGGGGCGATCTACGGGCTGGCGCTGTGGACCTACACGCTCCTGCCGATGCCGGCCACCGACGACTACCGCTGCAAGGGGCGCAACCTCGACCCGCTCGACTCCCTCCGTGCGATCGGTGGAGGAGGGGGCTGAGGGCGCTGTCGCATTGCTCCGCGACCCGGCCTTCCTGCAGGTGGCGCTCAACGTGCTGCTGTTCGTGCCGCTCGGCGTGCTGGTGCGGCTCATCCTGAAGCGCGGGGTCGTCGTGGCCACCGCCCTCGGCCTCGCGGTCTCCCTGTTGATCGAGACCACCCAGCTCACCGGGGTGTGGCACCTCTACGACTGCGCCTACCGGCTCTTCGACGTCGACGACCTGGTGGTCAACACGCTCGGTGCCCTGGTCGGGTCGCGCCTTCTCGGCGCTCTTCATCTCAGCGCCGCAGCGGCCAGAGCGTGGTGCTGCCGACCACCATCAGTCGCGGACGCCGCTTCGTGGGCATGCTCAGCGACCTGCTGTTCCTCGTGATCGCCGGCGTCCTCGGTCGCCATCGCCTACCGCGCCTTCTGCGTCTACGGCCCGGCGACGTTCGACAACGGAGTGCAGGACGTGCTCCAGCTCGCGGTCCCGTACGCCGTCGAGGCGGGCCTGGTGCTGGGCGCCGGGCCGCACGGTCGGCGAGCTCACCATCTCGGTGCGTGCTGTCTCCCGCCGTCGGCGACTCACCATCGCAGCGCGCGTGGTCAAGCTGCTCACCGGGGTCACCCCGGTGTTCGCGCTGCTCGCCGCCGGTGAGCGCTGGACCCTGACCGCCCTGCCGCTCTTCGCGATCCTCACCGTCGTGGTGGCCGCGCGAACCCGGCAGCACCGCGGTCTGAGCCACGTGCTGGCGGGCATGGACCTGAAGATCGCCACCGATGAGGCGTTCGACCGTGGTCACTCGGCGCGTGGCGGTGAGCGGCTCTGAGGTCGCGCTACCGTCGCCCCATGTGGTCATCTGGACGGCGCAGCCGGCGCGAGCAAGCGCGCGGCACGTGGGTGGAGAGACGTGGCGAGGGTTCGCCGCGAGTTCGGCGGCTAGGGGGCCGTGGGCAGGACGTCGCCCTGGTCTACGACCAGGACGCAGCTGTCGACCGCCCGTGGCGCTTCGAGCGCGTCGTCAGCGACTTCCTGTGCGAGAACCACGTGGGCTGGCTGCTGCGCGAGCTCGACGTCAACGTCGTCCTCGATGTCGGGGCCAACAAGGGCCAGTTCGCCCGGACGTTGCGACGCAACGGCTATCAGGGGCGGATCGTCTCCTTCGAGCCTCTGCCCAACTTCGTCGAGGAGCTGCGGGCACTGTCTGCCGAGGACCCGGAGTGGCTCGTCGTCGACGCGGCGCTGGGTGACGAGAGCGGCACGGCAGAGATCAATGTCGTCGACGGGGCGATGAGCTCGATGCTGCCGAGCAGCCAGTTCGGCCAGGAGTGGTCGGCCAAGCTGCGCGAGACCACGCCACGGACGATCAGGATCGAACGCCTTCAAGACGTCTTCGCCGAGGCTGTCGCGGGTGTTCCTGATCCTCGGGTGTATCTCAAGCTGGACACCCAGGGCTACGACCTCGAGGCCTTCCGCGGCGCAGGAGACGTCGTCCACACGCTCATGGCGATGCAGTCGGAGGTGTCGATGGTGCCGATCTATGAAGGCATGCCGCGCTTCGCCGAGCAGCTGGCGATCTACGAAGAAGCCGGGTTCGAGACGACCGGACTGTTCCAGGTCAGCCGCGACAAGAGCACGCTGCGCGTCATCGAGTTCGACCTCGTGATGATCGGGCCGGCGGGGCTGGCCGCGCGGCGCGCCGCGCAACTAAAAGTCAGGCTTGACTGTTTGTTGGTAGTGCGGCAGGGTCCAGACCGTGACGACCGCCGCTTCGACGCGCCTCTCCCAGGAGGAGCGCACCCGAGCGATGCGGGCGCGGCTGCTCGAGTCAGCCGTGGAGTGCCTGGTCGAGCACGGCTTCGCCGGGACGTCGACCACGCTGGTCTCCGAGCGCGCCGGGGTGAGCCGCGGGGCGCAGCTGCACCACTTCCCGACGAAGAACGACCTGGTGCTGGCCGCCGTCGACCACCTGACGGCCGTGCGTGGGGCCGAGCTCGCGGCGGCGGCGTCCAGGCTGCCGAGCGGCGCCCGCCGCACCCGCGCGGTGCTGAAGATGCTCGGCGACCACTTCACCTCCCCGGTCTTCACCGCGGCCCTCGAGCTCTGGGTGGCGGCGCGCACCGACGAGAACCTGCTCGCGGCGCGTCGCCCCCCTCGAGCAGCGGGTCGGCCGCGAGACCCACCGAATGACCGTCGAGCTGCTCGGGGCCGACGAGTCGCCAGCCAGGCGTCCGCGAGCTCGTCCAGGCCACCCTCGATCTCGTGCGTGGGCTCGGCCTGGCCTCCACGATCACCGACGACACCCGACGTCGTTCCCGGATCCTCGACCAGTGGGCCGACGTCCTCGATGCTCGACTGAAGGAGGCTCCATGACTGACGCAGGGAACCTGCTCGACGACCTGTTGGCCGACCTCACCGCCGAAGGAGACCGGCTGCGCGCCGCCGTCGCCGTCCTCGACGACACCGAGTGGGCGCGCGCCACCCCGGCACGCCGGCTGGACCGTCGCCACCCAGGTGGCGCACCTGCTCTGGACCGACGAGACGGCCACCGCCGCCGCCCGCGCACACGTCGACCAGGCGTCCTGGGACGCGATCGTGCTGGCCGCCATGGCCGACCCGACGGGCTTCGTCGACACCGGCGCGCTCGAGCTGGCGGGCCTGCCCGCCGACGAGCTGCTGACCCGCTGGGACGCCGCCCGCGCCGCGCTTGCCACGCGCTCCGCGCGCTTCCCGCGGGGCAGAAGATGCCGTGGTTCGGCCCGCCGATGTCGGCCGCCTCGATGGTGACCGCGCGCTTCATGGAGACTTGGGCGCACGCGCTGGACGTCTACGAGGCCTTGGACGTCGAGCCCGAGGTCACCGACCGCATCAAGCACGTCGCCCACATCGGCGTGCGCACCCGCGGCTACTCCTTCGTCAACAACGGACTCGACGTGCCCGACGCCGAGGTGCGCGTCGAGCTCACGGCGCCCAGCGGCGAGGTGTGGACGTGGGGGCCGGACGACGCCCCCGAGCGGCTGACCGGCTCGGCCCACGACTTCTGCCTGCTGGTCACCCAGCGGGTCAACCGCGCCGACACCGACCTGGTGGCCGACGGCGCCGGTGTCGACGCCTGGCTCGACGTCGCCCAGTGCTTCGCCGGGCCCGTCCGGCCCGGGCCGGGAGGCCGCGATGCCGAGTCGAGCCAGCCCACGCTGCTGATCGGCAACTGCTCCGGCTTCTACGGCGACCGCCTCTCGGCGATGCGCGAGATGCTCGAGGGCAGCACGAACGGTCGAGCGCTCGACGTCCTCACCGGCGACTACCTGGCCGAGCTGACCATGCTGATCCTCGGCAAGGACACGATGAAGAACGCCGACCTCGGCTACGCACGAACGTTCGTGGCGCAGGTCGAGGACACGCCTCGGCCTCGCCCTCGAGCGCGGCGTGAAGATCGTCAGCAACGCCGGTGGTCTCAACCCAGCCGCGCTCGCGGCCCGGCTGCGCGAGGTGGCGAACGGGCTGGGGCTGGACCCGGCCGTCGCCCACGTCGAGGGGGACGACATCCGCTCGATCGCCAGGAGCTCGGCATCGCCGAGGGAGCCCTCACGGCCAACGCCTACCTGGGTGGGTTCGGCATCGCGGCGGCACTGGACGCGGGCGCCGACATCGTCGTCACCGGTCGCGTCACCGACGCCTCGGTGGTGGTCGGCCCCGCGATCGCGCACTTCGGCTGGGCGCCCACCGACCACGACCAGCTCGCCGGAGCCGTCGTCGTGGGGCACGTGCTCGAGTGCGGAACCCAGGCCACGGGCGGCAACTTCTCCGGGTTCAAGACGCTGCCGCTCGACGGGCGTCCGTTGGCGTTCCCAGTGGCCGAGATCGAGGCTGACGGCACGTCGGTGATCACCAAGCACGACGAGACCGGTGGTGCGGTCACGATCGACACGGTGACCGCCCAGCTGGTGTACGAGATCCAGTCGACGCGCTACCTCAACCCCGACGTCACCACGCAGCTCGACACGATCCGGCTCGAGCAGGCCGGTCCTGATCGGGTGTCGATCACCGGCGTCCGCGGCGATGCCCCCCCCGAGCAGCTCAAGGTCTGCGTCAACACGCTCGGTGGTTTCCGCAACACGATGGAGCTGGTGCTCACCGGGCTCGACATCGAGGCCAAGGCCGACTGGGTCCGCTCGCAGCTCGACGGGCGGCTCACCGCCGAGAGCGTCACCTGGACCCGCACCGCACTCCCGGTGCCCGACGCCGACACCGAGGAGGGCGCCTCCAGCCTGCTGCGCTGCACGGTGATGGACCCCGAGGCCGGACCCGGTGGGCAAGGCCTTCACCGCTCCGCTCGTCGAGCTGGCGTTGGCCTCCTACCCCGGCTTCACGATGACCGCGCCGCCCGGGCCCCCCTCGCCGTACGGCGTCTACCGGCCCGAGTACGTCGACCGCAGCGCGGTCACCCACACGGTGGTGCACGCCGACGGACGCCGCCAGGTGATCACCGACCCCACCGAGTTCAGCACGCTGGACGACGACCTCGGACGACGTCCGTCACCCTTCCCGGCACCGGCCGACTCGAGGACGAGGCGGATGCCCCTCGGCACGTTCGTCTACGCCCGGTCCGGCGACAAGGGCGGCGACGCCAACATCGGTCTGTGGGTCGTGAACGACGGCTCGCCGAAGTACGGCGAGCGCGTCACTTGGCTCACGAAGCTCATCACGCCGCGCAAGATTTGCGAGCTCGTGCCCGAGGCGGCCGAGCTCCCCGACGACGCCGTGGAGGTCTACGTGCTGCCCAACCTGGGTGGCGTCAACGTGCTCGTCCGCGGGCTGCTCGGCGAGGGCGTGGCCGCCTCTACCCGCTTCGATCCCCAGGCCAAGGGCTTGGGGGAGTGGTTGCGTTCGCGGTCGGTGCAGATCCAAGAAGGGTTGTTCTGAGATGGATGTCCGTGAGATCGGGGCCGAGTTCACCCGCCGTGAGGTCACGCCACACCTCGACCAGTGGGAGGACGACGGCGTCCTGCCGCGCGAGCTGCACCGGGCGGCGGCCAAGCAGGGCGTGCTCGGGGTCGGTTTCCCCGAGGAGGTCGGCGGGCAGGGCGGCGACCTCCTCGACACCGACCGACCTGCAGGAAGGCATGTTCGAGGCCGGTGCCTCCGTCCGGCCTGATGTCGGCGCTCTTCACCCACGGCATCGCGCTCCCGCACATCGTCGCCTCGGGCGACAGCGACCTGATCGACCGCTTCGTGCGCCCGGCCCTGGCCGGGGAGAAGATCGGCTCGCTCGCCGTCACCGAGCCCGGCGGCGGCTCAGACGTGGCGCGGATCCGCACGACGGCCGTGCGCGAGGGCGACGAGTACGTCATCAACGGCGCGAAGACGTTCATCACCTCGGGCACCCGCGCCGACTTCGTGACCACCGCCGTGCGCACCGGCGAGGCCGGGCACGCCGGCGTGAGCCTGATCGTGGTCGAGAAGGGCACGCCGGGCTTCACCGTCGATCGCGCGCTGCGCAAGATGGGCTGGCACTGCTCCGACACCGCCGAGCTGTCGTACGTCGACGTGCGAGTGCCCGTGGGCAACCTTGTGGCCAGGAAAACCACGGCTTCTACCAGATCGCCGAGCAGTTCGTCGTCGAGCGGATCGGCCTGGCGGTGCACGCCTACGGCATCGCCGGGAGCGCCCTCGAGCTGACTGCGCAGTACTGCCGCGACCGCGAGACCTTCGGCAAGCCGCTCGTGGCCAACCAAGTGGTGCGCCACAAGCTGGTCGAGATGCGGCGTCAGGTCGAGGTCGCGCGGGTCTACTCGCGCGAGGTGGCACGCCGTCACGTCGCCGGCGAGAACGTCATCGCCGAGGCGTGCCTGGCCAAGGAGACGGCCTGCAACGCTGCGACGTTCGTGGTCGACCAGGCAGTGCAGCTGCACGGTGGCGCCGGCTACATGCACGGCACAGAGGTCGAGCGCCACTACCGCGACGCCCGCATCCTGCCCATCGGTGGCGGTGCCACCGAGGTGCTGGCCGACCTGGCCGCCCGACTGCTCGGCTACGCCGGTGGTTGAGGTGCGAGGAGCGGTAGCGACGAGCCTCGAAGCTCCGGAACCGGCGAAGGGATAGATCTCATGAGCATCATCAAGCCACTGGGCGGCGAGGTGTCGGTCGTCATCGGCGCGCCCATCGCGGAGGTATGGAGCCTCGTCACCGACGTGACCCGCATCGGCGAGTTCTCGCCGGAGACGTTCGAGGCCCAGTGGACCCGCGGCGCGACCGGACCCGCTGTCGGCGCGACGTTCAAGGGCCACGTGAAGCGCAACGGTGTCGGGCCCACCTACTGGGCCCCTTGCCGGGTCACGAAGCTCGAGCACGAACGGCTCTTCGAGTTCATGGTCGGCACCGAAGGGCGGCCGATCAACAACTGGGGCTACCGCCTCGAGCCGCACGGGGCGAGCACGAAGGTCACCGAGTACTTCCGCCTCGAGCCGATGCTTCCGCTGCGCCTGTACTGGTTGGTTCTCGGCCGGCTGCGCGGACGCACCAACGAGCGCGGCATGCAGACCACGCTGGAGAAGATGAAGGCGGTGCTGGAGAAGTGACGACCACTGACAGCGTCGGGGGCAATCGCGTGGCGATGCTGGAGAAGCTGGCCGCGTTGGACGCCGAGCATGCGAAGGCGATCGCCGGCGGCGGCGAGCGTCAGGTCTCGCGCCACCACGAGCGCGGCAAGCTGATGCCCCGCGAACGCATCGAGCTGCTCATCGACGAGGGTTCCGCCTTCCTCGAGCTGAGCCCGCTCGCCGGCTGGGGATCCGACTTCACCGTCGGCGCGAGCGTGGTCACCGGCATCGGCGTCATCGAGGGCGTCGAGTGCATGGTCACCGCGAACGACCCTTCGGTGAAGGGTGGCGCCAGCAACCCCTGGACGGTCAAGAAGATCTTCCGCGCCTCGCAGATCGCCGCCGAGAACGGGCTGCCCACGGTCTCCCTCGTCGAGTCGGGTGGCGCCGACCTCCCCACGCAGAAGGAGATCTTCATCCCCGGTGGCAAGCTCTTCCGCGACATCACCCGCTCCTCGGCCGCCAAGCAGCCGACGGTGGCGCTGGTGTTCGGAAACTCCACGGCCGGCGGCGCCTACGTGCCTGGCATGAGCGACTACACCGTGATGGTCAAGGAGCGCGCCAAGGTGTTCCTCGGCGGACCGCCACTGGTGAAGATGGCCACCGGTGAGGAGTCGGACGACGAGTCGCTGGGCGGCGCCGAGATGCACGCTCGCACGTCGGGCCTGGCCGACTACCTCGCCGAGGACGAGCGAGACGCCATCCGGATCGGCCGCCGCATCATCGCGCGGCTCAACTGGCGCAAGGCCACCCCCTCGGTGGGCTCCAGCCTCGACTACGCCGAGCCGAACCTCGACGCCGACGACCTCCTCGACCTCATCCCGAGTGACCTCAAGGAGCCCTTCGACCCGCGCGACGTGATCGCCCACCTCTGCGACGGCGTCAGCGGCACGAACGGTGCCGTCTTCGACGAGTTCAAGCCGCTCTACGGTCCCTCGCTGGTCACCGGGTGGGCCAAGATCCACGGCCGCCCGGTCGGCATCCTCGCCAACGCGCAGGGGGTGCTGTTCAGCCAGGAGGCGCAGAAGGCGACGCAGTTCGTGCAGCTGGCGAACCAGACCGACACGCCCCTGCTGTTCCTGCACAACACCACCGGCTACATGGTCGGCAAGGAGTATGAGCAGGGCGGCATCATCAAGCACGGCGCGATGATGATCAACGCCATCAGCAACTCGACTGTGCCGCACCTGACGGTGATCCTCGGCGCCTCCTACGGTGCCGGCAACTACGGCATGAACGGCCGCGCCTACGACCCGCGGTTCCTCTTCACGTGGCCGAGCGCGAAATCGGCGGTGATGGGTCCGGCCCAGCTGGCCGGCGTCCTCTCCATCGTGGCGCGCGCCGCAGCCGAGGCGAAGGGGGCGACCTACGACGAGGAGGCCGACGCCGGGATGAAGGCATTCATCGAGCAGTCGGTGGAGGAGCAGTCGCTGCCGCACTTCCTCTCCGGGATGCTCTACGACGACGGCGTCATCGACCCCCGTGACACCCGCACCGTGCTCGGCATCTGCCTGTCGGTCATCGACACCGTGGCCTACGCCGGCACCGACCGATTCGGGGTGTTCCGCCCATGACCTCAGTGCGTGACGTGGTCGGGTCCGTTGCGGGGGTTTCGAGGCTCAGGCCTCGCGGCCTTCGCACCTCAACCACCGAGGGCGCTCCGCTGGTCGAGGTGCGAGCGCAGCGAGCCTCGAAACCAAGGAGCCACCGATGATCACCCGGCTCCTCGTCGCCAACCGGGCCGAGATCGCCAGCCGGGTGTTCCGTACCTGTCGCTCACTCGGCATCGAGACTGTCGCCATCCACTCGGACGCCGACGCCGACCTGCCCTACGTGCGCGAGGCCGAGTACGCAGTGCACCTGCCGGGCAGCTCGCCGTCAGAGACTTATCTGCGCGCCGACCTCGTGCTGGACGCCGCCCGCCGGGCCGGCGCCGACGCGATCCACCCCGGCTACGGCTTCCTCTCCGAGAACGCCGAGTTCGCCCGGGCCGTGATCGACGCCGGGCTCACCTGGATCGGCCCCGACCCCGAGTCGATCGTCTCGATGGGTTCGAAGATCGAGTCGAAGAAGCTGATGGCTGCAGCCGGCGTGCCGGTGCTCACCAACCACACGGTCGAGACCGCCACCGAGGCCGATCTGCCCCTGATCGTGAAGGCCTCGGCCGGTGGCGGCGGGCGCGGCATGCGCATCGTGCGCGAGCTGGCCGACCTGCCCGGCGAGATCGAGAAGGCTCAGGCCGAAGCGGCGTCCGCGTTCGGTGACGGCACCGTGTTCGTCGAGACTTACGTCGAACGCGGTCGGCACGTCGAGGTGCAGGTGCTCGGTCACGCTGACGGTGTCGAGGTCTACGGCGAGCGTGACTGCTCGATCCAACGGCGGCACCAGAAAGTGGTCGAGGAGGCACCCGCCCCCGCGCTGCCCGACGCGACGCGCGCCGCACTGCACGAGGCCGCGCGCGCGGCAGCGGCCGCCATCGCCTACCGAGGAGCCGGCACCGTCGAGTTCCTCTACGACGAGGCGGGTGACCGGTTCTTCTTCCTCGAGATGAACACCCGTCTTCAGGTCGAGCACCCGGTGACCGAGATGATCTTCGGCCTCGACCTGGTCGAGCAGCAGCTTGCGGTGGCTGAGGGACGGCCGGTGGAGACCCGCGAGGTGCCCTGGGGTCACGCGATCGAGGTCCGCCTCTATGCCGAGGACCCGGGCGCCGACTATCAGCCGCAGAGTGGCGAGCTGACGACGTTCGAGATCGCGGACGACGGCGGGGTTCGTGTCGACACCGGCTTCGAGTCGGGCTCGGAGGTGAGCACGCACTACGACGCGATGCTGGCCAAGGTGATCGTCCACGAAGCCACACGGGCCGCCGCGGCGCGCAAGCTCGCCGGCGTCCTGCGCCGCAGCCGCATCCACGGGCTCACCACCAACCGCGACCAGCTGATCGGAATCCTGCTCTCGGAGGCGTTCCTCGACGAGAAGGTGAGCACCGCGTTCCTCGACGAGCACGAGACCCCGGCCACCCCGGACGTCGTCGGCGCCCGTGTCGCCGCCGCGATCGCAATCGCTGAGCAGAACGTCGCCGAGCGCACCGTGCAGAAGCGGATGCCGGTGGCCTGGCGCAACGTGCCCAGCCAGCCGCAGGTCACCGAGTTCGAGGGCGACCCTGAGCTGCACCGCGTGGCGTGGTGGGGAGGCCGAGACGGCTACTGCGTCGACGGGTTCACGGTCGTCGCCGCCTCCTCGACCGCGGTCACGCTCGAGGCCGACGGCGTGCGGACGTCATACGAGGTGGTCGCCGGAGCGGCCGGTTCGTATGACGTCGACTGGCCCGGCGGTCACGTGCAGCTACGTCGAGTGCCTCGGTTCGTCGACCCCGCCGACGCGGTGGCGAGCGGCAGCCTCATCGCTCCGATGCCCGGCACCGTCGTCAAGGTCGCCGTCGAGGCAGGTCAGCAGGTCGCCGCCGGCGACCAGGTGCTGGTGCTCGAGGCGATGAAGATGCAGCACACCGTCAGCGCGCCCACCGCGGGCGTGGTCACCGAGATCAACGTCCAACCCGGCACGCAGGTCGCCGCCGGAGAAGTACTCGCCGTCGTCGAAGAAGAGGGAGTCCCTTCATGACCAGCACGAGCAGCACGTTCACCGAGACCGAGGAGCGCCAGGAGCTGCGCAAGCAGGTCACGAAGCTGGCCGGCAAGTACGGCCGCGAGTACTTCACGGCGAAGGCCCGCGCTGGGGAGAAGACCACCGACCTCTGGCTCGAGATCGGCAAGAACGGCTACCTCGGGATCAACATCCCCGAGCAGTACGGCGGCGGGGGCGGCGGCATCGGCGACATCGCTGCCGTGTGCGAGGAGCTTGCTGCGCAGGGCTGTCCGCTGCTGCTCATGGTGGTCAGCCCGGCCATCTGCGGCACGGTCATCACCAAGTACGGCACGGAGGAGCAGAAGCAGCGCTGGCTCCCCGGCCTCTGCGACGGCACGAGCACGATGGCCTTTGCGATCACCGAGCCCGACGCGGGCACCAACACCCACAACATCACCACCACCGCCCGCAAGGACGGCGACGGTTGGGTGCTCAACGGTCGCAAGATCTGGATCTCCGGCATCGACGAGGCCGACAACGTGCTCGTCGTCGCCCGCACCGAGGACGCCAAGACGGGCAAGGTGAAGCCGGTGCTCTTCGTCGTCCCGACCGACGCCGAGGGCTTCGAGGCGAAGGCGATCCCGATGGAGATCGTCTCGCCGGAGAACCAGTTCCAGGTGTTCATGGACGACATCCGGTTGCCCGCCGACGCGCTGGTCGGTGACGAGAACGGCGGCCTGGTGCAGCTGTTCGCCGGGTCTCAACCCCGAGCGGATCATGGCGGCGTCGTTCTCGCTCGGCCTGGCGCGCTTCGCCCTCGAGAAGGCCACCGACGTACGCCAAGGAACGGGTGGTCTTCGACGTCCCGATCGGCGCGCACCAGGCGATCCAGCACCCGCTGGCGCAGAGCCACATCGAGATCGAGATGGCTCGGCTGATGACGCAGAAGGCTGCTGCCCTCTACGACGCCGGCGACGAGATGGCCGCCGGCGCGGCCGCCAACATGGCGAAGTACGCCGCCGCCGAGGCAGCGTGCGACGTCGTCGACCGAGCGGTGCAGACCCACGGCGGCAACGGCGCCAGCCAGGAGTACGGCATGGCCGGGCTGCTGGTCGCCACCCGCGTCGGGCGGATCGCGCCGGTGAGCCGCGAGATGATCCTCAACTTCGTCGCCATGCACTCGCTCGGTTTGCCGAAGTCGTACTGACCAGGGCGGGATGACACGGTGATCGAGCACGAGGGCTGGGACCGCCCAGCACCTGAGGCGTTGACGGCGTACGCGCCGGACGTCGGCTGGGCCGCGCTCGAGGGCAGTCGGCCGGCGGGGTTGCCCTTCGAGCTCGAGGTCGACCCGCGTGTGGTGGCGTTCGCCGAGCAGTTCGTCGCTGACGTCTCCGTCATCGACGCCGCTCAACGTGCCGCCTTCCTCGAGGCGTCGGGCGACGCGGCCTTCTCGATGATCCAGATGATCTACGTCGCCGACCTGTGGCCACGGCTGCGCTCGGCAGCGGACGCCCTCTTCGTCGCCGGCGGCTGGCCTCCCGACGACCCGCACCCGGTCGACGACCTGTGGGGTGCGATCGAGGCGTTCATGACGACGTGGCCAGGCTCGACGGGCTCGACCCGACCCTCACCGAGCTGGTTCGGCTGCGCGGTGCGCGCCAGCACGACTGCCGGCTCTGCAAGTCGCGCCGCAGCGTCGCGGCGATCCAGGCCGGCGCTGATGACGCGACGTTCGCGGCCGTCGACCACTGGCGCACCAGCGACCTTCCCGAGCCCACGAAGGCCGCGCTGGGTCTGGTCGACGCGATGATCTGGACGCCGTCCGCCATCGCCCCCGAGGTGGTCGCCGCCGTCCACGAGCACCTCACCCCGGCCCAGGCCGTCGAGGTGGTGCTCGACGTCGTGCGCAACGCCGCCAACAAGATCGCGGTGGCGCTCGGAGCCGACGCTCCGGAGGTCGACGGCATCCAGCTCTTCACCACCGACGCGAACGGAACCGTCATCCCCGCTGACCCGTCCTCTATAGAGGACGGGTCACCCTGAATTGGCGCTGACCCGTCCTCTATAGGCGACGGGTCAGCGCAAATCTCCGGGTGACAGTAGATTCGCCGCATGGGGGTCGTCGGCAGCGTGGACCGCACGCAGCGGCGGTTCCGTGTGCTGGGCTTTCCACTGGCCGTCGATCTACAAGTTCTTCGACGACCAGGGCAACTACCTCGCGGCAGCCATCACCTACTACGCGTTCGTCGCGATCTTCCCGCTGTTGCTGCTGGCGTCGTCGATCCTGGGCTTCATTCTCCAGGGCAACCCCGACCTCCAGGACGACGTGCTCAGCTCCGCCCTGCGCACCTTCCCGATCGTGGGCGACGAGCTCGGTCGGCCGCGCGGGCTGCAGGGATCGACCGGGGCCGTCATCGCCGGTGGCCTGGCCGCGCTCTACGGTGCCCTCGGACTCGGCCAGGCGCTTGCAGAACCTGATGGCCACCGCGTGGGCGGTGCCGCGCAACTCGCGCACCAACCCGGTGCTGCTGCGGCTCAAGAGCCTGCTGCTCCTGCTCTTCGCCGGCCTGTCCGTGCTGGGCATCTCGGTGCTCTCGGCCATCGCCAGCAACACCGACGCGATGGGCGAGGGGCTCAGCACCACGATCCGCGCCGCCATCTTGGTGGCGACGGTGCTGGTCGTCGGGATGATGATGACGGTGCTGTTCAGCTTCGCCGCTCCGGGAACCCACAAGCTGTCGCGGTCGGCTCCAGGCGCGTTCACGCTCGCGGTCATGTGGCAGGGCCTGCAGTACGCCGGAACCCTCTTCGTCACCAACGTGCTCAGTGGACCGGCGTCGCTCAACAAGACCTTCGGCTTCGTCCTCGGCCTGATGGGCATCATCTTCATCGCCTCGGGCATGGCCGTGCTCGGAGTGGAGGTCAACGTCGTGCTGCAGCGGCGGCTGTGGCCACGAGCGTTGCTCACGCCCTTCACCGACTCGGTCGACCTCACCGAGGCCGACCGCCGCGCCTACGCGATGTACGCGCAGATGCAGCGGCACAAGGGATTCGAGACCGTCGTGGTGCGCTTCGACGGCCGCGACGGCGACACGCACGAGATCGTCCTTGAGCCCGAGCGCAAAGGCCCCGATACCCGAGGGTCCGTGCAGCCCAACCTCGACCCGGACCCTCCGCCTACGCGGTCAGTCGATCCCTGAGCGCAGCCAGCTGGGCGTCGTTGAGGCCGAGGCCGTCGCGCAGGTAGCCGTCGAGGCCGCCGTACGTCGTGCCTGCCTGCGCGATCGCAGCCTCCAGGTAGGCGAGGTCGGCGACCATCATCGGCTCGAAGACGGCGACCCGATCCTGGCCGAGGTGCTCGGCGACCAGGCCGAGGTACTTCGCGCGCACGTCGGCGTTGCGGTCGTTGGTGAGCAGGTAGTCGGCGTCGATCGTGGCGGCATCGACCCCGCACACGTGCAGGACGAGCGCAGAGGTCCAGCCGGTGCGGTCCTTGCCGGCGGTGCAGTGGAAGAGCTGCGGCGTCGTGCTCGCGGCGAGGTCGCTGAGCAGCGTGCTGAACGACGCGCGCGCGGCGGCATCGGTGACGAAGCCTTGGTAGATCTCGATCATGGTGGCCCTGGTGGCCTCCGCGTCGGGCAGCTCAGCGCCGGCCCCGTGCGGCAGCCCCTTCACCTCGACGTGCTTCCACGTCGTGCCGGGGACGACGATGTCGGGGTGCGCCTCGACCTCGTAGTCGTCGCGCAGGTCATAGATGTGGGTGATACCGAGTCGCTGGAGCGCGGCACCGTCCTCGTCGGAGAGCTGCAGCTCGTTGGAGCGGAAGAACACTCCGTGCGTAGCCGCCCGCCGTCGCCGATGGCGTACCCGTCGCCGGCGACGTCGCGGAAGTTGTCGGCCGAGGCGAGGCGGGTGAACTCGTCACTCAGCCCGATCCGCTGGGCGTCATCCATGCTCATGGGTCCACCCTAAAGAGGGGTCCTTTCGGTCAGTCGAACCCCCGGCGAAATGGTCACTTCGGACCAGCCCGAAGTGATCTGGTCGATGTCCGATCGGCGTGCGTAACCTGGCAGGTGGCGGCACTGGGGAGCGTCGCCACCATGGGAGGGACGGTCTGCCACCGCGACGCGGAAGTGTGGGCCTCCTGGAGCACCTGAACCGCGAGGCGCATTGCGGGCAGGGCGACGCCGGCTCGGGCCGGCTCTCCCACGGCAGCGTTGCGTGAGGAGCGAACGCAACGCGTGGGCCGGGGAGGTTGAGCAAGCACACGACCGAGGCACGAGGTCGTGACGGCGCGTCGAAACCCGGTTGCTTCGGGGAGTCAGTTGCGGTCCGGGGTCTCGACACGTTCGGGCCGGGGGGCCCTCTCGGCTCGACCGACGTGGGTTGCGGGGTCTCGACGCGTTCGGGCCTGGGGGCCCTCCCGGCTCGACCACCGGGGCGTCGGAACGGTCAGCGCTTGGGCGGTAGCGGGACGAACATCGACGTGCGGGCGGCGTACTCGGGGTAGCCGGGGCGCTGCATCATCGTCTTCTCGAGCAGCTTGGCGCCGGTGGCGTTGACGAGGAAGAACGTCATGAACACCGGCGCGAGCACGGTCGCGAGACCGATGACCCAGCCGGAGGCCAGCCCGGCCACCAGCCAGAGCCCCCACCAGACGGTCGCGTCGCCGAAGTAGTTGGGGTGGCGGGTGTAGCGCCACAGCCCGGTCTCCATGACGAGCGGGACGCTGTTCCTTCGGGATCTCCTTGTACGCCGAGAGCTGGGCGTCGCCGATCGATCTCGAACGCGAGGCCGACCGCCCACGCCACGACACCGGCCACCACGGCCCAGGTGTGCTCGACGTCGCTCACGACGCCGACCGCCACCGGAGCCGAGATGACCCACAGCGCCGACGCCCTGCACCGCGAACACCCGTCGCACGGCCACGCCGAGGCCGACCTGGTCGAGGGTGCCGCCGAGCAGCTTCTCGTAGCGCGGGTCCTCGGCGCCGGCGTGCCCACCAGGTCCATGGCCGATCGCACGGCGTCGGATGTGCCAGGCCAGTCGGCCACCCCAGATGCCGACGAGCAGCACGAGCAGCCAGCGGCGCGACACGCAACCCTCGCCGGCCGCGGTGCCGACCAGCGCCGTCACCAGGGCGACGAGCACGAAGCCGAGGCCCCAGGTGATGTCGACGACCGCGACCCGGTTGGCTCGACGCGCCACCAGCGCGGTGACGGTCATCGCGACCAGCAGGGCGGCGGCCGAGGCCGCCAGGGACGAGGGGGATCAGAACGTGCGCATCCATGGGAGCGAGTGTGGCCCATCGGGTCGCACCATCAGGATCTGGTCGACACCCATCCGCCCGTCGCGGAACGCCATCGAGCCGCCGACGAGGTAGAGGCGCCACACGCGAACGACCTCCTCACCCACCAGCTCGGTGAGCCGCTCGATGTTGGCCTCGAAGCGCTCCGAGCCAGCCCGCGACCGTCAGCACGTAGTGCTCGCGCAGGCCGTGGACGTCGCGCACCTCGAGGCCCGACCTCTCCAGGAAGGCGACGGTCTCGCCGACGGGACGCATGTACATGTCGGGCGCGATGAACGACTCGATGAAGGGTCCGCCGCCGGGCCACTTGCCGGTGCGCGACATCTGCTGGATCAGCACCCGGCCGCCCGGCTTGACCGAGCGGTGCAGCACCTCGGCGTAGGTCGGGTAGTTCTTCTGCCCGACGTGCTCGCCCATCTCGATGGACGACACGGCGTCAAAGGCGCCGCGCTCGGGGATCTCCCGATAGTCCTGGAGTCGGATCTCGACCCGGTCCTCCAAGCCACGTTCGCGGATCCGCTCGTCGATGAACTTCTTCTGCTCGGCAGCGATCGTGACGCCGACGACCTTGGCGCCGAAGTGCTCGGCGGCGTGCAGCGACATCGAGCCCCAGCCGCAGCCGATGTCGAGCAGCCTCATGCCCGGCTCGAGGCCGAGCTTGGTGCACACCAGCGAGAGCTTGTCGGCCTGCGCCTCGGTCGAGCGGCTGCTCCGGCGAGGAGTGGTAGCCCGAGGAGTAGGCCATGTTCTCCTCGAGGATCAGCGAGTAGAACTCGTTGGAGAGGTCGTAGTGGTGGCTGATCGCGCGGCGGTCACGGATCGCGCTGTGCAGCCGGCCCTTGATGTTCGCCTGGGACGCCGGGGCGGCCGGCGGCCGGCCGAAGGCTCCGAGGTCGAGCGCGACGCGGACTGCCTTGACCAGCGCGGACGGCGCCGGGCGGGTGCCGCTGAGGCCGCGTTCCTTGGCGATCGCGAACGCGTAGGTCAGGGCCTTGTCGAGGTCCCAGCCGTCCTGCGTCGGGCACGTCGAGCTCACCGGTGACGTAGGCCTGGGCTGCGCCGAGCTCGCCCGGGTGCCAGAGCAGCCGGCGCACGGCGTCCACAGAGCTGAGCACCACGAGCGGGCCGTCGATCGAGCCGGCCTCGGAGCCGTCCCACGCGCGGAGCCGCACCGGCAGCTCGCCGCCGATGAACGGGGCGACGGCCGCGGCGAGCTTCTGGGCCACGCCGGTGCCGGTGACGTCAGTGGAGGTCGACGGTCGACGCCTGCGTGGTGGTCATGCGTCACCGCGCGAGAACGTGAGCTGGTGGTCGCCGATGTAGCCGGAGGCGAAGCCGGCGCGGGAGTACTCCAGGTAGAAGTGCCACATGCGCACGAACGTGTCGTCGAAGCCGAGGGCGAGCACGTCGTCTCGGGCCTCGAGGAACGCCTCGTCCCAGAACTGCAGGGTCGGCACGTAGTGCAGCCCGAGCGAGAAGGGCAGCGTCCATCTTCAGCGCGGTGTGGTCGCGGGTGATCTGGTCGATCGCCTCGAGCGAGGGCAGCATCCCGCCGGGGAAGATGTACTTGTGGATCCACGTGTAGGTGTTGCGCGTGGCCAGCATCTGGTCGTGGCGCATCGTGATCGCCTGGATGCAGATCTTGCCGCCGGGCGCGAGCACCTGGTCGAGGGTCTCGAAGTAGGTGCGCCAGTACTGCCAGCCCACCGCCTCGATCATCTCCACCGACACGATGGCGTCGTAGCTGCCGGTGACGTCGCGGTAGTCGCAGATGTCGACCGAGATCTGGTCTGAGAGCCCGGCTGCGGCGATCCGATCGTCGGCCAGCTGCTTCTGCTCGACCGACAGGGTGATCGTGCGGACGGTCGCGCCACGACGAGCAGCGCGGATGGCGAGCGCGCCCCAGCCGGAGCCGATCTCCAGCAGCCGGGTTCCCTCGCCGACCCCTGCCTCGTCGAGCATCCGGTCGATCTTGCGGTGCTGGGCGGCCTCGAGGTCGTCGCGTCGGGCCATCGCCGGATCGCCGTCGAAGAGCGCGGCCGAGTAGCTCAGCGTCGGGTCGAGGAACAGCTCGAACAGGTCGTTGGAAAGGTCGTAGTGGTGCGCGATGTTGCTCTGCGAGTTGCGCTTCGAGCTCTTGTGGCGGCTCGGCGGCCGCTTGGCGACGAACGTGCGGAAGCGCTGGAGGCTCTTCGGCACCAGCTCGCTCATCTCCGCGGCCAGCACGGACAGGAACGAGCCGAGGTCGTCGGCCTCCCACGCGCCGGTCATGTAGGCCTCTCCGAACCCGATCAGCTGGTGCCGACCCAGGCGTGCGTAGAACTCCTCGGGGCGCACGACCGTCGCGGCCGGGCCACCCTTGCCGTAGGTCTGGTCGCCGACGTGCACGGTGACGTCGAGCCGGTTGACCGCGCCGATGAAGAGTCGGCGCGCGATGCGGGCCGAGACCGCGGAGCGCGGGCCGGACGGGACGACGTCCAGGCCGGGCCAGCGCTCGGTCGGCGCGAGGTGCGGAGCAGCGGATACAGCAGTCATCGGACACCCTCCTGGGCGTGGTCCGACCGAGGTCGGATCGGCAGGCGGCGCAGCCACAGCCAGATGCCGTGGGCGCGGATGAGCAACGAGCCACGCACGGCCGCGGGCGCGGCCCTGAGCGGGGACGTCGTGGAGCGCGAGCCGACGAGCGACGCCGTGAACGTGGCGCCGTCGTCGGTCGTCAGCTCCACGACGATGTGGAGCTTGTCGGTCGGCGGCGGGACGACGAGCGAGTAGGTGCCGTCGGTGCCGTGGAACGGTGAGACGTACATAGCCTTCGGAGTCGTGGCCCGACCGGTTTGGTCGGTGTGCACGAGGTAGGCGTGCCGGTCGCCGTAGGTGTTGTGCACCTCGACGACGGTCGCGGCGAGCGCGCCCGGCCTCGTCGTGGCACCAGAAGACCGAGATCGGGTTGAAGCAGTAGCCCAACGCGCGCGCCTGGGCGGCCATCAGGATGGTTCCGGTGCCGACGGCGATGTCGTGCTGGGCCAGGAAGGCCACCACGTTCGCGCGGATCGACGTGTCGGGGCTGCCGAGGTGGTCGCGCGCCTCGAAGCGGCCGAGGACGCCGTGGTCGGGCAGGTCGTCGAGATCGACCACCCACGTGTGCGACTTCAGCGTGAAGCGGCGCTTGAACGGCTTGCGCCGGACGTGGCTGATGGTCGTGTCGTAGACGGCGGCCGCGCGGGGCAGGCCTCCGGCCTTCGGGACCACCGTCGGCCAATCGAGGCCGAGCCGGGTCGCCGCGGCGAGGCCGGAGCGCGCGCCGTCCTCGTGGAAGCCCCAGCCGTGGTAGGCGCCGGCGAAGACCACTCGGTCGGAGTTGATCTCGGGCAGGCGGCCCTGGGCGGCCACGGAGGCGGGGTTGTAGATCGGGTGCTCGTACTCCATGCGGTCGATGATCGGTGGCCGGGTCGACGAGGTCCTCACCGCCGAGCGTCACGAGGTAGTGCACGTCGGTGTCGAGCCGCTGGAGGCGGGTGAGGTCGTAGGTGACCACCACGCCGTCGTCGGTGGGACGCGGTACGTCGGCACCTGGGCGTCGAAAGTTCCACGACGCCCACGCCTTCTCGGCCGTCGGCAGCAGTGAGGTGTCGGTGTGCAGCAGCGCCGTGTTCGGCGAGTACGGCATCGCCGACAACAGCTCACGTTGCAGCGGGGTCGGCTCGGCCAGCATCGACAGGGCCTGCCCCGGGTGCGTGGCGATGACGACGGCGTCGTAGCTGGCCACGTGACCGTTGCTGTCGGTGATCTCGACACCCGTTGGGGTCTCGAGCACCGAGGTGACCTTCGCGCCCATCCGGACGTCGGGGAGCAGCGCCTCGATCTTGCTCACGTAGGAGCGCGACCCGCCGGTGACCGTGCGCCACTGCGGCGAACCGAAGATGCCGAGCATGCCGTGGTGGTCGAGGAAGGTGAACAGGTAGCGCGCCGGGTAGTCGAGGGAGACCTCCGGCTCGCACGACCAGACGCACGCCACGACCGGCTCCATGAAGTGCCGGATGAAGTAGCGGCTGAAGTGGCCCTCGGCGAGGAAGTCGCGCAACGTGCGGGTGTCGTCCTCGACGTCGAGCAGGGCCCTGGCCTGGCGGTGGAAGCGGGGGATCTCGGCGAGCATCGCCAGGTAGCGCGGCTTGCGCAGGTTGGCCGAGGTCGGGAACAGTCCCGCGCGGCCCAACGCGCCGGCCCACTCCAGCGAGCTGTCGTCGTCCTTGATCGACATCGACATCTCGGAGGGCTGGGTGGCGACGCCGAGCTCGGCGAACATCCGCAGCAGCACCGGGTAGGTGCGCGGGTTGTGCACGATGAAGCCGGTGTCGATGGCCAGCGACTTGTCGGGACCACCCGGTACCAGCTCGGTCACCAGGTGGGTGTCGGCGTGCCCACCCAGCCGGTCGTCGGCCTCGTAGAGCGTGACGTCGGCCGTGCGCGAGGCGATGTAGGCAGCCGTCAGCCCCGCGACGCCGGAACCGACGATCGCGATGTTCCGAGCCATCTCAAGCCTCGGGGAACGCGACCTGCGTCACCACGGCGTCGAGGTTGGGTCGAGTGGGCTGGGGCCCAGCCTTCTCGACGGTGATCCCGATGCCGCTGGCGTCGGCCGCGCTGCCCTCGAGCAGAACGGTGGCATTGCCGCCACCCATCTGGCCGGCCGGGACGAACGTGGTGCCGCTGATCAGCCACAGCTCGTAGGAATGGCCGTCGGGTGCTTCGGGCATGTCGTTGGTGACCACGACGGCGGCATCCAGCGACTTCGACCGAACGACGGTGAGTGCCGTGCCGTCGACCTCGTGCTCTACGCGTTCGGCGTCGCTGGCGCGCAGCACCCGCTCGGTGGCGGTGAGGTCGCTCTGCGAGGTGTCGTCGCCGAAGGGATCCCAGGCCGTGGCGCCGATGCCGCCGATCGCGATCAACGCTGCAGCTGCAGCCACCAGAGCCGGAAATCGACGTCGGGCGGACCGGGCGGGCAGGTTCGAGACCAAGGGCGGCAGCGGGCGGACGGTGGCGACCTCGGCCAGCACGGAGGCACGCAGGTGGGCCGGCGGAGTGACCGCGACGGCGGTGGAAGTGAGGCTGGCGGCCTCCCGGAGCGACGCGACCTCGGCGGTGCACTCGCTGCACCCGGCGAGGTGCCGCTCGAACTGGAGCTGCTCGAACTCGTCGAGCGCGTCGACGGCGTAGGCCCCGGACAGGGCATGGATGTCGCTGCTCATCGGGTACCTCCTCGACTGGTGTGCGGATGTCTGGGTCTGCGGGTGTTCGGTCTGCGGTGTTTGCTCTGGGTGGGGGTGCTGTGACCGGGGGTCATGTCCCCACTCCCATCTTGTCGCGCAACCGGATCAATCCGTCCCGGATGCGGGTCTTGGCTGTTCCGACGGGGAGGTTCAAGATTCCCGCCACTTCTGTGTGCGTGTAGCCACCGAAGTACGCGAGCTCGATCGCCTCGCGCTGCACGTCGGTGAGACTCGCCAGTGCGTTGCGCACCCGCTTGGCCTCCATCGCAGCCTGGGCGGCGTCGGCGGTCGAGTCGTGGTCGATCGTCTGGTTCTGCTGGTTGTACGTCGTGTCGCGTCGGGTGGACGCCTCAGCCGACCGAACCCGGTCGACCGACTTGCGGTGACAGATGGTCATCAACCACGAGAGGGCACTGCCCCGCTCGGAGTCGAACCTGCTCGCGGTGCGCCACACCTTCGAGGAAGGCCTCTTGGGTGACCTCCTCGGCCTGCGCCGGGTCGCGCACGACCCGGACTGCCAGACCGTAGACCCGCGAGGACGTCGCGTCGTACAGCTCCGCGAACGCCTGCTGGTCGCCTCTCGCCGAGCGCCGGAGCAGCTCGGCGAGAAGCTCGCCAGCTGAGAGGCCGGGCGCCACCGGCACCCCCACGAGGGGGGAGCCGGTGGGCTCGGTGTGGATCGGCTCCATGGAACTGATCCTCTCTCGTCTTTGGTGCGTTAGTCGAACGTCAGGACAACAGTGACAGTGTCAGTGACTGGGTCACTTGACGTCGGCGCCGAGGAGCACCTTGTCGATGACGTAGACCGTGGCGTTGGCGGTGGGGATGTTGCCGCAGATCACGTTGGCGGTGACCTCACCGTCGGAGACGGTCATGCCGTTCTCGTCGCCCTCGATGGTGATCGTGTCACCGTTGAGGGTTTCCTGCTCGCCAGCCACGGCGGCCGGGTCGTTGTTGGCGCCCAGCACGTGGTGGGTGAGGATCTGCGCCAGCGGGCTGGTCTGCGGGCTGTCAGCGTCAGCAACACCGTTGACCAGGTCGGTCACCGCGTCGCCGAGCTCGGCGAAGGCCGGGTCGTACGGCGCGAAGACGGTGAGGCCCTCGGCAGCGTTCAGGGTGTCACCGAGCTCGGTGGCGCCCACGCCTGCGACCAGGGTGGTCAGCAGCGGGTTGGTGCCGGCGGCGGTGCCGACCGGGTCAGACGCCATGCCGACGAACGAGCCGTCGCCCTTGGTGGGGATGGCCGAGCAGCCCTCACCGAAGGTCTGGGCCTGCGGGTCAGCGGCGGTGTCGTCGGTGTTCGAGGAGTTGTCGGCCGAGCCGGTGTTCTCCTCGTCGGCGTCGTCGCCACAGGCGGCGAGCGTCATCGAGAGGGCGAGGACGGCGGCGGCAGCGGCGCTGCGGCGACCGAAGGTCTGGAGCTTCATGGAGGTGGAACCTTCCGGTGATTGGAATGACGGGTGTAGTTCGGACCTGACGCGCACCCGGATGGGTGTGCTAGGCCACAATTTCTGGGCCACATGTCTTGGCCACATGTCGTGGCTGCACGTGTCGGCAGCCTCGAAGTGAGCTGGAATCAGCTGGCGGTGACGAAGAGCGTGTGGATGCCGCTGGAACCGCCGGGGTACGGCTCAGCGCGCACGTCGGTCTGCGTGCTGCCGTCGTTGGTGATCGCCCGGGCCTTCACCGTGTGCGACCCGGCCTTCGGGGTCCACGGGAGGTACCACTGGCGCCAGTAGACGTTGCCGACGTCGGGCCCGAGCATCGCGTCGGTCCACGCTCCGCCGTCGACCTGGACCTGCACCGACTTGATGCCGCCATCGTTCTGGGCCCAGGCCACGCCGCCGAGGAGGTTCTCCTTGTCGGCGGGGATCTCCTGGAGCGCCTTGAGCGTGTCGATGCGGGCCGAGGGCTTGATCGGGGCGTCGGTGTCCCAGTTCTTCTTGGTCCAGTACGCCTCCTGGTCGGCGTACGTCGTGAGCGTCAGCTTGGTGAGCCACTTGGTGGCGCTGATGAAGCCGTAGAGCCCGGGGATGATCATCCGCACCGGGAACCCGTGCTCGCGCGGCAGCTGGACGCCGTTCATGCCGACCGCGATCAGGGCGTCGCGCCCGTCGGTGGCCAGGTCGAGGGGGGTGCTGATGGTCATGCCGTCGAAGTCGGTCTGCAGGATCTGGTCGGCGGTGCTGCCCACGCCGGCCATGTCGAGCACGTCCTGGAGCGGGACGCCGAGCCATCGAGCGCCACCGACGTACTTGCCGCCGACGCTGTTGGAGACGCAGGTCAAGGTGATGTCGCGCTCGACCATGGGCATCGCGAGCAGCTCGTCGAAGGTGATGGTGAGCTTGTTCTCGACGTCGCCGTCGACGGTGAGCGTCCAGTCGTTCGAGGAGACGATCGGCGTGTCGAGCCGGGTGTCGACGCGGTAGAACTTGCTGTTGCTGATCTGCAGCGGGGTGATGCCCGGCACCTTGCTCTCGAGCCCGACCGGCAGGGCGCCGGCGGCCTCGCCGGCCGCAGGGGTCGGCAGCGCGATGTCCTCGGGGCGCGCACGGAGGTTGCCGATCCACTTGCCGGCCCCGCCGAACACGGAGGCGGTGGCCGCGAGGGCTCCCATGCCGATCAGGATCGTGCGACGGGTCGGAGGCGTGTCGCTGGTGCCCTCGGCCTGCGCTTCGGCCTCGGCCTTGGCGGTATCGGCAGTCGACTTCGTGCGCGGGTCGAGGGGGAGGCCGCGAGCAGTCCGGTCGAGCCACCACAGGGCGGCCACGCCGGCCACCGCGGTGAGGATGCCGGGCACGGCGTCCAGCACCTCGGAGTTCGGGCGGGTCAGCGCGGCGAGGGTGGCTGCGGCCACGAGCGCCAGCAGGACCCCGGCGCCGAGGCGGAAGCTGCGCCGGGTCAGGATGCCGCCGATCATCGCGAGCACCAGGGCGCCGGCCATGACCGAACCGACCAGCACGACCTTGTCCAGGTTGCCGTTCTCGGTCTCGAAGGCCTTGATGGCCCATTCCTTGACGCTCACCGGGGTGTTGTCGATGACGGTCGAGCCCACGGCGAGGATCGGTGAGGAGTCGGGGTTGAGCAGCGAGGCACTGAGGTGGCCCACGGCCATGCCCGTCAGCGTCGCGAGGAGGCCGAACAGGGCATAGAGACGTCGGGACAGCATGCACAGCATTCGTCACCGAGGCCGTCGCGGATGGGTCGCGGCGGGGTGCGGACCGGGTGCGGCAAGATGGCGGGCATGGCCTCCGACACGCCGTCCGAGCTGGTCCACTACTCCGCCGACGGCGGCAGCTCCACGGCCCGGCGTCGCGACCGTCACGCTCGACTCCCCGCACAACCGCAACGCGTTGTCGCGACAGCTGGTCACCGAGCTCCGGGCCGCCCTGACCCGGGCCGAGGAGGACGCCGCGGTGGCCGTCGTCCTGCTCGAGTCGTCAGGTCGGGTCTTCTGCTCGGGCGCCGACCTCTCCGAGGCCTCGACCGTGCCGATGGAGGAGGGAGCGCGCGCGATCGTCGACCTCCAGCGGCAGATCGTCACCCTCGCCAAGCCGGTGGTCGTGAAGCTGGCTGGTCCGGTGCGCGCCGGCGGCATCGGCATCGTCGCCGCGGCCGACGTCGTGATCGCGGCCGACGACGCTTCGTTCGCCCTGACCGAGGTCAAGCTCGGCCTCACCCCCGCCGTCATCTCGCTGACCGTGCTGCCCCGGCTCACCTCGCGTGCCGCGGCCTACACGTTCCTCGCCGGTGAGGTCTTCACCGGCCCGGCGGCCGCCGAGATGGGGCTGGTCACGCGGTCGGTGCCGGCAGCCGAGCTCGACGCCGCGGTCGACCAGGTCTGCGCCGAGCTCGCCAGCGGCGCCCCCCAGGGCCTGCGGGAGACCAAGGCGCTGCTCGCAGCCGAGCTGCTGCCGCGCTTCGACGAGCGCGCCGACGACCTGGTCGCGCTCAGCTGCCCGGCTCTTCGGCTCGGACGCCGCGCGCGAGGCGATGACGGCGTTCCTGTCGCGCGGGAAGTAGCGGTCACCGGGAGCCGCGATCGCTGTACTCCCAGGGCGGAATTCCAGCCGAGAAGCACAGTGAATGCCGGGAGAGTGACTGGTGTGACGAACATCGGTCGCGTTCCTGGAATCTCCCCCGCACGCCGGCCCGACCCTTTGTAGAGTGGAGAACTTGCCGCCGTGAGGTTCAGGTGGCCGGCATGGGGCGGACGTCGAAGGGGCAGTGCGAGTGACGGATGAACAGTCCGAGCAGGAGATCGCCAACGAGCAGGCGTTCGTCGACCG
Organism: uncultured Actinomycetota bacterium; assembly: GCA_963781575.1. GTDB lineage: Bacteria > Actinomycetota > Actinomycetes > Propionibacteriales > Nocardioidaceae > Nocardioides. The sequence goes on along the minus strand of CAWAGM010000008.1, from coordinate 381,130 downwards.
GGTCTACGCCCAGCTCGAGCACGCCGGAGTGGCTGCCCAGCAGCTGGCCAAGGAGGGTCACTCGCGCGGGAAGCTCGGCCACGAAGGCGGGCTCGTCGAGCGCGACGCGATGGTCTTCCAGGCCGCCAAGCGGATCGCCCAGCTCGACGCTGCCCACGAGGGCCTGGTCTTCGGCCGCCTCGACCTGACCGACGACGTCGACCCTGAGCCGCGCTACGTCGGGCGCATCGGGCTGCGCGACGCCCAATCGCGACTCGCTCCTCATCGACTGGCGAGCACCCGCGGCCGCGGTGTTCTACCAGGCCACGGCCGCCGAGCCGCACGGCGTGATCCGGCGTCGCGTGCTGCGCGCGGCCGGACGCCGGGTGGCCGGCGTCGAGGACGAGCTGCTCGACGCCGAGGCGCTGGAGCGCTCGGGCCGCGACCTCCCGATCATCGGCGAGGGCGCCCTGATGGCCCAGCTCTCCCGGGCGCGCGACCGCACCATGCACTCGATCGTGGCGACCATCCAGGCCGAGCAGGACAAGGCGATCCGCGCGCCCAGCCGAGGCGTCACCGCGATCTCCGGCGGACCCGGCGTCGGCAAGACCGTCGTCGCCCTGCACCGCGCCGCCTACCTGCTCTACACCGACCGGCGCCGCTACGAGACCGGTGGCGTGCTCGTGGTGGGGCCGAGCGGCGTCTTCATGCGCTACATCGAGCGGGTGCTGCCGTCGCTGGGTGAGACCGCGGTGGCCCTGCGTTCGCTGGGCGAGGTCGTCGACGGCCTGCGCGCGACCCGGCACGACGAGCCCGCCGTCGCCGACGTGAAGGGCTCGGAACGGATGGCCGAGCTGATGCGGCGCACCGCGCGGCAGCAGGCGCCCGGCAGCCCTGGCGAGTTCCGCATCTTCTGGTACGACAACACGATCGTCCTCGACCGCGGCACCCTCGGCCGGTTGCGGCGTCAGCTGATGTCCCAGGGTCGCCGCAACCGGCAGATGCCGCGAGTCACCCCGACCCTGCTCGACGCGATGTGGCGCCAGGTGCGCAGCGAGCGCGGCCGCGAGCGGGGACGCGAGTCGTTCGACGACGACCTGCTGAACACCGACGAGTTCCTCGACTTCGTGGTCGCGTGGTGGCCGCCGCTGGCGGCGCCCGACGTGCTCGCCTGGCTCCGCGAGCCCGAGTTGCTCATCCGGGTGGCCGACGACCTGCTCTCCAGCGAGGAGCAACGGCTGCTGCTCAAGTCGTGGGCGCACGGCGGCGACCTCTCGGTGGAGGACGTCCCGCTGATCGACGAGCTCCGCTACGCGCTCGGTGACGTGCCGCAGCGCACCGACGACGCCATGGACACCCGCGACGACCACCTCGGTCAGCTCGAGGGAGCGGTCGACATCCAGGAGCTGATGACCGCCAGCGACCGCGAGTACGCGCCGTCCGGTCGTGCGTGGACCCCGCCGACCCACTCGATCGAGGACGACGGGTTCGCCCACGTGCTCATCGACGAGGCGCAGGACCTCACGCCGATGCAGTGGCGGATGGTCGCGCGGCGCGGGCGCGGCGCCTCCTGGACCATCGTCGGTGACCCGGCCCAGTCGTCGTGGCCGGTGCCGGCCGAGTCGGCTGCTGCTCGCGCCGCGGCGCTCGAGGGCAAGGCGCTCCACGAGTTCCACCTGTCGACGAACTACCGCAACTCCTCGGAGATCTACGCGTTCGCAGCGGCCTACGCCCAGCGGGTCGGGCTCGATGCCGACCTGCCCACGGCCGTGCGGTCGACCGGCGTCCACCCCCAGGTGATCGGCCCGGTCGCCGACCTCGAGTCGGCGACCCGGGAGGCCGTGGTCGACCTCGCCGGTCGGGTCGGCGGCACGGTCGGAGTCGTCGTCCCGGTGGCTCGGCGCTCGGAGGTCAACGCCTGGCTGGCCTCGTGGGCCGAGCTCGCCGATGACGCGCCCAACGCGAGGGCCGCGGTCGACTCCTCGGTCTCACCCTCGGGTGAGGACCGCGTGGTCGTGCTGACCGGCCTCGACACCAAGGGCCTCGAGTTCGACGGCATCGTGGTGGTGCGGCCGCAGGAGATCGAGGACGAGTCGGCCACCGGCCGCGCGACCCTCTACGTCGTCCTGACCCGCGCGACCCAGCTGCTGACCACCGTCAGCTGACTGCGCCGTTCGGCGGCCCGTCAGCAGGTGACGTCGCCGTCGCTGTAGCTCATGACCAGCAGTCGGCTCCTCGTCGAACTCGAACGCGTCGAGCACCGACGTGCCGATGATGCAGTCGGACCCGCCCTCGTCCTGGGTCTTGTCGAAGCTGATGGTGCCGGTGTAGCCGTCGATGTCGAACCCGGACGAGCTGCTCAGCGAGTTGCTGATCTGCTCGATCGCGGTCTCGAAGAGGAAGTCGCTGCCGACGGCGTCCAACGCGTCGTCGACGCCGTCGAGGCCGCCCTCCTCGAGCTGGTCGACGACGTCGCCAGTGTCGCCAGTGTCGACATGTCCGGGCCCCTCGCGTCGTCGGGCACCTCGGCGGCCCCGAGGCATCGGCGTCCGACGTCGAGGGCGCCGGCTCGTCGTCGCCCCCCGCAGCCGGTGAGCAGGAGCGACAGGGCGAGCGCGGCGGCCGGCAGCACGGCGAGCCGGAGTGGAGGAGTGGCGCAGGCGTGCGGGTCGTCATGCGCGCGATCCTCGTCGCGGTCGGTGTCCGCGTCGCCTGAGCAACATCTACTCACCCAGCCACGCCGAGTCGGCGCATCTGACGCGCCGACTCGGCGTGAATCCGGCGTGCAGATGCGCCGACTCGGGGTGCGCTGCGTGCGGCACTACGATTCGGCCATGTCTGCCGAGACCCCGTCGACCTCAGCCCGGGACGCCATCGACGCGCTCACGGGGCACGAGGCGTGGGCGATCATCCGGCGCTCCACCCGGCTCGGCGACCGCGACACGGTCGGCCTGATCGGCGGCACTCGCAGCGAGGTCACCTCGATCCTCGACGTCCCGCTCGAGGACGGCGTGCCGAGCCGACGGCCACATCGCCGACCGGCTGGTCGCGATCCCGTTCCGCCAGGTGGCCGAGCGCGGCTTCGAGGCGCACGACGACGGCACCCCGCTGGTGGTGGTCGACATCGTCACCGAGCAGGAGTTCTCGGTCGCCGAGGTGATCGAGGCGATCGACGAGGTGCCGGTCGAGTTCGACGACCGCGGCGGCTTCGAGACCGACGACGAGACCTACGGCAAGCTCGTCGAGGCGATCATCACCGACGAGATCGGCCAGGGCGAGGGCGCCAACCTGGTGATCGGTCGGCACTACCGCGCCACCGTCGCGACTGGGGTGTGCCGAAGGCGCTCGAGGTCTTCCGCCGGCTGCTCGAGCGCGAGCGCGGCGCCTACTGGACCTACGTCTTCTTCACCGGCGACCGCTTCCTCATCGGTGCCAGCCCCGAGCGGCACGTCTCGGTGCACGCCGGCGACGTGCGGATGAACCCGATCAGCGGCACCTTCCGGATCCCCGCCGACGCCGACACCAGGTGAGCCCAGCGCGCCGCTCAAGGGTCAGCTGCTCGACTTCCTGCGCGACGAGAAGGAGATCTACGAGCTCTTCATGGTCGTCGACGAAGAGCTGAAGATGATGTGCGACATCTGCCACGAGGGCGGCCAGGTGCTCGGCCCGTTCCTCAAGCCGATGAGCCGCCTCGTGCACACCGAGTACCTCCTCGCCGGCCGCACCGACCGCGACCCGCGCGAGGTGCTGCGCGACACGATGTACGCCGCCACGGTCACCGGCAGCCCGGTCGAGAACGCCTGCCGGCTGATCAAGCAGTACGAGACGTCGGGGCGCGGCTACTACGGCGCGGCGCTCGCCATCCTCGGTCGCGACGAGCAGGGCGGCCCGGTCGTCGACAGCCCGATCGTGATCCGCACCGCCGACGTCGACCTCGAGGGCCACCTCACCGTCACCGCCGGCGCGACCCTGGTGCGCGACTCGAACGCGGCCTACGAGGTGGCCGAGACGCACGCCAAGGCCGGCGGCATCCTCTCCGCGTTCGGGCTGGTGCCGCCCGCGCCGATCCCGAGCACCAACGTCGCCGAGCTGGTCAACGACGAGGACGTCCTGCTCGCCCTCAACGCGCGCAACCGCCGGCTCAGCTCGTTCTGGCTGACCGACCAGGCCGGCTCACCGCCCGACCCGCGCCTGGCCGGCATGAGCGTGGTGATCCTCGACGGCGAGGACGACTTCGTGAACATGCTCCGCCACGTGCTCGGCGTGCTCGGGCTCACCTCGACCGTGGTCCGGTACGACGACTACGAGCCGGGCTGCCTCGACGGCTACGACCTGGCGATCATCGGGCCCGGCCCGGGCGACCCGCGCGACGACGACGACCCGAAGATGGCCACGCTGCGGGCCTCGGTGGCCGGCCTGCTCGAGGCGAGAGCGCCCCTTCCTCGCGGTGTGCCTGGGCCACCAGGCGCTGTGCCACCAGCTCGACATCCCCCTGGCCTACAAGGACATCGTGTTCCAGGGCACCCAGTCGGCGGTGCCCTTCGCCGGCCGCACCGAGCGGGTCGGCTTCTACAACACGTTCGTCGGCCGGGTGCCGGACCGGCGCCGCGCTGCCCGCCGGCGTCTCGGTCGACGTCGAGGCCGAGACCGGCGACGTGCACCACCTGGTGGGTCCGCACTACCGCGGCATCCAGTTCCACGCCGAGTCGATCCTCACCGAGCACGGCTACGACCTGCTGCACGAGCTCGTCGCCGGCCTGCTGCTCGACGACTGACCCGTGAGCAGCGACGTCGTGGTGGTCGACCACCACGACTCCTACACGTGGAACCTGGCGCACCTGATCGCCTCGGTCACCGGCGTGCTGCCGACGCGTGGTGCAGCACGACGAGGTGACGGCCGACGACGTCCTGGCCCACGAGCACGTGGTGCTGTCACCCGGCCCGGGCCACCCCGAGATCGCGGCCGACTTCGCGGTCGGACGCGCGGTGCTGCTCGCCGGCACCCGGCCCGTGCTCGGCGTCTGCCTCGGGCTCCAGGGCCTGGTGACCGTCGTTCGGCGGGGTGGTCGACCGGGTGCGGCCCGCGCACGGCGAGGTCGCCCGGGTGAGCCACGACGGTCGCGGCGTCTTCGCCGGCCTGCCGCCGGACTTCGCCGCCGTGCGCTACCACTCGCTGGCGGCGACGACCGTGCCCGACGTCCTCGAGGTCTCGGCCACCGCGGACGACGGGGTGGTGATGGGGGTGCGGCACCGCACGCTGCCGCTGGAGGGCGTGCAGTTCCACCCCGAGTCGATGCTGTCGCGAGCACGGCGCCCAGCTGGTCGCCAACTTCCTCGCAGGCGCGCGATGAGCGACCCGATCGCCTACTTCCGCGAGGTCGCGGCGGCGCACCGCCGGTGCTTCTGGCTCGACGGTGGTGGCGCCCGCGAGTGGTCGGGACGCCGCTCCATCATCGGCTGGCTCGACGACGACGACGTCTCGCTCACCTACGACGCCGCGCGGCGTGAGGTCACCCGGCACGCCGGCGGCAGCGCCGAGGTGGTCGGCGACGACATCTTCGCCGCGCTCGCCGCCCAGCTGGCGGCGGGCTCGCGACGCCGACCAGTGGTTCGGCTACCTCGGCTACGCCTGCCGGCCCGACCTCCCCGCCCGCCCCGACCCGACGATGCCCGACGCCGTCTGGATGCGGGCCGGCCACGTGCGGCGCTTCGACCACGCGGTCGGACCACCCCGCGCGACCGGTCGTCGGCCCAGCCGTCGGCCAGTCGCGGTCCGCGCGGACGCGCCACGGCGCCACCCGCCGAGTACGCGCGCGCGTTCGCCGAGGTGCAGGAGCAGCTGCACGCCGGCAACACCTACGAGGTCAACCTGACCCACCGCCGTCGAGGCCGAGGCGGCCGACGTCCCGGCCGAGACCTACCTGCGGCTGCGCGAGCTCAACCCCGCGCCGTACGCCGGGTTCCTGCAGCACGACGTGCCCGGCGCCGCGCGCGTGGCTGCTGAGCAGCAGCCCCGAGCGCTACGCCCTGGTGACCGCCGACCGCACCCTGGAGACCAAGCCGATCAAGGGCACCACCCCGCGCGGCGCGACGCCGGCCGAGGACGCCGATCGCCACGCCGCACCTGGCCACCGACCCGAAGTTCCGCGCCGAGAACCTGATGATCGTCGACCTGCTGCGCAACGACCTCGCCCAGGTGTGCGAGGTCGGCACGGTCGACGTGCCGGTGCTGATGGACGTCGAGTCGCTACGAGACCGTGCACCAGCTGGTCTCCACCGTGCGTGGGCCGGCTGCGCGACGACGTCACGACGATCGCGGCGCTGCGCGCGCTCTTCCCCGCCGGCTCGATGACCGGCGCGCCGAAGCTGCGCACGATGCAGATCATCGAGGACGTCGAGGCCACCCCGCGCGGCGCCTACGCCGGCGCGTTCGGCTGGATCTCCGGCGACGGCCGCGCCGACCTGGGCGTCGTCATCCGCTCGCTGATGACCGCCGGCGACGGTCGCTACCGGCTCGGCACCGGCGGCGGGATCACCGTGCTCTCCGACGTCGACGAGGAGTGGGCCGAGTCGGCTGGAAGGCCGAGCGGCTGCTGGGTGCGCTCAGCTCGCCGGATCGGCTGGGGCACGGCCTAGCTGAGGCCGGACGTCGGCGTGCGCGGCGAGGTCGGCCATCACGGCGCGGACGCCGGCGACGAGCGCGGCGCGAGCGAACGGCGTCGGGTCGACGCCGTTGACCACCTGCACGAGGTCGCCGTTCTGCACGAACCCGGTGACCAGCCAGGGTGTCGTCGACGACGACGACCACCAGCCGCGCGTCCTCTGCCCCGGCACCTCCGGCGTCGTCAGTCGATCTCGGTGCCTCCTCGGGCACGCCGAAGGTGCCGATGAGCTCCTCGAGGCTCCCCGGGGAGAGCAGGTAGTTGACGTCGAGCGCCGGGTCGCCGTCCTGCTGGGGGTGAAGGTGCACTGCGGCGCCTGCTCGGTGCCGGTGGCCTCGGTGAGGTCGACGCCGACGGCCTGCTGCACCTCGGTCGAGCACCAGGCCGTCGCACGGGTTCCACAGGGGCGGTCCGTCGGTCGGGAACGACGGCACCTGCGCCGAGCGGCCGTCGACGGGGTCGTCGGCACCGGAGCAGGCGCCGCAGCAGGAGGGTCAGCGGCGACGGCGAGACCGACGAGGGCGCTACGCACCGGCCGTCCCGGGCAGTCGCATCACGAGCCGCGCGCCGCCGCCGGGCGCCGACGCGGCGCGCCACGGTGCCGGCGTGCCGCTCGGCCACCTGACGCACGATCGAGAGCCCGAGGCCCGAGCCGGGCATCGAGCGCGACTCCTCCGCGCGCCAGAACCGGTCGAACACGTCGCGCCCGGTCGGCCTCGGCGATGCCGGGGCCCTGGTCGTCGACGGTGAGCACGCCGTCGCGCAGCCGCACGGTCACGGTGCCGCCGGGCGGGCTCCACTTGGCGGCGTTGTCGAGCAGGTTGGTGACCGCGCGCTCCAGGGCGCGCGGCCTCGCCCATCGACCTGCCAGCGCTCGGCCTCGACGTCGAAGGTGACGTCCGAGCGGCGCGGCGCCGCACCCGGGCGACGGCGATGTCGACGATCTCGCTCAGGTCGACCGTCGCCGACGACCGGCGTCAGCGGCTCGTCGCGGGCCAGCTCGGTGAGGTCGCCGATCAGCGTGGTGAGCTCGTCGATCTGGGCGCGGATGTCGTCGAGCAGCTCGGCGCGCGCCTCGGGCGCAGGCTGCGCGCCTCGCTCGCGCCTGGTCGGCCTGGGTGAGCAGGTCGACGTTGGTGCGCAGCGAGGTGAGCGGCGTGCGCAGCTCGTGTCCGGCGTCGGCGACGAGCCGGCGCTGCCGCTCGCGGGAGGCGTCGAGCGCGGTCAGCATCTGGTTGAACGCCGTCGCCGAGCCGGGCGATCTCGTCGTCGCCCTCGACCGGCAGCGGTGTCGAGGTCCTCGGTGCGGGCGATGCGCCTCGACGGCGGTGGTGAGGCGGCGCACCGGGCGCAGCCCGTTGCGGGCCACGCCCCAGCCGGCGATGCCGGCGCCGAGCACGCCGAGCAGCCGAACAGCAGGCACACCGATCCCGAGCCGGGAGAGCACGCGCTCCTGCTGCTCGAGCGACTGGGCGATCACCAGGGAGCTGGTCCGCGTCGATCGTGGTCGGCACGGCGACGACCCGGTAGCTCCTCGCCGCCGGCGTGCGATCGTGCGCACGCTCTCGTCGCTCTCACCGCGCGCGACGTCGCAGCTCGGGCGCGCCGAGGGCAGCGGGTCGATGCGTCGTCGAGCAGCCGGCTGCCGCCGCCTCGGCGAGGAAGTACGAGCCGGACGTCGGCGGCGCCGAGGAGCGACGGCGGCAGGTCCGACGCGGGTCGTAGCCGAACGCGTTGATCGCCGCGGCGCCTTGCGGCGCGCTCGCGCAGCGAGTCGTCGAGCTGCTCTGCAGCTGCATGCGCGCGGTGACGTAGGCGCCGAGCGGCGACGAAGGCCACCGCAGACGCCGACGGCGATGGTGGTGAGCAGGGTGACCCGGCTGGCCAGCGACCGGTGCCGGTAGCGCCAGCCGGCGGCGTCGCACTCCGCGGGCGCAGCTGCGGCGGCGGGTGCCGTGCTGCGCGCTCATGACTCCTTCAGCACGTAGCCCACACCGCGCACGGTGTGGATCAGCCGCGGCTCGTCCTCGGCCTCGGTCTTGCGGCGCAGGTAGCCGACGTAGACCTCGAGGGAGTTGGCGGTCGTCGGGAAGTCGTAGCCCCAGACCTCCTCGAGGATGAAGGAGCGGTCGAGCACCCGGCGCGGCCGGCGCAGGAACATCTCGAGCAGCGTGAACTCGGTGCGGGTCAGCTCGATCGGCGCGGTCGCCGCGGGTGACCTCGCGGGTCGCGACGTTCATGGTCAGGTCGGAGAAGGTCAGCGTCTCCTCGGCCGCGTCGTCGGCGGGCACGACGCGGCGCAGCAGCGCGCGCAGCCGGGCGAGCAGCTCGGGCAGGGCGAACGGCTTGGTGAGGTAGTCGTCGGCACCGGCGTCGAGCCCCTCGACCCGGTCGCCGACGGCGTCGCGGGCGGTGAGCACGATGATCGGCACGTCGTTGCCGGCCGTGCGCAGCGCGCGGGTGGCCTCGAGACCGTCGAGCCGCGGCATCATCACGTCCATCACGACGACGTCGGGCGCGACGCCGGCGATGCCCGGCCAGCGCCTCGGCGCCGTCGCCGGCGAGGTGCACGTCGTAGCCGTTGAACTCGAGCGAGCGGCGCAGCGACTCGCGCACGCGCTTGGTCGTCGTCGACGACCAGGACGCGGGGCTTGGGCTGGCACGGTCCGGCTGTGCCACGCTGCTCAGCTCGTGCTCAGAGTGCGCCTGAGATCGGCGGGCTGAGACGTCGGCGTGGCTGACCAGTGGGCCTGTCAGCGGTAGCGCTGCGGCGGTCTCGGCCGCGCGGGCGCCGTAGCCGCCGCCGAACAGGCAGGCGTGCACGAGCAGGGGGAAGAGCTGGTGCAGCGCCGACCCGGTCCTGCCAGCCGTCGGCCAGCGGCGTCGGCCTCGTCGTAGGCGTCGAGCACGCGCGGCAGGTGCGGCAGCCCGAACAGCGCCAGCATCGCCAGGTCGACCTCGCGGTGCCCGCCGTACGCCGCCGGGTCGATCGACCCAGGTCGCGGCCGTCGCTGGCCCCACAGCACGTTGCCGTTCCAGAGGTCGCCGTGCAGCCGGGCCGGCGGCTCCTCGGGCAGCAGGTCGGTCAGCCGGGCGACCACGCGCTCGATGCGTGGCGCGCCTCCTCGTCGGTCACGGCGCCGCGGTCGCGGGCGAGCTTGAGGTAGGGCAGCACACGCCGGGTGGCGTAGAACTCCGCCCAGGTGTCGGCGCGCGCGGTTGGGCAGCGGCAGCCGGCCGATGAAGCCGTCGTGCTCGGCGCCGAAGCGCCGGGGCGCCGGCGGCGTGGGTGGTGGCGAGGCGCGCGGCCGAAGGCGGCGGCGGCGTCGGCGCCGCCCCGGCCGGCTCGACCCAGGCGATGATCAGGCAGTCGGCGTCGACGGCGAGCACCTCGGGCACGTGGCACGCCGCCCGCGACCTCGCCGAGCCACCGCAGGCCGGCGGCCTCGCGCTCGAAGAAGCCGTCGGGCGGCGTGCGGCAGCGTCTTCATCAGCGCCGTCGTGCCGTTGCTGAGCCGCAGCTTGGTGGCGGTCGCGACGTCGCCGCCCGGCGACGGGGGCGGTGGCGACCACCGCCGCGCCGAGCAGCTCCTCGGCGCGGCGGGCGATCAGCGGCTGCCGGGTCATCGGGCTCCGAGCAGCGCGTCGTGCGAGCGCGGCGACGAGCGCGTCGACGGTGCGCTCGACCATCGCCAGCACCTCCTCGAATCCGCTGTCGCCACCGTAGTACGGGTCGGGCACCTCGCCGCCGGGTCGACGCGGGTCGAAGTCGCGGAAGAGCCGGACCCGCTCGGCCGGCCGGCCGCCGAGGTCGGCCAGGTTCTGCTGGTCCATCGCCAGCACCAGGTCGTGCTCGTCGAGCCAGGCGGCGGTCGAACTGCCGGGCCCGGTGCCGGCTCGCGTCGTAGCCGGCCGCGGTGAGCGTGGCCGCGGCGCGCGCGGTCCATCGGGTGGCCGACGTGCCAGTCACCGGTGCCGCAGCTGGCCACCTGCACCCGGTCGTCGAGCCCGGCGTCGTCGACCAGGCGCGTCGAGGACGACGTCGGCCATCGGCGAGCGGCAGATGTTGCCGAGGCAGACCAGCGCGACGCGGTAGCGGCCCTGGCGGCGCGCGCGGCGCGGGCAGCTCGGCGGTCACGCTTGCTCGCTCGGACCCGACGACGCCGTCGACCGACCCAGGTGACCAGCGTGATGATGATCGACCCGCCGACCGCCGGCCAGAAGCCGCTGACCCGGAAGCCGATGTCGAGCGCTCGGCGAGCCAGCGGTGAGCATCAGCATCAGGGCGTTGATCACCAGCAGGAACAGCCCCAGGGTCAGGATGATGAGCGGGATCGACAGGATCGTCAGCACCGGCTTCACGAACGACGTGACGATGCCGAGGATCACCGCGACCAGCAGCAGCGGCACGAGCTTGTGCTGATCTCGTCCATGCCCTGGCTCGGGGCCGGTGAACGCGGATCCCGTCGAGGAGCCAGGCGGCCACGGCCAGGGCGATGGCGGTGGTGATGAGCCAGGTCAGAAGCGCACGCGGCGTCAGTGTGTCAGGCGCAGCCTGAAGCGCCTCGATGATCGCGACCTCGGCGTCGGCCAGGTGCTGGCCCAGGAACGCGGTGGCCGCCCGTCGACGTCGTCGGCCTCGAGCAGCCGCACCAGCGCGGTGTGCGAGTCGGCCTGGTCGTGGGCGTTGCGGCGGATCCGGTCGACCTGGGCCAGCGCCAGCTTGAGCTCGTCGACGAGGTTCTCGGCCATGCGCACCAGGCGGGGGCTGCCGGTCAGCCCGACCAGCGAGACGTGGAAGGCCAGGTGGCGCTCGTTGAGCTCCTGGTACGACGCCCCGGCGCGGACCGCGTCGGTGTAGGCGGTCAGGGTGGCGCGCACCTGGTCGCGCTGCTCGGCCGTCGCCTCGGCCAGCTCCGGACGCCGGCGCCCTCGAGGACCCAGCGGGCGCGGCAGACGTCGCGCACCGAGTCGGCCTGCGGGGTGGCCACGCTCGACGCCGCGGTTGGGCTCCCGGGTGGCGAGGCCCTCGGCGACGAGCACGCCGTGAGCGCCTCGCGCACGGTGGGCCGGGAGACGCCCGAGGGAGTCGGCCAGCGCCACCTCGCGCAGCGGCGTGCCGCTCTCGAGCTCGCCGTCGAAGATCGCCCGGCGCAGCTCGTCGGCGGCCCGGTCGACGGTGGAGGTGTGCTCCAGGTGCAGAGTGGCGAACGGCTCGCGGCTGGGCCGGCAGTCTGGACCGGCCTGGGCAGCCGCTGCGAGGTCATGGACCGACGTCATGCCCGGCGCTGACTTGCATCGCCGACCCGTGCCAGGCATCATGCGAATGTCAGATTGTCAGACAATATGACGAGGAGAGGTGAGGTGATCGCGTCGCACCGAGCTGGAGCTGGGGCCGCCACTACGTCATGGTCGAGCCGACCGCACTTCCGCGTCGACTACGCCATCAACCCCTTCATGGACCCCGCCGTCCAGCCCGACCCGGCGCCGCGCTCGAGCAGTGGCACACGCTGGTCGGCCACCCTGCGCGGCCTCGGCGCCCGCGTCGACGTGCTGCCGCAGCGCGCCGACGCCCCCGACATGGTCTACGCGATGAACCTCGGCCTCGGCGTCGTCCGCCCGACGGCGAGCCCGCACGTCGTGCTGTCGCACATGCGCTACCCCGCAGCGCCGGATGGAGACCGCCACCGCGCAGACGTGGTTCGCGCGCCGCGGCTGGTCCACGTCGTACGTCGGCCGCGACGGCGTCGGCGCCCACCTCGAGGCCGGCGACGCCTTCGCGTTCGGCGACGCCCTGGTCGTCGGCTACGGCCCGCGCACCGAGGAGCTCGCGCTCAAGCACCTCGCCGACGACCTCGGCGTCCGGGTGCGCGGGCTGCGGATCACCCACCCGGGCATGTACCACCTCGACCTCGCCTTCTGCCCGCTCGACGAGCGCCGCGCGATGGTCTGCCCCGCCGCCCTCGACGCGCGTCGGCCGAGGCGCTGCTCGACCTGGTGCCGGAGCCGCTGGTGCTCACCGAGGAGGAGGCGCTGACGACGTTCTGCGCCAACTCGGTGGTCGTCGGCCGCACGGTGGTGATGCCCGCCTGCCCCGACCGGGTGCGCGCGCAGCTCGAGGCGTGGGGTTTCGAGGTCGTGCATCGTCGACGTGTCCGAGTTCCACCTGGCCGGCGGCTCGATCCGCTGCCTGACCAACCCGGTCGACCTGACCCTGGGTCGCGACCTGCCCGCGGTCCCCGGCGGCGAGGTCGTGCTGCCGCCGAGTGACGCTGACCGGTCGAAACGTCTGACGCGGTCGCTGGAGCCGACGGGTCAGCGGTCGGTAGCGTCGGGCGCGATGTTCCCGGTCGGTGGTGTGCGAGCGTGATGCTGCTCGGCGCCGTGCGTCTCCGGGGCTGCTCTGCGCGCTGCTCGCGGCGCTGCTGCGGCGCCGGCTCGGGCTGGTCTGGGCGCTGGCCATCGCCGGCGCTGCTGTCTGGTCGCTGGTCGTGATCGGCGCTGGTCACCCTGATCCCGGCCAACGGCGCCCCGGGCATCGTCTCGGCCGAGGGCCGGCTGACCACCTGCTCGTGGGACATCGGCGGCCCGGCGCCCGACGGCTTCTGGATCTTCGCCGGCGGCCAGCGCCTGCTCAACACCGTGCGTCTTCGTGCCGTCCGGCGCGCTGCTGGTGCTCGTCGCCGCCCGCTGGCGCGGCGGCGTGGCTGGTCGTGCCGCTCGGCCTGGCGCTGCCTGGCGGCGTACTCGGTCGGCATCGAGCTGACCCAGCTCGCGCTGGCCCGCCTCGACCGGGCCTGCGACGTCACCGACATCATCGACAACGTCACCGGTGCCGCGATCGGGGTCGGGCTCGGGCTCCTGCTGGCGGTCGCTCCGGCCCGTGGCGGCTCCGGGCGCGGCGCGCGGTAGCCTGCGGCGCCATGGACTCACGGCGACCCTGGCCCACCCCCAGCCGCGCGCCAACGTCGCCGCACATCCCGGCCTACGTCGCCGGGCAAGCCGCCGACGCGCGCGCCCGGGCATGACGGCCTACAAGCTCTCCTCCAACGAGAACCCCTACCCGCCGCTGCCCGGCGTCGTCGAGGCGGCGCAGCGCGGCGGTCGCGGCGATGAACCGCTACCCCGACATGGGCAGCGTCGCGCTCTACGACGCGCTGGCGAGCCCGGCTCGGCGTGCCGGTCGAGCGACCTCGCCGTGGCCACCGGCTCGGTGGCGCTGATCTACCAGCTGCTGAGCGCCGTTCTGCGACCCCGGCGACGAGGTCGTCTACGCCTGGCGCTCCTTCGAGGCCTACCCGATCGCGGTGACCACCGCCGGCGCGACGTCGGTGCAGGTGCCGGTGACTCGCCGACGGCCGCCACGACCTCGACGGCGATGGCGGCGGCGATCACCGACCGCACCAAGGTGCGTCATGGTCTGCACCCCCAACAACCCCACCGGCCCGGCGGTCACCCAGGCCGAGCTCGACGACTTCCTCGCCGCGGTGCCGCCCGCACGTCGTCGTCGTCGTCGACGAGGCCTACCTCGAGTTCGTGCGGATGGACGACGCCGTCGACGGCCTCGCGACCTACCGCGCCCACCCCAACGTCGTGCTCTTCCGCACCTTCTCCAAGGCCTACGGGCTGGCCGGCTTCCGGGTCGGGTACGCCGTGGCGCAGGAGCCGATCGCCGCGCGCCCTGCGCGCGGTGTCGCTGCCGTTCGGCGTCTCGGCCGTCGCCCAGGCGGCGGCGATCGCGTCGCTGGACGCCGAGGCGGCGCTGCTCGAGCGGGTCGACGCGCTGGTCGCCGAGCGCGACCGGGTCGTCGCCGGCGCTGCGCGAGCGCCGGCTGGGACGGTCCCGAGCCGCAGGGCAACTTCGTCTGGTTCGCGCTCGGCGACGCGCACCGCCGAGTTCGCGGCGGCCGCCGACGAGGTCGGCATCGTGGTGCGACCGTTCGCCGGCGAGGGCGCGCCGGGTCTCGATCGGCGAGCCCGAGGCCAACGACCGGCTGCTCCGGTCGCGGCGGACTTCGGCCGCGACTGGATGGCGTGCCAGGGTCGGTGACCCGCCCTCTGGACCGCCTGCGTCGATGCGCACGACCCGACCGAGATCTCCGTGGGCGGCGTGGTCTCGCGAGCTCTCCGCGCGCGCTCGGCCGCTCGGACGCCGGTCCATCTCGCGCCAGCGCGGGTCGACGCGCCGGGCAGCATCGTGACCACGAAGTAGGCGACGCCGGCGGCCAGCATCGCGAAGGCCAGGCCGCCCGCCGTCGACCAGCATGCCGCCGAGCAGACCGCCCAGCGGCATCAGGGCCCAGCACATCGCGTTGCTCAGCGAGCTGACGCGGCCCACCAGGTGCGGCGGGATCCGCTCGAAGATCACCGCGCCCAGCACCGGGTTGAGGAAGCCGGACGCGAAGCCGCCGACCGCGAAGACCACCAGCACCGCCGCCAGCGGGGTGTCGAACGCCAGGACCACGAAGCGCGGGAGCCCGGCGATCAGGAACGCGACCAGGTAGACGGTGTAGCGCGGGAGTCGTGCGGCCCAGCGGCGGCGCACAGCGCGCCGAGGGCCGAGGAGGCGCTGCACAGGGCGAAGCAGCAGCCCGAGTCGCGGCGGCCCGCGGCCGGGCTCGAGCGACCACACCGGCATCAGCACCGCAGACCAGGCCATGTCGAGCAGGTTGGTCAGCGCGACCATCACGCGCGATGCCGAGCAGCAGCCGGTCGCCGCGCAGGAAGTCCCAGCCCTCGCGCAGCTGGGTGGGTAGCCGGCCGGGTCGTCGGTCCGACTGCCGGCGGCGCCACCCGCGGCAGCCGCGGCGGTCGCCCACGCGAGCACCAGCTGCGCTGACGCCGAAGCTGACGGCGTCGACGAGCAGGGCGTTGGCCGCGCCGACGGTCGCGACCAGCACGCCGGCCAGGCCGACGCCGAGCATCGAGGCGGTGCGCTCGACCGCGCCGGAGAGCCCGGTCGCCCGCTCCATCGGGACACTCGGCCTCGGCGACCAGCGCCGGGATCAGCGACTGCTTCGCGCCGTCGCCCGGCCCGCGCAGGCCGCCCGCGACCGCGACCAGCAGCAGGAAGAGCGGGAACGACAGCAGCCCGGTGTCGTGCAGCAGCGGGATGCGCGCCGACCGCGGCCACCGACGCGAGGTCGCAGGTGATCGCGACCCGGCGAGCGCCGAGCCGGTCGATGACCGGACCGCCGAGCACCTTGAACAGCACCAGCGGCAGCATCTCGGCCAGGGCCGCCAGGCCGGTCTTCGTCGGGCTGCCCGTCGACTCCAGCACGAACAGCGGGATCGCGACCATCGAGACCCGGGTGCCGGTGATCGAGATGGCCTCGGCGGTGAGCCAGCCGTAGAGCGGGCGGCGCATCAGGAGTCGGCTCCGGTCGGCTCCGGGCGCCGGTCGCCGGCGACCTGCCCGGGCCGCACGTAGCCGCTGAGCTGGACGACGAAGTCGGCGGCGTCCTCGTCGTCCTCGTCCTCGACCTCGGACAGGATCTCGTCGAGCCGCTCGAGCAGGCGCTTGGGCCGAGCGCGGGGTCAGCCGCGCGTGGTAGTCGCTCAGGGTGCCGGTCTCGCGCCAGGCCGGCGGCAGCAGCGGGCGCTCCTCCATCACGCGTTGCAGCCACTCGGTGTAGATCGTGGCGACGGTCTGCAGGTAGGCGTCCATCTGCTCGGCCGCCACGTCGTCGTCGGGCGGCGGGCTGACCGTGCGGGTCGACTGGTGCGCGGCCTTCCACCAGCGGTCGCGGGCGTTGCCGCGCTCGGCGTCGTCGACCACGAAGCCGTGCTGGGCCAGCTGACGCAGGTGGTACGACGTCGCGCCGCGTGTTGAGCCCGAGCCGGGTCGCCAGGTGGTGGCGGTCGCGGGCCCGTCGATGCGCAGCATTCCGAGCATCCGCAGCCGGACCGGGTGCGCCAGCGCGCGCAGCTGGTGCGGCTCGGGGGTGATGGAGGTGACGTCCTTCATGAGCGCCACCGTACGACCACAAAGACATGTTTGCAAAGAGTTCTTTGCAGTTCTCGGTAGCGCGAGTCGGCCAGGACTCGCAGCGTCCACGCTCGTTACCGCTCCGCAACGCAGCGCGGGGCAAGGTAGGGGGCATGTCGATCAAGGTCGCGCTCGAGCACCGCACCACCTACGACTTCGCCGAGCCGGTCGCGGTCGCCCCGCACGTCGTCCGACTGCGGCCCGCGCCGCACGCGCGCACGCCGATCGAGGCCTACTCCCTGGACGTCAAGCCGGCCAACCACTTCCTCAACTGGCAGCAGGACCCGTTCGGCAACTGGCTGGCGCGCCTGGTCTTCCCCGAGAAGGTCAGCACCCTCGACATCACCGTCGGTCTCGTGGCCGACCTGATGGTGATCAACCCCTTCGACTTCTTCGTCGAGGAGTACGCCGAGCACATGCCGTTCGCCTACGCCGACGACCTGGCCGCCGACCTCGCGCCCTACCTGCGGCCGGTCGCCGACTCAGCCGCGGCCGATTCGCTTCCGGCGCGGGCTGCCGGCGCCCGACAAGACCCCCACCATCGACTTCC
Organism: uncultured Actinomycetota bacterium; assembly: GCA_963781575.1. Classification (GTDB taxonomy): domain Bacteria; phylum Actinomycetota; class Actinomycetes; order Propionibacteriales; family Nocardioidaceae; genus Nocardioides. The sequence goes on along the minus strand of CAWAGM010000008.1, from coordinate 363,951 downwards.
TGGCCACGCTCAACGCCGCCGTCCACTCCGAGGTCGCCTACTCGGTGCGGATGGAGGCCGGCGTCCAGACCCCCGACGAGACCCTGGCCCGCAAGATCGGCTCCTGCCGCGACAGCGCCTGGCTCCTGGTCAGCCTGCTGCGCCAGCACGGGCTCGCGGCCCGCTTCGTGTCCGGCTACCTCGTGCAGCTGGCCGCCGACCAGAAGGCGCTCGACGGGCCGAGCGGCACCGAGCAGGACTTCACCGACCTGCACGCCTGGGCCGAGGTCTACCTCCCCGGGGCCGGCTGGGTCGGCATGGACCCGACCTCCAGCCTGTTCGCCGGCGAGGGTCACATTCCGCTCAGCGCGACCCCGCACCCGAGCAGCGCCGCGCCGATCGAGGGCGCCACCGACCCGGTCGAGGTCACGCTTCTCCTTCCACAACGAGGTACGCCGGGTGCACGAGGACCCGCGCGTCACCAAGCCCTACACCGACGAGCAGTGGGCCCGCATCGACGCGCTCGGGGCGGCCGTCGACGAGCGGCTGGTGGCCGGCGACGTGCGGCTGACGATGGGCGGGGAGCCGACGTTCGTCAGCCTCGACGACGCCACCACGCCGCAGTGGAACAGCGACGCCGACGGAGAGGAGAAGCGCGCGCTGGCCGGCACCCTCGCCGACCGGCTGCGCGAGATCTACGCGCAGGGCGGCATCGTGCACCGCGGCCAGGGCAAGTGGTACCCGGGCGAGCCGCTGCCGCGCTGGAACATCGCGCTGCAGTGGCGCACCGACGGCGTCCCGCTCTGGCAGGACGCCGCGCTGTTCGCCGACCCGTGGGGCGAGCCCGACGCGGGCCGCGACGCCGCCGCGGACGCCGAGGCGCTCGCCCGCCGCGTCACCAAGGTGCTCGCGCTGCCCGAGGGGCAGCTGCAGGCCGCCTTCGAGGACCCGCTCGCCGCGCTCGCCTCCGACGTCCGCCAGCCGGAGGGCGACAGGCCCGACGCCGCTGCCGAGAAGCTCGACGCCCACGGGCTCGGGGTGCTCGACGCCTCGGTCGACGACCCCGACCGGCTGGGTGCTGCCGATCGTCACCGGCGAGGAGTGGACCAGCCCGGCCTGGCGGTTCCGCCGCGGCCGGCTGGTGCTGGTGCCCGGCACGAGCGCGGTCGGCCTGCGCCTGCCGCTCGACTCGATCGCCTGGAAGGACCCCGAGTTCACCGGCGAGGCGTCCTACCTCGAGGCGGGCCCGCCGCTGGAGCCGAAGGTCCCGATCGTCACCGTCGTCGACCCCGAGGGCGCCCCCACCACCGCGCTGGCCTTCGAGGCCCGCGACGGCCACGTGCACGTGTTCCTGCCGCCGACCGACCGGCTCGACGACTACGCCGACCTGCTGCGCCTGATCGAGGTCGCCGCCCGCAAGATCGGCTGCCCGATCGTGCTCGAGGGCTACGGCCCGCCGCCGGACTCCCGCCTCACCCAGCTCGTCGTCACCCCCGACCCCGGCGTCATCGAGGTCAACGTGCAGCCGACGACGTCCTGGGCCGAGCAGCGCGACCTCACGACCACGCTCTACGAGGAGGCCCGCCAGGCGCGGCTCACCACCGAGAAGTTCGACCTCGACGGGCTGCACACCGGCACCGGCGGCGGCAACCACATCACCCTCGGCGGCCGCCAGCCGATCGACTCGCCCGCTGCTGCGGCGTCCCGACCTGCTGGTCAGCCTGATCACCTACTGGCAGCGGCACCCGAGCCTGAGCTACCTCTTCTCCGGCCGCTTCATCGGCCCGACGTCGCCAGGCCCCGCGCTTCGACGAGGGCCGCCCCGAGGCGACCTACGAGATGGAGATCGCCTTCGCCGAGATCGAGCGCCTGACCGCGGCCGCCGAGGCCGCTGAGGGAGGAGCGAGGGGCCGCGGCCCTGGCTCGTCGACCGCGCGCTGCGCCACCTGCTGACCGACCTGACCGGCAACACCCACCGCTCGGAGTTCTGCATCGACAAGATGTACAGCCCCGACTCCTCGCGCGGCCGGCTCGGCCTGCTCGAGCTGCGCGGCTTCGAGATGCCGCCGCACCCGCAGATGGCGCTGGTGCAGGCGCTGCTGGTGCGCAGCCTGGTCTCGATGTTCTGGGAGCAGCCGCTGCACGGCGCCGCTGGTGCGCTGGGGCACCCGACTGCACGAGGACCCCCTGCTGCCGCAGGGCGCGATCGCCGACGTCAACGCGGTCGTCGCCGACCTGCGCGCCGCACGGCATCGCCTTCGAGGAGGAGTGGCTCGCCCCGTTCACCGAGTTCCGCTTCCCGCGGATCGGCATGGCCACCGTGGCCGCCGGCACTGGTCATGGTCGCGGACGCGTCGAGCTCGAGCTGCGCCAGGCGATCGAGCCCTGGCACGTGCTCGGCGAGGAGGCCACCGCGGGCGGCACGGCGCGCTACGTCGACAGCAGCGTCGAGCGGCTCCAGGTGTCGGTCCGCGGGATCGACCCGCAGCGGCACCTGGTGACGTGTCAGGGTGTCCCGGTGCCGCTGACCGCCACCCCTACGGGTGACCACTACGCCGGCGTCCGCTACCGCGCCTGGCAGCCGTGGTCGGCCCTGCACCCCAGCATCGAGGTGCAGGCGCCGCTGACCTTCGACGTCGTCGACACGGTCTCGCAGGTCAGCCTCGGCGGCGCGACCTACCACGTGGTGCACCCGGGTGGCCGCTCCTACGACCACCCGCCGGTCAACGCCAACGAGGCCGAGGCGCGGCGCGCCAGCCGCTTCGAGGCGCACGGGCACACCGCCGGCACGGTCGACGTCGGCGCCCTGCGCGAGCAGGCCCGGCCGCGCAGCCAGCGACGAGTACCCCCACACCCTCGACCTGCGCCGCGTGAGGCCCGACCGACGACCGTGACCGTTCTGCGTGACTACGCGGCCGGCGTCACCCAGCCCACTCTGGGCGACGCCCTCGGCTCCGCCTCGGCGGGCGGTCGCTACGACGAGGTGGTGGGCCCGGACGGCGCGCTGCGGACCCCCTGGAAGGGCCTGGCCGAGCTGGCCGTCGGCCTGACCGACGCCGACCTGCACCGCGTCGACGACGACATCGTGCGGGCGCTCTCCGACGACGGCGTCACCTACGCGCGCCCGGGCCAGCGGTCGCAGCCGTGGCGGCTCGACCCGATGCCGCTGGTCATCGACGCCGCCTCGTGGGCGCCGCTCGAGATCGGGCTGGCCCAGCGCGCCGAGCTGCTCAACGCCCTGCTCGCCGACCTGTACGGCAAGCAGCGCGTGCTCTCCGAGGGCGTGCTGCCCGCCGCCGATCGTGCTCGGTCACCCGGGCTTCGTCCGCGTCGTCGCGCGGCCCTCGACCCTCGACCCGCGCCCCCTCGTGCTGGCCGCCACCGACCTCGGTCGCGACCGCCACGGGGAGTGGCGGGTGCTGGCCGACCGCACCCAGGCGCCGTCGGGGCTCGGCTACGCGATGGAGAACCGTCGAGTCATCTCGCGGGTGCTGCCCGAGCTCTACCGCGAGGCCGGGCTGCACCGCATGGAGCCGTTCTTCAGCGCGCTGCGCTCGGCCCTGCTGCAGTCGGCCAGCGGCGACCTCGCCGACCCGCGCGTCGTCGTCCTGTCGCCCGGCAGCCAGTCCGAGACCGCCTACGACCAGGCCTTCCTCGCCTCCGCGCTGGGCTTCCCGCTCGTGCAGGGCAGCGACCTCGTCGTGCGCGAGGGCTGGGTGCAGATGCGCGTCTTCGGCCGGCTCGAGCGCGTCGACGTCATCCTGCGTCGCGTCGACGCCGCCTGGAGCGACCCGCTCGAGCTGCGCGGTGAGTCCCAGCTCGGCGTCGCCGGCCTCGCCGAGGCGGTGCGCCGCGGCCGCGTGCGCGTGGTCAACGGTCTCGGCTCCGGCGTCCTGGAGAACCCAGCGCTGCTGCCGTACATGCCCGCGCTGTGCGAGGCGCTGCTCGGCGAGCCGCTGCGGCTCGCGTCGGTGCCCACCTGGTGGTGCGGCGACCCCGAGGGTCTCGAGCGGGTGCTCGACGGCCTCGACGAGCTGGACGACGGGCTGTTCATCCGCGGTATCGACGGCAGTCTCGAGCTCGCCGAGAAGTCGCGCGCCGAGCAGGTCGCCGCGGTCACCGCAGCGCCCTACCGCTACGTCGGACAGGAGCGGCTCCCGCTCTCGCAGGCCCCCACCTGGCAGGGCACCTGGGGCCTGAACGGTGGCCGCGCGGTGCCGCAGGCGCTGACGTTGCGCACCTTCACGCTGCGCTACGGCTCGGCCTACCGCCCGCTCGTCGGCGGCCTGGCCAGCATGCTCGACGGCGCGCGCTCGGTCGGCAGCAAGGACGTCTGGGTGCTGAAGGCCGACCCCGACCAGCCCGACCAGGGGCTGGCCGACGTGCTGCCGATGACGAGCGTGCGGTCGTCGACCGGCACCGTGCCGCGCATCCTCGAGGACATGTTCTGGTTCGGCCGGTACGCCGAGCGCGCCGAGGACATGCTCCGCCTGGTGATCGCCTCGCACGCCCTCGCCGAGGACTTCCGCACCCGTCCCCGCTCCACCGGCGGCGCCGGCCTCGACGTCATGCTCGGCGCCATCCGCCGACTGGCCGGCCCGGGCTCCGACGACCTGGACGCCGAGTTCCGCGCCGTGCTGCTCGACCGGCTCGCGACGCGGCACGGTCTACCACGCGATCGACGGCGCTGCGTGATGCGCTGGCCGGCGTTCGCGACCAGCTCTCGCCCGACATCTGGCGTGCCTTCGGTGCCACCGACCGCGCCGCCGCACTCGCTCGAGGCGAGCCGGCACAGCCACCAGATCTCCGAGTCGGCCGGCCGGATGCTCACCGGCATCCTGTCGCTGCAGGGCGTCACCGCCAGCATGATCCGCGACCCCGGCGTGGCACATGATCGCGGTCGGTCGCTACCTCGAACGCTCGCTCCAGGTCTGCCACCTGCTCGCCGCGACGACCACGGTGCGCCGCGGCATCGACGTCGACCGCGAGGTGCTGAACTCCGTGCTGGTCGCGGCCGAGAGCGCGGTGACCCACCGGCGTCGCTACCGCGGCTACGTGCGGCCCGGCGGCGTCCTCGAGCTGCTGCTCACCGATCCCGACAACCCGCGGTCCCTGGCCTTCGGACTCAGCCGGGTGGCCGAGCACCTCACCGCGCTGCCGGCCTCGACCGGGTCGAGCCGCCCCGAGCGGATGGTCACCGACCTGCAGGAGCAGCTGGCCGACACCGACATCGCCACCCTGGTGGCCATCGGAGGCGTTGGTCGCCCGAACCTCGAGGTGTTCCTGGACGCCGCGATCACCCAGCTGGTGCGCATCGGCGAGTCCATCGCCGAGCTGCACCTCACCACCGGACCGGCCCCCCGGCCCCTGCTCACGCTGCCGCTGGTCGAGTCCTTCACCAGCCCCGCCGCGAGTGCCGGTGCCGTGGTCGGAGGCGAGGCCGGATGAAGTACCGCCTCACGCACACCACGACGTACACCTACGACAAGCCGGTCTCCGACAGCCTCGGCGTCGCGCACCTGATGCCGCGCACGTTGCCCTGGCAGCAGGTCACGTCCTACGCCGTGCAGGTCTCGCCGAGCCCGACCGACCAGGCTGTCGACACCGACTACTACGGCAACCAGGTCACCTACTTCCAGGTCACCTCCCCGCACGAGCAGCTGGTCGTGGAGGGCGTCGGCGAGGTCGAGGTGCTGGTGCCGGTGCACGGCGACGACGCCCTGAACCGCAGCTGGGAGTCCCTGCGGCCCTTGCTCGACCCGATCGCTGCCGGGAGCGTGGTCGGCCACCGACTTCGTCCTCGCCTCGGCGCTGGTCGACCAGACCGAGGGGGCGCACGAGTACGCCACCGAGTCGTTCACACCCGGGCGCCCGATCGGCGAGGCCGCGACCGACCTGATGCACCGGATGCACGCCGACTTCGACTACGACCGCACTGCCACCACGGTCACCTCGACCGTGGCCGACATCCTCGAACGTCGGGCCGGTGTCTGCCAGGACTTCGCCCACCTGATGCTGGCCTGCCTGCGTTCCTACGGCCTCGCCGGCCCGCTACGTCAGCGGCTACCTCTCGACCTTCCCGCCACCGGGCAAGGCGCGCGTCGTCGGCGCCGACGCCTCCCACGCGTGGGTCGAGGTCTGGCTCGGCGGTGACGCGTGGCTGGCCCTCGACCCGACCAACGACCAGTGGGCAGGCGATCGCTACGTCACCGTGGCCTGGGGTCGCGACTACGGCGACGTGCCGCCGCTCAAGGGGGTCATCTTCACCGAGGCCAAGCGCTCGACCATGCGGGTCGCGGTCGACGTCGACCCCCTGGGATCCTGAGCCGGTGACTCTGCTTCGCCGACTCCCCTCCATCGCCACCGTCCTCGCCTGCGCGGCGGCGCTCGCGCTGGGCGGGTGCGGCGGTGAGCCGCTGCCGGTCGACGACGGCTCGGTCGTCGCGCTCGACGCCACCTCGCTGCCTGTCCGTACCAAGGTCATCGACGTCGACTCCCCGACCTCGGCCACCGCCGTGCAGGTCGTCGCGGCTCTCGACTCCGCGAGCATCGAGGCCGAGGCACGTGGCCGAACCGACGCCACCGGGCTCTCGCTCGACCCCGTGACCGTCGCGGGTCTGGTCGGCACGGTGAGCCCCGCGGCGGAGGGGCGCAGCAAGCCGTTCGTGGTGCTGGTGTTCGACGAGCCGGCGTCCGCGCTCGTTTTCGCCGCAACCGACCCGGTGGTGATCGACTTCCCCGACATGCCGCTCGCGACGTCCGCGATGGCGCGGTCGATTCCTTCTTCTCCGGCAACCTGGTCGGCTACTACGCTCCAGGGAAGGCGGCTGCCGACCGCGACGCGTTCGTCAGCGCGCTGTCGTCCTTGTCCGACTCCTGACCCGCCCCCCCACGACCGGAGAAGCCCATGAGCGACACGAGCGGTTCTGGCAGCGGCAACGCCCCGGCCGGCTGGTACCCCGACGGCACCGGCGGCCAGCGGTACTGGGACGGCGCGGAGTGGGCGCCGGTCGGCGAGGGGCCGCCCCAGGTCGATCCGGCAGCGGGGTCGATCCGGCCGCAGGGACTGTGGGTGCGCCGGCGACGGCCGCCTACCCGACGTACGACCCGCAGGCTGGGGGTGCTCCTGCCGGGCGCAGCCGCACCGGCCTTCTCATCGCCGTGGTGGGCGCGGTCATCGGCCTCGCGGCGATCGCGACCGTGCTGCTGCTGGTGTTCAGTGGCAGCGACGGTCCGTCGTCCGACGACCCGGCCGAGACGGTGCAGAGCTTCCTCGACGCCGGCAAGGACCGCGACTGCGACGCCGCCATCAAGCTGCTCAGCAGCGAGCTGCGCGACGACTTCGGTGACGAGTGTGACGACCAGGCGACCGAGGACGACCTCGACGACCTCGGCATCGATCCCGACGACTTCGAGTACGAGGTGGGCGACGCCGACGTCGACGGCGACCGCGCGACCGTGCCGGTCACCGTCTCCGGCACCGGCTTCGGCGAGCGTCACCACCGACTACGGCCTGGTCAAGGACGGTGACGGGTGGGTGATCGACAGCTTCGGCGGACCCGACTTCGACGACGTCCCCGAGCTGCCCGACGACTTCCCGACCGACTTCAACGACCTGCCCACCGACATGCCCACAGAGCTGCCGGACGACTTCCCCACCGACTTCCCGACGGACTTCCCGACCGACTTCCTTGACGACCTCCTGGAGAATCTCCCCGAGGGGTTCCCGACGGACTTCCTCACCGAGTTCCCCGGGGGCTTCCCCACCGACTTCGGGGACTTCCCGACGGACTTTCCCACCGAGTAGCAGTTAGTAGGCGCTTCCCCTGAAGCAGTTCCGCTGTCGCGTGTGCGACAACCAGCTCCACTTCGAGAACTCACTGTGCGTGTCGTGCGGATCGGCGCTGGGCTTCTCCCGGGCTGAGCGCGCGCTCGTGCCGGTCGACGAGCACGGCCAGTACGTCGACGCGACCGGAGTCATCTGGCACGTGTGCGCCAACCTCAACCTGTCCGGGTGCACCTGGCTCTCCCCGGCGCCCGGCGGGCAGTGCTCGGGCTGCGAGCTCACCCGCACCCGGCCCAGCGACGACGACCTGGTCGGGCTGGAGAACTACCGGGTGGCCGAGCAGGCCAAGCGACACCTGCTCGTCGAGCTCGACACGGCCGGTGTCAAGACGATCGGCAAGGACCCGGCGTCCGGTGGCGACCCGGACGACGGGCTGGCCTTCGACCTGCTCTCCAGCGTCGCCGAGAACGTCGTGATCGGGCACGAGAAGGGCCTGATCACGATCGACCTCGCCGAGAGCGATGCCGCGCACCGCGAGAAGGTGCGGGCCCAGCTCTCGGAGCCCTACCGCACCATGCTCGGCCACTTCCGTCACGAGTTCGGCCACTACGCCGAGTGGCAGCTGGTGCGCGGCGCCGACCGGATGGCGCGATGCCGCGAGCTGTTCGGCGACGAGTCGGCCGACTACAGCGAGGCGCTCGAGCGGCACTACGCGTCCGGCCCGCCGGCCGGCTGGGAGAAGTCGTACATCTCCACGTACGCGACGATGCACCCCTTCGAGGACTTCGCCGAGACCTGGGCCCACTACCTGCACATCTGCGACTCGATCGAGACCGCCCGCGAGTACGGCCTGCTCACGGTCGGCGGCATCAGCGACTTCTCCAGCTTCCGCGACGTCGTCACCGGCGTGTGGGTGCCGCTCTCGATCGCGCTCAACCAGATGAACCGCAGCATGGGCAAGGACGACGTCTACCCGTTCGTCATCCCGGCCCCGGTGCTCGACAAGCTCGACTTCGTCGCGTCTTTGGTCAGCGAGGACTGACCGCCTCGCCCCTCGGTCTCCTCGCTGGCCCCATCTGCACCACTCCCCAGTCGATCGCTGTACATCCCGGCCAAGTTCTACGTGGGAGGTACAGCGTTCACCGCGTAGCCGGTGATCGCTGCGGCCGCGATGGTTGAGCGTTCATCTACATTGGAGGAATGAGCGACGACCAGAGGCCCGACCTACGTGGAGCGAGGGCAAAGGCTTCGACCGGGACATGAACTACGTGCCCGACCGGATCACCCGCGACGCTCGCGCACGCCCGAGCACGGCGAGGTCGAGGGCGACCTGTGGCCGGTGGAGCCGGGCCGCTACCGGCTGATCGCAGCCAAGGCGTGCCCCTGGGCGAACCGCGCGATCATCGTGCGCCGGCTGCTGGGCCTCGAGGACGTCATCTCGCTCGGCCTGCCCGGTCCGACGCACGACAAGCGCAGCTGGACCTTCGACCTCGACGCCGACGGGCGCGACCCGGTGCTCGGCATCGAGCGGTTGCAGGAGGCCTACTTCGCGCGCTTCCCCGACTACGAGCGCGGCATCACCGTGCCGGCGATGGTCGAGATCTCCAGCGGCAAGCTGGTCACCAACGACTTCCCCTGGATCACCCACGACCTCTTCCACGAGTGGACCGAGTTCCACCGCGCCGATGCTCCGAACCTCTGGCCGGCCGACCTCCGCGCCGAGATGGAGGAGGTCATGCAGCGGGTCTTCACCGAGGTGAACAACGGCGTCTACCGGTGCGGCTTCGCCGGCTCGCAGGAGGCCTACGACGCCGCCTACGAGCGACTCTGGACGGCGATGGACTGGCTCGAGGAGCGACTCGCCACCCGTCGCTACCTGATGGGCGAGACGATCACCGAGGCCGACGTCCGACTCTTCACCACCCTGGCGCGCTTCGACGCCGTCTACCACGGCCACTTCAAGTGCAACCGGCAGAAGTTGGCCGAGCTGCCGAACCTTTGGGGCTACGCCCGCGACCTGTTCCAGACACCCGGCTTCGGCGAGACGATCGACTTCGACCAGATCAAGAAGCACTACTACGTCGTCCACACCGACATCAATCCCTCCGCCATCGTGCCGGCCGGGCCGGACCCGGACGTCTGGTTGGAGCCGCATTCGCGCTGACCCGTCCTCTATAGGGGACGGGTCAGCGCGCGCCCTAGGCTGAACTGGTGGGACACGGGCATGGGCATGGGCATGCCGCCGGGCGCGCCGCCGACCGGAGTCGGCTGCGCTGGGTGCTGATCGTCACGGCCAGCGTGCTGGTGGTTGAGCTGGTCGGGGCGCTGCTCACCGGATCGCTGGCGCTGCTGGCCGACGCCGGCCACATGGCCACCGATGCCGGCGCCGTGGTGCTGGCCCTCGGGGCGTCGTACGTGGCCTCGCTCCCGGGCTCGAAGCGCTCGACGTTCGGCTACCACCGGGCCGAGGTGCTCGCCGCCGCACTGAACGCGGTGGTGCTGCTCGGCGTCTGCGCCTACCTCGCCTACGCCGGCGTCACCCGGCTCTCGGACCCCGAGGAGATCGAGGCCGGCGCGATGGTTGCGTTCGCCGCGTTCGGTTTGCTGGCCAACGGGATCTCCATGGTGATCCTGAGTCGCGCCGACACCGGGTCGCTCAACATCCGCGGCGCAGCCAACGAGGTCTTCGCCGACCTGCTCGGCTCGGTGCTCGCGGTGACCGCGGGCATCGTCATCCTCGCCACCGGGTGGGACCGTGCCGACCCGGTGGCCTCGCTCCTGATCGCTGTGCTGATCCTGCCGCGCGCCTACGTGCTGCTCCGCGACTCGGCGGTGGTGCTGCTAGAGATCGCCCCGACCGGACTCGACCTGGACGACGTCGAGCACCACATCAGCCATGTCGCCGGCGTGGTCGACGTCCACGACCTGCACGCCTGGACCATCACCAGCGGAATCCCGAGCATGTCGGCGCACGTGACCGTCACCGACGAGGCGCTGGCCGACCGCGGGGTCGGTGCGATCCTCGACGACCTGTGCGCGTGCGTGGCCGAGCACTTCGACGTGCGGCACGCGACGTTCCAGGTCGAGCCGCTCTCGCACGAGGCCCACGAGGACCTCGGCGAGCTGCACTGAGCATCGATCCGGGTGGAGGGGCGTCCTCAGCTCGCGGCGTCCGCCTCGGCCGCGGCCTTGAGCTTGACCATCGTCTCCTCCAGAGCGGTCTGGGTCTTGCTGCCGAACATGGCGCTCAACGCTGCGCGCAGCACCGGGTTGCAGCGGCTGAGGTCCCAGGTCTCGGTGACGGCGGTACCGCCGTCCGCGGTGGGCGTGAGCTCGTAACGCCAGCGGTGAGTGCCCATGTGTCGCCACGCGATCAGCTGGTCGGGCTCGTACTCGACGACCTTGTTCTTGATCTTGTACGGCGCACCCATCTTCATGTCCATGCCGAACTCGGAGCCGAGCCCGAGCTGCTCAGGACCGGAGACCAGGCTGCGCACGCTGCCTGACCCGTCGATCCGTGGGTGCTGGCGCGGGTCGCTGAGAATCGCGAAGACCGTGGCCGGCGACGCGGCGATGGTGGTGGACGCAGACCTGCTCTTGTCGGACATGGCCCCAGCGTAGGCGTTCGTGACGCTGACCCGTCCCCTATAGAGGACGGGTCAGCGTCGAGGCCGCGCACCGCAGGCTCGACGCAAGGACTTCCGACTTTCGGGCGCCCGACTTTCGGGTCCCCAACCAGATTTCCTCCGGCTCCGTGGCCCGCGCTACGTTGAAGGCATCCGAATGTGTCCCGGGTCACACCGCGCACCATCCACGCGCGGTGCCCCGGGAGACGGACCAGCCACCCGGCCGCGGCGATCCCGCACACCGGGCGACCCGAAGGAGCGAGCACGTGGACTCACCCTCCAACCCACCAGCGAACGCGTTGGCCGAGGTGTTCGGAGCGGCCGGCCCGTCGCACAGCGACGGCGGCCCCGACCTGATCCAGCTCCTGACCCCCGAGGGCGAGCGGTTGCACCGCGACGACTTCGACCTCGACTTCAGCGCCGAGCAGCTGCGCGGCTTCTACCGCGACATGGTGCTGACCAGGCGCATCGACGTCGAGGCCACCGCCCTGCAGCGGCACGGTGAGCTCGGTCTGTGGGCGCAGCTGCTCGGGCAGGAGGCCGCACAGATCGGCGCCGCCCGGGCCTTGCGCCCCCAGGACTACGTGTTCCCTACCTATCGCGAGCACGGCGTCGCCTACGTGCGCGGAGTCGACCCGTTGAAGCTGCTCGGCATGTTCCGCGGCGTCGACCACGGCTCGTGGGACCCCGCTGAATTCAACTTCGCCCAGTACACGATCGTGATCGGGGCGCAGACCTTGCACGCCACCGGCTACGCGATGGGCATGCAGCGCGACGGCGTCGTCGGCACCGGTGACCCCGACCGCGACGCCGCCGTCGTGGCTCACTTCGGTGACGGCGCCAGCAGCCAGGGCGACGTCAACGAGGCCTTCATCTTCGCGGCGTCCTACAACGCTCCGGTCGTCTTCTTCTGCCAGAACAACCAGTGGGCGATCAGCGAGCCGTTCGAGCGGCAGAGCCGGGTGCCGCTTGTTCAAGCGCGCCGCCGGCTTCGGGTTCCCCGGCGTCCGCGTCGACGGCAACGACGTGATGGCGACGTACGCCGTCATGCAGGCAGCGCTCCAGCACGCTCGCGACGGCCAGGGGCCGATGCTCGTCGAGGCGTTCACCTACCGGATGGGCGCCCACACGACCACCGACGACCCCACCCGCTACCGCCTCAACGATGAGCTTGAACGCTGGAAGCTCAAGGACCCGATCGCCCGGGTCGAGGCCTACCTGCGCCGCAACGGGCTGGTGGCCGACGGCTTCATCGAGGACGTCGCCGCCGAGGCCGACGCGCTCGGTCACACCCTGCGCGAAGGGTGCAAGGCGCTGCCCGATCCGACCCCGCTGAGCATGTTCGACCATGTGTACGCGGACATGCCGGACGAGCTGCTTGCCCAGCGCGACGGCTTCGCTGCCTACCTCGACACCTTCGAGGGGGCCAGGGCATGAGCAGCCACCCCACCAAGATCACCCTCGCCAAGGGCCTCAACCAGGGTCTGCGCAAGGCGATGGAGCTCGACGACAAGGTCTTGATCATGGGCGAGGACGTCGGCAAGCTCGGCGGCGTCTTCCGGATCACCGACGGACTCCAGAAGGACTTCGGCGAGGACCGGGTCATCGACTCCCCGCTGGCCGAGTCCGGCATCGTCGGCACCGCGGTCGGGCTCGCGATGCGCGGCTACCGACCGGTGGTCGAGATCCAGTTCGACGGCTTCGTCTACCCGGCCTACGACCAGATCGTCTGCCAGGTCGCGAAGATCCATTACCGCAGCGATGGCAAGACCAAGATGCCGATCGTCATTCGGATTCCCTACGGCGGCGGCATCGGCGCGGTCGAGCACCACAGCGAGTCGCCGGAGGCGCAGTTCGCGCACACGCCGGGCCTGAAGGTCGTCACCTGCTCCAACCCGGTCGACGGCTACTGGATGATCCAGCAGGCCATTGCCTGCGACGACCCGGTGATCTTCCTCGAGCCGAAGCGGCAGTACCACGCCGACAAGGCCGAGCTCGACGAGTCGGCCACGCCCGACCCGCTCTTCAGCTCGCGCGTCGTCCGCCGCGGCAGCGACGCCACCCTGCTGGCCTACGGGCCGACCGTGCGCACCTGCATGAAAGCCGCCGAAGCCGCGTCGGGTGAAGGGCGCTCGCTCGAGGTGATCGACCTGCGCACTCTCTCGCCGCTCGACCTGGCGCCCGTCTACGACTCGGTCCGCCGCACCGGCCGCGCGGTCGTCGTCCACGAGGCGCACGTGAACCTCGGCGTCGGCTCCGAGGTCGCGGCCCGCGTGAGCGAGGAGTGCTTCTACTCGCTCGAGGCTCCGGTGCTCCGTGTCGGCGGGTTCGATACCCCCTACCCGGCGTCGCGCGTCGAGGAGGACTTCCTCCCCGACCTCGACCGAGTGCTCGACGCCGTCGACCGCAGTCTTCAGTTCTGAGGAGGACCTGACATGCCTGAGTACCTCCTGCCCGACGTGGGCGAAGGCCTGACCGAGGCCGAGATCGTTTCCTGGAAGGTCAAGGTCGGCGACGTCATCGCCATCAACGACGTGGTCGTCGAGATCGAGACCGCGAAGTCGCTGGTCGAGCTGCCGTCGCCGTACGCCGGGGAGATCACCGCGCTGCTCGTGGCTGAGGGAGACACCGTCGAGGTGGGCACGCCGATCATCGCGATCGGCGCGCCGGTGGCCGCCGAGTCGCCGATGGAGATCGATCTCTCCAACCCCGCAGCCAGTGGCGGCTCCGAGGGCGAGAGCCTGGTCGGTCGCAACAAGGCCGACCGAGGCGCCGTCCGACGCACCCGCACGATGTCGTCGGGAGCCAGTGCCGCGCAGCGCCAGGCCCAGTCGGTGTTCGAGCCCGGCGTGCCCGCACCACTGGTCGAGGACGCCGACCCGGTCGAGGCGGTGCCGTCGGTGGCCGCCCCTGAGCCGGTCGGCGACGTCCGCGTGCTCGCCAAGCCGCCCGTGCGCAAGCTCGCCAAGGACCTCGGAGTCGACCTCACCACGCTGATCGCCACCGGACCTGAACGGCACCGTGAGTCGCGCCGACGTGGAGGTTGCCGTGGACGGGGTTTCGAGGCCGCTCGTTCCTCGCGGCACCTCAACCACCAAGCGGGAGACGCGGGAGCCCGTCAAGGGCGTGCGCAAGATCATGGCGGGCGCGATGGTGCAGTCGGCCTTCACGGCGCCGCACGTCACCGAGTGGGTGACGCTCGACTGCACCGCCACTGTCGAGCTGGTCGAGCGCCTGCGCTCGCGCCGCGAGCTGCGCGACGTCAAGGTCTCGCCGCTGCTGGTGCTCGCCAAGGCGGTACTGCTCGCGATGAAGCGTGCCCCCGAGATCAACTCGTGGTGGGACGACGCAGCCGGCGAGCACGGGGAAGTCGTCTACCGGCACTACGTGAACCTCGGCATCGCAGCGGCCACGCCGCGCGGGCTAGTCGTCCCCAACATCAAGGACGCCGACCAGCTGACCCTGCCCGAGCTCGCCAGCGCGCTGGGCGAGCTCACCGCCACGGCCCGGGAGGGTCGCACACAGCCAGCCGAGATGGCCGGCGGTACCTTCACGATCACCAACGTCGGCGTGTTCGGCGTCGACGCCGGCACCCCGATCATCAACCCGGGTGAGTCGGCGATCCTCTGCTTCGGCGCCATCCGCAAGCAGCCGTGGGTGGTCACGCGCGACGGCGTCGACGAGATCGTGCCGCGCTCGGTCACTACCCTCGCGCTCTCCTTTGACCACCGTCACGTCGACGGAGAGTTGGGCTCGCGGTTCCTGGCCGACGTCGCCTCGATCCTCGAGGACCCCGCTTCCGCCCTTCTCTTCTGACCCACACCCCCGCCGAGTCGGCGCATGTGCACGCCGAAATCAGCGCGAGTCGGCGCGACAGACGCGCCGACTCGGCCATACGGGGTCAGATGTCGACTGGGCCGACCTCCCAGCCCTCGGGAGAGATCGGGTGGAGGATCGCGTCGGTGCCGCCGTCGACGATCAGGCAGGCGCCGACGACGAGCGAGGCGGCGTCCGAGAGCAGAAACGCGATGGGCGCGGCGATCTCCTCGGGCCGGCCGTCGCGACCGATCGCGGTGGGGTAGGAGTCGCCGAGCGGACCGAAGACCGGGTCGGCCGCCATCTCGGCGGTCATCGCGGTGGCGACCTTGCCGGGTGCCACCGAGTTGAGCCGGATGCCGGCGCCGATCCACTCGGGCTTGATGCCTTCGCGGCGCGCCCACCAGGCCAGCGCCGCCTTGGACGCCGGGTAGACCATGACGGCCTCGAGCGGCTTCGCGAGCGCGCGGGCCTCGGCCTCGTCCTCGCGCAGGCACGCGGCAGCCGGGTCGACCGCCCAACCGGGCATGCCGGTGATCGAGTTCGACGCGAGGAAGACGACGCCCGAGCCGTTGGCGGCCGCGAGCTGGGGTCGGAGACCACGCGCCAGCGCGATCGCGCCGAAGAAGTTCACCGACATCAGCAGCTCGGGGTCGGTGCCCGTGAAGCCACCGATGCCGGCAGCAGGAACCAGTCCGTGCACGACGTCGGTCAGCGCCTGCACGGCTGCGACGGCGTCCGCTCGGCCGTCGGACGTCGAGAGGTCGGCGACGACGTCGGCCTCGTGCCGGTCGACGGTGATCACGCGATCACCCTGGGCTGCGAGGTGCTCGGCGGTGGCACGGCCGATGCCGCTCGCGGCGCCGCTGACGACGAAGGTCTTCATGGCCTGGCAGACTAGAACACGTTCTACGTGCGGGTGCTACAGTAGCGCGCGGCTCGATCGGCCGGGCTGCTCGGCCCGGTGCGCAGCAGCAGCGCGAGCTCGTGCTCGAGCACCGCGCCGACCCGCTGGCAGAACGCTTCAGCCTCGTCGGCGGCGTCCGGGCGCTCGCCGACGATCCGGTCGACGACGCCGATCCGGTGCAGGTCGATCGCGCGCACCTGCTGCCGTCGAGCCATCTCGGGTGCGTGGTCGAGGTCGCGGTAGACGATCGCCGAGGCACCCTCGGGCGGCAGCGGGGAGAGCCAGGCGTGCTGGGCCGCGATCACCCGGTCGGCGGGCAGGAAGGCCAGCGCCCCGCCGCCGTTGCCCTCGCCGAGCATCAGGCACAGCGTGGGCGCCGCGAGGCTCACCAGCTCGGCGAGGCAGCGGGCTATCTCGCCCGCCAGACCGCCGTTCTCGGCCTCGGGGGAGAGTGCGGCGCCCTGGGTGTCGATCACGGTGACCAGCGGCAGCCCGAGCTCGGAGGCCAGCCGGAACCCTCGCCGCGCCTCACGCAGCGCCTGGGGGCCCATCGGGTGGTCGGCGGTCTGGCCGCGCCGGTCCTGGCCGAGGAACACGCACGGCGACTGGCCGAAGCGGGCCAGGGCGATCAGCAGGCCTGGGTCCTGCTCGCCCTGCCCGGTGCCGTTGAGCGGGACGACGTCCGCAGCCGCGTACTTGAGCAACCGCCGCACTCCGGGCCGGTCGGGTCGGCGCGAGCGGGTGACGGCGTCCCAGGTGTCGACGTCGGGAATCTCGTCGTCGGCTGGCGGCGGCAGCGTCGGCACGCCGGAGCGTGGGGCAAGCAGCACCGACAGCGCCCGGTCGAGGATGTCGGCGATGTCCTCGGGCGCGACGACGGCGTCGATGATGCCGCGGGCGTAGAGGTTCTCCGAGGTCTGGATGCCCTCGGGGAACTCGGTGCCGTAGAGGGCGGAGTAGACGCGCGGACCGAGGAAGCCGACCAGCGCTCCGGGCTCGGCCACTGTCACGTGACCGAGCGACCCCCACGACGCCATCACCCCGCCGGTGGTGGGGTGGCGCAGGTAGACGAGGTAGGGGAGCCCGGCCGACTTGTGGGCCGCGACTGCCTGGGAGATCCGCACCATCTGCACGAACGCCGGCGTGCCCTCCTGCATCCGGGTGCCCCCGCTCACCGGCGCGGCCAGCAGGGGCAGGCCCTCACGGGTGGCGCGCTCGACGGCGGCCACGATCCGGTCGGCCGAGGCGCGCCCGATCGAGCCGGCGAGGAAGCCGAACTCGCCCAGCATCACCGCCACCCGGCGCCCGCGCATCGAGCCCTCGCCGGTGATCACCGACTCGTCGACGCCGCTCTTCTCCGCGGCGGCGGCCAGCTCGGCGGCGTACTCGTCACTGATGCCGTACGCCGAGGCGGCGAGTCCCACGACGTCCACGAGTCGGCGTCGAGCACGAGGTCGATCAGGTCGTGGGCGTTCGGGCGAGCCATGCGCGACAGGCTATTGCGCGCTGACCCGTCGCCTATAGAGGACGGGTCAGCTGGCCTGCTCGTGGCGGATGGCGAGCTTGGGCACCCCGCCGAGTCCCAGGCGGAACCGCACGTGGCCGGCGTACTCCTCGAGCTTCGACCACAGGGCGTGGTGGGCAGCCCAGGGCAACGGCTCGTCGCCGGAGTACCAGCTCTCGCCGAACGAGATCCACACCGGCGTCCAGGTCGCTGCGTCGTCCCACGCCCCGCGCTTGGCCATCAGCAGCCGCCGCCGGATCTGGAACGCCTGCCGCGCGCCGTCGTCGCAGATAGGGGCGGTGGCCACCGGCCAGACCCGCAGGTCGAGGGTCATCAGGTCGAGCTCGAGGTCGTGCAGCACGAGCGGGTCGACCAGGACGGTCGCCACGTTCTCGTGCGGCTCGCGCTGCATGGCGAGACCTTAACCACGCTAACGCCAGGCTGTCAGCACCTCCTGCTCCAGCTCGCGGGGCAGTCCGGTGCGCGCCGCATCGGGCTCGACGGCCAACCAGGCCAAGGTGTCGCGGGCGGTCTCGCGCACCGGGCGGCACACCAGCCCGGCCGCGAACGACGGCGCCGGGTCGCGGGCCAGCATGCCGTCGTACTCCGGCCGCGGCAGCCACAGCGGCAGGGCGCTCGGGCCCGACCAGGGCTGGACGCCGTGCTCGGCCAGGAAGTCGCTCGGCACCCATGTCATCGACGCGTCGGAGCCGACCCCGACGGCCACCTCGGAGAGCAGGTCACCGATCGCTGTAGGTGCACCGATGCCGTCGAAGCAGCCGGACGTCCTGTTGCTCGGCGGCAGTGACGATCCACGTCGGCGAGGTCGCGCACGTCGATGATCTGCACGACGTCGCTCGGGTCGCCACCCGCGAGCACCTCACCGCCAGCCGCGAGACGCTCGGGCCAGTAGGTGAACCGCCCCGACGGGTCGCCAGGGCCGCTGATGAGCCCAGGGCGGATCACGGTCGAGGACGACGTCCCTGACCGCACTGCCTGCTCGCAGGCGACCTTCATCGGACCGTACGCGGCCGGATCGACGGCGAGGTCGACGTCATCGGTGATCGGCTCGGCCACCGTGCTCGTGGCCGGGGTGCCGCCGGGGGTGGAGGTGTCGGGATAGACGTTGATCGTCGAGACGAACACCCAATGAGCGTTGGGGAAAGTCGCCACGGCGCCGCGTACCCGACTCGGGTGGCGGGCCACGTCAACGACCGCGTCGACCTCGCCGACCTCGCGGCCGATGCTCCCTCGGTCGACGCTCGGCTCGGCACGGTCCCAGTGCACCAGGCGCGCACCGTCGGGGACGGCCCCCGACTCGCCCCGGCACGCGCAAACGACCTCGTGGCCACGAGCGACCGCCTCGGCCGCCACCGCCTTCGACAGGAACACCGTGCCGCCGAGCACCAGGAGCCGCATGCGTCCACCGTCGCCCGACATCCCCTGCTCCGCAAGGGTTTCCGCTCTGGGCAGAGGGCTACTCGTCGAAGGCCGCGTCCGGCGTGGTCGGGCTGAGCAGCCACGCGTCCCAGAGGTCGTCGAGCTGAACGCCCGTTTCGCTCTCGAGGAAGCGCAGCAGGGTCTCGCGGTCGGTGCTGCGCTCGTCCTGTGCCGCGGGCCACGCTCGCACCACCCGGAAGAACTCGTCGTCGCCGAGCCGCTCGCGGATCTCGTGCCACAGCAGGGCAGCGCTGTAGTAGACGTTCGGCGACCCGAACTCGGCCGGGTCGAAGTCGCCGGGTGGCCCGGCCTGCTCGCGAATGCGCGCATCGGAGGCCAGGTAGCCGTACATGACGTTGTCGAGGTCGCGCCCGTCGCGCTCGGCGGTGAACATGAGCTGCAGGTACGTCGCCATGCCCTCGTTCATCCACACGTCGCGCCAGTCGGACGGCGTGACCTGGTCGCCGTACCAGTGGTGGGCCAGCTCGTGGAGCACCACCGCGGGCGACGTCGAGTGCTCGGTGTCGCCCAGGGTGATGAGGGTCTGGGTCTCCATCCCGCTCTCGGAGTCGACGACCAGGAAGCCGGCAGTCTCGAACGGGTACGGCCCGAGGTAGCGCTCGAGCCACCGCATCGACGCCGGGGCCGTGCGGAGCCCGGCATCGAACTGTCGATCACCCGTGGGCGTCCAGTACGTGATCGGGACGCCGCCCGGCCCGGCCTCCTGACGCTGGTCGTAGTCCCCGAACGCCAGGGTCACCAGGTAGGCCGCCGCCGGCTCCGCGAGGTGGAACCGGGTGATCCGGACGCCGTCCTGCACGCGCGCCGAGACCTGCCGACCGTTCGCGATGCCGGTCCACGGCGCGGCCACGCGGAGGGTGAAGTCGTAGAACGCCTTGTCGCTCGGGTGGTCGTTGACCGCGTACCACGTGTAGGCGCCGAACGGCTCCTGCATCGTCCAGACCTGGTGCTCGTCGTCGATGGTGAAGCCGGTCGTGAGCAGGTCGGATCGGCTGGTCGGGGCGCGCACCGGCTCGGGCGTGCCTGCGTAGCTGATGGCCAGCTCGTAGCGCCCGTCGGCGCGGACGGGCGCACTCACCAGCAGGTCCTTGCCGATGCGGCGGTGCTGCACGTCGCGTCCGTCGAGGGTCAACCGGCTGATCGCCAGCGGCTCGCCGAGGTCGAGCTGCACCTGCGCGGCGTCCGCGGTGGCACGGAAGGTGAGCACCTCGACCGCGGTGAGCAGGTCGGTGGCCGGGTCCCACGACAGGTCGAGGTCGTAGTGCAGGGCGTCGACGCCGGGGTCGCCGACCTCGGGGTAGAGCGAGTCCTCGACCGGGCGGCTCAGGGCCAGGTCGAGATCGGGGGCCGCGACCGCACCCGCTGTGGGCACGGCCGGGGACGTCGCCGGCGGACCGGGCGGGTCATCCGACCCACTGCACGCGGTGAGCACCCCGCCCACGAGCACGAGCGTGAGGAGGTGCGCCAGTCGGCTCACTCACCACCGCGCAGAAGGGGTCGGGCCAGCTTCCGGCCGTGGTGGATCTGCGCCTTCACCGTGCCCAAGGGCACGCCGACCAGCTCGGCGATCTCGTCGTACGGCAGGCCGTAGACGTCGCGCAGCAGCAACGGCTCGACGTACTGCGGGTGGTCGCGCTCGATCGTCTCCATCGCCTCGAGCAGGTCGAGTCGGGTGCCGGCGATGACGCTCGTCGTGCGCGGATCGGGCCGCTCGGTCAGCGGACTGTGCTCGAGGGGGTCCGTGGCGACGGCTTGGTTCTTCATCCGGCGGTACGTCGTGCGTGCGGAGTTGACCGCGACGACGTGGGTCCAGGTCGTGAACCTGCCCCGGCCGCCCCACGACCCGATCTTGGTCGCGATGTTGAGCAGCGCGTCCTGACAGGCGTCCTCGGCGTCCGGGGTGTAGGGCAGCACGCCGCGGCACACGTTGAGCGTGCGGGGCCGGATCGCGGCGAGCAGGGACTCCAAGGCGTCGCGGTCGCCGGCCTGTGCCTCGTGGGCCAGTGCGTCGATCTCGTCGGGGGACAGCTCGCTCGTCATGCTCGCACCCTTCCCCGAACCTGCCCGTCCAGTCGGCCCGCCATCCGGGTGAACCGACTTCTGAACATAATGCAGGGGTGTCCATGCCCAGCCGGATCGGTCGTTACGTCGTGCGGCGACGCATCGGCAACGGTGGGTTCGCCACGGTCTGGCTGGCCTACGACGAGCAGCTCGACGCGCCGGTGGCGATCAAGGTGCTGGCCGACAACTGGACCGAGGACCACCAGGTGCGCACCCGCTTCGTCGAGGAGGGCCGCTACCTGCGTCGGGTCGAGTCGCCGCACGTCGTCACGGTCTACGACGCCGGCGAGCTCGACGACGGTCGGCCCTACCTGGTGATGAGCTACGCCGACCAGGGCACGCTCGCCGACCGGCTGGAGGTCGAGGGCGTCAGCGTGCGTCAAGCGCTCGAGGTGGTCCGCCAGGTCGGCGCCGGGTTGCAGGCGCTGCACGACCGCGGGGTGCTGCACCGCGACATCAAGCCGGCCAACGTGCTGTTCCGCACCGTGCCGAGCGGCGACGGTCGGGGCGCCGGTTCCTCGGCCACCTCGGTGCGCGCCATGGTCGGTGACCTCGGTCTCGGCAAGGCGCTCGACGTCTCGTCGCGGCTCACGATGATCGCGGGCACGCCGTCCTTCGTCGCGCCGGAGCAGGCTCAGGGCGAGTCGCCCGACAGCCGCGCCGACCAGTACTCACTGGGCGTGCTGACCTACCTCCTGCTCACCGGTCGCACGCCGTGGACCCACGCCAGCCTGAACGCTGCCGCCGATCCGGGGCCGCCGCCACCGCTCTCCAGCACGGAGCGCCCCTACGCCGACGCGGTCGAGCAGGTTGTCGCACGCGCCCTGGCCCGCGATCGCGAGGAGCGCTGGCCGTCGGTCACCGCTTACCTCGAGGCCCTCGGTGCGGCGCTCGCCGTCGAGGCGTCGAGCCTCGGCTCCGCGGCTGACGACACCGACGAGGGAGGCGCAACCACCTGGCTGCCACTGCGCCCCGACCTCACGCAGGCCGGCGCCCGTCCCTCGCCGGCGCCTGCGCATGGCGTCGGTGCGCGAGCCGGCGCCCCCGCCGCCGCCCCCGCCGGCACCCCGTCGTCGCGCTGCTCTCGTCGGAGTCGGCCTGCTCTCCCTGGCCGGGGGTGCGCTTGCCGGCTGGTTCGGCATCAGCTCGCTCGACCGCGAGGTGACTCTCACCGACGCGCGCAGCACGCTGAGCGTCACCGTGCCCGATGGCTGGGACGACGTCGCACGCGACCCCTGGACGCCGCCGGGCCAGGGCGGAGACCAGGACCTGCGGTTCGCCTCGATCTCGGCCGGCACCGGCACCGACTGGCACACCGCGGCCGACGGTGAGGGGGTCTTCCTCGGCGTCCTGCCGATCGACGAGCTGCCTCGCGTGCTGCCCGATCATGGCTGCGCGCAGCGCGAGTCGCCGATCTCCGACACGAGTGCCGAACCCACCCGCACGATCTACGCCACTGACTGCCCCGGCGTCATCGTCGACCGGGTCGTGCAGGTGGCCGACAACCGGGTGCTCTGGGTGCAGGTGCGCACCGCCAGCCGCTCGCGTGCGAACGCCGTGCTGGCGTCGGTCGAGGTCGACGGCCTGTGACCCAGATTGACGCTGACCCGTCCTCTATAGGGGACGGGTCGGCGCGAATTCGGGCTCAGAGGGGACGCAGTCGGTCGGCGAAGGCGGCGAACAGACCCTTCAGCCCGAGCTCGTCAGCGGCACGCCCGACCACCGACATCTCCAGCGTCGCCTCGCTCGAGCCGGGCGCGGCGAACCAGCGGAAGAAGTTGTAGCGCAGCCGGTTCGACGCCGAGGTGCGGTAGGTGAAGTAGATGGCGTCGTCGGTCTGGGTGATCGGGGTGAAGTCCTCGAGCTGCTCGAGGTCGGCCACCTTGCGCGTCACCATCGACCCGGGTGGCACGTGGTCGTCGACCGCCTTCACGCGCAAGCTGTAACCGCCTTCGACCGGCTCGTCGGCGGGGCGGAACCGCACCTCCCCGAGACGGCTCAGCCCCACGTCGCCGACCGCTGCCTCAGAACCGCCCTGGAGGATGCGGAACGCCTGCCAGCCGGCCGGTCGCACGTAGCTCCAGCTCTGCAGGTCGTTGATCAAGCGCAACCGATCGAAGTCGCGCGGAGTGGTCAGCGCCGGGTAGTCGATGTCGTCGCCGTACGGCTCGGGGGTCACCACCGGATCGGGCGGGGTGGTGGGCACGCTCGGGGTGCCGGGCACGGGGGACGCCACCCCGGACGACGGTGGGCTGCCCGCGCTCACGTAGGAAGCCGCGGCGCCGCCCACCAGGCCGACGACCACCACGGCCAGCAGCGCCAGCAGCCGAACCCTCACCCCGTGGACCCTAGTAGCGGTCGGTAGCGTCCGAGTCATGAGCCACCTGCTGCTGCGTGACGCCCGTCTCGTGCCGCTCGCGGCGGCTGACGAGCCGACCGAGCCGGTCGACGTCCGCATCGCCGAGGGTCGTGTGGTCGCGGTCGGGGCCCAGCTGGAGCGCCCCGAGGGCCCTGAAGACGTGGAGGAGATCAACGCCGCGGGCCGCTGGCTGTCGCCGGGCATCTGGGACCAGCACGTCCACCTCGGGCAGTGGACCCTCTCCCGAGCCCGTCTCGACACCTCCCGCCTCAGCTCGCCGGAGGAGGCGGTCGCCCTGGTCGCCGAGCGAGTGGCCGACATGCCGGGCCGACCGGTCATCGGGTTCGGTCATCGGCCGGCCGGTTGGGATCGCGACGGCACGGTCACCGAGCTGGACGACGTCTCCGGCGTCACCCCGGTCGTGCTCATCGCCGGCGACGCCCACCACGCCTGGCTCAACAGCGCAGCCCTCGCCGCGCTCGGGCTGGGCGCGCGCGAGGACGTCGTCCGCGAGAACGAGTGGTTCGCCGCCTACGAGCTGCTCACCCACCTCACCGGCGACGACGACACCAAGCCGGCCGCCTACCGCGCCACCCTCGAGGCCGCCGCGGCGCTGGGGGTCGTCGGACTCGTCGACCTGGAGTTCGCCGGCGGTGCGGACGAGTGGCTCGAGCGCTGGGCCCACGGGTGCGACCTGCTGCGCATCAGGATGGCGACGTACGGCGACCGGCTCGAGGAGGTCATCGAGCAGGGACGCCGCACCGGCATGCCCCTCGACGAACGCGACAACCGGCTCACGATGGGGCCGCTCAAGATCATCAGCGACGGCTCTCTCAACACCCGCACCGCGTGGTGCTGCGAGCCCTACGCCGACGGCGGCGTGCCCAACCAGCCAGCTGGGGCGTCCAACCTGGCTCCGCACGAGCTCCAGGCCCAGCTCGCCCGCGCCCACATGTCCGGTCTGCGGGTGGCCACGCACGCGATCGGGGACGCCGCGGTCGGCGCCGCGCTCGACGCCTACGCCGCCACCGGCGCCCGCGGATCCATCGAGCACGCCCAGCTGATCAGCGCAGACGACGTCGTCCGCCTCGCCCAGCTCGGTCTGCGGGCCAGCGTGCAGCCCGCGCACCTGCTCGACGACCGCGACCTCACCGAGCTGATCTGGCCCGGCCGCAGCGGGCGCGCCTTCGCGTTCCGTTGGATGCTCGACGCCGGGGTGCGGCTGGTGCTGGGCTCCGATGCCCCGGTCTCGCCGCTCGATCCCTGGCTGGCGATGGCGGCCGCCGTGCACCGCAGCGGCGACGACCGCGACGCCTGGCACCCCGAGCACGCCCTCACCCCGCGCGAGGCCCTGGCTGCCTCGGTCGACGAGCAGCCGATGGTCGGCGTCGGGTCACGCGGCGACGTCATCCTGCTCGACCACGACCCGCTGCTGGTGCGCTCGGACGCCGCGGAGACCGCGCGCGGACTGCGCGCCATGCCGGTGGCGCTCACGGTCGTGGCCGGGCCGCATCGTGCACCGCGCCGGCGTCTGACCGATCGCCTAGAGCATCTCGAGGATCAGGTCGGCGACGGCACGCTGCTCGGCCGGGTACGGGTGCAGACCCATCGCCCGCTTCGGGTCGCCCCGGACGCCGGCCACCCAGGGCTCGGCAGAGCAGATGTCGTGGCCCTGGCTGGCGGCGACCAGGTCGACGTACTCCGCGCCGGCGCGGACGCCCCCGTCGCGGACCGACCTCGCGAGCCGCAGGTTCAGCTCGAGCGTGTAGGCGTAGTCGCCGCGGGCCAGGGGCAGCTTCGCTGAGCACCTGCCCTGGGAGGGAAGCAGCTGGGGGTAGCCGACCAGGAGGATGCGCGCGTTCGGCGCGCGCTTGCCGATGGTGCGCACCACGCGCGCGACGTTGCGCTCGATCTCGACGAGCTTGCGCTCGAGCTTGTCCTTGCCCTTGGAGTTCAGGTTCCGCTCACGACACGGCGACCCCTTCGGGTCACGCACGGCCAGTCGCAGGCAGGTGAAGATCATCTTGGAGAAGAAGTTGGAGTCGTTGGCGCCGATGCCCAAGGTGACCAGGTCGGTCGTCTCGGAGAGCGCGTCGAGCTGGGGCGGCCGGCTCTCGGTGGTGAACCTCTGCTCGTAGAACATGCTGACCGTCGACGCGCCCGAACAGCTCACGTCGGTGACCGAGACGTCGAGCGTGCGGGCGACCAGGCTGGGGTAGTTCAGCTTCGAGTTGAGGCAGGAGTCGATCTCCTCCTTCTCCACCAGCGGGAACAGCGGTGCCGCGGTGTAGGAGTCGCCCATCGCCACGTAGTGGGCCGGGAACGCCGCCGGGGTCGACGCGACGTCGGTGGGGGCAGTCGGCTCTGCGGTGACCGGGTTGACACCGGTGGCGGTGTTGCAGGCCGTCAGGGTCATCAGGCACGCCGCGAGCAGCAGCGTCGCGAGCACGCGCACGCCGCCGAGTCGAGGTGAGCGGGCCATGGCCAAATCCTACGAGAGCGCTCGGCGCCCTACAGCATCTCGGCGATCATCGTCGCCACGTATTCCTGCTCGACCGCCAGCGGGTGGAACGGCGTGGTGCCGTCGGGGGCGGTCTCGATGCCGTTGATCCACGGGTCGTCCGAGCAGATGTCGTGGCCCTGGCTGGCCGCGAACAGGTCGAGGTAGTCGAGGTCGCGGGCCTCGGCCGGGCGCTGGAGCGACTCGGCCAACCGCTGGTTGACCTCGCGCAGCAGCGGCAGGTCCCCGGTGGCCAGCGGCAGCCGGTCGGGGCAGCCCCCGGTGGCCGGGAGCAGGGTGGGGTAGCCGACGACGATCACGCGGGCGTTCGGGGCGGCCTCGATCACGGCGTCCAGTGCCGTGGAGATCTCGGCCTCGATCTTCGGCATCAGCACGTCGAGCTGGTCGCCGACCAGGTCGGTGCACGGTGAGCCGTCGGGATCCTGGAGCCCGAGCCGAGAGCATCCACCCAGCGCGGTGACGGCCAGGTCGTAGTCGTTGCCGCCGATGCCGATCGTGACCAGGTCGGTGTCGTCGGACAGCTCGGGCACCTGGGTGGCGATCAGGTCGGCGCTGCTGGCGCCGCTGCACGTGACGTCGGTGAGCTCCAACGAGTCGTCGATCTCGACCAGCAGGTTGGCGTAGTTGCTGCTGGATCGCGCGCAGCTCGTCGACGTCTCGGGAAGGCCCGGAGCGGCGGCGTAGGAGTCGCCCATCGCGACGTACTGAACCTTTGTCGTCAATCTCTGGGTCGTCGTCGCCGCACCCGCTCGCCAGCAACCCGAGCGTCGCCAGGCTGACCACGAGCGCACGGATCTTCACACCGAGAGCCTACGGATCGACCGCGAGCGCGAGCGTCAGGGCCAGGACGTGCTCGGGATCGTCGAGCCGGTCGCCGAAGGCCTCCCTGATCTGCGACATGCGGTAGCGCACGGTCTGGGGGTGCACGAAGAGTGCAGCCGCGACGTCGTCGCGCCGCCCCTGCAGCAGCAGCCAGAGGCGCAGCGTGGCCGCCAGCTTCTCCGCTGTGGCGGGCCGCAGGTCGGCGAGAGGTGCGAGGGCGCGTGCCCGAAGGTCGGCCAGCGCCTCCGGGTCGGCCGTCAGCACCAGCTGGGGCAGGTGCGCCTCGGTGTCGGTGGGCAGGGCCAGTTTCCGCGCACGCTGAGCCCGGTCGTACGACGAGCGCACCGACGCCCAGGGTCGGCCGGGCCAGCGGTTGCACCACGGCCCTCGAGGGTTCGCAGCAGTCGGTTTCGTCCCCGTCCGTGGGCATCGGGCACCAGCAGCAGGACGCCGTCCTCGAGGCCGGGTGGGTCCGCGGCCTGCAGCGTCTGGGGCGAGACCTCGGCCAACACCGGGCGTACCTGCGACTCGGGCACGATGACGGCGGTCAGCATCGTCGGCGGCGCCCAGTCGGCGGCGTCGGCGGCGGTCTGCAGCACCTCCGTCGGTGCCCCCGCGAGCAGGTGCCCAGCCAGTCGTTCGAGGTGTCGCTGGCGCACTCGTCCAGTCGTCTCCAGCTCGTCGGTGTGACCAGCCACGCTGGCCGCCGACAGCTCGTCGATGTAGGCGAACACCAGCTCGGCGAAGGCGGCGAGCACCGCAGCGTCCAGGCCCACGTGCACACCCCGCGCAGACATGGCGCGCCACGAGACCCGGGCGCCGATGCGGTAGGCCGAGAGCAGGGCGTCGGTGGAACGTCCGCTGCGCGCCTCGCCGCGCCCGAGCTGGTAGGCGCCCTCGACGGCAGGTGCGGCCGGGGTGCGGGGATCGGTGCCGAGGCGCCCGCTGGCCAGGGACAGGAAGCCTCCGAGGGCGAGCTGCACGGCGTTGCGGATCGTCTCGCCCATCGGCCCGGCGAAGGCGTCGGTGTAGCTCGGGACCTCCTCGATGATCGCGGCCACGACGTCCTCGGCCACGCCGGGGAGGATCGTGCGGATCTCCTCGGCGGCGCTGGCGGGCAGAAAGACCTCGTGATGCACCGTCCGCCGGGCGTGTCGCGCGCCATTTTCATCCTCTCCGAACAAAAGCAGGCGCCACATTCACGTGCTCCGGACAGGAGTTTAACGCGCTTGGGCGGGAGAATGGAGCCATGACCTCGACAGTTCTTCCGCGCGTGGCGACCAGCGCGGGCGATACCCGCCCGGCTACCCGCCCGTGTCCGCCGGGCCACCTGGCGCCAGCGGCTCCGCTCGGTCGCCGAGGCCGCGGTGACCCCCCTCGACCTCGACGACGTGCTCGACGTGTTCGCCCCGCTGCGCGGCGGCGCCGACCTGCGCGGCCGCATCGTCAGCGTCACCGCCGAGACCGACCAGTCGGCCACCCTGGTGATCAAGCCGGGCAAGGACTGGGCCGGCCACGTGCCCGGCCAGTACCTTCGCATCGGCGTCGAGGTCGACGGCGTCCGCCTGTGGCGCACCTACTCGCTGACCCACGGCCCCCGTCCCGACGGCTGCATCTCGATCACCGTCAAGGCGATCCCCGACGGCGTCGTCTCCAACCACCTGGTCCGTCGCGTCACGGCCGGCCAGATGGTGCACCTCGGCCAGGCCGAGGGTGACTTCGTGCTCGGTGACCCGATGCCGGCCAAGCTGCTGCTCGTCACCGCTGGCTCGGGCATCACGCCGGTCATCGGCATGCTGCGCAACCTGTACTCCAAGGCCACGACCCCGACGGCCGACACCCTCGACATCGTGCTGCTGCCACTCGGCGCTCTCGCGCTCGGAGGTCATCTTCGGCGACGAGCTGCGCGACTACGCCGCCCGCGGCCTGATCCGCCTGGTCGAGCTGCACACCGACGTCGACGGTCTGCTCGACGTCGCCGACCTCGACGCGATCGTCCCCGACCTGGCCGACCGCACCACGTTCGCCTGCGGGCCCGTGGGCCTCCTCGACGCGCTCGAGGAGCACCACGGGTCGCGCGGGTTGCCGCTGCACATCGAGCGGTTCCGCACCGAGCTGCTGGCCGCCGGTGACGCCGACGTCTCCAGCACGGTCACCTTCGCCTCCGGCACGACGCTCGAGGCTGACGGCGCCACGCCGATCCTCGACGCGGCCGAGAACGCCGGCGTCCTGATGCCGAGCGGCTGCCGGATGGGCGTCTGCTTCGGCTGCGTGCTGCCACTGCGCGAGGGCGTCGTCCGCGACCTGCGCAACGGCCAGATCACCACCGCGGCGCCCGGCGACGGCGTCGCCATCCAGACCTGCATCAGCGCGGCCGCCGGCCCGTGCCACATCGACCACTGATCCCTGGTGGTTGAGGTGCCGCTCGCGAGGGACGAGCGAGTGGCCTCGAAACCCGGTGACCCGAACCGCAACCTCAGGAGGAACCCATGACCGTCATCACCAAGCAGGACGTCAACCCGACCGCCCACCTGTCGCCCGAGGACATCGAGCAGATCGGCGTCGAGCTCGACGCCATCCGCCAGGACATCCTCGACGTCCGAGGCGAGAAGGACGCCGCCTACATCCGCAAGGTCGTCGACGTGCAGCGCAAGCTGGAGCTCGGCTCGCGTGCGGTGCTGCTGGTCAGCGTCTTCCCGCCGGCCTGGGTCGCGGGCACCGTGGGCCTCAGCATCGCCAAGATCCTGGAGAACATGGAGATCGGGCACAACGTCATGCATGGCCAGTGGGACTGGATGCGTGACCCGAAGATCCACTCGACCACCTGGGAGTGGGACAACGCCTCGACCGCCGAGGGCTGGAAGCACAGCCACAACGAGGTGCACCACACCTACACGAACATCGTCGGCAAGGACAACGACCTTGGCTACGGCATCATGCGCGTCGACGAGGACCAGCGCTGGCACCCGTTCCACCTCGGTCAGCCGCTGTGGAACTTCATCAACGCCTGCTTCTTCGAGTACGGCATCGCGGCCTACGACCTCGAGCTCGGCAAGAACCTGTCGATGCCGAAGGAGAAGCGCACCGAGAAGTTCAAGTCCGACGCCCGCAAGACCCTGGC
This sequence comes from uncultured Actinomycetota bacterium, assembly GCA_963781575.1. Taxonomy (GTDB): domain Bacteria; phylum Actinomycetota; class Actinomycetes; order Propionibacteriales; family Nocardioidaceae; genus Nocardioides. Next base: position 333,988 of record CAWAGM010000008.1, on the reverse strand, counting down.
CAAGATCCGCAAGCAGGCCACCAAGGACTACGTCGTCCACCCGGCGCTGTCGATCCCGACCGGATCGTTCCTGCCGACGCTCGCCGCCAACTTCACCGCCAACCTCGTGCGCAACTGGTGGACGCACTCGGTGATCATGTGCGGGCACTTCCCCGAGGGCGTCGAGACCTTTGAGAAGAAGTCGATCCCCGACAACGAGACTCGCGGTGAGTGGTACCTGCGTCAGATGCTCGGGTCGGCCAACATCTCCGGCTCGAAGGTCATGCACCTCATGACCGGCAACCTCAGCCACCAGATCGAGCACCACCTGTTCCCTGACCTCCCGAGCAGCCGCTACGCCGAGATCGCCCCGCGCGTCGAGCAGCTCTTCGAGAAGTACAGCCTGAACTACCACCAGGCGTCGCTGCCCGCGCAGGTCTACAGCGCGTGGCACAAGGTCGTGCGGCTCTCGCTGCCGAACGGGTGGATGGCCACGACGACCCCGAAGAACCTGCCCCAGCAGCTGAAGCTGCTCTACGGGATGTCGACCGGTGGCCCGAAGCTCCGGCGCGCCGCCCAGGCCCGTCTCGTGCAGCTCGAGAAGCGTCAGAAGGCCGCGACCGCGCCACGCGAGGACGAAGCCGCCTGACCGCAGCCTCGCGAGCTCGGCGGCCTGATCCGCAGCCTCGCGAGCTCGGCTGCGGGGCCGATTTCGATACGCCCGTCGCGAGCTCGTGCCTCGCTCGCGGGGCTACTCAATCTCCGGGCCTGATCCGCAGCCTCGCGAGCTCGGCTGCGGGGCCCGGATGTTTGGCGTGGACAGCCATGGGAGACGGTGTGCTCATGTCTTCCACGCGCTCTCGGGCCGGGTTCGGTGCTCGAACCTTCGCCACCCTCTCCCTCTCCTTGTCCCTCACCGTCGCCGGTCTGGCCGCCACGATGCAGCCAGCCCCGGCTGAGGTCGGCTCCGCCACGGCGGCGGCGACCGCCCCGAAGAAGGTGCTTGTCGACACCCCGGTGAAGATCACCGGCAAGGCGCCGAAGCCGGGTGGCCGTCGCGTCCTCCTCGAGCGCCGGGTGCCGGGCGGCTGGCTCAAGGTCGACGCCGACAAGACCAACAAGAAGGGCCAGTTCTCGCTGCGCCCACCGACCGGCTGGTACGCCAAGCACGCGCTGCGACTGCGAGCGCCGAAGACCAAGAAGAGCAACGCATGGGTGCGTTCGCGCTCGCTCCAGGTGGTGCCCAACTACGCGCCCAAGGGCTCGCCGAAGGCCTACAAGTTCTTCGCGCAGGGCACGCGGTGGGACCCCTGTCGTGCGATCACCTGGGCCTACAACGACAAGGGTGGCTTCGACAACGCCCGTAGCCTGCTGAGCATCGCGCTCGCCGAGATCACCCGGGCCACCGGCCTGCGCTACAAGTACGTCGGCAAGACCAAGCAGGTGCCGCTGCGGGGCAGCGCCGGCAAGGGGCCCGACCTCCTGATCGGCTGGACGACGCCCAAGAAGGTCAAGGACCTCGCGGGCTCCGTCGCTGGGGTGGCGCGCTACTACTCCTATGGCCGCTCCCGCACCAAGCAGGAGATCTACATCGCCGACGTCGCCCTCGACCGCACCGACATCGACAACCTGGCCAAGTCGATGGTTCCGGACGCGAACGGCCGTGCCGGGTGGGGCCAGCTGTTCACCCACGAGCTCGGGCACACGGTCGGGCTCGACCACATCGGTCCTGACAACCAGATGATGAACGCGTTCGTGAGCGACAAGAACCCGCGTCTGGGTAGCGGCGACCTCGCCGGCATGTCGAAGAAGGGCGCACGCAACGGCTGCTGGAACCAGACCAAGCGGAGCCCCGGTCGCGGGCGCGCCGTCGCGCCGCAGCGTCAGCTGCCCGACGGGATCCGCTCGATCCCGCCGACCGCGATCGATCGGGACGGCGTCCTGATGACGCACTCGGCCACCTGACCTCGGCATCGGCTTGGGGTCCGCTGAGGCGAACCGGGTGTCAGGGATGACGCGATGGGCCATGATCGGCAGGTGACGGTCGCCACGTGGGGTGGCGCCGCGCTGCTCGCGAAGTGAGTCTCACGTGGCTGTACGCCGTACCGCACCGTTTGTCGCAGTCCTGGCCCTGTTGTCGTCCGGCTTGGCGGTCGGCCTCGGCACGTCCAGCGGGGCCACCGCCGTGCCGGTCGGCAGAGCGTCAGCCCGGGCGGCGGCTCCGCTGGTGATCTCGGTCGTCTCCAACCGCCCCGACCTGGTGAGCGGAGGTGACGCCCGGGTCGCGGTCGCCCTGCCAGCCGGGGTGGCGCCGCGATCGGTGCGCGTCGTGCTCAACGGCAGGAACGTCACAGCCGATTTCGCCCGGCGTCCCAGCGGCCTGTTCGAGGCGTTGCTGACCCGGCTCAAGCTGGGGCGCAACGTGGTCGCCGCGACCGCGGGGCAGCACTCCGGACGTCTCGTGATCACCAACCACCCCAACGGTGGGCCGATCTTCAGCGGACCGCACCCGACCTACTACCGCTGCCAGGAGAGCGCGCGCGACCGCTGGTGCAACGAGCCTGCCAGGTATCGCTACCTGTACCGCTCGGCCAACCCGCTGCTGTCGTCGCTGCAGCCCTACAACCCCAAGAACCCGCCGTCCGACGTCGCGAGCACGACCACCGACACGGGCGAGACGGTCCCGTTCATCGTGCGTGAGAGAGACGGGCTACCAAGACCGCGACCGCTACACCATCCTGGCCCTGTGGCAGCCGGGCAAGGCGTGGTCGCGCTTTGCACCGCAGCCCCAGTTCAACCACAAGCTGCTCTTCACCCACGGTGGTGGATGCGGGGCCTCCTACACCCCGGCCACCCGCCGCTGGCCGACTTCTCCGGCACCTTCCCCGAGGAGACCCCGGGCATCACGCAGTCCTACATCACCGCGCTTGGCCTCGGCTTCGCCGTGGCGAGCACGGCGCTGGCGAACACCGGGCACAACTGCAACGTCGCCAAGAACGCCGAGTCGCTGTTGATGGTGAAGGAGCGCTTCGTCGAGCAGTACGGCACCCTGCGCTACACGATCGGTACCGGCTGCTCGGGCGGCTCGATCGTCCAGCACACGGTGGCCAACGCCTACCCCGGCATCTACCAGGGTCTGATCACGACGTGCTCCTACCCCGACACCTTCACCGCAGGCGCCCAGTTCGCCGACTACCACCTGATGCGGCTCTACTTCGAAGACCCCGCACGCTGGGCGCCCGGCGTCGTGTGGCTCCCGACCCAGATGGCGGACGTCGAGGGGCACATCACCATCCTCAACTCGATCGTCGCCGACGTCGGGCTCTACCAGGAGGCCCTGAACCCGGAGAGCAAGTGCCCGGGCACCCGACGGCCCCAGCGCGGCAACCCGAAGACCCGCTACCACGCCCGAAGAAACCCCGCCCGGGGTGCGCTGCTCGGTGCTGGATCTGTTGATCAACCCGCTCGGTCCTCGGCCGAAGCGAGTCTGGACGGCGCAGGAGAAGGCCGCGGGCCGGGGTTTCGGCGGCATCCCGTTCTCGAACCGGGGCGTGCAGTACGGCCTCAAGGCTCTCAAGGCCGGGCGCATCACCACCGCCCAGTTCATCGACCTCAATGCAGCGATCGGCGGGCTGAGCGTCGACTCCAAGCGCATCGACGCGCGCACGGCCGGTGACCCCGCATCGATCGCCAACGCCTACCGCACCGGGCTGATCAACGAGGCCAACCACCTCGACGAGGTCGCGATCATCAACTTCGGCGGTCCTGACCCCGGCATCGCCCACGACTACGCGCACGCCTTCTGGACCGAGGACCGACTGATGCGCGACCAGGGCCACACCGACAACCGGGTCATGTGGTTCGGCGTCGCGCCGCTGATCGGCGACCTCCGGTGGGCCAACGAGGGCCTGGTGGAGATGGATCGCTGGCTGGCGGCCATCGAACGGGACCGGTCGAACGCTCCGCTGGCCCGCAAGATCGTGACCAACAAGCCGGCCGACCTCACCGACCGCTGCGACAACGTGCCCGGCGTCCTGCAGGTGCCCGGCAAGGACGACGAGGTCGACTGCATCCTCCCGGAGACGGCGCAGCTGCGGCTGAGCACGCCGCGCCAGGAGGCCGGCGGAACCCGGCTTGAACGACGTGGTGGCCTGTCAGCTCAAGCCGCTCGTGCGCAGCGACTACGACTTCCTGCTGCTGCCGCTCACCGACGCCCAGTGGGCCACCCTGAAGACAGTCTTCCCGGGCGGTGTCTGCGCGAACGGCAAGAGGGGTCGCGGCCAAGGTCCGTCCCAGACCTGGCTCACCTACGCTGACCGCGACGGCGACGTCGTCTACGGCGGCCGCAACCTGCCGCAGATCACCCCGCACCAGGCCGTCGGCTGGTCGTCGCCCACCTTCGCCGAGGCCCTCACCAAGTAGCTGTCTCGCCGAGTCGGCGTACCCGTGACGCCGACTCGGCGTGGGGGTCACGACGGGTCGCGGCCGAGCGCGCTGGCGAGCTCGTCGCGCCCGCCGATGCCGAGCTTGCGGAACGTCGAGGCGAGGTGGTTGTCGACGGTGCGCACCGAGAGTCCGGTGTGCTCGGCGATCTCGCGGCTGCGCCAGCGATCGGCGGCCAGGGTGGCGATCTCGAGCTCACGAGCGGTCAGTCGTTGCGACTCCCTGGCGACGTCCGGCCAGGTCGTGACCCGCCAGTCGGTCACCAGCCTGGCCGAGGCCCGCTCGCAGCGGCGGGCAGCCTCTGACTCTCCTCGTCGGGCGTGCAAGGACGCCGCGGCCCGCCAGGCGTGTGCGGCCCGGCCCGGCTGCACGAGTCTCTCGAGCAGCTCGGCTGCGGCGGCGAGACCGAGGGGGTCGCCGTCGAGCATCGCGGTGGCGCGGTCGGCGAAGGCGGCCACCAGTGCCGATCTGTCGCGCAGCAGCTCGAGGAACCCGCCTGCCTCAGGATTCGGGTTGAGCATGAACGACTCGTCGGCGGCCAGGACGCCGGAGTAGAGCTCCTCGTTCGCCAGTGCGTGCTGCCCGGCGTCCCACAGGAGCTGGCCAGCCGCAGCGCTGTCGGTAGAGCGCAGACGCTCGGCCTCAACGCGGGCCACGCCGATGCGCACCCGCGGGAACTCCTGCTCAGCGGGCGAGAGCCCGGAGACCAGACGCTCGGCCTCCTCCTGGCGTCCCAGCCTGGCGAGCGCGGCGGCGAGGAGTGCGTCGCCGGGAAGGGCCAGCCCGGTCACGTCGCGCCAGGCGAGGTGTCGCCGCATCTGCTCCCCGAGATCGGCCGACTCGGCGTACTGGCCGGCGTGGAAGCAGATCTTGGTGCGGTTGTAGGACCACAGCCCGAGGATCGGTCGGCTGTCGGCGAGCGCACGCTGTTGATGGCGTGAGGGCGACGTCGCGGGCCTCGACGAGCTGTCCGTCGTAGACGAGCGAGAGGAAGTGCGCGAGCACCCGCATCTGCTCCTCGAACTCGACGTCGTCGCCGGCCCAGCCCTCCACGCTCGGAGCAGCCTCGGCCCGCGCGGTGGTGACGTCGCCGTCCATGGCGGCCCGCAGTGCGACCACCACCTGGTCGGTCGGGGCCGCCTCGTCGTTGATTGCCTCGTGGGGGGCCGCCACGTCAGGGTTCGCGCCGCGACTGCCGAGCACGATCCGGCGCTGGGCCAGCGCACCGCGCACCTGACGGCGGATCTCCTCGTCGGTGAACCGCGGCAGCACCTTGCGGATGCGGTCCTCCAGGTCGGTGTCGTCGCTCAGGTTGCCGCCGAGACAGAAGGTCCAGCCACGGGCGATGCCCAGCAGCTCCTGGTCGGTGGTGGCAAGCTGTGCTGCCGTGTCCAGGTCGGCCACTGCCGCACCGACGTCGCCGGTCTCGAGCTGGGCCTCGGCGCGCAGCATCAGCATCGAGACGTCCTGCGCCACCGAGACCAGCAAGTCCAGAGCGGGCCGGGGTCGACCGCGACCGAGCAGCCAGGCCGCGGACGCGATCGTGGCCGGTCCGTCGGTCACCACGTCCGCAAGGACGCCGAGCGCCCGCCGCTCTACGTCCCAACCGGTGCTCGGGATCAGCTCGAGTGCGCTGCGGGCCGAGGCCCGACCACGCGCGCCGGTGAAGACCTCGGCCACGAGGTCGGCCACCAGCGGACCGGCTACGGCCAGCTCGTGGCCAGCGTGGTCGGCGAGACCGCGGCGGGCCAGGTCGGCGCCGAGCTCGGCGGAGAGCGAGGTGGCGGGCAGACGACCGGTGATGACCAGGCTCTCGAGCGCCGTGGTCGCCTCTGCCGACAGGCCGTCGAGGTCGACACCTGCCAGCGTCCGGGCTCGTTCGGTCACCACGAATCCGTCGATGCGGTACCCACCCGGTGTGTGCCTGACCCGCCCGGCGTCCTGGGCCGCCACCACCAGGGCGAGGGCGAGACCAGGGCTGCCGTCAGCCCGTGCCAGCAGAGCGCGCGCATCGGGCACGGCGAGCTGACCGCCGAGCTCGACGGCGACGAGCCTTAGCAGGGCCTCGTCGTCCAACGGCTCGAGCGTGACGACATCGAGACCCACCTCCCGCGCGGCGTCGGCTACCACAGATGGCAGCTCGCTGCGGCTCGGGGCGCTCAGCACCACGGGCACCCCCGCGCGGAGAGCCTGCGCCAGCAGCACCGCTGATGCCTTGTCGAGCAGGTGCGCGTCGTCGACCAGCAGGTGCTCCTCGGCGGCCCTCAACCGGCGTGGGACCTCGCTGTAGACGGCGATCGCCTCGAGGGGCTCAGCGCCGTCGTCGCGGGGGATCAGGTGGGCGAACGGCACCAGTGGCGTGCCCGCCACCGACTCGCGGCCACGCACCAAGTGACGGCCGCTGCCCTGGTCCAGGTGGTGCAGCACGTGCGTGCGTCCCGAGCCCGGACCCCCCACGATCAGTGCGGGCTTGCCGGCGCCGAGGCGCTCCACGAGACGTCGAACGACCTCGGGGCGCGCCTGATGCTCCATCGGCGTCAGCGTAGGGGTGGGCACGGGGCGTCCGGGGGCGCTCTCAAGATCTGGGTCCGGCATGGGCGAACACTGTGACGACCACATCTCAGCGCTGGCATGAGTAGCGGCTACCTAGCTCGACGTCGGGTGCCCGGGAACCGGTTCGGACGCCGTCCTCGGACGTCCTTGTCTCGCCGAGTCCCCTAGCCTGCTCCCGTGAAGCTCGCGCGGACCCTGACCCTGCTCGGCGTCCTGTTCCTCGTGTGGGCCTTCGGGCCTCTCGTGCTCTTGCTCGCCCTGGGTCTGTTGGGCCTGCGTCGCGTGCGTCGCTGGCTGCGGCCGAGCCGTCGCGTGCTCGGGGTCGGCGCCGCGTCGGTACTCGTGCTCACCGGCATCGTCATCATGCTTCCCGACGGCTACCTCCCGATACCGCCGGGCGCCGGGGCCTGGGTGGCACCGTCGTACGTCGGGCGCCCGGCGACCGCCGACCCGATCGCAGTGCGCCTCCCGCAGCACCCGGGACTTGCCCCCAACGGGCTGAGCGCCATGCACAACGACGGCTGGTCGAGCGACGCGTACGCCGGGCCGGGTCCGCTCGGCCGCTCGCCCGAGGTCGACAGCGCCTGGTACGGCATCAAGGAGTGCGCCACCCTCGCCTTCGACTCCCAGGGCCGGATGATCGCGCTCTGCGGCAACCTTCGCGGTGCGATCATGCACGTGCTCGACCCTGACTCCATGCGGCCGCGCTCGACGCTCGTGCTCCCCGAGCGCGGCGACGGCGGAGGCAAGAAGCCGTGGGAGAACCTCTGCGGCGGCTCGTACTTCTACCTCGACTGGCTCGATCGTGCGGTCGTCGCAACCACCGACGAACGCATCGTCACGGTCACCACCAGCAGCGCCGAGGGTGATCCCGACCTGGCATCGAGTCGTCGATCGACCTCTCCGACCAGATTCCCGACGGTGACTGCCTGATCGCACTGATGCCCGACTGGAAGACCGGTGACACCTGGTGGGTCACGAAAGACGGGCTCGTCGGCACCGCCTCGCCCGACCGGGTCACCGTCCGCGACCTGGGCGAGGAGATCGCCAACTCGATCTCGGTCGGTGAGGACGGCAGCGTCTACGTCGTGACCGTCGAACAGTTCTACAAGCTCACCGCCAGCCGCGGCGGCTCGGCTCCGAGGGTCGTCTGGGAGTCGACGTACGACCGCGGCACACGCTTGAAGCCCGGGATGATCAGTCAGGGCAGCGGCACGACACCGACGCTCATGCCCGAGGGCCTCGTCGCGATCACCGACAACGCCGAACCTCAGATGCACGTGCAGTTCTACCGGCAGAGGGACGGCGCGTTGGTCTGCCAGTCGCCGGTGTTCGGCGACGACGAGAGCGCGTCCGACAACTCCCTGATCTCGGTCGGCACAGGTGTCATCGTCGAGAACAACTACGGCTACAGCTCGCCGCTGCGCACCATCCTCGGACGCTCGACCACCGGCGGCTTCGCCCGCGTCGACATCGACTACGACCCGGCGTCCGGCAGCGGCGAATGCGAGACCGTCTGGACCAACGAGGTCGACGGACCCTCCTCGGTGGCGAAGGCGTCACTGGCCAACGGGCTCGTCTACGCCTACACGAAGCGCAGCAGTTGGCTCGGCGTCAACGCGTGGTACCTGACGGCGATGAGCGCCCGCACCGGCGAAGTCGAGTACGCCGTCCGCACCGGTATCGGCTCCATGTTCAACAACCACTACTCCGCGGTGACGCTCGGCCCGGACGGCTCGGCTTACGCCGCCACGCTCACCGGCATGGTGCGCGTGCACGACACGTACTGAGACCTGGCGCCGCTAGGGATACTCGACGCCCGTCGTCCGCTGGCTGATCTCCCAGAGCTCTCGGGCCGCGGCGGGGTCACGCGCGAGCCGGCTGCCCACGGTGACGGCCGGGTGGCCGGCGAACTCGGCGGGGCCGTCGGGTCCGAGGTAGGTACCCCCGGGCAGCTCGCCGGTAACCGCCATGAGGGTGGGCCAGGCGCCCGCCTCAGCTGACTGCGACACTGCCCTGATCGCGCCGTCGAGCACCGAGGCGATGCCGCCCGAGGCGCGCCCGTACTGTCCGTTCGCGGCCAGGTGGGTGCCGGCGAAGCCGGGGTGGGCGGCCAGGGCCTTGACCGGCACGCCCTGCTCACGGCAGCGTCGGTCGAGCTCGGCCGTGAACAGCAGGTTGGCGAGCTTCGACTGGCCGTAGACGGTCCAGCGGGAGTAGCGGCGTGGCACCGTGCGCGGGTCGTCGAGTGGCGCCCGGCGTGCCAGCCGGTGCATCTGCGACGACACGGTGACCACCGTCCCTGCTCCGCTGGCGACCAGCTGCGGGAGCAGCAGTCCGGTGAGCAGGAACGGTCCGAAGTGGTTGGTGGCCAGCTGCAGGTCGAGACCGTCAGACGTGCGCCGCTGCGGCGTCCCCATCACCCCGGCGTTGTTGACGAGCGCCGAGATGGCGCCGAACGTCGCGGCCCGCGCGCCAGCCTTGCGCACCGAGACCAGGTCGGAGAGGTCGACGACCAGCCGACCGACCTCGGCGGCGGGCACCTCGGCGCGGACGGCGGCCGTGGTCTCGGCGAGCTTGGCATCGGAGCGTCCAGCCAGCACGACATGGGCGCCGCGTCGGGCCAGTTCGAGGGCGGTGTGATGGCCGAGCCCGCCGACCGAGGGACCGGTGACGACGATCGTGCGGCCGGCCTGGTCAGGGATGTCCGCGGGCGTCCACGTGTCGCTCATGCGCGATGGTTCGTGGCGGGGGCGCTCACGGAGTCGTGGCCATCGAGTCGAGCACCTGCTGCCCGAGCGACTGGTCACCCTCGATGGCTACGGCATCGGGGGACGGCGTCCGCCGCCCGCCAGCGAGCAGGATGAAGGTCTCGCGGTCCATCGACAGCCGGAGGGTGGGCTCTCCGACGACCTCGGTGAGCCGCTCACCTCGGCCGGCGTCGTTGATGCCGAACGCGATCGGATCGCTGCCCGTCACCGACAGCACCGCAACCGTGCCCGCCGGGGCGCCTACCTTCTTGCCGAGGATGAAGCCGAAGCTCTCCATGAGGTAGTCGGTCGTGTGCTTGGCCGCCACGGAGTCCATGCCTCCGGGCAGGTCGACAGCGCGACGGACGTCCTGCTCGTGCATCCACACGTCCAGAGGCCGGTTCCGCAGCAGAACCTCCCACGTCCAGGGGACGCCGCCGAAGACGACCTCGGGCTTCTCCTGGGCGTCGGTCGGCGGGTTCGCGAGCAGCCACTCATGGCGCCGGGTGGTGACCTCGCGCAGCTCGGCGATGATCTGCTCGGGCGAGTGGTCGCGCCGGTTCACGACGCCGATCTCGGTGTAGAGCCCCAGGAACCCGTTGACGTGCGGGGGCTCGCCGACGTCGGCGGTCTCCTCAGGGTTGCCGGACAGGATGCTCTCGAGGTGGGCGGTGTGCGCGGCGCAGGCTCGCACGTCCCAGCCGGCCAGGTCGGTGGGCGTCGCCCACTGGGCGGCCGGCACGGTCTCCAGGAGCTCGATGAAGTCGTTGATGGCGCTCCACCACACCTTGACGTAGCCGGACAGCCGCTCCTGGTCGTTCATGGGGGTGACCTTAGCCAGCGGCTCAGCCGCGTGCGAGCCCGACTGCGATGGCCAGCATCGTCAGGCCGATGAGCACGTCGAGCACCTGCCAGGCCCGCGGTGACGAGAGCACGCCGTGCGCCAGGCGTGCGCCGAAACCGAGGCCGGTGAACCACAGGATGCTGGCAGTCCCGGCGCCCGCGGCGAACCACCAGCGCCCGCCGTCCGCCTGACTGTTGGCGACCGATCCGAGGAGCAGCACGGTGTCGAGGTAGACGTGGGGGTTGAGCCAGGTGAGGGCGACCGCCTTCGCCACCGTCGTGCGCAGGCTCGCGCCGTCTCCACGTGCAGCCTCGAGCGCCTGGGCCCGTCGGGCTCGGAGCAGCGACGTCACGCCGTACCAGGTGAGGAACGCGACCCCCGCCCAGCGCACGACGTCGATCACCCACTCGGCGTGCTCGACGACGGCACCGATGCCGGACACGCCGACCAGGATCAAGGCCAGGTCGGACAGGGCGCACACGGCAACCACCGGTGCCACGTGCCGCCGCGCCAGCCCTTGGCGCAGCACGAAGGCGTTCTGTGCGCCGATGGCGACGATCAGGCTCAGGCCGGTGAGCAGGCCGGCGCCAGCGGCGGAGAACAATGTTACTTTTTTTTTTTTAAAAAAAAAAAAAAAAAAAAAAAAAAAAAAAAAAAAAAAAAAAAAAAAAAAAAAAAAAAAAAAAAAAAAAAAAAAAAAAAAAAAAAAAAAAAAAAAAAAAAAAAAAAAAAAAAAAAAAAAAAAAAAAAAAAAAAAAAAAAAAAAAAAAAAAAAAAAAAAAAAAAAAAAAAAAAAAAAAAAAAAAAAAAAAAAAAAAAAAAAAAAAAAAAAAAAAAAAAAAAAAAAAAAAAAAAAAAAAAAAAAAAAAAAAAAAAAAAAAAAAAAAAAAAAAAAAAAAAAAAAAAAAAAAAAAAAAAAAAAAAAAAAAAAAAAAAAAAAAAAAAAAAAAAAAAAAAAAAAAAAAAAAAAAAAAAAAAAAAAAAAAAAAAAAAAAAAAAAAAAAAAAAAAAAAAAAAAAAAAAAAAAAAAAAAAAAAAAAAAAAAAAAAAAAAAAAAAAAAAAAAAAAAAAAAAAAAAAAAAAAAAAAAAAAAATACCGGAGGCGAGTGGGACGAGCACGCCAGAAACGCTAGGGAGGTCCGCGGCTGACCAGGAGTGCGAAAAGATACTGAGTACTCTTTAGATAATGATTCATGACGACGCACGCCCGACCAGCTCGCGGCCCTCGCTGGCGATCGTCGAATACGGCACCTTCGAGGCGGCTGCACGGCATCATGCACGTCACGTACGAGCGCGGTGAGCCAACGCATCCGCGCGCTGGAGTCGGCCGGCGGCCAGGTGCTCGTGCGACGCTCCGTCCCCTTGCATCGACGACCACGGCGGGACGAGACTCTTCGTGCGGCTCGCGCGCCAGGTAGGCGCTGCTGTACGAGGAGGCTGGCGGGCGCCTTGGTCGAGAGGTGTCGCCGCCACATCGAGATGTCGATCGCCGTCAGCGCCGACTCGCTCGCCACCTGGTTTCGCGCCGTTCGTAGGCTCGTGCTCGCGACGTGGTACATCGATCACGCTGCGGCTCCACGTGAGAGGACCAGGGATGGTCGGCCGACCTGTTGCGTCGTGGCGACGTGCTTGCGCGCCGTGACGTCCGAGCCGGTCGCCGTGCAGCGATGCTCGGTCGAGCGGCTCGGGGTGCTGCGCTACTGGCCTGCCGCCATCGCCAGCGAGCTCGCCGAGCGCTGGCGACGTCGGCCGCGGCTTCGACTGGGCTCCCATGCCGATGATCGTCTTCAACGACAAGGACGCGTATGCAGCACGACGTGCTGGCCGAACGCGGTCTAGACGCCACCACGTGTCGTGCAACGAGTGCCGACCTCGGCTCGACTTCCACGAGGCTGTGCGTCTTGGGCTCGGCTGGGGCCTGCTGCCGGATGCCACAGCTCGAAGCCTGACCTGGCTACGAGGGGCCTCGTGGTGCTCCTCTCGGCCTCGCCAAGCACGTCGACGTCCCGCTGCACTGGCAGCGGTGGCGCATCGACTCGCCCGCGCATGACTGCGCCTCAACGACACCGTCCGTGGCGGCGCTGGCGGCGTCCCTGCGTGAAATGCACGCTGACCCGTCCTCTATAGAGGGACGGGTCAGCGTGAAGCACGGGACTAGAAGGCAGCCTCGTCGAGGTCCATCAGGTCGAGGGTGGTGGCCTCGGCGATGGCGCGCTCGGCGGCGATCTTGGGCAGGTTGTGCTGCGCGAAGAACTGCGCCGCCGCGACCTTGCCCTCGTAGAACGCCTGGTCGCCTTGATGAGCGCCGGGTCCCCGCCGAGCTTCTCCAGCGCCACCTCGGCCTGGCGCAGCAGCAGCCAGCCACACACGACGTCACCGAGCACCATCAGCAGACGGCTGGTGTTGAGGCCGACCTTGTAGATGTTGCGGATCTCGTCCTGGGCCGACATCAGCTCGTTGATCAGGTGTCCGACGAGCGCGTTGGCCTCGTCGAGGGCGGTGGCCAGCAGGGCCCGCTCGTTCTTGAGCCGACCGTTGCCGGCCTCGCTGTCGATGAACGACTGGATCTCGGCCGCGAGGTGGCCGAGCGCCTTGCCCTGGTCCTTGACGATCTTGCGGAAGAAGAAGTCCTGACCCTGGATCGCGGTGGTGCCCTCGTAGAGCGTGTCGATCTTGGCGTCGCGCACGTACTGCTCGATCGGGTACTCCTGCAAGAAGCCCGAGCCACCGAACGTCTGCAGCGACTCGGTGCCGAGCAGAACCCACGACCGCTCCGAGCCGTAGCCCTTCACGATCGGGAGCAGCAGGTCGTTGACCGCGTGGGCGAGCCGATAGGCGTCGTCCTTCTGGTCGGCGTGCTCGGCCAGCTGGATCTTGTCCTGCCAGGACGCCGTGTAGAGCACCAGCGCGCGCATCGCCTCGGAGAAGGACTTCTGCACCATCAGCGAGCGACGCACGTCGGGGTGGTGGGTGATGGTGACACGGGGTGCGGTCTTGTCGCCGGACAGCGTGAGGTCGGAACCTTGCTGGCGCTCCTTGGCGAACTCCAGCGCGTTCAGGTAACCGGTCGACAGAGTGGCGATGGCCTTCGAGCCGACCATCATCCGGGCGTTCTCGATGACCTGGAACATCTGGGCGATGCCGTCGTGCACCTCGCCGAGCAGCCAGCCCTTGGCGGGTTCGCCGCCGCCGACCGAGGCGTCACCGAAGGTGACCTCGCACGTGTTGGACACCTTGATGCCCATCTTGTGCTCGACGTTGGTGACGTAGGCGCCGTTGCGCTCACCGGTCAGCTCGCCGGTCTCGTGGTCGAAGTGGATCTTCGGCACGAGGAAGAGGCTGAGGCCCTTGGTGCCCGGCCCGCCCGCGCCCTCGACGCCCACCGGGCGGGCGAGCACGAGGTGCATGATGTTCTCGCTCATGTCGTGCTCGGCCGAGGTGATGAAGCGCTTGACGCCCTCGATGTTCCACGAGCCGTCCTCGTTCATCGTCGCCTTGGTGCGGCCGGCGCCGACGTCGGAGCCGGCGTCCGGCTCGGTCAGCACCATCGTGGCGCCCCACTGACGCTCGACCATGAGCTGGGCGATGCGCTTGTCGCGGTCGTTGCCGTTGCGGTGGACGACGCCCGCGAAGGCCGGGCCGGCGGCGTACATCCAGATCGGCGCGTTGGCGCCGAGCACCATCTCGCCCAGAGCCCAGACGAGGCTGGAGGGAGCCGGCGTGCCGCCGAGCTCCTCGTTGATCTGCAGGCGCCAATACTCGGAGTCCATCCATGCCTGGTAGCTCTTCTTGAAGCTCTCCGGGATGGGAGCGGTGTTCGTCGTCGGGTCGAAGACGGGCGGGTTGCGGTCGCTGTCCTCGAAGGACGCCGCAAGGTCCTCGCGGGAGAGACGCTCCACCTCGGCCAGGATCGAGCGGGCGGTCTCGCTGTCGATCTCGGCGAAGGGGCCGCTGCCCAGGATCTCGTCACGGCCCAGAACCTCGAAGAGGTTGAACTCGATGTCGCGGAGGTTGCTCTTGTAGTGGCTCACTGACCCACCGTTCTTTCATCTCGTGGATGTGCGGGGTCCGGCGCTCATGGCTACCGACCAGTAACTTAATCATAAGAGGGCAGTCGACGGCACGCAAGACGGCGACGCAGCTCTGGGCTCGAATCCCCAACGCCCACGGGGCTTTCGGTGACGTACCGCACACCGGAGGAGCCGTGGGGCGCCCTGGGGCAGACGCCCTTCTGCCTGTAGGTCGACTGATTCGATCGACTCGTCTGATTCACTGACTTCATGCGAGTTTCCGCCAAGTCCGACTACGCGCTGCGGGCGCTGATCGAGATGGCCGGGCGCGCTGACAGCAAGGCCGTGAGCGCCGAGGAGCTCGGCAAGCTGCAGGACATCCCGCACGGGTTCCTGCAGGCGATCCTCGCTGACCTACGCCGCTCGGGCATCGTGATGTCGCAGCGCGGACAGGCCGGGGGCTGGCGGATGGGCCGGGCGGCCTCATCGATCTCGGTGGCCGACGTGATCAGGGCCGTCGACGGCCCCCTCGTCTCCGTCTACGGGCTGCGGCCCGAGGCGGTCTCCTACAACGAGAAGGCCGAGGTGCTCCAGCACGTCTGGATCGCCGCCCGCGGTTCGCTGCGCGAGGTCTTCGAGCAGGTGTCGATCCAGCAGCTCGCGGACGCCGAGCTGCCGGAGCCCGTCACGGCGCGGACTGCCGTCGAGGACGCCTGGCAGCCGCACTGATGCGCCTGACGCCTGACGGCCTGACGCTCGGGGGGTTGGCCGGTCAGGCGACGGCGCTGAGGCGCCGCTTGAGCTTGCGCTGCTTCGTGCTGAGCTCCTCGAGGCGCAGCTCGAGGCTCTCGTTGCGGCGCGCCAGCCGCTCCATCTCGGCGAGCGCGAGCACCAGCGCGTGCTCGGCCTCGACGGCGACCGCCTCGGTCGCCGCCGGTGCGACGCTCATCGGCACCAGCCGGGCGGGGTCACCGACGACGTGGTGCTCGGTGGCGGAGAGGTGCTCGGCCCACGAGGTGCCCAGGGCGTGGAGCACCGTGCTGCGCGTCGCCTCGGCCATCAGTCGGGTGCGTCCCGCGCCCCTCGTCGGGATCGCCGACAGGCCGAGGGACGCCGTCCCGAACCCGACGACCCGACCGAACGCCGTCCAGGTGGCGGCGGTCTCGTCGGCGACGATGACGTGCAACCGTTCGGGCTTGCGCACGGCAGCCGCCCACCGGTCGAGCACCGAGCCCAGGTCGTGAGCCGGCTCGCCCGGCACCACCCACGCGTGGGGTGCGCGGGCCGTGACGACCACGTGCACCTCGAACCCGGCGAGCGCGTCGATGACGAGTGCGACCTGCTCGGGCCGCGCGGCGGCGAGCAGTGGTTGGCTGAACACGAGGGTGTCGTTGCCCCGGCGTGCGCGGCGAACGATGCCGGTCCACGCGCCCTCGACCTCCGAGCGGCGGTAGCCCCACTCCTTGTGGGTGCGCAGCATCTCGAGGGCGGCCCGGAACATCTCCTCGCGCGATCGCGCCGGGCGGCGCACGCCGAGCTCGGCCAACGCGCGATCGTGCAGCGCGAGGGCGTCGTCGATGAAGTCGCCCGAACCGTCGTCAAGCCCGATGTGCAGGAACGCCTTGCGCTTCTTGGCCATGGGGGCAGGCTGACACCGGCGGGTGTCGAGCGGCAGGTGAACGGCAGATGGCGCGGGCGTGGGGATCGTGCGGCTGCCGGCGGGCGCACTCGGCAACCACTAGAACGTGTTCCAGTTTCGCCCTAGGATCCGGCCATGATCACGTCCGACGCCATCACCTGGACCGCGCCCAACGACCCGCACCCGGCGCGGGAGGCCTCGCAGCGTTCGTACTCGGCAGTCGCCAAGGGTGACCTCGCCGAGTGGCTCACCGTCTACGCAGAGGACGCCGTGCTCGAGGACCCGGTCGGTCCCTCGATGTTCGACCCCGAGGGCAAGGGTCATCACGGGCACGCCGGCATCGCGGCGTTCTGGGAGAAGGCGATCGCGCCGATCGCGACCTTCGAGTTCGACATCTACGAGTCCTTCGCAAACCCGGGCAGCAACACCTGCGCCAACATCGGCCGCATCAAGACGGCGTTCCCCGACGGCAGCTACACCGTCACCGAGCTGATCATGGTCTACGTGATCCACGACGACGGTCGGGTCGCCTCGATGAAGGCGTTCTGGGAGCCCGAGCGCACGATGGCGAGCTTCGCGACGGCGCCAGTCTGAAGCTTTGCCCGACTCCTGTGTGACATTGGTGCAGGTGGCAGCGTCGTAGGGGATGACGCCACCACACCACTGGGAGTGACATGTCCGAGCAGGAGTTCGAGGAGTTCGCGCGTGCGCGGACTCCCCAGCTCTACCGCTCGGCGTGGCTGCTGTGCGGCGATCGCCACCAGGCCGAGGACCTGGTCCAGGAAACCCTGGCCAAGGTCTACGTCCGGTGGCGACGCGCGTTCGGAGCCCGCATCGACAACCCGGCGGCCTACGCCCAGACGACCCTCACCCGGACGTTCCTGAGCGCGCGCCGCAAGCGCAGCAGCACCGAGCGACCGTCGGAGCACCTGCCCGAGCAGGAGGTGCCCGATGCCACCGACCGCAGTGAGGTCCAGCTGGCTCTGCTCGAGGCCCTCGGGGGTCTCGCGTCGGCCGATCGGACCGTCCTGGTGCTGCGTTACCTCGAGGACCTCAGCGTCGCCGAGGTCGCGCAGCAGATGGGGACGTCGGCCGGAGCCGTGCGCAACCGCAGCCTGCGGGCACTCGAGCGGATCAAGCCGCTGCTCGACACGTCACTCTCCGTCATCCCCGAGAGGCACGACCATGACTGACCCACGCTCCAACCAGAGCGACCACCCCAGTAGCGAAGACCGGATGGCGTCCCGGCTGCTCCAGCACGCCACCACCGACCTCACGCCGGACGTCGACCGGCTCGTCAGCCACGGGATCTCCCGTGGTCGCGGGCTGCGTCGTCGTCGTCGTGTCGGGACCTCGCTCGCCGCGGCTGCCGTGATCGGCGTCATCGGCATCGCGGCGAGCGTCGGTCCAGATCTCGTGGGCGGGAACGCCACGGCGCCCGGACCGGGCTTCGCCGAGCAGACCACGAGCCCGCCGAGCCCCTACGCCGAGGCCGCGCCGGGCACTCCACGACCGCTGCCGATCGACGCCGCACTGGCGGTGCCCGCTGCGCAGGTGCCGGCCACCTTCGACGAGCTCCTGGCCGAGGGGACGCCGGGGGAGATCCTCGAGAACGACAGCCTGCCGTTCCTCGACAAGCCCCAGCGCCAGATCGTCCACTTCCTCTGGGACGAAACCCTCACGACCTTCAGCATCGAGCCGGCCGACAGCCTGGCCACGTGTGCGGAGCTGGTCGACCCCGTCAACCAGCCCGACGGACAACCCGGGGGCGAGTGCGTGTTCATCGACGGTCTCGAGACGCTGTCGTACGGGCCCGATACCTATGACGGGGTCACCAGCCAGGGCACGATGGTCTGGCAGCACGGCTACGTCGTCAGTGCCCTCTCGTACAACGCACTGAGGGCAAGGACGTCGAGCCGGTCACCGAGCAGCCGCCGATCTCGCTCGACGACCTGATCGCCGTCGCCTCGAGCCAGGTGTGGTTCGAGCAGGCAGAGCTAGTGGCGCTCAGCGCCGCTGGCGCAGGTCCTCAGCGGACGCCGGCCACGGCGCGCTGGAGCCACGAGACCAGTGGCTTCAGAGCGCGCCAGTCGTCGCGGATCAGCGTCAGCACGGCCGGTGTGTGGATCACCTTCTCGAAGCCGTAGGCGCGGCTGGCGATGATCTGCTTGTGGCGCAGGAGGTCGATGCGCGGGTGGTCGGCGTCGTAACCCCGCGGCGTCGTCTTCAGCGTCTCGCCGCCGATCTCGAACCCGGCCTTGCTCGATCTTGGTCAAGGCGCCCCTTCAACGCGCGGCCGGTCTTGTCGTCGGCGACGGCGTCCCGGATGGCGGCCAGGCGGGCGCCCGACGCCTCGTAGAAGCCGGCCCCGACTCGGACGCCGCGCGGTGACAGCTCGACGTACCACCCGAGCGACGGACCCGCGGAGACGAAGGCGCCCTGGTGGGTCTTGTAGGGCGTCTTGTCCTTCGCGAACCGGACGTCGCGGTAGGGCCGGAAGATCTTCATGGGGCCGAACTCCGGCTCCAGTGCTGCGGCGAGAGCCTGGAACGGCGCCTTCACCGACGCGTCGTACACGTGCTTGTTCGCGTCCCAGAACGACTTGGTGTTGTCGACCTCGAGGTCGTCGTAGAAGTCGAGAGCGACCACGGGAAAGCCGGTGAACGGTGCGGACTCCATAGGGAGCGGATGACGAGATTCGAACTCGCGACATCGACCTTGGGAAGGTCGCGCTCTACCAGCTGAGCTACATCCGCACGCCCGGCCATGCCGTGATCAGCCGGGCACCCGGGATGCTACCCGAGGCGCCGGTCTGCACGGCTGGGAGGATGACGTACTCGCGCACCCGCCCTCGGAGGGAGAACCCCATGAAGAAGCTCGGTATCGGGCTGCTGGTCCTGCTCGTGCTCGCGATCGGCGCCGACCGGGTCGCCGACGTCGCCGCCCAACAGCTTGTGGCCGACTCCCTGGAGGACTCGCAACGGCTCGACGACTCACCCGACGTGAACATCACCGGCTTCCCGTTCCTCACCCAGCTCGCGGCGGGCTCCTTCGAGCGCGTCGACGTCTCGCTGGACGCCGTCCCGATCGGGGCGCTGACGTTCACGACCCTGAACCTGCAGTTCGAGGACGTCAGCCGGGACGGCGGCACGGTGCGGGCCGCGCGCGGGCGCGGCGAGGGGATCATCTCGTTCGACGACCTCGGGGAGCTGCTCGGTGGCGCCGAGCTGTCCTACGTGGACGGGGAGACGGTCGCGGTCACCGTGGCCGTACCCGTGGGCGACACGTCGGTCGAGGCGACTGGCACGGTCTCGCCGACCCTGGCCAACCGCGCGCTCGACCTCAGTGCGATCGCGCTCGACAGCGGGCTGGAGATCACCGGAGCTGCGGCCAGCGCCATCGACGAGATCTTCGGGCTCGACCTGACGTTGTCGGGCATCCCGTTCTCGGTCGACGTCGAGTCGCTCTCGGTGCAGCGCGACGGCATACATCTGGCTCTTCGCGGTCAGGATCTGAGCTACTCGTCCTGAGCGACCAGACCAGCCGAGCGCGATCAGATGCGGCTGGTCAGGTGCGGCCGATCAGGTGCGGTGAGGTCAACGTCGGGAACCGCGGGCTGAGGCCGTCGCCGGACGATCGCCCGGTCAGTCGGCGGTGCACCCATGGCGCGGCGCTGGTGCGGATCCACTCGGCGTTGCCCCGCAGCGCCTCGCGGCGGCCGAGGGTCGGCCGGTCGGTGGGAGGGAGCGGTTGCAGGTCGTGGGGCACGCCCAGGGTGTCGAGCACCTCGATCGCCATCCGCTGGTGACCGGCGGGGCCCATGTGCATGCGGTCGTCGTCCCAGAGACCCCAGTCGCGGTACTCGCGCAGTCGCCAGAAGTCGACGACGGTCGCGCCGTGTCGGTCGGCGCTCTCGCGCACGAACTCGCTGTAGAGCGCGAACCGTCCGCGCAACAGTCGGTAGGTGGCCGAGCCGCCGGGGTCGAACGCGGTCCAGAGCAGCACCCGGGCCCCCGAACGGGCCAAGGCGGCGACCGCCTCGTCGTAGGCCGTGGCGAGGGCGTCGAGGTCAACGCTGGGGCGCAGGATGTCGTTGGCCCCGGCGTAGATCGTGACCAGGTCGGGGTCGAGGGAGAGCGCCGGCTCGAGCTGCTCGGTGAGCACCGGCAACAGCTTGCGACCACGGATGGCCAGGTTCGCGTATCCGAGGTCGGGCGCGGACGCCGCCAGTGCCTCCGCCACCCGGTCGGCCCACCCGCGGACGCCGTTCGGCCGGGCGGGGTCGGGGTCGCCGACGCCCTCGGTGAACGAGTCGCCCAGCGCCACGAAACGGCGGAATCGGTGCCCGGTCACTGACCCTCCTGAAGTGCGGCGGTGGCCCGCGCGACGGCGTCCCTGACGGTGCGGGCTTGAGCGGGTGAGGTCGATGCTCTCGCCGGCCGCGATGGCGCGCTCCAGCTCGGCGCAGGCAGCGGACCACCTCGACCGCCCCGAGGGCGGCGCTGGCCGAGCGGAAGCTGTGGGCGACCGCCGCCGCGGCAGCGGGGTCGTCCCGCTCGGCTGCGTCTCCAGAGCTGACTCACCTGCTGCTCGGCGTCCACCACCCACGCCGAGATCAGCGAGGTGCGGAAGCCCGCTCCAGCCTGGCCCAGATGACCGGTGATGGCCTCCAGCGCCTCCGGATCGATGACGACGACGTCGGCCGGCGGTGTGACCCCGCCCGATGGAGCGAGCGGCTCGGGGAGCTCGGGGAGCGCTTTCGCTGTGCGCGCGAGGGCTGTCGCGAGCTCGTCGGTGCGCACCGGCTTGGTCAGGTGGTCGTCCATGCCTGCCTCCAGGCTGGCGTCGCGGTCGTGGGCCAGGGCGTTCGCGGTCATCGCGACGATGCGGGGCTGCCGGTCGCGCGGCAGCTCGGCGCGGATCACCCGAGTCGCCTCGAGACCGTCCATCACGGGCATCTGCACGTCCATGAGCACCAGGTCGTACGTCGCCCGCCGCAGCGCCTCCACAGCCTCCACGCCGTTGCTGACGATGTCGGGTTGCTGGCCCAGCCTTTCGAGCAGCAGCCGGGCGACCTGCTGGTTCACGACGTTGTCCTCCGCCAGCAGGATGCGCAGCCGTCGGGTCGGTACCAGCTCTGTCGGCCTGAGCCTGCTCCTGCTCCTTGGCGCCGAGAGCGCGGGCGAGGGTGCCGCGCAGGGCGTGGGCCTTGGTGGGCTTGGTCAGGTGGACCAGTGCCAGCGCGGTGCTCTGCGGGGGGCGTTCCCCCAGCGAGGTCAGCAGGATCAGTGGTGTCCGCTCCCAGCCGCGGACCTGGCGGATGGCGGTTGCGAGGCCGACCCCGTCGAGGTCGGGCATGTGCATGTCGAGCACGGCAAGGTCGAACTGCTCGCCGGAGGTGACCGTCTCGAGGGCAGCGAGGGGGATCCCTCGTCGACGACGGTCATGCCCCAGGCTTCAAGCTGCGCGCGGAGGATGGCGCGGTTGGTGTCGTTGTCGTCGACGACCAGCGCGGAGCGTCCGGGCAGCTCGGCCGGCGCGACGCGTACTTGGTCCTCGATCTCGTGGCCACGCGTCAGGGGAACGGTGAGCGTGAACGTCGAGCCGACGCCCGGCGTGCTCTCAACATCGATCGCGCCGCTCATCGCCTGGGCGAGGCGCAGGCTGATGGCCAGGCCCAGCCCGGTTCCGCCGTAGACGCGGGTGGTGCTGGTGTCGACCTGGCTGAACGAACGGAAGAGCCGGTCCATCCGGTCGGGGGGGATGCCGATACCGGTGTCGCGCACGGCAAAGGCCAAGGTGGCCGGCGTCCCGGGGCGCGAGGGCGTGAACGGCTCGACCACGCGCACCGACAGCAGGACCTCACCGATCTCGGTGAACTTCACCGCGTTGCTCAGGAGGTTGACCAGGATCTGCCTGATGCGGGTGACGTCGCCCTCGACGACCGCCGGCACCTCCGGCTCGATCTGCGCCACCAGGTCGATGCCGCGGGCGGTGGCCTGCGCTGCCACCAGGTCGAGCGAGCCTTCGACACAGTCACGCAGCACGAACGGCTGCCGCTCGAGCTCGAGCTCGCCGGACTCGATCTTCGAGAAGTCCAGGACGTCGTTGATGATCGTCAGCAACGAGTCGCCACTGCTGCGCACGGTCTCGGCGAACTCCCGCTGCTGGGGAGTCAGGGACGTGTCGAGCAGCAGACCGGTCATGCCGATCACCGCGTTCATCGGGGTGCGGATCTCGTGCGACATGGTGGCGAGGAAGGCCGACTTGGCGGCGTTCGCCGCGTCGGCCTCCTCGCGCGCCTCGACCAGGTCGCGCTCGCGTTCCTGCACCACGTCGCGCTGCTCGGTGAGCGCCGAGGCCATGTCGTCGAGGCCACTCCCGATGGCGCGCAGCTCGTCGGGACCTGCGACGGGACTGCGGGCGTCGAAGCGCCCGTCACGAAACTCCAAGATGGTGCCGAGCAGTCCTTCGACGGGGGTGACCACGGCTGCGCGCACGGTGCGCACCTGCCGCCTGACGAGGAGGGCGCCGAGGACGAACAGCACGACCTGGGTGGCCAACGCGAAGTCGAGGACCAGGCCGCGGCGGTCCTCGAGAGCGAAGCGATGCTCGTCGGCGGCATCCTGGGCGGCGGAGTGGGCCCGGCGGTAGGCGTCGAAGAGCGCCTTGCCGTCCAGGACGAACTGCACCTCGACATCGTCCACCGGGGTGGCTGCGAACTCCGGGCCGCGCTCGAGCGCCGGGCCTGCCCACTGCGCCGTCCAGGCCTCGACGGCCCGCTGTCGGGCGTCGACGAGCGTGACCAGGTCGGGCTGGTCGTCGAGCTCCTCGCGAGCCAGGGGCGCCATCGAGAGCTGGGCGTTGATGCCCGAACGGTAGGGCTGCGAGCACCGCTGGGTCGGCGGTGATCAGGTAGGCACGGAGACCTGTCTCCTGGTCGATCATGCCCTGGTGCGCGACGCGAAGGGCTCGGGCGCCGTTGGTGGCGTGGGTCAGGGCGGGATCCAGCGAGAAGCCCAGGTAGGCGAGCAGAGCCAGGTTGTAGACGGCCGCCACCGCGACGAGGCCGAGGGCGGTCGTAGCGGCCCGCCCGACCTGTCGCGAGAGGCGCATCGATCCAGCCTCCCACGCAGACCCACGGTTGCGGCATCCTGCCCGAAATCCAGGCCGGTAGGGTGCCAGGGTGCTGCTGTCAGATCGCGACATCGTGGCCGAGATCGACGCTGGCCGGGTCGCTCTCGAGCCCTACGACCCCGGGATGGTCCAACCGTCCTCGATCGACGTGCGGCTCGACCGCTACTTCCGCGTGTTCGAGAACCACCGCTACCCCCACATCGACCCGGCAGCCGACCAGTCCGACCTGACCCGCGTGGTCGAGCCCGAGGGTGACGAGCCGTTCATCCTGCACCCGGGTGAGTTCGTGCTCGGTTCGACGTACGAGGTGGTGACGCTGCCCGACGACGTCGCCGCTCGCGTCGAGGGCAAGTCGTCGCTGGGCCGGCTCGGCCTGCTGACACACGCGACGGCCGGCTTCGTCGACCCCGGCTTCTCCGGTCACGTGACCCTCGAGCTGGCGAACGTCGCCACGCTGCCGATCAAGCTCTACCCGGGCATGAAGATCGGGCAGTTCTGCTTCTTCCGGCTCTCCTCGCCGTCGGCCCACCCGTACGGCTCGGAGAAGTACGGCTCGCGCTACCAGGGTCAGCGCGGCCCGACGCCGTCGCGGTCGTTCCAGAACTTCCACCGCACACCGATCTGAGCCCGGCTGCGTCGCGTCTGCACGCCAGCTCGGGATCGGGGTAAGGTTTGCCTAACTTAGGCTAACCTTATTCAGGAGGAATCCTCATGACCACGACCGCGTCCGCCCTCCCCATGCTTCTCGAGGAGCTCGAGGTGACCGCCGTCGAGCGGCTCTCGCCGAGCTTCGTGCGCGTCGAGTTCGGGTCTGCGGCCCTGGCCGAGCTTCGGGGTCGACGGCCCGCTCTTCGACCAGAGGCTCAAGCTGGTCTTCCCCGACGACGGCCATCCCCTGCCCTCGTTGGAAGGAGCCGACGAGTCGTGGCTGGGCACCTGGATGGAGCGCCCGGTCTCCGAGCGCGGCCACATGCGCACCTACACGGTGCGGTCGGTGCGCGGCGCCGGCGCCGACACCCGGCTGGTCGTCGACTTCATCGTGCACGAGCGGCGAGTTCGGGCCTGGCGGTTCGTGGGGTGCGCGGGCCAAGGTCGGCGACCGGCTCGTGACGCTCGCGCCACGCCGAGGGGCGACTTCGGTGGCATCGAGTTCGTGCCCGGCGAGGCGACCACCCTGCTGCTGGTCGGCGACGAGACTGCGGTGCCGGCCATCAGCGCCATCCTCGAGCAGCTCGCCCCCTCGACCCGGGGCGCGGTGTTCCTCGAGGTGCCGGTCGCGGCCGACGTCCTGTCGCTCGAGCACCCCGCGGGCGTCACGATCACCTGGCTGCCGCGCGACGGCGCCGACCGTGGGTCCGCGCTGCACGCAGCCGTCCTCGAGCACCTCGGGCGCGACCGCGCTGGACGACCCGGGGACCGAGGTCGCCGAGGTCGACCCCGACCTCTGGGAGACGCCCACCTACTCCTCGTCGGGCGAGGACGTCGACGGGCAGGCTGGCTCGGTCGGCCACGACTGGGACGGCCTCTACGCCTGGATCGCCGGTGAGTCGAAGGTCGTCACGGGTCTGCGTCGCGCCCTGGTCAACGACCTCCACATCGACCGCCACCAGGTGGCCTTCATGGGCTACTGGCGGCTCGGTGTCGCCATGAAGTCCTGACGCGCGGCCGGGATGCGCGGTGAGTCGGCGTCAAGATGCGCCGACTCGGCGCGGTCAGCGTCGGTACGGTCCTTTGAGCAGGGCGCCGACTCAGCGGGTGGTCAGCGGGTGGGCAAGGTCAGCACCGACGGGTAGCGCTTCGAGACGTGGATCGTCATCGGCGCGAGCTGGGTCGGGAGGTCGGGGATCGGTGACAGCAGGTGCGGGACGTCGAATGCCTGGATGCTGATGCGCAACCGGTGGCCGGGCTTGACGGCCGCGCCGGTCGGGAAGATCTCGACGTCGATCGGGGCGACCTGGCCGCCGGACAGTCGGGACTTGGCCGCCGCCGTGAAGGGGTGGAAGGCCTGGATCAGCTCACCGTCGAGGTAGCGCGACTTGTTCCGGTCCAGCGCACGGTGAGCGATCACCTGCCAGCCGCCGGTGAGGCGCTTGACCGTGCCGTTGGGTGCGACGTCGGAGATCGCGACCGACAACATGCCGTCGCCGGTCGGGGTCGAGGTGTAGAGCCGGGCGTTGATCGGCCCTTGGATCCGCAGCGTCCGCTTGAGCGGAGCGGTCTGGTTGTTACCTCCCGCGTAGTCGTTGTACCGGTTGTCCTGGAGGCAGGGGTTGGTCGGGAACGCGGTGTTCATGATGCCGGCGGTCCACTGGTTGGCTGAGCGCGAGCAGAGCCCGGCCACCGGGATCGGCGGCACGATCGCCGTTCCGGCCCTCGAGCCCCGGTGGTCAGCGAGCCGTTGCGGAACGCGGGGGTGGCGCTGCCCGAGAGCCGCAGCGACGTCGCGGAGAGGTCGCGGTCGACGTACTCGTTCGTGCGCACCCAACGCTTGGTGCCCTGCTCGAAGTAGGTGTAGGGCTTGATGTCGGTGAGCAGGCGAGGATCGGGGCGGCCCTGCACGTAGTGGTCGAACCAGCGCAGCTGCAGCTCGGACAGGGTGCCGTAGCCGGCCCGCCCGACCTCGGCACCCGACGAGCCCTCGAGGTGGTCCCAGGGTCCGGTGATGATGCGCGTGGGCACGCCCTTCGCGCGCAGCCGCTCGAACAGCAGGGGGGTGCCGCGCTGGAAGAGGTCGTACTCGCCGCTGATGAGGAATGTCGGCACCTGGACCCGGTCGATGACCCGGATCGGCGAGCGGTCGCGGTAGAACTTCCCGTCGACGGCGGGCTCGCCGCCCAGCAGTGCCTGGGTGACCAGTGGTGCGGTGAACGTCGTGGCGGTGAGGCGCTGTCCATGAGCCACTGGAAGCCATGATCGGGCTCGCTGGCGCCGTAGGCCGGCGGGATCAGCCCGGTGCCGGTCACCAGGCCGAGCCACAGCGGGATGAAACCGACGTCGATGGCGCCGCCGCTGGCCACGACGTCGCGGTAGACGTCGGCCCCCGGCACCTGCGGGAAGATCGCCTTGAGGCCTCGAGGGTGCCCCGCGGCCGCGAAGATCTGGCTGATTCCCATGTAGGACGGCCCGCTCATGCCCGAGGTGCCGTCGCTCCACTTCTGCCGTGCCGCCCAGTTGACGATGGCGACAGCGTCCTTGCCCTCGCGGCGACTGAACGCACCCCAGATGCCCTCGGAGGCGCCGGTGCCGCGGGCGTCGACGGTGAGCTGTGCGTAGCCGCGCTTGACCAGGTAGCCGGCGGTCGGTCCGGCGAGACCGCCACCAGCACCGATGACGCTCTTGTTGTAGGCCGTGATGGTGATGATGACCGGCAACGGCGTGGTCACCGGCTGGCCGTCCTTGCCGCTCGGCCGCACCAGGTCGGCGCGCAGCGTGATGCCGTCGTCCATGGGGATCGCCAGGTCGGTGGTGGTGACGGTGCCGGCGTACTGCGCTGGTCGAGGCGTCCATGCCGGTGCTGCGGGCCGGGCCGGAGACTCGGCGGCCGAGGCTCCGGGCAGAGGAGCGATCAAGCCCGCTCCCAGGAGGACGGCGATGACGATGCTGATCAGCGGGGGGCACGTTGCGTGGCACGCCGGCCAGTGTGCGCCATGCTCGCCGCGACGTCACGGGCCGTCTCGCAGGTTGTAACGCCGAGTTACAGCTGGGTCAGACGTCGAGCCGGTCCGCCACGGAGCGCAGCTTGCCCGCCAGCTGGTGGCGACGGCGTTGACGGCGGGCGGCGGTGACGGTGTCGTGCGCTCGCTGGGCCGCCGCGGCCGACGTGGTTGGCGCCGGACGGGTGTGCACCTCGTAGGCGGTGAGGTCGGTGACGTGGTTCATGGCGATGCTCCTGGGTGAGTTCGGGGGTGATCAGACGTGGGTGAGGACGACGTCGCCGCTGACGGTCTTGGCGCGAACCTCGACGTAGGGCGCGCCCTTCTCGGGCTGGCCGGCGCTCTCGATCGCGGAGTGGACGTGGCCCGAGACGGTGGTGATGTCAGTCCACACCGGCGTGCCGGCCGGGATGCCGACGCGCACGTCGCCGGAGGCACCCTTCATCTGCACGATGCCGGAGGCGATCGAGTGCACGACCAGGTCACCGCTTCCGGTGCTCATGACCACCTGGCGGCTGGCCTGGCCGATCGTGAGATCGCCGGATCCCGTCTTCACGGTGGTGGCCCCGGCGCAGTCGGCGATCTCGACGTCGCCGGATCCGGTGGAGACCGTGACGTCCTGCGCGCTGTGCTGGATCGTGACGTCGCCCGAACCGCTCTTGATGCGCAGCGGCTGCTCGGCCTCATCGATCGAGATGTCACCGGAGCCGGTCTCGAGCACGGCGGGCCCGACGAGGTGCTCGACGGCGACCTCGCCCGAGCCCGAACGCAGCTGAGCGGCCCCGAGGCTGCCGGTGACCCTGAGGTCGGCGCTGCCGAGCTTGGTGGCCAGCTCGCTTCCGGTGGCGACGGTGACCGTGATGTCCAGGTGTCGGTCGCCGCCGAGGAAGCCGCCGCGGTGCTTGGGCGCGACGACCGAGAGGCGGTCGCCCGCCAGGTTCACCTGGACGTCGTCGGCGTCCGGCCCGGTGATGTCGACCGAGGTCTGGTCGATCTCGACGGCGTGCACCGAGACCGTGCCCTTGCCGGACTCGACGTAGACGTTGAGTGGGGTGGTGGTGTCGAACTGGGAGTTGCTGATCGTGCTCATGGGCTCTCCTGAGGGCGTCCTCGTCCGCGGGACCGGCCTGGCGCCGGACCCGGAGTTGGGTATGGGTTGCGGGAGGGGCTGGCTCCGACCTGAGAGGTCAGACCCAGCCAGACATGCGACGTGGTCCGTTGCCCCGGGCGCCCGGACCGGCGTTGCCGAAGAACGGGAGGCTGGAGAGGTCGATGTCGACGTTGATGGCGTGGTCACGACTGGTGGCGGCCCGGACCACGGACACCAGCCAGGTGTTGAGCGAGGCCCCGGCCGCCGCAGCGGCCTCCTCGGCTCGGCCCTTGACCGACTCGGGCAGGCGCAGGGTGATGCGTGCCATGCCGCCGTCGTCGAGCTCGTCGCCCGGCGGAGGCGGCGGGGTCGGTGACGCCGGTGGTGCGGGCGGGCCGGCGACAGCGGCATCGACGACGAAGGCGAGGTCGCGTCCGTCGAGGCGGACGTCGACGCCCCCCGCCGGCATCTCGGCGGTGATCTCGGCGCAGGCCTGGCTGATCGCTTCCATGAGCGCGAGCCGGGCCGCGGGATCGAGGGCGAAGCCGAGCCGTTCAGCCGCCGAACGGAGCTCGTCGCCGGCCCCCTCCGCGGCCTGGATGAGGTCGCGTCGGAGGTGGTCGACGTAGGGCGTGATGTCCATGTGCACCACTTTGACATCACTATGACGTCACGTCAAGTCATTCTGACGTCATATCTGACGCCATGTGAAGTCACGTGAAGTCACAATAAGTCACGATCGGTGACGCCACCTGGAGTCACGTTCCGAGGGGTGCTGGCGCCCGGACCGGATGAGGCACCGGTCTAGAGGTCGAAGAGCGAGCCTGCCTCGGAGATGTCGACGTCGGTCTTGGGCTCGTGCGCCGCGCCGCTGCTGGCTGGCTTTGGCTTCTCCTCGGCCTCGTCGTTGGCCCCGTCGGCCTCGTCGTCGGCCTCTGCGGGCTCATCGTCGGGCTCCGCCTCGGCCTCTGTCCCGGTGTCAGCGCCGGTCCCAGCATCGGTCCCAGCGCCGGTCCCAGCGTCGGCCCAGCGGTTGTTCCAGCGTCGGCGTCGGTTTCGGCTGGCTCGGCGGCGGCAGCCGCTGCTGGCTGCGCCTCCTCAGCCGCCGTGGACTCCTCGCGGGAGGCGGCCGACGACGCGGCCGCGCTCAGGGCGGCTCCTGCGCTCAACGCCTGCTTCCCAGCCTCCTCCCCAGCAGCGTCCTCCCCGGCAGCGTGCTCCTGGGCGTCGTCCTCAGCGGCATCCTCGGCGACATCCTCGGCGGCGTCAGCGTCCCCACCACCGGTGGCGTCGCTCGACCCGTCAGTCGAGTCGTCCTCGGCCGACGTGTCTGACCCCGCCGACCCCGTCGACTCTGGGCCGACTCTTGGGCTGTCTCCGGGGCTGGCTCTGGGGCTGGCTCGTCAGCTGCGTCGTCGGAGTCGGTGGAGTCCTCCGGTGTGGCATCGGCCTCGGTGGAGTCCGCGGTTGCGTCCTCGACGGATGCTTCCGCCTCGTCGGCCTGGGACGCGGCGGGCTCGGGCGGCGCCGGCGCAGCCGGGGCGGCCGGCTCGGGGGCCTCGATGTCGAACAGCGAGCCACCCTCGGGGATCTCCGCCGCGGGCGTGGCAGCGGGCGCGGCAGAGCTGGCCGAGGACTGGTCGGCGTCGGTGGAGCTCGTGGGCTTCGCTGCGGGCTCCGGAGCTCGGCTCCGACTCGTGGCTCGTCCGTGGGCTCGGCTTCGGCTCGTGCCGGCTCCGATGCCGGCTCCGATGTCGGGGCCGGTGCTGCAGCCTCGGGGGCAGCGATGTCGAACAGCGAACCCCCGGCGCCGAGGTCGGCGGCGGGCTGAACCGCCGCTTCTGCCTTCGCTCGGCCTTCGCCAGTGGCTTGGTCTCAGCTTCGGGCTCGGCCTCGTCCTCAGCCTCTGGCCGTGCTCAGCGGCTGGCTTCTCAGGCTCGTCGTCCGCGATGTCGAAGAGGGATCCGCTCGCACCCAGGTCGCTAGCAGCCTCGGCCTTGGCCGGGGTCGGCTCGTCCTTCGGCTCGGGCTCGGGCTCGTCCTTGGCTTCGGGCTCTGCCCTGTCCTTCGCCTCGTCCTTCGCCTCGGGCTCGGGCTTTGCCTCGGACTTCGTGCTCTCGGCGGAGCCGTCGGAGTTGTCTTCACCGAGGTCGAAGAGTGAGCCGCCGGACGAGTCCGGCTTCGCAGCCTTGGTCTCCTCGGCAGTCGCGTCGTCCTCCGAGGCGACC
Source organism: uncultured Actinomycetota bacterium (assembly GCA_963781575.1). Taxonomy (GTDB): domain Bacteria; phylum Actinomycetota; class Actinomycetes; order Propionibacteriales; family Nocardioidaceae; genus Nocardioides. The sequence goes on along the minus strand of CAWAGM010000008.1, from coordinate 303,662 downwards.
TTCGGCTCCCCGGCTGAGTCGTCGGCTGAGTCGTCGCGAGTCGGCGGTCGAGTCCGCGTGGTCGTCGAACAACGACGACCCGCCGGATGCCTTGGCAGCCGGGCCGACGTCCTCGGTGTCGGTGACGGTGTCTTCGGTCTGGGTGGCGTCGCCGGCCTCGGGCTCGGCCTTGGTCTCCTCGGACTTCGGCCTTCGGCTCGCCGGCTCGGACTTCTTGGCGGCGGGCGCGTCGGCCGCGCCCTCGCCGGGCAGCAGCTTGGTGGCCTGCTCGCCCTTCACCGAGGCGAGCAGCATCTGCGCGACGTCGAGGACCTCGACCTCCTCGCGGGCCTCGCCCTTGGCCTGCTGGGCGGTGAGACCGTCGGAGAGCATGACGCGGCAGAACGGGCAGCCCACCGCGATCTGGTCGGCGCCGGTGCCGACGGCCTCGACCGTGCGGTTGACGTTGATCCGCTCGCCGAGGTTCTCCTCCATCCACATGCGCGCGCCGCCGGCGCCGCAGCAGAAGGAGCGTTCGGAGTTGCGCTCCATCTCGACGTACTCGGCGCCGGGGAGCACCTGGAGCAGCTCGCGCGGCGGCGTGTAGACGCCGTTGTGACGGCCGATGTAGCACGGGTCGTGGTAGGTGATCGAACGCTTGTGTGCGCCCGCGCCGTCGGTGACCGGGGTGAGCTTGCCGTCACGCACCAGCCGGTTCAACAGCTGGGTGTGGTGCACGACCTCGAGCTCGACCCCGAAGTCCTGGTACTCGTTCTTGAGCGTGTTGAAGCAGTGAGCGCAGGTCGAGACGACCTTCTTGACCTTGTACTCCTTGAACACCTCGACGTTCTGCTGGGCCAGGCCCTGGAACACGAACTCGTTGCCGGCGCGGCGGGCCGGGTCGCCGGTGCAGGTCTCGCCGTTGCCCAGGACGCCGAACGAGACGCCGGCCATGTCCAGCAGCTCGGCCACGGCGCGGGTGGTCTTCTTGGCGCGGTCCTCGTAGGCGCCGGCGCAGCCGACCCAGAAGAGCCAGTCGACCTCGTCGAGCGACTCGATCGACTCGCCGACGACCTTGACGTCGAACTCGAGGCCCTTGGCCCAGTCCATCCGCGCCGAGGACGACATGTTCCACGGGTTGCCCTTGTTCTCCAGGCCCTTGAAGAGTCCGTTGAGCTCGGAGGGGAAGTTCGACTCCACCAGCACCTGGTGTCGGCGCATGTCGATGATGTGGTCGACGTGCTCGATGTCGACCGGGCACTGCTGCACGCACGCGCCGCACGAGGTGCACGACCACAGGACGTCCTCGTCGATGACGAAGTCGCCGCCGGGAGGGTTGTAGAACCACTCGGCCACGTCGTCTCCGGAACCGACCTCGGCCTCCTGGTCGCTCTTGCCGACCAGGGTGCGGGTGCTGCCGTCCCCTTGCGAGCCCGGCGCGCCGGCGTACGCCGCCTCGCGCAGGCCCATGATCAACAGCTTGGGCGACAACGGCTTCTCGGTGTTCCAGGCCGGGCACTGCGACTGGCAGCGACCGCACTCGGTGCAGGTCGTGAAGTCGAGGATGCCCTTCCACGAGAAGTCCTCGATGGCGCCGACACCGAGCTTGGCGTCTTCGTCGAGGTCGTCGATGTCGTCGAGGGTGATCGCCTTGCCGTCGGAGGTGAGGGGCTTCAGGGCGCCCAGGGCGGTGCGGCCCGAGGCCTCGCGCTTGAACCAGATGTTCGGCCAGGCAGTGAATCGGTGCCAGGCGATGCCCATGGTGATGTTCTGCGCGATCACCAGCAGCCACACCATCGCGAGCACGATCTTGAAGACCGCGATGGCGATGATCGTGTTCTCGAGGGTGCCCTCCGAGCTGCTGAACAGGGCATCACCGACGTAGGAGCTGATCGGGAAGTGGAACCGGTCGAAGTCCTCCGGGTGGTCGCTGGCGACCTGGCCGAGGTTGTACTCGGCACCGCGGATGAACAGGATCGCCGAACCTTCGAGCAGTACGAGCGCCTCGACGAAGTAGGCCTGCCACTGACGCGATCCGTAGAAGCGGCTGCTCCGGCCCTGGCTGCGAGGGTGGTTGAGCTGGCGATAGACGATCAGGAAGACGATGCCGATCGTGCTCAGCGCGCCGATGCCCTCGCTGACCCACTCGAACAGGAAGAAGTGGCCGATGAGCGGCAGTGCGAACTCGGGGTCGAAGAGCTGGAAGTAGCCCGCGAAGACGGCGGCGCTGAGCAGCAGGAACGCCAGGTAGACGAACCAGTGCATGATGCCGACCCAGTGCCATTGCAGCATCCGGGTGTGGCCGAAGGTCTCCTTCAGCATCGTCACCGTGCGCGCTGCCGGGTTGCCGGCGCGGCCCGGGGCTGGCTGGCCCTGCTTCATCACTGCGACCATGCGGCGCACCGCCAGGGTGACGGCGACCACGGCGGCGAGGGTGAGGGCCAGCGAGATGACGATGGCAACGGTCTGCATGCGGGACTCCCAGTCTTCGGCACCCGCGGAGGACGCTGCGGGCGGTGTGAGCCTATTGCCCCAGGTGGGGAACGTCAGGGGTCCCCAGGGGTGAGGGAAATCCTACCCGCAGGTAACTTCGGGTCGCTGCCAGCCCTCGTAGAAGTCGGTGAGCCCGGGGTGGGCCGGGAACGGTGGATCGCGGTAGGCGAGGTTGGTCGGGTAGAAGCTGCAGTTCATGATCCGGTGCCCGGCGTCCAGCAGCTGCTGCGGCGTGCGTTGTGCCGTCTGGTCGCCGAGGGGATTGATGTCGGTCCACCACTCGCAGACCACATCGCGGTCGAGCCGGGTCACCGCACCGCCGGAGGTGCCGTCAGCCCAAGCCCGCGGGGTCTTGCCGTGCGCGCGCACCAGGGCGGCCATCTCGTTGAGGAAGCCGATCGTGCCGTCGTGGAAGTTCGCACCGAGGCTTCTGATGTGGCGCCGAGCGCGCTCGCCCAGCAGAGGCCAGCAGCCCCGGCGGCGGAGTTGCATCAGGTGGCCCGGAGACCTAGGCCTCGATGCCGGTGACGCGGCCCTTCGGGAGAACTGGATGTGCATCAGCACGCGCGGCTTGCCCGGCGCCTTGGCGCAGACGCCGTACGTCGTACCGAGGCGCTCGAACGGCTGGCCGACCTTGCGCATGACCTGCTCGGTGGTCATGCCGCGGCGGATCAGCTGCTTCACCGACGAGACCTGCTTGCGCAGCCCCGGGTTGCGGCAGGAGTCGGGGGCGATGCCCTCGGCCCGCTCCCACATCTGCAGGTAGGCCTCGGCGCCACGGCTCATGTCGTCGAAGATCGCGCGCGCCGTCGGCGGCCGACGTGGCGCCCGCGACTTGGGTGAGGTCCTCGACCCAGTCGGGGTAGAGGCCGTACTGCGCGACGCCGTCCTTGTTGATGTCGAAGACGCGCTGGCCGGTGTGCTGCTTGTCGATGCGCGACGCCGCCGAGGCCGCGTGAAGGGGTAGGAGACGGCGTTCTTCACGTTCGCACCGCGGGCCGCGCCCTGGGCGCCGAGGCCGTTGATGTCGGCGCCGAAGCCGATGCCCCAGTAGTAGCGCGGGTCGGCCCAGCCCACGTGGGTGCGCCACTTCTCGACGAAAGACGTCGAGCTGCCGGCGTACGGCGTGATGAAGCCGCCCTGCTCGTAGAAGCGCGGGTAGGCGTCAGGCGTCGACCAGGAGTGGCTCGAGAGGACGCCGGGGTAGCCGAGCTTCTCGGTGAGGTCGAGCGAGGTGTTGCGGGCCTTCACGCTGAGGTGGTCGGGGTCGAAGATCATGTCGCGCTTCACCATCTCGCGGATGGTGTGCTCGCCGAGCGCGGTGAGTCCTCGGTCGTTGCAGTGAGCGGGCGGGGCGTAGATCGGGATCGCCGGTAGAGCCGGACCGAAGAGGGAGCCGACCGCCCCGAAGAGAGCGTCCTGCTGCTCGGCGGAGATCTCCGGGAAGGCGATCTGCGGGTTGTCGGCGGAGACGCCGTCCTTGGGGTCGCAGCCCTTCATGTCCCAGAAGGTGCCGGTCTCGAGGAAGTTGGCGGAGTTGACGATCACGCCGGTCTCCCCGGCGTCGCCGGCGACCCCGCCGAGGGCGTTGTCGAACTTGTTGACGAGCTCCATCTGACGCACGCCCATCTTGTGCATCTGCCCGATCTGTCGGGTGATGTCGGCGGCGGTGCAGGCAGGGACGTCGGTGGTGAGCACCTGCTTGAACGTGCAGCCGAACGGCACGCTCGTCTCGATGCCCATGATCACCGCGAGCTTGCCCTCGTTGATCACGCGGCGGGCCTCGAACGGCGTCTTCACGATGCGGTAGAAGCCCTTGCCCGGACCGCCGAACTGCGCGTCGATGTAGTCCTGGAACTTGTGCATGTCGCGTGCCTGGAGTCGGATCGAGTCCATGTCGTCGCAGCTGTTGCGCTTGAGCGGGTAGATCTCGCAGAGCTTGTTGTTCTCGACCAGCAGGTTGACGAACAGCCGCTGCCCGCCGCGCCAGGCCCGCTCCATCCACTTGTAGTAGGTGCCCTCGTGGGTGAGCGACTCGGGCGCTGGCCAGTCCTTGAACGTCGGCCAGCCGACCGGGTCGTGACCGGGGTTGCCGGACAAGAACGTCTCCAGGACGCGATCCGTACCCGCCGGTGAGGGTGTGGTCGGCGCAGTCGACGAGCGCCTTGGTGATGCCGTACTTGTGCCACGGGCGTCCGCAGTGGACGTCGCCACCGAGGAACTCGAACGCCATGCCGTGGGTGTGCGCGTCGACGAACCCGCGCACCTCCTGGAACGAGGAGACGCCCGCGTGCGGGTTGCCCGTGATGTCGATCTGCGACTCGGGGAACGCCGTGCAGCCACCGGTGCGCACCAGCGGGATCGCGCGGGGCTGGTTGCCGAGGGTGAACGTCGTGCCCGTCTGCGTGAGGTAGCGCCCCGAGGAGCGCAGCGCGAGGCCGTTGCCGGCCTTGATCGCCGTCCACTCCGCGCCGGCGCTCGGCTCAGGATCGAGGCCGAGGGTGCCCGTGGTCGCGAGGTACTCACGGTTCTTGCTGTAGAGCAGGTAGGTGCCCAGGTCGGTGGCCTTGAAGTAGAAGGGTGCTCCGGAGCCGATCTTGTAGCAGCCGTTCGCCATGGCGTAACGGTTCTGTGGCCGTTCGCAGGCGCGGCACCGAGACCTGCATCGTGGTCAGCTTCGGGTCGGGCAGACGCCGCTCGGAGGCGACGTATGACGCTGAGCGGCGGGCCTCGGCCGCCGTGGTCGGGTCGGCGGTCTCCTTGCCCTGCTCGCCGCCGCGGGCCAGTGCGTCGTTGAACCGTGCGTCGTGGACGTGGAACGGCATGCCGGGCAGGTCGACGTGGGGCAGACCCTGCTCCATCTTCGTCAGCTCGTTCTGCTGACGCAGGGTCAACGTGCGGCTCTCCCCCGAGGTGGGCAGGGACAGGGCCACCACCACGAAGGCCAGCGCCACCGCGAGGGTGGTGATCACGTGCAGGCGGGCGTGCCGACGAGCGAGGGGTGACATGCAGGTCCTCCGGAGCAGCAGGGACGACGCCCAGCCTGGTGCGGGCGCGGTCGTTGGAGCAGCCTAGATCGGTTGTGACACCGCGTCACGGGAACGCGAACGCATTTCGGTCCGTCGTGACATCGCCTGACCGCCGCAATGGCGCAGCACACGGACTAGAGGCGACGCACCCGTTCTCGGTGGCTGTCGCCGTTGCCATCCTTGATGCTCGAACGCTTGGTGCCCCGCACCTCGTCGATCTTGTGGTCGGTACCGGTCGTGGGCTGGGCCTCGATCCGCGTCTCCCGCTCGAACGAGTGCGACTTGCCGGTGTTGCGGTAGTACTGGAACAACCCGCCGTAGACCAGCGCTCCGCCGATCGGGCCGGCCAGCAAGAGCGCACCGATGCTGTTGTCGGACTCCAGCACGGCGAGAAGGCCGCCGAGGACACCGCTGGTGAGGAGTGCGCTCATGACGCCACCACCACGATCGCCGCGGCCACGACCTCGAGGACGCTGCCGACCGCGATCGCGGCCGCGAGCAGGCGCCCCTGGGAGACCGGGACGCTGCCCATGGTCTCGCCGGTGCGGCCGTTCACGGCGATGTAGTGCACCATGCCGACTTCTTGTCTCCGGCTTCCCGTTCGACTGGTAGTAGGAGTAGAGCCACACCGGGCAGGTACATCGACACCCAGCGGGTGCCGTGCACGTCGAGCCGCTCGGCCTCCCACCGCACGCCGCGGTCGTAGTTGGCCACCGACGCGGCTCGACCTCCGACCGGGCGATGGAGAGCAGCTGGTGCTCGAGCTCGGGCACCAGTGCTGCGACGTCCTGGTCGCGCTTCTCGGAGGTGAAGCCGACGAGGTAGTTGGCGTTCCAGCTGCACGGCCTTCTCGGTGTCGAACGGCAGGATCGTGTTGATGATGTTGTTGGTGTTGACCAGGGTGTTCATGTCGGCCCGATCGGCCGACGACTCGATGGTCAGGTCGTCGACGGTGAAGTCGACGTGACGGTGCACCTGGTAGACGTCGGCGTCGTAGTAGGTCTCCTTGTTGTCGCCGCTGCCCCGGGTGTAGCGGCGGATCAGCACCTCGCCCTGGCCGTGCAGGTCGGCGCTGGCCGTAGCTGTCGATCACCATGTAGGGCAGGTAGACGCCGACGACGTTCTCGGGCACGAACTCCTTGATGAACCGCCGGTGCGGCGAACATCCGCCGCTTGCCGGCGAAGGTGCGGATCTTGGCCAGCGGCGTCGTCGCGGCTGATGCTGAACGGCAGCACGGCGTCGGGCACGGCCCCGTTCGGCACCTGCTCGTTGACGTTCAGCACGTGCCGGCACCAGTGGCACCGCGAGCGACGTCGCCTCGGCGGTGTTGACGACGACCTCCGACGCCGCACCCCGGACACTTCAGGTCACGACACCGGCTGCGGCGGCGTCGATGTCGGCGGCGCCGGAGCCGATGATCGTGCCCTGCGAGGTCGGTGCAGCGGCCGTGTCGGACACGAGCGGCTCGATCGTCTCCTCGGCCCAGGAGTGTCGGCAGAACAGGCAGATCAGCATGCCGGTGGAGACACGCAGCTGGATGTCGCTCGAGCCACACTTCGGGCAGCGGTTGAGGCCGTCGTTCAGCTGGGTGTTCTCGGTGTCGATGACCGCTGGGCCGCTGGGCGAGGCGTCGACGTCGAGCGGCGGTGCGCCGTCGGGATCCGGCGTGGTGGCGGAGTCGTCCATGGAGGGGTCGGCCATGAGGGTTCGGGTCCTGGGCTCAGAGGCCCAGGGCCTTGGCCTTGACTGCGTCGTAGTCCTCCTGGGTGATCAACCCGGCGTCGAGCATCTCCTTGGCCTTCGCCAGCTTGGCCATCGGGTCGTCGTCAGCGGCGGCCGCCGGGGCGGCTGGAGCGGCTGGGCGCTGCGGGCTGGGCCGGGGTGGCTCTGGCCACCCACGCCAGGCACCGGCTGCTGCAGGCCGCCGATCCCGGTCGCGCCGCCCGCCATGCCCATGCCGATCAGACCGCCCGGTCCGGCGTTCTCGCCAGCCGACTCGAACCCGGCTGCGACCGAGGCCTGCAGGTTGGAGTTGCCTCGTGCGCCCGAGAGCGCGTCGGCACGCTGCACGTTCTTCAGCAGCTCGCGCGTCGTCTCGTCGTACTCGATCGAGATGATCGCGGTCGAGACGATCTGGAGGCCGCGCGCCGAGCTCCACTGGTAGTTCTCCTCGACGGCGGCCGACAGGCTGCGCGCGAAGCCGACGGAGTCCTGCTGGATCTTGGTGATCCGGTTCCCCTTCGCCGGATCGTTCGTGTACATCGAGAACGCCGGAGCCAGCGAGCCGACGACCTCGGTGAAGAGCTGGCTCGCGGCGTCGTTCTCGATGTCGGTGAAGTCGAAGACCTTGCCCGGCTCGAGGTAGGTCGACCGGCACGAACGAGCGGATGAACAGGATCGGGTCGAGCGATCTTCAGCGTGTAGGTGCCGCGCGTGATCGCACCGACCTGCGCGTTCATGTAGGCGTCGTCCCAGTAGATCTCCGACTGCGTGCCGAAGCGGTTGTTGGGCAGCTCCTTGAGCGTGACGAAGTAGGCCCGTTGCTGCGAGCTCGGTCGGCCGCCGAACTTGAACCGCTCCCACGAGGTCTTGATCAACGGGCTGACGATGCCGTCGCCGGCGAAGATCGACTGCGAGTCCTGGGCGTCGGAGTCCCACTCGTAGGCGCCGGGCTCGGCGGCGAAGCCGGTGATGGCGCCGTCCTGCATCAGCACCAGGCCGTAGCCCTCGGGCACCACGATCTTGCTGCCGTTGGTGATGACGCCGTCAGACCCTCGGGTGTTCGAGCCGCGGCCGGCGTTCTCGCCGCGCGCGACGGCGGCGAACAGCGCGGCGGTCGGCGGCAGGCCGTCCGGGACGGTGTAGAAGTCCTTCCACTGATCGGCCATGGAGCCGCCGATAGCGCCGATTGCAGCCTGGATCAGTCCCATGGCAGGTCTCCGTCTCGCAAGGGGTCGTGGCTTCAGACACTAGTGCCCTGCTGATACGTCGGCGTGGGTTTCGCGCGCGAGCACGTGCACCACGTCGATGACGTGGTGCACGTGTTGAATCGCGGTGTCGGAGGCGGTCAGCGCTGGTTCGGTCGCTTGACCCCTGGGCGGACTTGCAGCTTGGCGACGCCGAGGTCGACGACCACACCGTCCTCGCCGAGCAACGTGACGCGCAGGGCGATCACCTTGAGACCGTTGGGCGTCTTGACCTCGATGTTGTCCTCGAGCTTCGCGAGACCGGGGATCTCGAGGGTTCCGAACTCCGGCATGGAGTACGACTCGCCGCCAGCAACGATCTCGAGCACGTGGGTGCCATCAGAGTTCGCGGTCACGCCGTCCTTGGTGCGCACCACGTTGACCACGCCGCGGATGCCGCGGATGTCCAGGCCGTTCTCGCCACCCAGGATCGCCCGGGCGACCTTGCCGATCTGCTGGCCCTGGGCCCGCGCCGGGTTGTTGGTCGAGGTCTGGTCGGTGCTGACTCCGCGAACCACGATCTGGTCGGCGAGGTTGGCGCCGGCGACGTCCTTGCCGACCTCCTGTCCCTGCGTGCCCTGGCAGGGGTGGACGAGCAGCGGGGTACGACCGACCTTGGCGTTGTCGGCCAGGGCCCGGGCCTCGACGCCGGTCGAGAACCCGACGAAGACGCCCCGGCGAACGCCGGCGTTGACCTTGGCGAGTGTCTGCGCCACTCGTGTCCGGGTCTGGCTGGGGAGGACCTTGATGTCGACGACGTTGGCCGAGGCGAACGCGCGGTCCTTCTCGACGATCTCGCGCACCTTGCCGAGCGAGATCTTGGCCAGACCGGGGATGGCCAGGGTCTGGTTGGGTGCCGGGATGTCGAGCTCTTGCGGGCTGCCGGTCGGCGGGTGGTAGACGATCTTGGCGATGCTGTTCTCGATGTCGGTGCCGAACTTGCCGGCCCGGTTGAAGGCGTGGCTCAGTGACTCGAGCCCGCGGATCTCCAGTGAGCCGAAGGGCGAACCCTCGCCGAGGGTCAGGCGGGCGATCTTGTGCATCGAGTAGGAGGAGACGGTCGAGCCAGTCTTCTCCGTCCAGACCTCGGTGCGGACACCGTCCGCGACGCCTAGACCCGGGATCGTCACCTCGGCCTCGTAGTTGACCTTCTTCTTGCCGACGACGTTCGTGCAGCCGATGACCTCGAAGGCGGTCGTGTCCGACTTCGCAGGGACGGCTCCTCCCTGCACCCGGGTGCCGTAGGCCGAGGTGGCGACCGCGAACTTCGTGACCACGCGCTGGTGCGTCGTGGGCTTGGCAGTGGACGAGGCCTGCGTGGCCGGAGCCGACACCAGACTTGTGGTCAGCGCTGCGAGCGCTGTGGCTAGGAAAAGACTGAGAGCATGGCGACGCACGAGAACTCCTCGGGGCAGGGATGCCGATCCCCCATGGATCGGATAACCACTGTGCGTCCACTTCCCCTGTTGCTGAAGGTCCCACACCCAGAGAAGGTCATTGGACTAGACCACTCGTCCGGCTCGGCCTTTCGTCCAGGCGCCGAGTCGCGTTGGATGAGGCGATGACCTCGGTGCTGCTCGGTGATGGCCCAGTGACCTTTTCGGACCTTGTGGCGGTGGCCCGCAGAGGCGCCGCGGTACAGCTCTCCGCAACGGCGGTCGGCGCCATCGAACGGGCTCGCTCGGTGATCGATGAGCTGGCCGCTGCTCCCACCCCGGCGTACGGCGTCTCCACTGGCTTCGGAGCCTTGGCGACCCGGCACATCCCGACCGAGATGCGTGCCCAGCTGCAGCGCTCGCTGGTGCGTTCGCACGCGGCGGGATCGGGACCCGAGGTCGAGCGGGAGGTGGTGCGGGCGCTGATGACGCTGCGCCTGGCCACTTTGGCCACCGGTCACACCGGCATTCGCCCGGCGACGGCGCAGCTGATGGCCGACCTGCTGAGCCACGGCATCACGCCGGTGGTGCACGAGTACGGCTCGCTGGGCTGCTCGGGAGACCTCGCGCCGCTGTCGCACTGCGCGCTCGCCCTGATGGGCGAGGGGATGGTGCGTGATTCGGCCGGGACGCTGATGCCGGCGGCCGACGCTTTGGCGGCGGCCGGGCTGGCGCCGGTCGAGCTCGCGGCCAAGGAGGGGCTGGCGCTCATCAACGGCACCGACGGCATGCTCGGCATGCTCGTGCTCGCCATCGAGGACCTGACGATGCTGCTCAAGACCTTGGACGTCGCGGCCGCCATGTCGGTGGAGGGTCAGCTCGCGACCGACCGGGTCTTCGCCGCCGAGCTGCAGGCCCTGCGTCCCCACCCGGGGCAGGCCGCGTCGGCAGCCAACCTGGTGCGGCTGCTGGCTGACTCCGGCGTCGTCGCCTCGCACCGCGGACCTGACTGCAACCGGGTGCAGGACGCCTACTCCCTGCGCTGCTCGCCGCAGGTGCACGGCGCCGCCCGCGACACCGTGACCCACGCGGCGCCTGGTGGCCTCGCGCGAGCTCGCCTCCGCGATCGACAACCCGGTCGTGCTGCCGGACGCCGAGGGCGGAGCGCGCGTCGAGTCGAACGGCAACTTCCACGGAGCGCCGGTGGGCTACGTGCTCGACTTCCTCGCGATCGTCGCTGCCGACGTCGCCTCGATCAGTGAGCGCCGCACCGACCGCTTCCTCGACAAGGCCCGCAACCACGGACTACCGCCGTTCCTGGCCTTCGACCCCGGCGTCGACAGCGGGCACATGATCGCGCAGTACACGCAGGCCGCGATCGTCTCGGAGATGAAGCGGCTGGCCTCGCCCGCCTCGGTCGACTCCATCCCCTCCAGCGCCATGCAGGAGGACCACGTGTCGATGGGGTGGTCGGCTGCCCGCAAGCTGCGCCGCTCGGTCGACGGGCTCACCCGGGTGGTCGCGATCGAGGTGCTGACCGCCGCCCGCGCGCTGGACTTCCGCGCACCGCTGGTGCCCGTCGCCGGCCACCGGCGCCGTCGTCGCGCTGCTGCGCGCTGCCGGTATCGAGGGGCCAGGGCCCGACCGGCATCTCTCGCCCGAGATCGAGACCGCGGTGGGGCTGGTGGCCTCCGGTGCCGTGGTCGCCGCCGCCGAATCAGTGATCGGAGAGCTCTCATGAGCACGTCGAGCAACCCACGTCTCCCCATCCGCGCCGCGCACGGCACCCAGCTCACGGCGCGGCTCGTGGCAGACCGAGGCGCCGCTGCGGATGCTGATGAACAACCTCGACCCCGAGAACGCCGAGCGCCCCGAGGACCTCGTGGTCTACGGCGGCACCGGCAAGGCCGCCCGCGACTGGCCGTCGTACGACGCCCTGGTGCGCACGCTCACCACGCTGAAGGACGACGAGACGTTGCTCGTGCAGTCGGGTCGGCCGGTGGGCGTGATGCGCACCCACGAGTGGGCGCCCCGCGTGCTCATCGCCAACTCCAACCTGGTGGGCGACTGGGCCAACTGGGAGGAGTTCCGCCGGCTCGAGGACCTCGGCCTCACGATGTACGGCCAGATGACGGCCGGCTCGTGGATCTACATCGGCACCCAGGGCATCCTCCAGGGCACGTTCGAGACCTTCGCCGCGGTCGCCGACAAGCGGTTCGGTGGCACCCTGGCCGGCACCATCACGCTCACCGGCGGGCTCGGCGGCATGGGCGGCGCCCAGCCGCTGGCGGTCACCATGAACGACGGCGTCGCGATCTGCGTCGACGTCGACCAGGCGCGCATCACCCGGCGCATCGAGCACCGCTACCTCGACGAGCAGGCCGACTCGGTCGAGGACGCCGTCCGGCGCGGCCGTCGCGGCGCGGGACGCGCGACGTCCGTTGTCGATCGGGGTGCTCGGCAACGCCGCGGAGGTGTTCCCGCTGCTGCTGGAGATGGGGGCGCCGATCGACGTGGTCACCGACCAGACGTCGGCGCACGACCCGCTGAGCTACCTGCCGATCGGCGTCTCGGTCGACGACTGGGCCGACGCCGCCGACCGCGACCCGGCCGGCTTCACCAAGGACGCGCAGGCCTCGATGGCCGCGCACGTGCGGGCGATGGTGGAGTTCCAGGACCAGGGTGCCGAGGTCTTCGACTACGGCAACTCGATCCGTGACGAGGCGCGCAAGGGCGGCTACGACCGGGCCTTTGAGTTCCCGGGCTTCGTGCCGGCCTACATCCGCCCGCTCTTCTGCGAGGGCAAGGGGCCGTTCCGCTGGGCTGCGCTGTGGGCGACCCGGCCGACATCGCGGCCACCGACCGCGCCATCCTCGAGCTGTTCCCGCCGAGGAGCAGCGAGTACGAGCGGCTGCACAAGTGGATCACCATGGCCGGCGAGCGGGTGGCCTTCCAGGGCCTGCCGGCGCGCATCTGCTGGCTCGGCTACGGCGAGCGTCACCTGGCGGGGCTGAAGTTCAACGAGATGGTCGCCTCCGGCGAGCTGTCGGCCCCGATCGTGATCGGCCGCGACCACCTCGACTGCGGCTCGGTCGCCTCGCCCTACCGCGAGACCGAGGCGATGCTCGACGGCTCCGACGCGATCGCCGACTGGGCGATCCTCAACGCTCTGGTCAACACCGCCTCGGGCGCGACCTGGGTGTCGTTCCACCACGGCGGCGGCGTCGGCATGGGCCGCTCGCTGCACGCGGGCCAGGTGTGCGTCGCCGACGGCACCGACCTCGCCGCCCAGAAGATCGAGCGGGTGCTGACCAACGACCCCGGCATGGGCGTCATCCGCCACGTCGACGCCGGCTACGACCTCGCCGTCGACGTCGCTGCCGAGCGCCACGTCCGCATCCCCATGCGCGAGTAGCGCTGACCCGTCCTCTATAGAGGACGGGTCAGCGTGAATGTCTATGTATTGTCTAGGTATGACTCTGGTTCGCGGGGGCGCAGTCGGTGCTGCTCTGCTGGTGCTGACGACTGCTCTGACTGCCTGCGGGTCGGAGGGCTCGTCGGGGAGTGGGAGTGAGATCACCGTGCTCGCGGCGGCCTCGCTGACCGGGACGTTCACCGACCTCGCCGCCGACTTCGAGGCCGACCACCCGGGGGTCGTCGGTGAGCCTGGCGTTCGACTCGTCGGCGACCCTGGCCGGCCAGGCCGTCGAGGGCGCCCCGGCCGACGTGCTGGCGACCGCGGACACCACGACCATGCAGGACGCCGTCGACGGCGGAGTCGTCGCAGCCGGACCCGTCGACCTTCGCCACCAACGTGATGACGCTCGTCGTGCCGGCCGGCAACCCCGCGGGCATCACGTCGTTCGCCGACCTCGAGAACCCCGACGTCGACTACGTCGTGTGTGTCGAGACCGCCCCGTGCGGCAACGTCGGCTCTGCGCTGCTGTCGGCCGGGGCCATCGATCACGAGCCGGCCAGTCTCGAGGTCGACGTGAAGGCGGTGCTCGCGAAGGTGGCCTCCGGTGAGGCCGACGCCGGGCTCGTCTACGTCACCGATGCCACCGCTGCCGGCGACCAGGTGGTGTCGATCGAGATCCCGGACGCCGACAGCCAGGTGCTGGAGTACCCCATCGCCGTCCTCGAGCAGGCCGGTGACGCCGACCTCGCCCAGGAGTTCGTCGACCTGGTGCTCTCCTCCGCCGGCCGCGACGTGCTGTCTGCTGCGGGTTTCGGGGCGCCGTGACTCGCGCACGGCCGAGCCTGGGGGCGCCTCCCGCGCTGCTCGTGGTTCCGGCCGCGCTGGCCTCGGTCTTTCTCGTCGTCCCGCTGGTGGCCCTGGTCAGCGACACGCCTTGGTCGCAGTTGTGGGCCCTGATCGGCACCGAGAAGGTGCGTCAAGCCTTGTGGTTGAGCGCGATCACCTCTCTAGCGACGGTCGCGCTGTGCTTGGTCTTCGGAACCCCGCTGGCCTGGCTGCTCGCTCGCGTGGAGTTCCCGGGGCGCGGCGTGCTGCGCGCGCTCGTGATCGTGCCGCTCGTGCTGCCCCCGGTGGTGGCGGGCGTCGCCCTGGTCTCGGCACTGGGCCGCAACGGGCTGGTCGGGGGCCGTGCTCGACGACCTCTTCGGCTACCGCCTGCCCTACACGACGACGGCGGTGGTGATCGCGCACGCGTTCGTCGCCATGCCCTTCTTCGTGCTCGCGGTCGAGGGCGCCCTGCGCTCGACCGGCGCCGAGTTCGACGCGGTGGCGGCCACCCTCGGGGCCACCCGCTGGACGACGTTCCGCCGGGTCACGCTTGCCGCTGATCCTCCCCGGACTGATGGCCGGCTCGGCGCTGGCCTGGGCGCGGTCGCTGGGCGAGTTCGGCGCCACCATCACCTTTGCCGGCAACTACCCGGGCACGACCCAGACGATGCCGTCGTTGATCTACACCGAGCTGCAGGGTGACGTCGAGGTCGCGCGCACGATCAGCATGATCCTGCTGGTGATCTCGATCGGTGTGCTCGCCGCGCTCCGCGACCGATGGCTGCGGGTTCCGTGACCCGGCCAACGTCTGGACTGAGCGTCGACGTCGAGGTGCCGGGTCGGCTGCGCGCCGCGTTCGAGGTCGAGCGAGGCGCGGTCGTCGCGGTGCTCGGGCCGAACGGCGCCGGCGAAGTCGACCCTGCTCCACGCCGTCGCCGGGCTCCTCGGGGACGTCGGCGCCGTCACGGTCGATGGCGAGACGTGGTCGGCGCCGGGCGCGACGTCCCGGCTGGTGCGTGAGCGTCGCATCGGCATGGCGTTCCAGGGGCGGTCGCTCTTCCCGCACCTCAGCGCCGAGGCGAACGTCGCGTTCGGCCCACGGAGTCGGGGCGTTGGCGTCGAGTCCGCGCGTGCGGTCGCGACCGACTGGCTGACGCGTTTCGGGGTCGCCGACCTGGCCGGCCGCAAGCCCGGTCAGCTCTCGGGTGGTCAGGCGCAGCGGGTGTCGCTGGCCCGGGCACTGGCCGCCGATCCAGCAGCTGCTGCTGCTCGATGAACCGTTCGCCGGGCTCGACATCGGGGTGGCGACGTCCTTGCGACTCGAGCTGGGCGAGCACCTCGCGGCGTTCGTCGGCACCACGCTCCTGGTGACCCACGATGCGCTGGACGCGTTCACCCTGGCCGACATGGTGCTAGTGGTCGATGCGGGCGAGGTGGCACAGCTGGGCCCGCCGTCCGAGGTCGCTGCCCGCCCGTTGACTGAGCACGTAGCCCGGTTGGTGGGCCTGAACGTGCTGCGTGACGGTGCTCGGCTCGACGTCGTTCCGGCCCGATGCGGTGACGGTCTCGCTGGCGCGACCGGAGGGTTCGGCGCGGCTGCAGTGGTCGGGACGCGTGGTCTCGACGTCGCCGCACGGTGATGCTCTGCGTGCCCGCGTCGAGACCTCGGGCGGCCTCGACCTGCTGGCCGACGTCACGCCCGCCGCTGCCGTCGAGCTCGGCCTGGCCACGGGTCGCAGCGTGTGGCTGTCGGTGAAGGCGACCTCGGTGCAGCAGTACTCGGCCGACCCCGTGCCCATACGCACGCTCTAGGCTTCACGCGTGGTCGAGTACCTGCGAATCGGTGAGGTCGCCTCAGCCTTGGGCGTGAGCGTCGACACGCTGCGCCGCTGGGAGGTCGACGGGCGCGTGGAGTTCGAGCGGCAGGGCAACCAGCGGGTGCTGCCGGCCGACCGGCTTCCCGACCTCCTGCGTCAGCACACCAGCAAGCCGAACGGAACCAGTGCGCGCAACCGGATGACCGGCGTCGTGGTTTCTGTGCAGCGCGACGGGGTGATGGCCCAGGTAGAGCTCGCCTGCGGCGAGTTCCGCATCGTCTCGCTGATGAGCCGCGAGGCCGCCGACGACCTCGGCCTCGAGCCGGGCAAGACCGCAACCGCCGTGGTCAAGGCGACGACCGTGATCGTGGAGGCCTGAGATGTCGAAGCGCGGACTGGTGCTGGGCGGCGGCGGCATCACCGGCATCGCGTGGGAGACCGGTCTCCTGATGGGTCTGGCCGAGGCCGGCATCGACCTCACGACCGCCGACCGTGTCGTCGGCACGTCGGCCGGCTCGATCGTCGGAGCCCAGGTGACCAGCGGGACGCCGCTCGAGGAGCTCTACGCCCGGCAGCTGCAACCGCCCGGCTCACCCGTGGTCGACGGTGCGGTGCCGGTGGCGTCGATCGGCCTCGGCGTGATGGTTCAGCTCGCCGTCGCGCTGCTCCGCGCCCGGGGTGACATCGAGGCTTTCGGCAGGCTGGCGGGAGCTCGCGCGGTGAAGGTCGCTGCCCGCGGCCGCACGCCGTCCGTGGCCGAGCGCTACGAGCAGGTGGCGATCCGGATCGACGGTCTCGAGTGGACCGAGCGCGACCTCGTGATCACCGCCGTCGACGTCGAGACCGGTGCCCTGGTCGCGTTCGGGCCGACCGGCTCGCGGCCCGAGGTGTCGCTCGAGGACGCCGTCAACGCGAGCTGCGCCGTGCCGTGCGTCTATCCGCCGATCCCGATCGACGGTCGGCTCTACATCGACGGCGGCGTCCGATCCGGAGCGAACGCCGACCTGATCGCCGGGTGCAACCCGGTGATCGCCCTGACCCCGGTCGACCGCGGCCTCGGCCCGCAGCTCAGCGCCCGCGAGCAGCTCGCCGGACTGCGCGTGCGGCGCCTGGTGATCTGGCCGGACGACGAGGCCAAGGCCGCCATCGGCAAGAACGTGCTCGACCCTGCGTCGCGCCCCGGCTCGGCGCTGGCCGGGCACGCCCAGGCTGCCGCCTGGGCCGAGCGGGTGGCTGAGGTCTGGGGCTGAGATGGCACACCCGCAGATGTTCCGAGACGACGACCCGGTGCTGGCCCAGGTGCGCGAGCTCGCGCTGGCACTGCCCGGCGCGGCGATGAAGGTGTCGCACGGACGGCCCGCCTTCCACACCCAGAAGGTCTTTGCGTACTACGGCGGGTCGGTACGCGTCGACGGCGACTGGATCGCGCACGACGCCAGCATCATGGTGCTGCTCGACGAGGTCGACCGGGTGTCCTTGCTCGACGACGAGCGCTCGTTCGTGCCGGCCTACCTCGGCCCCTCCGGCTGGCTCGGCATCGACCTCGACGACGTGTCCGACTGGACCGAGGTGCGCCGAACTGCTCGATGCCTCCTACCGCCGCACCGCCCCCGCCAAGCTCGTCAAGGAGCTCGATTCGCGCTGACCCGTCCTCTATAGGGGACGGGTCGAGCGGGAAATTGGTGGTGACTGGAGCAGCAGGGTGACCGGGCCATCGTTCACCGACGACACCTGCATGTCGGCGCCGAACACCCCGCGTTCGACGCGGGCGCCGAAGCCTTCCAAGGCTGAGCACACCGCGTCGTAGAGCGGCTCGCTCACCGCACCGGGTGCAGCGGCCTGCCAGGTGGGGCGACGTCCCTTGCGGGCATCGCCGTAGAGCGTGAACTGGCTGACCACGAGCAGCGGGGCGCCGACCTCGGAGCACGACCGCTCGTCGCGCAGCAGCCGGGTCTCCCACAGCTTGCGCGCCATCCAGGCGACGTCCGGATGTCGCGTCGTCGTGCGTGACGCCGAGGTAGACGAGCAGCCCTGGCTCGCTCGATCGCGCCGACGATCCTTCTCGTCGACGCTCACCGACGGCCGCGCTCACTCGCTGGACGACGGCGCGCACCGGTTTCAGCCCTCGAGCGCGGAGATCGCCTCGTGGATCGACAGGGTGCGCTCGGCCGACTCGACGTGCAGGTTCTCGACCATCTTGCCGTTGTAGGTGACGACGCCGGAGCCCTTGCCGTCCTCCCAGGCCTGGATGAGTCCGCGGGCGTCGTCGACGGCCTGCTCGCTCGGGGCGAAGGCGGTGTTGGCGCCCTCGACCTGGCCAGGGTGGATCAGGGTCTTTCCGTCGAAGCCCATCTGACGGCCCTGCTCGCACTCGGCGAGGAAGCCGTCGAGGTTCTTCACGTCGTTGTAGACGCCGTCGACGATCGCGATGCCCGGCAGCGCGGGCCGCCAGCAGTGCTGTGTGCAGGCTCGGCAGGATCGGCGCGCGGCCGGGCACGTGCTCGGCGTAGAGCTCCTTGACCAGGTCGTTGGTTCCCATCACCAGACAGGTGAGCCGCTCGGAGGCGCGGGCGATCGAAAGCACGTCGAGGATCGCGACCGGCGTCTCGATCATCGCCCAGAGCTTGGTGTGGTCGGGTGCGCCGGCCTTCTCCATCGCGGCGACCAGCTGCTGCACCTCGGCGGCGCTGTTCACCTTGGGGACGACGATCGCCGCCGGCCCGGCCTGGCGGCCGCGCGACGATGTCGGCGTCGTGCCACTCGGTGCCGAGGCCGTTGGCGCGGATCGTGACGGTGCGGCGTCCGTACTCACCGGACGCTGCGGCGGCGCAGGCGGACTCGCGGGCCGCTGGCTTGGCGTCGGGGGCGACGGCGTCCTCGAGGTCGAGGATGAGTCCGTCGCACGCGATCGACTTGGCCTTCTCGAGCGCGCGTTCGTTGGAGCTCGGCATGTAGAGCACGCTAGCGCAACGGGGTGAACTCAGCCATGTCAGGCCTCCTCGTCCAGGGTGATCGCGTCGTACTGCTTCTTCAGCTCGGGATCGATCGCGGCCAGCTGCTCGGCGAGATCGACCATCACCAGGCACTGCTTCAGCGAGGCGTCGTCCTCCATCTTGCCGTTGAGCATCACGGCCCCGGTGCCGTCACCCCCCTTGTTGCATCGCTGCAACGACTCGACGGGCGTGGGTGATGTCTTCGACCGAGGGGCTGAACACCCGGTTGGCGATGGCGATCTGCTTGGGGTGGAGGCTCCAGGTGCCGACGCAGCCGAGCAGGAACGCGTTGCGGAACTGGTCTTCGCACGCGGTGACGTCGGCAATGTCGCCGAACGGCCCGTAGTAGGGGTAGATGCCGTGCATCGCGCAGGCGTCGACCATCCGGGCGATCGTGTAGTGCCAGAGGTCCTGCTGGTACGTCGCACGCGGGGCGTCGGGCTGGTCGGCGTCGGGATCCTGACGCACGAGGTAGCCGGGGTGACCCCCGCCGACGCGAGTGGTCTTCATCCGCCGGTCGGCGGCCAGGTCGGCCGGGCCGAGGGAGAGTCCCTGCATGCGCGGCGATGCGCCGCAGATCTCCTCGATGTTGGCGACGCCGCGGGCCGTCTCGAGGATGGCGTGCACCAGGATCGGGCGCTCCAGGCCGGCCTTGGCCTCGAGCTGGGCGAGCAGTCGATCGACGTAGTGGATGTCCTCGGCGCCCTGCACCTTCGGCACCATGATCACGTCGAGCTTGTGCCCGATCGCCGGCACCAGCGTGGTGAGGTCGTCGAGCGCCCACGGGCTGTCGAGGGAGTTGATCCGGGTCCAGAGCTGGGTGGGACCGCTCCCCCCGAGATCGGCGGTGCTCTGCGCGATCTCGACGAGGCCCTCGCGAGCCGCGAGCTTGTTGTCGGCCTTGACGGCGTCCTCGAGGTTGCCCAGCAGGACGTCGACCGTTCCGACCATGTCGGGGATCTTCGCCGCCATCTTGGCGTTGCTCGGATCAAAGAAGTGGATGGCTCGGCTCGGCCGGAACGGGATCTCGGCGGGCGGCGTCGGAGCGCCGACGGCGAGCGGGCGGAAGAAGTCCTTGCTGCTGCGCATGCCCGGCAAGTTAGCAGCCGTTCACCTAGCAGATCGTCGCCACCATCGGCGGCGGACGGGGGGTTGTGGCGCAGGTCGCTCGGCCATCGCTGCGCGTCGCTCGGCCCGGCGTCTGCCTCCAGGCCGCGACCGTCTCCTCGACGTCGCGCGGCATCGTGACCAGGGGTGGCCCGGGGGAGAGGGAGTAGCGGGCCCGGATGACGCGCTCGTTGAAGTCGGCCAGCTCGGCGCGCACGCCGTCCTCGTAGTGGATGGTGTCGAGCTTGGCGTCGAGCTCGCCGTCCTCCTTGCGCAGCTGGAGGCTCGGCGGGAGCACGGAGATCTGCTCGCGCTCGACCATCTGCTTGAGCCACCAGTCGGGGTCGTGGGTCTGGCCGAGGTTGGTGATCGGCTTGCCCGCGCCGGGGAGGTCGTCGAAGTCGCCGCGTTCCATGGCGATCCGGATCTGCTGGTCGACCCATTGGGTCTGGTGCTGGATGCGAGCTGCGGCGGCTCCCTTGCCGGTGCGGTCGTCGCGCTCGGTCTCAGGCTTCGTGCGGTCGGTCTGCTCGTCCGTCATGGGCCTCACCTCTGCCGTGTCTGGCACCGATTCTACGGAACGCTCACCAACCGCCGCGGTGCACGACGTCCTGCCACGGCGTGCGCGGGCGGCGGCTGGGCGAGCCGCTCGGGCCGCTCGAGCCGCCGGCTACGGGGTGGCCGATCGAGATGACGCCGATCGGGTCGTGGGTGTCAGGGATGGCGAAGCCCGCTCTGAGCTGCGGGAGCCGTTCGGGCACGACGCCGAAGAAGCACGCGCCGAGGCCAGCGTCGGTGACCGTCTGGAGGATCAGCAGGCTGGCCATCGCGGCGTCCATGTGCCAGAACGGCATCGACCAGCGGGCCTCGTCGCGGTCGGTCCAGCCCTTGTCGGGCTCGGCGTAGCGGTCGAGGTAGGCGTCCTTGTTGCTGCACGGGATCACGACGACCGGGGCGCGCATCATGCCGGCGAGCCAGGGGCCGGGCGCGCCGACGTCGTCGCTGCTCGCCCGCCAGAACCGCTCGACGTCCGCGGGGGTGTCGAGGACGACGAACGCCCAGCCCTGGCTGAAGCCCGCGCTGGGTGCCCGGGTGGCGTTCTCGAGCGCGCGGTCGATGATGGCAGGGTCGACCGGGTCGGCGGCATAGTTGCGGACCATCCGGCGGCGACGCACGACGTCCTGGAACTCCATGACCGTCAGCGTAGGGAGCCAAGGGAGGTGACCGTGCCCGACGACTTCGAGCGGATGTGGGCCGACCTCGCGCCCGTGGGGCGTTCCTCGGCGTCCGGCGGCTACTTCCGGCAGCCGTTCCTCTCGGCCGAGCGCGAGCTGGCGACGTGGTTCGTCGAGCAGGCGACGGCCCGCGGGCTGGCTGTCGAGTCGGACTGCTTCGGCAACGTGGTGGCGTGGTGGGACGTGTCGGGTGGGGTGGCCAGTGGGGTGACCGGTGGGGTAGCCGGTGGGGTAGTCCCTGACGAAGTGGCTGCTTTCATCCCCGAGAAACAACCAGAACGTCAGGGACTACCGCGGCGGGACGCCGTCCTCACCGGTTCGCACCTCGACTCGGTGCTCGACGGTGGCGCGTTCGACGGTCCGTTGGGGGTGGTCTCGGCGCTGGCGGCGGTCGACCTGCTGCGTGCGCGGGGGTTCGTGCCGGCGCGGCCGATCGGGGTGTCGGTGTTCGTGGAGGAGGAGGGGTCGCGGTTCGGACTGGCCTGCCTGGGCTCACGGCTGGCGGTCGGCTCGACGCCGTGGGAGGTCGGGCGCGAGCTCGCCGACCGGGACGGCGTCCGGCTCGGCGACGTCGTCGACGGCGGTGCGTCGGCTCTGCTCGAGGGCGTGACGACGTTCGTCGAGCTGCACGTCGAGCAGGGACGCGACCTGGTCGACCGGGCCGCGGCAGTCGGCGTGGCGAGCGAGATCTGGCCGCACGGCCGCTACCGCTTCGACGTCACCGGCGAGGCCAACCACGCCGGCACCACGCGCATGGAGGACCGCGCCGACCCGATGCTCACCTACGCGATGACCGCACTGGCGGCCAACAAGCAGGCGCGCCTGGCTGGGCAGCGGGCGACCTTCGGGCGCGTCGAGGTGGCGCCCAACGGCACCAACGCGGTGCCCTCGCGGGTGACGGCGTGGCTCGATGCGCGATGTGCGTCGGACGTCGCCTTGGCCGAGCTCGTCGACGCCATCTCGCGCCAGGCGGCCGACCGAGCCGAGCGCGACGGGACGTCGGTGACCGTGACGCCCGAGTCGGTGTCGGGCTCGGTGGCGTTCGACGCCGGGTTGGCCGCGCACGTCGCGGCCGACCACGCCGGTGGTGACTGGCCGATCATCGCGACCCAGGCCGGCCACGACGCCGGGATCCTCTCTGCTGCGGGCATCCCGACCGCGATGCTCTTCGTGCGCAACCCCACCGGCGTCTCGCACTCGCCAGCCGAGACGGCGTCGATCGCCGACTGCCTGGTGGGCGTCTCTGCGCTGGCCGACACGCTGCAGCGACTGACGGGTGGCGCTGGCTGATGACGGCCACGGCGTATCGGCTTGAGCGTGCCTGGGTCGACGGCGCGGTGCGCGACGACGTCCTGGTGGAGATCGAGGACAGTCGGTTCACGGCCGTGACACCGGGACGAGAAAGCTCTCGGCTGGACGACCAGCCCTCCCCGGCCGTCGGTCATCCCAGGCCTCACCCTCCCTGGCCTCGCCAACTGCCACAGTCACGTGTTCCACCGGGCGCTGAGGGGCCGGACGCAGCGCGGAACGGGGACGTTCTGGACCTGGCGCGAGCAGATGTACGCCGTGGCCGAGCGGCTCGACCCGGACTCCTACTTCACCCTCGCCCGGGCCACTTACCGCGAGATGGTCGCCGCCGGGATCACCAGCGTGGGGGAGTTCCACTACCTGCACCACCAGCCCGACGGCACGCCGTACGACGATGCCAACGCCATGGGACATGCACTCATCGCTGCGGCCGACGAGGCCGGACTGCGGATCACTCTGCTCGACACCTGCTACCTCAGCAGCGGCTTCGGCGAGCCACCCGAGGGCGTGCAGCGGCGCTACTCCGACGGCACTGCCGACGCGTGGGCCGATCGAGTCTCACACCTGCCCACCGGCCACGGCGCCGCCATCCACTCCGTGCGTGCCGTGCCCGACGACCAGCTCGCCACGGTCGTGGCCGCGAGCCAGAGCCGACCACTGCACGTGCACCTCAGCGAGCAGACCGCGGAGAACGACGACTGCATCGCGGCGTACGGCGCGACACCCACTCAGCTGCTCGCCGACCACGGCGTGCTGGGCCCGCTCACCACGGCCGTGCACGCCACCCACCTCACCGCCGACGACGTCCACCACCTCGGCAGCACCCGCACCTACGCCTGCTTCTGCCCGACCACAGAACGCGACCTCGGTGACGGAGTGGGGCCGAGTCGCCGGCTGCACGACGCAGGCAGCCCGCTGACGCTGGGCTCCGACAGCCACGCCGTGATCGACCTGTTCGAGGAGATGCGTGCCGTCGAGCTCGACGAGCGGCTTGCCTCCGCACCGGCGCGGCACCTGGCCGGCCGCCGAGCTGCTCGCCGCCGCCACCTCGTCCGGCCACGCCAGCCTGGGCTTCGCGGACGCCGGCGCGATCGCCGTCGGTCAGCGGGCCGACCTGGTCACCATCGACATCACCTCGCCCCGCACTGCCGGCACCGGAGCCGACGAGCACACCGCCGTCTTCGCCGCCACCGCCGCCGACGTCTCCCACGTAGTGGTCGGCGGACGTCGCATCGACCTCGACCCGATCGACGTCGGGCACGAGCTGGCCGCGGCCATCGAGAGGATCCTGCGATGACGAGCACGTCACCCAGCACCGTGCTCACCAACATCGCCGAGCTCAGCACCAACGACCCCGAACGAGCAGGGGTGCTCGGCATCCTCGAGCGGGCGGCCGTCGTCGTCGAAGGCGGCAAGGTCGCCTGGGTCGGGCCGGCACGCCGAGGCGCCCGCCGCTGACGCCCTGGTCGACGTTGCCGGGCGGGCGGTGCTTCCCGGCTTCGTCGACTCGCACTCCCACCTGGTCTTCGCTGGCGATCGCGCCGAGGAGTTCGAGGCTCGGATGACCGGGACGCCGTACGCCGCAGGCGGCATCCGCACCACCGTCGCCGCGACGCGCGCGGCCTCCGACGAGCAGCTCACCTCGCACGTCGCTCGTCTCGTGACCGAGATGCGCCGTCAAGGCACGACGACGGTCGAGATCAAGAGTGGCTACGGACTCACCGCGCGCGACGAGGCCCGCAGCCTGGCCGTGGCTCAGCAGTTCACCGACGAGACGACGTTCCTGGGTGCACACGTCGTGCCGAGCGAGTACGACGACCCGGCGGCGTACGTCGCCGAGGTGACCGGCCCGATGCTCGAGGCGGCTGCGCCCTACGCCCGCTGGATCGACGTCTTCTGCGAGCGCGGCGCATTCGACGCCGACCAGGCACGCGCGATCCTCGCTGCCGGCTCGGCAGTCGGGTTGCGCGGTCGGCTGCACGCCAACCAGCTCGGCCCCGGCCCCGGGGTGCAGCTGGCCTGCGAGCTCGGCCTCGTCGCGGTCGACCACTGCACCTACCTCGACGCCGCCGACGTCGCGGCGCTGGCTGACTCGGGCACCGTCGCCACGCTCCTGCCCGGCGTGGAGTTCTCGACCAAGCAGCCCTACCCCGACGCCCGCCGGCTGATCGATGCCGGCGTGCAGGTCGCGATCGCCAGCGACTGCAACCCCGGCTCCTGCTACACCAGCAGCCTGCCGTTCTGCATCGCGCTCGCGGTCCGCGAGATGGGGCTGACGCCCGCCGAGGCGGTGCGGGCGGCGACTGCTGGCGGAGCCAGGGCGCTCGACCGGGACGACGTCGGGCACCTCGCCGTCGGCGCGCGTGCCGACCTCGTCGTCCTCGATGCCCCGAGCCACCGGCACCTGGCCTACCGGCCCGGTGTCCCCCTCGTCGCGCAGACCTGGATCGGTGGTCGGCCGGTCTGAGCGGCGCGCGGCCGCTGAGCGGTGGGTCTGCCACCGTCCTCGTGCCTGATTCGGTGGCCAGGGCACCGCTCCCGGGCTGCCGTCCGACCGCGGAGAACCAGGCCTGAGGTAGCCGAAGAGTCACCGGTCGGCCACAGATAGGGCGCCAGCCAGATGTGCGGGCCTACCTCAGACGGCGAATCTCTTCTATCGGTCGGAAGCGGTCCGGCCCTGAGGTACCGATAGGAGCGACCGACATGTTCGGGTTCGATCAGATGAACGTGCAGGCAGAGGTCGCGTACCGCACCGAGCGACTGCGCCGGGGCAAGCCCATCCGACGCCGCGGCAAGACGCGGTATGCCATCAACGAGCAGGAGATCATCAAGCGAGTCCGCTGACTCGCGCGGTGGCAGGCAACACAATGGTCCCTGTGGCCATCCAGTCCAGCACGACCATGGTCGGGCGGGACGCCGAGCTGTCCGAGATCGCGGCGTCGCTCGGCGTCCGTCCGCTCCGGCCGGCCACCAAGCTCACCGACGTCCTGCTCTCCGGCGACGCCGGCGTCGGCAAGACCCGCCTGCTGCGTGCGCTGCGAGACCTCGCCGTCGCCGACGGCTGGCAGGTCTTCGCCGGTCACTGCCTCGACTTCGGCGACAGCGCGCTGCCCTACCTGCCGTTCTCGGAGGTCGTCGGTCGGCTGGTCAACGAGCTGCCGGACGTCGTCGCGGAGGTCGCGGCGAACCATCCGGCGCTGACCCGCCTGCAACCGGTGCGTCGGGTGATGTCGTCGTCCGACTCGACGGACGCCGAGGCGTCGGCCCTCGACCGCGCCGATCTGTTCCGCGCGTTCCAGGCCGCCTTGGAGGCGGCAGCCACTCGAGCCCCGGTGCTGCTCGTCATCGAGGACACCCACTGGGCCGACCAGTCGACCCGCGACATGTTGTCCTTCCTGCTGTCGCGCATCGACTCCGGCGGCTTCGCGATCGTGGCGTCCTACCGCTCCGACGACCTGCACCGCCGTCACCCGCTGCGCCGGCAGGTGGCCGAGTGGTCGCGCCTGCGCGGCGTCGACCGCATCGCCCTCTCCCCGCTGGCCGACGACGCCGTTCGCGCGCTGGTCGCCGCGCTGGTGCCTGGCGGCCTGCCCGAGTCGGAGCTCGCCGACGTGATCGCTCGCGCCGAGGGCAACGCGTTCTTCGTCGAAGAGCTCACCAGCGCTGCGGCCGAGCCGGGCAGCGCGGTGCCGGGTGACCTGGCCGACGTGCTGCTCGTTCGCCTCGACCGGCTCGCCGACGACGCCCGCCAGGTCGTGCGCACCGCCAGCGCGAGCGGACGTCGCGTCACCCACGACATGTTGGAGGCGACGTCCGACCTGACGCCGGACGCCCTCGACGAAGGACTCCGCGGCGCGGTGGAGATGAACGTGCTGGTGCCCGAGCGGGGCGGCTACGCGTTCCGGCACGCCCTCCTCGGCGAGGCCGTCTACGACGACCTGCTGCCCGGGGAGCGGGCCCGGTTGCACGCCCGCTACGTGCTGGCGCTGCAGGAGATCACCGGTCGCGGCTCGGCCGCCGAGCTGGCTCGCCACGCACGCCTGGCGATGGACAAGACCACCGCGTTGACCGCGAGCGTGCGCGCCGGCAACGAGGCCAGCGAGGTGGGTGGGCCCGACGAGGCCGCCTTCCACTACCAGCAGGCGCTCGAGATCCTGAGTGGCGGCACTGGCCAAGGGAGACCTCGGCGACCACGGCATCGACCTCTCGAAGCTGGTCGTCAAGGCCGCCGACGCGCTCACGTTGAGCGGCGACCCCGAGCGCGCGGTCGCGGTGATCCAGGAGCAGCTCGACCGCCTCGGCGACGACGCCTCCGACACCTGGAAGGCGCGGATGCTGAGCGCCCAGGCCAACGCCGTCTACATCACCGAGTCGGACGTCGACGCGCGCGACCTCTCGGCCGCGCGCCGTCGAGCTGGCGCCGACCGGCGAGAGTGGGCTGCGGGCACGGGTGCTGGCCAACCACGCGAAGATCCTGGCCGCGCACGGCCAGCTCGACGAGGCCCAGACCGTGGGCATGGACGCCCTCGAGCTCGCCGAGCGTCTCGACCTCAACGAGCTCGCCTCCGACGCGATCATGACGTTGAGCGGACTCAAGAAGGCTGGCCCGAAGGAGGGTCTGCGCGCCGCCCTCGAGGAGGCCGTGGCCCGGGCGGAGGCCACGGACGCGATCCACGCCGAGCTGCGTGGCCGGTTCCTCCTCGGTCGCTCCTACGAGGACTGGGGCGACTTCGAGGAGGCGGAACGGTGGTTCGCCAGCGCCATCGAGCGGGCCGCGGCCGCCGGGCTGCCCTGGGCGCCCTACGGGTTCGAGGCGCGCTGGCAGCTGGCGTGGATCCACATGGTGCGGGGCGAGTGGGACCGTGCCTTCGACCTCTTCCTCGTCGAGGGCCCGATGCCGCCGCCGATCCCGCGCGCGATGCTCACCTCGATGCGGCTGCTCATGCTCCAGGCCCGCGGGGAGGACGTCGCCGCGCGCGCCGCCGGGCTCCGACCCTTCTGGCGCCGCGAGGGTGCCGTCACCATCTACGCGGCCGAGGTCGAGATGCTCGTCGCCGGGCGCCGCCACGACCCTGCCAAGGCCCTCGTCGTCTACGCAGACGCCGTCGAGGTGCTCACCGCCATCTGGCACGAGTGGTTCGGTGCCCGTATCCGGTTGGCAGCGGTCACGGTGGGGGTGATCGCCGACGTCCTCCCGGAGCTCAGCCAGGCCGAGCGGGAGGCGCTCGTGCCCGACGCCGAGCGTCTGCACGCAGACGGCCACACGGTGCTTGATCGCAACACCGACCCGAACGGGCACTGGGGGCCTGAGGGCCGCGCCTGGCTGCGTCGCCTGGACGCCGAGACGCTGCGGGTGCGCTGGTTGGCCGGCGTCGACGCCCCGGATCCCGAGGTGCTCGTGTCGACCTGGCGGGAGACCGAGCAGCTCTTCGCCGACTTCGGTCACGTGCCTGAGCTCGCCGTCGTGCGCACCCGGTTGGCCGGAATCCTGCGTGCGTGCGGCGATGCCGCGGGCGCGCGTCTGGTGGCCGACCAGGCTCGCGACGTCGCGCGGGAGCTGGACCTGCAGCCCTTGATCGACGATCTCACCGCGCTCGGCTCGCGCCCATCGGCTCGCCACGAGGCGACGCCAGACACCCTGACCGCTCGCGAGCTCGAGATCGTCGGTCACGTCGCCGAAGGCCGCACCAACGGCGAGATCGGCAAGCTGCTCTTCATCAGCACCAAGACGGTGAGCGTGCACGTCTCCAACATCCTCGGCAAGCTCGGTGCGGCCGGCCGCACCGAGGCCGCCGCCATCGCTCGTCGCCGCGGCCTTCTCGATTAGGCCGAGTCGGCGCGACTGTCGCGCCGACTCGCGCTGATTTCGGCGTGCAGATGCGCCGAGTGGGCGTGGGGGGTGGTCTGGTCGAATGGTGGTGTGAGCGAGTTCCGGTGCACCGAGTCGAGCCGGGACGACGACGAACCGCTCGGCGGCACCGCACCGGCCGAGACCGACTGGCTCTTCGTCGAGGACCTTGGGCCCTGGCCCGCAAAGGCCACCGGTCACCTGAGCGGTCTCGCCGCGCAGACCCAGCTGATCCGCCGTTACGACCGGCAGACCGGCCCCGGCATCAGGGTCTTCCGGGCTGACCTCGCCCCGCCGCAGCCCGTGGTGACGACCGCGGTCATCGACCACCTCGACGACCTCCGCGACCTCGCGGCGAGTGACCTCACGCCGTACCGCGGCCCCCTTTGGTTCGTGTGCACGAACGGCAAGCGCGACGTGTGCTGCGCCGAGCGCGGCCGCCCGGTCACGGCCGCCCTGGCCGAGCGCTGGCCAGAGGCCACCTGGGAGACCACCCACCTCGGCGGGCACCGTTTCAGCGCGACGCTGCTGGCCCTACCCGCCGCGTCACACGCTCGGCAGGCTCGACCCGGCCTCCGCCGTCGCGGTCTGCGGGGCCCTCGACGCCGGTCGGGTCGACCTCGATCTCACCCGAGGCCGCACCGGATGGCCCGGTCGGGCCCAGTGGGCCGACCTCGAGCTGCGCCGCGAGCACGGCTGGATCGGCGTGGACGACGTCCGCCTCGTCTCCGTCGATGGTGACCGGGTCGTGCTCGACACCCCGGCCGGGCAGCAGACGCTCGACGTCACGGCCGAAGCCGGAGCGCCCCGACGGCAGTCGTGCGCCGACCTCAAGACCAAGCCCGCGCCCGTCTACGCGCGGCACGCCTAGGATCAACGGATGGCCGCTCTCGACGACGTCCCCGCGCTCACCGGTGAACGCTTCCGCACGATGAGCGTGCTCGACGGCAGCGACGGCCCGCCGGTGCCGTCGAGGAGCGCGAACCTGCCTCCCGGCCCTCGGTGGCCGGCGTTCTTGCAGACCGGCGCCCTGCTGCGCTTCCGTCACCAGCTGCACCCCTACCTGCTCAAGAAGTACGGCGACGTCTTCACGATCCGGCTCGCACCCAGCGGGCGGCCGCTGGTGATGGTGACCCGACCCGAGCACACCAAGGAGATCTTCGCCGGCGACCCGGAGGAGTTCCACGCTGGCAAGGGCAACGCGATCCTCGGGCCGATCATGGGCAAGCACTCGCTGCTGCTGCAGGACTCGATCGAGCACAAGCGGGCGCGCAAGCTGCTGATGCCGGCGTTCAACGGCCAAGCCCTGCGCGGCTACCAGACGATGGTCACCGAGCTGGCTCGCGACGAGGTCCGCAGCTGGGACGACGGCAGCAGCTTCCGCTCGCTCGACCGGATGAACGCGCTCACCCTCGAGGTGATCCTCCGGGTCGTCTTCGGTGTCAGCGACGAGGCGCGGCTGGCCGAGCTGCGGCCGCGGGTGAACGCCACCGTCGAGATCAGCCCGGCCGTGCTGCTCGGCTGGGGCTACCCGAAGCTGCAGAGGTTCGGCATCTGGAAGAAGACCGTCGACAACCAGTACGAGCTCGACCGCCTGATGTACGCCGAGATCCGCGAGCGCCGTGCAGCACCCGACCTCGCCGACCGCACCGACGTGCTCTCGCGGCTGATCGTGACCAGCGAGGCGGAGGGCGACCCGCTCTCCGACACCGAGCTGCGCGACCAGCTCGTCACCCTCCTGCTCGCCGGCCACGAGACCACCGCGACCGCGCTGGCGTGGTCGCTCTACGAGCTCGGCCGTCACCCGGAGCTGCACGCCCGCAGCGTTCAGGCCGCCGCTGACGGCGACGACGCCTGGCTGGACGCCGTCCTGAAGGAGGCCATGCGGCTGCACCCGATCATCCCGATGGTCGTGCGCACGCTGATGAAGCCCGCGACGATCGCCGGTTACGACCTGCCTGCCGGAACGACCGTCGGCCCCTCGATCATCGTCAGCCACCAGCGCGACGAGAACCATCCGGACCCCGAGGTGTTCCGGCCCGAGCGCTTCCTCGGCCAGAACCCGCCCACCAACACCTGGATCCCGTTCGGAGGCGGCGCCCGACGCTGCATCGGCGCCGGGTTCTCCCTGATGGAGGGCGTTGCGGTGCTCCGCGAGGTCCTCGCCGTCTACGACATCGCGGCGATCGGCGACGACGAGCCCAAGGTCCGCAACATCACCTCGGTGCCGAAGCGCGGAGCGCGGATCCGAGTCACCAGCCGTCGATAGCCGCCGGCTTGGACAACCACTTGGTTGACAACAACCCCTCTGCGCGCTTGACTCGTCCTCAACCAATTGGTTGAGGAGGTGGAGATGGACCAGTTGTCCAAGGCATTCAGCGCGCTCGCCGACCCCACGCGGCGCGACCTGGTGGCTCGCCTGACCGGCGGCGATGCGACGGTCGGCGAGCTCGCTGCGCCGTACGACGTGAGCTTGCAGGCCGTCTCGAAGCACCTCAAGGTGCTCGAGCAGGCCGGACTCGTAAGTCGCTCGCGCGACGCGCAGCGTCGGCCGGTGCACCTCGAGGCCGACGTCCTCGACCTGATGACCGGCTGGATCGAGCGGTATCGACGTCGGGCCGAGGAGCGCTACCAACGCCTCGACGCCGTGCTCGAGGAGCTGGCCGAGCGACACCGGATACCCAAGAACGAGGAGCGTCATGAGCAACCAGCAGGTTCACGCGGCGGGCACCTCGGCGAGGCCACGATCCACGCCGACCCGACCGTGCCGACGATCCGGATCACCCGCGACTTCCGCGCCACCCCTGCCCAGCTGTTCCGGGCCCACACAGACCCCGACCTGTTCGCCCGATGGGTCGGCCCGGCCTCGCTGCAGACCAACATCGAGGAGTGGAGCTGCCCGCCCCGGCGGCAGCTGGCGCTACTCGGCCGGCCGCGGCGACGAACGCTTCGAGTTCCGAGGCTGCTTCCACACCGTGCGCGAAGACCGCATCGTGCAGACGTTCACCTTCGAGGGCAGCCCGGACGACGTCGCCCTCGAGACCTTGATGTTCGAGGACCTGGGTGACGGCGTCACCCGACTGCACGCCACCTCGCTGGTCGACAGCTTCGAGACCCGCGACCAGTGGTTGCGCAGCGGAATGGAGACGGGCATCACCGAGGGCTACGCCGCCCTCGACCGGCTGCTGGCCGAGGAGGAGCTGTGAGCGGGACGACGGGCGCGGCCCTCCGACACCGAGCCGTGTCGGCCGGGTTCTCTGCTGCTGTCTCGGCCGTGGGTGACTGGGACGGTCCGAGCCCCGTGGCGGAGTGGACGGCGCGCGACGTCGTCCGTCACCTGGTCGAGTGGTTCCCGGCCTTCCTCACCTCGGGCGCCGGCATCGAGCTGCCGGGCGGACCGTCGGTCGACGTCGATCCGTCGGCCGCCTGGGCGGCGCAGGTCGAGAGCGTGCAGGCCCTGCTCGACGATCCAGCCACGGCCGATCGGGTGCTGACGAACCCGCACCTGGGGGAGATCCCCCTGCCCGAAGCCATCGACCGCTTCTACCTCAACGACGTCTTCATGCACACGTGGGACCTCGGCCGGGCCGCCGGCATCGATCCCGGCCAGGACCCCGACGAGTGCGCGTCGATGCTCGCCGGGATGACCGAGATCGAGGAGATGCTCCGATCGTCGGGGCAGTACGGCCCCGCAGCGCCGACGCCGGACGGCGCGACCGCGCCGGAGCGGCTGGCCGCCTTCTTGGGGCGCGACCCCCTGTGGCAGCCGCCGGCCTGACCGCCACCTGACCTGACCTACCGCGTCTGACAAGTCGGCCGGCAGGTCAGCAACGACGATCAAGCCGGGACGAGTCCTGCGGGTGCAGGCTTGCTCCATGACCACCGACACCCTTCACCCGGATCCTCGACTTGGCACACGCCGGGCTCGAGGACCCGAGCCTCGGCGCCGGTGAGCTGGCAGCGCGAGCGCACCTGTCGCGCTTCCACTTCGACCGGCTGGTGACCGCCGCCGGCGGAGAACCGCCCGGCGCGCTGCGTCGGCGGCTGCTGCTCGAGCGGGCGGCCTACCGGCTGCTGCGGCACCGCGACCGAAGCGTGCTCGACGTCGCGATCGAGGCAGGCTACGGCTCGCACGAAGCCTTCACCCGAGCGTTCGCCCGCGCCTACGAGCGCACCCCGTCGGCCCTGCGGGCCGATCCGCCGCCGACGTTCCGTCAGCTCGAGCTGCCGGCGGCGAGCGGTGTCCACTTCCAACCACCCGGCGGTGTCCGCCTGCCGGCATCACGCAAGGAGAGCAGCATGGACGTACTGACCCAGCTCGTCGACCACCACATCGACTCGCTGACCGCGATCATCGAGACGGCGTCGACCCTGGACGACGCCGTCCTCGACCAGCCGATCACCCAGTCGGTGGAGGGCATCGACGACGACCCGACCCTGCGGGGCCTGATCAACGGCATGGTCACCCAGGAGGAGCACTGGCTCAACGCGCTGCGCGGCGAGAGCTGGCCCGACGAGAGCGACCAGACCGTGGCTGGGCTCGCCGCCCGCCACGCCGTGGCCGGGCGCGACTACCGCGCGTTCGTCGCGGACACAATCGGCACGGGATCGATGGCCGACACCTTCGTCGACACCACGTGCGAACCGGCCGCCACGCACTCGCTCGGCGGCACGATCGCCCACGTCGTCACCTTCGGTGCGGTACGCCGGACGATGGCAGTAGGAGCCCTGTGGACCGCTGGCATCAAGGACTTCGACCTCGCCGACCCGCGACCGCGGATGGACGAGCTCGCCCAGTCGTGAGCCTCACGCCACCCGCCGGGTGAGCTGGACGGACTCGGCCACTGTCTCGAAGAGGTCGCAGTAGGTGGCGTACTCCTCGGCCGCGACCGAGCACGAGACGGTGATGCCGATGCCGTCCAGCACCCACGCCCACTGGTCGCAGACGACGTCGGTCGCCGCGTGCCGATGGACGAACCGGGCGTAGGCAACCCGTTCGCCGAGCAGGTCGAACTCGTCGTCGTCCTCGAGGGCGAAGTCGACCAGCACGTCGGCGAGCTCGCCGAGCCGGTCGATCCGCCATCGCCGGAGATCGTCGACGCCGACCTGCGACCGCGCCACGATCTCGGGCCGGTAGCCCGATGGCGGAGCCGTGGGCGCCCGGGCCGCGACGACGATCCCGCGAACGGGATCGTGTCGGCGGCGCCAGGTGGGCGGCACGCAGATGGTGAGCACGGGATCGGTGACGAAGGTCCGAGAGTTCATGTCCAGACGCTGCTCGCGGGGGGCCTGGGGACAAACCGGAGGCCTCGGGGCCTGTGGATGGCCGCGCTAGCGAGACGCACGAAGCCGCGCTCCCCGGGTAACGATTGACTACGCCCCCGTCGAGCCACGCTCCCGAACCAGAGGACGAATCCTTCAGCGGGCGCGGGAACGACGTCAGGGGCAAATAGTCACGCGTGGAGGGCATCGTCATATCCGTGTCAGCGGATCGGACTTTTGAGTGATTCGCCGCCCTAGTCTCGGAACCGTCGGCAATCGTCTGGCGTCGCGTGGAACACCACGCTGAGCTCCCGGTGCCGCACCATCGAAAGCCCCCTTATGTTGCGTTCGCGCCGGTCTCCCGCTCATCTCCCGTTCTCGTCCCGGATCGCTCGGATCGCCCTGGGGCTCTGTGCCCTGCTGGCGGTGGGGCAGCTGGCTGTCGTGCCACCGGCTCAGGCCGTGGCAGTCGTTGTCGCGCCAGTTTCGCTCGGCACTGCCGGCACGTATGCCGTGCTGGCTGGCACTGGGGTCACCAACACTGGGCCCACCACGTTGACGGGCGACCTCGGGCTCAGTCCTTCGGGTGCGATCACGGGGTTCGGCGGTGCGGGCAATGGCACGGTGACCGGAGCTACGCATGACAAGGACGTCCCGGCGGGCACGGCGCAGGCTGACCGACTGACGGCGTACAACGAAGCGGCCACTCGTCCAGGTGCGGCCCCGTTTGCCGGCGACCAGATCGGCCAGACCTTCGAGGCTGGACTCGCAGCGGCCTGGGGACAAACCTCGGGCTACGGCGCTTGTGGATGGCCGTGCTGGCGAGACGCAGGTAGCCGCACTCCACGGGTAACGATTGACTACGCCACCCCTCGAGCCACGGTCCCGAGCCAGAGGACGAATCCTTCGGCGGGCGCGGGAACGACGTCAGGGGCAAATCGTCACGCGTGGCGTGCCCCGTCATATCCGTGTCAGCGGATCGGACTTTTGGGTGATTCGCCGCCGTAGTCTCGGAACCGTCGGCAATCGTATGGCGTCGCGTGGAACACCACGCTGAGCTCCCGGTGCCGCACCACTGAAGGCCCCTTATGTTGCGTTCGCGCCGGTCCCTCGCTCATCTCCCGTTCTCGTCCCGGATCGCTCGGATCGCCCTGGGGCTCTGTGCCCTGCTGGCGGTCGGTCAGCTGGCCGCCGTCGCGCCAGCGAGCGCCGCTCCGGTGGTCGTTGCGCCGGTGCCACTCGGTGCCGCTGGCAGCTATGCGGTGCTCGCCGGCACCAACGTGACCAACACCGGTGTCACCACGTTGACGGGCGACCTGGGCCTCAATGGGCTGCTGAGTGGAGCGGGCACACTTACGGTGACTGGCACTACCAACAACGCGAACTCAGATGCGGCTACGGCGCAAGCGGCCCGTCAAGTCGCCTACGACAATGCGGCAGGCCGTGCCGGAGGCCTCTCATTCACCGGCGACCAAAATGGCAAGTTGTTCGAGGCCGGAGTTCACACCACCTCGGCGGCGTTCACCAGCACGGGCACGATGACCCTCGACGGAGGCAACAACCCCAACGCCGTCTTCATCTTCCAGGTCAACGGGGCCTACTCCCCAGGGGCGAACTTCAACGTCGTCTTGATCAACCAAGCTCAAGGCGCCAATGTCTTCTGGCAGGTCAATGGCGCGGTTACGATTCCGCCGGGTCCACCTACCCGGGAATCTTCCTGGTCAACGGAGCCGCCACCATGGGCGCCGGAGCGGTCCTCAACGGCCGACTGCTTGGCAACGGACCTGTCACGTTGGTGCCAACACCATCAACGGTGGCGCGGACATCATCGCCGCCGCTGGTCACCATCGATGGTGGCGCGAGTCGGCCGACCAACGACCCCACCCCGACCATCTCAGGTACGACGGACGAGCCGGTCGGGCGGACCGTCACCGTGACGGTCAACACCCAGACCCTGACGACGCCGGTCGTCGCTGGCGGACTCTGGCAGGTGACGGCAGCCGCACTCGCTGCCGGGACCTACCCCGTGACCGCATCGGTGACCGACCTGGCGCTGAACACCGGCACGGCTACCCAGGCGCTGACGATCGACGTCACAGCGCCGACGATCATGATCGACGGCCCTGCGAGCGTCACGACGAACGATTCGACCCCGACGATCTCGGGCATCACGGACGAGCCGGTGGGCAGCACGGTCACCGTGACCGTCGGAGGTCAGACTCTGATCGCCTTGGTGACGGCACCCAACGTCTGGCAGGTCACCCCGACTGCGCTGGCGAGTGGCAACTACGTGGCCACGGCCACGGTGGTGGACGCTGCCGGCAACTCGGCGACGGACTCCGTCGCGTTGACCATTGACCTCGTGGCCCCGGTGGTCACCCTCGCTGGTGGCGCGACACTCACGACGAACGACTCGACTCCGACCATCTCCGGCACGACCGACGAGCCTGTGGCAGCAACGTCACGGTGACCGTGAACGGGCAGGTGTTGACGGCCCCAGTCACAGCGGGTGGGTTCTGGCAGGTGACGGCGGGCTTCTTGGCCGACGGCACCTACACCGTGCAGGCCGAGATCTTCGACCCCGCTGGCAATCGAGGCAGCGCCAGTCAGTCGCTGACCGTAACACCGCCACGCCTCCGCCCCCGCCGCCTGCTCCGGTGCGCTTCATCGCCATCGACGGCGGCTCGAGCCGCTCCACGGCTGACACGACGCCGACGATCTCCGGCACGACGAGCGAGGCCGTCGGTTCCGCTCGTCACCATCACCGTCGGCGCGAGCCAGACGCTCACCGCAACGGTGATCTCAGGTGGTTCGTGGTCGGCGACCGCCGCGGCTCTTACACCCGGCGACTACTTGGTGCGCGCCTCGGTCGTCGGTGGAGGAGTCACCTACTCGGCAACCCAGCTGCTGACCATCACCGCCGTCGTGACGCCGCCCCCGACCACGCCCCCGACGCCTGACCCCGAGCCCGTGCGCTTCGTCGCCATCGACGGCGGCGACGCCCGCACGACCAAGGACGCGACTCCGACGGTGTCGGGTCGCACGAGCGAGCCGGTCGGCTCCAAGGTCACCGTCACCGTGGGTGGCCAGAACTTCGTCGCCACCGTGCTCGCGGACGGCGTGTGGTCGATCACCGTCGCCGAGCTGCCCGCCGGTGAGCACGTCGTCATCGCATCCGTGGTCGGAGGCGACGGCAACACCTACTCCGATGCCCAGACGTTGACCATCGTGCAGACCGACGCGCCTCCGGCGACGCCGCCCAGCTCGAAGCACCGCTACCGACCCGACGCGGCGATCAAGGTGCCGGGCAAGTCCTACGTGGGAGTCGGCATCTACGGCGGTGCGGTCGGCCAGCAGCTGACCACGCACCTGCGTGGCAACGTGAAGGTCGCGCGGTTCATCGTCCGGATCCAGAACCGCGGCACGGTCGGCGACAAGATCGGGACTCCGTGGAACCGCCCGGCAGACCAGCTTCAAGGTGACCTACCGACGCGGGGCGAAGGACGTCAGCAAGGCTGTGAAGCGGGGCACGTTCCGCACCAACCGGCTGGCACCTGGCAAGTCGGTTCGGCTGACCGTGACGGTGACGCGCACCAAGGCGTCGCGCCCCGGCGACCGAGCGGTCTTCCGGGTGCAGACCGGCTCGACGCTCGCGCCCAAGGCGAACCGCCGGGACGTCGTCCGTGCGGCGGTCCGGATCCCGCAGGCGCGACGTACCACGATGATGCGTCCCGGGTGCGTCGCCGGCGACTAGCTCCATCGGGCTTCGCAGCGTCTCATCCCAGCAGGTGCTCATGATCGACGGCAGCCTGCAGGCCAGGACCTCGACGAGTCCGTCTTCGCGGTGATCGCCGCCAACGCCCAGCAGCGCGCCGACGCCGCCATCGCCGCGGCCGTGCCCGAGGCTCGCAACCTGGTGCACGTGACCACCGCCGACAGCACGATCCAGAACGTCGGTCCGGCGTTCGCGACGGTGGCCGACATCAGCTTCCCCGAGGCTGGCACCTACCTGGTGACCGGCACCCTGCGGGCCTTCCCGCGGGCGGTCAACCCGGGCACGAAGCTGTTCTGCGACTCGCGCCCGGCGTCACGCTGAGAACGCGACGCGACGGCGGCGTAGATCTCCCGTTCAGCGTCTCCACCAGCGCCGCCGACCAGCGAGTCGAGTGCAGGCAAGGGCTCGGTGACGGTGAGATCACCCTGAGCTACAGCATCAGCTCGGTGCGGGTCGGCGACCAGTAGCCACTCACGCATCGATCTGGAGCCCGAGGTGACGTCGCGCGCAATCGGTGGCGAGACGTCGTCCTCGGGTCTACGGTGCCGCAATGAGCTCCCTCTCGCGGCGCTGGTCGCTGGGT
The DNA here is from genome assembly GCA_963781575.1 of uncultured Actinomycetota bacterium. Classification (GTDB taxonomy): domain Bacteria; phylum Actinomycetota; class Actinomycetes; order Propionibacteriales; family Nocardioidaceae; genus Nocardioides. The sequence continues at coordinate 265,644 of CAWAGM010000008.1, read as the reverse complement.
GTCACCGCCCTCGTCGGGGTCTCGCTGCTCCTCGCCGCGAGCGCCGGTGAAGCAGTCGAACCACGCACGCACACGCGCTCGGAACCCAGCTGCAGCGTCACCCGCGGTGAAGCTGCGGGCCGCAGCGCCGACCGTGGTGCTGGCTGACCTCGACCGGGACGCCGTCGTCGCTGACTACTACGACACCTACGTGCCCGCCGTCACCACGCCGGTGGGATGGACCGGCAGCGTCGCGGGCTGCGACCCGGGAGCCCCCTCCCCGGCGGCGACTCAGGCTGGGCTCAAGGTCTACAACTACCTGCGGGGCCTCACCCAGCTGCCACCAGGCAGGTTCGACGCTGCCTACTCCGCCAAGGCGCAGGCAGCCGCGTTGATGATGGAGGCCGAGGGGCAGCTGGCCCACTTCCCCGACCGCTCGTGGGCGTGCTACTCGCCCGCAGGAGCCGCCGGCGCCGCGAACTCGAACCTGTACCTGGCCTCGGACGCCCCGGGTGATCCCGAGGACCCTCTGTCTGCGCTCACGGCCTACATGAACGACGACGAGTCCTACGGGCACCGGCGATGGATCCTGAACCCCGTTGCCGATCGGGTCGGGTTCGGCCAGACGCGCTTGGCCAACGCCCTCTACGTCCTCGGCGAGTCGCGGTACGACGTACCCGTGCCGCTGTGGCTCCCGTGGCCGGCGGCGGGCTACTTCCCCAACGACCTCGAGCCGGCGGGCGACTGGACGCTGAGCTCTGCAGATCCTGAGGTCGACTTCAGCCGCGTCCGCGTCTCCATCACCGCTCCGGACGGCGCCTTGCTGCCAGCGGTCATCAAGACCACCGAGTCGCGGCATCGGTCCCGAGACGATGGCGATCGAGATCTCGCGTGGCACCCCGGGCTACCTGATCGACGACGACCTGACCTACCGAATCGTGGCCTCGGGGATCAGGAGGTCAGGAGCACCGATCGCGCCCGTCGCGTACGAGACCACGCTCGTGGGGTATCGACCGTTGAGGCCCAGCTCGACGGCCCTGACCATCGTCGGCGACCAAGAGGCTGGCGGCACGCTCCGGCTCTCGGCGCCACCGAGGTTCGACGAGCCGGTCATGGGCGACGTGCGCTACCAGTGGTACGCCGACGGGGTCGCCGTGCCGGGAGCGACCCGCGACGAGTACTCGGTACGTCAGGCCGACATCGCCCCCGCTCGCGACATCAGCGTCGACGTCACTGCACGAAGCCGTCACTACGGGTACGGCACCCTCCATGTCGGAACTCCACTCACCGGGTCGTTGACCGCCACGGGCACGCCGACCCTGGCCGGGGCCGCTCACCCGTTCCGCATGCTCTCCGTGATGGACGACGACGTCACGTCGGAGATGGCGAGCTACGGCTATCGCTGGCTCCGGGACGGCACCGCGATCGGCGGTGCCGGCTCGCCGAGCCGGCAGCTCACGCTGGAAGACCTCGGACATCGTCTGAGCGTGGAGGTCACCGCGAGCCAGCCGGGGTTCGCCGACCTCGTTCGCACCACCGAGAGCGTGCTGGTCACCCCGGACGTCTTCCTCACCGGGCCGCCACCGGCGATCCGAGGCCGGGCCACGGTCGGTGGTGTGCTCAAGGCGACGACGGGCCTGACCACGCCCTCCCCGCGCCAGGTCAGCTACCAGTGGCTGCGCAACGGCACCCCGGTCGCAGGCGCGAGGTCGGCGTCCTACCGAGTGACGGCCAAAGACCGCGGCCGCTCACTCTCGGTGAAGGTGATCGTCGCCGCACCGGGCTACCGCGACAAGTCGCGTACCTCGGCGTCCGGCGCGGGTTACCTGATCGTGCCCACCCCGGGCACGAGTGGCAGGTCGAGCGCCGTCACCCAGCCCGCTGGCAGGTCGTTGACCGCCGGGACGGCGTTCAGCGCGCGGAGCCCGGTGGCCAGGCACCCGGCCACGGCGGGAGCGCGCCCGGATCCGTCGGTGAAACGGAACGACGTCTCCTGGCTGATCGACGGCGAGCCGGTGATGTCGACGCGGTAGACGTCGTCGTTCGAGCCGGCCGGCCACTCCGGGGCGGCGTCCAGACCGATCCGGTTCACGTGCTCGAGGCTGATGACCTCGCGACCCTGGAAGATGCCGTTGATCGTGAAGCGGATGGCGGCGACGTTGCCCGCCTCGATCACGCCCTTGGCGGTCTTGCGGTCGGTGGGCGTGACCCACTTCTCCCAGGTGGTGGTGATGTCGTCGAGCTCGATGCCCACGGCCGCGGCCATCATCGGCACCGTCGCGCCCCACGCCATGATCAGCAGGTCCGGGATCTCGAGCAGCGGTGTGAAGTCGGGCGAGCGACCGATGCCCATCTCGTCCTCGTAGTCGCCCTCGTAGTCGGTGTAGTCGAGCAGCTCGCTGGCGCGCACCGACTCCACCTCGCCGCAGAGCCCCATCAAGGTCAGCGGGAACAGGTCGTTGGCGAATCCGGGGTCGATGCCGGTGGTGAAGCACGACGCGCCGCCGGCCTCGCACGCCTCGGTGATCGGGTCGATCCACGGCGCCGGGTTCTGCTTCATGCCCGGCCACACCCACGGCGTCATGGCGGTCGAGCACACGTCGATGCCCGCGCGCAGGAACGCGCTCATCACCCGGATGTTGTCGTCGGCGTACTGAGCAGTGGGGCCGTAGTGCACGAGTGCGTCCGGCTGCAACGCGATCAGCGCGTCGACGTCGTCGGTGCAGAGGACGCCGGTGGCGGCATGCTCAGCGTGAGGCCGCACACCTCGCCGGCGTCCTTGCCGACCTTCGCCGGGTTGCTCACCCCGACGCCGACCAGCTCGAACACCGGGTGCTTGACGATCTCGGCGATCACCATGGAGCCGACGACGCCGGTGCCCCAGACGACGACGCGCTTCTTCTCGTTCATGATCGTTCCTCTCAGTGGTCCAGTGGGTAGTCGCGAACCAATGCGGACCGCGACACGCCGGTCGGGGCGTACCAAACGGTCGCGACTATCGGGCAAAGGCGGCGCGGACGTCGTCCTCGGTCAGGCCGTAGTCGTCGATGGAGTAGCGGTGGGACGGCTTGGCCGAGCCCTCCTTCGACTCGCGATCGATCTCCTCGACCGCGGCGCGCGCCTCGGCGGTGAAGTCGAGCGAGAAGGTCTCGTAGACCGACTGCACGGTGCCCATCGGGTCGGCGAGCAGGTCGGAGAACGCGACGTCGATGAACTGCGACTGGTCGTAGCGCGGCCGCGCGTCGTGGAACGCGTGGTAGGCCCGCGACCACAGGTCGAGCTGGGTGTGACCGATGACGTCGCCGACGTACGTCGTGGAGTGATCGATCGTCGTCTCAGCCGACAGCGAGCACGACGACGCGATGCAGACCACCGGGTCTCGGTGGGTGTAGACGATCAACGCGTCGGGATAGACCGACATCAGCGCGTCGAGGGCCGTCATGTGCGACGGGTTCTTCAGCACCCAGCGCTTCTCCTGGTCGTTGAGTCCGACCAGCTGCAGGTTCTGCTTGTGCCGGGCGTAGGCGTCGGTCCAGTCCTGTTCCTGCAGCCACTCCGTGTAGCGCGGGATGTTGGCCAGCGACTCGTACGAGTTCGACTTGCCGGTCTGGCGCAACAGCCGCCAGCACTCCTCGACCGTGGTGGCATCCATGTAGTGGATTCCCATGAAGTCGGGGCTCTCGACGTGGTGCGCGGAGAACGCCTGCTGCATGGCGGTGAAGATCGGGTCCTGCTCCCACGTCTCGCGCGGCGGCCGCGGCTGCGGGTACTGGGTGATCCACATCTCCAGGCCCTGCGCCTCCGGGTCGGCGTGCAGCAGCCGGTGCAGCGCGGTCGTGCCGGTGCGCGGCAGACCCATCACGAAGATCGGCCGCTCGATCGCGACGTCCGCGTGCTCCGGGTGTGCGTTGATCTGGGCCTGCGTGAGCAGCGTGCCGACCAACGCGCTCTTCACCTCGGAGCGCTGGAAGTAGTTGCCGCGCGGGGTCAGTCCGGCCTCGGGGGAGCTGAGGTCCTCGGTCAGGACCCGCAGACCCTCCTCGTGGGCATCGCCCCCGAAGTCGGTCATGCCCGTAGTGCGCTGCGCCGCGGCGACGATTTCGTCGTACGACCCGACGTCGGGTCGCTCCCGCGTCATGATGTTGTCGCTCATCGGTACTTCCTCGGTCTGTGTTTCCTGGGTCCCACTGGGTTTCGACGCGGCCGTCACGACCTCGTTCCTCGGTCGTGGGCCTTGCTCAACCCTCGTTCCGAACGACTGACAGGCGACGACCTCGTTCCTCGGTCGCTCTTTCGTCAGTCGTGGAACTCGCCGCAGTCGACGGTGAGCATCTGCCCGGTGACCGCCGAGGCGAGGTCGGAGGCGAGGAACAGCGTCGCGCGGGCGACCTCCTCGGAGGAGGCGAGCCGCTTGAGGTCGGTCGGCGCCGCCTTCTCGGCGTAGACCTCCTCGTGCGTCTTGCTCTCGACGGCGCCGAGGAAGTCGAAGTAGCCGCGGTTGACGTCCTCGTAGATGTAGGACGGCGCCACGCTGTTGACCCGGATGCCGCGCGGGCCCAGCTCGGTGGCCAGCGACGAGGCGAGGTGCTCGAGCGCACCCTTCGAGAGCTTGTAGCCGGCGTACTCCGGCTGCGAGCTGAACGAGACGCAGGAGTTGAGCATGATGATCGCGCCCTTGCTCTCCGACAGAGCGTCGGCGAACAGGGCCGAGAGGCGCAGCGGCGCGAACACGTTGGTCTCGTTGACCTTGGCCAGCGCCGAGGGCTTGATCTGGGTGATCGGGTCCATCGGCGGGATCGTGAAGGCGTTGTTGATGACGCAGTCGACCCGGCCGAACGCCTCCAGGGTCTTGTCGCGCAGGTTGACGCGCGAGTCCTCGTCGGTCACGTCGGTGACGACCTTCGCGACCTTGGCGCCGTACGACTCGCACAGTGCGCCGATCTCGTCGAGACGCGACTCGGTGCGGCTGGCGATCACCAGGTCGGCGCCCATCTTGGCCGCCTCCTCGGCCAGGGACTTGCCCAGGCCGGGGCCGATGCCGGAGATCACGATGACCTTGCCGGCCAGGAGCGGCGCCGGCGTGTAGCGCTCCTCGATCGAGGTGTCGTGGGCTTCGGCGTATCCAAGCGCTGTGTTGTCGGAGCTCAACTGATCATCCTTCGGGCAACGGAGCGTTGCCGCGCGGCGATGCGCTCGGCGTACTCCTCGGTGGTGATGGGGCTGGTAGTGCGGGAGGTGCTTCGGCGACGTCGGCGAGCGGGACGATCTCGATCGTCGGGCCGTCGGCGTCCTGGGTGAGGTCGCGCGTGAGCTGCTGCCAGCGAAGCATCATCGCGCCCGTGCGGTGCCCGGTCGTCTCCAGCCAGTTGGCGATCGCGCTGGCCCTCTCCGGCGGGCGAGTGCTCCGAGACGACGAAGCGCATCTTGCCGTCGGGGTCGGTGACCGCTTGGGCCTTGGTGAGCGACGTCTGATGGGTCTCGTAGTCGGTCGAGGCGTACCAGTCCGAGCCGATCTGGATCGCCTGGTAGGTGCAGTCGTCGCACTCGGGGACGGTCACGATCATCGCCTCGTCCTCGGCGAGCTCGTAGTGGCCGATGCTCGAGCGCTGTGAGGAGAGACCACCCGGCGTCGACTGTGGTGCGGTGAGCGTGTTGACCGGTTCCTTGTACTGGAACCAGTTCGGGAACGCGAACCATGTCTGGATGCTGCTCGTCAGGCTGCGTGCGGCCACCTGGTAGCGCTTGGCCAGCATCTCCTCGGTCAGCGGGCGAGCCGGCTGGCCCCACGTGTCGACACGCTCGATGGTGAGCGTGCCGCGCTCCTCGGTGTCCCAGTCGCAGAACACCTCGCGCACGATCAGCGTCTTGGCGCCCGGCTCGGCCACGTAGGTGAACTCGAAGGTGCCGTCGTCGGCGATGTCGAGCTCGCGCTCGTCGAACGCCATCAACGAGGTCGCCGCTGAGTCTGCGCTGTACGAGCCACCCATCACCTGGAACGACAGGTCGGCGCTGGTGCCGCGACGTCCGCGGATGACGTACTCGATGCCTTCACGGATGTCGGCGTGGAAGTACACGGCGTCCGGGTTGTCGAGGCCCTGCCGGCTGAACTGGTGGGTGGGGTTGATGAACAGCGGCCGCTCGAGGTCGTAGTCGAACGCCGTCTGCATCGCCATCCGGATGCGGCCCGACAGGTAGGCGTACCCCTCGAGGCGGTCCTGCTCGGTCTTGATGAACGGCGCGTTGGCGATCAGCTCTTCGGCCTCGGCGATCGCGTCCTGGAGCGGCTTCGTCAGGTTGAGGCTGTGGCTGGCGTTCATCCGACCCCCTGGTCTGACGGGCGATGGGTAGCACGCGGTCCGACGGGTCGGCGCTGGTCATCGCGCAGGTCACTACGTGACCTTCGCGATGACGGACTCGGCGTACTGCTCGAGGTGCTGGATCTTCTTCTCCAGCGGCTCGGTGTCGGGGCCCTTGATGTACGGAACGCGGAAGCCCGACGATGCAGTCGGTGACGCCCTTGTCCTCGAGGCGCTTGACGCCGTCGGGGGTGTAGGCGTCGTACGAGATCACGTGCACCTCGAAGTCGTCGCGGGTGTCACCCTCCTCCGCACGGATCTCGGCGAGCCGCACCAGCAGCCGATCGAGCTCCTCGCCGTCACCGCCGGCGTGCATCCAACCGTCGCCCCTCAGGACGGCTCGACGCAGGGCGGCGTCCACGTGGCCGCCGACCAGAAGCGGGATCTTCTCCGTGGCGCCGGGGCACTGCTTGAGCTCGTCGATCTCGTAGAAGTCGCCGGAGTACCCGAAGAACTCACCGGTTGTCAGCCCGCGCAGGATGTCCATGCACTCGTCCATGCGCTTGCCGCGCTTGGCCCAGTCGACTCCCAGGTTGGCGAAGTCCTCGGGCCAGGGCGAGATGCCGACGCCGAGGCCGAGGCGGTTGCCCGACAGGAACGCCAGCGACGAGGCCTGCTTGGCCACCAGCACCGGCGGGCGCACGGGCAGCTTGAGCACGAACGGCGTGAGACGCAGCGTCGTGGTGACGGCGAAGAGGTGGGCGCACAGGATCATGCACTCGATGAACTCCTTGCCGTCGAGGAACTCCCGGTCGCCGGTGTCGGTGTAGGGGTACTTCGAGTCCGAGTCCTTCGGATAGATCAAGGAGTCGGCCACCGTCATGGAGGTGTAGCCGGCTGCTTCCACCGCCTGCGCCAGGGGCGCGTAGTAGTGGGCCTGGGTCATTGCCTCTGCATAGGAGAAACGCACAATGCCCGAGTAGTCAACTAGAACGTGTTCCAGTTTTGTGCCAGAGTTCGGCACTGTGGACCTTCAGGAGATCAGCGACCGGCTCGAGATCACCGACGTGATCACGCGCTACACCCGTGCCATCGACACCGGCGACTGGGACAAGCTCGACACCGTCTTCACCGCCGACGCCGCGATCGACTACACCGAGTCCGGCGGCATCAGTGCCGGCTTCGCCGAGGTGAAGCCGTGGCTCGCCGAAATGCTGCCGGCGTTCTTCCCCAAGCGAATGCACACGATCGGCCAGGTCGACATCCTGCTGGACGGCGATGCGGCCACGGTGACGGCGTACTTCGACAACCCGATGCCGATGGACGACGGTGCCGGCGGCACCAAGATCGTCGAGATCGGTGGGCTCTACCACCACGAGATGGTGCGAACCGCCGACGGCTGGCGCAGTCGCCAGCTGCACGAGCAGGTCGTCTGGAAGCGCGGTCTTCACTGATGCGTCCGCCGACAACGTCGACCGTTCATGGAGGTTGCTTCATGAGTAAAGAGATGTCACCCGAAGAGCTGGAGAAGCGTCAGCAAGGCGCTCGCCTCCCCGGCCACCGCCAAGATCATCAAGTACGGCGCGCGCGCCCAGGTGAAGGTCTTCAAGCTCACCAACGGCCGGATCGGTTCGAAGTGGCGGATCGGTGCGGGCTTCAAGAAGCCGGTGCCGACGCTCCTGCTCGAGCACGTCGGTCGCAAGTCGGGCACGACGTTCACCACGCCGCTGCTCTACCTCGAGCACGGCTCGGACGTCGTCCTCGTCGGCTCGCAGGGTGGCCTGCCGAAGGACCCGCAATGGGTCGCCAACCTGCGCGCCAACCCCGACACCGTGGTGCACCTGCGCAAGGAGAAGGGCCGTCGGGTACGTGCGCGGATCGCCGACCCCGACGAGCGCGCCGCCCTGTGGCCACTCCTGGTGGAGCTGTACGCCGACTTCGACACCTACCAGGCGACGACCGACCGGGTGATCCCGGTCGTCGTGCTCGAGCCTCGCGCCTGACCCCGCGCCTGGACCGCTCCGACGTGCTCCCGACCCGGCTTGGCCGGGTTGGCCACGTCGCGGAGAATGACCGGGACCCCGACCAGGAGTGCCCGTGCCCGACCAGCCCGTTCCGCCCCACGAGCCCGACCGGCTCGGCAAGCCGGCCGACCCGCGCGAGCACCCCGTGCTCGCCGGCATCGCCGCGTTGCTCGGGGTGGCCGTCGTCGTCGGCGCCATCCTCGGCGGTGGGGCGCTGGTGGTGACCAAGGCGCTGGGCGTCGGTGACGACGACACCAGCGACTCCTCGGCCACCAGCTCTCAGACGCTCTACCTGCCCGACCCCACCGACATCGGTGGCGAGGACGAGCCCTACATCACGCTTGTCCGTGCCGCCCACCGCTGGCGACGCCGCCGTCCGAGACAGCGACCGAGGAGCCGGAGCAATCCGAAGCGATCACGCTGTCAGCCGGCCAGACCTCGGTGACGGCGATGGGTCGCATCGACCTCACCGGGGTCTACCCGGGCGGCGAGGGCGCGATCTTGTCGGTGCAGCAGTTCGAGGGGGGCGTCTGGAACGACTTCCCGGTCACTGCGTCGGTCTCAGGAGAGACGTTCGCGACCTACATTCAGACCGGCCAGCTCGGGCGGAACCGTTTCCGGATGATCGACACCGACACCGGTGCCGTCTCCAACGAGGTGCGGGTCGAGATCAGCTGATCGGTCGCCGGTCCGCGCCGTACGGCGCTGCTGGCCAGCGATCACCCCGCCCAGCACCAGCGCCATGCCGACGGCCTGCGGCCAGCCGAACGCCTCGGCGGCGAACAGGATGCCGAGCGCGGTGCCCACCATCGGGTTGAGCAGGCCGACCAGCGAGACCGCGCCCGCGGGCATCTGGCTGAGCCCGGTGAACCAGCAGGTGTAGGCGAGGATCGTGCCGGCGCCGCCGATCCAGAGGAAGGCCGCCGGCGGCCTGGACGTCGATGTGTGGGGGAGCGCCCTCGACGAGGAAGGCGACGGGCAGCAGGAACAGCCCGCCCGCGACGAGCTGCCACGAGACCAGGGTGAGCATCGGCACCGGCGCCTTCCACCGCTTGACCAGCACGAAGCCGAGCCCGGAGACGAGCACCGATCCGGCAGCGGCTGCGAGTCCGAGCCCGGTCACGCCATCGGGCGACTGGAGCACCAGCATCGAGACGCCGAGCAGCCCGACGAGCGCTGCCACCACCCGGGTGCCCGATGCGCGCTCGGCGATGACCAGCCAGGCGATCGCCATCACGGCCAGCGGGGAGGTGGCCTGCACGGTCGCGGCCAGCCCCCCGGGCAGCTGGTAGGCGGCCAGGAAGATGAGCGGGAAGAAGAGCCCGATGTTGCAGATGCCCAGCAGCAGCGCCTTCCACCACCAGTCGCCCTGAGGGAACTCGCGGCGCAACGCCAGCAGGATCAGCCCGGCTGGCAGCGCGCGCATCAGCGCTGCGAACAGGGGGCGATCGGGCGGCAGGAACTCCTCGGTCACCAGGTAGGTCGTGCCCCAGGCGAGAGGCGCCACCGCGGTGATAGCGACGAAGCGAGCAGAGATAGTTTCCACGGAAGAGAGAATACCTTCCGGGTGAGATATTGTCGACGAGTGAGCTCGACGTCGACACCTGACCACGTGGGCCGGATCCTCGCTCAGTGGGCCGAGGAGCGCCCCGACCTCGACACCCATCCGATGGGCATCATCGGCCGCCTGCACCGGCTGGCCGCCGTCCTCGATGCCGAGCTACGGCCGGTGTTCGCCGAGGCAGGTCTCGGCGACGGAGACTTCGACGTGCTCGCCACACTGCGTCGGGCCGGCGCGCCGTTCGAGCTGACCCCAGGTGAGCTCTGCTGCGACCACGATGGTCACCTCGGGCGCCGTCACCAAACGAGTCGACCGACTCATCGCCAGCGGGCTGGTCGAGCGTCGCGTGTGCGAGGACGACGCCAGGTCACGTCGCGTGCGGCTCACCGACGCCGGGCGGGTGCTCGTCGACCAGATGGTCGAGAAGCACCTCGCCAACGAGCACCGGCTGCTCGAGGGACTCACCGACCTCGAGCGCAGTCGCCTCGCGCACCTGCTCGAGCACTGGGGCCGACTCCTCGACCACCCATGACGCCGAGTCGGCGCGACTGACGCGCCGACTCGCGCTGAATTTGCGTGCAGATGCGCCGAGTCGGCGTGGCTCGCGCGGGGGTCAGTCGGGGATCCAGTCGAAGGTGTCGGGGTTGGGGCCCATCCGGCCCGACTCGCCCTGGTCGAGTGCGGCGATCGCGGCCACCTCGTCGGCGGAGAGCTGGAAGTCGAAGAGGTCGAAGTTCTCGGCCATCCGCTCACGGTGCATCGACTTCGGGAAGACGATGTCGCCGCGCTCGACGTGCCAACGCAGCGTCACCTGCGACGGCGTCTTGCCGTGGGCTGCGGCGATCTTGCCGATCGTCTCGTCGTCGAGCACCTTGCCCTGGGCGATCGGCGACCAGGCCTCCACCTCGACGCCATGACGGATCGAGGCGGCTCGCGCGTCCTCGTTGGTGAAGTAGGGGTGAACCTCGATCTGGTTCACCGCAGGAACCACCCCGGTCTCCTCGATGATCCGGTCGAGGTGGGCAGGCTGGAAGTTCGAGACGCCGATCGACCGCGCGCGCCCGTCGGCCACGAGCTCGCCCAGGGTGCGCCAGGTCGCCGCGTAGTCACCGTCGTAGAGCGTGGGCAGTGGCCAGTGGATGAGGAACAGGTCGATCCGGTCGAGTCCGAGCCGTTCCATCGTCGCGTCAAAGGCGCGGCGGGCGTCGTCGGGGCGGTGGAAGCCGTTGTTGAGCTTGCTGGTGATGAACAGGTCGTCGCGCGCGATGTCGGACGCCGCGATGGCGGCGCCTACCCCTGCCTCGTTCTGGTACATCTGCGCGGTGTCGATGTGGCGGTAACCGACCTCGAACGCGGTGGTGACCACCTCGGCCGTCTGCTCGGGTGGCACCTGGTAGACCCCGAAGCCGAGCTGGGGAATCGTGGCGTCGTTGTTGAGCGTGATGGTGGGAACAGTCATACCTAGGACGACACCACGCTGGCTTCAGGTATTCCATCCCCCTTGGGAGGATGAACGCGTGGAGTTCAACGACTACGACACTCGCCTAGCTGCCTACTGCCTGATCTTGGACGATCGTGGCCGCGTGCTGCTTGCTCTCTGGAACGAGGCCGACCAGCCCAAGTGGACGATGCCCGGCGGCGGGGTCGAGCTCGACGAGACGGTCGAGCAGGCCGCCGTCCGTGAGCTCAAGGAGGAGACCGGTTATGACGTCGAGCTCCGCGACGTCCTGGGTGTCTCGAGCTACGTGATCCCGCCCGCAAAGCGTCACCGCGACACCGATCGTCCGATGAAGGCGGTCCGCGTGGTGTTCGCCGCCACCATCGTCGGCGGTGAGCTCACCCGCGAGATCGACGGCACCACCGACGAGGCCCGGTGGTGGTCCCTCGACGAGGTCGGGTCACTTCCCAGGGTCGGGCTGGTCGACATCGCCCTCGGCATGAGCGGCGCGCGGTAGCGGCGTCGGCACGTACCCCCGCCACCTACCGCCGGTGGTGCACGTTCTTCAGCACCGACTGGGCGGCCCAGTAGCCACTCATCCCATGGACGCCGCCACCGGGCGGGGTCGAGGAAGAGCATAGGTAGACGTCGTCCAGCGGCGTCGAGTACGGATCGAGCCGAGCCACCGGCCGGGTGAACAGCTGTCGCAGGTCCTGCACGCCGCCGTTGATGTCGCCGCCCACGTAGTTGGGGTTGTGCGCCTCCATCGCGGCCGGCCCCATGGCCGAACGACCGATGATGAGGTCGCGAAAGCCCGGCGCGAAGCGTTCGACCTGGCTCTCGATCTCGTCCGTCATGTCTCGCGTCGAGCCGTGCGGCACGTGGCAGTAGGCCCACGCCGTGTGCTTTCCAGCCGGCGCGCGTGTGGGGTCGAACAGGCTCGACTGCACCAGCAGGACGAACGGACGGTCGTGATGCCTGCCGTTGACTGCCGCCTCCTCTGAGGCGGCGATCTCCTCGAGGGTCCCGCCGAGATGAACGGTGCCTGCCCGCGACACCTCGGACGCCGTCCAGGGGATCGGCCCGTCGAGTGCCCAGTCGAGCTTGAACACGCCCGGGCCGTAGCGGAAGCGTCCGAGTCGGCGCGCGTAGCGAGCCGGCAGTCGGTCACCGGCGAGAGCCAAGAGCTGGCGTGGTGTGACGTCGAGCAGCGCGGGTCCGAGGCCGTCGAGCTCGGCGAGTGACTCCACCTGGTGGCCCGTCTCGATCTGCCCGCCCAACGACCGCAGGTGCCCCGCCAGGGCGTTGGCCAGGTTCTGCGAACCACCGCGCGCGACCGGCCATCCGACGTGATGGGCGCTGAGCGCGAGCACCATGCCGACCGCCGCTGAGCTCGGGGCTCGCAACGACAGCATCGAGTGCGCACTGCATCCGGCCAACAGTGCGCGCGCCCGCTCGCCGTCGAAGCGCGAGCGTGCGAAGCCCGAGGCCGAGCGCAGCGCCTTGGGTCCGAAGCGCGCCAGCACGAGCGGATGGTCGGGCACGCGCAGCGGCCCCATCACCTCGCCGATGAGGTCGTCTGCGTGGGCGACCAGTGGTGTGAAGAGGCGCCGGTACGCGCCCTGGTCGGCGCCCAGTCCGCGGGCCGTCGCCTCGACTGAACGCTCCAGCAGCACCGCCGTCGCGTCGTCCAACGGATGTGCCAGCGGCATTTCAGGCTGCACGAGCTCGAGCCCGTGCTCACGCAGGGGTAGCTCCTTCAGGAACGGTGAGACGAGCGCCAGAGCGTGCACCGTGGAGCACGTGTCGTGGACGAAGCCGGGAAGCGTCAGCTCCTGCGACCGGCAGCCGCCGCCGACGGTCTCGGCCCGCTCGAGCACCGTGACGCTCCGGCCAGCGCGCGCGAGCGTGATCGCCGCGGCCAGGCCGTTGGGGCCGGCTCCGACGACGATCGCGTTGCGATCGCTGCTGTTCACCTAGCCTCCCGTGAGCCGGACGTGCGGCCGCTCGCTCCAGCTCAGGCGAGCGCCGTCTGGGAGTCAGTGTGCCGGTCAGGGTGCCGGTCAGGTTGGAGGGCCAGTTCGACCAGCAGGTCGGCGTGGGCCTCGGCGGAGTCGATCACCGGGAGCGGCGCCTGGTCGGCCGAGACCAGAAGGCCGATCTCGGTGCAGGCCAGCACGACGGCGTCCGCCCCCTGCTCGGCGAGCCGACGCATGATGCCGACGTAGGCCGCGCGCGAGCTGTCGACGAACCGGCCCTGGGTGATCTCCTCGAAGACGACTCGGTCGACCTCGAGACGGTCGTCGGCGTCGGGCACGACGACGGTGATGCCGTGCCGGGCGAGCCGGTCGGCGTAGAACGTCTCCTCCATGACCCACTTGGCGCCGAGCAGACCGAGCGTGGTCCAGCCGTGGTGACGCGCGACGGAGGCAACGGCATCAGCGATGTGCACGACCGGAACGCCCGACGGTGCGATCGCTTCCTCGACGGCAGTGAAGTTCTTGTGCATCAGGTTGGTGCAGATGGCGACCATCTCGGCCCCGCCGGCGACGGTGCGTCGGCCAGCATCGGCCAGGAGCGCGGCTGAGGCGGCCCAGTCGCCGCGCAGCTGGCAGTCGCGCACGTCCGAGAAGTCGAGCGACTGCAGCGAGATGCGGGCCGACGCGTGCCCGCCGCGATGAGCGGCGACCTGCTCGTTGATGCGGCGGTAGTAGCTCTCCGTGGAGTGCCAGGACATGCCGCCGATGAGCCCGATGGTCTTCATGGCTCCAGCCTGCCTCTTGGGCGACCCTCAAGGAATGCCCCTTCTCGTTGGACTACCCATAAGCATTGCTTGGGGCATGATGGGTAGATGGACCTCGACCCCCGGCGCGTGCTCATCTTCCGCACCGTCGCTCGCGCCGGGTCGATCAGCGCGGCGGCGCGCGACCTGGGCTGGACCCAGCCCGCGGTCAGCCAGCACCTCGCGCGGCTCGAACGAGACGCCGGCGGGCCGCTGCTGCTGCGCGGGCCCGGTGGTGTGCAGCTCACCGAGGCGGGCGTCGTCCTGGCTCGGCGCGCCGACGTCGTCGCCGCCGAGCTGCACGCGGCCGGGGAGGAGCTGGCCGCGCTGGCGCAGCTGCGTGGCGGTCGCGTGCGCCTGATCGCCTTCCCGTCGGGGGCCGCAACCCTGGCTCCGGACGCGATCGGGGCGCTGGCCCAGCGCCGTCCCGACGTCGAGGTCGGGCTCGAGGAGGCCGAACCCCCCGAGGCGATGGCGTCGGTCAGCGCTGGCGACGCCGACCTCGCGCTGGTGTTCGGGTATGACGGTGCGCCCGAGGGGCTCGGCGCGCTCACCTGGCGGCCGCTGCTGGACGAGCCGGTGCACTTGGTGCTGCCGCCCGGCCATCCGCGGGTGAAGGGGCTGGCCGCGTTGACCGACGCCGACTGGATCGGCGGCTGTGTGCGCTGCCGCGGGCACCTCGTGGCGTGCTGCGCGGACGCCGGCTTCTCACCGACCATCCGGCACACCACCGACGACTACGTGGTGGTGCAGAACCTGGTGGCGCGCGGGCTGGGTGTCACCGTGCTCCCGGCCTCGGCGCTCGCGGCCTACCGGCACCCCGACGTGCAGGTGGTCGAGCTCCGCACGCTCGGACGTCGCCATGTCGGGCTGGTGCACCGCCCCGGGGCCGACACGGTGCCCGCCACCGGGGCGTTGATCTGGGAGATCGAGGTGGCTGCGGGAACAACTGAGGGTCGTCGTCCGTTGAGCACAGAGAGTTGAGTTGAACCGGCTCAACTTCTTTGCCAGACTAACTGGCATCGAGCCGATTCTGGCTCTCTCTCAGACGGAATCACGCACCACTCACGCGGAGGTAACACACACATGGCACGTGCTGTCGGCATCGATCTCGGAACCACCAACAGCGTCGTCGCTGTCCTCGAGGGCGGCGAGCCCACGGTCATCGCCAACGCCGAGGGCGCTCGCACCACCCCGTCGGTCGTCGCCTTCGCCAAGTCGGGCGAGGTGCTCGTCGGCGAGGTCGCGAAGCGTCAGGCCGTCACCAACGTCGACCGCACCATCCGCTCGGTCAAGCGCCACATGGGCACCGACTGGAAGCAGTCGATCGACGACAAGGACTTCACCCCCCAGCAGATCAGCGCGTTCGTGCTGCAGAAGCTGAAGCGCGACGCCGAGGCCTACCTCGGCGAGACCGTCACCGACGCGGTCATCACCGTGCCGGCGTACTTCTCCGACTCCCAGCGCCAGGCCACCAAGGAGGCCGGCGAGATCGCGGGCCTGAACGTCAGCCGCATCGTCAACGAGCCGACCGCGGCCGCGCTGGCCTACGGCCTCGACAAGGGCGACGACCAGACGATCCTCGTCTTCGACCTCGGTGGCGGCACGTTCGACGTGTCCCTGCTCGAGATCGGCGAGGGCGTGGTCGAGGTCAAGGCGACCTCCGGCGACAACCACCTCGGTGGTGACGACTGGGACAACCGGGTCGTCGAGTGGATGGTCAAGAAGTTCAAGGACAACAACGGCGTCGACCTCGCCGCCGACAAGATCGCCAAGCAGCGCCTCCAGGAGGCCGCGGAGAAGGCGAAGATCGAGCTGTCGTCGTCCAGCGAGACCACGGTGCACCTGCCGTACATCACCCACGGCGAGTCCGGCCCGCTGCACTTCGAGGAGAAGCTGACCCGCAGCGAGTTCCAGAAGATGACCTCCGACCTGCTCGACCGCACCAAGGTGCCGTTCCAGCAGGTGCTCAAGGACGGCGGCGTCGCGGTCGCCAAGATCGACCACGTCGTGCTCGTCGGCGGCTCGACCCGCATGCCCGCGGTCGCCGAGGTCGTCAAGGAGCTGCTCGGCGGCAAGGAGCCCAACAAGGGCGTCAACCCCGACGAGGTCGTCGCCATCGGCGCGGCCCTCCAGGCCGGCGTCCTCAAGGGCGAGGTCAAGGACGTGCTGCTGCTCGACGTCACCCCGCTCTCCCTCGGCATCGAGACCAAGGGTGGCGTGATGACCAACCTCATCGAGCGCAACACCACGATCCCGACCAAGCGCTCGGAGATCTTCACGACCGCCGACGACAACCAGCCCTCGGTCGAGATCAAGGTCGCCCAGGGCGAGCGCCAGATGTGGTCGCAGAACCAGCCGCTCGGCAACTTCGAGCTCACCGGCCTGCCGCCGGCCCCGCGCGGCGTCCCGAAGATCGAGGTCACCTTCGACATCGACGCCAACGGCATCGTGCACGTCACCGCCAAGGACCAGGGCTCCGGCAAGGAGCAGTCGATGACGATCTCCGGCGGCTCGGCGCTGTCGAAGGACGACATCGACCGGATGGTCAAGGAGGCCGAGCAGTACGCCGAGGAGGACGCCAAGCGTCGCGACGCCGTCGAGGCCCGCAACCAGGCCGACCAGCTCGTCTACACGACCGAGAAGTTCCTCGCCGACAACGCCGAGAAGATCCCCGACGACGTGAAGACCGAGGTGCAGGCCGACGTCGACGCCCTCAAGGCCATGCTCGAGAACGAGGAGGCCGGCTCCGAGGAGATCGGCGCCGCGGTCACCAAGCTCGACGAGTCCAGCCAGAAGATGGGCGCCGCGATGTACGCCGCCGCCGAGGCCGACCAGGCCGCCGCGGGTGGCGCCACCGGCGCCACCGGTGAGGCCGACGACGACATCGTCGACGCCGAGGTGGTCGACGAGGCTCCCGAGGGCTCGGCAGACTCGGCCGACGCGGCGACGAGGGCACCGAGGACGACGCCAAGTGACCGACGTCCCCCAGGACGGCGACCCGGTCTCCGGACACGAGGAGGCCCCGACTCCCACCGACCACGTCGGAGACGCGCTGCGCGACACCAGCGGTGTCGCCGACTGGGTCGAGGAGGGCGGGCCGCTCGAGCCGCAGGACCTGGCGGCGGTCGAGGGCTCACCGGTGATGGCCGACGGCGGGCTGCGAGTCCGCCTCGCCCGAGACCGACGAGCTGACGGTCACCCAGATCGCGTTGGAGGAGCGGACCCTCGACCTGCAGCGGCTTGCAGGCCGAGTACGTCAACTACAAGCGCCGCGTCGAGCGCGACCGCGACCTGGTCAAGCAGAACGCCACCTACAGCGCGCTCGCGCCGATCACCGAGGTGCTCGACACCATCGACCGCGCTCGCGAGTCCGCCGCATCGCAGGGCGCCGAGCTGTCCGACGACCTCAAGACGGTCGCCGACCAGCTCGAGCGCACCGTGACCGCGGTGGGGCTGGTGAAGTTCGGCGAAGCGGGTGACGCGTTCGACCCGACCATCCACGAGGCGCTCAGCCACATCGGGCAGGACGCCGAGGTCTCGGTCACCACCTGCAAGGTCGTGGCCAAGGCCGGCTACAAGATCGGTGACCGGGTCGTTCGCGCGGCGCAGGTGCTGGTCGTCGACCCGGCTGAGTGAGTGCCGGGCCGGTGAATTTGGTGACAGGTGTGGCGCACGTAGACCCAGAGAGGAGGGGTGAGCGATGGCTGAAGACGGCTTCCGCGCCGACTGGGCGCAGAAGGACTTCTACCGCGTGCTCGGCGTGAAGAAGGACGCCAGCGCGGCCGACATCAAGAAGGCCTACCGGAAGCTGGCCAAGGACAACCACCCCGACTCCCACCCCGGCGACACCGCCAAGCACGACACGTTCAAGGCGGTCGCCGAGGCCTACGACGTCGTCGGCGACCCCGACAAGCGCACCGAAGTACGACGAGATGCGAGCGCTCTACGGCAACGGCGGCGGCTTCCGGGGCGGCTTCGGCGGCGGTGCGGCGCGGCGGCGCAGGCCGGCGGCGGGTTCAACCTCGACGACCTGCTCGGCGACCGCGCGCGCGGCGGGCGGCGGCTTCGGCGACATGTTCGGCGACCTCTTCGGCGGCGGCGGGCGTCGGGGTGGCGGTGCGCCGCGTCCCACCAAGGGCTCCGACGTCGAGACCACGGCGACGATCTCGTTCACCGACGCGATCGACGGCGTCACCATCTCGCTGCGGCTGACCTCCGACTCGGCGTGCCCGGCGTGCTCGGGCACCGGCGGAAAGCCCGGCACCCGGCCCCACGTCTGCCATGAGTGCGAGGGCGCCGGCTACGTCGTCGCCGGCGTCGGTGGCGCGTTCTCGATGAACGAGACCTGCCCGGGCTGCGGCGGACGCCAGCTCGTCTACGACGAGAAGTGCCCGACCTGCTCGGGCAGCGGGCGGGGCACGTCGGCCCGCACGATCCAGGCGCGCATCCCCGCGGGCGTCAAGGACGGCCAGCGCATCCGGTTGCGCGGCAAGGGCGCTCCCGGCGAGAACGGCGGCCCTGCCGGCGACCTCTACGTGAGCGTGAAGGTCAGCGGGCACCGCATCTTCGGCCGCAAGGACGACAACCTCACGCTCGACGTCCCGATCTCCTTCGACGAGGCAGCGCTCGGCGCCGAGATCAAGATCCCCACGCTCGGCGGCGCCCCGGTCACCCTGCGGCTTCCCGCCGGCACCCCCAACGGCCGCACCTTCCGAGTGCGCGGCAAGGGAGCAGTCAAGGCCGACGGCACCCGCGGCGACCTGCTGGCCACGGTCGAGGTGCACGTGCCCGCCGTCCTCGACGACGCCGCCCGAGCCGCGGTCGAGGCCTACCGCGAGGCCACGCTGAGCAAGCCGTTGCGCGCCGGACTCTTCGAGGCGACGTGACAACCTCCCCGTTCGGCCCCACTCCCGCCAGCAGACGCCGCGGTCTACGTGATCAGCGTGGCCGCACAGCTGACCGGCCTACACCCCCAGACCCTGCGCACCTACGAGCGGATGGGGCTGATCACGCCCGGCCGCACGGGCGGTGGAGGGCGTCGCTACTCGTTGCGTGACATTGAGCTGCTGCGTGAGATCTCCGAGCTGACGGCGTCGGGCATCGGCATCGAGGGAGTCCGACGGATCCTCGACCTCGAGCACCGTGCGGCCGCACTCGCGGCCCGTAACCAGGAGCTGGTCGCCGAGCTCGACGCGACCCGCGAGGCGCTTCGGAAGGCCACCCAGGTCCGTCGCGGCGACGCCCCGAGCAATCGGCTGCCGGTTCTCGCCGATCCGCCAGTGGGTCAGGCGATCGTCGTCTGGAGGCGTGGGCACTAGTCTCCGGAGTCTCGACCCGCCCCCCTAGGAGCCCCCATGCGCCGCACGCTCGCCGTCCTCACCTTCACCGTCCTCGCCTTGACCGCCACCGCGTGCGGTGGTGACGACGACGAACCCAACAACGACTCGAGCAGCGAGAGCACCAGCGACATCACCAAGGACGACTTCATCGTCCAGGCGAACTCGATCTGCGTCGCCGGCGACGCGAGGGCCGAGGAGTTCACCGATCCCACGACCGAGGACGAAGCAGTCGACCTCATCCTCAACGACGTCCTGCCGAACATCAGCGAGCAGATCTCCGACATTCGTGACCTGGGCTTCCCCGAGGGCGACGAGGATGAGCTCAACGGCATCCTCGACGACGCAGACGCGATCATCGCCGACATCAGCGCCGACCCAGAGGCCTTTCTCAGCGAGGAGAACCCCTTCGGCGAGGTGAACGCCGGCCTCGAGGCCTACGGCATCACCGAGTGCGCCGACGCCAGCTGAGCTCGTTTCGTTCGTGAGGTCGTCCGGCATGGGGAGATGCCTGTGCCGGACGTCGCGTCACAGATAGTCTCAGCGCTCCGGGCTCACATGGGGGGCTGCAGACGGTGAAGGGATGCGCGTGGACTGGTTCACCGACTGGGCCGATGGCATCCACTGGTTCGCCTTCCTCAGCATTCCGATCTTCACCGGTGTCGTCGGCTACCTGATCAACTGGACCGGCCTGATCATGCTGTTCAGCCCGATCCGGTTCCACGGGTTCCGCGTTCCCGGTATGCGCGAGGTGGCCACGGTCCTGCCGCGCAAGCTGCAGGAAGTGCCGGGCATCCTTCAAGGCGGCCTCGGCTGGCAGGGCATCATCCCGGCGCGCGCCGCCAAGATGGGCAGCATCGCCGTCGACAAGGCGATCGCGAAGCTGGGTACGCCGGCGGAGTTCTACCAGCAGCTCGAGCCCGACCAGATCGCAGAGCACATCGTGTCTGTCTTCCGTCCGGAGATCCCCGAGCTGGTCAACGAGGTGATGGAAGCCGAGCACCCGCGGCTGTGGCGCGACCTCCCGCAACCGGTGAAGGACGCCGTCTACTCGCGCGTTCAGGAGCAGCTGCCCTCGGTGGTCGGGCGGGTCACTACCGAGATCGGCGTGCACATCGACCAGCTGCTCGATCCCAAGATCATGGTGATCGACCACTTCCAGAACAACCCTGAGCTCGTGGTGCGGATCTTCCGCGACTTCGGTCAGCGGGAGCTCGACCTCATGGTGAGGTTCGGGTTCATCTTCGGTTTCCTGCTCGGAGTTCCGGTCGCGGTCGTCGACTCGATCGCCCACCAGGGCTGGCTCCTCCCGGTGCTCGGCATCGTCGTCGGCTGGGTGACGAACGCGCTCGGCATGTGGCTGATCTTTGAGCCGCCGGAGCCGAAGCGGATCCTCGGCATCAAGGTGCACGGTCTCTTCCTGCGACGGCAGAGCGAGGCGGCCGAGGTCTACGCGCAGATCATCGCCGACGACGTGATCACCCTCGAGCGGATCGGCGACTTCCTGCTCGACGGCCCGCGTGGCGACCGCACCCGTCAGATGCTGGCCACCGCGATGCGACCGGCGATCGACCAAGCCGCAGGCCCCGCGCGCGCCGCGCTGCGCGTCGCGATGGGCAGCGCCCGGTTCGACACGATCAGGGACTCGGTAGCCGAGCAGGCCGTGGGTCGTACGCTGACGCCGTTCAAGGACCCCGAGTTCAGCAAGCGCCAGGCTGACAAGATCCGGGTGCTCGTCGCCACGCGCACCAAGGAGCTTCCGCCGCGCGACTTCGTCGACATGATGCGCTCGGCGATCAAGGAGGACGAGTGGATGCTGTACGCACACGGGGCGGTCATGGGCGCGGCCGGCGGCTTCCTCCACTTGGCGTTCTTCGGGACGCAGGGCAGATGACCAACACGCGCAGCGGCCAGCGCGTCCCGGACCTGCTGCCGCCCGGGATGGGTGACTCGCTTCCTGGTCTTGCGCGCGTTGCAGCCTCAGCCGCGCTGCACACCACCGAGTGGGGCGTGAAGACATCAGCACGCAGCTGGCTTCGGGTCGGGAAGGCGCTGACGAGTCAGAAGGAGGCGCTCGCTCTCGCGCGAGACGCCGGCCAGGCCCTCGCCGTCGTCGGTGACCTCGCGCGCTCCGTGTCGTCGGGGGTGCCGGTCGGCACTGCGTTGATGACGGCTGGCGAGGCGCTCGGTGGGTTGGTCGACCAGACGCCGGTCGTCCATGGTGAGGTCGTCGGATCGCGGGTCGGTCCAGTCTCCCTGCGCGACAGGGGTCAGCAGCTGCTGGTCAGGTCTCGCGACGTGTGGAGCACCGACCAGGGTCACCCCGCGTACGAGCGCATCCTCGACGACCTCGCGCCCGACGAGGGAAGAATCCTCCTGCTCCTGCTCAACAGCGGGCCCCAGCCCAGTGTCGACGTCCGCACCGGAGGTCCGATCGGCCTGGTCAACTCGACGCTGATCGCCCCCGGGCTGACGATGATCGGCCCGCGGGCCGGCGTGCGCTACCTCGAGCAGGTGCCGGCCTACCTCAACAACCTCAACCGGCTGGGGCTCGTGTGGTTCTCCCGTGAGGCGTTGCGCGACCCGATGAAGTACCAGGTGGTCGAGGCCCAGCCCGACGTCCTGGGCGCCATGCACTCGGTGAAGTTCGCCAAGGTTGTACGGCGGAGCATCCACCTCACCCCGTTCGGGGACGACTTCTGCAAGACCTGCTTGATCCCCGAGGCCCAGACCACGCGGGAGTTCCCCGAGCACAGCACCCCCACCGACGGGGACAGCGCCGACTCCTGAGCCCGGTGAAAGCTAGGCCGAGTCGGCGTAAACGTACGCCGACTCGGCGCGTCTGACGCGCCGACTCGACGTCGTTTTCGCGCAGATGCGCCGACTGGGCGAGGGGGCTTAGTCGCCGGAGGGGACGGTGGCGGTGATGACGGTGCCGTCGGCGCGGCGGGTGCCGGCCGGGCTGGGCGGCTCGCCCTCGAGCCGGGGGCCGTGGCCGTCGAGCGGCACCGTGACCGGGCTGCCTGGCGCGACGGTGGTCGCCTCGCCCCGCACCTCGAAGGTGAGCTCTTCCTCGCCGTCCTCGATACAGAGCTCCAGCTCGTCGAGGCGCACCGTCACGAGCACCCGGTCGCCGCGCAGGGTGACGCGGAAGCTGAGCTCGTCCCACCCGTCGGGTAGGCGTGGGTCGAGGGCCCAGCGTCCCGAACCCAGGTCGCGGAAGCCGCCGAACCCGGAGACCAGTGCACTCCAGACACCGCCGGTCGAGGCGACGTGGACGCCGTCGGAGGTGTTGGCGTGCCGGTCGGCGAGGTCGACGAACAACGCCGCGTGGAAGTAGCGCAACGCCAGGTCGTGGTAGCCGACCTCGGCGGCGATGATCGCCTGGACGACGGCCGAAAGCGTGGAGTCGCCGGTGGTGATCGGGTCGTAGTAGTCGAAGTCGGCCTTCTTCTCCTCGACCGTGAACTCCTCGCCCTGCAGGAACAGCGCGAGAACGACGTCGGCCTGCTTCAGCACCTGGAAGCGATAGATCACCAGCGGGTGGTAGTTCAGGAGCAGGGGCCGCTTCTCGACCGGGGTCTTCTCGAGGTCCCACATCTCGCGCTCGAGGAAGTGCGAGTCCTGCGGGTGCACGCCGAGGTGCTCGTCGTAGGGGATCGACATCGCCGCAGCGGCCTTCTCCCACTCCTCGACCTCGCCATCTTGCAGTCCGACCCGCACCTTCATCGACTCGTAGGCGTCGTGCCGCTTCTTCTCCAGGAACCGCACGGCGTCGGCCGCTCGGCGCAGGTTGAAGCGCGCCATCACGTTCGTGTAGAGGTTGTCGTTCACGACCGTCGTGTACTCGTCGGGCCCGGTGACGCCGTGGATGTGGAACGCCCCGCCGTTCTCATCGCGCCAGAAGCCCAGGTCGGCCCACAGTCGGGCGGTCTCGACGAAGATGTCGACGGCGTGGTGGTCGAGGAACTCGTAGTCGCCCGTGGCTCCGACGTACTGGCTCAAGGCGTAGGAAATGTCGGCGTCGATGTGGTACTGCGCGGTGCCGGCTGCGTAGTACGCCGAGGCTTCCTCACCGTTGATCGTGCGCCACGCGAAGAGGGCGCCCTTCTGCGCCAACTGACGTGCCCGGTAGCGAGCCGAGTCGAGCAGCGAGTGCCGGAAGCGCAGGGCGTTGCGGGCCGCCCAGGGCGAGGTGTAAGTGAGGAAGGGCATCACGTAGATCTCGGTGTCCCAGAAGTAGTGACCGCCGTAGCCGGAGCCGGTCACCCCCTTGGCCGGAATGCCGCTGCCGTCGGCGCGGGCCGCCGCCTGGATCACCGCGAACAGGTTCCACCGGATCGCCTGCTGGAGCGCCGACTGCCCGCCGACGGTGACGTCGGAGCGCGCCCAGAAGGCGTCCAACCAGTCGCGCTGGTCGGCGAACTGGTGGTCGAGCCCCTCCTCGCTCACGCGGTCGAGAGTGCGGCAGCAGCGGTCGAGCAACTCCTTGGTGGGGACGACGTTCGCGGTGTGGTAACTGACGGTCTTGGTCAGGCGGATCGGCTCGTTCTGCCCGGCGCTGACCCGGTAGATGACCTTGACCATGTCGTCGTCGCGCTCTCGGTGCTCCACCACGGGGCAGTCGGTGGTCAGCGCGTGGTCGACGGCCAGCGCGATGGTCATTCCGCTGTCAGCGCACTTGTAGCGCAGGGCCATCCGGCCGTTCTCGAGGTCGGCATGATCGGTCTCGGGCTCCAAGACCCGGTGGGCGAAGCGCTCCGCCTTGCGCGGGTCCAGTTCCGCCTCGGCCTTCTGCATCTCGACACTGGCGCCGCGGTCGGCGTCCTGCCGGTTGAGCACCTGAGAGCTGATGGTCACGGGGGCGCCGTCGTCGAGGAGGGTGACCTCGAAGGTCATCACGGCCAGGTGGCGCTGGGTGAACGAGACCATCCGGGTCGAGTTGATCTGCACCCGTTTGCCGCTCGAGGTGCGCCAGACGACGTGCCGGGACAGGACTCCGGTGCGCAGGTCGAGGGCCCGCTCGTACTCGACCAGCTCGGCGGTGGAGAGCTCGAGCGGCTCGTCGTCGACGTAGAGGCGGATCACCTTGGCGTCGGGCGCGTTGACGATCGTCTGACCGACCTTGGCGAACCCGAATGCCTCCTCGGCGTGCTGGATCGGCCAGGTCTCGTGGAAGCCGTTGATGAAGGTGCCGTTGGCCTCGAAGTCACGGCTCTCCTCGTAGTTGCCGCGCAACCCGAGGTAACCGTTGCCGACGCTGAAGATCGACTCCGTGGTGCCGAGGTCGCTGGCGTCGAAGCGCGTCTCGACGAGCCGCCACTCGTCGATCGGGAAGCGCGTACGGTCGAGCGGGTCGGTGGCGGGCGGCGCGACATGGCTGGCTCCGTGCCGTTCGGCGTCCGGAGCGAGGGTGCTCACTCGTGACCCCCTGCCAGCTCGGCGAGGTCCTGCACCACGACGTCGGCTCCGGCCTTCGTCAGCGCATCGACGCCCACGCCACGGTCGACGCCGATCACCAGCCCGAACTTGCCAGCTGCACCTGCGACCACCCCGCTGGTCGCGTCCTCGACAACGACCGCGTCGGCGTACGCGACCCCGATCTCGTCGGCGGCGGCCTGGTAGGTGTCAGGCGCGGGCTTTCCGGCCAGGCCCCGCTCGGCGGCGACGCCCCCGTGGATGACGATCGGGAAGTAGTCGGCCACCCCAGCGGTGGCGAGCACGTCGGGGGCGTTCTTCGACGACGACACGATCGCCATCGGCATGCCTGCCTGGCGCAGCTGGTCCATCAGCGCGACCGAGCCGGGGTAGGGCTCGACGCCCTCGGCGTGCAGCACCTGCGCGAACGTGTCGTTCTTGCGGTTGCCCAGCCCGCACACGGTCTCCGCGTCCGGGGCGTCGGTTGGGTCACCTTCCGGCAGCTCGATGTCGCGCGAGGCGAGGAAGTCGCGGACGCCCTCGTAGCGCGGCTTGCCGTCAACGTGCTCGAAGTAGTCGGCGTCGCTGTACGGCTCATCCACGCCACGATCGGTCAGGAAGTCGTTGAACATCTGCGACCAGGCGCGCATGTGCACCTCGGCGGTCGGCGTGATCACGCCGTCAAGGTCGAACAGCACGGCCTTGTAGGAGCCCCAGTCGACAGTTGCAGCCATAGTCATGCCCAGACCCTAGACGGGCCCTGTTTCAGCGATGTGGCTCGCCGGCGGACAACGGTGGGACTACTCGATGGTCGTCGCGGCCAGCAACTTGATCGTGAACACCGAGCCGCCGCCTTCGCGCTGGCGTGAAGGCGACGTCGCCCGACTGTGCCTGCGCGAGCGTCCGCACGACGTACAAGCCGAGGCCGGTGCCCGTCGCGACCGCGCCGTGCGCCCGCGCGAACTCGCGGAACAGGTGAGTGCGGAACTCCTCCGGGACGCCCTCACCGTGGTCGATCACGTCGATGCAGACGAACTCGTCCTCGGCGCGCACCTGCACCACGTGCGGCGCAGCGCCGTACTTGTGGGCGTTGCTCACCAGGTTGGTGAGCATCTGCTCGAGACGCAGCGGGTCGGCGCGCACCTCGCGGTGGTCCTGCACGTCGATGTCGACATCCCAGCGGCCCTCGACGGCGTTCGCGATCGCCGAGCGCGGGTCGACGAGCTGCAGGTCGATGCGCAGAGTGCCGCGCTGGATCTGGGCCGCGGTAAGCAGGTCGGCGGTGATCCGGTCGAGGATCCGCGCCTGGCGGGCCACCGACTCCATCAGCCGGGTGCTGTGCTCGACGGGCAGCTGGCCGCCCTCCCAAGCGAGGGTCTCGGCCACGCCGCACAGCACTGCCACCGGGCCGCGCACCTCGTGGGCGGTGGTTGCGATCGCGCGCCGCAGCATGCCGACGTCCTCGGCGGCGGAGTCGAGGAACACCAGGATCGACCAGCCGGTACGACGCAGCGCCGCGCGGACGCGGCCACCTTCGAGGTCGACCTCGAAGGAGGCGTCGGCGTCGAGCCGGTGGTAGGAGACGAGCGAGGTGAGCTCGGGTGCGCTCATCGCGAGCGGGGTGCCGGTCTTGTCGGAGCCGAGCAGCCGCGCGGCCATCGGGTTGGCGTGCACGACGCGGAAGAGTGGTTCGTCGGCCAGCTCGAGGACGCCGAACGGCGCCATCCGCAAGGCCTCGAACACCGAGACGTTCGACGTGGACGTGCTGGACGGGTCGGTGGCTACGGGGCTCGTAGGTGGCATCGGGGGCACTTCCTTCGCGACACGATCGGCGTGAGGAAGGCTCGATGCGGTGGCCGCCGAGGCACCGCCCTTGGGAAGGGCGGGCACGACCGCCAGGGTGCGCGGCGTCGGACGGCGCTCGGCGCCGGACACGACGTCGCGCACGTAGTCCAGGATCGTGCTCAGGGCCGCACCCTTCTGCACGTACCCGTCGGCTCCGGCGGCCACGGCCCGCGCTGACATCTGCTGAGCGCCGAAGCCCGACAGCACGATGATCTTGGCGGTCGGGCACAGGCGACGGATCGACGGGAGCGCCTCGATACCGTCCATCACGGGCATCGCGAGGTCGAGCAGAACGACGTCTGGTCGATGTGTCCGCACGACGTCGATGCCGCGGCTGCCGTCGCCGGCCTCGCCGACGACCTCGAAACCGCCGCGGGTCAAGGCGATGCGGAGGAGGTCGCGCAGGTCGTCGGTGTCGTCGATGATCACCACGCGCAAGGGGCGCGGGCTGGCAACTGCTGCGGTCACGACGTGGTCTCCTCGGTATTGCGGGTGCGCTGGTCGAGGTCGACCAACGCGGGTGCGCTGCGGAGCAGCTCGATGTTGAAGCGCTCGTTGCCGAGCAGGTCGGTGATGATGCGGCTGGCTGAGGCGATCGAGGTGTCGAGGGCCGCGCGGGCCTTGTCGACGTCGTCGAGGTCGAGGGCCATCTTCGAGACGACGAGTGACTGCAGCACCGAGTCGTTGAGCTCGAGTGCCTGCTGCTCGCGCTTGCGCATGTCCTCGAACAGCTGGGCACCCTCCATGAGGGAGCCGTAGTTCCGACGCAGGGTCCAGTAGTAGACAGCCACCGCGGCGCCGATGATGTCCCACACCGTCAGCGGCCAGCTCCACGCCTGGCGCATGGCCATACCTCGGTCGTCGCCCTCGACGAACCACGGCATCGCCATGTGGATGGCGTGCGTGCCGTGGTGCACCGCGCAGGTGAAGAAGATGGCGGCCGTGGCCGCGCCGAGGGGGTTGGTGCGCAGCTGGTTGCTCTTCGCCAGCGGGATCACGATCGCCAGCGAGATCAGCAGGTAGGCGATCATGATGACCGCGTTCGAGACCATCGCTATCTGCCAGGTCATCGAGACTCCTCGTGCAGTGGGAAGAACGTCATGAGTGGGCTCCGATCAGGGTCAACAGCACGAGGGTGACGGCAGCGGCGCCAGCCGCGGCCCGTGCGCCGGGGTGCCAGTCGAACCAGCCCGGGCACGCCGGGCCGTCGTCCGACCGATGGGTGTGGAGCAGGCGCACGGACGTGACCACCACGACCACCTCCCACGCTGCGCATACGAGGTCCCAGCCGCCGAGCGGGTGCGGGTCGGACATCAGGCCGAAAGGGAGCCCGACGGCGCGGGTGGCCAGCCACAGGACCAGCACGGTCGAGTTGCCGACGACGCCGGCGACGAGCAACGCACGCTGGGGCTGGTGCAGCACCGCCGCCGACCATGCCAGCTGGGCGCAGGCGACCAGCATGAAGAACGCTCCGAAGAGCACCTGCTCGCGCAGGTGAGACGGCGCGACGGCGGCGTGGATGCCGGCGGCGGACGTGCCGGCCACGACCAGCAGCGGGACGGCGAGGTCGCCGCGTCCGACGCCCACGCCGGACGGCGCTCCGAGGACGACGGTCGGAATGCCCGGCGAGCCGTTGGCTACCGCGACGCGCAGCGCGGCGACGCGGACCTCGTGCTCGTCATGGGGCGAGTACGGGGCCGCCGAGGGGCTGGAGACGAGCCGGTCCAGGGTGTGCGGCAGCAGCAGCGCAGCCAGGCCCCACAGACCGAGCAGCACCATCGCATAGTGCAGTCCATGCGCGAGCATGCTCGCGCCGACCACGGTCGACATAGAAGTCACCGCGACCCACCCCTCCCAAAGTGGTTCGCCACGCCGCCCCCCGACGACGTGTCCTGCGGGTCACAGTAGGACTCCGGTCCTCGCTGCGGCAGAGTTTTCACGAGGTCGCCCCCGACGGCGCGCTTGCATGGCCCGTTCGGGCCATGCGAGCGTCGACCGACGACCGTCATCGGATCGTGATCAATCCGCACGCAACGTGCCGGTCGTCCGCGGCGTCCTTCAAGGTGTGACTCTCGGACACGTCGACACGCCCGCGCCCTCTGCTGGTCGGAGCCAAGCGCGAGAGCGACCTCGACGTTCTCGCCGGATGTGGGGGGTCCTGCTCGTCGCGACGGTGGCCACGGTGGCGTTGAGTCCGCGACTGGGTGCGGCCGAACCCACGTTCAACTACCGCCCCGCGCTGCCCGAGGATGCTTTGGTCAATGGTTGCTGGCCCCTGCCCGGTGGCGCCCGGTTCGAGTTCGGGTATCAGGTGCGCCGCGACACGGTCGAGCTCACGACGGCGGGCACCCGACGGGTGCTCGTGCTGCACTACGACCGGGTCGACCCCGGCGTGGCCCGTGCGCTGGTCGATGCCGCGCTCACCCGTGCTGGCGTTCCCGAGCGGAGGTTTCGGGTGTGGGTGCACCCCTTCGAGCAGCTTGACGCGGACGCGCTCGTGCGCGGGGAAATGGTGCTGTGGCTGCCGCCCACGCAGCCACGCGGTGCATCGCCCGAGTGCACCAACCCCTTCGCTACCAAGAACTTCATCGGCGTTGAGGGGCGGGCATGATCGCGGCGACAGGGCATGCAGAGCCCCGCGGCGACCTCGGCGCTGGACCCGCCTGGAGCCGTTGGCTCGTGCCGACAGCGCTCCGGACCGACCAGCTCCTCCTGCGACTGCTTGTCGGGGTGGTGGCGGTGAGGGTGGCCTGCTTCTTGACGGTGGCCGGCGCAGACCTGGTCGGTGACGAGGTTGCGTACGTCGACGGCGCGCGGGCGGTCTCGAACCTGGTGCG
The DNA here is from genome assembly GCA_963781575.1 of uncultured Actinomycetota bacterium. Taxonomy (GTDB): domain Bacteria; phylum Actinomycetota; class Actinomycetes; order Propionibacteriales; family Nocardioidaceae; genus Nocardioides. Next base: position 236,125 of record CAWAGM010000008.1, on the reverse strand, counting down.
CTCCTTGGCCGGCCTGCACGCACCCGACGGGGCGGAGATGGCACGAGGCTTCGTCGGCAGTGGCTGGTTCATGCCGGGCATGTCCATCGTGCTCGGTCCTCTCTTCGTCGCGGTCCCCGATGCCCCGATCTGGATGGTGCGCGGCTACCTCGGCATGGTCTCCACCGGATTGCTGGTCTGGGCCGTCGTCGACGTGCGCAGAACCTTCGGTCGGCTCGCAGCCTGGGCACTGCTCGTCGTGCCCGGCCTGGTGCCGATGGCGGCGATCTTCGGAGCGAGCGCCTGGGGGGACACTGACGCCGGGTTGGTCGTCGTGCTCCTGGTGGGTGCTGTCGTGCGAATGGTCCGCGGGGTATCGGTCACCGAGCGGCCGGCGCCGACGTGGCGTCACGGGGTCTCACTCGGTCTGCTCGCGATCGCGGCGGTCTACCTGCGCTCGAGCGTCAGCCTGCTATCCGGTGGGCTGCTCGTGGCCACGCTCGCTCTCGGTCTGCTGGTGTCCGTGCCCGGTCGACGGCGAGCGCTCGTCGTCGCCGTGGGCGCGGCGTGCCTGACCTTCGTGGTGGTCTTGGCGCCCTGGTCGGTCTACACCTCGCACGTGCTCGGTGGCCGGGTGCTCACCACGACGACCGTCCCCACCGTGCTGGCCAACACCTTCGGCGACCGCGACCAGGTCTGCTTCGGCCCCTGCGACCCAGGGAGCTCGATGTGGTTCTCGCCGCTGCGCTACAGCCGTGAGCTCGCGCGGGCCACGGGCGTGAGCGAGGTGGAGGCGCTGCGGCAGATGTCCGAGTACGCCCGGCGCGGCGTCACCCCAGGCGGCTACGCAGACGACGTGGTGCGCAACGCCCGCGACTACGTCGACGATCCGGGCCGCTTTGCCCGGTTCGTGCGCTGGGACCAGGTGCCGCACCAGTCGGTGACGGTCGTGCGCACCCTCTCGGCAGGGCTGATGTACCCGATGTACGTCGTGGGAGCCGCCACCTTGCTCCTCGTCGTTCGTCGCGGGCGCGATCGGCAGGTGATGAGCATCGTGCTGAAGCTGAGCCTGGGGGCGCTGCTCACCCAGCCGTTCGTGCACATCAGCGGCAGCCGCTACTGGACGACGCTGGCGCCGTTGCTCGCGCTGGGGCTGGCGCTGCTCTGGGAGGAGCGCCGCGGCCGCGCCTCGGCGGTGGCCCGACCCGACCACTCCGGCGACGCCGGAGGTTCTGCGGTGAGCGTCACGGCGGTCGACTCGGTGCTGGTGCATGCCCAGCGGGCGCTCGCGCTGGGGGCAGTCGGGATCGTGGTGCTCGTGGGGAGCCTGGCGCGATTCGGGTGAAGTTGAGTGGAACAGACTCAACTCTCGATTCGTTGCATCAGTGACAGACTCAGCACGACCCCGCAGGAGAAGACGCACCCATGAGCCAGTTCGGAGCCGAGAAGTTCACCACCCGCAGCCGGGAGGCCATCGAGGCGGCCCAGCTGTCGGCCGTCACCCACGGCAACAGCGCTACCGAGCCCATCCACGTCCTGGCAGCGCTCTTGAAGGACGCCGAGGGGACCGCGCCGGCGCTGGTCACCAAGGCCGGCGTCGACCCCGCGACCCTTCGGGCCCAGGCCGAGCGTGAGATCGACGCGTTGCCCAGCGCGACGGGTGCCACCGTGCAGCAGCCCGCGGCGTCGTCCGCCCTGACTCGCGCGCTGGCTGGTGCCCTCGACCTGGCCGGCTCGATGAAGGACGACTACGTCGCCACCGAGCACCTGTTCATCGCCCTGGCCGGCACCGAATCCAGCGCCCAGAAGGTGCTTGCGGACGCGGGTCTCACCGAGGCCGGGCTGCGCGAGGGGCTGACGGCCGTGCGCGGCAACCGCCGGGTCACCAGTCAGGACGCCGAGTCGACGTACGAAGCGTTGGAGAAGTACAGCGTCGACCTCACCCGCTCGGCGCAGGAGGGCCGACTCGATCCGGTGATCGGTCGCGACGCCGAGATCCGGCGCGTCATCCAGGTGCTCAGCCGACGGACCAAGAACAACCCGGTGCTGATCGGCGAGCCCGGCGTCGGCAAGACGGCCGTCGTCGAGGGGCTCGCCCAGCGCGTGGTCGACGGCGACGTGCCCGACTCCCTCAAGGGGCGGCGCGTGCTGTCGCTCGACCTGGCCGCGATGGTGGCCGGCGCGAAGTACCGCGGCGAGTTCGAGGAACGGCTCAAGGCCGTGCTCGAGGAGATCAAGGACGCCGGCGGGCAGATCATCACTTTCATCGACGAGCTGCACACCGTGGTGGGTGCGGGCGCCGGGGGCGATTCGGCGATGGACGCCGGCAACATGCTCAAGCCGATGCTGGCACGCGGCGAGCTGCACATGATCGGCGCCACCACGCTGGATGAGTACCGCGAACGCATCGAGAAGGACCCGGCCCTCGAGCGACGCTTCCAGCAGGTCTACGTGGGAGAGCCGACGGTCGAGGACACCATCCAGATCCTGCGCGGCATCCAGGAGAAGTACGAGGCGCACCACGGGGTGCGCATCACCGACGCCGCGCTCGTCGCGGCCGCGACGCTCTCCGACCGCTACATCACCGGCCGCCAGCTGCCCGACAAGGCGATCGACCTGATCGACGAGGCGGCGTCCCGGCTGCGCATGGAGATCGAGTCGTCGCCCGAGGAGATCGACCAGCTGCGACGTCAGGTCGACCGGCTGAAGATGGAGGAGTTCGCCCTCAACCGCGAGAGCGACGACGCCTCCCGAGAGCGGCTCGACCGGCTGCGTTCCGAGCTCGCCGATCGCGAGGAGGAGCTGCGCGCCCTCGAGGCGCGGTGGGAGCAGGAGAAGTCGACCCTCGAGGGCGAGGGCGAGCTGCGCCGTCGTCTGGACGCCGTGCGCGTCCAGGCCGACAAGCTGATGCGTGAGGGCAAGCTCGACGAGGCCAGCGAGATCCTCTACGGCAAGATCCCTGAGCTCGAGAAGGCGCTCGCGGCCGCCGCTGCCTCGGCCGCCGACGAGGCTGAGGGTGCTGCCGAGCCGCTGGTCGGCGAGCAGGTCGGTGCCGAGCAGATCGCGGACGTCGTCGAGGCCTGGACCGGCATCCCGACCGGCCGGATGCTCGAGGGCGAGACCGCCAAGCTGTTGCGCATGGAGGAGGTCATCGGCGAACGGTTGATCGGTCAGCGCGAGGCGGTGGTCGCCGTCAGTGACGCCGTCCGGCGTTCGCGGGCGGGCATCGCCGACCCCGACCGGCCGATGGGCTCGTTCCTGTTCCTCGGGCCGACCGGCACCGGCAAGACCGAGCTGGCCAAGTCGCTGGCCGACTTCCTGTTCGACGACGAGCGCGCGATCGTCCGCATCGACATGAGCGAGTACTCCGAGAAGCACGCGGTCTCACGGCTGGTCGGGGCGCCTCCGGGCTACGTCGGTTATGACGAGGGCGGCCAGCTCACCGAAGCCGTGCGCCGCCGTCCCTACTCGGTGGTGCTGCTCGACGAGGTCGAGAAGGCTCACCCTGAGGTCTTCGACATCCTGCTGCAGGTGCTCGACGACGGCCGGCTCACCGACGGGCAGGGCCGCACCGTCGACTTCCGCAACACGATCCTGATCCTCACCAGCAACCTGGGCTCGCAGTACCTCGTCGACCCGACGCTCGACCCCGACAAGCAGCGCGAGTCGGTTCTGGCCGTCGTCCGGGCGAGCTTCAAGCCGGAGTTCCTGAACCGGCTCGACGAGATCGTGCAGTTCGAGTCACTGTCGAAGGACGCGCTCACCCACATCGTCGACCTCCAGCTCGCGCTGCTCGAGAAGCGGCTCGCCGTCCGACGGATCACGATCGAGGTCACCGACGCCGCCCGCTCGTGGCTCGCCGAGACCGGCTACGACCCGGCGTACGGCGCCCGACCGCTGCGCCGGCTCATCCAGTCGGCCATCGGCGACCCGCTCGCCCAAGCTGCTCATCGGCGGCGAGGTCGTCGACGGTGGTTCGGTGACGGGGAGTCAGGGTGAGGAGGGCTTTGGAGTGGGGGTGGGGGGGGGGGGGGGAGAGATGGTTAGGGGGGGGGTGGTCGAGGAGGTTCTCGGGCCGTAGCCGATCCACGCGTGTCGAGGGGGGCTTCGTTTCAGGCGGCTGACGATGCGTGATCGGCGACGATCTGGTAGCAGCCAGCGTCGACGATGCTGACCCTCGACCTGGATCTCGCAGACCTCAACGGCTGGCGTTGCAGACGCTGCGGCGGGCCACCAGCCTCGCCACTCAACCCCTGGCAGCGCCTGAATCCCGTCGCCGGGGCCGTGGGCGCTGGCCGATCACTGGCCTCCACACCCCTCTGATGGAATGACCTGGTGAGCGACGAGCCCTCCCCGGCCGCGTCAGGTGACCCTGAGTGGCTGGCTGATCGTGGTCGGGTCGGTCTTCACGGTGCTCTACGCCTTCCAGCAGATCTCGCAGCTCGGCTCGATCGAGGCCCAGGAGGCTGCTGCCGACGCCATCTCGCGACCGCCGATCGAGGGACTCGGGCTCAGCGTCGACGACGTCCAGTTCTACATTCGGCTGGCCGCCTTCGTCGCCGGGGGATGTGGGGCAGCGGCGGCGATCCTGGGCTGGCAGGTGCTCCAGCGTTCCACCAGCGCCCGCCTGGCGCTGACGGTCATCGCGCCCTTCATGCTGGTGGCCGGCATGCTCACCTCGGGCCTGGCGGCCGCCCTCGTGGCCGCCGCGATCGTGATGCTGTGGGCCCAGCCCGCGCGCGACTGGTTCGCCGGACGCAAGCCCGCGACTCGGGCTTCGGCCCCCCGACCTGATGCCACGATGGCGAGCGTGAGCGATCCATACCCGCCGCAGCAGTCGTCGGTCCCGCAGGAGCAGCCGCAGGGCCAGCCGACGTACTCGCCGGCGCCGCCGCCCGGTCCGCCACCGACCGGTACGTCCGCGCGTCCGGCGCCGTGCTGGCGGCGTGTCTCACCGCGATGATCTCCTCGACCCTGACGGCGATCTTGCTCGCCGTCTCGGTGCTGCTCTTCGCCGGCAATCGTGGCGAGTTCGTCGACGAGGTCGAGAAGCAGCTCGACGAGATGGATGCCGGCACCAGCCTCAACCCCGACACCCTCGCCGACGTCGCCCTGGTCATGCTCGGCGTGATGGCGATCTGGGCCGTCATCGCGATCGTGCTCGCCGTGCTCACCCTGCGAGGCAGCAACGCCGCGCGCATCGCGCTGGTCGTCTCCTCGGCGATGGCCGGGCTCTTCAGCCTGATCGGCGTCCTGGCCGTCGTCCCGCTGGCGATCACCGCAGCCTGCATCGCCACCATCGTGCTGCTCTTCGTGGGCGGCTCGAGCGAGTGGTTCGCGAGCCGCAAGCGCCCCTGAGCGCGAGTCGGCGACTCAGGCCTGGAGGTTGGCTGCGGCCAGCCGTTCGAGAGCGTCGGAGATGACCTCGCGACGCTTGCAGAACGCCCAGCGCACCAGGTGTCGGCCGGCGCCCTGCGGGTCGTCGTAGAAGCCCTGCACTGGGATCGCCACGACGCCGGCCCGCTCGGGGAGGGCGAGGCAGAACGAGAGTCCGTCGTCCCACCCGAGCGAGGAGATGTCGGACGTCGCGAAGTAGGTGCCTTGCGGTGTCGACGTCGGCAGCCGGGCGTCGCGGAGGCCCGCCACCAGCAGGTCGCGACGCTCCTGCAGGTCGACGGCCAAGGCGGCGGGCACGTGCGGGTGCTCGGCGAGGGCGATCGCGACGGCCGGCTGGAGCGGGGCCCCTGAGGTGTAGGTGAGCCACTGCTTGGCCGCGACCAGAGCGCCACCAGCTCGGCCGGTCCGGTCGCCCAGCCGACCTTCCACCCGGTGAACGAGTACGACTTGCCTGCGCTGGACAGGGTCAGCGTGCGCTCGGCCATGCCCGGCAGCGTGGAGATCGGCACGTGCTCCGCCGTCGAAGACCAGGTGCTCGTAGACCTCGTCGGTGACCACGACCAGGTCGTGCTCGATCGCCAGTGCTGCCACGGCGCCGAGCTCGTCGGGTGTGAGCACGGTGCCGGTGGGGTTGTGGGGCGAGTTCAGCAGCACGAACCGGGTGCGGGGCGTGACGGCGGCGCGCAGCTCGTCGAGGTCGAGCGGAAGTCGGGCGAGCGCAACGTCACCGGACGCCGGGCCGCCGGCCATCTGCAGCATCGCGACGTAGGAGTCGTAGTAGGGCTCGAGCACGACCACCTCGTCGCCCGGGTTGACCAGACCCAGCAGCGCGGCGGCGATCGCCTCCGTGCAGCCGGTGGTTACCGCGACCTGGGTGTCGGGATCGAGCTCGATGCCGTAGTGCCGCAGCTGGTGGTCGGCGATGGCCCGGCGCAGCGCCGGGATGCCGATGCCGGGGGCGTACTGGTTCGCGCCGTCCTCGAGCGCGCGGCCGCGGCCGCGATCACCTCGGCTGGCCCGTCCTGTCGGGGAAGCCCTGCCCCAGGTTGACCGATCCGGTGCGCACGGCGAGCGCTGACATCTCGGCGAAGATCGTCGGTGGAATGCCCGTCAGCCGCGCGGCCAGGCGTGGGACGGAACCGGGAACGACCATGGACCTACTGTGCACCACCCCTCACCTCGACACTTGTGCTCGAACATGTGTTCGAGTACGATAGCGACATGATCGCAGGCCCGGACGTCGCGGTGGAAGACCTCACCGCCACCGGCCTGCTCGACCAGGTCGCAGCCCGGCGCCGCGAGGCGATGCTCGCCGAGATCGACGTGCTCCAGCTCGCCGTGGCGTGGGCGCACGCGAACCCTGAGCTCGACCAGACCACCGGCCACCCGGTCCCGGTCCGCCGGGTGTCCGACGAGGCACTGGCCGCGCACTTTGTCGGCCTCGACCCCGACGACCCGATCCACGGACCCGCCTGGGCCGGTCTGCCACCCATCGCCTGGGACGCCGACGCCGGGTTCGCTACCGCCGCGAACCTGTCCACCACCGCCGCACGATCCCTGATCCGCGACGCCCTGATCCTCACCCACCGACTACCCGCGACCTGGGCACGCCTCAGCGCCGGAGAGGTGCCCGCCTGGCGTGCCCGCCAGATCGCCTCAGCGGTCGCCGGAGCCCCCGACGACGTCTGTGCCCACCTCGACCAGCAGGTCGCACACCGAGCCGAGACCCTCGGCCAGGTCACCCTGAGCCGGGTCATCGCCGAGGCGATGATCCGGCTCTACCCCGACGAAGTCGAAGCAGCCAGCCTCGAACGCCTCGACCACATGCACGTCACCCTCGAGCGCCACATCACCCACACCGGCCTGGTCGGCCTCAACGCCGTCGGCGAGTACGCCGACCTCGACGACCTCGACCACACCCTCACCGCCCTAGCCAACCGGCTCCGACAGGGCGACGACACCATCCCCAGCGACGCGCCCCTGGACTACCTACGAGCCCGCGCCCTCGGCCTCCTCGCCGACCCCGAACACGCAGCCCAACTCCTCGCCGAAGACCAGCCCACCCACGCCGAGGAGACCCCTGCGCGCCGGACCCCCGCCCGGATCATCAACCTCGTCGTCCACCTCACCCCCCAAGCACTGACCGGCCACGACCCCGTCGCCGTCGTCAGCAACGGGTCTGTCGACCACGCCCTGCTGGCCGACCTCGTCGCTACCTGGTGCAGCCGACCCAACACCACGATCCGCGTCCAACCGCTCATCGACCTCAACACCGACGAAACCACCGAGACCTACCGCCCCACCACCGCCGATCACCCGCCACATCGAGCTCCGCGACCGCACCTGCCGATTCCCCCACTGCACCCGAACCGCCCGCGACACCGACAAGGACCACGTCATCCCCCACGCCCGCGGCGGACCCACCACCACCAGCCAGCTCATCGCCCTGTGCCGACACCACCACCGCCTCAAGACCCACGCCGCCTACACCCCCGCCACGTCGAACCCGGCGTCGTCCACTGGACCACACCCCACGGCTTCGAATACCTCGTCACCCCCGACGGCGCGAGAGCACTGACCCGCACGCGCAGCGGGGCCAGAGCGACCTACTAGCCTGGCGCGGTGACGACGACCGACACGGATCTTGCCGCTGACATCGACGCTTGCTGCCGACTGACCGGCGAGTTCACGCTCCGCTCCGGACAGGTCAGCCACGAGTACTTCGACAAGTACCTCTTCGAGGCCGATCCCCTCCTGCTGGGCGCGTCGCTCGCGAGATGATCCAGCTTGTCCCGCAAGACACCGAGCTCCTCGGGGGCTTGGAGCTGGGCGGTATCCCGATCGCGACCATGGTCAGTGCGATCACCGGCACGCCGGCGCTGTTCGTGCGCAAGGAGGCCAAGAAGTACGGCACGTGCAAGCTCGCCGAGGGCCCTGACTACGCCGGCACGCGGGTCACCCTGATCGAGGACGTCATCACCACCGGCGGCGCCGTTCGCGACGCGACCAACGCGCTTCGTGCGGGTGGCGCGATCGTCGAGGTCGTCGTGTGCGCGATCGACCGCAGCCCGGCCGGGGAGAACCCGCTGGCAGACGTCGGCCTCGAAGTGCGCTCGGTGCTGACCAAGGCCGACCTGGACGCCGTCCGCGGTTGACCTCCCGGCGCCACCGGCCAAGTGGCACGATGGGGGTCAGCAGTCCTGGCGCATCAGGAGTCGGAGCATGGGGCTCCGACCTGGGTCGGGGCCACCAGCCCGGAACGGTGATCAGATTGCGGATGGCTCCTCGCCGCCTGACGGCCTACGCCCAGGCCGCCCTGGCTCTTGCCGTCGTCGGCGTGCTCGGTGTCGGGCTGGTTCCCGGCCAGCCAGCGCAGGCCGCACGCAACAGCGTCGAGCGCAGCGCCCGCGCGAACGTGTGCGGCGACCCGGGTCCGTTCACGCCCAGTGCCCTGAGCATCCCCGGCATCGCCAACCGGGCGCGCGTCATCGCGCTGGGGCGTGACCGGCACCGGGTGCCGAAGGCGCCGCCGACCAGCGACAAGCGCTCCTTCGCCTGGGACAAGACCGGGCGCAAGCCGGGGAGCCAGACCGCTGTCGTGAAGATGAACACCCACACCTACCCCGACGGCAGCGCCATGGGCAACCGGTTGCTCAACGGGCTCTGTCGAGGGCGACGTCGTCGTCGTGCACGGCACGGGTGGGGAGCCATCTGCTACGACGTCGTCGACCGCACGCAGGTGCGCGCCGAGAAGCGGGTGCGCTCCTACTACCGCCGTCAAGGCCCGCCGCGCCTGGGCATCGTCGTGTGCTCAGGGGTACGGCGCGGTCCGGGCGACTGGAGCCACCGCACCATCTGGTACGCCGCTCCGCGGATCCGGCTCGACTCAGCCGAACCCTTTAAGTAGGCAGTTCGAGCACGCCTCAGGACCGATCGCAGCTGGGCTCAGGCCTCGGCCGGTTCGGCCGGCTCGACGGCGGAGTTTGAGGACGACGAGCTCGGCGGGTGGTGGCGACCCCGCCGGTGCTTGAACGCCTCGTAGGCCACGGGAGCCACGGTGAAGATCAAGATGGCGATCATCGCGTAGTCGATGTTCTCGCCGATCGAGGGGAAGGTGCGACCGAGGAAGTAGCCGAGCAGGGAGATGCTCGCCACCCACAGCACGGCGCCGATCGCGCTCCACGTGAAAAAGCGGCGGCGGTCCATCTGGGTCACGCCGGCGACCACGGTGATGTAGGTGCGCACGAACGGCACGAACCGGCCGATGACCAGAGCCTTGTTGCCGTGCTTGTCGAAGAACGCGCTGGTGCTGTCGAGGTACTTGCGCTTGAGGATCTTGCCGTCGCGTCGATAGAGCGGTGGCCCGATCTTGCGCCCGATCTCGTAGCCGACGACGTTGCCGAGGAAGGCTGCCATCGTGAGGAACACGATGCCCAGGCTCATCTCGATCCAGGGCGTGTCCACCCCGAAGACGTGGATCTTCTGGCCCGCGATGAAGAGCCCCAGCGCGAAGAGCAACGTGTCGCCGGGCAGGAACGGGAAGAACAGGCCGCACTCGATGAAGATGATGATGAGGCTGATCCAGATCAGCGTGCCGCCGAAGTTGTCGAGGAGCCAGTCGGGCTCCATCCACTTGATCCCGAGCAGCATCGACTGGAGCTCGGGCAGCACGGCGAGCAGACTCACACCAGCACCGTACCTGCCGTAGGGTCGCCGCGTGCGGGAGCCGGTGGAACCGTCCGAGCAGCGGGCGCCGTACGACCCGATGCCGCACGGTCCGCCCGAGGTGGGCCTCGGCCCGTGGGTCGGTGAGCGGCCCGTCGGGGAGCAGTACGACGCCGAGCTGCTGGCTCACGGCGACCGTCGCAACGTCGTCGACCGCTATCGCTACTGGACGCTCGAGGCGATCCGTGCCGATCTCGACGAGCGCCGACACGACTTCCACGTCGCCATCGAGAACTGGCAGCACGACTTCAACATCGGCACCATCGTGCGCACGGCCAACGCGTTCCTCGCCGCGGAGGTGCACATCGTCGGGAACCGCCGGTGGAACCGGCGCGGGGCCATGGTCACCGACCGCTACCAGCACGTGCGCCACCACCCGGACGCTGCTGCCCTGGCCGACTACCTGGCCGGGCTCGAGGTGCCGGTGCCGATGTGGGGCATCGACAACCTGCCCGGTTCGCAGCACCTCGAGACGATGGAGCTGCCGCGCCGAGTCTGCTTCCTCTTCGGCCAGGAAGGCCCCGGCCTGTCGGACGCCGCGCGGGTGGCGTGCGCGGGCACCTTCTCGATCGCCCAGTTCGGTTCGACCCGGTCGATCAACGCCTCAGCCGCCGCCGCGATCGCGATGCACGCCTGGATCCGGTCGCACGCCGACCTGTCGGGTTCCGACGCGTGGCGCGGCTGAGCGTCGCTGCTCTACCTCGGTTTCCCTGTTCTACGTCCGGCGTTCACCGAACACTCCCTACGGTGCACGGGTGTGTGAGTCGAACCTGTCGCGTCGCCAGCTGATGCGGTACGCCGCTCTGGTCTCCGCGACGTTCCCGGCCGCGTCCGCTCTGGACGGCGGATGGGCGCTCGCCGAGCAGGCCGAGTCGTCTGGCCCAGCCCTGCCGATCCACCTCGAGCTGGTGACGGTCACCGACACGACCGCGGTCATCACCTGGTTCACCGGTGACCCGCTGCGCGTCGACGACTTCGGCCGGCCCCGCCCGGTCGCGAAGCCGGGGCGGGTGCTGATCGGCACCAGCCCCGATCCGCGCACCTGGAAGGTGGTCGGGCGGCATGACGCGACGGCCTACCACTACGTCGAGGTCACCGGGTCTGCAGCCCGGACGCACGTACTACTGGCGCGCCGAGAGCGCCGGGATCACTCGCCATCCCGCGTGCTCCCGACCCCGACCGAGCCCTCTCGCGGCCCGGCACCGCCGCTCTTCACGACCCTTCGCCGCCCCGCGGGCCGCGAGGTCGGCCGCGTGGCCTGGCTCAACGACCTGCACTTCGGCGAGCAGGTCGCCGGGCTCGCCTACAGCAACCCGAGCCTGCCCGGCGGCGGCATCCCGCCCGGGTTCCCGGTCGACCCCGACCACCCCTACTGGCGGTTCATGGGGCAGGGTGCGGTGGCCGACGCCCGCCGTCGTGGCTGCAACCTCCTGCTGGCGAACGGCGACCTCTCCAGCGAGTCGGAGCCGGCGGCGCTGCGGGAGTGCAAGCAGACCCTCGACGCCTTCGGCACCTTGGGCGGGCCCGGCGGCGGCACCCGCTTCGTGCGGCCCGGTGACGACCCGGCGTACTTCGTCACCCGTGGCAATCACGACCGGCAGCGCCCGACCGTCGGAGCCCGACTTGTCGACTCCTTCGACACGCGCTTCCACCGCGGGTTCGACGCCGGGCAGCCAGCACTTCTCCGTGGCCGTCGGCACCGACAAGGCGCGCTACCGGTTCGTCGGTCTCGACTCCAACGACGGCACGAACACCGGCGTGCTGCGGCGTTCGGAGCTCGACTACCTCGAGGCCCAGCTCGAGAAGGGCGACCTCACGATCCCGATGTTCCACCACCCCGCCAGCGCGACGGCGTCCCTCACCGGCCTCCCGCCCTTGGCCAACGGCCTCGACCGCGACGACGCCCGGGCTTTCCGGAACCTCCTGGCCAAGCACGACAACACCGCCGGTGTGTACGCCGGCCACACGCACCGCAACAACCTGTCGCGCAACGCCGAGACCGGACGGGTGCCCTACTTCGAGGGTGGAGCGGTCAAGGAGTACCCGGGCGGGTACACCGTCGTCCGGCTCTTCGAGCGCGGCTACATGGTCAACTTCTACAAGACCCGCAGCAAGGACGCGCGCGCCTGGTCGGAGCGTTCGCGCGGCGAGTACTTCGGGCTCGCGCCGTCGTACCTGCTCGGCGCCTTGCACGAGCGCAACTGGACCTACACCGTCGACGCCCGTCGCCGCACTCGCCTGCGGATCGGCGGGGTCGCCGGCAACGAGGTCTCGGCGCCGGAGAACGTTTCGGCTGACGTTGAGGAGCGACACCCGAGACGTTGAGCAGCCCTCAGCGGCACTTCCTGAGGTTGAGCTCCTTGACCTGGCCGCGGTCGACGTAGATCTGCTGCGCCTCCTTGACCTTCCCGCCCACCGAGCAGGTGAGGCGGTAGCGCTCGCGCTTCCCACGCGTGGTCTTGGTGACTGAGTCGAACGCCTCAGCCGTCAAGGTGATGCTCGGCGCAACCGAGGCGTAGTTGATGACGCGGAGCACGTAGGTGCCTCGCGCCGCCAGGGACAGAGCAACGTGCTCCTTGGTGCCCGGCAGCTCCCCGGAGGAGCCGACCAGCACGAGCTTGTCACCCACCTGCCGGTAGACCTCGAGGTCGAGGTCGTCGGGCGTTGGCCAGTCGAGGTCGACGTCGAGCAGTCCAGCGTCCCGGGGCACCACGAACTCGTAGTCCACGGACATGGCCGGCAGCGGAGCCCCGGTGAAGGTCTGCGCTCGGAACGGCTTGCCCACCAGGGCCTCATACGTGTGCGATCGCGAGACCGGCCGGGTCGAGGGGTTGACCAGCCACGAGAACCGGCCCGAGGCCGGCACCCGGATCGACGTGTCGACGAAGTCGTCGAACGACGAGCTCCAGGTCGGCGAGTCGAACGTCTTGCGCAGCCGCAGCACCGCGCCGGCCGGAGCCGATCCCTTCAGGGTGCCGCTGAAGCGGGCGTCGACGGCGTGCTTGAGGGCGATGAGATAGGCCGAACGGTTGCCCTTGCCGGCGTACTTGCCGGAGCCGAGGTACTCGTCGACGACCTCGGGGTACGGCGGGTGGAATTCGTTGGGGCCGATCTCGAAGGTGTACCCGAACCCGCCGGTGGCGTTGTACGAGTAGTCCTCGGTGGTGCCGGTGGTGTCGTACAGCTGCCAGCCGTGGATGTTCGCGTAACCGTTCTGTGCCGTCATCGCCGCGCCGAGCTTCTTCAGGGCCTTCTCGTCCGGAGCGTCACCGACCGGGATGCCGTCGGACGCGATGGTCGCCGGGTTGACGCCGTTGGGGCGAAGCACGAGGTTCGAGTACGTGTGGTTGGAGATGAGCATCGTGATCTGACGCGTCCGCACCAAGTCACGGATGTTCTGCGTCTCCGGCTCGGAGAACGCCGAGGCGCCGCGGTAGTCGGCGTCCTGGCCCGACTCCGAGGCGCCGGGGCCTCCCCAGAAACCGCCGTAGTTGCGGTTGAGGTCGGTGCCGGTGCCAAGGCCCCCGGCCGACGCGCTCAGAGCTGCACAGGAGCCGTCGACCGTGTCGACGCCGTCGACGATCCTGCAGTTCTTGCGCATGTAGGCACGGCCGGGAGTGAGCAGCGTGCCCTCTTGGCCGGTGAGCGTGCCCGTCGGGTCGATGCCGTTCAGGTCGCGCAGGTCGATGTAGTCGCCATCGGTGCGCGACAGGTTGAACCCATCGACGTTCACGACCGGGATGACCATGACCCGGGCTCGGTTGAGCAACGAAGTGATCTGCTTGCTGCGCCCGTAGCTCTGTGCCAGGTCGATCGCGAACTCCATGGCCAGCTCGCCGCTGGGCCACTCGCGCGCGTGGTGAATGCCCATCAGGAGGAAGGTGGGTTGCCCGGAGCTCGGCGCTCGGACACCGCGACCGATCTCGACGCCCTGGATCGGCACCCCGTCCAGGGACGGGCGGGGAAGGGTGAACGTCTTGACGATGGCGCGGTGGGCCTTCTCCAACGCCGCCATGTCGGCGTTGTAGTCGTCGAGCGTGCGGTAGGCCACCCGGCCGGAGGGCATCGGCGAGCGGCCGCCGACCGAGCGGGCGTAGGCGGCGTTGATGCGGCCGATCTCGATGTCTCGAGCCACGAGATCGGGGATGCGCACCTGGTAGTCCAGCTTCGAGCTGACCAGGTCGGCCAGGTCGGCCGGGGTGTGCAGGACGACCTCGACATAGTCGTGCCCCGCGTGCTCGGTGAGGTCGAGGCCGAGCTCGCTGACCAGGCGCTTGGCGCCCAGGGTGGGCGTGTCGACGGTGACGAGTCGTGGCGCGAACAGCTCTCCGACCTCGGTGGCGCTGGTCGCGCTGGTCGTCGTCCCTGCTTGGAGGACGGCGGCGAGCAGCAGAGTGGTCGAGACGCCTGCCAACGCCCCGCGCATGCGGCGTCGGGCGGTCACGGAACGAGTGAGCTTCATCGACACTTCCTCAAGTTGAGATTCTTGGCCTGTCCACGCTCGACGTACACCTTCTGGGTCAGCTCGACCTCGGCGAGTGCGGGCGCACCCACGGCCGCTGCCAGACGTCGACGGTCCATGCCCCATCAACGCGGCGGCGGCCCGCAGGTCACGCCAGCTGGTCGGGCTGGTCCGGTCAGGTAACGGTCGTCACACGACGTCGACGTCCTCCAGGACTGCTCGTAGACCGGCTAGTCCGCGGGACGTATGGCTCTTGATCGTCCCGGAGGAAACCCCCAGCTCTTCGGCCGCCTCGTCGACCGAGAGGCCCAGCCAGTGGCGCAGCAGCACGGCCTTGCGCTGCATGGTCGGGAGACGCTGGAGCGCCTCGACGAGGGTGGACCTGTCCTCCGGGGGAGCGCCGGTCCGGGCGGCTCGGTCGTACCCCTCCAATCCGGGCTGCTCGCGACGCCAGGGTCGGCGTCGCTCATCGATGTCGACACCGAAGATGATCCGGCGCACGTAGGCCTCCTCGCGACCGTCGCGGCGCACGCGGGGCCAAGCCAGGTACAGCTTGACCAGGGCGATCTGGAGAACGTCGTCGGCCCGATGCCAGTCTCCGCACAGCGCGTACGCGACCCGGCGCAGGTGAGCGTGGCGGCTGGCGACGAAGTCCGTGAACTCGCGATCCCGAGAGGTCGTGCTCATCGCAACCCGACCTCGGCGCCGTACTGCAGGTCTGCGAACGCCAGGAACGCCGGGAGCGACCGCACCTCCGCGGTGCGCGGGTAGGTGATGTACTCCGGCTCCGACCCGGCGATCGTCCGCGCCAGGACGTACCAACGCTCGCCCGCGTAGTCGACCTCGGCGGCAGCGGTCGGGTCGGTGGGGCTGGCGAAGTTCTCCGGCAGGTCGACCTCCGAGGTCTGCGTGACGATGGTGCGTCCGCGCTCGGGCACGAGCTCGTCTCCCGCGCCGAAGCGGACCAGCGCCAGGCCTGAGCCGGCCCGGGTGCTGACGGTGGCCAGCCAACCCTCGAAGGTCTCGGCGCTCCGACCAGCACGCTCGGTCTTCACCGACGTGGGGGATGACTCCCCCCAGACCAAGCTCCAGGTCTGCTTCGCCCCGTCGCGCACCTCGACGGCGAAGGACGGCACGGACGTGGCGAACACGTCGTCGACCTGCCGTGTGACCTCCAGACCGGCAGCGACCAGCGCCCCGTTCTCGATGCGCAAGCCTGGTTCGGGCGTCGGTTCGCCAGTGGGGCTCGAGGAGGGGCTGGCCGGCGACGCGGCAGCGGGCTCCGCGGTTCGCGGTGCGTCGCCGCCTCCGACAGCGAAGGGAATAGCGAGCACGGCGAGGACGCCCGCGCTGGCCGCCGCCTGCAGCCCCCTGCGACGCCGCAGCGCGCGCCGTCCGAGGTGTGCGAAGTGCTCCGGAGCCCTCGAGGCGGGTGGAGCCACAGGGTGCTGGTCGAGCTGGTCGAAGATGGTCATGTCTCTTGTACGGATCGCGCGGCGGATCGGTTGTCATCGACAGGGTGCCAGTTCGCCGGACGCGCCCTGGTCCGGTCACTCGGGCGCATCGTGCGGCCCCTCGAGGCGGCCACTAGGGTGAGCCCGACCGACGTCATCGCCGAGGAGACGAGCACAGATGCCTATCGCCACCCCCGAGAAGTACGCCGAGATGCTGGACGCCGCCAAGGCTGGCGCCTACGCCTTCCCCGCCATCAACGTGTCGTCGTCGCAGACGCTCAACGCGGCTCTGCAGGGGTTCGCCGACGCCGGCTCCGACGGCATCATCCAGGTCTCCACCGGCGGTGCTGAGTACCTCTCCGGCCCGCACCGTGAAGAACATGGTCAGTGGCTCGGTCGCGTTCGCGGCCTACGCCGCCGAGGTCGCCAAGAGCTACCCGGTGCAGATCGCCCTCCACACCGACCACTGCCCCAAGGACAAGCTCGACGGTTTCGTCCGCCCGCTGCTCGCCATCTCGGCCGAGCGCGTGGCCCGGGGCGAAGCACCGCTGTTCCAGTCGCACATGTGGGACGGCTCGGCCGTGCCGCTCGACGAGAACCTGCAGATCGCCCAGGAGCTGCTGGCTCTCTCGAAGGCCGCGCACATCATCCTCGAGGTCGAGATCGGCGTCGTCGGCGGCGAGGAGGACGGCGTCGCCAACGAGATCAACGAGCAGCTGTACACGACCCCCGAGGACGCCCTGGCCACCGTCGAGGCGCTCGGCACCGGCGAGAACGGCCGCTACATGGCTGCCCTGACCTTTGGCAACGTGCACGGCGTCTACAAGCCGGGCAACGTGAAGCTGCGTCCGGAGATCCTGAAGACGGCCCAGGAGGCCGTGGTGCAGAAGCTCGGGCTGGCCGCGGGCTCCAAGCCGTTCGACCTGGTCTTCCACGGCGGCTCGGGCTCCAGCGCCGAGGAGATCGGTGACGCGGTCGACTACGGCGTCATCAAGATGAACGTCGACACCGACACCCAGTACGCCTTCACCCGTCCGGTAGCGGCGCACATGTTCACCAACTACGACGGCGTCCTGAAGGTCGACGGCGAGGTCGGCAACAAGAAGACCTACGACCCGCGCGCGTGGGGCAAGGCCGCTGAGGCCGGCATGGCAGCCCGCATCGTCGAGGCCTGCGAGAACCTGCGCTCGGCCGGCAAGTCCGTCTGAGGTTGCTGCCTCAGGCGCGCTGCTCGGCTGGCTCCGACGCTGTTGCCAGCGACGGTGCGAAACCGACGTGGCGCGGCCGCTCGAGGAACAGCGCCGCCACCAGGCCGATGAGGAAGACCGCCGCGGGCAGGTAGATCGCCTGACCCATCGCCTCGGCGAACGGTGCCTGCAGTTGCGTCGGGCAGCGCCTCGCCCGCCCTGGCCTGCGACGGGGTCGAACGAGCCCAGCCCGGCTGCGGCGACGCGAGCGTCCATCAGCACTGCGATGCCAGCGGCTCCCAGCACTGCTCCGAGCTGCCGGGTGGCGTTGTAGACGCCGGCTCCCGCCCCGGCCAGCTGCACTGGCAGGTTGCGGGTGGCCGTGGCCGAGTTGGGTGCCCAGACGAACGCGTTGCCGAGGCCGAACAGCGCCATCGGCAGCAGGATCTGCCACACCTGCGAGTCCGGGGTGATCGTCTGGACCAGCCAGACCAACGAGACGAGCAGGGCCACGAAGCCGATCGTGAGCAGGATCCGCGGGTGCACGCGGTCGGTGAGCCCGCCGACGTACCGAGCCAACGCGATCGTGACGAGCGCCATCGGCACCAGCAGGAAGGCGGCCTCGGTCGGTGTCATGCCCCGCACCAGCTGTGCGTAGAGCATGAGCGGGATGGCCACCGCGGTGATCGAGAAGCCCATGACCGTGATCGCCACGTTGGCCAGCGAGAAGTTGCGGTCGCCGAACAGGTTGAGCGGCACCAGCGGCTCGCGGCTGTTGCGCGACTGCCAGAGCACGAACAGGCCGAACACGATCACGCCGGCAGCAATCATCGACCAGACCACGCCGTCCCAGTCGAGCTGCTCGCCCTCCTGGATGCCGAACACGAGCAGGAACATGCCTGCGCCACTGAGGGCGACGCCCAGCCAGTCGAAGCGGTGGGTGTTGGTCTCGAGCCGCGGAACCAGCCGCCACGCGAGGGCGAAGCCGATGAGGCCGACGGGCACGTTGATGAAGAAGATCCACTCCCAGCCGGCGGCGTCGACGAGCACGCCACCGACGATCGGGCCCACCAACGTGGCGACGCCGGCCGTGGCACCCCACAGGGCCATCGCCTTGCCGCGGCGCTGCGCGGGGAAGATCCGGGTGATGATCGCCATCGTCTGCGGTGTGATCATCGAGGCGCCCAGACCCTGCACGACCCGGGCGATGATGAGCCCCTCGATCGTGGTGGTCAGGCCGCACGCGAGGCTGGCGAGGGTGAAGACCGTCAGCCCGATCAGGTAGAGGTTCTTCGGGCCGTAGCGGTCGCCGAGCCGGCCGGTGATCAGCACCGGCACGGCGTAGGCCAGCAGGTAGGCACTGGTGACCCAGACGACGTCGTTGACGTCGGCCTGGAGGTCCTCGATAAGGCCGGGGTCGCGACCGAGACGATCGTGGAGTCGACCAGGATCATGAAGAAGCCCGAGGCACAGCGCGAACAGGGCCGGCCAGGGGTCCTTCTCCTCGACGTCGGCCTCGGGTGTCGCGGGTGCGGAGTGCTGGGTCACGGAAACACTGAACCACCGGGGGGGACAATGCTTCCCATGAGCTCCTTTGGTGACCTGATGGCTGGCCCCCCGCCCACCCACCTGCCGCACGACCCGGCCGCCGACGCGCTGGCCGCGGGCACCGACCCGGTCGACGCCGTCCGCGCCTTCCCGGCCTCCCCGATCGCCTGGGCCGCCCTGGCCTCGCAGGCCGTCGCGACCGAGGCCGACCCGGTGATCGTCTACGCCTACTCGCGCGTCGGCTACCACCGCTCGCTCGACATGCTGCGCCGCAACGGCTGGAAGGGTCACGGCCCGGTGCCGTGGGAGCACGAGGGCAACCGCGGCTTCCTGGTCTGCCTCTCGCTGCTCGCCAAGGCCGCCCGCGCCATCGGCGAGACCGACGAGTGGGACCGCTGCTCTGAGTTCCTCCGCGACTCCAGCCCGACCGCCTACGCCGAGCTCCTTGCCTGATTGACGTTGACCCGTCCCCTATAGAGGACGGGTCAGCGTCAGATCAGCCGCCGAGGAGCGAGCGCACCTTCTCCGGGCCGAGGGCCAGGAACAGGGTGGGCAGACGCGGGCCGCGCTCGGCCGCGACGAGCAGCTCGTAGAGGAGCCGGAAGAACTCCTTCTGGTCGGCCTTGACCTGGTCGGACGGCGGGTCGTCGAGGCCGAGACCGCGGGTCAGCTTCGGGACGCCGTAGATCAGCGACGTGAGCGTCTCGAGAGTCGAAGGCGTCAGGCAGCCGGTCGAGCAGCTGGGCCAGCCAGAGCTGCTCGTCCTCGTTCAGCGCGGCCAGTCGGTCGGCGTCCGGCGTCTCGCGCACGGTGGTGCGCTCCTCGGCCGGGAGGTCGGCGGTCCAGGTCATCGCCTTTGACAGCCGCGGTTCGAGGTCGGCGACAGAGTCGTGGGCGTAGCCCGAGCCGTCGACGGTGCGCGAGATCAGTTCGGCCGAGCCGGCCGTCACGTCGGCCACCGACGAGAGCAGGCGGAACGGCACCGAGACCGGCGCGGTCGGCAGCAGCCCGGCGGCAGCGGTCGACGAGGCGCGCTCCCAGGCCAGCGTGGTGACGTCGCTCTTGGTCTGCGCCTTCTTGGTCAGCGCGTCCCACTCGTCGTAGAGCCGCACCACCTCGGCGCCGAAGTCGATGTTGAAGACCTGCTTGGGCTGGCGGCGCACGTAGAGCCAGCGCAGCATCGGCGCCTCGAGGATCCGCAGCGCGTCGGCGGCGGTGGGCACCCCACCCTTCGATGACGACATCTTCGCCATCCCGGCCACGCCCACGAAGGAGTAGGCGACGAACGACGGCGCGCGCCCTCCGAAGATCGGGCCGACGATCTCCTTGCCGACCGAGTACGACGACCCGGGGGTCGCGTGGTCGGTCCCGCCGGGCTCGAAGTCGACGCCCTCGAAGGTCCAACGCATCGGCCAGTCGACCTTCCAGACCAGCTTGCCCTCGTTCTGGGTGGTCAGGTTGGTGACGTAGCTGTCGCCGCACACGTCGCAGGTGTAGGCGAGGTCGGTGGTCGCGTCGTCGTAGGACGTGAGCGTGACCGTGTCGCGGCCGCAACCTCGGCAGTAGGGCTTGTAGGGGAACCGGGCGAGGTCGCCGGTGTGCGAGCCTCCTTCGTCGTCGGCATCGGCGTCTGCCTCGGAGTCCTGCACCTTGGTGCGGAACCGTGACATCACCGCCTCGATCTCGTCGCGTCGCGAGACCGCGGTGAGGATCTGGTCGCGGTAGGTGCCGGCGGCATACATCTCGGTCTGCGACACCTCGTGCATCTCGCAGCCCATCTCACGCAGCGCCTCGCGCAGGGGCGTCTTGAAGCGCTCGGCCCAGCTCGGGTACTCGCCCTGCGGGTCGGGCACGGCGGAGAGAGGACGACCGATGTGCTCGCTCCACGACTCGTCGACGCCGACAGGCACCTTGCGGAACCGGTCGTAGTCGTCCCAGCTGTGCAGGTGCCGGACGGCGAGGCCACGGCGGCGGATCTCCTCGACGACGAAGTGGACGGTGAGGAACTCGCGCAGGTTGCCGAGGTGGATCGGGCCGGACGGGCTGATGCCGGAGGCGCACGTGATGAGCTCGGTGTCGCCGACGGCCTGGGCGTGCCGGATGGCGTCGTCGGCCGCCCTGGTCACCCAGTCAGTCGGGGGTCCGGCGCTTGCGTCCTTGCTGCTACCTCGTGCCACGCCGACCCACGTTAGTGAATCCCTAGACGGGCAGCACCATCGAGTACGCCGCCCGCTCGAGGTGCCACGACCGGTGCCGCTCCGGACCGTAGATCTCGCCGTCGGCGCTGCACCAGAACTCCTCGCCGCTGACGGTCACCGTCTGGCCGCGCAGGTAGTCGACGTCGGCGTGCTCGGGGTGGGTGCCCAGGCCCGAGCCGCGCGGCGTACATCAGCCGCGAGATCGGTCCGGTCGCCCGGGAGATCATCACGTCGAGGCTGCCGTCGGTGGGGTCGGCGTCCGGGGTGAGCTCGGTGCCTCCTCCCACGGAGCGGCCGTTGCCGACGGCGACCTGCAGCACCGGGGTGTCGAAGTCGACGACCGGCTTGCCGTCGACCTCCACGCACAGCCGCAGCACGGGCGGGTTCCACGCCGTGATGGCTGCGCCGATCGGGTAGCCCAGCTTGCCGAGGTTGACCTTGCCGACGCCGACCGAACCGAGCCGGTCCTTCCACCGCTCGGCTCTACGGCTCGCTGCCGGCGCCCGCGCCGACGTGCACGTGGTTGACCACGATCTCGCCGACCTCGTTGACGATGAGGTCCATGGGGGTCACTTGGCCCTCGAGTAGCACCCGCGCGGCCTCCTCCACCTCGAGGGGGATGCCGACGACCGCGGGCGAAGTCGTTGCCGGTGCCGAGGGGGAGCAGCCCGATGACGTGCTTGTCGAGCTCGTGGCGTCGGTGCAGGGCCGACATCACGGCGTGCATGCTGCCGTCGCCGCCGGCGACCACGATGCGTCGCGACCCGGCCCGGTGCAGGACGCCGTCCAGCTCGCCGGGGTCGCTGGTCGCCTCGACCTCGACCGAGGCGCTGCCACGGAGCACGCCGAGCGCCTCGCTCGAGCGACTCCTCGTCGGCCGTCCCGGCGTCGCTGTTGGTGATCACGAGCATTGGGTCCACCGCTCGGACCCTAGGCTGACGGCGTCGACGAATCGGGCCGCGTCGGGCCGGCTTTGGTAGCGTGTGGCCGCAAGAGCCCCGGTGCACTTGTGCCGGGGTTCCTGCATGTCCGGGGCCGCGACAGGCTCGATCTCAAGATGACGGAGTAGACATGCCGGCGATCGCCATCATCGGCGCCCAGTGGGGCGACGAGGGCAAGGGCAAGGCCACCGACCTGCTCGGGAGCCGCGTCGACCACGTGGTGAAGTTCAACGGCGGCAACAACGCCGGGCACACCGTCGTCATCGGCGAGGAGAAGTACGCCCTGCACCTGCTGCCCAGCGGCATCCTCAGCCCGAACTGCACGCCCGTCATCGGCAACGGTGTCGTCATCGACCTCAACGTGCTCTTCGAGGAGATCGACGGGCTCGAGGCCCGCGGCATCGACACCAGCCAGCTGAAGGTCAGCGCCAGCGCGCACGTCATCGCCGAGTACAACCGGACGATCGACAAGGTGACGGAGCGTTTCCTGGGCTCCCGACGGATCGGCACCACCGGGCGCGGCATCGGCCCGACGTACGCCGACAAGATGAACCGGATCGGCATCCGCGTGCAGGACATCTTCGACGAGAAGATCCTGCGTCAGAAGGTCGAGGGGGCGCTCGACCTCAAGAACCAGATCTTGACCAAGGTCTACAACCGTCGCGCCGCCACCGTCGATGCGACCGTCGAGGAGCTGCTCGCCTACGCCGACCGGCTCCGGCCGATGGTGTGCGACACCGGGCTGCACCTCAACCAGGCCCTCGACCGCGGTGAGATCGTGCTGCTCGAGGCCGGCCAGGCCACTCTGCTCGACGTCGACCACGGCACCTACCCGTTCGTCACGTCGTCGTCCGCGACGGCCGGCGGCGCCTGCACCGGCTCGGGCATCCCGCCGATGCGGCTCGACCAGGTGATCGGCATCGTCAAGGCCTACACGACCCGCGTCGGCGAAGGGCCGTTCCCGACCGAGCTGAACGACGACTTCGGCGAGCACCTGCGCAAGGTCGGCGCCGAGTACGGCACGACGACTGGGCCGCCCGCGACGCTGTGGCTGGTACGACGCCGTCATCGCCCGTTACGCCGCCCGCGTCAACGGTGTCACCGACTTCGTGCTCACCAAGCTCGACGTGCTCACCGGCCTCGAGCAGGTGCCGGTGTGCGTGGCCTACGACGTCAACGGCGTCCGCCACGACGAGATGCCGGTCAACCAGACCGACTTCCACCACGCCGTGCCGATCTACGAGAACTTCCCGGGCTGGTGGGAGGACATCAGCGACGCCCGCACCTTCGAGGACCTCCCCGAGAACGCGCAGCGCTACGTCGAGGCCGTCGAGAAGATGTCGGGCGCGCGCATCTCGGTGGTCGGCGTCGGCCCGTCCCGCGCGGCCACGATCGTCCGCCACGAGCTGATCTGACGCTGACCCGTCCCCTATAGAGGACGGGTCAGCGAAAATCTCGGGTGACCCGTCCCCTATAGAGGACGGGTCAGCGGAAAATGGGTCAGAGGAGGCTCTGGCCGACGTAGGAGATCGCGTCCTCGCCGAACCGGTTGAAGCGCTGGCTCCACGTGGCCCAGGTGGTGGTGCGGAAGCGTCCGCCCTGCACGCTGGCCACTCGCAGCGGTGACTCGGCGAGCGATTCGGCCGGACCGCACCACGATGATGTCGTCGCGGTCCGTCGCCGTCGACGTCCGAGACGCCGAATGCTGCGACGACGGCGTCGGACAGCTGGATCGGCGCCGACCAGACCGGTCGCTTCAGCACCCGGTCGACGCGGTCGACGATGCCGAGCCGGACGCCGTCGGGCTCGTCGTCGATCACGACGATCTCGTCGACCCCGTCGCCGTCGACGTCGGCCAGACGCATCGGCGCCGTTGCCGAGGTGACCAGCCGGCGCTCGCCGTCAGCGGCGAAGGTGCCGCGCTGGCCCAGGTAGACCCGCAGCCGGGACTCGAGGTCGGGGCCGCCCTGGTCGCGGTTGTAGAGCGCCACGATGTCGTCGGTGCCGTCACCGTCGACGTCGCCGAACCCGAGCGTCTGACGGTTGCTGTTCTGCTTGAAGCGCAGCGCCAGCGCCGGATCGGCGAACGCGGCGCCGTCGAAGCGCGCGGCGAGGACGTCGACGCCGCCGCGGTCGTAGGCGACCAGCGAGGTGAACAGCAGGTCGTCGATGCCGTCGCCGTCGAGGTCGCCGACGTGGGCGAAGAGGTTGCGGTTGCCGGGGTGGGCGAGCTCGGAGTCGACGGACCTCGCCGCCGCTGAGGTCGCCCGAGACGACGAGCCGCGGCTTCGCGCCAAAGGTGCGGACGACCAGCACGTCGACCTGGCCGTCGTCGTCGAAGTGCCCTGTCACGCGCTGCGCGTAGCTGTCGTCGCCCTGGTCGAGGGTGCTGGTCGGTCCTTGCTCCAGGACTCCGACCGGTCGAGGTCCAGGTGATGCTCTCGATGAGCGAGGTCGGACTTCCCGCGCGCCTCATCGTGCGGTCGAGGTCGACGCTGACGTCGCCGAGCCCGTCGCCGTCGAGGTCACCGGTGACGGCCGGGGTCGGGTTGCGGCGACGGAGCCGGAGTAGCACTCGGAGCAGCACTCGGGGTGGGTGTGGGGGAGTGGGAGGCGTCGGGGTCGACGTGGCAGACGTGAGGTCTGGCCCGGACTCGGTCTGCTCGTCGTCAGCCGTCGCCCGCGACTCGGCTGGCGGCGAGCATCGCGATCAGCAGCAGGGCGACGAGACCGGTGGCTGCGAGTGGTCGTGATCGACGACTCCCCGGGCCAGCGGGGGCGTGGTCCCCTGCGGCAACCGGTGCCGCATCCGCGTGCGACATCCTCGGCCTGGCCGGTGTGGCCGGCGTCCTCGACCGGTGCGGGGGGCGACAGCGGCGACGACGAAGTCGCGGCCGCATCAGTCAGGTCGGCCCGCAGCCGGTCGAGGTCGTGGTAACGGTCGGCGGGGTCCTTGGCCATGGTGCGTCGCAGGATCTGGTTGACCCGGGAGGCGAACTCGTCGTCGCGCGCCAGCTGCGGGATCGGCCCCTCGCGGTGCGCCAGCGCGATCTCTTCGTCGGTGCCACGGAACGGCGGCGACCCCGAGAGCGTCGCCCACAGCAGGCAGCCCAACGAGTAGACGTCGGACGCCGGCGTGCCCGGCTCACCCCCGCCGCACTCGGGCGCCAGGTAGCTCCACGTGCCGGCCACCAGTCGCTCGCCGTGCTTGTCGTCGGCGCCGTGCGCGATGCCGAAGTCGCAGAGGTAGGCGTGCAGGTCGATCTCGTCGGCGTCGCGGAGCAGTACGTTCGTGGGCTTCACGTCGTGGTGGACGACGCCGAGACGGTGAGCCTCGTCGAGGGCGTCGGCCACCTGCGCGCACACCCGCAGCGCGAGTCGCGCCGGCATCGGGCCCCGCTGGTGGATGAGCGCGCCGAGGTCGCCGCCAGCGGCGAACTGGGTGGCGATGTAGGGGCGGCCGTCATGGGTGCCGTGGCCGTAGCTGGCGATCACGTGCGGTGAGCGCAGCTGGGCGAGCACCTCGGCCTCACGGTCGAAGCGGCGACGGAGCTCCTCCGATGTCGTCAGCTCGGCGGCAACCACCTTGAGCGCCACGATGCGATGCGTCTCGGTGTCCGTGGCCCGGTAGACCACGCCCATGCCGCCGCGACCGACCTCGGCGTCGATCAGGTAGCGACCGAAGTGGTCACCGGCGCGGGGCAGGCCGGGAGACCCCGATGACACAGGCATGGGCGCGTCCTTCCCCGTCGAGGCGGGTTTGAATCGTCGGGGCTGCCAGCCGGGCTCAAGCCTCGTCCGTAGGATCACTGCCCGTGAAGACCCTCGTGATCGGTACCGGCGGCCGTGAGCACGCTCTCGCCCGTGCCCTGTCCCAGGACCCCGGCGTCACGGCCGTCCACGCGGCTCCCGGCAACCCCGGCATCGCCGACGTCGCCACCCTGCACCCGGTCGACCAGCTCGACGGAGAAGCCGTGGCCGACCTTGCCGAGAAGCTCGGGGTCGACCTGGTCGTCGTCGGACCAGAGGCGCCGCTGGTCGCCGGAGTGGCCGACGTCGTCCGCGCCCGCGGCATCGCGGTCTTCGGCCCGAGCGGTGCGGCCGCCCAGCTCGAGGGCTCGAAGACCTTCGCCAAGGACGTCATGAACGCGGCTGGCGTGCCGACGGCGCGTTCCTTCACCTGCTCCACCCCCGAGGAGGCGGCCGCGGCCCTCGACGAGTTCGGCCCCACCTACGTCGTCAAGGACGACGGCCTGGCTGCCGGCAAGGGCGTGGTCGTCACCGACTCGCGTGAGGAAGCCCTTGCCCATGCGGCTGCCTGCGAGCGGGTCGTGATCGAGGAGTTCCTCGATGGGCCCGAGGTGTCCCTGTTCGGGATCACTGATGGGGTCACCGTGTATCCCTTGCAACCCGCCCAGGACTTCAAGCGGATCTTTGACGGCGACGGCGGGCCGAACACCGGCGGCATGGGGGCCTACACGCCGCTGCCCTGGGCGCCAGAGGGCCTGGTCGCCGAGGTGCTCCGCGACGTCATGCAGCCGACCGTCGACGAGATGGCTCGTCGCGGCACGCCCGTTCTCCGGCCTGCTCTATGCCGGCCTCGCGCTCACCTCGCGCGGCACCCGCGTCATCGAGTTCAACGCCCGCTGGGGCGACCCCGAGACGCAGCCCCTGCTGGCCCTTCTCGACTCCCCGCTCGCTCCGCTGCTGATGGGCTCGGCCACCGGCACCCTCGCCGAGGTCGCCGCCGCCGGCGTGGAAGGACGGCGCCGCCGTCGCGGTCGTCATGGCCAGCGCGGGCTATCCCGAGTCGTCGTCGAGCGGCGACGTCATCACCGGGCTCGACGAGGCCGAGGCGCTGCCCGACGTCCATGTCATCCACGCCGGCACCGCGCTTGCCGACGACGACCTGGTCACCGCCGGGGGCCGGGTGCTCGCCGTGATCGCCACCGGCGATTCGGTGGCTGCTGCCCGATCCTCGGCTTACGACGGCGTCGCCGCGATCGGCTTCCCTGGCGCCCAGCACCGCACCGATATCGCCGCCGACGCCTGATGCCGCCGTTCCACGTCGGGCAACGCCTCGTCGAGCGCGAGGTGTGGGGCGACCGGGTGTGGCTCAGCAGTCCACGCACGGTGGTGGCCGACGACGGTGACCTGCTCGCGGTGACCCTTGACCGACGGTGCGCCGTTCACCTTTGACGACGAGCAGCCGGTGCACCCCTGGGCTCCTCGCGAGGCCTGGCGCGGCCCGACGGTGCTGCAGCTGCGTCGCGCCGGTGCGTGGCACTCGGTCTGGAAGTTCTTCGACGGCGTCGACTTCCGAGGGTGGTACGTGAACTTCGAGCGGCCCTACGTGCGTCGCTCCGACGGCATCGACACCGACGACCTCGAGCTCGACCTGGTGATCGACCCGGACGGCACGCGGCACTGGAAGGACGTCGAGTTCCTCAACCAGCGCATCGACGAGGGCCGTTTTGACACGGACGTCCTGCTGCGGGTGCTGGCTGAGGCGGCGCACGTCACGGACCTGCTCGACCGTGAGCAGCGGTGGTGGGCCTCTTGGGACGATTGGTCGCCGACCTCGTAGCACGGGAGAATGCCGTCGTGACCGTCCCCAACGTCCTCGCCACCCGGTACGCCGGCGCCGACCTCGCCGAGATCTGGTCGCCCGAGCACAAGATCGTCCTCGAGCGGCAGCTCTGGATCGCGGTGCTCCGCGCCCAGCGCGACCTCGGCATCGACGTCCCCGACGGCGTCATCGAGGCCTACGAGGACGTCGTCGCGCTGGGCGAGAAGGGTGTCGACCTCGCGTCGATCGCCGCGCGCGAGCGGGTCACCCGCCACGACGTGAAGGCGCGCATCGAGGAGTTCTCGGCGCTCGCCGGGCACGAGCACATCCACAAGGGCATGACCTCGCGCGACCTCACCGAGAACGTCGAGCAGCTGCAGGTCAAGCAGTCACTCGAGCTGCTGCGCGATCGCGCCGTCGCCACGCTGGCCCGGCTGGCCCGACTGGCCGCCGAGCACGAGACCACCGTGATGGCCGGTCGTAGCCACAACGTCGCCGCCCAGGCCACCACCCTCGGCAAGCGGTTCGCGACCGTCGCCGACGAGATGCTGATCGGTCTCGAGCGGGTCGAGGAGCTGCTCGCCCGCTACCCGCTGCGCGGCATCAAGGGTCCGATGGGCACCGCCCAGGACATGCTCGACCTGCTCGACGGCGATGCCGACAAGCTCGGCGAGCTCGAGAAGCGGGTCGCCGCCCACCTCGGCTTCGACCGGGTGCTCACCAGCGTCGGTCAGGTCTACCCGCGCTCGCTCGACTTCGACGTCCTCTCGGCCGTCGTCCAGCTGGTGGCCGGCCCGTCCAACCTCGCCACGACCATTCGACTGATGGCCGGCAACGAGATCGTGACCGAGGGATTCAAGGAGGGCCAGGTCGGCTCGTCGGCGATGCCCCACAAGATGAACACCCGCTCGTGCGAGCGCGTCAACGGACTGGCCGTCGATCACCCGCGGCTACCTCTCGATGGTCGGCGAGCTGGCCGGCGACCAGTGGAACGAGGGAGACGTCTCGTGCTCGGTCGTGCGCCGCGTGGCGCTGCCCGACGCGTTCTTCGCTGCCGACGGCCTCTTCCAGACCTTCCTCACCGTGCTCGACGAGTTCGGCGCCTTCCCCGCCGTCATCCAGCGCGAGCTCGACCGCTACCTGCCCTTCCTCGCGACCACCAAGGTGTTGATGGCGGCCGTGCGCAACGGCGTCGGCCGCGAGGCCGCTCACGAGGCGATCAAGGAGGCGGCCGTGGGCGTCGCTCTCGACATGCGCCGCGGCCAGGCTGAGAACGACGTCTTCGCGCGGCTCGCCGCCGACGACCGGCTCGGGCTCACGGCGTCCCAGCTCGAGTCGCTCGTGGCAGACCCGATCACGTTCACCGGTGCCGCCGTGCAGCAGACCCAGGGCGTCGTCCGCGCAGTGGCGGCGGTGGCCGAGCGACTCCCCGAGGCAGCGGCCTACAGCCCCGGTGCGATCCTCTAGAAATTCCTCGACCCGACCTGCAACGGATCGGGTGCCTCCGGACATCAGAGGGGTATGACCCTCGGCATGTCTCGGGACGACGCCTTCCAGCGTCTGTACGCCGACCACTTCACTGCGATCCTGGCGTTCGCGCTGCGTCGCGTCGACCGACCCGAGGACGCCGGCGACGTCGCCGCCGACACCTTCCTGGTGGCCTGGCGCAGGCTCGCGCACGTGCCCGAGGGCGACGAGGCCAGGCCGTGGCTCTACGGCGTCGCGCGCCGGGTGCTGGCCAACCATCGTCGGGGCGAGGGACGACGGACGTCGCTCGGCCGGCGGCTGCGCGAGGAGCTGCGCACCGTCGTCCCCGACTGCAGTGCCGACGTCGTGCAGCGTGCCGACGTCACGAACGCCATGGAGCGGCTCAGCGGCCGGGACCAAGAGGTCCTCGAGCTGCATCTGTGGGAGGGACTCGAGCCGCGGGAGATCGCCGAGGTGCTCGGCACCACCACCGTCGTGGTGCGGCCTCGGCTCTCCCGCGCTCGGGCTCGCTTGCGCGACCTGCTCGGCAACGATCCGCCACCGGCCGGACATCACACCCAGCAGACCGACCCATCTCACCCGGAAGGAGCAGTGACATGACCGACCAGCACCCGCGCCCGTTGCTCACCGACGACGCCGTCGTCCGACCTGCCGCTGCACCGCGGGCGGTCCGAGCTCCTGGAGGAGATCATGAGCACCCCCGTCGTCGACGACACCCCTGTTCGCCAGCAACCCCGCCGCCGTCCCTCGAAGTGGGTGGCCCCGCTCGCCGCCGCTGCCGTGGTGGCCGGCGCTGGTCACGATCCCGGTCTGGTGGGGGTCCGACGACCCCGACCCGGCTGCGCCACTGGCCCCAGCGGCCCAGCCCGAGCCCGCCAAGCCCGGCGACTACATCGTCCTGGACGCCCCCGGCTGGGTCGTCACCTACACCTCCGCAGACCGAGTACGGCGGCGAGGTGAGCTACTCGCGACGGGGCGCCGACCTCGAGATCAGCAGCTCGCCGGCCGATTCCTACGCCGACTACGTCGAGGACCGCGAGCACATCGTCGACCCGCCAGCCCCCGGCGAGCCAGTCGAGGTGCTCGGCAAGCCTGGCCAGCTGTGGGCCTACAGTCGCCGACGACCACACCGTCATCCGCGAGGTGGAGCGCGGCAGTGGCGCGAGTTCCGCGGCAGTGGCCTCACGAAGCCGCAGTTCATCGAGCTGCTCGGGCAGCTGAGGCTGGTCGACCTCGACACGTTCGAGGCCTCGCTGCCCGACGGTTCGTGACGACGTCCGAGCGTGACGACGTGGTCGAGGAGATGCTCGACGGCATCGCGACCGCGCTCGCACCGTTAGACCTCGCGCCGATGCGCACGCCCGCCGCGGCGTTCGCCTCCGACGAGACCGACCGCTACCAGCTCGGCGCCGCACGTCGCCGGCGTCGTGGCATGCGCCTGGCTCGACGTCCTACGTCGAGGGCGAGACCAGTGGGGACGCCGACCAGCGCGCGGCCGCCGTCGCGGCGATGCAGACCTCGCGCGACTGGCCGGTCCTGCTCGAGATGGACGCCGAGGGCGACTACCCCGAGGTCGTCTGGGAGTACGCCGACCAGATCGCGGCCGGCCAGACGCCCGCCGGTTTCGAGGGCGGTCTCGGCTGCTCCTGAGCGGCGGCTCACGACGTCCGTGTAGTTGGCTGGGCAGCGTGGCGCCCGACGACACCAGCCACTCCGACCGACGCCTCACGCCCCGGTCACGGTGGCGGTCACCCGACATCTCCAGACCGGTCACGAGGCCGAGATGATGAGCTGGCTCAACGCCGGCATCAACCTCGCCGAGCGGTTCCCCGGATTCCTGGGGGCGGGGTGGGTGCGGCCGGAGGCCGGGTCGGAGACCTGGCACATGCTCTACCGGTTCGCCGACCACGACTCGTTGCAGCACTGGGAGCTGTCGCCCCAACGGCAGTGGTGGCGTTCGTCTGCCTCCGGCCTGGGAGTGGTCGAGGACCGCATCGAGCGGCGTACCGGCATCGAGGGGTGGTTCGACGTGCCGCAGTCGACGCTCGTCGTCGACTCCCCGACGTCCGCGCCGGCCGCCCCTCCTCGGTGGAAGCAGGCGAGCACGATCTTCCTGGTGTTCTTCCCGCTCAGCGTGCTGGCCAACTGGCTCTCGCGGGAGTACCTCGCCGATGTCGTGCTGCCGCTGCGGGTGCTCATCACCGTGCTGGCGATGACGCCCGTGATGACCTACCTGGCCCTGCCGTGGATCACCCGGCAGCTCAGTGGTGGCTCCAGGGCCAACCCGCTCCCTGGCGAAATCACGCTGACCCGTCGCTACGTAGCGGACGGGTCAGCGTCGGCCAGGCACGGGCGGGTCAGGGCAGGGCATGCTGGGGCGATGCTCGACACACCCGTACGGCGGGCTCTTGGCCCGGTACTCGACCGGATGGCGTCCGGGCTCGAGCGCTGTGGCGTCTCCCCCCTGGTCGTGACCGGCATCGGCTGGCTCGCCGGCGTGGCGGCCTGCGTCGCCGCAGCCACCGGCCACTGGTGGATCGCGCTCGCCCTCTGGCTGGCCAACCGGGTGCTGGACGGGCTCGACGGTCCCTTGGCTCGTCGTCGCGGTGCCACCGACCTCGGGGGCTACCTCGACCTGGTGGCCGACTTCAGCATCTACGCGGGCTTCGTGGTCGCCGTCGGTATCGATCGCCCCGAGGCTCGGGTCGCCTGCCTGGCCCTCCTGCTGGCCTACTACGTGTCTGGCGCCGCCTTTCTGGCGCTGTCGCCACTGCTCGAGCGGCGCGGGGAGCCCGGTGACGGTCGCTCGTCTTCTGTTCGTGGGAGGACTGGCCGAGGGGACCGAGACAGTGCTCGCCTACGTGGCGTTCTGCGTGTGGCCCGAGCACGCCGAGCAGATCGCCTGGATCTTCACCGTGATGGTGGGCCTCACCGCGGCCCAGCGAGTGGCCAACGGAATCCGAGTACTGCGTCCGCACCGAACACCCCAGGTGACGCCTACGACCTCCCAGAGCAAGCATCAGGGCACGCATGAGCGACCGCCGGCTCGTCCGCGGCGTCACTCGCCCTCGGCCTGGTCCGCGGGAGCGCTGACGTCTGACGGCGTGCGCGGGCTCGACTGAGCCGGCGCCGGCGGTGCCGCTCGACGACTGGCAGGCAGTGCTCGACGAGGCCCGGGGCCAGACCGTCGACTGGTTCTACTACGGCGGCGACGCCCGGCTGAACGACGTTCGTCGACGGCGAGGTCACCGACCGGTTGGCCGACCTCGGCGTCATCTTGAACCCTGTCCGCATCGAGGACACCGCCGACGCCGTCGACAAGGTGCTCGGCGAGCAGCGCGCGGGTCGAGAGTCGGGCGGGCTCGGTCGATGCGATCTGGCTCAACGGCGAGAACTTCGCCACCGGCGTGCAGGCCGACCTCTGGCGGTGTGGGTGGGCCGACGAGCTGCCCAACGCCGAGTACGTCGACCTCACCGACCCCGCGATCGAGGCCGACTTCGGAGTCCCGGTGGAGGGGTGCGAGGCCGCCTGGCAGCAGGCCAGCTCGGCGCTGGTCTACGACTCCGCCGAGCTGAGCTCGGCCGACGTCGCCTCCGTCGACGCGCTCCTGGCCTGGGCCGCGAAGCAACCCGGGTCGCTTCACCTACCCCGCTCCCCCTGACTTCACCGGCTCGATGGCCGTGCGCACGATCCTCTACGACCTGCTCGGCGGCCCGCGATGCCCTGCCCGCCCAGCTCGACGAGGCGGCCTACCGCGCGGCAGCCGACGCCGCTCTGGGCCAAGCTCAACGACGCCGCGCCCACCCTGTGGCGGGGCGGTGAGACCTACCCGCAGAGCCAGGCCGACGTCGAGAAGCTCTTCGCCGACGGCGAGATCAGCGCCTTCTTCACCTACGGTCCCGGCAGCGTCGGACCCACCGTCGAGGACGGAGTCTTCCCCGGCACGACCCGCGAGGCGGTGCTCGACTCGGGCAACATCAGCAACGTGAGCTTCGTCGCCGTGCCCGCCAACGCCGGTGACCAGGCTGGGGCCCTCGTGCTGGCCAACGTGCTGCAGGATCCCGAGGTCCAGCTCGAGCTCTACCGAAGCGCCGGCATCTTCCCGGCCATCGACCTCGATCGACTCACGCCCGCCATGCAGCAGAAGTTCGACGAGGTTCCCGTCTTCGGCGTCGGTGCTGAGTCCTGGCGAGCTCACTCGGGACGCGGTCCCGGAGCTGGCGGCCCGCCTACCTGCGCCGGATCGAGGAGGACTGGATCTCCCGGGTGCTCCAGGGACAGGAATGACCCAGTTCGACGTTGCCGGTCGCCGGGTGCCGGAACGGGTGCGAGTCGCACTGCTCCTGGCGCCGGCGCTGCTCGTCGTCGGAGTGTTCTTCGTGGGAGGGCTCGCGCAAGGCGTGCTGCAGAGCCTGGGTCGCGAACCTTTCGTGGGCGAGGCCTCCTGGTCGCTGGAGGCCTACCGCTCGGTGCTCACCGACCCAGCCTTCCACGCATCGCTGTCGATCACTGCCCGTGTGGCGGTGCTCTCGACCCTCATCTCCACCGTGCTCGGCGTCGGGCTGGCGCTGCTGGTGCGTCGGGTCGGCGGGCGGACGCGCGATGACGGGTCTCTTCCAGAGCACCTTGGCGATCCCGCACCTGGTCGGCGCGCTCAGCATCGGGCTGCTGCTCGCCCCCTCGGGCCTGCTCTCGCGTGCGGCGTCCGCGGTCGGCCTGGTCGACGACGCGCAGAGCGTGCCGGCGCTGACCCAGGACGCCTTCGGCTGGGGCATCATCGCGGAGTACGCCTGGAAGGAGACGCCCTTCATCGCGGTCGTCGCGCTGGCCGCGCTGTCGCGGGGCATCCTCGACCTCGAGGACGTCGCCCGCACCCTCGGCGCCGGTCCGTGGGCCAGGTTCCGCGACGGTGACGTTCCCGCTGCTCGCCGGCCCGGTCGCCGCCGCGTCGGTGCTCGTGCTCGCCTTCGCCGCGGCGTCCTACGAGGTGCCGCGGTTGCTGGGTCGCCCCTTCCCGGCGACCCTTCCCGTAGAGGCGTTCACCCGCTTCCGCGACCCCGACCTGACCTGCGCGTCCCGAGGCGATGGCGATCGCCACCGTCGTGGCCGTGCTGACGGCGCTGGCCGCGGTCGCCTACCTGCGCATGATGTCCCGGCTGTCGGGAAGAGCGCTGTGACCGGGCCGGACCGCGGCTGCCACGGGTGCTCGTGCTCGCCGCCGTCACCGGCGCCCTGCTGCTGCCGCTGCTGCCGGTGGCGATCTGGGCGGTCGCCGGCTCTTGGCGCTACCCCGACCTGCTGCCGTCGACGCTCACCGACCGTGGGCTCGACCTGCTGTCGGGCGACCGGGTCGTGGAGGCGCTGCTGACCTCGCTAGCGATCTCGACGTCGGTAGCTGCGCTCGCCGTGGGGGTGGGCCTGCCCGCCGGACGCGCGCTGGGCCGGCACCGGTTCCGCGGCCGGGGTCTGGTGCTCCTCCTGCTGCTGGCACCCGTGGTCGTGCCACCGCTCGCCGTCAGCCTCGGGCTGCAGGTGTTCTTCATCCGCTACGGCCTCTCCGACACCGTGCCGGGGGTGGTGCTCGTGCAGCTGATGCCCACGGTGCCCTACGCCGCGATCCTGCTCACTGCCGCCTTCGCCACGCTCGACCCCGACCTCGAGCGCCAGGCCCGCGCCTTGGGGGCCAGTCCGGTGCGCGCGCTGACCGCGGTGTCGCTGCCGCTGCTGCGGCCGGCCATCGTCACCACCTTCCTGCTCACCTTCCTCATCTCCTGGAGCGAGTACGTGCTCACCTTGCTGGTCGGCGGCGGGCGGGTCGCCACGCTGCCGTTGCTGCTCTTCGCCGCCATCGGATCCTCCGACCGCACCGCTGCGGCCGCGCTGGGCCTGCTCGTCGTGCTGCCTCCCGTGCTGCTCGTCGTCGCGGTCACCCGCTGGGCCGGGCGGCCGGGACGCTCGCGACCTTGGGTCTGGCCCGTGCCTGAGCAGAGGGGCGGCGCCCACGTCGAGGTCACCGACCTCTCGGTGCGCCTCGGTGACACGCACGCGGTCGCCGGGCTCGACCTGACCCTGCCCCCCGACACGTTCACGGTGCTGCTCGGTCCGTCGGGCTGCGGCAAGAGCACCACGTTGGCAGTGCTGGCCGGCCTTCAGCGGGCGACGTCCGGCCAGGTGCGCTTCGACGCGACGTCGGTGCTCGACCTGGCCCCGGAGCGGCGTCCGGTCTCGCTGGTGCTGCAGAAACCGCTGCTGTTCCCGCACCTCACGGTCGCGCAGAACGTCGGCTTCGGCCTGCGGATGGCGCGGCTGCCGCGCCGCGAGGTCAAGGCCAGAGACCGAGGAGATGCTGGCGCGCGTCCGGCTCGAGGGGTACGGCGATCGCCGTCCCGACCAGCTGTCGGGTGGTCAGGAGCAGCGAGTCGCGCTGGCGCGGGCCCTGGTGCGGCGTCCGCGGGTGCTGCTCCTCGACGAGCCGTTCTCCCAGCTCGACGCCGACCTGCGCAGCCAGATGCGCGAGCTGGTGCGGACGCTCCACGACGAGCTCGACGTGACCTCGTTGCTGGTCACCCACGATCGCGAGGAGGCGGTCGAGCTCGCAGACCAGATCGTGCTGATGCTCGACGGGACGTGCCGTCGGCGACGGCACGCCTGAGCAGGTCTACACGCGGCCACCCACGCTGGCCGTCGCTGACTTCTTCGGCTACACCGGCCGGATCCCGGGCACCGTGCGAGCGGGGCGGTTCCGATCGGCGCACGGCGATCTGCGGCTCGACGGCGTCGGTGGCCAGGCCGAGGGTCGAGTGCGTCCTGGTGCTGCGCCCGGAGTCGGTGATGCTCGGTGCAGGCGGCGCTACGGCGCCTTCGTCGACACCGTTCGCTTCGCCGGCTCCCACGTCGTGGTGGGGCTCAAGGTGCGCGGGCATCCCCGAGCTCTGTGCGCACGTGCCGCTCGGCTTCGGCGCCGAGGGTCGGCGACCACGTACGGGTGCTCCTGCCAGCCACCGACTGCACCGCGCTGTCGTGCCCGTGAGTCGCACCACGGCGCGTGCGGCTCGGCGTCCTGCTCGCGATCGTGGTCGCGGCCGTGGTGACCCAGCTGGTGGTCGGGCTGCCCAGCCAGGACGACCTGCGCCGGACCCTCGACGGTCTGGGCCCGTGGGGGGTGCCGGTGTTCATCGCGGTCTACGTCGGGGTGTGCCTGCTGCCAGCCGGCCCAACGGCGCTGGTGACCCTCGTGGGCGGCGCGCTCCTGGGCTTCGGCGTCGGCCTGGCGTCGGTCCTGGTCGGCGCCAACGCTCGGCGCCGCTGGCCGCGTTCTCGGTCAGCCGGCTACCTAGGCCGCGACGCGGTCGCCGAAGGTGAGCAACCAGCGGGTTCGCTCGCTCGACGAGAAGGTGCGCGACCACGGATTCACGACCGTCGTGGTGGCCCGGCTCGTGCCGCTGGTGCCGTTCAGCACCGCCAACTACGTCTTCGGCCTGACGTCGGTGCGCCTGGCGCGACTTCGCCGTGGCCACGGTGGTCGGGATCGTGCCCGGAACCGCCGTGTACGTCGCGGTGGGGGCCTTCGGCACCCAGCCAGGATCACTGCCCTTCCTGCTGGCCATCGCCGCCCTGGTGCTGCTGAGCCTGATCGGGCTTCGTCCGGCAACGCGTCACCCGCGGGCGCGTCCGCCGAACCCACCAACGACGGGTCCGGGCCAGAGCGCGGGTCACCCGGCTGACCACGGGCCCGTCGAGGTCGGTGCGGGCCTGGGCCAGTGCGGCCTTCCACACGCCGTCCGACCATGCCGGGTAGGCGTGCATCGCCCCTGCGACGGTTCGCGCGCGCAGCCCGGCCTGGCCCGCGAGCATCGCCTCGGCGAGCATCTCGCCGGCCCGTGGCCCGACGATGCTGGCGCCGACGACGGTGCCGCGCTTGTCGAGCACGATCGTCGTGTGCCCGTCGGTGCGGCCCTCGGCCACGGCTCGATCGACCTCGTCGTGGGTGATGGTGCGCACCGCTTCCCGTGCCGACCTCGCTCGGCGGTGACGCCGAACGCCGCGACCTCGGGCTGGGTGTAGGTCACCCGAGGCACCAGGTCGGGGGCGACCGTACGACGCAGCCCCAGGACGGCGTTGCTCGCCGCGAGGCTGCCGTGGATGCCGGCCACGTGGGTGAAGGGTGGATGGCCGGTCAGGTCGCCGGCGGCCCAGATTCGTTTGTTGGTGGTGCGCAGGGCCGTGCTCGACGACCACGAACCCGTGGTCGTCGAGGTCGACCCCGACTTCGGCGAGCCCCAGCTCGTCGGTGCGCGGACGGCGCCCGACTGCGACGAGGATGCGGTCGGCGACCACGGATGTGCCGTCGGCCAGGTGACCGACCAGGTGGTCCGCCCACAGGCTCGACGCGATCGAGGGCCGCGCCCGTGCGCACCTCGATGCCGTCGTGCTCGAGTGATCGGAGCACGCTGGCCGCGGCTTCAGCAGTCTCCCGCGCCAGCACTCGCTCGGCGGCCTCGACGATCGTCACCTGCGAGCCCAAGCCGGGCCAGCGCCTGGCCCAGCTCGCAGCCGATCGGGCCGCCGCCGAGCACCAGGAGTCGACGGGGCAGCTCGGCCAGCTGCCAGACGGTGTCGGAGGTGAGCGGGTCGCTGGCGTGCAGCCCGGGCAGGTCGGGAACGACGGGGGTCGACCCGGTGGCCAGCAGCGCCTGGTCGAACGTCGACCTCGACGCCGTCGACGTCGGCCCGGCCCGGCCCGGCGAACCTCACCGTGCCCTGGGCGACCGCGACCCCGGACTCGCGCAGGTGATCGGGGGAGTCGATCGGCGCGATCCTCGCGATCGAGGCGTGGACGTGCGCCATCACTGCGGCGAAGTCGACCGACACGGAGTCGACCCGGACGCCGAGCCGCTCGCCGTCGCGGGCCTCGGCAGCCACGTGCGCGGCCGCCAGCAGCGACTTGCTGGGCACGCACCCGGTCCAGAGGCAGTCACCACCCGTACGTTCGCGTTCGACCAGCAGAACCCGGGCGCCGAAGCCGGCCGCGGTCTGGGCAGCGACCAGCCCGGCCGTGCCGCCACCCACGATCAGCAGGTCCCAGGGTCGTCGGTCGTCGCGATGCAGCGGATCGGACGACCACGCGAGCGCGGTCACCTGAGTGTTCCGACCGCGGTGACGACGTGGCCCGCGCGGTGGTTGGAGGTGCTGAGGTCATCAAGCTCGCTGACCGCGCGCCAGGGCTCGCGGTGCGGGTCTGCCCCGCCGGTCCAGCACGCGAACCGGGCCAACGGCCACGCGACCAGGCCGAGCCCGCTCGGGAGCGAGAGGTCGACGATCGCAGCGCGTCCGCCCGGGCGAAGCAGACCGACCGCGTCGTCCCAGACGGCGCGCCAGCCGTCGATGATCGACATCGCGTACGTCGAGATCACCGCGTCGAAGGGGCCGTCGACCAGCTCGGTCAGCCGCTCCGCGGGGCCGTGCACCAGCTCGACGTTGAGCCAGCGGGCTCGTTCCACCTTGGCCGTCGCCATGGCCAGCATGTCCTCGCTCGCGTCCAACCCGACGACCGAGCCGGTGCCGGCCCACGGCAGCGCGGAGCAGCGAAAGGTTCAGCCCGGTGCCGCACCCGATGTCGAGCACCCGCTCTCCGGGGCGCAGGGCCAGCCGGTCGATGGCGGCCACCCGGCCGGCGCGGTAGATGGCTCGCTCCCCGGAGACGACGTCGTAGGCGCGTGCGCCCAGGGTGTAGCGGCCGGTCCGGGGCATCTTCATCTCCCCAGCATGCCGACCCGTCACTACGTAGCGACGGGTGAGCCTGAATTCTCCGGTGACCCGTCCTCTATAGGGGACGGGTCAGCGTCAGGCTCGGGCTTCGCCGCCCCAGTTGGCGAGCTTGGTGGCCACGGTGTGCAGGTCGGCGCGCCAGAGGTCCTCAGGACCGGGCGGGATGATGTCGTCCCACTCGATGGCCGGTGAACCGAGGACGTTCGTCAGACGGGCGGTGCGTGCGGCAAAGGACTGGTGGAAGTGCGAGCCGCCGTCACCCCAGCGGTTCACGTGCACGCGGCCGATGTTCGGCAGGTTCTCGATGATCCGGACCAGGCGGTTGGTGATGCGACCGAGCTGCGAGGCCTGCTCGTCGTCGAGATTGCCCATGTCGAGGTGGTCACGCGTGTGGAGCGTCAGCCAGAGCGGGAGGCCGGAGGGGGCGCCGTTGTGGGTCAGCACCCAGACGTCGTCCTCCCAGACGACGGTCTCCGGGTCGAAGCCTTCGTCGCACGAATGGCACGGCCCACCGTCGTCCTCCCCCGAACGCGACGGGTCGTCCGAGGGGGCCGGGAGGGTGCGCGGCACAAGGGCCCCGTCAACGACCGTCCAGGGGAAGATGTCCCAACTCTCGGTGCTCGGCATCGGCAGATGTCCGTCGGTGCCTTGTGCTGCGAGCACTCGGGCGTAGACCTCTTCGGCAGACTCAGGCATGGCAGAAACTGTGCCAGCCACGCCCCGGTGGGGTCGCAGGGGGTCTTGGTGTCGACGAGCTCCGTCACACCCCGACGTACCAATGGGCCTCGACGGCTGGGTCTCACGCGGGTGCGCGGAGCCAGAATCGTCGATAGGTACGTTCGCGTACAGGCGTCGGAGCTTGGAACGCCGCCGCGTAGGCTGGCCGCGTGCTGAACATCCCCGAGGCGCCGGCGATCGCGGGTGCTCGGCACCTCCACTCCGGCAAGGTCCGCGACCTCTACGAGCTCGAGGGCGGCCCGCACCAGGGCCACCTGCTCATGGTCGCCAGCGATCGCATCTCGATTTTCGACTTCGTCCTCGAGAGCACCATCCCCGACAAGGGCGAGATCCTCACCCGGATGTCGTTGTGGTGGTTCGAGCAGCTGCGCGACCTCGTGCCCGGCCACGTCGTCTCGAGCGACGTCCCCGAGGCAGTTGCCGGGCGGGCCGTTATCTGCGAGAAGCTCGACATGTTCCCCGTCGAGTGCGTCGCCCGTGGCTACCTGACCGGCTCTGGGCTGCTCGACTACCAGGCCAGCGGCGAGGTCTGTGGCATCACGCTGCCCGCCGGCTTGGTCGACGGCGACGCCCTGCCATCGCCGATCTTCACCCCGGCGACCAAGGCCGACCTGGGCGATCACGACGAGAACGTCTCCTACGACGCCGTGGTCACCACCATCGGCGTGGACGCCGCGGCCCATCTGCGTGATCTCACGCTCGCCCTCTACGGCCGGGCCGAGAAGATGGCGCGCGAGCGGGGCATCATCCTGGCCGACACCAAGCTGGAGTTCGGTGCGCGATCCGACGGCACCGTGGTGCTCGGCGACGAGGTGCTCACACCCGACTCGTCGCGCTTCTGGCCGGGCGACGACTGGACACCCGGTCGATCTCAGCCGTCCTACGACAAGCAGATCGTCCGCAACTGGGCGCTCTCGCCCGAGTCCGGCTGGGACCGCGCGTCAGGAGATGCGCCGCCGGCGCTGCCCGCCGAGGTGATCGAGCGCACCCGCACCCGCTACATCCAGGCCTACGAGCTCCTGACCGGCGAGCGCTGGTAGTCGCGTCGTGAGCCAGCCGATTCGGTTCGAGGTGTCCTGCGAGGAGGCCTACGACTACTTGATCGACCCGGCCAACCGGGCCGCGTGGCAGTCCAGCCTTCGACGAGTCGAGGACGTGCGCGGCCGCAACGACGTCATCGGCCAGACGTGGATCGACGTCACGACGGCCGGCCTGAAGCCGCTGATGGAGCTCACCGACGCCGATCGTCCGCGGCGCTGGTCGGAGCGCGGCACCTGGCGCAGCTTCAGCGCCACGCTCACCCTCACCTTTGAGCCGCGCGGAGCGTCCTGCGACGTCACCCCGTCACTACAGCTACGCGCGCGAGGGGTGGCAACGCCGGTGGGCGCGGTGCTGCAGCGGCTCGCGCCGCACGCAGTCCGGGGCGACCTCAAGCGGGCTGCGGCGATCCTGCGCGACGCCGGGTAGCGCCCCACAGGCCGATTCCGACCCCCACGACCGCACCGCCGACGCCGACCAGCTTCTGCGGCGTCGTCATTCGGTCGTGCACCGACCAGCCGCCCAGCAGGTCGGCGGCATCGGCGCCCCCCGAGGCCAGGAACCAGCCGCGGGTGTCGCGTCCGCGTAGCGCGGCGTTGACGAGCAGCCCGCCGATCAGCGCATCGCGATAGCCCATCGAGCGGAGCAGGGTGAGGTGGCCCGTGGCCGTCGGCTCCTCCTCTTCACCCCACAGCCGGTTCGCCTCCAGCGGCGAGACCAGGAACGCGACGCCGGAGGTGAGTCGGATGGCGCCGCCAAGAGTGCGGCTCTGTCGATAGCTGACATGCCGCGACCCAACCACGCGTTGTGCGTGGCCGACAAGGAGCTCGCGTTCGTTGGGTCCGGGTACGTGGCGTACGTCACCTGCCTCTGAGTAGGTTGATCGCGTGACGAACTACAACCTCGCCAGCCTCCTCGAGGGCACCGCCGCGACCTACCCCGACCGCGACCGCCATCGTCTTCGGCGAGACCCGGCTGACCTTACGCCCAGGTCAACGGTGCCGCCAACCAGGTGGCCAACCTGCTGGTCAGCCGCGGCATCGAGCCGGGCGACAAGGTAGCGCTGAGCTGCCCGAACCTGCCCTACTTCTCCTTGGTCTACTGGGGAATCCTCAAGGCTGGCGGCACCGTCGTGCCGCTCAACGTGCTCCTCAAGGGACGCGAGGTGGCCTACCACCTGAATGACTCGGACGCGAAGGCCTACTTCTGCTTCCAGGGCACGCCCGAGCTGGCGATCGGCGCCGAAGGTCACGCCGGCTTCGGCGAGACCGACACGTGCGAGCACTTCTTCATGATCACCGCCGACCCGGCCGCCGAATCGCCGATCGAGGGCACCGAGACCATGGGCCGCGCGATGTCGTCGCAGCCTCCGACCTTTGAAGCCGTCCAGACCGACGAGGACGACACCGCAGTCATCCTCTACACCTCTGGCACCACCGGACAGCCCAAGGGCGCTGAGCTTCGGCACCGCAACATGCGCGACAACGCGCTGTCAGGCAAGGACCTCTTCGGTGCCGACGCCGAGAAGCCCGACACCTACCTCTGCGTGCTGCCGCTCTTCCACTCCTTCGGCCAGACCGTCATCCAGAACGGCGGCGCGGCCTTCGGTGGCACCGTGGTGATGCTGCCGCGGTTCGAGGCCGGCCCGGCCCTCGCGTTGATGGACAAGGAGGACGTCACCTTCTTCGCCGGCGTCCCGACGATGTACTGGGGCCTGCTCGGCGCGCTGGAGGACTCCGGCGTCGACGTGAAGAAGCTGGCCGCCACCCTCCGCGTCGCGGCCGCGGGTGGATCGGCGCTCCCCGTCGAGGTGCACAAGGACTTCGAGAAGCGCTTCGGTGTCTCGATCCTGGAGGGCTACGGACTGTCGGAGACTTCGCCGGTGGCGAGCTTCTCGAAGTACGGCGAGCCGGTGCGGGTCGGCTCGATCGGCGTCCCGATCCCGGGCGTCGAGATGAAGCTGCTGCAGGCCGACTCGTGGGACGAGATCGAGTCCTACGAGGGTGATGGGGCGGTCGGTGAGATCGCGATCAAGGGCCACAACATCATGAAGGGCTACTACGGCCGTCCCGACGCCACCGACGAGTCGATCCAGGACGGTTGGTTCCGCTCGGGCGACCTCGGGCGGCGCGACGAGGACGGTTGGTACTACATCGTCGACCGCTCGAAGGACATGATCATCCGCGGCGGCTTCAACGTGTACCCGCGCGAGATCGAGGAAGTCCTGATCTCCCACCCGGACGTCTCGCTCGCCGCCGTGATCGGCGTCCCGCACGAGAGCCACGGCGAGGAGATCAAGGCCGTCGTGATCTTCGAGAAGGGTGCGAGCCGTCACCGAGGACGAGCTGATCGCGTGGGGCAAGGAGCAGATGGCTGGCTACAAGTACCCGCGCATCGTCGAGTTCGTGCCCGAGCTGCCCATGACGGCCACTGGCAAGATCCTCAAGCGCGAGCTCTCCTGACGATGCGCTTCGGTACGACGATCGGGCTGACGCTGTCGGCCCTGATGGTGCTGGTCGGAGGCATCTGGGCCTTCCAGGGCATGGGCTACATCAAGGGCAGCTTCATGACCGACAACACCACGTGGGCGATCATCGGCCCGATCGTGGCCGGGCTCGGCCTGGCGCTCGGCATCGTCGTCGTCCAGCACCGCAGCCGCGACTGATCCCGCGCCCAGGGTTTCTCTTGCGTCACGGCGGGCTTCGCTGCCGACCTCGACACGGCTAGCGGACGGCGACGGATCCGCCCCACCGCTGTGTGAGTGGCCTACTCGAACGGATTGGGCAGCGCACCCGGCAGCTTCGTGAGCAGCTCGCGAGCCTGGGCGGCGACCTTGTGCTCGACGAGCACCTCGTAGCGGGTGGCCACCACCTGCGTGACGGACTGGAAGTCGCGCTGGCCGCGGGTCATGGCGTAGCCGAGCAGCGCCCAGATGATGCCGAACAGCATGCCGAACAGCACTGTCGAGACGATGGTGGTGAGCGCGTTCTCGTCGGTGAAGAGGGCGAAGATGACGCCGATGAAGAGGCCGAGCCACGCGCCGGAAGCCACACCACCTACAGCGACCCGACCGGTGGTGAGCCGACCGGTGATCCGCTCGATCCGCTTGAGGTCGGTGCCGACGATCATGCAGTTCTCGACCGGAAACTCCTGGTCGGAGAGGAAGTCGACGGTCTTCTGCGCGTCGGCGTAGTCGTCGTAGGTCGCCAGTGACTGGGGGAACTCCAGTCGCAGCGGCGAGCGCTGGTTCGTCGGGCGGCCGGCAGCGGCAGACATGCTCATGTCGCCAGTGTGCCAGCGGATGCGATCTCCGGCCCATCCGGCCCTACGTGACCCAGGTCGCTCCACTAGGCTGAACCCGTGCCCAAGGTCGTCGTCGACGTGATGCCCAAGCCCGAGATCCTCGACCCCCAGGGGAAGGCCGTGCTCGGCGCGCTGCCCCGGCTGGGGTTCAGCGGGGTCACCGACGTCCGTCAGGGCAAGCGGTTCGAGCTCGAGGTGGCCGGAGAGGTCACTGACCAGGTGCTCGCCGACGTCCAGAAGATGGCCGAGACGCTGCTCTCGAACCCGGTCATCGAGAACTTCACCGTCCGGGTGGAGGGCGCGTGAGGGTCGGCGTCGTCACCTTCCCGGGGTCGCTCGACGACGCCGATGCCCAGCGTGCGGTGCGGATCGGCGGCAACGAGGCGGTGCCGCTGTGGCACGGCGAGCACGACCTGAACGGCGTGGATGCGGTGGTCCTGCCCGGCGGCTTCTCCTACGGCGACTACCTACGCTGCGGTGCCATCTCACGGTTCTCCCCGGTGATGACCGAGGTGATCGAGGCGGCCGGCCGCGGCCTGCCGGTGCTCGGCATCTGCAACGGCTTCCAGATCCTCTGCGAGTCGCACCTGCTGCCGGGCGCGCTGATCCGCAACGATCACCAGAAGTTCGTCTGCCGAGACCAGCTGCTGCGCATCGAGAACGCGAGCACCCCGTGGACCTCCGCCTACAGCGAGGGCCAGGAGATCACCATCGTGCTCAAGAACGGCGAGGGCGGCTTCGTCGCCGACGCCGAGACGCTCGACCGCATCGAGGGCGAGGGCCTGGTGGTGGCCCGCTACCTCGGCACCAACCCGAACGGCTCGCTGCGCGACATCGCCGGCATCACCAACGAGCGCGGCAACGTGGTCGGCCTGATGCCGCACCCCGAGCACGCCGTCGAGCACCTCACCGGAGCCGGCACCGACGGCCTCGGCTTCTTCACCTCGCTCGCCGCTGCCGTCCTCTCGTGAGCCCTGCGTGACACCTCAGGCACTCTTCCGTCGGGTTGCCGTCGCCGAGGCGATCACGTGGGCCCTGCTGCTGCTCGGCATGATCCTCAAGTACGTCACCGCCACCACCGAGCTCGGCGTCCGGATCTTCG
Organism: uncultured Actinomycetota bacterium; assembly: GCA_963781575.1. Taxonomy (GTDB): domain Bacteria; phylum Actinomycetota; class Actinomycetes; order Propionibacteriales; family Nocardioidaceae; genus Nocardioides. Next base: position 191,227 of record CAWAGM010000008.1, on the reverse strand, counting down.
GCATGGTGCACGGCGTCGTCTTCGTCGCCTACTGCCTCAGCGTGGTCGTCGTCGCGATCGACCAGCGCTGGACGATCGGTCGCACGGTGCTCGGCCTGGCCTCGGCCGTGCCGCCGTTCGTCACCGTGGTCTTCGACCTCCTGGTCGAGCGACGCGACGCGTTCGGTGCTTGGCGGCTGACGACCTCGGAGCCGCAGCGTGCGATCGATCGGCCTGTTGCGTGGCTGCTGCTCAACCCCGCTCGCGGGGCTGCTGTCGCCGCTGCCGCCGTGGCATTGCTCACCGGCGTCGCTCTCCTGGTCGGCCCACCCACCAGCTGACCCGCCCATCGCTGAGTCGGCGCATCTGCACGCCGAAATCGGTCGAGTCGGCTCGTCAGACGCGCCGACTCGGCGTCGAATCGGGTCTGGTCAGCGGGTGAGGACGGCGAAGGCGCAGGTGCCGGCGACGACCATCCAGGGCAGCACGACGATCGTGCGGGCCAGGTGCGCCGGGCGATCCACGGCGCTGAGCAGCACTGCGGCTCCCGGCTGCTGGTGAGCACAAAGGTGCTGAGTCCGCTGAGGCTGCTGAGTCCGGGTGACCAGCTCAGGTGGGTCAGCGCTTCGGCGAAGAAGACCGCGGATGCCGCCGCAAGGCCGGTCGCGGCGTGCCACGGCCGCGGGTCGCGAGCCCAGGTCCGGCGACCCCGAACACGACGCCCGCCACGACGCCGAACGCCATCCAGGAGATGGCGCCGGGCGCTACCAGGGTCGTCCACGTCGGCTCGCCCGAGCATGATCGCGGCCGTGTCGTCGGCGATCACCGCCACGACCAGCGCAGTGACGCCGCACGTCGCGGCGCGTCCCGGCGTGGTCCGGGCGGCGGCCGCGAGGGTGAAGGCGCACAACGCCCAGACTGCGCTGGAGTTGGCCAGGTTGGCGAACGGGTAGGCCAGGTGAGCTGGAGGAGCAGGTTGAGCACGCCGAGCGCGATGCCCGAGAGCGCGGCGGTTCCGAGCAGGCGATCGTCGTCGAGGTGAACGGAGTCGAGGGTCGAGGTGGTCATGGCTCCACGCTAGGAAGCCACGAAGGTCGCCACCTCCGCCTCAAGTGCCGACGATGAGTCCCCAGGTACCGCCTCTCGGCCTAGTGGCGCTGGTGCTTACGGGCGTTGCCCGGGCGGATGCCCTTCTTGAGCTTGGCCCAGGTGGTGGTGTCGACGACGCCGGTGACGGGAAGGCCGAGCTTCGTCTGGTAGGTGCGCACGGCTGGTCGGTGGCCGGCGCCAGGACGCCGTCCGCCTTGACGGTCTTGCCGAGCGAGGCCGCGTTGAGCGCGCGCTGGATGCGACGCATGTAGGCGCCTGCAGAGCCGATCTTGAGCACCGGCTGCTGCCCATTGACCAGCAGCGACATCCAGTCGCGGCGGAACCAGCGGTCGTCCTCGGCGAACCCGCGGCTCGCCTGCCACGACCGCACCGCCCGGATGACGCCGGAGTGGTAGGTGCCGTTGATCTCGCCGGTATACATGCCCTTCTCCTGCAGCAGGCACTGCAACGCCTTGACGTACTTGGCGGGGGAGGCGACGCCCTCGAGCGGCGGGCCGAGCGGCTCGTAGCTCTTGAACGAGACGGTCACTCCGCCGCAGTGGCTCTCGCGTGCGGCGACCGAGCCGAGTCCGACGTCGAGGAAGTTGGAGTCGATGTTGATCCGGACGCCACCCCACACCTCGTCGTGGCCACCGCGGAACTGCTTGATCCGGTTGCCGGGGCGCCAGCCGTCCTCGCGGATGTAGGACGTCGAAGTGTTGGCGACGCCGTCCCAGCGCGCCATCCAGATCTGGTCGGGCAGGGTGAACGCGCCGGGCCGGTTGACGCGAGCATCGTCGAGGACCTTGATGCCCGATCCGGCGCTGGAGTAGACGCCAGCGACAAAGCCCGCGGCCTTGATGACGCTGTTCCACGCGCTCAGGAACGCGAGGGCCGACTCGCGGCAGTTCTTGTTGGACCCGTCGAAGCCCTCGAGGTCGTACCAGAGCGTGCTGCCCGGGACCAGGCCGAGCGCCTGGGCGTCGACCAGCGTCTGCTGCGCGTTGACCTGGCCCATGCTGCGCGCCTTGCTGTACTTGCCTGCTCCGGGCGTGGGGTCGATCTTGAAGTCGTCGTTGTAACGGGGGAATCGCGGCTGGCACGAGGCCTGGGGGCCGAGCGTGATCGGAGAAGGCGCCAGCCGTTCGCGAGGGTGCTCACCCAGGCCGGGGTGAGGTTGGGCTGGTCGCGACACGCGCGTGAGTCGCCGGAGATGTAGATGCCGACAGCCAGGAACGGCGAGTGCTCGAGCCAGGTGTTCATCGTTGCCTGGTTGGGGGTGTGGCACTGGTCGAAGCCGTAGCCGGTGAAGTCGCCGGGCGTGACCGGGTTCGGCCCGTCCTTGCGCTTCTTCTTCGCCGCGCTGGCGTTGGCGACGTCACCGGGCAGCACCCCGTGGTCGGTGGTCACGCTGAGCAGCGTCACGACAAGGGCGAGCAGCGCCGCCGCGACGAGCAGGCGGCGGGACACGAACCAGAACACTGGCAAGGCGATACGCATGGCGGAACTCCAGGGGAAGGGTGGTCGATTCCGTCGACGGAAGTCACCCTAACCCCACTGGTCACATCAGTAACGGAGATCGGGCCGAACTGCCGGTCGGCAGTTCGGCCCGATCTGTCGCGCTACCCGCCTGCTGGAGGGGCCGGAGGGGCCGGCGGCAGGGGCGGGGGAGGTGGTGGCGTGGCCGGCGGCGGCGGCGGCGGCTCAGGCGGTGCCCACCCCCCGGCGGGGGGTGCCGGGGGCGACGGTGGGGCCGGCGGCGGCGGCGCGGCCGGGCTGGCTGGAGCCGCGGTGGGGGCGACGAGGGGGCCGAACGCCGCGCGCACCGCGGGCGGCACGGTGAGCGCGTAGCCGCCGAGCACCGGCAGCGAGATCCAGGCCGCGACGACCCAGCCACTGTCGACCACCCAGGCGACTCCGGAGATCTCGAAGGTCTCCTCGTCGTAGGTGACCTGGCCGACGTCGGCGCCGTTGATGACGCCGAGCAGCACGAAGCCGAGCAGCACGAGTCCGCCGAGGACGGCGAGCAGGGTCAGTCGGTGCGCGCCGGGGTTGGCCACGAGGGTGGTACCGAACAGCGCAGCGGCCGCTGCGCCGAGGCCCAGCACCATCACCGCGATGCCGCCGCCGTCGAAGTTCTCGCCGGCGATCATCCCCAACAGGATCGACACGGCGAACACGCCGGACGTGATGGCCGAGACGGTGAGTGCGGAGCCGAGGGTGCGTATCCAGCCACCCACCGGGTCTGCCGCGTCGGCGGCTTCGGTCGAGCGCAGCTGAGCCCGCGAGACGGCCAGGGCAGCGGCGAGGCCCAGCAGCAGGGTGCCGGTGGGCGGGTAGAAGTAGCTGCCGTACCACTTGTCACCCTGCGAGAACGTGAACCAGCCGTCGGGGTCGGTGCCGGCGAACAGGGCGATCACCAGCACGGTGAAGGCACTGGTCACGAAGACCCGGCGCCACGGCGCCGTCCCGCCCACGGTCTGGAAGGCCGGCCACAGCACGGCCACTGCCGGCACCGCGACCATCGAGACGACGAGCAGCACGAAGAACATGAAGTCGTCGAACAGCTCGATGTCGTCGGAGACCGCGCCGTGCACCAGCCAGGTGAAGGTCATCAGGATCGTGAGCCCGATGGAGGCGTAGATCGCGTACGTCGTGAGGCTCGTCCACCGTCGGTCGTCGGCGTGCGAGGGGTCCTCGTCGGCCTGCCGGGGCTGCACGGCCAGCACCAGGCCGGCCAGGGCCATGCCGATGCCGGTGCCCAACCCACCGTCGGTCGGGTCGTTGACGTTGATCAGCTCGTTGATCAGGGCCGCGACCACGCCGGCGGCGAGCGGTGCGTTCAGGCCCAGCTTCGCCAGCTGGTAGTGGCGCGGCGACCAGCTAGGCACCATTGCGGCCTTGGCGAGGTAGGGCAACGCGAGCGAGAGCACCGACAGCAGTACGCCGATGATGACCCACCACTGGTCGTTGCCCTTGTCGCGCGCGTCCCAGACCATGCCGAGGGTTGCGAAGAGGGCGAACGCCGCTCCGGCGTCGCGCACGTAGTCGCTGATCGGCCAGCCCACGAACGGGTTCACCCTCGGGGGCGCCAGCAGCGGCGCGGCCGGGGCTGCGGGTGCAAATGGCGGGGGCGCGGGGGGCGGCGGGGCGGATGAGGGCACAGGAGGAGCTGCTGGCGGCGGCGCCCAGCCCTGCTCGGGCGCCGACGGCGGTGGTGGTGGAGGCGGGGGGCTGGTGGGTGCCGGTGGCATCTGCAGCGTCGGGTCCGGCTCGAGCTCCGGCTCGGGAGGCGGTGGTGGCGGCGGACTGGTGGGGGCGGCGTCCGCCAGGGGCTGACCGCACGAGGAGCAGAAGGTGCCCTCGCCGCTCGCCCCGCAGTTGGCGCAGATCGTGGCCATGTCGGGTCAACCTCCGGCTCGCAGGATGGAACAACTGATTCGCAACCTATACCGGCCTCGCCGGCCCAGGTGCCCCGGCGGGCCTCGGCCTTCGCAGGGCGGCCTGCTGCTCGAGGTCGTCGCCGACGGGCTGCTCGCGGTGCGCTGACTCGCCGCCGGTAGATTGCTGCCGTGCCCGAGCCCCGCGTCGACGCCGCCCCAGCAACCGGCAAGCCAGCTCTCGACACAGTCTCGGTCGCCAGCGCCGATCCCGAGCGCGACCAGCCCTGGGCCGACCTCGGCCTGAAGGCCGACGAGTACCAGGAGATCCGCCAGATCCTCGGTCGGCGTCCGACCTCGAGCGAGCTGGCCATGTACTCGGTGATGTGGAGCGAGCACTGCTCCTACAAGTCCACCAAGGTGCACCTCAAGCAGTTCAGCGAGCTAGCCGAATTTCTCCCCACAAGAGACGCCGGTAGTCAAGATGCTTGCCGGAATCGGTGAGAACGCCGGCGTCATCGACGTCGGCCAGGGCTACGCGGTGACCTTCAAGGTCGAGTCGCACAACCACCCGAGCTTCGTCGAGCCCTACCAAGGCGCGGCCACCGGCGTCGGCGGCATCGTCCGCGACATCCTCGCGATGGGCGCCCGCCCGGTCGCGGTGATGGACCCGCTTCGCTTCGGTCCACTCGACGCCCCCGACACCCAGCGGGTGCTGCCCGGGATCGTCGCCGGCGTCGGCGGCTACGGCAACTGCCTCGGCCTGCCCAACATCGGCGGCGAGGCCGTCTTCGACGAGTCGTACCTCGGCAACCCGCTGGTCAACGCGCTCTGCGTCGGCGTCCTGCGGCACGAGGACCTTCACCTCGCCAAGGCGAGCGGGGCCGGCAACCAGGTCATCCTGTACGGCGCGCGCACCGGTGGTGACGGCATCGGCGGTGTCTCCGTGCTCGCCAGCGAGACCTTCGACGCCGGTGTCGACGGAACGGGGGGACCCGCCAAGCGTCCGGCCGTGCAGGTCGGCGACCCCTTCATGGAGAAGTTGCTTATCGAGTGCACGCTCGAGCTCTTCGCGGCCGGTGTGGTCGCCGGCATCCAGGACCTCGGCGGCGCCGGGCTCTCCTGCGCGACGTCCGAGCTCGCGAGCGCCGGCGACGGCGGCATGCACGTCGAGCTCGATCGGGTGCCGCTGCGTGACTCCACGCTCGCGCCCGAGGAGATCCTGATGAGCGAGAGCCAGGAGCGGATGATGGCGGTCGTCGAGCCTGCCGACGTCACCACGTTCCTCAGCATCTGCGCCAAGTGGGACGTCGAAGCGGTGGTGATCGGTGAGGTCACCGACTCCGGCCGACTGCACATCGACTGGCACGGTGAGCGCGTGGTCGACGTGCCGCCGCGCTCGGTGGCCCACGACGGACCGACCTACAACCGCCCGTTCGCCCGTCCCGACTGGCAGGACGCACTGCAGGCCGACGTCGCCGAGGCGCTGCCTCGGCCGACGACCGGAGCCGAGCTGCGCGAGACCCTGCTGCGCCTGGCCGCCAGCCCCAACCTGTGTGACAAGTCGTGGATCACCGACCAGTACGACCGCTACGTGCGGGGCAACACCGTGCTCGCGCAGCCCAGCGACAGCGGGATGATCCGCATCGACGAGAGCACCAACCTCGGTGTCGCGGTCTCGACCGACTGCAACGGCCGCTTCGCCAAGCTCGACCCCTACACGGGCGCGCAGCTCGCCCTGGCCGAGAGCTACCGCAACGTCGCCACCGGCGGCGCGGTGCCGCTGGCGATCTCCGACTGCCTCAACTTCGGCTCGCCTGAAGACCCCGACGTCATGTGGCAGTTCGCCGAGGCGTGCCGCGGCCTCAAGGACGCCTGCCTCGATCTCGGAATCCCGGTCACCGGTGGCAACGTCAGCCTCTACAACCAGACCGGCGAGACCGCCATCCTGCCGACGCCGGTCGTCGCGGTGCTGGGTGTGATCGACGACGTCACTCGGCGCACGCCCACCGGTTTCGCGTCGGTCGAGGGTGACGAGCCAGGTCACGCGGTGCTCCTGCTCGGCGAGACCCGCGAGGAGCTCTCCGGCTCCGAGTGGGCGAACGTCGTGCACGGCCACCTCGGCGGTCGCCCACCGGCGGTCGACCTGGCCGGTGAGAAGCGGCTCGCTGAGCTGCTGGCCGAGGGTGTCGGTCTGCTGACCAGCGCGCACGACCTCTCCGACGGCGGCCTGGCCCAGACGCTCGTCGAGTCGTCGCTGCGACACATGTGTGGTGTGAGGGTCACGCTCGAGGGCGACCCGTTCGTGGCGCTGTTCTCCGAGTCGGCTGGTCGAGTGCTTGTCACGGTTGCAGCCGAGGACGTCGACCGCCTCGCCGACCTGGCCGCGCGCCACGACGTCCCGGTCACCACCCTCGGCACTACCGGCGGCGACACCCTCTCGGTCGCCGAGCTCTTCGACGTCAACCTGCTCGAGCTGCGCTCGACCTGGATGGCGACGCTGCCCGCGCGCCTGGCCTGACCGCCGCGGCCCGCGATCGTCGCGTGGACGGCGACGGCCGCGCGCGCTCGGCGCGACCCCCCGCACCGGCTCCGCGCCGAATGCCAATCTGTATCGACGGACCGTGCTCGCCGCGCGCCGGCCCAGCGTCACCCTGAGTGCCGTGGAGAGGAGCCCGTGCGTGACCCGACGACGCCGGATTTGGGGCTACAGCGGTGCGCTACGGCGACGACCCGAGCCAGTTCGGCGAGCTCTACCTACCCGACGGCCCGCCCCGCGGTGTCGTCGTGGTGATCCACGGCGGCTTCTGGAATCGGCCTACGACTACACCCTGGGCTCGCCCCTGGCCGCATCGCTGGCCGAGCAGGGTTGGGCCGCCTGGAACCTCGAGTATCGCCGCGTCGGGACACCCCGGCGGTGGCGGCGGTGCCCCAGCCACGTTCGACGACGTCGCGGCCGGCATAGACAAGCTCGCCCAGCTCGACCTCGGGCTCGATCTGCCACTCGCCGGTCGTGACCCTCGGGCATTCGGCCGGCGGGCACTTCGCGGCCTGGGCCGCCAGTCGCGGCAGGTACGACGAGTGGGCCGGCGGGGTCGACGTCACCCACGTGATCTCGCAAGCCGGCGTGCTCGACCTGCGGTCGGCGTCCGAGGCTCAGCTCGGCGGACGGGCCGCCGACGCCCTGCTCGGTCACCCTGCACCACCGACGACGCGAAGTACGACCCGCAGCAGCAGATCCCGCTGGAAGCGCCCGTGTGGTGCGTGCACGGCGAGTCAGACCCGATCGTGCCGATCTCGCAGTCCGAGGACTACGTCGCCGCGGCTACGACGCTGGTGCGACTGCCGAGCTGGTCGCCGTCGAGGGCGATCACTTCGTCGTCATCGACGTGACCTCCGAGGCCTGGACCCGCACCCTCGCGATCCTCGCCTCGATCGCGCCGACCCGTCCTCTATAGGGGACGGGTCACGTGAATGAGCGCGAGGTCAACGTGGAGCAGCGAGATCTTCTGCCAGATCTCGCGGGAGAGCGCCGAAGTGAGGGACTCGACGCGGCTCACGGTGTCGAGCACGACGCCGTCGCGCGACTCCTCGGCACACAGCGCCGCAGCCTTGGCCACCAGGCTCAACATCTCCGAGCAGTAGTCGAGGTAGTGCTCCATCTGGTCGCGATCCAGACCCGGGTCGGCGCTCGCCGCTGTCGGCTGGAAGCCAGCGCGCAACCGCTCGGGGTCCTTGGTGAGTTGGTGCATGTCGACGATGTGGGCGAACGACCGCAACCGGTGCAACAGCTCGAGCGAGGTGCTGCGCTGCAGGCGCTCGGGTATCGCGTAGAGGAAGAACGCCGCGATCGCGGCGAAGATGACGTCGTTGACCGCGCTCTCGATGATCGGCAGCCACTCCAGGCTGTTGTCGGGCGCTCGGTCGCTCAGCCCGTCGCGCACGGTGAGCGCGAGCACGAGGATCGCGGCGGCGAGCACCACCAGCGTGAAGGCGCGCGAGACCCGCCGAGCCCGACGAACCCGTCCATTGAGGTCGGCGGCGGCATCCTGCACCTCGGCCACCAGCTCTTGCAACGCAATCGCCGCCTCGCGGAGTCCGCGGTCTGGGAACCGCGCCGCGATGCGCAGCTCAAGTCGACGCACGGTCTCGAGGACTGGCTCGGGATACAGGCGATCAAGCGCGCTCATCGGCTCAACATAGGGCGCCCCAGCCGAATTTGACGCTGACCCGTCCCCTATAGGGGACGGGTCAGCGCGAATTGGCCGCGGTCGGAGCATGATGGGCCGGTGACCACCGCGGGACTGCTGCTCGCCGCCGGTGCCGGCACTCGCATGGGCCGCCCCAAGGCGCTGGTCGAGGGCTGGCTGCCCGCCACGGTCGCCGCTCTGCTCGATGGCGGCTGCGCCGATGTCGTCGTGGTGCTGGGCGCGCGAGCCGATGAAGCCGCCGGACTGGTGCCTGACCACGCCGACGTCCGCTCTGTCGTTGCCGCCGACTGGGCCGACGGGATCTCCGCCTCGCTGCGTGCCGGGCTGGCAGCGCTGGAGGAGACCGACCACGAGGCGACCGTACTGATGCTCGTCGACCTGCCCGACATCACGTCGGAGGTGATCGCCCGGCTGGCCACGGACGCCGACGCCGGGCGGCTCGACGGGCGTCGTACGACGGCGTCCCCGGGCACCCGGTGCTGCTCGGGCGCGCCCACTGGCAGCCGGTGGCGGCGTCGGTCACGGGAGATCGCGGCGCCGGTCCTTACCTGGCGGCCGTTGGGGCCGCCTCGATAGAATGCAGTGACCTCGCGTCCGGGCGCGACGTCGACCGCTGACACCCCCACGCCAGCCATCTCGGTACCCAGTACGGAGGCATGGGGTGAACGAAACACAGGACGCGACGCAGATGTTCCTCGCCGAGCACGCGCGCACCCACGCCGACGACCTCACCGACCTGCTGGTCAAGACGATCGAGCGCGACAACCCCGGCTACCGGGCGACCGGTGTCGTCCCGCGTGCCGACCTCTGGAACTCCTGCCGCGACAACATCGGACGAGTGCTCGAGCTGCTCGGTATCGCTGTCGCCGAGCACGGGCTACCTCCTGCCACCCGCGACCCTCACGACACCGCGTACGACGCCGCCCGAGAGACCGGACGCCGTCGTGCCGAGCAGGGACTCCCGCTCGACGACGTCCTCCGCTCGTTCCGCCTCGGTGGCCGGCTCATCTGGGACGACCTGGTCGAGTCGGGCGACCAGGTGCTCGATGCCCATGCACTGCGCGAGATCGGTACCCGGTTGTGGGAGGTCGTCGACGAGACCTCCGCGCAGGTGGCGGTCGCCTACCACCTGCATGCGCGCGACCTGGTTCGCGCCGACGAGCAGCTGCGGGCCGAGTTCTGGGAGGGCCTGCTCGGCGGCCGTGCCCGGGAGCCCGGCTTCGCCCTCGAGGTCTCCCGCTTGCTCGACCTTCCGTTGGACGCCGATGTCGTGGTGGTCGCCGCTGTCGAGCTCGACGTGCGGGATGCCGACCGCCGACTTGGTGCCCATGCCAGCGCCTGGGTGCGGCGGGCGGGAGGAGTGGTCGGCATCGTGGCGCTGCGCGACCTGGTGGCCGACGAGGCCCTGAGCGCGTTGAGTGACATCGCTGAGCACCAGAAACGACCGGTGGGGGTCTCGACGACGGTGGCGGGACTGGCTGCCGTCGACGAGGGCTATCGGCAGGCCAGCCTGGCGCTGCGGGCTCAGGGAGCCGCGCCAGCACTGGCGCCTTTCGACGAACGTCTGCCCGAGGCGATGTTGCTCAGCGCACCCGATGTGGCACACCGGCTCGTCGACCTCTGGGTCACGCCGATCCGCGCGCTCGGGGGCGCGGAGGCCGAAGGGCTGCTCGACACTCTCACCGCCTGGGTGGCGAGCGGTGGCTCGGCGTCCCGGGTGGCGGTCGAGGTGCACTGCCATCGCAACACCATCCTCAACCGCTTGCGTCGCGTGTCGGCCGTCACCGGGCGCCCGCTGAGCGACGAAGCTCCGCCGGCCGACCTCGATCTGGCGCTGCGTGCCTGGCGGATGGGTCTGGTCCAGTCCTGATGGTCCAGTACTGATGCTCCGACCCTGACGGCTCGCGTGTGGCGTTGTGCACTATGCCCAACGCGCGCGGCGAGATGGTGGCCGGTTCGTCATGGTCTGACAGCGTGACGGGTGTCACAGTTGCAGCATGACGACGTTCGATCGCTCCATCGACGACTCACGCTCGAACCTCTCGGCCGGGCTGCCGGCTGGCTTGGACCGCCGGCGGTTCATCGGCTATGTGATGGCAGGCACCACCCTGGTCGTGGCTGCCGATCTCTCGCTGGGCCGGCCGGCGCGAGCCGCGGTCCCGTCTGCTCCGCAGATCCCCGAGCTCTACGACCTCGAGGACTTGCAGACCGATTCGGCCCTCGCAACCTCCCAGCTGATCACGGTGACGCTCGACAAGAAGGGTGAGGCCTACTTCCAGCTGCCTCGTATGGAGGTCGGGCAGGGCATCCTCACCTCCACCGCGATGATTCTGGCCGAGGAGCTGGACCTGCCACTGAGCAAGGTGCACGTCAGCCTGGCGCCCGCGCGTCCTGAGCTGGTGCTCAACCAGCTCACCGGCGGCTCCAACACGACGTTCTCGACCTACACCCCGATCCGGGTGGCCGCAGCCATCGCCCGGCAGCGGCTGCTGGAGGCCGCCGCCATCCTGTTCGGCACCACCGCCGACCGACTGACCACCACGGGCGGTGTCATCAGTGACGTTGAGGGGAACTTCGCCAGCTACGGGGATCTCGTCGAGTCCGCGGCGAGCCAGGTCGTCGAGGCCATCGAGGTGACGTTGCGTCCGCAGGGTGACTTCAAGGTAATCGGTCGCCCCGTCAACCGGACCGATGCTCACGACGCCGTCACCGGCAAGAAGAAGTTCACCACCGACCTAGCAGTGCCCGACGCGCTGCCCACCATGGTGTGCCGCGCGCCCACGCACATGGGAAAGCCGAAGAAGCTGCGCAACGGCCCGAAGGTCCTGAAGATGGATGGCGTCACCGACGTCGTCGTCGTGCCGACGGGTGTAGCCGTGCGGGCGCAGACCTTCGGGCAGTGCATCGATGCCGTGCGGGCGATGGACGTCGAGTGGCTGCCTGGCCCGGCCGCCGGCCACTCCGACCAGACGGTGCTTGCGCGCCTGCGCGCTGGTGAGCTGCCAATGATGGTGCCTGACGTGCCGGTGCTTGCCGACACCATCGAGACCGACTTCACCTTCGCCTTCCGGAGCAGCGCCGCGCTCGAGCCGTACGCCGCCATCGCCGACGTCCGCCCCGACTCGGCGACGATCTGGGCAGGCCTGAAGGTGCCGATCCTGGCTCAGCAGAACGTGGCCGCCGTGTGTGGCCTGACCCCGGACCAGGTCAAGGTCAACGTCATCACCGGTGGCGGTTCCTTCGGACACAAGCTGTTCGGCGACCACGCTGTCGAGGCGGCCACGATCTCCAAGGCCATGGGCAAGCCGGTCAAGCTGATGTGGCACCGGGCCGACGAGCCCCGCCACGGACGGCTCCACCCGATGGCCACCTCCCGTGTGCGAGCCACGATGCAGGCCGGTCAGGTGCTGAGCTTCGAGCAGCGGCACACGGGTGTCACCACCGACTTCAGCCACGGTCTCGGCGAGATGATCACCTCGATGGCCGACGAGCTTGACCCGATCGGTCTGGGCGGACTCAGCTTCGCCGAGTCGATCTTCACGCTGACCCAAGAGTTGCCCTACAACTTCGGCGCCCTCACCCAGCTGCTCAACGAGCCGCTGGAGTTCGAGGACATGTTCAGCACCGGAAGCATGCGCAATATCTACTCACCCGACACGTGCGTGGCCGCTGAGCTCACGGTCGACCAGATCGCCAAGAAGATGGGCAAGGACCCGCTCGCCTTCCGCCTGGAGTTCCTCAAGAACGACCGGGTGAAGGCGGCCCTGGAGAAGGTCGCCACGGAGGGAAAGTGGGGGCGCAAGATGCCGGCCGGGATGGCTCAGGGCATCGCCATCCACAAGGAGTACAAGGGTGCCACTGCGGTGCTGGTCGAGATCGACTGTCGACCCAAGACCAGCAAACGCGATCTCGGTCCTGAAACCGTCACTGGTCCACGGGTGACCAAGATCGTGATCGCCGTCGACGTCGGCCTCGCCATCAACCCGCGCGGGCTCGAGGCTCAGATGCAGGGGGGCGCGATGGACGGCATCGCCCTGACGCTCACCAGCTCGTGCCACCTTCGCGAGGGCAAGTTCCTCGAGGCCAGCTGGGACAACTACTTCTACACGCGCCAGTGGAACGTGCCCAACGCGGTCGAGGTGCACATCATGCCGTCGGACTCCGACACTCCGGGCGGTGCCGGCGAGGCCGCGGTCGGATCAACCGCAGCAGCGGTTGCGTGCGCTTACGCCCGCGCGACGGGCACCGTGCCGACGTACTTCCCGATCAACCACAACCGCATCTCGTTCAAGCCGAAGTCGTTCGTTCCCCCCGTTCCCCCCTCGCCGACAAACGGCCTCAAGCGGTTGTCCTGAGGACGAAGGAGTCCCCCCAATGTCTCGACAGACTTTCATCCTCAACGGCAAGACCGTGACCGTCGACGTCAGCGACGACGTGCGGGTGCTGTGGGTGCTGCGCGACCTGCTCGGAGTCACGGGGCCGAAGTATGGCTGCGGCATCAATGTCTGCAAGGCCTGCACGTCGCACATCAACGGCAAGGCCTTCAACCCCTGCTCTGTACGCGTCGGTGACCTCAAGGCCAAGGACCGCGTCACCACCATCGAGGGCCTCGCCGACACGGCCCCCGGTGGCCTGCACCCGATGCAGCAGGCCTGGCTCGACCAGGACGTCTCGCAGTGCGGGTACTGCCAACCCGGCCAGATCATGGCGGCGGTCGCGCTGGTCAAGAAGGTGCGGCGCGAAGGCCGCGGCATTCGCGACTCCGACCTCGACTCGATCCGCAACATCTGCCGGTGCGGCACCTACTTCCGTATCCGCGAGGCAATCGAGCAGGGCGCCCGAAAGATGTGACCGCGCCGGTGTCCCACGACGAAGGAGCGGGACACCGGAGTCCGCGGGCAGGTTGAGTAGCCGTCCGACCGCGGAACGAGGTCGGATCCGGCGTATCGAAACCGGTGAGCCGAGAAGCAGCGTGGGCTCCGAGGGTTCGAGGCTCGTCGCTTGCGCTCCTCCCACCTCAACCACCTCGGCAGTTCGCTCCTCACCGAACTCGCTGGCATACGCTCACCCCGATGCCAGCTCGTCTGAAGGTCCTCGACGCCGCGGCACTGGCCGCCGCGCGCGAGGCGGACGACGTCCGCGCCCTGGTGAAGCACTACCTGGCCGTGCTCGAGACACGAGCGCCCGGGCATGCCGTCGAGGTGCGGGTGCCGCCGTTCGCGGCGGTGCAGGTGATCGAGGGCGTCCGGCACACCCGAGGCACGCCACCGGCCGTCATCGAGACCGACGCCGACACGTGGCTGTCGGTGGCCACCGGAGAGGTTGCCTGGGTCGATGCGCTGGCTTCCGGCCGAGTCCGTGCCAGCGGCGAGCGCACCGACCTCTCTTCGTACCTCCCGCTGGGATAGTCGCAACCGTTCCGCACGTTCTGACCGCGTGTCGCCGTGCCAGACGGTTGCGACTATCGGCCAGATAGGTTGCAAGGATGACCCTCAGCAGCGCCGACATCCGTTCCAAGGTCACCGAGCTGATGCCCGGGATCCGCCGCGACCTCGAAGACCTCGTCCGCATCGAGTCGGTCAGTGCCGACCCGGCTCGGGCCAGCGAGGTGCAGCGCAGCGCCGAGGCCGTGGCCGAGCTCTTCCGGGCTGAGGGCTTCGCCAGCGTCGACATCGTGACCGCGGACGGCGGGGCGCCCGCCGTGATCGCCCACAAGCCAGGCCCGGAAGGGGCGCCGACGGTGCTGCTCTACGCCCACCACGACGTGCAACCCGAGAACGACCCTGCCGACTGGGACTCCCCGCCGTTCGAGCCAACTGAGCGCGACTCCGCCAACGGACGGCGGCTCTACGCGCGCGGTGCTGCCGACGACAAGGCCGGCATCGCCGCCCACCTCGGCGCCCTTCGGGTCTACGGCGACGACCTGCCGGTGAGCGTCACCATGTTCATCGAGGGCGAGGAAGAGGTCGGTTCCGACACACTGCCCGCGCTGCTGAAGGAGCACCAGGAAGCGCTGCGCGCCGACGTCATCGTGATCGCCGACTCCGGCAACTGGGACATCGGCGAACCCGCCCTCACCACCAGCCTGCGCGGCCTCGTGCGGGTCGACGTCGAGGTTCGCACGCTCACCCATGCCGTCCACTCGGGCATGTGGGGCGGCCTCGTGCCGGACGCGATCATGACCCTCACCAAGCTGCTCGCCAGCCTCTACGACGATGACGGCGCCGTGACGATCGAGGGCCTCCTGAGCCAACCTGCCGCCGATGTCGAGTACCCCGAGGCGCGCCTTCGCGCGGAGTCCGGCGCTGCCCCTGGCATCGACTGGATCGGTCGCGGTCCGGTCGTCGAGCGGCTCTGGACCCAGCCGGCGCTCACCATCACCGGTCTGGACGCACCCAAGGTCGACGGCGCCAGCAACACCCTCACTCCGGCGGCCCGCGCCAAGCTCAGTCTGCGCGTCGCCCCTGGCGACACGACCACCAACGCGTTGGCCTGCCTCACCCGGCACCTCGAGGCCAACGTGCCGTGGGGTGCCCAGCTCACCGTCACCACCGTCGACACCGGCGAGGCCACGCAGATCGACGCAACAGGCCCGGCGTACGATGCTGCCCGTGCGGCCTTCGCCGAGGCCTGGGACGGCACCGAGCCGGTCGACATGGGCGTCGGTGGGTCGATCCCGTTCATCGCGGAGTTCCTCGAGGCGTTCCCCCAGGCGAGCGTGCTCGTCACGGGCGTCGAGGACCCCGACACCCGCGCGCACGGAGCCAACGAGGGCCTGCACCTCGCCGAGTTCGAGAAGGTCGTCATCGCCGAGGCATTCCTGCTGCGCAATCTGGTCGCCGGCCCGGGCGGCGGCTCGGTCAACGGTTAGGAAGCTGGTGCCTCTCATGGGTGGTGACATCGTCTTCGGGACCGCCGCAGGTGAGCTGCACTACGACCCGGACACCTTTGACTTGCCCGATGGCGTCATCGTCGCGCCCCTCGAGGGCGCTGACGAGGACTGATGCTGCTCCACGCCTAGGCGCCCCCCGCCGGCGTCCGCCTGCACGATGCGAGGCACTGAAGGCCGAGGCCCTAGAATCCGACCGTGCCCTTCGAGAGCAGCCCTCCCTGCAGCTCGGCCGCCCCGGCCCCCCGCCGCAAGGGCGGAGATGGACGCCTCACCGCAGCGCTCGACCCGCACGACCAGGGCCCGCAGGACGCCTGTGGCGTGTTCGGCGTCTGGGCTCCGGGCGAGGACGTCGCGAAGCTCACCTACTTCGGTCTCTACGCGCTGCAGCACCGCGGCCAGGAGTCGGCCGGGATCGCGGTCAGCAACGGGCGCCAGATCCTGGTCTACAAGGACATGGGCCTGGTCTCACAGGTCTTCGACGAGACCACGCTCGCGTCGTTCACCGGTCACCTCGCTGTCGGCCACTGCCGCTACTCCACCACCGGCGGGAGCACTTGGCAGAACGCTCAGCCCACGTTCCGCCCCACGGCCGACGGATCGATCGCGCTGGGCCACAACGGCAACCTGATCAACACCCACGACCTCGCCGAGATGGTGCGCACGCTGCCCAGCGACACCGGCGAGCTCGACATCCACGCCCGTGCGCTCGAGTCGTCCACCAACGACACCGGGTTGGTCACCGCGCTCCTGGCCCACCACCCCGACACCTCGCTGGAGCAACGTGCGCTCGAGGTGCTGCCGCTGCTGCGTGGCGCGTTCTCGCTGGTGTGGATGAACGAGAACACCCTGTACGCCGCCCGCGACCCCCAGGGCATCAGGCCGCTGGTGCTCGGCCGCCTCGACCGCGGCTGGGTCGTCGCCAGCGAGGACGCGGCCCTGGCCACGATCGGCGCCAGCGTCGTGCGAGAGATCGAGCCCGGCGAGATGATCGTGATCGACGAGAACGGTCTGCGCTCGCACACCTTTGCAGCGCCCGAGCCCAAGGGCTGCGTGTTCGAGTACGTCTACCTGGCTCGCCCCGACGCCACGATCAGCGGCCGCAGTGTGCACGAGTCCCGCGTCGAGATGGGCCGCCAGCTGGCCCGCGAGTTCCCGGTGGACGCCGACCTCGTCATCCCGGTGCCCGAGTCGGGCACGCCTGCCGCCGCCGGCTATGCGGAGGAGAGCGGCATCCCGTTCGGCCAGGGCTTCGTGAAGAACGCCTACGTCGGGCGCACCTTCATCCAGCCGAGCCAGACCCTTCGCCAGCTCGGCATCCGACTCAAGCTCAACGCGCTCGACCACATGATCCGCGGCAAGAAGATCGTGGTGGTCGACGACTCGATCGTGCGCGGCAACACCCAGCGCGCCCAAGTGCGGATGCTGCGCGAAGCCGGTGCTCTCGAGGTGCACGTGCGCATCTCCAGCCCGCCGGTGAAGTGGCCGTGCTTCTACGGCATCGACTTCGCCACGCGCGCCGAGCTGATCGCCAACGGGCTCACGCCTGAGGAGATCGCCGCCAGCGTCGGCGCCGACACGCTCGGCTACATCTCGCTGGAGGGCATGAACCAGTCGACCGGGCAGAGCGCCGACCGGCTCTGCCAGGCGTGCTTCACCGGCGAGTACCCGGTGCCGCTGCCCGACGAGAGCCTCCTCGGCAAGCATCTCCTCGAGACCTCCATCAACGCGCCCACGCACGGCAAGGCGCTGCCCGTCCTCAACAACCCCTGACCCCCACTGATCGGAGCTCCGTGACCGAGCAGCAGCCGGCGACTCCCGCCCGCGCGCAGAACGCCTACGCCGAGGCCGGCGTCGACATCGAGGCGGCCGACAAGGCGATCGAGCTGATGAAGGTCTGGGTCGAGAAGGCCCGCCGTCCCGAGATGATCGGTGGGCTCGGTGGCTTCGCCGGCCTCTTCGACGCCACCGCGCTCACCAAGTACACCCGTCCGTTGCTCGCCACCTCCACCGATGGTGTCGGCACCAAGGTCGCGATCGCCCAGGCGATGGACAAGCACGACACGATCGGGTTCGACCTGGTCGGCATGGTTGTCGACGACCTCGTGGTCTGCGGTGCCGAACCGCTCTTCATGACCGACTACATCGCCACTGGTCGGGTCGTGCCCGAGCGGATCGCGGCGATCGTCAAGGGCATCGCCGAGGCCTGCATCGAGGCCGGCTGCGCGCTGGTCGGCGGCGAGACCGCCGAGCACCCCGGGCTGCTCGGGCCTGACGAGTACGACGTCGCTGGCGCCACGACCGGTGTCGTGGAGGCCGACAAGCTGCTCGGCCCGGGCCGGGTCCGCCCCGGCGACGCCGTGATTGCGATGGCGGCGTCCGGACTGCACTCCAACGGCTACTCGCTGGTGCGACACGTGCTGCTCAACACGGCCAAGTGGGAGCTCGACCGCGACGTCGCCGAGCTCGGCCGCACCCTGGGCGAGGAGCTGCTCGAGCCCACCCGCATCTACGCCAAGGCCTGCCTGGCGCTGGCCGAGCGCACCGAGGTGCACGCGATGTCGCACGTCACCGGCGGCGGCCTGGCCGCCAACCTGGCGCGGGTGATGCCGATCGAGCTGCGCGCCACCCTCGAGCGCGCCACGTGGACCCCCCAGCCGATCTTCGACATCGTGCGGCAGGTCGGCCAGGTGCCCCAGGCCGACCTCGAGATGACCCTGAACTGTGGCGTCGGCATGGTCGCGGTCAGCCCGCCCGAGTCGATCGAGTCGTCGCTCGCGGTGCTCGCCGAGTTCGGCATCCACGCCTGGGTGATGGGCGAAGTGGACGCTGACCCGAACCAGGCCGGCACCGTCGAGATGGTCGGTCAACACCCCGGCTGGTAGCGCCGAACGTCGCTCCGAACGCGTCGCTGCGTGAATTCAGCGATACAAACTGGGTCCGGAGTGCCGGAACAGACAGGCAACAGGTAGCGTTCACCCCACGAGATTCTGTTGAGAGAGCCCGGACAGCCATCGGCGTCCGGCCAAGTGTGCGAGGGGGCTGGACCCTATGGGCCGCGGCCGAGCGAAAGCCAAGCAGACGAAGGTCGCGCGCGACCTGAAGTACCGCACTCACGAGACGGACTTCGGTGCGCTCGCCAAGGAGCTTCATGGCGACGAGACCGACAGCCCCGCTCAGGCGGTCGACGAGCCGGATGAGTGGTCCGACTACGCCGACCGCTCTCGAGACTGAGTCACCCTGAGCTGAGGGCCGCGTCCTAGGAGGCGGCTAGCGTGGGTCTGGTGACCCTCGCTCCTGCTCGCACGCTCTGGACCCACTTCGAACCGCTCCACGCGGTCACCTACTTCGCCCCGCAGGCTCGCGAGGCCTTCGAGGCGGTGGGTCTGCGCGGCTTCTGGCGAGGGTACTTCGCCGGACGCGCTGCGCCGTTGGGTCGCGTCGACGCAGCGCCGGTGACAGCGCTGTTCGCCGGCTTCAAGCACGAGATGGTCGCCAGGGCGATCCCGGCCGTGTGGGACCTCGCAGCCTCCCGACGTGGTGCTCCAAGCGCGCTCGGACGGCGCCGTGGCGGCCCTGCGCAGCGTGCTGGGGGATGCGGACGCCGTCGCGCGCGCCGCCGCGCCACTGCAGGAGGCGGCCGCGCGGTCGACGTGGAGCGGGCTGGCCCTCGGGGGAGCCAACGCAGCCCTGCCCTGGCCCGACGACCCCTACGCCGTCCTGTTCCACGCCGCGACCGTGCTGCGCGAGATCCGCGGCGACGCGCACGTCGCCGCCCAGGTGGTTGCTGGGCTCAGCGGGCTCGAGGCGATGGTCCTGCGCAGCCTGCAGGACATCGAGCGCGAGATGCTCCAGCCGCTCGCGGCTGGGGTGACGAGGAGTGGGACGCCGCCACCGACGGCCTCGTCGAGCGCGGACTCGTCTCCGCCGGAGCCGTCACTCCCGCGGGTGAGGCCCTGATGGCCGACGTCGAGCGCCGCACCGACGAGATCGCGTTCCAACCCTGGCGCGCGGCCGGCCCCCTAGTGGTCGACGCCTACCTCGATGCCGCGGCGCCGCTGGTCGAGCAGGTCCTGCCGCTGCTGCCCGCCAAGACCCCGATCGGGATCCCCGGCCGCGACTGACCAGGCGTGCGGTGACCCGTCGCTACGAGGGGACGGGTCAGCGCAGAATCCGGCGGTGACCCGTCGCTACTAGGGGACGGGTCAGCGGAAATCAGGGCCGGAGCAGGCCGGTCACTGCACCGAGCGACCGACCGACACCAGGGCTCGGACGCCGTGCACGACCTCGACGCGTAGCGCGTCCATCAGCTCGGGGAGCTCGCCGGCGCGCCCCTCGGCGGCGGCCTCCTCCACCAGGTGCGCCGCAGCGCCCACCCGGTTCAGGCCCACGTTGGTGGAGCTGCCCTTGAGCTGGTGCGCGATCGAGCGCGCCGACTCCAGGTCGCCGTCGTCGACGGCGATGCCGACCTGAGAGAGCGTGCCGTCGATGCGCGAGAGGTACGACATCCGGGTGCGCTCGAAGAAGTTGACGCCGTCCTTCACGAGCTCGCTGAGCATCTCGACGCGCTCGAGGTCGATCAGGTCGGGCTCACCCGACGCCTCGTTCGCCGGGCTCGACTCGGCCTCTGCCTCACGCGATCCGTCGCCGCTCCACCGCTGCAGGGCCTGGGCCAGCTGGGTGGGGTCGACCGGCTTGGTCATGAAGTCGTCCATGCCGGCGGCGAGGCACCGGTCGCGCTCGCCGGGCAGGGCGGACGCCGTCATCGCGATGATCGGCACCCGCTGCCCGGTCTCCTGGGCGCGGATAGCACGCGTGGCGTCGTAGCCGTCCAACCTCGGCATCCGGCAGTCCATCAGCACCAGGTCGTAGGGGTGGCCGGGCGCCAGCGCCGCCACGGCGGCCACGCCGTCGACGGCGGTGCCGACGTGGCAGCCGAACCCCTCCAGCAGGCCGGAGGCCACCAGACGGTTCACCGCGTTGTCTTCCACCACGAGCACGGTGAGTCCGAGCTGGGGCGGCGGCTGCCGTCGCGACGAGCGGGGCGCCGCTCCCGGTGACGGCTGTGTCGGTTCCGACGAGGGTGTCGTAGAGCTCGGAGGGGCGCACCGGCTTGCTCGCCCAGGCCCGGAAGCCCGCGGCAGCGGCCTCGTCGTCGACCACGGTGGTGCCGCTGGCGAGCAGGATCAGGTCGATGCCGGCGAGCTCCTCGCTGGCGCGGATACGGCGTCCGAGCTCCAAGCCGTCGACGTCGGGCATGTCGAAGTCGACCAGCGCGATGTCGTACGGCGCTCCCTCGGCAGCAGCACGGGTCAGCACCTCCATCGCGGCCACCGCCGAGGCCACCACGTCGACCTCGAGGTTCCACGACGTGAGCTGGCGGGCGGCGAGGCCTGCCGCCGTCGGGTTGTCGTCGACGACCAGCACCCGGCGGCGCCGAACATCGGCGTCGACCTTGGGGGGAGCCTCGCTGTCGGCGACGGGCTCGAGCTGCACGGTGAACCAGAAGCGGCTGCCCGCGCCGGGCGTGCTGCGCACGCCGATCTCCCCGCCCATGGCCGCTACGAGCTGGCGACAGATTGCCAGGCCGAGCCCGGTGCCGCCGTGCTGGCGGGTGGTGGAGCGGTCGGCCTGGGTGAAGGCGTCGAAGAGCCTCTCGGCCTGCTCGGCGCTGATCCCGATGCCGGTGTCGCGTACCTCGCCGCGCAGCACCACTGCATCAGCCTCTTCTGAATCGACTGCTGCCTCGACGACGGTCAGCGACAGCACGACCTCGCCGGCCTCGGTGAACTTCACCGCGTTGGAGGCGAGGTTGGTGAGCACCTGCCCGAGCCGTACCGGGTCGCCGCGGAGCACGCGCGGCACGGACGGGTCGCAGTCGACGATGAGCTCGATGCCCTTCTCGGCGGCCGGACCCATCACCACTGTGGTGGTCTCGTCGAGCACGCTGCGCACCTCGAACTCGGTGGCCTCCAGGTCGAGCCGGCCCGACTCGATCTTTGAGAGGTCGAGGACGTCGTTGATGAGCCCGAGCAGGATCAGCCCGGCGCCGCGTAGCCCCTCGGTCAACCGTTGCTGGCGATCGTCGAGAGCGGTTCGCATGAGCAGCTCGGTGAGCCCGAGCACGCCGTTGAGCGGCGTGCGGATCTCGTGGCTCATCGTGGCCAGGAACTCCGACTTGTGCTGGGACGCCGCCATCGCCTCGTCGCGCGCCTCGGCCAGCTGGTCGCGCGAGCGCTCTCGCTCGGCCACTCGGCTCAGCTGGTCGCCGATCTGACCGACCAGCGACCAGTCGTGCTCGTCGAGGCTCGCGTGGGGTGCTGCCATCTGGGCGACGCAGACGGTGCCGGCGCCGTTGAGAACCGGGATCGACACGAGCGTCTGACCCGGGTCGCCGGGCATCGGGACGGCCTGTGGCTCCTTCGCGGTCCAGGCCGTCTCGGCGCAGGCCTCGTCGGGCTCCGGAGATTCCAGCGCCATCGACTGGGGCAGCTCGAGCGCCGTCATCGGTGCGCCTCGATCGGGACGCACCCAGGCGCAGATGGGCACCCACGTGCTCTGCTCGTGCAGCAGCGTGGCCGACCGCACCACGGCGTCGGTGAGGGTGGACGAGCGGTTGGCCGCGTCCGCGATCTGTTGCAGTAGATCGAGCCGCGTGGAGGCCTCCTCAGCGGCGACGGTAGCCCGCCGGACCGCGGTGATGTCGTGCGCCGTGCCACCGCTGCGCACGGGCGCGCCGTCGGCGTCCCGTTCGACGACGCCCTTGCCGTGCACCCAGCGCACCTCGTCGGCCGGGGTGACGACGCGGGCCTGCCACTCGTAGTCGAGACCGTTCTCGAGACCTGCGACCACGCAGCCGTGCACGCGATCGCGATCGTCGGGGTGCACATGGGCGAGGAAGCCTTCGTAGGTCGGCTCCAGCTCGCCTGGCTCGATCCCGTACATCCGGTAGAGCTCGTCGGACCACCACACCACGTCGCGCGGAATGTCCCACCACCACGTGCCGAGCTTGGCGATGTGTTGGGCGTCGGCGAGCTGCTGCTCGCGCTCGATCAGAGCCGCATGCAGCCGATGCCGCTCGGTGTGCTCGGTGACGCGGTGGAGGTAGCCGATCACCTCGCTGTCGTCGCCCAGCACCGGTGCCCACGAGACCAGGGTCCAGATCTGGCTGCCGTCAGGACGGACGACCAGGACGTCGTCGTTCTGGTCGCCCGGGTACCCGGCGCGCATGAGCTCGAGGTGGGCCTGGAAGTCGATCCGGCCCTGGTCGTCGGCGAAGATCTCGCCGGAACGTCCGTCGATCTCGTCGAGCGGGCGTCCGAAGATCTCGGCGAGGCGCTCGTTGGCGAAGATCGTCAGCCCGTCGAGGTCGATCAGCCAAAGGCCGTCGGGGTTGGCGACGAGCAACCGCTGCGCGACCGCCTCGGGTTCAAGCACGTTGCCCCCTCTCGCCTCGTCGTCTCCAGGTTTCACCGCGTCGTCTCCTGGGCCCTCACCCAGAAGTCTCCTGCCTGACCCATCATGACGCGCAAGAACCGGGCGCCGTCCCGGATCGGCGAAACCGATCCGGGACCTGCGCCCGGTCCTGGGTGAAACGATCAGTTGCCGGAGACGGCCTTCTTCAGAGCGGAGCCGGCCTTGAAGGCGGGCGCGGTGCTGGCGGCGATCTCGATGGTCGCACCCGTCTGCGGGTTGCGGCCCTGGCGCGCCGAGCGCTCGCGGGTCTCGAAGGTGCCGAAGCCCGGCAGGGTGACCTTGTCGCCCTTGGCCAGCGCGGCGGTGATGGAGTCGAGCACGGCGCTCAGTGCGGCGTCGGCCTGCGCTCCGCTGAGGCCCGTCTCGGTGGCAATGGCTTCACGCAGCTCGGTGCGATTCATGGGAGATGTCCCATCCTCTCGTTCGGGTACACGTCTTCTTGATCAGATTGATCAGCGGCGCGAACGTACCCCACCCGTGGTGACTACAGAGTCACGGGCCACTCGCGGGCTCCTCGGTCTCACTGGAGGGGCCACCTCACTGGCGCGCGCTGGCCTGCACCACGACGTCACCGTGCGTGCCGTAGCCGATCAGCCCGCCTCCGGTGGTCGTCGCGTCGAAGCCGAGCATCCACCAGCGTCCGCCGTGCTCCAGCACGGTCGGCCAGGGGAGGTTGGTCGGGTAGTCCGCATCGAGGACGCCGTGCTGCCTGAGGTCGAGGTCGAAGACCGGGTACGTCGCCCTCGACCGACGCGGCCCGTCCCTCCCGTCCGAAGCCAGCACCCGCCAGTCGCCGTCCAGCCAGACCAGAGTCGGTCCCTCGGTGGCGGTCCGCCCGGTGGCGGCTGCCCGCAGGTGTAGCCGGTCGAGCTGCGGGCCGGTGGCGGTGACCGGGTGGAAGTCGAAGAAGCGGCGGGCACTGACATAGGTCGCCAGCCAGCCCTCGTCGGTGCGCACGAGGTGGGGGTCCCAGGTGCCGACGCTGGCGAGGCCGTCGGTCGGGAGGTCGAGCGGCTCGGAATGAAGCACGTGCGAGCCGGTCAGCAGGTCGTCGGTCGAGCTAGCCAGCGTGGTGCCCACACGTGGGTTGCGGCGCTTGTCGAAGTCGCCCCAGGTGCTCGCCGCCACCAGCCACCGGCCGTCGTCCCGCACCAGGTGCGCCGCGTGGTCGGTGTAGACGCCGGCTCGTTCGGCTTCCTTGGGCGGTCCCGTCCGTCGGAAGTAGAGGTCTGCACGGTGCTCGAGGGCGATCGCGACCGGGTTGAAGGCCCACACTGAGCAGTGCCCGCTGCGGAACCCGCCCGGTCCGGCGCTGGTCGCGGTCAAGAGGTGGACGTCGCCCTCGCGGTACGGCGTGCCGTCGGCGTGGGTGACCAGTCGCAGGTCGCGCAGCCCGAGCTGGCCGAACCTGCCCGACAACTCGCCGTAGGCAGTCAGGTTCGCCAGCCACGCAGGGTCGTGCACGAGGACGCCGGGAGCCGATTCGGCCAGGTCGACCACGGCTCGCGCCACCCACTGGTGCTGCTCGTAGACCCAAGCCGTGAGCACCGGGCCGGTGAGCGTCAGGCCGAGCCGACTCGGCGAGGAGCCGCGACCGTGCCGGCGACTGCGGTGGGTGGACGCTGCTCCGCCGACGTCCAGCTCGATCGAGACGGTGGCTCCGTCCCAGACGGCAGTGAACCGGTCGACCCCGGACGACAACGCGACGCTGCTTGCTCCGTGCAGGGATGCCTCGACCGCGGCCGCCGGCGCCGCCGGGACGGACGTGCCCGGCTGCACGAGTGCGATCGGGCGCAGTCGGGTCACCGGCGTGAGCGGAGGCAGCGGTGAGGTCATGACCGCGTCGAACTGTAAGGGCCCCGGGATTGTCCGGGGCTGGCACAATCGAAGTTCGGGACGGCGCACCTCGGCCGTTCGTCCCCTCCCCCGGAAGGCCCCACCGCGTGACCCTGCACAGGACCCCGCTCCTCGTCGCCCTGGTGGCGCTCGCGCTCCCGGCCGGCATCGCGAGCGAGGCTGGCGCGCTGGTCCCCAGTGCTCAGGCGGAGGCTGCCGCGTCTTCGACCACCATCCGTCCGCCCCTGCTGAGTGCCGCCGGCGACATCAAGGTAGCCACCGTGGGTTCCGCGCTCGACCTCGTGGGCGACCCGTTCACGGTGTTCGGGTCGGGTGGCGCCACCGTGCTCACCGGTGAGCTGAAGGCGGTTGCGCCGAGCCCCGAGTCGAGCGCGCCGCAGCCGCCGTGGGCCGAGTACGCCACCGCCGATCTCACCGCACTCACGACGCCGGGCACCTACACGATGAGTGTTGGCAGTGATGAGTCAGCGCCCTTCGTCGTGCAGGCCGCGCCGTACGGCGACGTCCTGACGAGCCTGTTGAGCATCTACAACGCGAACGCCGACGGGCGTGAGAAGTCGAACTTCCACCAGCGCAGCCACCTCAATGATGCGAAGTCCGTGATCGCCAACGGCCCCAAGAAGGGCAGCAAGGTCGATGTCACCGGTGGCTGGATGGATTCCGGCGACCAGCTGAAGTTCACCACCACGATCGGCTACGCCACCACGATGCTCCAGCTCGCCGCGCGGGTGCACCCACGGCGGCGCGACCAGCTCAACGCGATCGCTGACATCGGGGTGCGATGGCTGCTGAAGGCTCACCCGCGACGGGGCGTGTTCGTATCGCAGGTGGGTCACACCAACGCCGACCACAATGCCGGTTTCCGCGACCCGGTCAGCGACGACTCGTCAGGCAAGTCTCTGCTCAAGAACCGACCGAGCTACGTGCTCACCACGCAGACCCGGGGCTCCGACGTCGCCGCGATCGCCTCGACCGCGCTGTCGCTCGCCGCTCAGCGGACCGCGCCGGGCGCGAAGCGCACCGGCTTGGTCAACCAGGCCAAAGCGTGGTTCAACTACGCGAAGAAGCTCAAGGGTCCGTGGAAGAACTGCTGCTATCAGCAGAGCTCCTGGCTCGACGACGTCGCGGCCGCGCAGGTCGAGCTCGGCCTGGCCACCGGCAACGACGCCTACTTCCCCTTCGCGCTCGCCACCCTCGACCAGGCCACGAGCAACGGCGACGACGGTTACCTGGTGCTGATGGACGGCTTCGAGATGGCCGGCCTGCCGGCTGCCGAGCTGTGCGGGTTGCTGGAGGAGCGCCCCACGCTGACCGGCGCCGAGCGCGAGCACGCCTGCGACATCGTGCGCGCCGGCGGTCAGGACGCCGGCTACAAGGCCTCACTCGACCCGTTCGGGCGCCCCGCGCCGTACACGTTCGGCACCGTGCGCGGAGTCGTGGCCGGCAGCCTGTCGTCCTATCTGGCGGCCGAGGTCGACTACCCGGGCGCCAACCGGGTGGCCTTGCGTGGCTGGGGCTGGTTCCTCGGCGCCAACCCGTGGGGCCGCCGCTGGCAGGCCGGGTTCGGCGTCCAGAAGCCCTACCACTGGGCCTTCCGGTCGAGTGGTGAGGTGCGCCCGTCGGGTGCGGTCGTGGGTGGGCCCGCTCCGGTGAGTGTCATCGAGTCGAACAACATCAGCCGCCCGTACATGCCGGGCCCCTACGACACGGCGCAGATCGGCTACCGGGACGACCCTCGCGACTACGTCACCAACGAGGTCGGTATCCCCTACAACGCGCCGGGCGTGCTCCTCTCGGCCCTCCTCGCCGCCCGCTGACGCCGAGTCGGCGCACGATTACGCCGACTCACCGCACGGCGGGCAGGTTTGTCGTGATCGTGGGTGGGCAGGCTCGTCGTCGGTCGCTCGGCGCTCGCCGAGGCCACTGACGTAAGGAGATGGTGATGGGCTACGGATTCGGTGGATTCTTGCTGGTGGTCGGGCTGGTGCTCGCCCTGGCGGTGACTGACTCGATCAACGAGGTCGACCTGACTGCTGTTGGCTGGATCATGGCTGCCGTGGGCGTCGCGCTGATCGCCCTGACCGCGTTCACGATGAACAGCCGTCGTGAGACCCGGTCGCGTCGCGACGAACGTCGACAGCGAGGGCCGACAGACCACGACCGAGCGCCGCACCGAGATGTGATCTGGCACCGCGGCGGGCGAGCATCCGGCGACATTCAGCGACAACTGGTGACCCAGTCAGTAGCGTCGTCGGCGCCCGCCGCGGTCTGCGCGGTTCCCCCACTGTCGAGCGCATCTTGCTCGGCCAACCTCCAAGGATCACTCATGAAGCACACGTTGCCCGCGCGCCTGACTCTCGGCGTCGCCTCCCTCGCACTGGTCGTGTCGGCCTGCGGCGGTGGCGATGGCCGTCCCAGCCAGGACGACATCAAGGACTCCCTCAAGGACGGCTCGTCCGTCATCGGTGATGAGTCTGGTCTGGACGCGCTTCCAGACGAGGCGCTCGACTGCATTGCCGAGGCGCTTGAGGAGTCCGACCTGTCCGACGAGGCGCTCAACGCGTTCGTCGACGGCGACGAGGACTACGAGCCCAGCGGCGACGACGAGGACGTCTCGGAGGACCTCCCCGCCGCGTTCGCTGACTGCGCCGCCGACATCGTCGGCGAGTGATTCACCGAGCGATCTAGCACGACGAAACACTCAGGCCGCGCTCCGCGGGATCCCGGACACCACGGGGTTCTGCGGGGCGCGGTTCGTGCGTTGCACCAGCCGCTCGACGAGCTGACCCGCCGAACGCCGGCCGAGGGCGAGGTGTTCGGTGGTGCGGGTGAAGTCCCGCATCCGGGTGCCGAGGTCCGGCGCGCTCAGGTGGTGCACCTCGACCTCGGCGCCGAGGTCGGGCAGCAGTCGGGCGCGGGTGGCCACGCCCAGGCTCGCCACCACCATCTCGATCGGCGTCCGTCCGCGCGGCACCCGGGCCGGCACGGTCGCGTCGAGCACGAACACCCGGGTGGGCGTCAGGTCGCGGGCCGCGCTCAATGGCACAAGGTCAGCCACGCCGCCGTCCACGTGCGGCCCGATCCGGCCGTCGGCGTCCCGGAGCTGCACGGGTGGGAAGACGCCGGGCACAGCGGCCGAGGCGAGCAGCAGCGAGACCAGGTCGCCCGAGGAGTGGTAGCTCGCGGCGGCGCTGCCGAGCGGGGTGGTGACGATGCGGACCGGGGTCGGCAGCTCCTCGAGCCGGCGGGTCGGCAGCCACTGCTCGATCAGGTGGCGCAGCGCGCCGGGGTCGCAGATGTAGGGGTGACCCTGAGCGAGGTGGGTCAGCATCCGCACCGCGCCGCCGGGGAAGATGTCGCGGCAGCTGAGCTGCAGCCAGCGCTCGGCGAGCTCGTTGACCCGACGTACGTCGGGACGCCAGCCGACGTAGGCCGCATTCAGGGCGCCTACCGAGGTTCCGACCAGCGCGTCGGGCACGATCCCGGCCTCGAGCAGGGTCTGCATCATGCCGACCTCGACGGCACCACGGGCCGCGCCGCCGGAAAGCACGAAAACGTCGCGGTGCGCGCGCTCGTCGGGCACCAGTCCTCTGATGTTCATCGGTGCCTCCTCGCGTTGGGTGGGTACCGATTGTTCGGCGAGCGGAGAGGGTTCTTGAGCGGTACGGACCAGTTGCGGCCAGAAGTGCCCGAACGGCGATTCCCGCACCCGTTGGGACTAGGGCGGTCTACGGTGCGAACGGATCGCGCCTCGGGGCGTGAACCCATCAGTTGTTCGCTGCCCCGGGATCCGCCTGGTGGCGCCCCGCTCCCTAGGAGTCCACATGTCTGACACGACCCCCACCGACCCTGCCGCCGGGGCGCCGACGCCGCCGCCGTACGGCGAGTCCGCGCCCCCAGCGGCCCCGCCCGCCGCACCGCCGGTGCCGACGTACGGGGCGCCTGTCCCGGTCCCCGGCGTCGGTCCGGTCGGTACCGTCCGGAGCACCGGGACGTGCATCCTGCTGGCCATCGTGACCTTCGGCATCTACTCGCTGGTCTGGTACTTCAAGGTGCACGAGGAGATGAAGAAGCACTCGGGCGCCGGCCTCGGCGGCGGCGTCGCGCTGCTCCTCGCCCTCTTCGTCGGGATCGTGAGCCCCTACATCGCCTCGAGCGAGGTCGGCGGCCTCTACGAGCGCGCCGGCAAGCCCGCGCCGGTCTCCGGCACGACCGGTCTGTGGTATTTCCCGGGCATCTTCATCCTGGTCGGCCCGATCGTCTGGTTCGTGAAGACCAACGGTGCGCTCAACGAGTACTGGAAGTCGCAAGGCGCCGCTGCCTGACGTAGTCCGCGACGTCGAGTCGGCGCAAGCGTGCGCCGACTCGACGGAGCGCCGACACGATCCGCGCAGGTGACATCTTCCTTGAGGGGCATCTCACATGCCGCGGGTTTCGCACGCATAGATCTTGTTGAATTACTGTCAACATCATGCATCGTCGCCTGGTTGTCCTGCCCCTGCTGGCCGCTCTCGTCGCTCTCGTCGCGCCGTTGGGCATGACGGCACCCGCGCAGGCTGTGGCCGCAACCAGCTCGGCGGTCCCAGAAGCAGCGCGGCGATGACGTGGTCTCCCGCAAGATCGTGTTCTCCGTGGTCAACAGTGTCGACGGTCTCTTCGAGACCCTGGGCGGCTGTGCCGCTGACCGCCAGTTCCATGACGTCCACGCCACGCTGGTCGGGCCTCGCCGAGTCCTGGAAGGCAAGGCTGGAGCCCGCCGCTTCAACGTGCTCGTGCACGACGCGGGAACAGGCGGCTGGTTCTGGAACCTGCGCTCGACGCCCGGCCGCGACTACGCCACCGAAGCTGGCCCAGCACGGCCAGACCTCGGTCGTGCTCGACCGGCTGGGCTACGACCGCAGTCGACTGAAGAACGGCAACCGCACCTGTCTGGACGCGCAGATCGCGATGCTCCACCAGGTCGTCGAGCACCTGAAGGCCGGCAAGTACGACCTGGTCGGACGACCCTGCCAGCTCTGGCCCGCGCCCGACCGCCGCCCACGTCGTCCTGCAGGGCCACGGCACCGGCGCCCTCATCTCCCAGCTCACCGCGGCCCGCTACGGCGGCATCGACGGGGTCGTGCTGATGTCCCAGAGCACGGTCATCCCGACCCGCCTGGCCCTCACGACGCTCGCCGACCAGGCGGCGACCTGCTCTGACCGGGGTGGGCTTCGCGCCGTTCGGGACGACGTCCTCGGCGTTCACCAGGCTGCTCTTCGCCTCGGCCGGAGCCGACGTGCGTCGAGCCGCGGGTCGGCTGCGCAACGACACCCCGTGCGGGGACGTCGCCAGCCTGGCCCCGGCCGTGCTGATCGGCCGCACCGAAGCCGCCTCCGTCGACGTCCCGGTGCTCGTGCTCAGTGGTAGTCGTGACGCCCGGGTCGCCCCGATGAGCGCGGCGACCGCCCGCTCGACCTTCTCGGGCAGCCCGGCTGTCACAGCCAAGGTGATCCGCGGCGCCGGCAGTGCGCTGACGCTGGAGAAGCAGGCCGGGCAGACGCGCTCGGTCAGTGCTCGCCTGGTTGCGCGGCCTATAGGGCGCGTTCGAGGAGTCGGGTAGGCCACAGCACGAGCAGGCCGGCCACCAGCAGCGTCATCGAGCCCGCCGGAAATGATGCCGGCGAGCCTGCCGAGCACGACGTCGAACACGAACGCCGTGCTGCCGATGATGAGCAGCGCGACAGCGGCGAAGATCGGGTCGGGTGGCGCGATGGGCCATCTCCACCACCCGCGGCTTCACGTGTCGGCCGGCCAGTCGGCGATGCACCGCCACCGGCGCCAACACCAGCGCCGTCGTGATGCCGGCCACGGTGACCAGCACCAGGTACGCCGTGCGCTGCACATCGTCGAGGTCGGCGAAGCGGTCCTGGAAGGGCAGCGTGAGCAGGAAGCCCGCCAGGAGCTGCACGCCGGTCTGCATGACACGCAGCTCCTGCAACAGGTCGGTCCACTTGCGGTCGGCCTGCTCGTCCTGCGTCTCGTCGCGCACCATGACCTGATCTTGGTGTGCCTTCCTGCACGTGGTCATCACCTCGAGGTGGAGTGTTCGGCGGAGCCGCGTGATGGTCCGGACGGGTCGCCTTGCGGGGTGAGGTGGGACGGTGGCGGCCTGGCGAGCCTGGAGGCATGACGAGGTTCGGATACACCCTCATGACCGAGCAGAGCGGCCCCAAGGAGCTGGTCGCCTACGCCCAGTGCGCCGAAGAGGCCGGCTTCGACTTCGAGGTCTCCAGCGACCACTACTCGCCCTGGCTCACCGAGCAAGGGCACGCCCCCTACGCGTGGACCGTGCTGGGAGCGGTGGCCCAGGCGACCGAGCGGGTCGAGCTGATGACCTACGTGACGTGTCCGACCCTGCGTTACCACCCGGCGGTCGTGGCCCAGAAGGCAGCGACGCTCCAGATCCTGGCCGACGGCCGCTTCACACTGGGGCTGGGCGCCGGGGAGAGTCTCAACGAGCACGCGGTGGGGCAGGGCTGGCCGGCGGTCGCGACGCGTCAGGCGATGCTCGCCGAGGCCATCGGCATCATCCGCCAGCTGCACACCGGCGAGCTCGTCGACCACCGTGGACAGCACTTCCAGGTCGATTCCGCCCGCATCTGGGACGTGCCGGACGGCGGCGTCGATGTGGCCGTCGCCGTCTCGGGGGACCGCTCGATCGAGACCCTCGCACCGCTGGCGGACCACCTCGTCGCCGTCGAGCCGAAGGCGAGCCTGATCGACACGTGGAACGGCACAGTCGGAGCACCCCACATCGGGGAGTCCGCTCGAGCCATCGGTCAGGTCCCCATCTGCTGGGGGCCCGACGCGGAGGAGGCGAAGCGCGTCGCGCACGAGCAGTTCCGCTGGTTCGGCGGGGGATGGGCCGTGAACGCCGACCTCCCTACCCCAGCCGGATTCGCGGCCGCCAGCCAGTACGTCACGCCCGACGACGTCGCAGAGTCGATCCCGTGCGGGCCCGACCTCGATGGGATAGTCGAGGCTGTCGCCCCGTTCTGGGAGGCGGGCTTCACCGACATCGCCGTGGTGCAGGTAGGTGATGCGAACCAGCATGCGTTCCTGCGCGAGGCTGCCGGTCCTTTGCTGGAGAAGCTGCGGGCCGCCGCTCCGTAGTCGGACATGGAACGGCGGGGTCGGACCTCCAGGTCCGACCCCGCCATTGATTTCCCCGTGTCCTGAGGCGACGCTGCGCGTCGCCCGGCGGGGCCTCAGGCCTCGAGCGCTGCGGGTTCGTTTCTCGCCCCCGTGACGCTGATCTTGCGTGGCTTCGCCTTCTCGGCCACCGGCACCAGCAGACGCAGGACGCCGGCGTCATAGGAGGCCTCGATCCGGTCGAGGTCGAGGTTGTCGCCCAACACGAGCTGACGGCTGAACGAGCCGCGAGTGCGCTCGCTGGCCAGCATCTGCCAGTCACCGTTGCGGGCCAGCCGCTCAGCGCGGACCGTCAGGACGTTTCGCTCGACGTCGAGGTCGATGGTGTCGGCCGCGACACCAGGCAGGTCGAACTCGATGACGAACTGGTCGCCTTCGCGCCAGGCATCCATAGGCATGACCGCGGGACGGTTGGTCGTACCGAGCAGCTGCTGGGTGATTCGGTCGAAGTCGCGGAACGGGTCGGTGGTGCGGATCAGCATGGTGTCCTCCTGGTTCATGTCATGACATCCCGGTTCGGGGATATCTATATCAACAGGTACAGGTTGTATCTATTCCAAAAGTCAGGCAATGTCAACCCATGACGTCATCTACGCGCGGTGTTTACGCGATCTCCGTCGCGGCCGACATGGTGTCGATGCAGATCCAGAACCTGCGCGTCTACGAGCGCCGGGGTCTGGTGCGGCCCGACCGCACACCGGGCGGTTCGCGGCTGTACTCCTCGCAGGACATCGATCGCCTGCACCGGGTGCGCGAGCTGCTCGCCGAAGGGCTCAACCTGGCCGGCATCGCCCGGGTGGTGGCGCTCGAGGTCGAGAACGACCGGCTTCGCACCGAGAACGCGCGGCTGCGCGGAGGCTGAGGGCCGGCCGAGCTCGCAGGCGGCGTGCGCGGGCGTCACCCGTGCAGGTGGTCAGCGGCGGCCGACACGTGCCTACCGTCGAGCGAAATGACCCCCGCGAGCCTCGCCGATCAGTTGACGCGACCGGGCTCGTCGGTTCGATTCGCCGACCGAACTCACCAAGGAGGGCACGATGCCAGCAGCCAAGAAGTCCGGATCGAAGAAGCCAGGGCCAAGCGTCAAGGATGACGAGCGCTACGAGGCGTTGCGTCGCGAGGGGAACAGCAAGGAGAAGTCGGCGCGCATCGCCAACGCGTCTGCGGCCCAGGGGGCGAGCACGGTCGGTCGACGAGGCGGCGAAGCCGGGTCGTACGACGACTGGACCGTCGACGAGCTGCGCAAGCGCGCCCGGGAGCTGGACGTCGAGGGCCGGTCGTCGATGACGAAGTCTGAGCTCGTGCACGCGCTGCGAGATCGATGAGCGCCCGGTGGGGAACCGACAGGGGGACGGGATGACGGATCCGACGGACGCCACGATGGGCTGGAGCCGCTTCGACTTTGACTTTGCGCCGTCGTACCGGCTGCCAGCGCTCGTGCTCGGTGTCACCAGATCGACCTCCTGGGTGGAGCTCGGCCCTGGTGGACTTGTTGTCCGGTTCGGGTTCTGGCGCTTGCGCACTGCCTTGTCGAACATCGACGGTGCTCGAGGAGAGCGGCGACTACGCCTGGCTGAAGACGGCCGGGCCGCCGCATCTCTCGTTCGCCGATCGGGGTGTCACCTTTGCGACCAACGGCCGGCGAGGCGTGTGTCTCGCCTTCCGGGAGCCGGTCCGTGTGCTCGACCCGACCGGCCGCCTGCGCCATCCGGGTGCCACGCTCACCCTCGCCGACCCCGACCGGTTTCGGCGCGAGCTCGCCGAGCTCACGTCACTCGGAGCCTGACCGCGGGGCCAGCCGTCGACCAGCGAGAGTCGGGTGAACCCCGGGCCGCGATGCGGATGAGGCGGCTATGCTCCCGCACTGAACGAGTTCACCGACGACGGGTGATGTCTTCACCGGCCCTGGGTGATTGAGCTCAGCGATCGCCTGAGCGTTCGGGCGTGGGGCCCCGCATCAACCTCGGGGCCCCTCCGTCCCGCTGTCGGATTCCTGCCCCGAACGGCTGACAGCAAACGTCAGGCTCAGGCGCGATCAGGCGCGGTGGCGGCGTGGTCGGGCGCGAAGTCGTTCGCGAGCCCCCAGATGACTGCCTGAGATCGGCTGGTGACCCCCAGCTTGCGGTAGAGCGAGCGGATGTGGGTCTTCACGGTGTTGATGCCGATGTAGGCCTGTTCGGTGATCTGCTGGTTGCTCAGGCCCTGGCAGATGAGAGCGAGTACCTCAGACTCCCTCGCCGAAAGGCCGTGCTGGTCGCCGGGCCAACGGCCGAACTTCGCGGTTGCGCTCATCTGGGTGGGGAGGACGCGCTCACCGCGGTGCACGCGCTCGATCGCCTCGACCAGTTCTTCCGCGGTCACCGACTTGCGCCACGTAGCCAGCCACCCCGTGCTCGGTGGACGCGTTGACCAGCTCGTCCTCGAGGTTCCACGTGAAGACCACGACCTTGGCCGCGCTGCCGTGGATGAGGCGGTCCATGTCGATGCCGTTGCCCTGCACCTGACCGAAGGTGTCGTAGAGGATGACGTCGACGTCGCTCGTGACGGGCAGGCCGGCGGCCAGCTCGACAACCTCGATACGGTCGGCGTACGGCTTCAGGACGGCGGCGGTGCCGGCCACGACGATCTCGTAGTCGTTCGCGATGGCCAGGCGGATGGGGGGCATGTTCGCATAGTGCCTCATGCCGGAGAAGGCCGCTTCATTACCCGCCTACGCCGGTGTTGATCAGCCCTCCGCACATGAAGTCGCCGGGGGAGACCTGCGACCAGCGTCCGTTGCTGAACCGGATGATCTTGATGCAACCACTCGTGGTCTTGGCCCCGATCTGCATGGGCGCATGAATGCCGTTGCTCGTCCAGTCCTTCACCCGCTTCATGGCACCGATCAGGGATTGTCGGGTGAGCTGCCCACCCAACGCGACGGCCTCCTCGACGAAGAGTCGGGCGGCCGACCAGGCGAACAGCCCGTAGTAGTTCGGAACGGCACCCGGAGCGACCTGGTCGAGCCACTGCCGGTAGAGCACCATCTCGGGGATCTTGGTGTCGTCGAAGAGCTGGATGACGGAGTAGACGTACGAGCCCTCGGCGACGCTGCCCGCCTGCTGCACGTAGTTGGCGTCGTAGATCGTCGGGTCCTCGAGGTAGACCGCCGGCTTGAAGTTCTGCTGCTGCATCGCCTGCTGCAGCTTGATCGCGAACTGGAAGGGTCCGAAGTACTCGACGAAGTCGATGTCCTTGTCCTTCATCTCCTGCACGTAGGGCGCATAGTTGAACTCAGAGGTGTCGATGCCGCGCACGATGTCGACGTTCATGCCGCCCTTCTCGAATCCCGCGGCAGCGCTCTGGGCGTTGACCCTCGCGGCCTCGACGTTCACGTAGAAGACCGCGACGTGCTGGGAGGCAGACTTCTGGGTCTGGAGCCAGAACTTGGGGTGCGAGGCCGCGATCTGGTCGGGCGAGACGGTGTAGGCCGCGAAGCAGCTGCCACACCCTGATCGTTGCGGCGTCACGACGAACGACCGGATGTCGGGCAGGCCGCACTGGTTGGCCGTGGCAGCACCGCCCTGGTCCTGCGAGGACACCGAGCCGATCGCAGCGAACGACTTGTCGCATGCTGTCGCGTAGGCCTGCTGGTCGCCGCCGGCATCCGAGCGGCTGTCGAGCTCGAGCAGGTTGAGCTTGCGTCCGCAGAGGTCCTGGGTGGCGTTGAAGTAGGCGACGAACGCGGCGGCGCCGTCCTGCGCGGCCTGGAACAGGCCCGGACACCGGCCCGGAGATGTCGGAGGCGTTGGCCAGGGTGATCGTGTCGTCGGTGATCCCGGTCTGGTTCGCGAACCCGTCGCAGTCTCCGGCCGGGGCGTCCCCCGCGGGCTGGTTCTCCTCAGGCGAGTCGGTCGGTGCGCTCTCCCCGGGTCCAGCGTCTACCGGCGCTGCCCCAGGGGCGTCTGGCACACCAGGTGCCGGTGCGCCGGGCTCGATCGGGGCCGCTGGATCGACTTCGCCGTCAGCACTGCTCGCCACGGTCGGGTCGGTGGACGTGCCGGCTGCGATCCCGGGGCCAGGCGCGGTGCCGTCGGCCGCCCGCACGTCCGAGGGGTCGAGGCTGGATCCGCACGCGCTGGCGACCAGGCAGATGAGAGCCAATGCGAAAAGAGATGCGCGGCGAGGTCGTGGCATGGGGTGAGGCTCCGAAGTCATGGACAGGCAATGTCAACACTGTTGACACTATTCGACATGCGGAGGCTAGATTCGGAAACGATACA
Organism: uncultured Actinomycetota bacterium; assembly: GCA_963781575.1. GTDB lineage: Bacteria > Actinomycetota > Actinomycetes > Propionibacteriales > Nocardioidaceae > Nocardioides. The sequence goes on along the minus strand of CAWAGM010000008.1, from coordinate 154,895 downwards.
TGTCAACGCTGTTGACCAGATGACGCTACAGTGCCCGCCATGTCGGAGCGGGTGGCCAGCGAGACCGTGCGGACGTCGTCCGGCGTCGAGACCAAGGATGCGATCGGGCGCGCTGCGGGCCGGCTGTTCCGTGCCCGTGGCTTCGCCAACGTTTCGGTGCGGGCCATCGCCGCCGAGGCCGGCGCCGACCCTGCGCTCGTGATCCGCTACTTCGGTTCGAAGGAGCGGCTGTTCCTCGAGGCTGTCGCCGATCGGGGTCACTACGACCACGTGATGTCGGGTGACCTGTCGCGACCTCGGGGAGCGGCTGGTGCGCTCGCTGCTCACCGAGGGACCTGAGATCACGTTCCCGATCTGGCGCGCAATGATCCGCGCCACCGACAGCGACCTGGTGCGCGAGCGGCTCATCGAGACGATGGACGAGATGTTCATCGACCCGCTGTCGCCTCGTCTGTCCGGTCCCGACCCCGAGCTGCGTGCGCGACTGGTCGCGGCCCAGGTCTCCGGACTTCTCGACGCAGTGGCGATCCTGGCCGACGCACCCTGGCCGCCGCTGACACCGAGCGGCTGATCGAGCTCTACGGCGCCTCGATCCAGGCGTTGATCGACGCGGGGTAGACGCAGGGAACTAGAACAGGTTCTAATTCCGTCATGCGCAACGGACTCGTCCTCTTCACCTCCGACCGAGGGATCACCCCCGCCGAGCTGGCCAAAGCCGGTGAGGAGCGGGGCTTCGACACCATCTACGTGCCCGAGCACACCCACATCCCGGTGCGGCGCGACGCCTCGCACCCGACCGGGGGCGAGACGCTCCCCGACGACCGGTACACCCGCACGCTGGACCCGTGGATCTCGCTGGCGACGGCTGCTGCCGTCACGTCGAAGATCCGGCTCTCGACCGCGGTCGCGCTGCCGGTGGAGTCCGACCCGATCACCCTGGCCAAGCAGATCGCGACCCTCGACCACCTCTCCGGCGGTCGGGTCTCGATCGGCGCCGGCTTCGGCTGGAACACCGATGAGCTCGAGGACCACCACGTGCCGCCGGCCAAGCGCCGTACGGTGCTGCGCGAGTACATCGAGGCGATGCGCTCGTTGTGGACCGACGAGGAGGCCTCCTACGACGGCGAGTTCGTGAAGTTCGGCAAGTCGTGGGCCTACCCGAAGCCCGCCCAGGCGCACATCCCGTTGATCATCGGCGCCGGCGGCGGGCCCAAGACGTTCGAGTGGATCGCCCGCACCGCCGACGGCTGGATGACCACGCCGGTCGAGCAGGGCATTGGCGAGAAGGCCGACGCGCTGAGGGCCGCCTGGAAGGACGCCGGGCGCACGGGCGAGCCGGAGATCCACGTGCTCATCGCGATGAAGCCCTCGCCCGAGGACCTCGAGAGCTGGGCCGCCGCCGGCGCGACCGACCTCATCTGGGGTGTGCCCGACAAGTCGACCGACGAGGTGCTCGCCTACCTCGACCGGCTGGCCGGACGACTCGGTCTCTGACGCCTGGCCGATGTCCGACCGGACGAATGATCCGGCCGACTAAGGGCGATGGCTGCTCGGCTGGTCGGCGGCGGTTGACACCCCGCCGGTCGGCGCCTAACTTGACGCGCGTCAAGTTCGCTGGTGGGGGAAGGTTCCGAGATGGCCGAGACAGTGCAGCAGCTGCTGCGTGAGCGTGCGGACGACGACACGACCGGGCTGGTGCACGAGGGCCGCACCTGGACCTGGCGCGAGCACGTCGCCGAGGCGAGCGCGGCGGCCTCGGCGCTGCTCGGCCTGGTCGACACCGAGCGTCCGCCGCACGTCGGCTCGCTGCTCGGCAACACCCCGGACATGCTGCGGATGATGGCCGGGGCCGCCCTGGGCGGCTACGTGCTCTGCGGCATCAACACCACGCGCCGCGGCGACGGCCTGGTCGCCGACGTCCGACGCTCGGAGTGCCAGGTGCTGGTGACCGACGCCGAGCACCGCCACCTGCTCGACGGCCTCGACCTGGGCGACGTCCGCGTGCTCGACACCTCCAGCGACGAGTGGGCCGACGCTGGTCGCCGCGGCCGGGCCGTTGGTGCCGCATCGCGAGGTCGAGGCGATGGACACCTTGATGATGATCTTCACCTCGGGCACCAGCGGTGACCCGAAGGCGGTGCAGGTCGCGCACCTGATGGTGCTGTTCTCCGGCATCAACCTCGTCGACCGGTTCGCGATGACCAGCGACGACGTCTGCTACCTCTCGATGCCGCTGTTCCACTCCAACGCGGTGGTGGCCGGGTGGGCGGTGGCGCTGTGCAGCGGGGCCGTCATGGTGCCCGCGAAGTTCTCGGCCAGCCGGTTCCTCGCCGACGTCCGCGAGCACGGCGTCACCTACATGAACTACGTCGGCAAGCCGCTGGCCTACGTGCTCGCCACTCCTGAGCAGGACGACGACGCCGACAACACGCTGCGGCAGGCATTCGGCAACGAGGCCAGCGACCGCGACATCGAGGAGTTCGCCCGGCGGTTCGGCACCAAGGTGATGGACGGCTTCGGGTCGACCGAGCTCGCGGTGATCATCACCCGCGAGGACGGCACCCCGCCGGGCTCGATCGGCAAGGGCTTCGACGGCGTCGCGATCTACGACTCCGAGACCGTCACCGAGTGCGCCGTCGCCGTCTTCGACGAGCACGGCGCGCTGGCCAACGCCGACGAGGCGGTCGGCGAGCTGGTGAACACCCAGGGCGCTGGCTACTTCCAGGGCTACTACAACGACCAGGCCGCCAACGACGAGCGGATGCGCCACGGCATGTACTGGTCGGGCGACCTCGCCTACCGCGACGCCGACGGCTGGATCTACCTCGCCGGGCGTACCGCCGACTGGATGCGCGTCGACGGCGAGAACCTCGCCGCCGCCCCGATCGAGCGGATCCTGATCCGCCTCGACGTGATCAGCCAGGTGGCCGTCTACGCCGTGCCGGACGAGCAGGTCGGCGACCAGGTGATGGCCGCGCTCGTGCTCGCCGACGGCGCATCTTTGTCGCCCCTCGAGCTCGAGAAGTTCCTCGCCGACCAGCCCGACCTCTCGCCCAAGGCCTGGCCGCGCTACGTGCGGATCGCGTCAGCGTTGCCCTCGACCGCGACGAACAAGGTGCTCAAGCGCGAGCTGGCCGCCGAGGGCGCGGTGGCCGGCGACGGTGTGCTGTGGACCCGTGAGGCCCGCGGGCGCTCGTACGCCTAGGTGGGTGAGCCGGGGGGCACGTTTCACCTGCCGGCAGGCGAACTCGCCCCGGTGGGAACGCTCGCTAGGTACGAGTTCTGGGCACTACGTGGCGGAAGCGACCGTCTGCGTCGGCGCGGATGCGGTCAGGACGGGTGCCGTCTTCTGCCCCACCCGCAGGAAGCTGCCGGTGCGCGTGGTGCCCAAGATCTCGGTCGGGACGCCGTCCTCGACGACGACCTGCCCAGAGATGAGCACCGCCGTCACCGCAGCGTCGTTGCGGTTGACCATCCGCGACAGGCCGCCGTACTGCTCGACGGGTGACTCGGCGTAGGCCTCGAGCGACTCGTCGAGCGCCTCGGGGTCGACGATGAGGACGTCGGCCCGGTCGCCGACGCGCAGGTGCCCGGCGTCCAGGCCGTACCAGTCGGCGAGCTCGCCGGTGAGTCGGTGGACGCCTCGCCGTCGAGAGGAACGGGCGTGCCGGCGAGCTCGGCCTCGCGCACGTGGCGCAGCAGTCGCAGACCCATGTTGTAGAACGCCATGTTGCGCAGGTGGGCGCCGGCGTCGGAGAAGCCCATCTGGATGCCCGGGTCCTGGGCCATCTTCTTGAGCAGGTCGGGGCGGTGGTTCGAGATCGTGGTGCGCCAGCGCAGCGCCGTGCCGTGCTCGAGCACGAGATCGAGGAAGGCGTCGACCGGGTGCACCGGGTTGGCCGGGTTCAGGTCGACGCCGACCTGGCCGAACGACTTGCCGATCACCGACGCGTCGGGGCACTCGACGATCTCGGCGTCGAAGAAGTCGCGGTGCCAGACGCGCGGCCCGTACTTGCTCTCGTAGTCCTTGCGGAACCGCTTGCGGTACTCCGGGTCGCGGATCAGCTCGTCGCGAGCCAGTGCCTCGGTGAGGTGCAGCGCGGCCGCGCCGGAGCCGAACTCCTCGAAGATCACCAGGTCGATGCCGTCGGCGTAGACCTCGAACGGCACCGGCAGGTGCTGCCAGCGGAAGTCGCCACCGAGCCGGTTCACCAGCCGGGCGATCGGACCCATGATGTGGATGACCTGCGGGATCGCCTTGATGTCGGCCGCGGAGAGCAGCGACGTCTTGAGCTGGGGTCGACCGATGCCCAGCGACGTGGTCGCCTGCGACAGGATCGACTGCGGGTTCTTGATGTCAGGCCCTGACTGCAGCACCCGCTTGGAACGACGCAGGATCTTGTTCAGTCGTCGCAGCTCCTTGGCCTTCGCGTAGGTCGACGGCAGGGTGCGCGAGCGGCAGACGTCGCCGTCGAGCTTGTCGAAGAGCAGCTGCTGCGACGACATGCCGAGGAACCCCGCCTCGACGGCGTCCTCGAGCATCTGCTCCATCCGTGCCTGCTCGGCGCGCGTCGGGGTGACCTCCTTGCGGGTGGCGCGGTCCAGGCCCATGGTCGCCGCACGCATGTCGGAGTGCCCGATGAACGCGGCCAGGTGCGGGCCGAGCGGCAGCGACTCGAGGGCGTCGACGTACTCGCGCGGGGTCGACCAGGTCTTCGCCTTCTCGACTGCGTTGATGACGTGCTGGCGCGGGATCGCCTCGACGCGGCCGAACAGGTCGCCGGCGTCGACGCCGCCCACGTGCACGGTCGAGAGCGAGCAGGAGCCCAGGAAGATCGTGGTGACGCCGTGGCGCACCGACTCGGGCAGGCCGGGGCCCTCGAGCACCTCGACGTCGTAGTGCGTGTGGATGTCGACCATGCCCGGCATCACCCAACGGCCGTCGGCCTCGATGATGCGGGTGCCGGTGTCGGCCTCGAGCGGCGTCGCCGAGACGTCGACGACGATCGCCGTCGCGGATGCCGAGGTCTCGGACGGCGGGTGCGGCTCCGGTGCCGTCGAACCAGAGGCCGCCGCGGATGATGGTGTCGTAGGTCACGAAGCCATCGAACCTCGCAAGTTGACGCGCGTCAAGATTTGTCGCGATTCACTGGACACCTGTCCAGTTGATCAGGGAGCATGGGCCATATGGAGCAGCGCCCCTCGCCGACCCCCTTACCCACCGTTGGACCCGTCCTCGTCACCGGTGCCGGAGGGCTCGTCGGACGATCGACGGTGACCCGACTGGCGGAGCTCGGCGTCGAGGTCGTCGCCACCGACCTGCAGAGCCCGGCCACCGAGAAGCTGGCCGAGCCGGCTGGCGCCACCTGCCCGGAGTGCGGGTGGTGTGGTGCGACCTCACCGACCCGCGTGCGGTCGCCGAGCTCCTCAACGACACAGCCCCCCGTGCGGTCGTGCACCTGGCCGCGATCATCCCGCCGCTCTGCTACGCCCGCCCCGAGCTGGCACGCTCGGTGAACGTCGACGCCACCGGTCACCTGCTCGCCGCGGCCTCGACGATGCCGACGCGGCCCCGCTTCGTGCAGGCCTCGAGCGTCGCCGTCTATGGCGCCCGCAACCCGCACCGCACCACGGCGTGCTCACCGCCGCGACGCCGATGGCGCCCACCGACCTCTACGGCGAGCTCAAGGCCACCTCCGAGCAGATGGTGCGCGACAGCGGACTCGACTGGGTCGTGCTCCGACTCGGTGGCGTGATGACCGTCGATGCCGGCAGCAGCCTCGACATCGACCAGCTCCACTTCGGGCAGCTGCTGCCCCCCGACGGTCGGATCCAGACCGTCGACGTCCGTGACGTCGCGCACGCCTTCGCGGCGGCCACCGCTGCCGACGGGGCCGACGTGGTCGGCGAGATCCTGCTCATCGGTGGTGACGAGACGCACCGTCTGGTCCAGTCGGACATCACCCACGACATGACCGCATGCTCGCGGCATGGTGGGCGCGATCCCGGCCGCGCAGCCAGGCGACCCCGACGACGACAACACCTGGTTCGCAACCGACTGGATGGACACTGCCCGCGCCCAGGAGGTGCTGGACTTCCAGCACCACAGCTGGCCCGACATGCTCGCCGAGATCCGCCGCGAGACCGGCCTCAAACGCTACGTCATGCGACTCGCGGCACCGGTGCTGCACGAGGTGCTGCGTCGCGGCTTCGCGAAGCGTGGCACCGTGCGCCCCTTCTCGCCTGGAGCTGCCCAGTGAGTGGCCCAGTGAATGGCCCAGTGAATGGCCCAGTGAATGGATCTGTGACCCAGGAGTTCCCCGAGCTCGGCTGCTACGGGTTGGCCGGCCACTCGTCGTCCCCCCGCGACCTGATCGCCGAGGTGCAGCTCGCCGAACGGCTCGGCCTCGGGTCGGTGTTCCTCTCCGAGCGGTTCAACGTCAAGGACGCTGGCGTCATGGCGGGAGCGGCCGCTGCGGCGTCCACCTCGATCGGCATCGGAACCGCGGCAACCAACCACAACACCCGGCACCCGCTCGTCACCGCGACGATGGCGATGACCGCCCACCGCATGTCGGAGGGCCGCTACGCGTTCGGGCTGGGCCGCGGTTTCGGGCTGCTCTTCGACCTGATGGGCGTGCCGAAGGTGACCGGTGCCCAGCTCGAGGACGCCATCGGCATCTATCGCACGCTGTGGTCGGGCGGCTCGGTCGCCGGCCACGTCGGACCCGCCGGTAGCTACCCCTACCTCAACCAGGACAGCTCGTTCGACGAGAAGATCCCGGTGCTGATGATGGCGATCGGCGGCAACACCCTCGAGCTGGCCGGTCGGGTCGCGGACGCCGTCGTGCTGCACACCTTCATGTCCGACGACACGCTGCGCCGATCGGTCGAGACCATCCGGTCGGCGGCCGCCGACGCCGGGCGCGACCCCGCCTCCGTGCGCATCTGGTCGGTGCTCGCCACCGTCACCGACGACGTGCCCGAGGAGCTCCGCCTCCGCAAGCTCGTCGGCCGGCTCGCCACCTATCTCCAGGGGTACGGCGAGGTGCTGGTGCGGGCGAACCGTGGGACCTCGCCGACCTCGAACGCTTCCGCACCGACGAGCTGGTGCAGGGCTACCCCGGTGCGTTCGACGCCATCGGCACGGTCGAGCAGCTCAGCCACCTGCGCGACGAGGTGTTGCCGGCCGAGTGGCTGGCAGCCTCGGCCACCGGGTCGGCGTCCGACTGCGCTGCTCGCATCCAGCACCAGCTGGACGCCGGCGCGGACAGCGTCGTGCTGCACGGCGCGACCCCGACCGAGCTGGCGCCGGTGCTCGATGCCTGGCGCACGATCCGTCCGGCCAGCCTTGACGCGCTACCCGCCAACCCGGGGTGGAACCGATGATCGTGACCGAGCCCGACGAGCTGACCGCAGCCTGGGCCACCGAGACGCTCGGGCGGCAGGTCGATCGCGTCGACCGCAGCCGGGTCGGCACCGGGCAGATGGGCACGTGCTACCGACTGGGTCTCGTCGGAGACCCGCAGCTGCCGAGCAGCGTCCTGGTGAAGCTGGCCTCCGACGACCCGGCCTCACGTGACCTCGTGGCCGGCGCCTACCGGTGCGAGCTGCGCTTCTACGACCGAGATCGCCCCCACCGTGGCGATCCGCGTGCCGCACGTGCACCACGCGGTGATGGCGCAGGAGGGTGGCGCGTTCACGCTGGTCATGGAGGACCTCGCGCCGGCCCAGCAGGGCGATCAGGTCGCTGGGTTGCACGCCCGACCAAGCCCGCGACGCGGTGGTGAACCTGGCTGGGCTGCATGGACCACGGTGGTGCGACTCGTCGTTGCTCGACGTGGAGGGCCTGGCGCTGAACGGCCCCGACGACGCCAAGATGCTCGCCGACCTCTACGGACCGGCCACCGAGATCTTCATCGACGGCCTCGGTGACCTGCTGGACGCCGAGACCGCCGCCACGCTGCGTGACTGTGTCGGTGTCGGCCGAGGAGTGGAGCCTGGCCCGGTCGGAACGGTTCGGCCTCGTGCACGGCGACTACCGCCTCGACAACCTGATGTTCCCCGCCGACGGCGGCCCCGGCGTCGTCGCGCTCGACTGGCAGACCTTGTCCCTCGGCCTACCGGCGCGCGACCTGGCCTACTTCATCGGCACCGGCCTGAGTGTCGAGGACCGTCGTGTCCACGAGTCAGAGCTGGTGACCGCCTACCACCGGGCGCTCGTCGGTCACGGCGTCACCGACTACGACCGCGACCAGTGCTGGGACGACTACCGCTTCGCCATGATCCAGGGCCCGCTCGTGTCGGTGTTCGGCTGCGCGTACGGAACCCGCACCGAGCGGGGCGACCGCATGTTCGCGGCGATGGTGACGCGTGCGTGTGCCGCCATCCGCGACCTCGGCACGCTGGATCTCGTGTGAGCGGCATCCAGCAGTTCGCGGCCAGCTTCTTCGAGGTCGTCGACATCACCGATGAGCAGGTCGCTGAGATCGAGGACCGCTTCGTCCCGCTCACCGACGAGCTCCGGCGCCTGGTCGACCTGACGATCCGCAGCGAGGTCGACGACGCGGCAGGCTCGCGAGGCGCTCGGCCACCTGCGGTCGGCGTCCGCCCTGCTGGAGGCGACAGCTGCGGCCGGGCCCGGCGGGGGTCTCGCACAACCTCACCGGGCGCAGCTGGCAGTGGGGCAACGCGGTGGTGGGTCAACGCAACGCGATCGCGCCGCCGATGGTCGTGGTGCACAACGGCGACGGCACGACCAGCGCCCGGCTTCACCTCGGCAACGCCTACGAGGGGCCACCGACGATGGTGCACGGCGGGGTCAGCGCCTTGCTGCTCGACCACCTCATGGGAGTGACCGCCAGCGGCATGAAGAAGCTGACGATGACCGGCACGCTGACCCTGAAGTACCGGCGTCCGCTGCCGCTCGGCGACGTCGTGCTCGAGGGCCGGGTGGCCAACGACACCGGTCGCAAGGTGATTGTCGAGGCCACGATCTCCGGAGCAGCCGGCGTCGCGGTGGAGGCCGAGGGCCTCTTCATCGTCCCCAGCTGGTCCGAGCTCCCAGCCGACGACGAGTCGGCGTAGACGTGCGCCGACGCGGCCCGGAGATTCACCCCTCTGGAGGGAGTGACATCCGGTTGTCGGGGGAAGAGAGATGTCGGGAGAACCGACTCGCCCGACCGATCATCAGGAGCCACCATGCACGCGACGACGATTCCGACCAGTCAGGTGCCTCCGGCGTCCGCCACGCACGAGCACGACTGGCGCCTGCTGGGCGTGGAGTATGAGGACGGTTACTCGGTGAACCGCTACGAGTGTGCCGGCTGCCTCGACTGCCGGTTCGCGGCCTGAGGAGCAGACGTGTCGACCAACGACTGGATCGTGCTTGCCGTCATCTTCCTCGGAGTCCCGCTCGCTGCGTGGGCGGGCGTCCGCGTCCTCCGGGATCCCCACCGCAAGGACTAACGGACCACGCCGTCGATCGGGCCCGGGGCTGCGCCTCGCCGTCGATGAGTGACGGCGGACCGCTCACCACGGCGTCCTCGGCCTCTGGCGTCGAGGCGCGGGCCGCGGCGAGGACGTCGGCCGGCACGTGCTTCTCGATGAAGCGCTGAGCCATGCGTGACGAGGGATGCACGCCGATCGTCGCCACGACGATGATGGCCGCGATGATCAGCCAGCCGGCCGCCCCCCACTGCATTGCCAAGAACGTGTAGAGCGCCGGCGCCCAGACACGGCCCAACGTGCCGCTCAGCTCGCTGGCTCCTTGGTAGGCGCCCCGCTGGCGGGGATCCATCAGCTCGGCCTCGAACGACCAGCTCGCGGCCGAGAGGAAGAGCTCGGCGCCGGTCACGGTGACGTGGCCGAGCCAGACCAGCGCGATCGTCGTCCAACCCACGGTGTCGTGGGTGGCCAGCGTGATGATGCAGGAGACCACGAAGAAGCTCGACGACAGCCGGATGGCGCGAAGTGCCGTGGGCACGTCGCGGACGCCGCGCGCGGCGGCCATCGGCAAGAAGATGCACATCACCGTGTTGGTGCCGAAGAGGAAGGCGAGCAGCACGCGTGGAGCATCGGTCTCCTCGACCAACCACAGCGGGATGACGATGTTGAGCAGCACCTGGTTGGTCCAGAAGACGCCGGTGAAGAACTCCGTGAGGAGCCAGCCGGGGTTGCGCAAGGGCCCCGGCCCGGGGATCTTGACCTTCCGCTCCTCCGGGGTGCGGTCGTCGTGCGAGGCGCGTGGCAGCTGGCTGATCGCGGCGGCGTTCACCAGGAACGCGGCTGCGGTGAACCACGGGATCGCGTGCAGGACGTCGTTGGAGTCAAAGGCCAGCGCGACACCGCCGAGGAGGGCGCCCAGGGTGAACCCGATGTTGAGCGCGGAGTACATGTAGGCGCGCGACTGCACGCGCTCGCCGGGCGGCAGGACGTCGATCGTGTACGCCCCGTGGGCGGCGCCGCCCAAGGCGCCGATGACCTCCATGCCGATGGCCATCAGGAGGTAGCCCTGGAAGTCCTCGATGAAGGGCCACAACGAGAACATCGCTGCCTGGCCCGTCGCGCTGACCGCCCACATCCGCTTCGGCCCGTAGCGGTCGACGAGCTTTCCCATCGGCAGCGCCGCCACGAAGGAGGCCACGCCGGCCAGGGTGAGGCCGAGCCCGACCTGCGCGGCCGAGAGACCCACGATCTGGGTGAAGAACACCGCTGACCCGGTCATGAACGTGCCCTCGCCCAGGGCGAAGAGCAGCGACTGGGTCGCGAGTCGACCCGCCAGGGGGGACGGCGGGCGGGCCTGGTTCCGGAGCGCGGTCAGCATCGGCACCCAATGTGCGGGTTCAGGCCCGCGATGTCACGTGATTTCCGGGGTGGAGCCTCAGGACCGAAGAACCTTCGCCATCGGACGGCCCTTCGCCAGCTCGTCGACCAGCTTGTCGAGGAAGCGGATCTGCCGCATGAGCGGATCCTCGACCTCCTGCACCTTGACCCCGCACACTGACCCGGTGATCAGCGAGGTGCCCGGGTTGAGGTCGGCCGCCTCGAAGAACTCGGCGAACGTCGTCTCGTCTCGGAGGTGGGCCTGCAGGGCGGTCTCGTCGAAGCCGGTCAGCCACTCGATCACCTCGTGCAGCTCGGCGGTCGTGCGTCCCTTGCGCTCTAGCTTGGTGACGTAGTGGGGGTAGACCGACGCGACGCTCGTGGTGAAGATGCGGTGCATGCGGACAGCCTAGTTGCGCGTCGAGTACCCCTGACTATTGGCGAGCGCGATTCTCCACAGGCCCTGTGGTTGAGCGGGATTCTCGGTCTGGACTGTCGGCGCTCGGTGCTTTGATGGACGCATGAAGGACGACGGCAGCACCACCGGTCGGGGTCACCCGATCCGTGCCGCCGTGACCTCGTGCCGGCGTGAGATCACCGAGGTCGCCGAGCAGGCGATGTGGTCGCTGGATGCTGCGGGCACTCGCGAGGTGCTGGTGGAGCTGACCCGGTTGCGGGCCCAGGTCGCCGAGCTCGAAGCGCGGGTGGTCACGCATGCCGACGAGGTCGAGGCCGGTGTCTCGACTGGTGCGACCTCGACGGCGACGTGGTTGGCGCACGCCACGAAGCTCACCCGACAGGCCGCGGCACGGAAAGCCTCGTTCGCGAAGGCGCTCGATGCGCACTCCTTGACCCGAGAAGCGCTCGGCCGCGGCGAGATCCACGTCGAGCAGGCGTCCGTGATCGTCCATGCCGTCGACCAGCTGCCCCAGGATGCTGCGGTGCGGGAGCTGTGCGAGAAGCACCTCGTCGCGCTCGCGGAGCATCACGACGCCAAGGAGTTGAAGGTCCTCGGCCGTCGGGTGCTCGAGGTGGTCGACCCCGACCTCGCCGATGCCCACGAAGCCGCGTTGTTGGCCGCGGAAGAAGCCGCGGCTGAGAAGGCGGTGTCGTTCCGCATGCATGACGACGGCCACGGCCAGGTCCACGGCCGGTTCACGCTCCCGGCCGCGACCGGCGCGATGTTGAAGACAGCACTCCTGGCCGGGGCCGCGCCTAAGCATGTGCGAGCCACCGAGGGTGCCGGTGCGTTCCGCTTCGAGCAGGCCACCCCGGAGAAGCTGGGTCGGGCGTTCAAGGAGTACGTCGAGCGCTACCCCACCGACCGGCTCCCCCACGCAGGTGGCGTCAACGCCACCGTCGTGGTCACCATGCCCCTCGACACGCTGCTCGGCGGGCTCAAGGCAGCCTCGCTGGGCACCGGGGAGAGGATCAGCGCCGGGCAGGCCCGCCGGATCGCGTGCGAAGCAGGCATCCTCCCCGCCGTCCTCGACGGCAAGGGCAAGGTCCTCGACCTGGGCCGCAGCCGCCGGTTCCACACGCCCGCCCAACGCCTCGCCATCGGCCTGGAGCAGAAGCACTGCCAGCATCCCGGCTGCACCACCCCCGCCGCGGGCTGCCACGTCCACCACCGCGAACCCTGGTCCCGCGGCGGCCACACCGACACCCGCACCGGCCAGCTCCTCTGCCCGCGCCACCACACGCTCGCCCACCGCGACCCACCACTGCGCTGCTAGCAGGCGTACTCGCGGTAGTCGAGCAGGTGCACTACCCAGGTGGGCGCACCCATGTCCTCGAGGTCGACCGGGCACAGCTCACTGGGCATCGAGGTCACCCACTGCCACTGGTCATCGACCACGCGCCACAGCGTCTCGGTGTCGCCGGCCGTCCCAGCCGAGCCGAGGTAGGCCCAGCCGCGTCCGCAGCGGTCCAGCGCGATCGGCGTGTAGCCAGGGAACCTGGCCTCGACGGCCGCCTCGAGCGTCTCTGAGCAATCGGCGGGCGCTGCCTCGTCCGGCGCAGGTGACGCTGGAGTCGTCGTCTGATCGTCGGCCGGGGCGATGCTGGAAGCGCTGGCCGGATCGCTGGCCCCGTCGCTGGACCGGTCGCTTGCGTCGTCGGCGCACCCGGTGAGGACGACCAGGGTCGCTGCCAGGACGGCGATGCTCTTCCAGGGGTTCATCACAGGTCTCCTCCGAGAGTGTTCGATCAACACCCCTTCGACGCACGTCGGCCCCGTTTCGTTGCGGATCAACCAAAGTTCGCCGCGTTCAGTCGCGCCGCCTGGAGGTTCAGGTGGTCGCGCTCGCGGAGGTTGCTCGCGCTCCGGGCCGCAGCGGCGTAGAGCTGGGCGGCGAGGTCAGGGTTGCCGTCGCGCTCGTGGAGGTATGCCGCCACCGCGGTGTGACGCGGGATGGTGTCGTCCACCTCCGCCAGCGCGGCCAGCCCCGCGCGGGCGCCGTCGGCCTCGCCCACGGCCACAGCCCGATTGAGCCGCACGACGGGGCTGTCGGTCAGCGCGACCAGCTCGTCGTACCACTCGAGGATCTGCACCCAGTCAGTCTCGGCGGCCACCCTCGCGTCGGCGTGCAGCGCGGCGATCGCCGCCTGCGCCTGGAACTCGCCGAGCCGGTCCTGGGCCAGTGCAGCCTGCAGGACGTCGACCCCCTCGGCGATCATCTCGACGTCCCACAGGCTCCGGTCCTGCTCGGCCAGGGGCACGAGGCCGCCGTCCGAACTGGTGCGCGCCGCTCGCCGGGCGTTGTGCAGAAGCATCAGCGCGAGGAGTCCGGCGACCTCGGGATGGTCGATCTGCTCCGCCACCTGCCGGACGAGCCGGATCGCCTCTGCCGCCAGGTCGACGTCGCCGGAGTAGCCCTCGTTGAACACCAGGTAGAGCACCCGCAGCACGGTGCCGACGTCGCCGGCCCGATCGAGGCGCTCGCCGGCGATGGTGCGCTTGGCGCGACTGATGCGCTGGCCCATCGTCGCCTCGGGAACGAGGTAGGCCTCGGCGATCTGCCGGGTGGTCAGCCCGCCGACGGCGCGCAGCGTCAACGCCACCGCGGACGACGGCGAGAGCGACGGGTGGGCGCACAGGAAGTACAGGTGCAGCGTGGCGTCGATGCTCGAGACCGGACCGGACAACGGCTCGTCGTCGACGCGTTCCTCGCGGCGGCGTCGGGCAGCGTCGGCGCGGGTGGCGTCGAGGAACCGACGCCAGGCCACGGTGACCAGCCAGGCCTTGGGGTCGCGAGGGGGGTCGTCCGGCCAGGTGCGCACCGCCTCGACCACGGCGTCCTGGACGGCGTCCTCAGCCGCCGCGAAGTCGGCTCCGCGGCGGATGAGGATGCCGAGCACGCTGGGCGTCAGGCTGCGCAGCGTCACCGGGTCGATCGTCGATCCCATGACTGGTTCCCTGGTTGGTTCCCTGGTCGGGATCAGGGGTGGCACTCGGTGGCGTTCGGGGTCTCGGTGAGGAACGGGCGCAGCTCGAGCCACTCGTGGATCGGCTTGCCCCCGGCCCCGGGTGCTGCCGACAGCTCGCCGGCGAGCTCCACGGCTCGCTCGTAGCTGTCGACGTCGATCACCATCCAGCCGGCGATGAGGTCCTTGGTCTCGGCGAAGGGGCCGTCGGTGACCGGCGGCCGCCCCTCGCCGTCGTACCGCACGAAGGTGCCCTCGGGCGCGAGCGCCTGGCCGTCGACGTACTCGCCGGTCTCCTCGAGCTTGGTCGCGAAGTCGTGCATGTACTGGATGTGTGCGGTGACCTCCCCGGGCGTCCACTGGTCCATCGGCACGTCGTTGACGGCCGGCAGTCCACCTCGGTAGTGCTTGAGCAGCAGGTACTTCGCCATCTCGATCTCCTCAGTGCTGGTGCGACCCATTCTGGTCGCGCTCACACCAGGGACGGAACCGGTCGCCGGTTCTCGACATCGCGCGAGAAGAACCTGGGTCAGGATCGGTTGAACGCGATCGCCTCCCGGACGAGCTCGACGAAGGCGGCCTCGTCGACCGGGTCGTCCTCGAACAGATCGATAGCGCGGCGGGTGCCGGCGTCCATGCTGGCGTTGAAGAGTCCTGACGGATCCGCGAGCGAGGCGCCCCGGGCGAAGGTCATCTTCACCTTGTCCTTGTAGGTCTCGAGCGTGCAGATCAGGCCGTCGCACGAGAACGTCGGGACGCCGTCGGGGTTGGTCGGCTTGCGCCACTTCACTTCCTCGACCACGCTTGCGTCGGCCTCGAGGATCAGGGTCCGCAGCCGCTCGACGAGTCTGCTCCGCCAGTCAGTCACGAACCGACTGTAGTTGTGGCGCACTTTCCCCGTGGCCCCACCTCAGAGCGGCGGGCGCGGACGAGGGGACGGCGGGGGTGCGGGGCGCAACCGGGTCCACGTGGCGGTAGGTCTCACCCGCAGCAGGGCGCGGGTCGGCCTCACCGCGGTTGGGCCAGAGCGCAGCGGCTCGCTCGGCCATGGCCGTGATCGTCAACGACGGGTTCACGCCGAGGTTGGCCCCGATGGTCGAGCCGTCGATCACGTGCAGCCCCTCGTAGCCGTGCACCCGGTGGTACGGATCGACCACTCCGGCGTCGCGCGCCTCGCCGATGACGGCCCCGCCTACGTAGTGGGCCGTCGCCGGGGTGCCGACCAGGTCGCTGGCCAGCGAGGTGGTGTCTGCGCCGATCTTCGAGGCGAACCGGCGCACGACGTCGTGGGCCACCGGGATCCACGACGGGTTGGGTGCGCCGCTGCCGTGCCGAGTACGCAGACGGCCGCGACGCAGGTAGGAGGTGAGTGAGTTGTCGAGCGACTGCATCACCAGCAGCGAAAGAGTGCGTTCAGAGGAGTCCTTGAGGCGTCGGGTGCGCAGCAGTGCGCCGGGGTGGCGCACCTGTTCGGCCACGAAGCGGCGCAGTCGTCGCGGGCCGCCGTCGACGAGCGGCACGTTCATGAGTGCGCCCTTGTCCTGGACGGCGTTGCTGCGACAGATCTCGACGTGGGTGTGTGGCTCGGGGTGGAACGATGACGTGATCGTCACGCCCTGGGAGAAGCCCATCGGAGTGCGGGCCAGCACGTTGACGATCGCCTCGGAGTTCGACCGGGCGAGCTCGCCCAGCCGTGGTGAGAGCTCCGGCAGCGAGCCGTTCTCGCGCAGCTGGTGCAGCAGCTGTTGCGTGCCTCGCGCCGCAGCGGAGAACACCACCTGGTCGGCGGAGAACTCCCGAACGGCGCCGCGTCGGCGTCCGGGACGGCGCGCGCTGACGACGAACCCGCCCGTGCTGCGCGGTTGGACGTCGACAACCTCGGTCAGCTCGTGCACCTCCGCACCGGCCTGCTCGGCGAGGTGGAGGTAGTTCTTCGGCAACGTGTTCTTGGCGTTGAACGGGCAGCCCGAGGTGCAGCGCGCACAGTGCACGCAGGCGTTGCGTGCTGGCCCGGCACCGCCGAAGAACGGGTCAGGAACCTCGCGTCCCGGAGCCGATTCGTCGAAGAGCACCCCGACGTCGGTCGGCTGGAACGTCGCGCCCGCGCCGAGGTCGTCGGCCACCTCGCGCAGAAGGTCGTCGGCCGGCCAGAGTCGGGGGTTGGTGGTCACGCCCAGCATCCGGCGCGCCTGCTCGTAGTAGGGAGCCAGCTCGGCCCTCCAGTCGGTGATGTGACTCCACGACGGATCGGTGAAGAAGGCGTCGTGCGGCTCGTAGAGCGTGTTGGCGTAGATGAGCGACCCTCCGCCGACGCCCACGGCGCTGAACAACGAGATCTCGCCGAGCATGCTCAGCCGCATCGGGCCGAACATCCTGAGCCGTGGGGCCCACAGGATGTCGCGAGACCCCTGGGCCTCGAAGTCGGCATCGCTCCAACGGCGTCCGGTCTCGAGGACGCCGACCCGGTAGCCCTTCTCGGTCAGCCGGAGGGCAGTGACGCTCCCTCCGAAACCGGATCCGATGACCAGGACGTCGTAGTGCTTCACCTCGTCACGACGCCGCGAAGACCCGCTTCAGGAAGTCGACCTGGTGTCGGGAGACCTGGTCGAACCAGGGCTTGCCGGTCCAGACGTCGAAGTGGTCGCACGGGTAGTGGCGCACCAGCGCCCGAGCAGCGACGGCCGCCTTGGCGCAGGCTTGCGGCGGCGCGCTGCGGTCGACGTCGGCGATCTGCACCAGCGTCGGGGCGGTGATGTGCTTGGCGACCTTGATCGGGCGGTGGCTACCCAGCTCGAGCCCGACGGCGGCGTCGATCTCGTTGCGCCAGGTGGGGCCGGCGATCGCGAGGTAGTCCTCCAGACAGCCGTCGAGGGTCAGGGCTCCGAGCTCGCCGGGCCGCGCCACGATCGGCATCATCTGCGGTCCGCCGAGCTTGCTGCGGAACCCGAGCAGGCTCGACCGGGCGATCGCGCCGAGCGAGTGGTGCTTGAGCGCGAGTCGGCCGGCGGCCAGGCCGTCGACCAGCGGGGTCAGGGCGATGACGGCCGCCACGTCGTCGCGACCCGCGGCGGCGGAGAACACGTGGCCTCCGGCGAGGGAGACCCCCCACAGCACCAGCCGAGCGGGGTCGACGCCGTCGAGCTTGCGGGCGGCGTCCATGGCGGCGCGGTAGTCGTCGAGCTGGTCGCTCATCGAGACGGTCTGGCGCGGCACGCCGCCCGAGGCGCCGAAGCCGCGGTAGTCAAAGGCCAGGACGTCGCACCCGGCTTCGGCCAAGCAGGTGGCGAACTCGGCGAGGCCGGAGTCCTTGGTGCCGCCGAGGCCGTGTGCCATCACCGCCACCGGCCGGCCGACGGAGGAGGCGAGGGCGTCGCCGACGCCGCGGAAGTGCCAGGCGTCGATCGGGTCGCCGCCGGAGCTGAAGGTGAGGGAGTCAGGGGTCATGAGGCACTTCCGTAGATCGAGGACAGCCAGATGTGGACGACGGTGTCGATGCAGCTCCTCGCGGCCGAGCTCGCCACCGAGGGCCAGGCGTTCGAGCATGCGGTCGTTGAGCTCGAGCAGCACCGAGGCGAGCGCGGCGGCCTCGGCGCCGACGGGTGCGCGGCCGGCGTCGCGCTCGGTCGTGATCAGGGCGGCCAGGTGCGGCACGAACGAGGCGCGGTCGGACTCCCACATGTCACGCACGGCCGGGTTGGTCGCACGCGCGTCGAGCATCGCGCGATAGAGGTGCTGGTGCCGGT
Source organism: uncultured Actinomycetota bacterium (assembly GCA_963781575.1). Taxonomy (GTDB): domain Bacteria; phylum Actinomycetota; class Actinomycetes; order Propionibacteriales; family Nocardioidaceae; genus Nocardioides. The sequence continues at coordinate 136,902 of CAWAGM010000008.1, read as the reverse complement.
CGAGCGCACCGAAGAGGCCACGGACCATCGCCTCGATGTTGGTGCGGGGCGATCCCTCCCCGGCGAGCAGACCGGCGGCGGCGGTCGACTCGTCGTACATCTGCTCCATCAGCGCGGCCACGGCCATCGCCTTGTTCTCGAAGTAGAAGTAGAACGCAGAGCGGGTGACTCCGGCCTTGCGCGAGATGTCGGCGATGTTGATCGAGTCGAGGTGGTTGCCCTCCTCGAGGTGCTCGTGGAGCGCATCGAGGAGCGCGGTGCGACGTCGGTCGCCGCGGGGCGACTGGACCGGGGGAGTGCTCATCGAGCGATGCCCGCGAGAACCGGGAGCGCCGAGCTCACGCGCGCGGGCGCGTCCGGCCGGGATCTCCTGGGTGCGCATGTCGTGCTCGTAGAGGAAGTAGTCGAGCTGGTGGGTGTGCCGAGGGCGGTCGAGCATGTGCCCCATGTACTTCTGGTAGTCGGCCTGGATCGTCGCCTCCATCTCCTGGATCGGAGGCAACCGGTACTGCCCCACGGCGTAGGCACCGATGAGCCGGGCCTGCGCCTCCACGAACGGAAACAGCGTCGGGCGTCGCTTGTGCGAACCCGGCGAAGACGAGGTCGTCGATGCCGGGCTTGAACATCCGCTTGTAGAGGTCGATCCGGTTCTCCGGGGCGCTGATGAACTCGGGGTCGAAGAAGGGGAACGTGATGTTGTAGCCGGTGGCGTAGACGATCACGTCGAAGTCGGACGACGTCCCGTCCTCGAAGTGCACCGTCTCGCCGTCGAGGCGGGCGACGTTCCCCTTCGGGGTGATGTCGCCCGAGCCCAGCCGCAGGGGCAGCTCGACCGACTGGGTCGGGTGCGCCTCGAAGAACTTGTGGTTCGGCTTGGGCAGCCCGTAGAGCTCGGGGTTCGAGCCGGTCATGAACTGCATCTTCTGCACGAACTTCCGCTGCCACGACAGCGGGAGGTAGGGCGTGGTCACGTAGTACTTGTCGGCCGGTAGGCCGTAGGTGTACTTCGGGACGATCCACGCGCTCGAGCGGGTCGAGAGGGTGACTTCATTCTGCAGGGTGCGGCTGGAGAGCTCGACGGCGATGTCGGCGGCGCTGTTGCCGATCCCCACGACCAGGATCCGCTTGTGGGTGAAGTCGAGCGGGTCCTTGGGGTCCACGTAGTGGTGCGAGTGGATGCTCTCGCCGGTGAACTCGCCGGGGAACTCCGCCATCCGCGGGTCCCAGTGGTGGCCGTTGCCGACCACCAGCAGGTCGAACTGCCTCGTGACGCCCGCCTGGTCGAGGATGTCCCAGCCGCCGCCCTCACGTCGGGTCGCCTTCACGACGCCGTTGCCGAACTCGATCTGCTCACGCAGCCCGAACGCATCGACGTAGGAGTCGAGGTAGTCCTTGATCTGGGTGTGGTGCGGGAAGTCGGGGTACTCCTCCGGCATCGGGAAGTCCTTGAACGACAGGCGGTGCTTCGAGGTGTCGATGTGCAGCGAGCGGTAGGCGCTGCTCATGCCGTTCGGGTTCTCGAACGCCCAGTTGCCGCCGACCCGGTCGGAGATCTCGAAGCAGGTGTACGGCACGCCGTAGTCGTGCAGCATCTTGCCTGCCGTGAGCCCACTGATGCCGGCGCCGATCACTGCCGTGGTCGGGAGAGAAGTCATGGCCGGACCCTAGGCGGCGAATTTGACACGCGTCAAGAACGAGGCGAAACCTGGCATGGAACGCCGTTGACCGCGATGGTGCCGCTCGGCACGTCGACGACGTCGCCAGGCGTCAGCAGGTTGCTGTTCACGCCGGGCCGAGCCCCGGCGACGGACAGGCGCGCGCCAGGGCGGTCGTGTCCCCATCCGTGGGGCAGGGAGACCACTCCGGGCATCATCTCCGCGCTCACCTCGACGGGCACCTCGAGGTCACCGGCGCGCGTGCTGCACCTGGGCCAGGCCACCGCTCACGAGCCCCAGCCGGGCTGCGTCGTCGGGGTGCACCAGGAGCGTGCATCGCTCGGCGCCTCGGTTGAGTGCCGGCACGTTGTGCAGCCAGGAGTTGTTGGACCGCAGGTGCCGTCGGCTCGTGAGCACCAGACCGGGATCGGCGCGGTCGAGCCGCTCCCTCAACCTCGCGACGTCGTCGACGAACTCGGGGTGGGCGAGCTCGATCATCCCCGAGGGGGTCTCCAGCACGTCGTCGAGACGACCGGCCTCGAGGCCGGCCAGCTCGATCCCATCTGGATGGCGTCGTAGCTCGGCGAGCGTCAACCCGCCAGGTGTGGTGCCGAGCTGATCGCCGAACGGGCCGAGGCGTATGCCCAGGTCGACCAGTCGCTCGGGCCCGCGACCGCGGAGAGCTGCGATCGCGGCATCGGGATCGCGACCGGTGAGCGGGGTCCCGGGGGATTCGCACAGCATCTGCACCAGTCCGTGCGTGTACATGTCGTCGAGGGCGACGACGTCCACCTCGGCGGTGGGCATGCCCAGCACCGCCCCGGCGAGGCGCAGGAGGATCTCCCACTCGGCCGGGCGATCGGCCGGAGGCGCAACGACCGCGTCGGTCCAGGTCAGGCACGACCGGACTGCGTACATCCAGTAGAGGTCGTCGGCGTGTGGCTGCTCCAGCGGGGAGAGGCCGGGCAGCACGACGTCCGCGTGCCGTGATGTCTCGTTGAGCCAGTTGTCGACCGAGATCATCGCGTCGAGGCCGGGCAGCGCCCGCTCGAGCGCCCCGGCGTCGGGCGACGAGACGGCGGGGTTGCCGGCCACGGAGATCAGTGCGCGCACCTGGCCCGGCCCGGGCGTCGCGATCTCCTCGGCCAGGCAGCTCACCGGGAACTGCCCGAAGACCTCGGGGGCCCCGCGCACGCGACTGTGGAACCGCCCGGTCTCCCAGCCCGGCCCCGTCTGGTCGGGTGGCTTGAGAAACATGGGCGACCAGGACGCCGCCTGGGGGAACAACATGCCGCCCGGACGGTCGACGGCACCGAGGGCGACGGTGAGCACGTGCACGAGCCAGGTCGACAGCGAACCGAACTCCTGCGCGCAGGTGCCGATGCGCGAGTACAGCGCCGGGTGCTCAGCCCGCGCCAGGTCACGAGCGAGACGTCGAATGGTGTCGGCCGAGATGCCGCTGGGGCCGGCAACGGCCTCGGGAGTGAACGGTCGAGACAGCGCGATCACCTCGGCCAAGCCGTTGACCCGGCCGGCCAGGTGCTCGTGCTCGCTCAGCAGCCCCTCGTCGTCCAGCGTGCGCAGAATGGCAAAGAGCACGAGCGCGTCGGTACCGGGGCGGATGGGAACCCATTCGTTGGCCTGCGCGGCGGTGGTCGTGCGCCGCGGGTCGAGCACGATCACCTGCCCGCCCCGGGAGCCGATGGCCTTGAGGAGACCCGTGAGGTCCGGCGCCGAGAGCATGGAGCCTTGCGAGGCCGACGGGTTGGCCCCCAGCACCAGCAGGTGGTCGGTGTTCGCCAGGTCGGGGATGGGCGAGTTCCACATGCCCCCGTAGAGCTTGGCGCTGACGAGGTTGAGCGGCCACTGGTCGACCGTGGCGGGCGAGTAGTAGGTCGTCATCCCGACCGCCTGTGCCATGCCGATCAGGGCGCCGATGTAGCGGGCCAGTGCCAGGTTGTGGGCCACGGGGTTGCCGACGTAGACCGTCAGTGCGCCAGCTCCGTGCTCGGTGAGCACGGGTCGCAACACCCGCTCGACCTCGGCCCAGGCGTCGTCCCAGCTCACCTCCACGTGCCGGTCCCCCCGACGCACCAGTGGGCGGCGGAGGCGGTCGGGGTCGTCGTGCAGTGCGCCCAGCGCGGTGCCCTTGGGGCAGAGGTGGCCGCGCGACCACACGTTGTCGCGGTCGCCGGTGATCCGACCGATCGCGCCGGTGGTGGTTTCGACTCGCAGACCGCACATGACCTCGCACAGGGGGCACGTGACGCGGTGGCTCGTGGACATGCGTGGAGTAAGCCACCCGGTCTGAAGGACTGTCAACGCTGTTGACGAGTTGCCGTCACCGAGGAGGGGCAACACTGGACACCTGTCCAATTGACCCTGACAATGGCCGAGTCGTCGAAGCTTGGTCGCGGCCCGTGGACGCTCGACGACTCGCATGACCTGATCGCCACCCCACCACCCGAGAACGGACCGCACCGTGCCCGAGTTCACCGGCTTCAACCTCTCGACCGTCGTCGACACCGTCGCGCGCGCCGTCCCGGACCAGGAGGTGATGGTCTGGCGCGATCTCCGGCTGACCTACGCCGAGCTCAACCGTCGGGTCGACGGGGTCGCCCACCACCTCGTCGAGCAGGGCCTGGGCTGCCACACCGAACGGGCTGACCTCGCCGGGCACGAGTCGGGTCAGGACCACCTCGGCATCTACCTGCGCAACGGCAACGAGTACCTCGAGGCGATGGTTGCCGGCTATCGCGCCCGGGTCGCCGCGGTGAACGTGAACTACCGCTACGTGCAGGAAGAGCTGCTCTACCTGCTGCTGGACGCCGGCACCACCGCGCTGGTCTACCACGCCGAGTTCGCCCCGAACGTCGCTGCCATCCGCGACCGGTTGCCGGCGCTGCGCGTGCTGATCCAGGTGGCCGACGAGTCCGGCAACGCGCTGCTCCCGGGCGCCGTCGACTACGAGTCGATCACTACGACCCCGGCGCCGGCCGCCGGCATGCCGATGCCGACCGGCGACGACCTCTTCATCCTCTACACCGGTGGCACCACCGGCATGCCAAAGGGTGTGTTGTGGAGGCACGACGACATCTACGTCTCCTCCATGGGAGGCACCGTCTTCGGGTCGATAGAACCGTTTGCCAGCTATGAGGCGATCGCTGAGCACGCCGTTGCGTCGAAGCGGCGGCATGACGTTGCTGATGATTCCGCCGTTCATGCACGGCGCCGCCCAGTGGTCGACGTTCCACATGATCACCGGCGGGGGCACGATCGTGCTGCCCGACAACGTGCAGCGCTTCGACCCGGCCGACGCGCTCACCGTCGCCGTGCGCGAGAAGGCCGTCTCGATCCCCGTCGTCGGCGACGCTGTGGCGCTGCCCCTGATCGAGGAGGTCGAGACCGGCCGCTACGACCTCTCCGGGCTCGCGGCGATCAACAACGGCAGTGCACCCCTGACGCCGTCGGTGCGCTCGCGCATCCTCGACGCGCTGCCGCACATCTTGCTGATGGACGCCGCCGGCTCGTCCGAGACCGGTCTGCAGATGAGCTCGATGTCGCTCAAGGGTGCGGAGGTCGAGGCCGCGACGTTCACGCCGCAGTCGGACACCACGGTGATCGACGAGGGCCTCACCCGAGTGCTTCAGCCCGGCGAAGGAGGCGGCTGGCTGGCCCGGCGCGACCGGGTGCCGCTGGGCTACCTCGGCGACCCCGAGAAGACGGCTCGGACCTTCCCGGTCATCGACGGCGTGCGCTGGTCGGTGCCCGGCGATCGCGCCGATCTCCTGGCCGACGGCACGATCCGACTGCTGGGCCGCGACAGCGTCACCATCAACTCCGGGGGCGAGAAGATCTTCGTCGAGGAGGTCGAGCGCGCCATCGTCGCGCACGACGCCGTGCGCGACTGCGTCGTGGTCGGGCGGCCGTCCGAGCGGTGGGGCAGCGAGGCGGTCGCGGTCGTGCAGCTGCACGACGGGGTCGAGGCCAGCGACGAGGAGCTGCTCGCCGAGTGTGCCGTGCACGTGGCGCGCTACAAGGTTCCCAAGGCGGTCGTGCGGGTCGCCAAGGTCGAGCGCTCGCCGTCCGGCAAGGCCGACTACCGCTGGGCCAAGGAGCAAGTCAGCGCATCATGATGGCATCCGAGATGGCTCATCGCCCGACCGCTGAGCGTCGAGGAGGCCACGGCGCACGTGCGACGACGCCGCGGAATCACGTGCCGCAGTAGGTGACGTACTGCCCGAAGTCGGTCGGCGCTGGCTGCGCGAACTCGTCGAGGCCGGGGCGTTCGGTGAAGGGCTGGGTGACCACGTCGACCAGCCGCTCGAACGGCGAGAGGTCACCCGCAGTCGCGGCGTCCAGCGCCTGCTCCACGAGGTGGTTGCGCGGGATGTAGACGGGATTGACCCGATCCATGGTCGTGGCGTCGGGGCCGAGCGCACGCCACCGCTCGAGCCACGCGTCGAGCTGCGGCGAGGTCCAGAACCTGCCCTCGGACGTCGTCCGCCTCACCGCGGGCCGCCCGGCCGAGCGCGCGGAAGAAGCCGGTGAAATCGACGTGGCTGGCTCGCATCAGCTCGAGCAGGTCGGTGACGAGGGAGTCGTCGTCGGCGCCGCTCGATGCCGAGCTTGGCGTGCATCCGTGTCGACCACGCGGCGCCGTAGCGGGCGCGATAACCCTGCAGCACCTCGGTGGCCGCCGCGACGGCGCGCCCCTCGTCGTCGTCGATCGCGGCAGCAGCGCCTCGGCCAGCCGGGCGAGGTTCCACTCGGTGATGGCCGGCTGGTTGCCGTAGCCGTAGCGGCCGCCCTCGTCGATGGAGCTGAAGACCGTGGCCGGGTCGAACGCGTCGAGGAACGCGCAGGGTCCGTAGTCGATGGTCTCGCCCGAGATGGTCACGTTGTCGGTGTTCATGACGCCGTGCACGAACCCGAGGCTCATCCAGTGGGCGACCAGCTCGGCCTGCACGCCTACGACGGCCTCGAACAAGTGCGAGCGCGGGGGTGTCGCTGGCCGCCGCGTCGGGGTGGTGGCGTGCGATCGCGTGGTCGACCAAGCGGCGAAGCAGGTCGAGGTCGCCGGTGGCGCGGGCGTACTGGAAGCTGCCGACGCGCAGGTGGCTCGCGGCGACCCGGGTGAGCACCGCTCCGGGCAGCACCGTCTCGCGCTGGACCGGACGGCCGGTCGCCACCACGGCCAGGGCTCGGGTGGTCGGCACGCCGAGCGCGTGCATCGCCTCGCCGACGACGTACTCGCGCAGCATCGGTCCGACTGCCGCGAAGCCGTCACCGCCGCGAGCGAACGGCGTCCGACCCGACCCCTTGAGGTGCAGGTCGCGTCGAGATCCGTGGACGTCGACGAGGTCGCCGAGCAGCAGCGCGCGGCCGTCGCCGAGGCGCGGCGCGAAGCCACCGAACTGATGGCCGGCGTAGACCTGCGCCACCGGCATCGCACCATCGGGCACACGGTTGCCCACCAGAGTGGCTGACTCCGTCGGTGGTGCGCAGGGTGTCGGGCTCGAGCCCCAGCTCGGTGGCCAGCGCATCGTTCAGCGCAAGCAGCTCGGGCTCGGGCGCCTCGGCCGCCTGCCACGCGAGCGCGAGCTCGGGCAGGTCGTCGGCGAAGTTGTGCGCCAGCGTGAGCAGCTGGGTGGGTGTCGTCGTCATCGCTCTCGAACCTACGCTGCGCTCAAGCAACGAAGTCGTCCCAGCGGCTCGCGAGGTAGTCGATGAACGCAGGTCCGACCGACTCGGCCTCGAGGTGGGCGCGGGTGACGGGCTGGCTCTCGGCCACGAACGCCGGGTCGGTCGTGGCTCGAGCCGCGAAGTCGTGGTGGATGATCGCGCCGGTACCGACGAAGGCGAGGTCGGCGCCGCGATCGAGGCACCACTGCACGTCGGCCGCCGACAGCACCTTGCCGGCCACGCCGACGCGGGTTCCGTGACGAGGAAGAGCGAGGAACTGGTCGATCAGAAGCCCGTCGAAGCCGGTCTCGTGGGGCTCCTTGAAGACGTCCCACAGTGAAAGGTCGAGGTAGTCGAGGTGACCGCTGGCCATCACCGCTCCGGCGACCTCGGTGGCCTCCTCGAGCAGGATGCCGTTGCGCTCCGGCGTGAGCCGCAGACCCACCTGGAAGTCGGTGCCGGTGGCGGCGCGCACGCCATCGAGCACCTCGCGCAGGAAGCGAGAGCGGTCTTCCAGGCTGCCCCCGTAGCCGTCGGTGCGCTGGTTGTGGCGCCCGTCGAGGAACTGCCCTATCAGATAGCCGTGCGCGCCGTGCAGCTCGACGCCGTCGAAGCCGGCTCGCTCGGCGGTCGCCGCTGCGGCGACGAAGTCGTCGATGGTCGCGTGCACCTCGTCGATCGTCAGGGCGCGGACGCCGCGCTCGGCGTCGTCCCACGGTGCGACCAGGCCGATTCCGCTGACGGCCGAGTCGGCGCGCTGGCCGCCGTGGTGCAGCTGGATGCTGGACACCGAGCCGGTCTCACGGATCGCGGCCGCCAGCCGGGTGAGCCCGGGGACGTGCGCTCCGTCGCTGATGCCGAGCTGGCCCGGCCAGGCCTTGCCCGCCTGGGTCACGTAGGCCGCGCAGGTCATGGTCAGGCCGAAGCCGCCCGCCCCGCGGGCCACCAGCCAGGTCTGCTCGTCGTCACTCAGGACGCCGTCGGGGTGGCTCTGCAGGTTGGTGAGGGGAGCGAGCGCCATCCGGTTGCGCCAGTCGGGACCGCGAGTGAACGAGATCGGGTCGCCGGGCTGCCGGCTGGGGTGGAAGGTGGCTGAGGTCACGACTCCGCTCAACGAGCTGAACGCCCCAAATAGTCCAGCATCTCGTGGGTGAGCAGGCTGCGCGCGCGACCTGGCAGCAGTGCCCAGTCGTGCACGCGCCCGTGGCCCAGGCGCAGCTCGAGGTTGGTCCCGGCGGTGGGTGCGGCGCGGTCGGCCAGCAACTGGCACTGGGGCAGGAACATCTCGCGGGTGCCCACCCACGCCTGGATCTCGCCGAGCCGATCCAGCTCGCCGCGGAGGGGGGACAGGAGGGGATCGGCCACGTCACGTTCGCCCGCGTACAACCGGGCGGCGCCGTGCAGTCCGCTCAGCGAGAGCACCGGGTCGCGCTTCGACTCAGCGACCGTCGCGTCGTCGTCCATCACCAGGTCGACCCACGGGGAGAGCAGCACGCTGCGGGTGGGCATCGGGAGGCCGAGGTCGCGCAGCTGCTGGAGCAGCACGAGCGCGAGTCCACCCCCCGCCGAGTCGCCGGCCAGGGCCAACGGACCGGTCGCGCTCGCCGTCCGCCAGGCGTCGAGAACCATCGGCACGGTCTCGTCGACCGTGTGCTCGGGTGCCAGCGGGTAGTCGACCATCGAGACCGACCAGCCCGCGTCGAGGAAGCCGGTGAGGAAGGGCCAGTGGAACGGCGGCATCGTGTACGCGCCGCCGTGCAAGAAGAAGAGGTGACCAGCTGCGCGACCGGCACTGGGGCCGGACCGTGGTCTGGCCAGGACGACGCGACCCGGTCGATGCTCGGTGACCGTCACGTCGTAGCGGCGGGCCAGCGACCGCGGCACCAGCGGCAACCAGACACGGCGCGGTGGGTGGGTGAAGGCGCGGGCACCGACGCGCTCGACCAGACCGTTGAGCCAGGTCGGAAGCTGTCCGGGGGCGACGTGCTGCGACATGCGGTCACTCTCCCAGCCCCCTGGTCGGCAGTGGGAGGCTGGTTGCATGAGCATCACGAGCAACCCGTACGTCGCCTACACCTGCACCGACCGGGTCTCCCGGATCACGCTGACTGACGCCGACCGCGGCCACCCGATCCACACGGACTCCGCGGACGCATTGCTGGCCGCCGTGCTGCAGGCCCGCGCTGACCGCGCCCGGGTGATTGTGCTCGCGAGCACTGGTCGCTTCTTCTCGGTCGGTGGTGACGTGGCCGCCTTCGCCGACCAGGACGACGTCTCGGCCTACGTCGATGGCCTGGCCGACATCCTGCACCGCATCATCAGCGAGCTCGTGCGCAGCGAGGCGATCGTGGTTTCGCAGGTGCAGGGCGCCGCGGCCGGAGCCGGGTTCCCGCTCGCGTTTGCCGCCGACGTCGTCGTGGCCTCGACCAAGGCCTCGTTCACGATGGCCTACACGAAGATCGGTCTGACGGTCGATGGCGGCAGCAGCCAGCTCGTGCACTCCCTCGGTCTGCACCGGATGCTGCGGTTGGCGCTGCTCAACGAGCCGATCCCGGCCGCCGACCTCCATGCCGCGGGCGCGATCGCTCGGCTCGTCGAGCCGGATGCACTCGAAGCCGAGACCCAGGCCGTGGTCGACGTCCTGCTCGCCGGCTCCGTCGGAGCCTTCGCCAGCACCAAGCGGCTCTTGCGCGACGCGGTCGAGCCCGACCCTGAGTCGGCGATGCGGCGCGAGGCGCTCGCCATTCGCGAGGCCTGTGCGACGCCCGACGGCGTCGAAGGGGTGCGTGCCTTCATCGACAAGCGCCGTCCTGTCTTCCCCAGCTGACGCAGGACGTTCTCGGCACGGCGAACGGCCCGCCACTGCCCGCGGCAGGCCGTTCGGTCCAGGTCCGACCCGGGGCCTGCCCTTCCACAACCGCTCTTTCGCCAGTCTGTGTAAGCGGCGAGAAGTCGAGATACTCCAGGAAATACTGGGTAACCGCGACTTTGGTCAGGCGACGAACTCGTCCCATGGCGTCGCCGGCATGCCCAGCTCGCGCATCCGCAGCACGTAGGTGCGGTAGTAGCGGCGAGCCTCGCCGTGCCGCCTCTCGAGAGTGAGCAGGCGGATGATCTCCTCGTACGTCGGCTCGTCGTACGGGTCGTGGGTCAGCAGCCGGGCGAGCCACGGGAGGGCCCGGTCGGGCTGGTTGCCGCTTGCCAAGGAAAAGGCGAGCACGCGGCCGATCTCGTGGCCGATGCCGTTCATCTCGTCGCGCACCTCGATGGCCCAGTCCTCATAAGTGTCGGCCGATCCGAACTCACCGGTGAACTTCGCGGCAGCCGCCTCCAGCAGCAGGATCGACTGGGCATCGCCGCGGCGGGTGGCCTCCAGGGCCTCCTGGCTGGCGGCCCGGAAGTCCTCGATGTCGCAGGCAACGTGGTCGGGATGCAGGCGGACCGACCTCCGGTCGGCCTGGATGAAGTGGTCGGCCGAGTGAGCCTTGCCGGGGTCGAGCACGCCGCGCAGCTGCGACAGGGCGATCGACAGCCGGTTGCCGGTGCCCGTCGCCCCTGGCCACAACAGGTCGGACAGCTCCTCGCGGGAGATGCCGCGCTCACCCCTGCTGGCCAGGATCTTCAGGACGTCGCGCGCCTTGCGCGACGGCCACTCGGTGCCCGCGACCGGCACGCCGTCCCGGTGCACGACGAAGGCGCCCATCGCATGCACCCGCACGCCTGCTTCCGGGGCCGTCGCCTCGCGCACCGCTCGCAGCGGACCAGCCAGACCCGAGGCGTCGTCGTGCACGCCTAGGCTGCGTAGCTGCTGGCGGGCGACCTGCTCGGCCAGCGCGCGGCCCTGCAGGTGAGCGCGCACGACGAGGTGCACCTGCCGGCGCACGGCGTTTCCGGTCTGGTCCCAGATGGTCAGTGCCTCGTGCAGTCGAGGGTCGGAGCCCGATCGGGTCGAGGCGAGCACGGCCAGCTCGAGGGCCTCGGCGAGGCTGCGCTGGTCGCGGCGGCGGGCTGCCTCGCTGCTGCTCTCCTCGGCGTAGAACAGGGCGCGCCCCCGGTCACCGCAGTGCAGGTGGATCCAGCCCGCGGCGATCATCCCGCACACGTGCCCCAAGGTGGCGGGCTCGTCGAGGAGTCGTTCGATGATCGTCAGCGCGGCTTCCGGGTCGTCGGCCACGTGGGTCACCGCGAGCCCGGCCAGAGCAGGGACCAGGGCCTGCTGGTCCTCCTCGATCTCGGCGTGCCGAACAGCCTCGCGATAGGCCTGCATCGCCTGGGTGACGTTTCCGCGGGCCGTCTGCACGTCCCCCACGAGCTGCCACGCGGTGCCACTCCAGGGCGAGTCGACCTGGGCCATCAGGGTGCGCGATGCCTCGGCCTCGACCAGCGCCTCGTCGAGGCGGCCGAGACCCAGCATCGCCTCCGCAGTGTTGTGCCGCAGCAGCGCGAGGCCGGGCAGGTGCCCAGTTGAATCGTTCAGCCGGGTGGCCTCGTTCAGCCGCGCGATGGCATCCGGATACCTGCCCTCCTCGAGGTCGGCCGACGCCAGGTTGTTCAGGATCCGTACCCGGGCCAGGGTGTTGTCGGCTGCCTCGGCATGCTCGAGCGCGATCAGGTAGGCGGCCCGGTTGTCGGTGCGTTGACCGTCCATGGCGGCGAACATGGCCCTGCTGGTCCAGGCGGCCGCAAGGGCCGAGTCGTCGCCGCAAGACTGGGCCAGGTCCATCGCCTCGTCCGACAGGCGCTGGCACGAGTCGTGATCGCCGCGCGCCCAGGCGGTGGCCGCGGCGGCCGCGGCCAGGTGTGCCCGTCCGACGGCGTCCAGGTCGCTGTGGTCGGCCAGATCGAACAGCTCGGCGGCCTCGGGATAGCGGCCGTACTGGTGCAGGGCGTAGCCCGCGTGCCGTGCGAAAGCACCGGGGTAGCGGCCATCGTCCCGCCGGGCGCGCTCGGCGAGAGCGACCCAGTCGGCGACGGTCAGCCGGGCGATGAGCTGCTCGGCGAGGCTGTCGACGCACGCCGGAAGCTCGTCAGGCTCGGTGGCCCCGAGGAGGGCCACCAGGTCCCGACGGCTGGCGGCTGTCTCGTCCGACACCGACACGTCGTCATCTCCTGGTCCGTCTGTCCCCCGGGAGAATCATGAGGGCTGTTCTGACAGCGGACCAGCCTATGTGAGCCAGGTCGCGAGAGACCTGGCTAACACTGTCCTTTCCCTGTCCTTTCGCTGTCCTTTGGCTGGCCTTTCGGTACGGTCGTCGACGCGCACCTGGGGTCGGTACGTTCGCCGGGTGGATCTCTCCTTCTTCGTGCGCGACGGCGACGCGCTGGCCCCGACCGAGCTGGCCCGAGGCTCGTGGAGCGCCGACAGCATCCACGGCGTCGCACTCTGCGGGGCGCTGGGCCGTGCCGCCGAACGCACCGTGGGTCGCCTGGGTCGAGACGACCTTCGACCAGCTCGCATGACCGTCGACCTCTTTGCGGCGCCACGCTTCGAGCTGTGCGTGCTGGCCAGCGAGGTGGTGCGCGAGGGACCGCGCATCTGCCTGGTTGACGTGCAGCTCACCCAGGCCGGCAAGCGGGTCGCTCGCGCCAGCGTGCTGTTCCTCAAGGCAACCGGTTCGGCTCCCGGCGCCGTCTGGGCGCCGGCACGAGCGCCCGGACCTGCCGCCGGAGGACGTCGTCCCGCCGACCGACCAGCCGCGGGTGCCGTTCGTGCTCAGCGACGCCAGTTGGTCGCAGGACTTCCGGCAGCACCAGAACGCCGGGCGCAAGACCACCTGGAACTCCGCGGTCGCAGTAGTCGCGGGCGAGGCACTGACGCCGTTCCAAGCGGTCGCCGCCACGGCTGACGGCGTCAACCTCGTCACCAGCTGGGGGTCGAACGGTGTCGAGCACATCAACACGGACGTGACCCTCGCCCTGGCCCGCCAGCCGATCGGCACCGAGATCGGGATGAGGGCGGTCGACCGGGTCGAGGAGGACGGGATCGCCATCGGCACGGCGGAGGTCTTCGACCGCTCGGGTCCGCTGGGCACGGTCATGTGCACGGTGATCGCGAATGCTCGACGAACGGTCGACATGGCCGCCAAGAAGTACGAGGACGACCCTCGGTCGAAGGTGACCGCCTTGGTTCTAATACCCCTGGGGGGTATAATTGACCCATGGCACACGACACCCCCGGCTACGCCGACCGCAAGGGCGACTACCTCAAGCGCATGAAGCGCATCGAGGGGCAAGTGCGCGGCATCGAGCGGATGATCGAGAGCGACACCTACTGCATCGACATCCTCACCCAGGTCTCCGCCGTCACGAAGGCGCTGCAGGCCGTTGCCCTCGGACTTGTCGACGAGCACATGAGCCACTGCGTGCTCGATGCCGCTCGCGCCGGAGGCCCGGAGGCCGAGATCAAGCTGCAGGAAGCCTCGGCCGCGATCGCGCGGCTGGTCCGGTCCTGAACCCACCACTCGAAGGAGAGCCGATGAGCGCCCAGACCTACACCGTCACCGGCATGACCTGCCAGCACTGCGTCGTCTCGGTCACCGAGGAGATCACCGAGATCGCCGGCGTCACCGGCGTCGTGGTCGACCTCGAGTCCGGCGGCGTCACCGTCACCAGCGACGACCCGCTACCCCTCGACGACGTGCGCACGGCCGTCGAGGAAGCCGGTTACGCGCTGTCATGATCGGCACGACGTCGTGAACACTATTGAGACTGTGCAGCTGGAGATCTCCGGCATGACGTGCGCGTCGTGCGCGAACCGGATCGAGCGCAAGCTCAACAAGCTCGACGGTGTCTCGGCCAGCGTCAACTACGCCACCGAGAGGGCAGCGGTCCGGTTCGCCGATAGCGTCACCACCGATGAACTCCTGGCCGCGGTGTCGGCAGCCGGCTACTCCGCTGCGCTTCCCGACGCCGCTGGCGGTCGGCAGAAGACACCCGACCCCCGACGACATCGGTGCTCGTGTGGAGGCGTCGCTCGTCTGGGCGGTGCCGGTCGTGCTGCTCGCGATGGTCCCGGCCTGGCAGTTCGACTACTGGCAGTGGGTCTCGCTCGCTCTCGCCACGCCCGTGGTCGCGTGGGCCGGCTGGCCCTTCCACCGAGCCGCTTGGACCAACCTGCGGCACGGAGCCGCGACGATGGACACGCTCATCTCGGTCGGAACGCTGGCCGCGTATGGCTGGTCGCTCTACGCGTTGCTCTTCGGCATGGCCGGCGAGATCGGCATGCGGCATCCCTTCGAGCTCACGATCTCGCGTGCCGACGGCACGTCGCAGATCTACCTCGAGGCGGCGGCCGGGGTCACGACGCTGGTGCTGCTCGGACGCTTCATCGAGCAGCGTTCGAAGCGCCAGGCCGGTGCGGCCCTGCGCTCGCTGCTCGAGCTAGGCGCGCGGGAAGTGTCCCTGCTGGACGAGAACGGAGTCGAGCAGCGCGTCGCGATCGACCGGTTGCTCGTCGGCTCTCGGTTCGTGGTGCGGCCGGGCGAGAAGATCGCCACCGACGGCCTGGTCGAGAGCGGCACCTCCGCGGTCGACCGGTCGCTGCTGACCGGCGAGTCGATGCCCGTCGAGGTCGGCCCCGACGACGCGGTCTCCGGCGCCACGATCAACGTCGGCGGCCGTCTCGTCGTGCGCGCGACCCGGGTGGGCGCCGACACCCAGCTCGCGCAGATGGCGCGACTGGTCGAGGAGGCTCAGCAGGGGAAGGCAGCCGCGCAACGCCTGGCCGACCGCATCTCGGGCGTCTTCGTGCCAGCGGTGGTGACCCTCGCGCTGTTGACGTTGACCGGGTGGGTGGTCGCCGGCGAGGGCTGGGGTGCCGGTGTGTCGGCCGCCGTGGCCGTGCTGGTGATCGCCTGCCCCTGCGCGCTCGGACTCGCGACGCCCACGGCCCTGATGGTCGGGTCGGGTCGCGGTGCCCAGCTCGGCATCCTGGTGGGCGGCCCAGAAGCCTTGGAGCACGCGCAGGGCGTCGACGTCGTGCTGCTGGACAAGACCGGCACCATCACCACCGGTGAGATGACGCTGCAGTCGGTGGCCGTGGCGCCCGAGGCGTGAGCGATGACGCCGTCCTGCGCTCGGCAGGCGCGCTCGAGGACGCCTCCGAGCACCCGATCGCGCGTGCGGTCGCTCGTGCGGCACGAGAGCAGGGCGACTTGCCGGAGGTCAGCTCGTTCGAGGCGCTCGACGGACGCGGCGTACGCGGCGTCGTCGAGGGTCGAGCGGTCCTGGTGGGTCGACCGGCACACGTCGCGGCCCAGGTCTCGGCCGACGTGCCCGACTGGGCGCGGGCGGCCCTCGACGAAGCGGGTGACGCCGGTGCCACCGCGGTGCTGGTGGCGATCGAGCAGGCCGTCGTCGGCGTGCTCGTGGTCGCCGACCAGGTGAAGGAGACCTCGGCCGCCGCAGTGGCGGCGCTGCGCTCGCTCGGCGCGATGCCGGTGCTGCTGACCGGCGACGACGCCCGGGTCGCGGCGACCGTGGCGGCCGCGGTGGGCATCGACGAGGTGGTGGCCGACGTCCTGCCGGCCGAGAAGCTCGCGGTGGTGCGCCGTTACCAGGAGCAAGGCCTCCGGGTCGCCATGGTCGGGGACGGCGTGAATGACGCCGCCGCGCTGACCCAGGCCGACCTCGGCATCGCCATGGGCACCGGCACCGACGTCGCCATCGAGGCCAGCGACCTCACGGTCGTGCGCGGCGACCTGCTCGTCGTACCGGATGCGATCCGGCTCTCACGCCGCATGCTCGGCATCATCCGCGGCAACCTGGTGTGGGCCTTTGGCTACAACGTCGCGGCCCTCCCGCTCGCCGCAGCCGGACTGCTCAACCCGATGATCGCCGGCGGCGCGATGGCCTTCTCGTCGGTCTTCGTGGTGCTCAACAGCCTCCGCCTACGCACCTTCCGCTGACCAAGTACGCCCGACTCGGCGCATCTGCACGCGCTTTTCGGGCCGAGTCGGCCCGTCTGACGCGCCGACTCGGCGTCAACGTGCGCCGAGGCGGCCCGGGCGACCCGCCGGGCAAATCCGGAGGACCGGGCGAGCGCGCACCTAGGTTGAGGAACGACCGTTTCGCGATCGACGTAGGGAGCCGACCGTGGCGCGCTGGGCTGGCCCGCCCCCGCTGCTGATCGCTGCGACCGTTCTCGGCGTCGTGATCGCGCCCGCCGTGAGTCAGGCCGACGAGGGCGACTCGGCCGACGCCCAGCGAGGTGCCCAGCACGGTGCCCAGCACGGGGCCAGCACGACGGCATCCGCGACGCTCTCGAGCGGGGGGCGCCTCGCCGCCCCGTCGACCACCTCGGATGAGCCAGCCGAGCCTGGTGCTGAAGCCGAGGCGCAACCGCAGCCGCCAACCCGCTCCCGCGCCGTGGCGCCCCAGCTGCTCGGGGTGGCCTCGTTCAACGAGTTCCGCCAGCTCACCGTGGCCCAGGCTCGCGCCGACGCGCTCGAGCTGACCAGCCGCAAGGGCGTGGGCATCATCGGGTGGCAGGAGGGATACGGCTTCGGGCCGGTCTACTCCCTGCTCAAGCGCAAGGGCTGGGACACCAAGCGGTTCGGGCCCGACAAGTCCGAGCGTGAGCTGGCGGTGTCGTGGCGACGGTCGCGCTTCGCGCTGGTGGGTGCGATGTTGCACCGGGTGGCGATCGGCGTCGACGACGTCGTGGGGCGCTACCCGTTCGGCGACCGGTTCGTGCTGCGCGTGACGCTGCGCGAGCGCAGCACCGGCCGGGAGATCTCGGTCATCAACACCCATCTACCCCAGGCCATCGAGGACCTCGACCGGCCGGGGCGGTGGCGGGAGACCTTCAACGCGGCGGCTGCGCGCAACCAGCTCGAGCGGATGGCGAAGATCTGGCGCCGGGCACCGGGACGCTGGGTCATCGGCACCGGCGACTACAACTTCGACGCCCGGTCAGACGCACGTGAGCGCCCGCGGGCCGGCATCAGCCGCACCTACGGTGGCACGGCCGTGTCGACGTACACGCTGGCGGGTTTCGGTGACATCCAGCCGACCCATCCGGTCAGCGACCGGTTCATCGACTACGTGCACGTCGCGAAGGCCGACCTGGACGCCGGCCGGGTGTCGGTGCTGGGGCACCGCACCCTCAACGGGCTGAACAGCGACCACCGGCCGCTGATCGCCTGGCTCAAGCTGTCCTGACCGGTCAGCCTGCGGCTGCGGCGGCTTCCTGCTCGGACTCGGCACCAGCCGTGCTCAACGAGCCGCTCTTGTCTTCCAAGTGGGCGCGCACGAACCAGTGGAAGAGCTCGAGCTTGTCGGTCTGGCCGATGAACATGTCCTCGGTCACCGGGTCCAGGTCGCCAGCCTCGGAGATGGCCTTCCGGTGGCTGGTGATCACGCCCTGGTAGACGACGTCGAGGGCCCCGAGGTGCTCTTGGGTCGTGGCCCGCCCGATCGAGTACTCGTCCCAGGTGCGGTTGTCGACGATCGACCCCGGGGTGCCCTTCGGCGACCCGCCGAGGGTGGCGATCCGCTCGGCCAGCTCGTCGGCGAAACCACGGACCACCTCGACCTGAGGATCGATCATCTCGTGCACCGAGATGAAGTGCGGACCCACCACGTTCCAGTGCACGTGCTTCAGCGTGAGGTGCAGGTCGTTGCACGCGTGCAGTCGGTCCTGGAGGAGGGCGACGACGCGCTCGGCGTCCGCCTTCTCGATGCCGGGGGTGGTGTAGCGGAGAGGTCCGTTGTCGGTAGCCATGCTTCGAACGTACGTCGCTCGCGCCGAGGCCGGGACACTCATAGGGGTGAGTACCCTGGCGGCATGAAGACGCTGCTGCGATGCCCGTGTGGTGAGTCGATCAAGGGTGTCGACGAGGACGACCTGGTCGAGAAGACCCAGGCCCACCTGGCCGCCGAGCACCCCGGTCGTGAGTACGACCGCGAGATGATCTTGTTCATGGCGCTCTGAGCGCCGAGGCCTCCAGCAACGACGGTCCGTACCAGGTGATCAGTCGGCCGTCGACGAGCTCGGTCGGTGTGCACGTGAACGCCTCGGGGCCGTCAGTGGCGGTGAACACGTAGGGCTCGTCGGGCAGCAGGACGGCGTCTGCCCCGGCGGCGTCGAGGTCGGCGAGGTCGACGTGCGGATAGCGCTCTGCGTGCTGGTCGTAGACGTTGACCCAGCCGAGGCGTGCCACCAGGTCGGTCGTGAACGTGCGCGCGCCGACGACCATCCAAGGGTCGCGCCAGATCGGGATGACGACGCGTCGGGTCGGCGACGGCACCGGGCCGCACCACAGACGGCGCACCTCGGTGAGCCAGTCGGGGCGACGCCAGCCGAGCACGTCCACGAGCGTCTCCATCGAGGTCACCGCGGCGGGCACGGTCTCGATGTCGGTCACCCACACCGCGATGCCCGCGTCCCGGAGCCGGCGAACGTCCAGCTCGCGGTTCTCCTCCTTGTTGGCCACCACGACGTCGGGCTCGCAGGCCGGCGATCGTCGCCAGGTCGGGGTTCTTCGTGCCCCGCACGCGGGTCACGTCGAGGTCCGCCGGGTGGGTGCACCAGTCGGTGGCCCCGACCACGCTCTCGGGGTCGATCGAGACCAGCGCCTCGGTGAGCGACGGCACCAGGCTGACCACCCGGCGCGCCGGGTGGTCGAGGTCGAGGCGGTGACCGAGGTCGTCCTTCACCAGTTCACCGCAGCGCCAGGCCGCCGACGAACTGAGGTACCCACGGGTGCGCTGCGATCTCGGCGTCCAGCGTGGTCGCGACGTCCTCGGGGATGTCGGTGGCCCGCCGCGACTCCATCGAGACGTGGACGTACATCAGCTCCATGACGCAGGCGATCCGCTCGTGGGTCTCGTCGAGCACGTAGCTGACCGCGTGCAACGCCTTCGTCGACCGGCCAGCCAGCCCCACGTGCACCGCGAACTGCTCCCCGAGACGCAGCTCGCCCAGGTAGCGGATGTGGTGCTCGACGGTGAAGAACGACAGTGCGCGGCTCTCGATGTACGGCTGCCCGAGCCCGAAGCCGGTCAGGTACGTCCAGGGTCCGAGTGAGCCGAGCCCGAAGAAGTGGGTGATGTTCATGTGACCGTTCTCGTCGATGTACTTCTCCGGGACCACCCGCGAGATGGACGACGGCAGGCTGCGCACCTGCTCGGTGCTGGGCACAGGGATTCGACTCACCGGCCGACCGTACCGAGCAGGTCGCTAGACCAGTCCGGCCGGTCTCCAGGTTCAGCGACGCCACCATCGCTGCGATCCCTACGCTCCGGTCGTGATCTCGTTTGCCACCTCGCAGCGTCGCCTGGCTGCCGCTGCTGTCTCGGTCGTCCTGGTCCTCTCCACTGCCGCGTGCAGCGGCGACAGCGGAAGCGACGAGCCCGACTCGGACTCGACGTCGGCAGCCGAGCACACCGGTCGTGAGGGTGACGGCTGGACGGTGCTGCACTACTCGATGGCCGACACGAACCTCGAGCCCTTCATGGTGGGCGACGTCAACGAGCTGGGACAGGTCGGCAGCAACGAGAACCTCCACGTGCGCGAGCTGATGGACCGTTCGGCCGAGTACGGCGACGACGAGCTGCTCGACCAGGGCAGCTGGGTCGGCGCCCGCGTGCTCGACCTCGCCGAGCCAGGCACGACCGAGCTCGTCGAGGACCTCGGGGACGTCGACTCCGCCGACCCCGAGCTGCTCGCGACCTTCATCGCCGAGGGCATCGAGGCGAATCGTGCTGGTCACTACGCGTTGGTGATCTCCGACCACGGCGCCTCATGGCCGGGCATCGGACCCGACGAGGGCAGCGACTACGACGTCCTCGACCTGGCCGAGCTCACCGCCGGAATCCGCAGCGGGCTCGACGAGGCCGGTGTCGACAAGCTCGACCTGATCGGCTTCGACGCCTGCCTGATGAGCAGCTACGAAGTTGCCAGCGCGATGGCGCCGCTCGCCGATCGGATGGTCGCCTCGCAGGAGCTCGAGCCGGGCCACGGCTGGGACTACACCTCGCTCCAGGTGCTCGCCGACGACCCCAGCACGACGCCCGACGAGCTCGGGAGCGCGATCATCGACGGCTTCGCCGGCCAGGCAGAGGCCTCCGGCACTCAGGACCAGATCACGCTGGCGATGATCGACCTCACCGCCATGGACGCCGTCGAGGAGGCTCTGGCGGACTTCGCGGCCGCGCTCTCCGAGAGCGCGCCCACGGTCGCGCCCATCGTCGGCCGCGCGGAGACCACGACGCTCGGGTTCGCGAAGAGCCCCGACGAGACGCAGGACGGTCACCTCAAGGACCTCGGCCTCCTGGCCAGCACCATCGGCGTCGAGGCGCTCCAGGTCTCCGACCAGGCCGACGCACTGGTGCGCGCGATCGGGGACGTCGTCCTCGACGAGGTGGAGGGCCTTGCGACCCAGGGCGCTACCGGCCTCTCCATCTACTTCCCGCCCAGGGTCGACCTCAGCGACGGCGCATACTCCGACGTCGAGTCCGCCCAACCGTGGAACGACTTCCTCGTCGCCTACTACGGTGCCGGCGCCGACATCCCCGCGGAGGCACAGCCGCAGTTCCTGAACCGGCGCGGCGAGGCCGAGGTGAGCTTCGACGACGACGGGTCGATCACCCTCACCGGCACCTACGACGACCCCGCCCAGGGGAACCTGACCGAGGCAACGATCAGCTACGCCTTCGTCAACGACGACGACTCGCTCACCTACTTCGGTGAGGAGATCGCGAGCTTCGACGACACCGGCACCCCCATCGCCGAGGGCAACTACGACCTCACTTCGCTAGTGATCAGCGACGGCGAGGACGAGGCGTTCGCCTACCTCGATCTCGACCTCTCCGAGGACTTCTCGACGGCGTTCATCGACGTGCCGATGACCTACTACGCGGCCGACGACGCGAACGGGGAGTTCCCGCAGGACGTGCTGCTCTCGTTGGTGCTCGACGTCGAGTCGGGGGAGATGGTGAGCGAGACGTACTACGTCTTCGACCCGGAGTCGGGCGGCTATGGCGAGCTGACGGCCGACCCCGACGGCATCATCGTGCCCGACGTGCTGACCCTCGCAGGCGACGGCAGCCAGGTCTGGGAGGCCACCTCCGACATCGGTCTCTACGCCGACCTGGCCAACCTCACCTACGACGTCGTGCCGCTCGACCCAGGCACGATCCTGCAGGTCGACCTGAGCGTCTACGACTTCGGCGGCAACTCGAGCACGGTCAGCTCCTACATCGAGGTGCCATAGGCAGATTCGACCTAGACATTCCGCCGGTACTGGCCGCCCACCTCGAAGAACGCTTCGGTGATCTGACCCAGCGTGCAGACGCGGGCGGCGTCCATCAGGACGGCGAACACGTTCTCGTCGGTGACTGCAGCGGCCTTGAGTCGCTCGATCGCCTCGGTCGCCTCGGTGGTGTGCGCGGCCTGGAAGTCACGCAGGCGCGTGAGCTGCGACTGCTTCTCCGACTCGGTGCCGCGAGCCAGCTCGACGTGCACGGGAGTGCCGTCACCGGAGTCCGGCTTGATGAACGTGTTCACGCCGATGATCGGCAGTGACCCGTCGTGCTTGCGGTGCTCGTAGAGCATCGACTCGTCCTGGATCCGCCCGCGCTGGTAGCCGGTCTCCATCGCGCCGAGCACCCCGCCGCGCTCGTTGATCCGGTCGAACTCCTCGAGCACGGCCGCCTCGACCAGCTCGGTGAGCTCGTCGATGATGAACGACCCCTGCAGGGGGTTCTCGTTCATCGAGAGACCCCACTCGCGGTTGATGATCATCTGGATGGCGAGCGCGCGGCGCACGGAGTCCTCGGTCGGCGTCGTGACGGCCTCGTCGTAGGCGTTGGTGTGCAGCGAGTTCGCGTTGTCGTACATCGCGATCAGCGCCTGCAGCGTCGTGCGGATGTCGTTGAAGTCCATCTCCTGCGCGTGCAGGGAGCGACCGCTGGTCTGCACGTGGTACTTCAGCTTCTGTGAACGGTCGTTGGCGCCGTACCGGTCACGCATGGCGACGGCCCAGATGCGCCGTGCCACGCGACCGATCACCGAGTACTCGGGGTCCATCCCGTTGGAGAAGAAGAACGACAGGTTGGGTGCGAAGTCGTCGATGTCGAGGCCGCGTGCCAGGTACGACTCCACGTAGGTGAAGCCGTTGGCCAGCGTGAACGCGAGCTGGCTGATGGGGTTCGCCCCGGCCTCGGCGATGTGGTAGCCGGAGATCGAGACGGAGTAGAAGTTGCGCACCGAGTTCTCGATGAACCAGGCCTGGATGTCGGCCATCATCCGCAGCGAGAACTCCGTGGAGAACAGGCACGTGTTCTGGCCCTGGTCCTCCTTGAGGATGTCGGCCTGCACGGTGCCGCGCACCGACGCGACTGCCTCGGCGGCGAGCATCGCCCGCTCCTCGGCCGACGGCTCGCGCGACTCGGCATCGCGGAACTTGTCGACCTGCTGGTCGATCACGGTGTTGAGGAAGAACGCCAGCACCGTGGGCGCCGGGCCGTTGATGGTCATCGACACCGATGTCGACGGGGACACCAGGTCGAAGCCGTCGTAGAGCACGGCCATGTCGGCCAGGCTGGCGACGTTCACTCCAGAAGTGCCGATCTTGCCGTAGATGTCGGGGCGTTCGTCAGGGTCGCGGCCGTAGAGCGTGACCGAGTCGAAGGCCGTCGAGAGCCGGGTCGCGTCGCCCTCGTGCGAGAGCAGCTTGAAGCGACGGTTGGTGCGGAACGGGTCACCCTCACCCGCGAACATCCGCGCCGGGTCCTCGCCGTCCCGCTTGAACTGGAAGACGCCGGCCGTGTACGGGAAGAAGCCGGGCAGGTTCTCCTTGCGCCAGAAGCGCACCAGCTCACCGTGGTCGGTGTAGCGCGGCAATGACACCCGACGGATCTTGTTGCCTGACAACGACTCCTTGACCAGCGAGGTGTGGATCTCCTTGTCGCGCACGACGACCACCTGCTCGTCGCCGGCGTAGGACTCGACCACGGCGGGCCAGCCGAGGATCTGCTCGGAGACCTCTCGGGGCAGGTCGGACGCGGCCTTCTTCGAGCAGCTCGTCGATCTCCGTCCGGTCGGTGAGCTCGGCGGCCACCGACTCGAGGTCGCTGCAGCCGGGTGGCCTGCTCGACCAGCACCTCGGTGTCGTCGTGGTAGTCGCGAACGGTGGCAGCGATCTCGGCCAGGTAGCGCACCCGGTCACCGGGGATCGCCTGGCGCAGCTCGGACGACGTCTTGGTCTCCGCCGGGGCGAGCGCACCCTCGTCGAGGCTGAGGCCCTCGTCGCCGAGCAGGTCGCGCAGGTGCTGGTAGAGCGCGGTGACGCCGTCGTCGTTGAAGCGAGCCGCCGAGGTGCCGAAGACCGGCATGTCGGCTGGTTGCTTGCCGAACGCCTCCCGGTTGCGAACCAGCTGGCGGCCGACGTCCCGCAGTGCGTCTGCCGCGCCACGACGCTCGAACTTGTTGATCGCGACGACGTCGGCGAAGTCGAGCATGTCGATCTTCTCCAGCTGGGAGGCGGCGCCGAACTCGGGGGTCATCACGTAGAGCGAGGTGTCGACGAAGGGCACGATGGCGGCGTCGCCCTGGCCGATGCCCGGGGTCTCGACGATCACCAGGTCGAAGCCGGCGCCCTTGAGGACGTCGATCACGTCGGGCAGGTGCTCGGGCACCTCGTGGGCCCCGCGGGTGGCCATCGAGCGGAAGTAGACGCGATCGCCGTCGAGCGAGTTCATCCGGATCCGGTCGCCCAGCAGTGCGCCGCCGCCCTTGCGTCGGGTGGGGTCGACCGCGAGCACGGCTACCCGCAGCTTGTCCTGCTGGTCGACCCGGAAGCGCCGCACCAGCTCGTCGGTGAGCGACGACTTGCCCGAGCCGCCGGTGCCGGTGATGCCGAGCACCGGCACTGCCCGGCTGCTGGAAGAGGTGCGCAACGCGGCCAGGACGTCGTCCGGCAGCCGGCCCTGCTCGGCCGCGGTGATCGCCCGGGCGATGGCGAACCGGTCGCCACTGAGCACCTGCTCGGCGGTGACGATGCCGCCGTTGTCGTCGTCGAGGAGGTCGCGGTCGCACGTGGCGACCACGGAGTTGATCATCCCGACCAGGCCCATCCGTTGGCCGTCCTCGGGGGAGAAGATCGTCACGCCGCTCTCGCGCAGCCGGGTGATCTCCTCGCGCACGATGACCCCGCCGCCACCACCGACGACCTGCACGTGGCCGGCGCCCTGGGCGCGCAGCGACTCGACGAGGTACTCGAAGTACTCGATGTGACCGCCCTGGTAGGACGAGACGGCGACGCCGTGCACGTCCTCCTCGATCGCCGCGTCGACGACCTCTTGCACCGAGCGGTTGTGCCCGAGGTGGATCACCTCGCACCCCTGGCTCTGGAAGATCCGCCGCATGATGTTGATCGAGGCGTCGTGGCCGTCGAAGAGGCTCGAGGCGGTGACGAGGCGCACCGGGTGGGTCGGTACGTGGAGCTCGGTCGGCTGCGGCATCAGGAAATCTCCGGTGCGGTCGCGAAGTAGTAGGACGTCCTACAAAATACTAGGAAGCCCAACTAAATGCCACACCCGTCCGAACTCAGGCCGAGTCGGCTCATCTGCACACGAAAAACAGGCCGAGTCGGCGCGTCAGACGCGCCG
The DNA here is from genome assembly GCA_963781575.1 of uncultured Actinomycetota bacterium. Lineage (GTDB taxonomy): Bacteria > Actinomycetota > Actinomycetes > Propionibacteriales > Nocardioidaceae > Nocardioides. The sequence goes on along the minus strand of CAWAGM010000008.1, from coordinate 111,949 downwards.
ACTCGGCCTGGGCGGACCTGGGGGAGGTCAGCCGACGGAGACGGGCTCCCGAATGTCGTCATCGTCAGCGAGGTTGTGCCCGAGCAGCACCGAGGGGTGGGTGCGCTGGAGACGCTCGCCCTCGACGTCGACGTGGGGCAGGAGCCGGTCGAGCCAGGCCGGGAGGTACCAGGCCTTCTCGCCGAGCAGCTGCATCAGTGCGGGGATCAGGATCATCCGGACGATGAAGGCGTCGAAGACCACAGCCACGGCGAGCGCAAAGCCCATCGACTTCACCACGACGTCGTGCTCGAGGATGAAGCCCGAGAACACGGCGGTCATGATGATCGCGGCCGCCGTGACCACTCGGGCCGAGCTGCGGAAGCCGTCGATGACGGCCTCATGGGTCGATGCGCCGTGCACGTGCGCCTCGCGCATGCGCGTGACGAGGAAGACCTGGTAGTCCATCGCGAGGCCGAAGACCACCCCGATGAGGAAGATGGGCGTGAAGCTGACGATCGGTTGTGGGTCGAAGATCCCGAACAGGCCCTCCTGGAACACGGCCACGGTGGCGCCCAGCGTGGCGAGCACCGACAGCAGGAACCCGAAGGTCGCCATCAGTGGCACCAGGATCGAGCGGAACACCAACATCAAGAGGATGAACGCGAGCCCGATGACCACCGCGAGGTAGACCGGCAGTGCGTCGGAGAGCTGGTCGGAGACGTCAGTGGTGATGGCGGTCAGACCGGTCACCCCGACGGTCGTGCCCGACTGCTGCTCGATGGCCGACTGACCGTCGCGCATCTCGCGCAGGAGCTCCTCGGTGGCCTCGTTGTCGGGTCCGTCGACCGGCTGCACCCGGATCAGCGCACCGGTCGCGACCGCGTTCGGGTCGGACGGGTCGGCGTTGGTCGCCACGACCTGCGCGTTCGCCACGCTGGGGAAGTCGGAAGCCCACCTGGCGACGTCCCCGAAGGCGGTGCTGGAGTCGGCACCGGCCTCGCGGGCGTCGACCACCACGAGCAACGGACCCTCGCGACCGGGACCGAACTCGGCCGAGATGATGTCGGACGCCTGGCGCTGCGTGGTGTCGGTGGCGGCGGTGCTGTCGGTCGGGAAGGCCAGGTGCAAGCCCTTCATCGGGATGGCGATGACGCCGAGCGCCACGACGACGAGCAGCGCGAACGCTACCGGGCGGCGGGTGACCAGCCTGCCCCAGCGAACGCCGTTGTTGAGGATCTGCTCGTTGTCGTCGCGTGCCGGCCGGTAGCGCCGCACCTGGCCGCCGAAGGCGCGTGACTTGAGCATGCCGAGGACCGCAGGCAGCAAGGTCAGGGCCACCAGGACGGCGATCAGCACTGTGGCTGCTGCGGCGAGCCCCATGGCGGTCAGGAAGGGGATGCCCACGACGGCCAGCGCCGAGAGCGCGATGAGCACCGTGAGGCCAGCGAAGACGACAGCGGAGCCAGCCGTACCGACGGCAATGCCTACTGCCTCCGCTCGATCGTCGGTGTGCTGCAGCTCGGAGCGGTAGCGCGCCAGGATGAACAGGGTGTAGTCGATGCCGACGGCTAGGCCGATCATCGAGGAGAGCGTGATGGTGCTGGAGTTGAGGTCGAACAGCGCCGTCATCGCGAGCACGCCGGTGAGCCCGATCGAGACGCCCAGCACCGCGGTGAGGATGGGCAGCCCGGCCGCCACCACCGAGCCGAACGTCAGGAGCAGCACGATCAGGGCCAGTCCGATGCCGATGAGCTCGGCGGTGCCGCCCAGGGCTGTCAACAGCTGTGAACCGGTGCCGTTCATCTCCACGGTGAGGCCGGACCCACGCGTGGTGTCGAGGAGGCTCTTGAGCTCGTTGATCGAGCCTGCCTTCACGTCGGCGGGGCTGTCGACGTCCCACTGGAAGGTGACGATGCCGGTGCGTCCGTCGGCCGTTACCGGGGCGAGGGCGTAGTAGTTCGCGAGGGCGACGTCCTCGGCAGTGCCGTTGGTCTGCGCGTTCTCCAGGGCTTGCTCGGCCTGGGTCTTGGCCAGCTCGACGGGGTTGCCCAGGCCGGGGTTCGTCGCCGTCGGGTCGGAGCTCATCTGCGGCAGACCAGCGATCCCCTCGGCCAGCACGTTGAGGGGACGTGTGTAGTCGGTGAGCTGCTCACCCTCGGGCGCCTGCACGACGACGTTGACGTTCGCCTGGTCGAAGGCGTCCTGGGACATCGGGAACAGCTGCTCCTGCAGCTCGGCCGCCTGCTCGGAGGGGATCCCGGGAATGCTGAACGAGTCGCTGAACGGCTTGGAGAATCCGGCCGCGGTACCGCCGACGGCGACCAGCAGCAGCAGCCAGCCAGCGACGAATCGCGGCCAGTGGTGATAGGCGGTCTTGCCCAGGCGATAGAGAAGGGTGGCCATGAAGGTCTCCTGTGGTGGTCCGAGTGAGGAAGTGAGAGAACGGGGTCGGCTCAGGCGCCGAACAGGGAGCGAGCCGTGCGCAGCGCCTCGTCGAAGTGGTGCACGATCGAGCGCTCCTTGGGGTCGAGCAGGAACGCGTCGAGGGCGGAGTCGAAGAGAGCTGCGAGCACCTTGACCGCCACCTGTGCGCGCAGTGCCGCCGAAGGTCGGGCCCTCGCGGACGGCGATGTGCTCGACGATCTCGGCGCTCAACGACTCGTAGCGCGCGTGCACCTGGATCAGCAGGCGCGGGTTGCCGAGCAGCATCCGGCGGCGCACCTCGAGCATCTCGCGATCGGTCAGCTCCGACTCGAACAGCGGCAGCACCATGGTGCGGAGGTCCTGCAGCAAGTCGTGGTCGGGTCCACCGGCCCGGAACTCGTCGACGTCGTCGTCGTCGAGCGTCGGCCAGACGCCAAGGACGGCGTCCACCTTGCTCGGGAAGTAGTTGAACAACGTGCGACGGGAGACCTCAGCGGCTTTGGCGAGGTCGTCCATGGTGTAGCCATCGATGCCGTGCGCGTCCGTCAGGCGCTGGGCGCAGAGCGTGATCCGCTCTGTTGTGGCGCTCTTCCGGTCAATTGCACTGTCGATCATAAAGTGCAGTCTTGCACTCTCAGGTTACAAGTGCATTTCCAGGACGCTGTGATTAGAGACTCACTGCCGGCTGAGAAGTCGACAGGTGGTGCTCAGGTGCTCGCGCATCGCTAGCTCGGCGTGCGTCGGCGTCGCGCGCCACGATGGCGGCGATGATCGGCGCATGCTCGTCGTAGATCTCCTGGAGCGTGCGTCCGGTGGCCGTGGTGGGCGGGCCGAGCAGTGCGGTGGCTGAGCGGAGCGAGCTCGACGATCGTGGCGGACCGGCCGTTTCCAGCGCCACGGAGGATGGCGTCGTGCAAGGCGTGGTCAACCGCCCAGAAGGCCCGTTCGTCGCCATCGTCGGCGGCGAGGCCGAGATCAGCGAGCAGTATCGAGAGCCGCGCGAGGTCCTCAGGTCGGCCGTGCTCGGCGACCCGGCGCGCGGCTGGCGGCTCGAGCGCAGCGCGGATCTCGAAGATCTCGGCGATGTCGTGCGCAGTCGGCAGCAGCACGCGGAACCCGCGGTTGCGGCTGATCTCGACGAGGCCGGCCTCGGAGAGCTTGAGCAGTGCCTCGCGCACCGGGCTGCGCGAGACCCCGAGCACCTCCGCGAGCTGGTAGACGGAGTACGTCGTGTTCGGCACGAGCTCCCCGGACTGGACGCCGCCGCGGACGGCGGCCACCACGGCGTCAGCCAGCGACGTGGGCGAGGGTGGCAACTGGAGCACGAGCATGAGTAACATGTTACTCATGTCGGATCCTGCCGAGGTGCTCGCTGCGCTCGAGCGCGCCGGACTCGAGGTGCGCTCCGACGCCGCCACTCGAGGCATGTACGCCAGCGACGCGTCGCTCTACCGGATCCCGCCGCTGGCCGTCGTCCGCCCGCGCCACGTCGACGAGGTGGCCGCCGCCCTGGCCGTCGCGCGCGAGACCGGCACTCCGATCACCTCGCGTGGCGCCGGCACGTCGGTGGCCGGCAACGCCGTGGGACGCGGCATCGTGCTCGACTTCTCCCGGCACCTGAACCGCGTGCTCTCCCTCGACCCCGAGTCGCGCACAGCGGTGGTCGAGCCGGGCACGGTCCATGCCGTGCTCCAGAAGGCCGCCATGCCGCACGGGGTGCGCTTCGGCCCCGACCCCTCCACGCATCCGCGCTGCACGATCGGCGGGATGATCGGCAACAACGCCTGCGGGTCGCGCAGCCTCGCCTACGGCCGCACCTCCGACAACGTCGCTGGACTGCGCCTCCTCACGGCCGCCGGAGAGACCCTCCACACGGGGTACGACGGTGCTGGCGCGGCGTTCACGCGCGGCGCAGACGACGTGGTGAGTGGCCTGCGTGACGCGGTGGGCGCCCACCTGGCCACCACCCGCACCGAGTTCGACCGATTTGGGCGCCAGGTGTCCGGGTACGCGGCGCACCACCTGCTGCCCGAGCGCTTCGACCTCACCCAGGCGCTGGTCGGCTCCGAGGGCACCCTCGGCGTGATCACCGAGGCGACGGTGCGGCTCGTGGTCGACGCGCCGATCCGGGTTGTGGTCGCGCTCGGCTTCACCGACATCGTGGCGGCCGGCGAGGCCGCCCCCGCCGTCGTCGAGCACGGGCCCACCTCGTGCGAGGGACTCGACTCGCGACTGCTCGACGTGCTGCGCGCGCGTCGCGGGCCGGACGCCATCCCGCCCCTGCCGCGTGGTGCCGCCTGGTTGTTCGTCGAGCTCGCGGGCGACGACCGTGCTGACGTGCTCGACCGCGCCCAGCGGTTGGCCACAGCAGGTCTGGCGCTCGACGCGCTGGTGGTCGAGGACCCCGCCACCCAGGCGCGGATCTGGCGCATCCGCGAGGACGGCGCCGGCATGGCCGGGCGTTCACCCGCAGACCGGCCAGCCTGGCCCGGCTGGGAGGACGCCGCCGTGCCGCCGCACATGCTCGGCTCCTACCTGGCCCGCTTCGACGAGCTGGTCACCTCCTACGGAATGACCTCGGCTCCATTCGGACACTTCGGCGACGGCTGCATGCACGTGCGCCTCGACTACCCGCTCGATCGGCCCGACGGCACCCAGGTGCTGCGCGCCTTTCTCACCGATGCAGCGCGACTGGTGGGGGAGTACGGCGGATCGCTCTCGGGCGAGCACGGTGACGGTCGGGCGCGCAGCGAGCTGCTGCCGCACATGTACTCCGCCGACGCGATCGCGCTGTTCGGGGCGATCAAGCATGCGTGCGACCCCGACAACCTCCTCAACCCCGGAGTGCTGGTCGATCCCGACCCGGTCGACGCCGACGTCCGGGTGGCCGGGTCGTTCCCCATCCCGCTGGCCCGCGGCCGGCAGCTGGCGATGCTCTACCCGCACGACGACGGCGACCTCGCGCAGGCTGTGCACCGGTGCACCGGGGTCGGCAAGTGCCGTGCCGACAACAGTGCGGCCGGCGGCGTGATGTGTCCGTCCTACCTGGCGACGCGCGAGGAGCAGGACTCCACGCGCGGCCGGGCCCGCGTGCTCCAGGAGGTCGTGCGCGGTGAGCTCGACTGGCGCGACCCCGGCGTCCACGACGCCATGGACCTCTGCCTCTCGTGCAAGGGCTGCGCGTCCGACTGTCCGACCGGCATCGACATGGCGACGTACAAGTCCGAGGTGCTGCACCAGAGCTATCGCGGCCGGCTCCGCCCGCGCTCTCACTACGCGCTGGGACGACTGCCCTTCTGGGCCAAGCTGGCTGGCCGCACGCCGCGCCTGGCGAACCTGATGGTCCGGCTGCCGCTGATCGGGCGGGCCGCACTGTGGCTGGCCGGCGTCGACCGGCGCCGCTCGGTGCCGGCGTTCGCACGGCGTCCGTTCCGACGCACGTTCACGGCGTCGGCCTCGACCGGAACGCCGGTGATCCTGTTCGCCGACACGTTCTCGAACTCCTTCGACCCCGAGGTCGCCGCGGCGATGGTCCGGGTGCTCGAGGACGCCGGCTACGCGCCGCGCCTTCCCGAGAGCCAGCTCTGCTGCGGCCTGACCTGGATCACCACCGGACAGCTCGACGCCGCACGCACGATCCTCGGCCGCACCGTGGCGTCACTGGCTGAGGCTGCGCGGGCCGGCGTCCCGATCGTCGGCATCGAGCCCTCGTGCACGGGCGTGCTCCGCAGCGACGTGCTCGAGCTGATCGGCACTGATGACGCCCGCGCTGTCGCGGCCGCCACCACGACGCTTGCCGAGCTGCTCGCGCGCACCGAAGGCTGGACGCCGCCCGACCTGAGCGGCACCACGGTGGTCGCCCAGCCGCACTGCCACCACCACGCGGTGATGGGCTGGGGCGAGGACCAGAAGCTGCTCGCGGCCACCGGCGCCACGGTGCAGCGGCTCGCCGGCTGTTGCGGCCTGGCCGGAAACTTCGGGGTCGAGATCGGTCACTACGAGGTGTCGGTGGCCGTCGCCGAGCAGAACCTTCTGCCCGCGTTGGACGCCGCCCCCGGCGCCGTCGTCCTCGCCGACGGCTTCTCCTGCCGAACCCAGGTCGCCGACCTCCGCGACCGGCCCTCGCTGCACCTCGCCCAGCTGCTCGACCCGCGTAATTCGGGGTGACCCGTCCTCATAGAGGACGGGTCAGCGAGCGGCGGCGGTCTCGACGACCTGCTCGGGCGCGACCGGTGCCAGCACGCGCTGGTGGAGGTGCGGCACCAGAGCGGTGATCGCGACACCGACGAAGGCAGCGATGGCGCCGATCAGGAAGCAGAGCTCGTAGGCGGCGCGGGTCGGGACGCCGAGCTCGTTGATCGACCCGGAGAGCACAGTGACCATGACGGCCGCGGCGGTCGTGGTGCCGACCGAGCGCATCAGCGCGTTGATGCCGACCGCCGAGCCAGCCTCGCTGATCGGCACGGAGCCCATGATGAGCGTCGGCATGGCGGCGTACCCGATGCCGACGCCGGCCGAGGCGATGGACGAGGCGATCAGCAGCTGCCACGGAGCGTCCATCAGGAAGAAAGCGACCAGGTAGCCGAAGCCCAGCACCGAGGCGCCGACCATGAGCGTGATCTTGGCGCCGAGACGGGTCATCAGCCGGCTCGAGACGGGGGAGAAGGCCATCATCACCAGGCCTCCGGGGGCCATCCAGAGTCCCGCCTGCAGGAGCGTCTGGCCCAGGCCGTAGCCGGTGGACTCCGGCGCCTGCAGCAGCTGGGGCACCACGATCGACTGGGCCATCATGCCGAACCCGATCGCGATGGCGGCAAGGTTCGTCAGCAGCACCGGGCGTCGGGCAGCGACGCGCAGGTCGACCAGCGGCTCCTTCTGGGCGAGCTCGAAGAAGCCCCACAGCACCAGGATGACGATGCCGCCCCCGATCAGACCGACTGTGCGGGTGCTGCCCCAGCCGAACTCGTGCCCCTTGGAGACGCCGACCAGCGCAGCGACCAGGCCTGCGGCGAGCAGGAGCGCGCCGATCACGTCGACGCGTCCACCCACGGCGTCCTTCACGTGCGGCACGAGCACGGTGACGCCGAGGGCCAGCGCTGCAGACAGGATCGCGGCCATCCAGAAGATCGCGTGCCAGTTGAACGACTGCACCACGAATGCCGAGAGCGGCAAGCCGATGGCGCCGCCGACGCCGAGCGTCGCGCTCATCGCTGCGATCGCGGTGTTGGTCAGGTGGGGTGGGGTGATCTCGCGCATCAGCGCGATCGCCACCGGGATGAAGCCCATCGCCATGCCCTGGAAGGCCCGCCCGACCAGCATCGGGGTGAGTGAGTCGGCGAAGCCGCAGATGAGCGAGCCGACGGTCAGCAGGCCGACGCTGGCGAGGATGACGCGCTGCTTGCCGAAGATGTCGCCGAGGCGGCCACTGATGGGCATGGCCACCGCGGCCGTGAGCAGCGTGATCGTGACGACCCACCCGGCATTGGCGACCGAGGCGCCGAGCAGCTCGGGCAGGCGACCCTGGATCGGGATGACCAGGGTCTGGGTCAGCGAGACGGTCATGCCGCCGAAGCACAGGACGATGACGGTCAGGAGCGGTCGCGCAGCCCGAGTCGTGTCGTCCATGGATGTGTACGATACACATCCTTACGTGGTCTGGGAGAATCCTGTGACTACGATCACGGAGCTCTCCCATGACTACGCCCCCAGCACCCGCGCCGCACCCGGGCATCGCCGCGCTCGGCGACCAGCTGATCCGACTTCAGCGACGCCGTACGTCGGTCTACGCCGGCTCGATGCTGGAGGACTCCGCGTTCCGCATCCTCTGGACGCTCTCGGACGGCGAGCCGCGCACGCTGCGCCGGCTGGCCACCGACCTGGGTCTCGAGCAGTCGACCGTCAACCGCCAGGTCAACGCGGCCCTGGCCGCCGGGTACGTCGAGCGCTTCGACGTGCCCGGCAGTGCGAGCAAGCTAGTGCGACCCACGGCCATCGGGGCCGAGGCCTACGAGCACGACGGCGCGATCCGGGCCGGGGTACTCACCCGGGTGCTCGACAGCCTCGGAGCCGAGCGCGCCGATCGGCTGATCAGTGACCTCGTGGCCTTCAACGACGCGTGGGAGGAGGCCATGCGCTGACTGAGGTGACTGCGCTGCCCCAGAAAGCGCAGATTGTTTGGGAAGCCACTCGCCGGGATACTTTTCCCGCGAGATGAGCACTCGCACCCGCCTGGTCTGGCCCGACGTGGCCAAGGGCGCATGCATCCTGCTGGTGGTGCTCCACCACGTGATCGTCAAGGACTTCCAGTTCCTGCTGCTGCCGCCGCTGCAGATCGAGGGCACGTTCTGGCACGACGTCACCTATGCGCTCAAGCCGGTGCGAATGCCGCTGTTCTTCGTCGTCAGCGGCTTCTTCGCGTCGAGGGCCGTGGCGCGGCCCTGGCCGGACGCCGTCCGCCGGATCCGCGGGGGTTACTACCTCTACGTCGTCTGGCTCGCGGTGATGGCGGTCGTCTACGCGCTCGAACCAGACATCCCCGCCAACCGGGTGACATCACCGGCCGACTTCGTCGGCGAGCTGCTGTGGGCGGCGTCGAGCCTGTGGTTCCTCTACGCCCTGGTTGCCTACTACCTGGTGGCTCGGCTGGTGCGCGGGCTCAACCCGTTCGCCGTCGTCGCAGCCGCATCACTACTCTCGATGTCGGTCTTCCTGCTCTCGATCGAGGAGAACAACCGCGCCGCGGTGCTCTCCCACCTCGTCTACTACCTCGTCGGCGCTCTGCTGCCGCAGGCCGTGCGGTGGGTCGCTGAGCGCGGGCTCCCGCTCGGACCCCTCACGCTCGGCTACGTCGTCACCGCCCTGCTCGCACTGCACTCGCCGCTGCCGTGGACCGTCACCGCTTTCGTCGCGAGCGTTGCCGGGATCCCGCTGGGCATCACGCGTGGCTGTGGCGATCGGTCGGTCCGACGTCGGTCGCGCTCTGGCATGGGTGGGGCGTCGCACGATGCGCATCTACGTGCTGCACCTGATCGTGCTCGTGGTCCTCGTGCAGGCGCCACACGGCCTCGGCGTTGGCCATTCGTGGTCGCCGTGGGTGGCGCTGGCCTATCCGCTGGTGGTGTCGGTCGGCGTGGTCTTCGGCTGCTTCGCAGTCCACGCGGTACTGCTGCGGCTGGGGGCCGGGTTCTTGTTCGAGGCGCCGGAGTGGGTTACCGGGCAGCCAGGCACGAAGGTGCCCATCTCGGAGAGATCGGGCACGCCGGCTGCGTAGCCACGCACCTTTCCGGTGTCGACGGCGTGCTTCGGACGCCGTCTCGACGGCAGGAGGTCACCGGCGCGGTTCGAGGATGCCGCTGGGCAGCACGAGGCGACCTTGGGTGATGATCGCGCTGCCGATGGTCATCGGGGCACCCTCGACCGAGATCTGGCTCGGCATGCCGCCGCGCCTGGTCTCCCAGAGCCGCGGGCCGGCGTCGGAGTGCCGGACGTCGTAGTCGCGCAGCGTCAGGTAGAGACCGTCGCCGTAGAAGTCCAGCACCAGGGCGGTGGTGAGCCCGAACTGGAACAACCCGCCGTGCGAGATCTGCACCACGCCGTCGCGCTCGATGGCCGTGGTGTCGTGCACCTCGCCGGCGAGGTAGAGGTCGACGTCGTAGCGGCGGAAGAGCTTCCACAGCCGCGAGTCGGTGCCGCCGGGGTAGCTGAGCAGGCTGGACCCGCGCGCCCGCACGGGCGTGCGCGATCGGCACGTGCCCCTGGACGACGATCCACTCGCACGTCGTCGCGCTTGGCCTTGGCCAGCACCTCGCGCAGCCAGGTGAACTGGCTGCCGGTCGAGGCCGATCCGGGCGCGCTTCGGGGTGATGTCGAAGACGTCGAGCGTGACGACCTGCAGGTCGGGCGTCGGGCGCCCGGCGTACGCCGTGGTGGCGGCCGGGCCTCGGGGATGGTCGGCGAAGCGGGGCCGACCGGCTGCGTCCTGGGTGAACTCGCGGGCGAACTCGCTCTCGAAGTCGTCGACCAGCAGTCGCCTTGCGGTCCGACCACGGGTTGTCGCCGTACTCGTGGTCGCCGATCGCGGGGAACGGCGCGAGCCCGCGGGCGGTGAAGCGGTCGGTCCACTGCGGGTAGTAGGTGCGCGCGGCCCGGCGCAGCGCCGCCCGGCGCTGGGGCGAGGGTCTCGACCGGACCGAAGTTGCCGGTCTTCTGGTCGTCGTAGCCCCACCGCCCGTCGACCAGGTCGCCGGCGACCAGCACGGCCGCCGGGTCGAGAGCTGCCCAGTCGTCGAGGATCCGGCCCAGCGCGCGCTCGTAGTCGGCGTTGGTGGAGTTGGTCGAGCGCGACGGCTTCCACCGCGACGGTCCGTCGGCGCAGGTCGCCCACGTCGGCGTTGAGGAAGTCGGGGCTGGAGATCAGCCGCAGGTCGGGTGCGAGGTCGGCGGAGCCGCCCTCGATGGTCCGCGTGGGCAGCTGGTCGCGCTGCCGCTCGTCACCCTCGCCGAACGAGGCCGTGCCGGTGACCGGGGCCCCCTGCTGACCCACCACGATCGCGTCGAACGTGACGGCGTCCGCGCCGGTCGAGACCTGGCACACGAGCTCGGTGCCGGTCGTGAACGAGCGTCGGCGCACGACAGTGCTCGGCTCGCACTGGTCGGGAATGGCGGTGAACCGGGCGTTGCGCAGCCCAATCGTCAGGCGCTCGGGCCGGGTGCCGGCCAGGTCGACCCGGCCGCGCACGAGGGCGAGCGAGGCGACGGAGGCACTGCTGTCGACCCACGAGGCCAGCGACGGGGAGTCGGTGGCGAGGGTCGCGGTCGTGGGGCTCTCGCTGCTGGCGCAGGCGCTCGGCAGCACCAAGCAGGCCACGGCGAGGGCCGTGAGTGGGGCAGCGCGGAGCACGGCTCAGGGTACCGGGCGGGTCGCGGTCACCACGGTGGCGCGGCGTAACTCGTCATGATGGGTCTCCGGGCGCAACCCGCTGGCCTCGAACATGGCATGCGCTGGCGCCACCTGGGCTGCGGCCACCTCGATCAGCAGGACCCCTCGTGGTGCCAGCCAGGCTGCTGCCTCGGACGCGACCCGGCGATGGACCGCCAAGCCGTCGGCGCCGCCGTCGAGGGCCAGGTGATGCTCGTGGTCGCGCGCCTCGCTGGGCATCAGCGAGATCTCCGAGGTAGGCACGTAGGGCGCATTCACCATCAGGACGTCGACCCCGCCCCGCAGGTTGCGGGGGAGGGCGTCGAACAGGTCGCCCTCGTGAACCCGTTCGGGCGGCAGGTTCCTCCGCGCACAGTCGACGGCCGCGGGGTCGAGGTCGGCCGCCTGACCGTCCAGGTCGGGGCGGCGGAGCAGCAGTGCGGCCAGCAGGGCGCCGCTCCCGCAGCACAGGTCTACGACGGAGCCGCCGAGTGGAGCCAATGAGTGGGCGAGCTCGACGAGGAACGTGGTGCGTTGGCGGGGCACGAAGACGCCGGGCGCGACGGCGATGCGCAGGCCGTCGAAGTCCGCCCACCCGACGATCTGCTCCAGCGGCTCGCCGGCCACGCGCCGGGCGACCAGTCGGACAAGGTCGTCCGCGTCGGGGGCGGCCTCGCCGAGCAGCGCCGCCTCCTCCTCGGCGAACACGCAGCCGCCCGCGCGCAGCGCGCTCACGACGTCGGTCATGGGCACATTCTGTAGCCCATCACGAAACTAGAACGCGTTACAGTTCTCCGGTGACTCCTGACGTCTTCGCGCCGGCCACGCTCGGCCCGGTGACCCTGCGCAACCGCACGGTCAAGGCCGCCACGTTCGAGGGCCGGACGCCCCAGGGGCAGGTGACCGACGAGCTGATCGACTACCACCTCGCGGTGGCCGAGGGTGGGGTCGGACTGACCACTGTCGCCTACCTCGCGGTGGCACCCGAGGGGCGGACCAGTCGCGAGGTGATCGTGGTCGGCCCCGACACGGCGGCGGGCCTGGCGCGGCTCACTGACGCCATCCACGCGACCGGGGCCAAGGTCGCCGGACAGGTCGGGCACGCCGGCCCGGTCGCCAACGGTCGTTCCAACGGCGTGCGGGCGCTGGCAGCCAGCCGCGCCCCGAGCCCGCTGTCGATGCAGATGATCGGTTCGGCGTCCGAGAGCGACCTCACGCGCATCACCCACGACTACGTCGCGACGGCGCGGATCCTCGTCGACGCCGGCTTCGACGTCCTCGAGCTGCACATGGCCCACAGCTACCTGATTTCGTCGTTCCTTGCGCCGGGCCTGAACAAGCGCAAGGACCGGTGGGGTGGTTCCCTCGAGAACCGGGCGCGGCTGGGCCGGCAGGTCGCCCGCGCGGTGCGCGAGGAGGTCGGCGGCGAGGTGGCGGTGACGGCCAAGGTCTCGCTGAGCGACGGCTTCCGCGGTGGCGTGACCACCGACGAGGGGCTCGAGTACGCCCAGCTGCTCGAGTCCGACGGCACGATCGACGGGTTCCAGATGAGCGGCGGCTCGTCGCTGATGAACCCGATGTACCTCTTCCGCGGCGGCGCGCCGGTCAAGGAGTTCGCGGCGTCCATGCCGCCGCTGGTGCGCCTGGGGGATGAAGACCCCTGTCGGCAAGTCGTTCATGAAGACCTACGACTTCGAGGAGGCGTACTTCTGGGAGAAGGCGGTGCGCTTCCGCGAGGGGCTCTCCCTGCCGCTCGATGCTGCTCGGCGGGATCAATCGCCGCGACACCATGGAGCGCGCCATGGCCGCCGGCTTCGACTTCGTCGCGATGGGCCGCGCCCTTCTTCGTGAGCCCGACCTGGTGAACCGGTTCCAGCGCGAGCAGGCGGTCGAGGGTGTCTGCATCCACTGCAACCGGCTGCATGCCGACCATCTACTCGGTCGGCGGAACCCACTGCCCGATCATCACCGAGACCATCACGTCTGCGGCACCGGCTTGAGCGGAAACCTTCCGCAAAACTAGAACATGTTCTAGTGTGCGGCGCATGTCACAGGTCATTCCCGAGAAGCCCCTCCGCGTCGTCGTCTGGTCGACCGGCACCATCGGCCGGCACGCCATTGCCGGCATCGACGCCCACCCCGACATGGAGCTCGTCGGAGTGTGGGTCTCCAGCGACGCCAAGCACGGCAAGGACGTCGGCGAGCTGGCCGAGCTCGGCCGTGAGCTGGGCATCAAGGCCACCACCGACCGCGACGAGCTGATCGCGCTGGCTCCCGACGCGATCGTGCACACCGCGATGGCCGACGACCGGGTCTTCGAGTGCATGGAGGACCTCATCAGCTTCGTCGAGGCCGGAATCAACGTGACCTCCAGCGGCCCGGTGCTGCTGCAGTGGCCGGAGCAGATCCTGCCGCCGGAGTTCATCGCGCGCATCGAGGACGCCTGCGTGAAGGGCAACGCCTCGATGCACATCAACGGCATCGACCCGGGCTTCGCGAACGACATCCTGCCCCTGGTGATGACATCGCTGAGCCAGCGCATCGACGAGGTACGCGTCATGGAGATCTGCGACTACTCCACCTACTACCAGCCCGTCGTGATGGGCGACCTGTTCGGGTTCGGCAGGCCGATGGAGGAGCTCGGCCTGCTCTGGCACGCGGGCATCCTGAGCGCCGGTTGGGGCAGCGTCGTTCGCCAGATCGCGGCCGGGCTCGACATCACGCTCGACGAGCCGCTCACCGAGGACGTCGACCGCCGAGCCGCCGAGCGCGACACGCCGTCGGTCTCCGGCGACATTGCCGCGGGCACCATGGGTGCGGTTCGGTTCCAGCTGATCGGCAAGGTCGACGGCGTACCGCGCGTCGTGCTCGAGCACATCACCCGCACCGACGCCGAGGCCGTGCCCGAGTGGGAGAAGCCGCCCGCCGGCACCGACGGCTGCTACCGGGTCAAGATCACCGGCGAGCCGATGATGCAGGTCGACTTCACCCACCACGGCGAGCACGGCGACCACAACGTCAGCGGCATGATCACCACCGCCCAGCGCATCGTGAACGCGCTGCCCGCCGTCGTGGCCGCCGAAGCCCGGTCTGGTGCGGGCCATCGACCTGCCTCTCGTGACCGGCCGCGGGCTGGTGAGCAAGTGAGCATTCTCGACCGGTTCGCGATCCCCGGCACCGTCGCCATCGTCACCGGTGCCGGTCGCGGCCTGGGGGCGGGCACCGCCGTCGCCCTGGCTGAGGCCGGAGCCGACGTCCTGATCTCGGCCCGCACCGAGAGCCAGCTCGAGGAGGTCGCCGAGCAGGTGCGCGCCGCCGGACGCCGTTGCGTCACCGTGGCCGCCGACCTCAGCGACCTCGACGCCGTGGCCGGGCTCGCCCAGACCGCTTTCGACGAGCTGGGCCGGCTCGACGTCGTGGTGAACAACGTCGGGGGCACCTTCCCGAAGGAGTTCCTCAAGACCAGCCCGCGGTTCCTCGAGGAGTCGTTCAGCTTCAACGTGAGCACGGCCCACGCCCTGACCAGGGCCGCCGTGCCCCTGATGCTCCGCCACGACGATGGCACCCAGAAATCGGTCGTCACCATCTCCTCGATGATGGGCCGCACCGCCGACCGCGGGTTCGTGGCCTACGGCACGGCCAAGGCGGCGCTCGCGCACTGGACCAAGATGGCCGCCCAGGACCTCTCGCCGCGGATCCGCGTCAACGGCATCTACGTCGGCTCGATCATGACGAGCGCCCTGGAGTTCGTGGCCGGTGATCCCGCCATGATGGGTCAGCTCGAGGGCAAGACGCCGCTGGGTCGGGTGGGAGAGCCCGCCGACATCGCCGCCGGCGTCCTCTACCTGTCCTCGCGCGCTGGTCAGTACGTCACAGGCAAGCTGCTCGAGATCGACGGCGGCATCCAACAGCCGACCCTCGACCTCGGGTTCCCTGACGTCTCGGGTCCTGACCTCGCGCCGTAAGGTCCGGCAGATGGCTCACGATCCCGGCATCTCGACCGCCCATGCCGTCTCGCCAGATTCCGGCGAGCACTGGACGGCCGAAGGAGCCTGGCAGGTTGCGCCCGGCATCCACCGGATCCCGCTGCCGCTGCCGATGGACGGCCTGCGCGCCATCAACGTCTACGTCATCGAGACCGACGACGGACTGACGCTCATCGACGGCGGCTGGGCGATCCCGGTGGCACGCGAGCTGCTCGAGAAGTGCCTGGGCACGATCGGGTCCGGGTTCGCCGACATCAACCGGTTCCTGGTGACCCACATCCACCGCGACCACTTCACGATGGCAACGGTGCTCGGGCAGGAGTTCGGGATCGACGTAGCGCTCGGCATCGACGAGAAGCCGGGTCTCGACCTGCTGAACAACACTGAGGCGCTCAGCGAGAACCCCTTTCACGTGGTGCTCCGCTCGGCGGGCGCGCAGGTGATCGCCGACGAGTGGCAGCGCCTCGACGGCACTGACGAGCCCGACGTGTCGATCTGGGCCTACCCGACCAGCTGGCTCGACGGTGATCACGAGATCGCCGTCGGCGCCCGCACCATCGATGCCGTGCACACGCCGGGCCACACGCCCGGCCATTTCGTCTTCGCCGACCGTGCCGCCGAGCTGCTCTTCGCCGGCGACCACGTGCTGCCGACGATCACGCCCTCGATCGGCTTCACCGTGCCGCCCACCGAGCAGCCGCTGGGTGACTTCATGGCCTCGCTTGACGAAGGTGCGGTCGCTGCCCGACCTGCAGATCCTGCCCGCGCACGGTCCGGTCGCGCCGTCGTCCCACGTCCGGGTCGACGAGCTGCTCGTGCACCACGAGGGACGTCTGGCCGACAGCCTGGCCGCCATCCCCGCCACCGGGACCGGCACGGCGTACACCGTGGCCCAGCAGCTCGGCTGGACCCGCCACCTGCACGCCTTCGACACCCTCGACGTGTTCAGCCGGGGCATGGCCTCGATGGAGACCAAGGCCCACCTCGACCTGCTCGTCGCCCGCGGGTCGCTGACCGCGACCGACTCGCGCGACGGCGTCCAGTACGGGCGCGCCGCTACCGCTTGACCGAACGCATCGGCAGGTGCGCGATGCCGTCCTCGACGAACTCCGGCCCGTCGACCTCGAATCCGAACCCGGCGTACCAGCCGGCCAACGGGGCCTGGGCATCGAGAACGACGTCGCGGCCCTCGGTGACCTGGAGGGCGGTTCGCATCAGCACGTCGGCCAGCCCTCGACCGCGTGCGGTCTCGGCGAGCGCGACTCGTCCGATCCGCCACCGGTCGCCGTCGTCCAGCACCCGCGCCGTGCCGACCAGCACGTCGTCCTCGCGCAGCACCACGTGCACCGTGCCCGGTTCGACGTCGCGCCCGTCGAGGTCGGGGTAGGCGCACTCCTGCTCGACCACGAACACGTCCTGCCTCAGCCGCCAGACGTCGTACGCCGTCGCGACGTCCAGGTCGGTGAAGGCGTAGCTCGACGCATCGAACGGTCACGCTGCCGAGCCTGCCACGGGGCGGCGCTGACGTGGAGCGGTGGCCGCGGGGAGCGGTGCCTCAGCCACCGAATGATGGATGCCGACCGTGGCCTACCCACCGCTGACGGGCGGTGGCCGCGGGGAGCGGTGCCTCAGCCACCGAATGGCTGGTCTAGATGGGGGCTCATCCACCGCTGACGGGCGGTGGCCGCGGGGACGGTGCCTCAGCCACCGAATGATGGATGCCGACCGTGGCCTACCCACCGCTGACGGGCCACGCTCACCTCAGCTGACAGCGGCGAGACGACGGAGGTACTCCCTGCGAGACCCAAGGGTGCGGGTCACGCGGCTGAACAACGTGCTCCACCGCGCACCGAGCTCCGGGGGCGGCCCGTCGTAGCCGTTGGTGACCAGGGTGCGGTAGACGTCGCCGACGACCAGGCGGGGATTCGCAAGGCGTTCCGCGGTCACTTGCACATAGGCGATGCCGGCTGCCCGGAACCTCGCGTAGCGGTCGATGTCTTCGGTGTACTGCACGCGCTCGAGCTGGTGCTGGACACCCTCGTATTCGACCACGGTGCGCCAGCGGGGGTAGACGAGGTCACCGATCGCGCGCACGGGGTCAGGGAGGTCCACGTCGACGTTGACCTCAGCGGGTTCGAGTCCTGAGAAGTCCAGGACCGCGCGGGTCTCGGACTCCTTGAGGGATCGGCTGCCAGCGTTCAGGTGCTCGAGCACCCACAGCGACTCGGCCGCCCCGGCCCGCCAGGGGGTTGCCCAGGCAACGTCGTGCAGCTCGACGATCGTCAAGAACTTTCGGTGCAGCAGCCAGTCGCCGACCTTGATGGCATCGATGGCTCGGGCGAGCGAGCAGTACGAGATGAATGCTCCGGCAGGGCCGATGCCGACCGAGTCTCGAGGCGCCAATCTCTTGGTGCGGTGGAGAAAGATGCCGGGGGGCGTGAGGTGGAGATCTCCCTGCGTGACAAAGCGCAGCGGCGTCCGCGGACCAAACTCGAGCCCGAGCTTCTGAAGGCGAGTGATGCCGGTGACGTGTGCCGTGGATGGAAGCGACAGCCCAGCAGCGTCGATCAACTGGTGATGCGTCAGCGTGGCGTCGCTGCACCTCCAGACGCCTGGGAACACCCGGGTGAAACGAGCTCCCTCGAGCATGCGGGACGTAACTCCCAGACCGAGTGCCTCGGCGCGCGTGAACGGCCGACCTGCGAGCTCTTCGGGGATGTCGCGCATGGCACGAGCCCAATGCACGGGTCGAGTTCGAGGCAGGCAGCCAGGCACGCTCTGTGGATAGCCCTGCTGTCGAGGCCGCCTGTGGAGACCAAGTGGCTGTGCCGGGGCGGCGGAGGGCGGTGCCGCCGCCACCGTTCGTCTGCTGGATTGTGTGGCTGAGCCACCGCTCCGGCGCGGTTGCCCGGTTCCAAGCCGGGAGCGGTGCGACTTGCCACGAGCTCGCCTCCCAAGTTCGGTGGCTGAGGCACCGCTTCCCGGCGGACCGCCGCCACCAGGACGCCGAGCCCGCACTAGAGTGGCGAAGCCAAGACAGGGGAGCACGATCGAGCGTGCTGAGAGTGCGGATGAAGCCGCAGACCCTCCGAACCTGATCCGGTTAGAACCGGCGAAGGGAGTCCGCGATGTCTCGCGTGCCCACCCGTAACACCCGACCGATCCCACGGCCCGCAGCCCGGAGGCTGGTCCCGGCCCTGCTGCTCGCCACCGCCTCACCGCCAGCGGCTGCTCGCTCGTCGGAGGTGACGACGATGACGCGGGCGATGCCGAGACCACGGTGGTCCTGCTCACCCATAGCGACTTCTACCTGCCCGACGAGACGCTCGCGGCGTTCGAGGAGCAGTCGGGCTACACGCTCGAGGTGCGCCCGAGCAACGGCGTCGGCACGCTGGTCAACCTCGTCGCCGACGAGGCGGGCAAGCCCTCGGGCGACGTGGTGTTCGGCGTCGACAACACCTTCGCGTCGCGCGTCCTGGACGCCGGCGCACTGGCGCCGCACGAGGGCGACCTGCCCGAGGGCGTCAGCACCTACGCGCTGCCCGGCGACGACGATGGGGCGCTCGTGCCGGTCGACAACGGCAACGTGTGCGTCAACGTCGACGACACCTGGTTCTCGAAGGAGGGCATCGACCCCCCGACCACGCTCGCCGACCTCACCGACCCGGCCTACCGCGGTCTGTTCGTGACGCCGAGCGCAGCCAGCAGCTCGCCGGGCCTGGCGTTCCTGCTCACCACCATCGCCGAGTACGGCGACGACTGGCCCGACTTCTGGGCCGAGCTGATGGACAACGACACCGAGGTCGTCGACGGCTGGTCGGAGGCCTACCAGGGCGAGTTCACCCAGGGTGGCGGCAAGGGCGAGAAGCCGATCGTCGTCTCCTACGACTCCTCGCCGGCGTTCACCGTCGATGGCGACGGCGGCACGACCACGAGCGCGCTGCTCGACACCTGCTACCAGCAGGTCGAGTACGCCGCGGCGCTCGACGGCGCCGACAACAGCGAGGGTGCCCAGGCGCTGCTGGACTTCCTGGTCGGACCGGAGGTGCAGGCTGCCCTGCCCGAGAGCATGTACGTGTTCCCGGTCGTGGCCAACACGCCGATCCCGACTGACTGGGCCACCTTCGCGCAGCGACCGACGACCTCCTTCAGTGTCGACCCGGCCGAGATCGAGGCCAATCGGCAGGACTGGCTGCTCGAGTGGACCGACGTCATCAGTAGATGACCCCGATGACCCGATGAGGCACGTCGACCCGATGAGACGCACGCTGTCGCTCGTCGCACTCGCCGCCGTGCCGGTGGCGATGCTGGCGGTCTTCTTCGTGCTCCCCGTCACCGGCATGCTCGGCCGGGGCTTCTGGCCGGACGGCGACTTCGCGCCCGGCGAGGTGCTCGACGTCTTGGCCCGCTCGCGGGTGCGTCGGGTCGTCTGGTTCACCGTCTGGACGTCGAGCGCGGCGACGGCCCTCGCCGTCGTGCTCGGCCTCCCGGCCGCCTACGCCTTGCACCGCTTGACGTTCCGAGGTCGCAACCTCGTGCGCGCGGCCCTGCTGGTCCCGTTCGTGCTGCCCACCGTGGTGGTGGGCGTGGCGTTCCGGCAGCTGCTGCGGGAGTCCGGGCCGCTGGGGTTCCTCGGCCTCGACGGGACGCCGGTCGCGATCCTGCTGGGCCTGGTGTTCTTCAACGCTGCGGTGATCATCCGCAGCGTGGGCGCGGCCTGGGAGGGTCTCGACGTCCGGCCGGGCGAGGCGGCGGCGGCTCTCGGAGCAACGCCTGCGCAGGTGTTCCGCACGGTCACGCTGCCGGCGCTACGACCGGCGATCGTGTCGTCGGCCAGCGTCGTCTTCCTCTTCTGCGCCACAGCCTTCGGGGTCGTGCTGACGATCGGCGGCGTGAAGTACGCCTCCCTCGAGACCGAGATCTATCTTCTGACCACGGTGCTCTACGACCTCCCCGGCGCGGCTGCCCTCTCCGTGCTCCAGCTCGTGGCGGTGGTCGCGCTGCTCGTGGTCGCCGCCCGGTTGCGGGCGGTGCCCGACCCGACCGTGCAGCGGGTGCTCCCGCGCCCACACCGACCGACCCGCGCCGACCTGCCGCAGCTGGCCGCCACGCTCCTCCTGCTCGCCTTCGTCGCCGTCCCGGTGCTCACGCTGGTCGCCGAGTCGCTGCGCGTCGAAGATCGCTGGAGCCTCGGCCACTACCGGGCCTTGGCCACCACAGGCACCGACGGCGCGCTCGTCGTCCCGGTCACCACGGCGTTGCGCAACTCTCTGCAGACAGCGCTCGACGCCACCTGGATCTCGCTGCTGCTGGGCCTGCTCGTCGCCCTGGTCGTCACGCGCCGCTCGCGCTCGGCTGCCGAGCGTCGCACCCGCGCCGTGCTCGACGGCTTCTTCATGCTGCCCCTCGGCGTCTCCGCGGTCACCCTCGGCTTCGGGTTCCTGGTCACCCTCGGACGCGAGCCGCTCGACCTGCGCACCTGGCCGTTGCTGGTGCCGATCGCCCAGGCCCTCGTGGCGCTCCCCTTGGTGGTCCGCACGCTCGTGCCGGTACTGGCGGGCATCGACGACCGTCAGCGCCAAGCCGCGGCGTCCCTGGGCGCCGGTCCGCTGCGCACGGCACTGACCGTCGACGTCCCCGTGCTCACCCGGCCGCTCGTCGCCGCCGCCGGGTTCGCGTTCGCGGTCTCGCTCGGCGAGTTCGGGGCGACGTCGTTCCTGAGCCGCGCCGACCACCCGACCCTGCCGGTCGTGATCTTCCGGCTGCTCGGCCACCCGGGCGCGGGCAACTACGGCATGGCGCTCGCGGCGGCGGTGCTGCTCGCCGCGGTCACCGCCACGGTCATGCTGGTCGTCGAGCGACTGCGCGTACCGACGTTGGGAGGTTGGTGATGCTCCACCTCGACAACATCACCGTCGAGTACGACGGCACGCCCGCCGTGATCGACGCGACCCTCGCGGTGCCCGACGGCGCGGTGGTCGCCGTCCTCGGCCCGTCCGGCTCAGGCAAGTCGACCTTGCTGAGAGCTGTCGCCGGGCTCGAGCGCCCCAGTGCGGGGGCGATCAGCTGGGACGGCGCCGACCTGCGCGGCGTGCCGACGCACAAGCGCGGCTTTGCCCTGATGTTCCAGGACGGCCAGCTCTTCGCGCACCTCAGCGTGGCCCGCAACGTCGGCTATGCGCTGCGGCTTCGGCGCACGCCCGGACCTGCAGCAGCGCACCGACGAGCTGCTCGCGTTGGTCGGTCTCGAGGGGTACGGCGACCGGCTGCCCGGCACCCTCTCCGGCGGCGAGCGCCAGCGGGTGGCCTTGGCGCGATCGCTGGCCGCGCAACCCCGACTGCTGCTGCTCGACGAACCGCTCTCGGCACTCGATGCCGCGCTCCGCGAGCGGCTCGCGACCGACCTGCGCGCCATCCTCCGCCGTTCGGGCACGACGACCCTCCTGGTCACCCACGACCAGGAGGAGGCGTTCGCGATCGCCGACCACCTGGTCGTGATGCGGGCCGGGCGCATCGTGCAGCAGGGCCCGATCGCCGAGGTGTGGGCCGCCCCGGTGGACGCCGACACCGCCCTGTTCCTGGGTTATGCCCGGGTGCTCGCGGGCGCCGCGGCGGCGCGAGTGCTCGCGGTGGCCGATCTCGACCCCGCGCCCGAGGTGGCAGTTCGCCGATCAGCCCTGACCGCAGGAGAGCCCGGCGGCCCGGGGCTCGCGGGAACGGTGGTCGCCGCCGCGGGCCACGCCCGACCAGGTGCGGCTGGTCGTCGACGTCGACGGGGTCGGCGAGGTGGACGCCGTCGCCTCGCCGTCGTCCCGGTTCGGCCACGCCGGCCCGGGGGAGAGCATCACGTTGACGGTCGACCCGTCGAGGCTGGCCAGGATCGATGCGCAGCCACCACTAGGATGACCGGGTGTATCGCCGTGCCTATGCCACCCTCGTCGGGCTCTCCGTCGTCATGGGCGTGCTGGCACTCGTCGTCTCGCTGAAGTACGACCGGCCGCTGCTCGATCCCGAGGGAAAGTTCCTCGGACCGTCGTGGGCGCGGCTGCCCCTCCTGCTGCTGCTGGCCCTGGCCGCCGACATCGTGCCGCGCTCGCTGTGGTTCTCGCGGTTCCGGCCGACCGCGATGGTGGCGGTGGCACGCGAGCGCCTGAAGTCGCACTGGACCCGCGAGCGCATGCTCGTCGTCTCGCTCGGCATCGTCTGCTTCTACGTCACCTACGTGAGCTACCGGAACCTCAAGTCGGCGCTGCCGTTCGTGCGTTCGTTCGACAACCCCAACGACATGTTCGACCGCGAGCTCAACCTGCTCGACAAGGTGCTCTTCTTCGGTCACCGACCGGGTCCGGTGCTGCACGACATCCTGGGCACCAGCTTCTCCGCCTACATCCTGTCCTACGTCTACCTGATGTTCGTGGCGCTGGTGCCGGTCCTGGTGACGGTGTGGATCGTGTGGTCGCGCAACATCTCGTTCGCCTACTGGTTCGTCACCTCGCAGTGCATCGCGTGGTCGCTGGGCACGTTGTCGTACTACGCGCTGCCGACGCTCGGCCCGGCCTTCCACTTCCCGTCGGGCTACACCGAGCTGGCAC
This sequence comes from uncultured Actinomycetota bacterium, assembly GCA_963781575.1. Taxonomy (GTDB): domain Bacteria; phylum Actinomycetota; class Actinomycetes; order Propionibacteriales; family Nocardioidaceae; genus Nocardioides. The sequence continues at coordinate 89,048 of CAWAGM010000008.1, read as the reverse complement.
ACACGCCGACCACCGACCTCATCGACTCTCTCGACCGCACGCGTGACCTGGTGGTGCACGGCGGCTACGACGGCCAGAGCGTCGAGGGCATCGTGAACTCGGTCGCGGGATTCGCCAGCCTGCACTGCGCCATCACCTTGCTGTGGGCGTTGATGGTGCAGTACACGGTGCGCAACCAGGTCATCAAGGTCATCTTCTGGGTCAACTTCGGCATCACCGTCGTGGCCACCATCTACTTCGGGTGGCACTACCTGGCCGACGACGTCGCCGGCATCATGATCGCCTTGGTGGCGTTCTACGTGGGCGGTAGGGCCACGGGCAGAAGTTCGACCGACGAAGTCTGCACTCGCACCCGACGACCACGACGTCTTCCGTGCCGGTCGCCGTCGACTGACGGCGCCGGCTCAGTGGTCCCAGCGCACACCTGGGTAGCGTGGGCCCATGGCCACCGACACCGCCCCCGCTGAGACCGACCCGGCCGAGAGCGAGCAGGAGGGTCAGTACGTCGAACCGGTGGTCGACGTCGCGGCGCTGACGGCGCTGCTCGACGGCACCTACGCGGAGCAGCGCGACGTCGTCCGCCGCGCCCTGGCCGAGCACGCCGGCGATCCTGGAAGACGCCGAGACGATGAGCCGTGACGACTTCCGCGACCGCGTGCGCGACGTGGTGATCGAGATGGCCGCGCACCGGGCAGACCGGCTACGGCTTTCCCCAGTCCCACGGCGGCGGTGGTGACATCGGAGCCTCGGTCGCGGCCTTCGAGACCCTCGCCTACGGCGACCTGTCGGTGCTGGTCAAGGTCGGCGTTCAGTTCGGCCTCTTCGGTGGGGCGATCCTGCAGCTCGGCACCGAGCGGCACCACGAGCGCTACCTCGCCGACATCGTGAGCGGCAAGCTGCTCGGCTGCTTCGCGATGACCGAGACCGGTCACGGGTCCAACGTGCAGGCGCTCGGCACCGTCGCGACCTACGACCCGGCCACGCAGGAGTTCGTGCTCGAGACGACCCGCGAGGACGCCTCCAAGGACTACATCGGCAACGCCGCGCGGCACGGCGAGGTGGCCGTGGTCTTCGCCCAGCTCGAGGTCGGTGGGGAGGGCCGCGGCGTCCATGCGTTCGTCGTCCCGATCCGCCAGGACGGCGTGCCGTGCGACGGCGTGCGCATCGAGGACGACGGCCTCAAGATGGGCCTCAACGGCGTCGACAACGGCAAGCTCTGGTTCAGCGGGGTGCGGGTGCCCCGCGAGGCGCTGCTCAACCGCTTCGCCGACGTGACGGCCGACGGCGAGTACGTCGAGCGAGATCGAGAACGCGAACAAGCGCTTCTTCACGATGCTGGGCACGCTCGTGCAGGGCCGGGTGTGCGTGGGTGGTGCCGGCATCAACGCGGCCAAGGTGGCGATCACGATCGCGACCAAGTACGCCCTGCGGCGACGACAGTTCGAGGCGACCAGCGAGACCGAGGAGGAGCTGCTCCTCGACTACGGCATGCACCAGCACCGGCTGTTCCCGTTGCTCGCCCGCACCTACGCCCTCCACTTCGCCCAGGAGGTCGTCGCCGCCCAGCTGCACGACGTCTTCTCCGGGACCACCGACGACGAGTCGACCCGTCGTCAGCTGGAGTCGCGAGCCGCCGGCACCAAGGCGCTCGGCACCTGGCACGCGACGCGCACGATCCAGGAGTGCCGCGAGGCGTGCGGCGGAGCCGGCTACCTCGCCATCAACCGGTTCGCCGCCCTCAAGGCCGACACCGACGTCTTCACGACGTTCGAGGGCGACAACCACGTGCTGCTCCAGCTCGTGGCGAAGGGGCTCCTCACCGACTACTCCAGCGACTTCGAGGACCTCGACCAGTTCGGGATGGTCAAGTTCGTCGCCGGCCTGGCCGTCGAGACCGTGCTCGAGAAGACCAACGTGCACAAGCTGCTCGAGCGCATCAAGGACGTGCTCCCCGGTGGCGACGACGGGTGGGACCAGGAGGCGGGGCTGCTCGATCCGGAGTACCAGCTGGCGATGTACCGGTTCCGCGAGGAGCACATGCTGGGCGGCGTCGCTCGTCGACTCAAGCGCGGCATCGACCAGGGCATGAACCCGGGCGAAGTCTTCTCGCGCGTGCAGGACCACGTCATCGCCGCCGCCCGGGCGCACATGGAGCGGCTCGTGCTCGAGGCATTCATCGAGAAGGCGCGGTCGTTGCCGGACGGCGACCTCAAGGTCGCGCTGTACCTGCTGTGCGACCTGCACGCACTCACCGGCATCGAGGCCGACCGGGCGTGGTTCATGGAGCACGGGCGGCTCACGTCCCAGCGCAGCAAGGCGATCAGCCGGGAGGTCAGCAGCCTGTGCCGCAAGATCCGGCCCCTTGCCGGCGACCTCGTCGACGGGTTCGCCGTGCCGCGGGAGATGCTGCGCTCGCCGGACCTGATCGGCCCCGCCTCGTGAACGCCCGCACGGGCGAGCGGCTGAGCGTGCGCGCAGTCGTGCTGCCCGGGCGGGCCTACCCGACGACGCTGCCGGTGCTGGCGACCCCGGTCGAGGTGCTGCGACGTCGCGGGTACGACGTCCAGGAGGTGAGCTGGACCCTCGACGGACCGCCACCCGAGCCAGCCGCGTTCGTCGCCGGGCACGTGGCCGAGGCGGCGGCCGACGGCTGCGACCTCATCGTGGCCAAGTCGCTCGGGTGCTGGGCGGCCGCCCGCGCGGCCGAGCAGCGATGGCCTGCGGTCTGGCTGACGCCCGTGCTCACCGATGAAGGCGTCGCCGGGTCGATCCGAGTCAACCCCACGCCCCAGCTCGCCATCGGCGGTCTGGCCGACCCGATGTGGGACGCGAAGGTCGCCCGCACCCTCGGGTGCGCACTGCTCGAGCTCCCTGGCCTCGACCACGCCTTGAGCAGCACTGGCGACGGGGTCGTGGCACCCGACATCCTGGATCAGATGGATGCCGCCATCGATGACTTCCTCGAGGAGATCGCGTGAAGCTGCCGGGACTGGGTGGGTGGAGCGACGACCCGCTGTGGGCATCGTTCTACGACTGGACCGTCGAGCATCCCGTGGCCGGTGGCCTGGTCTGGGGCCTCGGGATGCAGACCGACCTGCGCCGCCTCTACACGGCGACCGGCGAGATCAGCACGCTGCCGGCCGGGTCGCGGGTGCTCGACGTCCCGTGCGGTGGCGGCGTCGCCCTGCGCGGGCTGACGCCTGGCCAGGGCATCGAGTACGTCGCCGCCGACATCGCCCAGACCATGCTCGACCGCACGATGGACGCCGCCCGCGAGCGCGGCGTCGCCGACCAGGTCGTGCCTCGCGTCGCCGACGTCGGCGACCTCCCGTTCGAGGACGCCACCTTCGACCTGGTCGTCTCCTTCACCGGCCTGCACTGCTTCCCCGACCCCGCGACCGCGGTCGTGGAGATGGTGCGTGTGCTCAAGCCGGGCGGAATCATCACTGGCAGCGCTGTGCTCAACGACTCCGGCATCCAGCACGAACCCCTGCGCCGGGTGGGCCGCCTGGCCGGACTGCTCGGCCCAGGCTGCACCGGCACCCAGATCACCGACTGGCTCGGGGCCCGCGGCATCGTCGAGCCGCAGCTCGAGCGGTCCGGTGCGATCGGCTACTTCCGGGGCGTCAAGGGCTGATTCCGATCAGCCCTCGGGGTCGTCGGGGTTCAGGCGCTTGCGGTCGAGGTCGCGCAGGAAGTCCTCGTCGTCGTCGGGCGCCACCATCTTGCGAGGTGCTTGGCGGCGCGGCAGCTGTGGCTTGCGCGGCATCAGTCCGCGCTGCTGGATCATCCGCACGAGCAGGTACGTCGCCACCGCGAAGAGGATCAGCACGAACATGAACCGAAGCACCCCTCCAATGTAGGGCCCCGCTGGTGACGGGACGGTTTGGTTACCCTGAACTCCGTGAAGGAGTTCTGGATCTACACGCTCGCGCGCATCGCACTGTTCCTGGTGACCTGGGGGGCGGTGACCGGCGCGTGGTTGTTGATCGCCGGCGAGGTGTCTCCAGGGGTCACCCTGATCATCGCATTCATCATCAGCGGGATCGGGTCCTACTTCGTGCTCGGCAACCAGCGCGAGGCCCTCGCCCAGCGGGTGCAGGTGCGCGCCGAGAACGCCTCGTCCAGGTTCGAGGAGCAGCGCACCAAGGAAGACGTCGACTGATCGTCGGGACCCGGCGAGCGTAGAGGCCGCGTTGGGCGGACCGCTCAGACCATGACGAGCGGGATGGCGACGAGCACGGCCCAGGCCAGCTCGGCGACGCCCGTGGTCTGGAGCACCGGGATCAACCCCGGGCCGACGGCGCCGCCCAGCACCACGCGCACCCCCCGGCGGCCAGGGCGAGGAAGCCGAGCCCGATCAGTGCCCACCAGGTCGTGGTGACGGCCACCAGCACCACGGCCAGGCCGCCGTGGCCACCAGCAGCACGTAGAACCAGCGTGTGCGGCCGTCGCCGAGTCGCACCGCCAAGGTCAGCTTGCCGGCGACGGTGTCGGTGGGGATGTCGCGCAGGTTGTTGACCACGAGGATCGCGCAGGCCAGCGAGCCGATTCCGACCCCCGGCGCCACAGCGCCGGCCACGACCACTCCTCGACCTGCACGTAGGTCGTGCCGATCACGGCGACCAGGCCGAAGAACACGAAGACCATCACCTCGCCGAGACCGAGGTAGCCGTACGGCCTCGAGCCGCCGGTGTAGAGCCAGGCGGCCACCACCGCGACCGCGCCGACAGCGAGCAGCCACCACGCCGTCGTCGCAGCGAGCACGAGCCCGCCACGCCGGCCACGCCGAAGGCGATGAACGCCGCCCGCTTCACCGCGCCGGAGCAGCGACCCCCGAGCCGACCAGGCGCATCGGGCCGACGCGCACGTCGTCGGTGCCCCGGATGCCGTCGGAGTAGTCGTTGGCGTAGTTGACCGCCACCTGCAGCGCCAGGCTCACCACCAGGGCGAGCAGCGCCTTCCACCACACGGCCTCGTCGGCGTACGCAGCGACGCCGGTGCCGGCGAGCACCGGTGCCACCGCCGCCGGGAGGGTGCGCGGTCGCGCGCCTGCGACCCACTCGCCGGTGTCGCCACGACGGGTATTCAAGCAGGCGAGCGCCTCGCCCGTCGACCGCGGACGGCACGGAGGGCGGAGCCGACCGCGCGGGCCTGGCTCGGCGCGGCGACCGTCGTGCTGCCGACCTGCGCGCCTGGCTGGAGCGCCCGGTGAGCCCGAGCCTTTGGTCGTGGACGACCTCCGGGCTCGACCGGTCGGCCCAAGCGCGTCATGCTCTCCCGCGCGTGCCGTCCTGGCCTCGGTCGCGGCCACCGAACGCGGCTCGGTGGCGTCGGGCCGGTGGCTGCTCGCGCTGCCCGCCACCTACGTCGCCGGCATCCAGGTGGCCTGCCGATCGATGGTCGCCGGGCACGACCCGCTCACCGAGCTGGCCCTACCGGCGACCCGGGTCGGTTCACCTCGCTCGTGCCGACCCAGCTGCACCGGATGCTCGATGACCCGACCGATCTCGCGGCGCTGCGCAAGGCCCACACCGTGCTGCTCGGCGGCGGTCCGATCGACCCGGCGTTGCGCGCTCGCGCCGAGGCAGCCGGCGTCCACGTCGTGGCGACCTACGGCGCCGCCGAGACCGCCGGAGGTTGCGTCTACGACGGCGTCCCGCTCGACGCAGTGGCCGTGAAGCTGGACGCAGACGGGCGCATCCGCATCGGCGGGCCGACCCTCTTCGACGGCTACCAGGGCGATCCCGAGCTGACCGCGCGAGGCCCTGGTCGACGGCTGGTTCGTCACCTCCGACGCCGGACGCATCGACGACGACGGGCGTCTCCACGTGCTGGGCCGTATCGACGACGTCGTGGTCAGCGGCGGCGTGAACGTGCCAGGCCCGGCCGTCGCCGCCCGGCTGCGCGCCCACCCGGACGTGAAGGACGCCGAGGTGATCGGCGTGCCCGACGAGGAGTGGGGCAACCGTCTGGTCGCCTTCGTGGTCGGCGACTTCGGCCGTCGGCACGACCGCTGCGCGACTGGGTCGGCGCAGATGCACCCGCGGTCGTGGGCGCCGCGCCAGGTCGTCGTGCTCGACGCCGTGCCCGCTGCTGCCAACGGCAAGCCCGACCGGGTCGCGGCTGCGGAGCCTCGTGCGTGAGCCGGTACCTGGTCGATCCCGATGCGCACCCGCTTCCGCGGCATCACCGTGCGCGAGGTCGTGCTGATCGAGGGCGCGGCGGGCTGGGGCGAGTGGAGCCCGTTCCTGGAGTACGACGCGCCGGTCGCGGCGCCGTGGCTCGCGCTGCGCCGAGGAGGCCGCGGCCGGCGACTGGCCGGCGCCGTTGCGCGACCGCGTACCGGTCAACGTCACCGTGCCCGCGGTCGGCCCGAGCAGGCCCACGCCGATCGCCGCGCCGGGCGGCTGCCGCACCGCCAAGGTCAAGGTCGCCGAGCCCGGCCAGAGCCTCGACGACGACCAGGCCCGGCTCGAGGCGGTCCGCGACGCGCTCGGCCCGACGGCCGGTCCGCGTCGACGCCAACGGCCTGTGGTCCGTCGAGCAGGCCGTCGACGCGATCGCCGTGCTCGACCGCGCCGCCGGCGGCCTCGAGTACGTCGAGCAGCCGAGCGCCGAGCGTCGAGGACCTCGCCGCCGTGCGCCGCGCGGTCGACGTGCCGATCGCGGCCGACGAGTCGATCCGCCGCGCCGCCGACCCCTACCGGGTCCGCGACCTCGAGGCCGCCGACATCGCGGTGCTCAAGGTGCAGCCGCTGGGCGGCGTCCGCGCCTGCCTCGGATCGCCGAGGACATCGGCCTGCCGGTGGTGGTCTCCTCAGCCCTGGAGACGATCGGTGGGCATCGCGGCCGGGCGTCGCGCTGGCCGCCGCGCTGCCCGAGCTGCCGCTACGCCTGCGGGCTGGCGACCGTGCAGCTGCTCGCCGACGACGTCCCGTCGCGCCGCTGCTGCCGGTCGACGGCGCCTGCCCGTCGGCGCGCCCGGTCGACCTCGGCGCGCTCGACCGCGCTGGCCGCCGACGCCCGACCGGGTGGCGCACTGGGAGCCCGGCTGGCGCGAGGTCCGCGCTACGGAGGATGAGCCGTGACGACGCCACCGCCTGGCCCGAGTCGTCGTCGCAGCCCTGCTCGAGGCCGGCGTCACCGAGGTCGTGATCTGCGCCCGGGCTCGCGCAACGCGCCGCTGTCCTTCGCCGCTTACGACGCCGCCGAGGCCGGGCTGCGTGCGGCTGCACACCCGCATCGACGAGCGCACCGCCGGATTCCTCGCCCTCGGGCTGGCGCAGAGGGGCGCGCGCGCCGCGGTCGTCTGCACCTCGGGCACCGCTGTCGCCAACCTCCATCCGGCGGTGCTCGAAGCCCCCCATGCGGGCGTCGCCGCTGGTCGTGGTCACCGCCGACCGGCCCGCCCGGCTGCGCGGCACCGGCGCCAACCAGACCACCGACCAGGTCGGCGTCTTCGGCCAGCTGGTGCCCACCCTACGACCTCGATCGAACGCGGTCCTGCCCGCTCGCGCGACCCGCGGCCCGCCCACCTCAACGTGCAGCTCGACGAGCCCCTGCTGCCGCCGGACACCTGGACGCCGACCAGCCGGCCGACGCCCGAGGCCGACGCCCTGGGAGCGAGCGCGGCGAGCGCACGCGCTGCCGCTGGGCCCGCGCACCGTCGTGGTCGCTGGCGACGACGCCGGCAACCAGCGCGCGTCGCCTGGCCGAGCAGGCCGGCTGGCCACTGCTGGCCGAGCCGAGCAGCGGGTCTCGCACCGGCGACCATGCTCTGCGGTGCTACCGGCTGCTGCTCGACACCGAGCTCGGCGCCGAGGTCGAGCGGGTGGTGGTGCTCGGTCGCCCGACCATCTCGCGCCCGATCACCCGCCTGCTCGGCCGTGCCGACGTCGAGGTGGTCTCGTGCCGTCGGTCGGTGTCTGGGCCGACCGCCCCTTCCCGGTCGCGCAGACGCGTGCAGATCCGGTGGTCGAAGCGCCTGACGACCCCACGTGGCGCCAGCGCTGGCTCGAGGCCGACCGCTCCGTGTCCCGGCAGCTCGACGCGCTGCTCGCCGCCGAGCCCGACCTCACGCCGTACGAGGTGGCGGGGGCGGTGAGCCGGGCCGTGCCGCGCGACGGGCTGCTCGTCGTCGGCCCCTCGAGCCCGATCCGCGACCTCGACCTGATGGCGAGGCCCTCCCCGGTCGGCGAGCGTCGCAAGACCGTCGCGAACCGAGGTCTGTCCGGCATCGACGGCGTGGTGTCGACGGCGATCGGTGTGGCGCTCGCCCGGGAGAGCAGCCGCAGCCTGGCCCTGATGGGCGACGTCACGTTCCTGCACGACAGCAACGGCTTGGTCATCGGGCCGGGCCAACCGGTGCCTGACCTCACGCTCGTGGTGGTCAACGACGACGGCGGGTCGATCTTCACGATGCTCGAGCAGGGCGCTGCTGCTCACGCCGACCGGTTCGAGGCGCTTTTCGGCACGCCACACGGTGTTGACGTCGCGTCACTGTGCGCAGCCACGCGCACCCCGCACTGGCGGGTCGACAGCCTCCCCGAGCTCGAGCAGGCTCTCTCGGCGCCGAACGGCGGAGTCGAGGTCGTCGAGGTGCGTGTGCGGCGCGACGACCGACGCGACCTCGACGCGCGCCTGCGCGCGCTCCGCCCCTGATCGCTCGCGGCACTAGCCTGGGCTCATGTGGGCACGGGGACGTCGACTGCTCGCGCTCGCTCCCGCGGCACTCCTGCTCGCCGGGTGCAGCGACGGCGGCGAGTCGTCGCCGGCGCAGCCCTCCTCGTCGGTGCCCTCGTCGGAGGTCACACCCAGCGCCCCTGCCGGCGTTCCTGGCGAGTCGGCCGCGGCCTACGACCAGGCACTGGCCACGATGTCGGCGGTGCTGCAGGAGGCGGGGGCCGAGATCGTCGACGCACAGGAGGCTCGCGACGTGCCGGCCGCGCGCGCTGGAGCCCAGCGCATGCGCGACGCGATCTTCGCCTTTGACTCCGAGGTGCGACGCCTCGAGCTGAGCGCCGTCCAGCCCGCCGTCGTCGAGCTGCTCGCCCAGGACGGCGCGATGCTCAGCCGGCTCGACTCCCTGCAGGAGGCCTTCACCACCGGACAGGTCGCCCAGCGCATCAGCCGCCTTCCGACCGACGCCTACATCGCCGCCTTCCAGGCTGTCGCCGACGCGATCGACGCCATCAACGCCGGGCATTCGTAGCCACCCACGCGCCTCAGCCGCGCATCCAGGAGGATCACGACGTGGATATCCCCGTGCTGCTCGTGGTGCTGGCCGTCAGCGTCCTGGTGGTCACCGGCGTCGCAGAGCGGATCGACGTCCCGGCGCCACTGGTGCTCATCGTCGTGGGCGCCGCCGCGTCGTTCGTGCCCGGCATCCCCGAGGTGCACCTCGAAGCCGAGGTGGTGCTGCTCGGGCTGCTGCCGCCACTGCTCTACGCCACCGCGATCTCGACGTCGCTCGTCGACTTCAACGCCAACCGGAGACCGATCCTGCTGCTGTCGGTGGGCCTTGTGGTCTTCACGACGGTCGGGGTGGGTGCGTCGTGCACACCCTCGTCCCGGACGTCGGCTGGCCGGCCGCGTTCGCCATCGGCGCCGTCGTCGCGCCCCCGGACGCCGTGGCGGCCACTGCGGTCGGACGTCGGATCGGGCTGCCACGACGTATCGTCACGATCCTCGAGGGCGAGTCGCTGCTCAACGACGCGACCGCGCTCGTCTCGCTCCGCACCGCGATCGCGGCCGGTGGGGTGGGCATCAGCGCCTCCGAGGTACGGGTCGACTTCCTGGTGGCCGCGGGTGGTGGCATTGCGGTCGGGTGTCGCCTTCTTCGTCGTCGTGGCCAAGGTGCGCAAGCGTCTCGACCGACCCGCTGATGGACACCGCCATCTCGCTCGTCGTGCCCTTCGCGGCCTACATCTCGGCCGAGGAGATCCACGCCTCCGGCGTGATCGCCGTGGTCGTGGCCGGGCTGCTCCTCGGACACCAGGCTCCGGTGCTGCAGACCGCGCAGTCGCGGATCGCCGAGCGCATCAACTGGCGCACGATCGCCTTCGTGCTCGAGAACGCCGTGTTCCTGCTGATCGGGCTCCAGGCGGCGATGCTCCTGGACGACGTCGGCGAGAGCACCCTCTCGGGTGGCCGGATCGCGTTGGTCTGCGGGCTGTCGCTCGTCGCCGTCATCGTGCTGCGCCTGGTCTGGGTGTTCCCGGCGCGCTACCTGATCGTGCGGCCGAGCGCCGACCCCGACACCGGGCACGCGCCGCCGCCGGCGTACACGTTCTTGCTCGGGTGGGCCGGCATGCGCGGGGTCGTGACCCTGGCGGCGGCGTTCATCATCCCCGAGGACACCACCCATCGTGAGGTGCTGCTGCTGATTGCCTTCACCGTCGTGGCGGGCACCCTGCTCATCCAGGGCCTCTCGCTGCCGATCATCGCCCGGCGCCTCCGCGTGCCGTCCCCCGACCCGATGGACGACGCCCTCGCCCGCGCCACCCTGCTGCAGCAGGCCTCGAAGGCCGGCTTCGTCGAGCTCGACCGCCTCGACGTCGACGACCTCCACGGCGTCGTCGACCTGATCCGGCAGCGCACCGACCAGCGCAACTTCGCAGCGTGGGAGCGGCTCGGCACCACCGCCGACGAGGAGACGCCGAGCGAGCTCTACGCGCGGATCCGGCTGGCGATGATCGAGGCCGAGCGCACGCGGGTGCTCGAGATCCGCTCGGCCGGCACCACGCCGTCCGAGGTGGTGGCCGAGGTGCTGGCGATGCTCGACATCGAGGAGTCGATGCTCGACCTGGCCTCCCAGGAGCGCGCCGAGCTGCGTCAGGGCGGCGCCGCTCGCCCGCCGGGGGCCGAGTGCGACGACCTGCTCGAGAACCCGCGCCGCGAGACCGCCACCGACGGCACCTGTCCGTCGTGCGTGGTCGAGGGACACCGATGGGTGGCGCTACGCCAGTGCCTGACCTGCGGCCACGTCGGCTGCTGCGACTCCTCGCCCAGCAAGCACGCCACCGCCCACTTCCACGAGACCGGCCATCCCGTCATCCAGTCGGCCGAGCCCGCCGAGGACTGGCGCTGGTGCTACCTGCACCACCTCACTGCCTGAGCCCGCTTCGGCGGCAGCGCTGTGGATGACTTGGGACTACCGCCCACTCTTGGCGCCCGGGGTGAAGGCGATCGGGAACCGCACGGCACCCGTGTTGCCAGAGACCGGCAGCCACTCGCCGGGTCCGTCGGGCCGCGCGTCGCGGAGCCGGCCGGCGAGCAGCGGCAGGGCCACGGCCATGTCGGTGCGCGCGACGAAGTGGCCCGAGGCAGTGGTGGATGCCGGCGCCGAAGCCGTGGTGGGGCGGGCGCTGCTGGGTGATGTCGAACGCCGGTCCGCCGGGCCGTCCATCGCTGCGGGGTCGGTGCCCGCTGCGTGCGAGAGCATCTGCACGATGCCGCCGCGGGGGATGTGCAGGCCCTGGAAGTCGACGTCCTCGAGGGCCTCGCGGGTCACCCACGTGACGGTCGGGTTCACCCGCATCACCTCCTCGACGGCGTTCGCGCCGAGGTCGGGTCGCTCGCCGAGGAGCCGCCACTGGTCGGGGTGCTTCAGCAGCGTCTGGAGCGCGAGGCCGAGCTGGTTGCGGGTGGTCTCCATGCCGGCGAACGCGAGGAAGACCAGGGCCACGCTGAGCTCGTGGTCGCTGAGCTCGTCGGCCGCGACCAGGGTCGAGACGAGGTCGTCGCGCGGGGTCCGGCGCCGGTCGGCCACGACCTCGTCGAGGTAGCCCGCCAGCCCGGTCAGCGCGGCCTCGATGCGCGGCACCTGCTGGCCGACGTCGATCGAGAACGACGCACCGAGGTCGTCGGCCCAGTGCGCCACCTGCGGCCAGGCGTCGTCGTCCAGCCCGAGCAGCTGGCAGATGATCCGGGCGCTGTACGGCTCGGCGAACTCGGAGATGAACTCCACGCGGCCGCGCTCGACGAAGCCGTCGATCAGCTCGTGCGGCGAGCGCGGTGAACTGCGGGCCCATCGCGGCGATCGTCTTGTTGCGGAACGCCGGCACCATCAGCCGCCGGATGCGCGCGTGGTCGTCGCCCTCGAGGCTCAGCAACGTCTCGCCCCACCAGTCGGCGAAGAGGCCGGAGTGGATGCCGTTCTGCTCGGGCCAGCGCGCGTTGCCCTGCCGGAACCGTCGGTCGCGCAGCAGCGCCGAGACCTCGGCGTACCGCAGGATCGCCCAGCCCCAGTTGGTCTCGACGTACCAGCCCTCGTCCCGTGCCTGGTGCACCTGCGCCGACGTCACGTCGAACGCGGGATCGGACAGATCGAACCGGCGCCTCACCACCCCCGCATCGTAGGGACGCCGAGTCGGCGTAAACGTGCGCCGACTCGATGCGAATCTCGGCCGAGTCGGCGTGACAGACGTCGCCGACTCGGCGATGATGGGGTGATGTTGCAGTTCCAGCCTGCCGCGGCGAGCCACGTCGGGCTGGTGCGCGCGAACAACGAGGACTCCGGCTTCGCCGGCCCCTACCTGCTGCTCATCGCCGACGGCGTGGGCGGCGCGGCGGCGGGCGAGGTCGCCTCGGCCACCACGACGTACGTCGCCAGCGCGCTCTCGATGGTGCCGACCAGGCCGGCCACTCCCGACCGACCTTCTCGCCGCGGCCATCGAGCAGGCCGCCACCCAGCTGCGCGGCGGTGTGCTCACCGACCCCAACCGCACCGGCATGGGCACCACGCTCACTGCGGTCTACACCGACGGACGTCGCGTCGCCCTGGCCCAGGTCGGTGACTCGCGCGCCTACCTGCTGCGCGGCGGCGAGCTACGCCAGCTGACCACCGACCACACGCTGGTGCAGGCGATGGTGGACGCCGGCCGGCTCACCGCCGAGCAGGCGCGCACCTCGCCACACCGCAACATCGTGGTTCGTTCGCTCGGCGCCGAGCACGACCCTGAGCCCGACATCGCGTGGCTCGAGGTCGAGTCCGGCGATCGTCTGCTGCTCTGCAGCGACGGGCTGAGCGACCTCGTCGACGACGCCGAGATCGCGACCCACCTCGCCGCGAGCACCTGCCAGGACGCCGTCGAGCAGCTGGTCGCTGCCGCCCTGGCTGCTGGCGGCAAGGACAACGTCACGTGCATTGCCGCCGACGTCGTCGACGGTGCGCAGATCGACAGTCGCGGACTGCTGGTCGGCGCTGTCGTCGATCTGTGGCACGTGCTCGACCCCACCGCCGTACGGTGAACGGGTGAGGGTCACCAAGTTCGGCCACGCCTGCGTCCGACTCGAGCACGCCGGCGCCCGCGTCGTGATCGACCCCGGCGTCTTCACCGAGCCCGGCGCTACCGACGGCGCCACCGCGATCCTGATCACCCACGAGCACGCCGACCACTTCCACCCCGACAACCTGCGCGCGACCGACGCGCCCATCCACACCATCTCGGCCGTGGCCGAGGCGATCCGGGCCCAAGCGCCAGACGTCGCTGAGCGGGTCACGGTTGTCGAACCCGGCGAGCTCTTCGACGTCGGGGTGCCGGTGCAGGTGATCGGCGAGCTGCACAACGTGATCCACGCCGACATCCCGCGCATCTTCAACAGCGGCTACCTGCTGGCCCTCGGCAGCAGCACCGTCTACCACCCCGGAGACGCTCTCACCGCCCCCGACCAGACGGTCGACCTCCTGCTCACGCCGTCGTCGGCGCCCTGGCTGCGGAGCGAGATGGCGATCGACTTCGTGCGGAAGGTGGGCGCACCACGCAACCTGGCGATCCACGACCGGGTCTACAGCGAGGCCGGGCACGGGTTCCTGCAGATGCAGATGGACCAGCTGATCGGCGAGCACCAGTCCTACGAGCGCATCGCGGACGGCGCGGACCTCAGCTGAGCGGGTCGAGCGAGCCGCGCACCGGCAGGAACTTCGCCTGGGCCTCGGCCAGCTCGGACGTCGGGTCGGACTCGGCGACGATGCCGCAGCCGGCGAAGAGCCGCACGGTCGACCCGGAGACCTCTCCCGACCGCAGTGCGATGCCCCACTCGCCGTCGCCGGTCGCGTCGAGCCAGCCCACCGGACCGGCGTACCGGCCGCGCGCCATGCCCTCGATCTCGTCGATCAGGTCGGTGGCCACCTCGGTGGGCGTGCCGCCGACCGCGGCCGATGGGTGCAGGGCGGCGGCCAGGGCCAAGGAGGAGACGGTCTCGGCGTCGTGCACGACCCCCGCGACGTCCGTGGCGAGGTGCATCACGTTCGGCAGGTGCAGCACGAACGGCGCCTCGGGCACGTTCATCGACGAGCAGTGCGGCTCGAGGGCGTCGGCCACCGAGCGGACGGCGTACTCGTGCTCCTCGAGGTCCTTCGACGAGCGCGCGAGGGTCGCGGCCAGCGCCAGGTCACGGCCGTCGTCGCCGGTGCGGCGGATCGTGCCAGCCAGCACCCGTGAGGTGACCAGGCCGCGCTCGCGGCGCACGAGCAGCTCGGGCGTGGCGCCGAAGAGTCCGTCGACGTGGAAGGTCCAGCACGTCGGGTAGGTCGCCGTGAGTCGACGCAGCGGCCACCGGACGTCGATCGGTTCGTCGGCGGTGGCGATCAGGTCGCGGGCCAGCACGACCTTCTCCAGGTCGCCGGCGTTGATGCGTGCCACCGCGTCGGCCACGGCGGCCATCCAGGCCTCGCCCGAGAGTGCGCCGTCGGCGAAGCTCACGTTCGACGGCATCGCAGGCTCGTCGGCGGGGGAGACCGTCTGCTCGACGGTGGTCAGGTCGGTCGAGACGGTGGTGACCCAAGCGACGTCGCCGCGGCGGCCCACCACGATCTCCGGGACGACGAGCATGGAGTCGCCCGGGTGGTCGGCGAACCCGAAGGTGCCGAACGCGACCAGGCCGGTGCCGGGCTCGTTGACCTCGTCTCGCACGACCGCTCGGGCGGCCATCTCGCTCCACCACTTGTCGGCGTCGGCGAATCGGCTGGCGCCGCTGGTGCGCACGCGCGCGGCCACGCCCCAGCCCACGAGACCCTCACCGCGGCGCAGCCAGGCGACCGGTTGGTCGGCCGGTAGCAGCTCGACGAGTGCCTCGGCCGAGGCCAGGTCGAGGGCGACGCTGCGGACGACGAGCCCAGTAGACAACCCAGTAGCCAACCCAGTAGCCAGCGCACTAGCCAGCGCGTCGTCGGAGGCACCCAAGGTCACCACGCGAGCGTACTCAGCGCCCCCCGACGAACCGGAATCGGCTCGACTGCGATCATCGCCGGGTGAGCAACAAGACCAGTTCTGCCCGTCCGGCCATCCTCGGCGCAGTGAGTGGCGTCGTCCTGCTGGGCGCCGTCGCGGCGTTCGCGATCGGCCTCCCGGAGCTCTCTGACGGGGACGACGCCTACCGAGACCTCGAGCGCCGACCTGGCCCCCGTCGAGCTGCCGACGGTGCTCCCCGGCGGACTCATCGCCAACGACTCCGGCCAGCTGCCCACCGACCTGGTGCCAGCCGACGTGACCGAGCAGATCAAGCAGGTGCAGGAGTCGGCCGTCGTCCCGCTCGGGTGAGCTCTTCGAGGCGCCCGCCGCGCTGCGCGGCTACACCTCGGTCGACGGCACCAGCGGCGGGTACCTCGTCGTGCTCGACCAGGAGCCGGGCCTGTTCGCCCCTGAGGGCCCGCCGATCGACGCCGAGATCAACGGCTACGCGCGCGCGCCGTACGAGCTGGTGAAGATCGACGGCGCGGTCTGCGACATCAGCTGGGGTGCGCCGGTCGAGGAGGGGCAGCCGGTCGACGAGAACCAGGTGCCCGCCAGCGTCCGGTGCCAGCTCGGCGCGGACGGCCGCACCTGGGAGATCAACGTCAGCGGCATCGACGCCGACGCCGCGGTCGAGATCCTGCACTCCCTCGCCGACGCCTGAGCGTTGACTGCTGCCGGGCCGTGCCCGGGGAGCGGTGGGTTGTCCACCGTTCTGGTCCGACGACGGGTGGCTGAGGCACCGCCCGCGGGCCGTGCCCACGCAGCGGTGGGCTGACCACCGTTCGTAGTCGGGTCAAACGGTGGCTGAGGCACCGCTCCCCGGCGGCCCGCCGTCCGGGCCGCGTCAGGAGCGGTAGACGATCACCGGGGTGCCGACGTCGACCTGGTCGAACAGGTAGGCGATGGCGTCGTAGTCGCGCACGTTGACGCAGCCGTGCGAGGCCCCGCCGTAGCCGACGGCCGCGAAGTCGCTCGAGTAGTGCACGGCCTGGCCGCCGGAGAAGAACATCGCGAACGGCATCGACGAGCCGTAGAGCGACGAGACATGGTCGCGGTTCTTGTAAGTCACGGCGAACGCGCCCTCGCGGGTGGGGGTGTACTCCGACCCGAAGCGCACGTCGACGGTCTTGAGCACCTTCCCGTCGACCACCCAGCGCAAGGTGCGACTGGTCTTGTCGATGCACAGCGTCTCGCCGGTCGTGCACCGCGGGTCGAGCCGCCCGGGCACGTTGCTGCCCAGCTGGTTGGCCAGCTCGGCGGCGCTCGGCTCGGTGGTCATCGCGAGCAGTCGGTCGAGGGTCTCCTGGTCGACGGCGCCGGTCACGGCGATCTCACGCTTGGCCTGGAACCCCTTCACGGCTGCGGTCGTCACCTCGCCGTAGTAGCCGGTGACGTCTTGCTGGAACCAGTCGATCTGACGCAGTCGCGACTGCAGCTCGCGCACCTCGGCGCCGCTGAGCTCCGGGCTCCATGATGGGCGGCCCGGCCTGGGGGCCGGCCGGCTCGGGTTGGGGCTTGGGCTTGGGCTGCTGGAGCCGGCGTGGGGCCTGGCGTGGGATCCGGCGTGGTGCTGGGGGCGGACGTCGCTGTGGCGTCGGCGTCTCGGTCGGCGCACTCGGGACTGCCCGGCGCCGCCGGCGTGCCAGCAGAGCCGGCGCCTGCGGCCCGCTCCTCACGCAGCTCGGTGAGCAGGTCGCCGCGGACGGCGGCGTACCCGGCGCCGGAGAGGAGGGCGAGCACCACGAGGGTCAGGGCGAGACGGCGGAGCATGGGAGTCCTGTTCTAGTTCCGAGAGTGGGGAAAGGTGCTGGTCGAGCGGTGCGGAGCGATGTGACGGGTGGGGCTGGTGTGGAATCTGTTTCATCGTCCACCTAGATGACGCACCCACGGCGCATTTGGTTGCGGTTCTCGTCGTGGCAACGGCGGTGGCTACGCTCCCGTCGTGCCCCGCGCCGATCTCGACAAGCAGCCGACCGACGTCCGACGCATGTTCGACGCGGTTGCCAAGCGCTACGACGTCACCAACGACGTCCTCTCCCTCGGCCAGGACCGGCGCTGGCGTCGCGACGTGATCGAGGCGGTCGACCCGCAGTTCGGCGAGCGGGTGCTCGACCTTGCTGCGGGCACCGGCACCTCGAGCCAGCCGTTCGCCGACCGCGGCGCGCACGTCGTCCCGTGCGACTTCTCCCTCGGCATGCTGCAGGTCGGCAAGGCCGCTCGCCCCTCGCTGCCCTTCACCGCCGGCGACGGCACCCAGCTGCCGTTCCGCGACGAGACCTTCGACGCGGTCACGATCTCCTTCGGGCTGCGCAACATCGTCGACCCGGTCGCCGGCCTGCGCGAGCTGCGCCGGGTCACCAAGCCCGGCGGCCGCCTCGTCGTCTGCGAGTTCAGCCATCCCACCTGGGCGCCGTTCCGCACCGTCTACGTCGAGTACCTCATGCGCGCGCTGCCCCCCGTGGCCCGAGCCGTCTCGTCGTCGCCGGACGCCTACGTCTACCTCGCCGAGTCGATCCGCGCGTGGCCCGACCAGGCAGGGCTCGCCGACCTCATCGCGCGAGGCGGGCTGGGAGCGTCCGGAGTGGCGCAACCTCTCCGGCGGCATCGTCGCCCTGCACCGCGCCACCCGGTGACCGCCGCTCCGCGGTGACCTGCTGAGGAAGCTTCGCTGTGGAAACCTCGGCACCTCACCACCATCCAGCGCCGACCCCACACCCCCGCAGCCCGCTGTCCGCCCATGAATTACGCAAGCAATGGCATGCGTTAAATCCGCAGGTCAGGTGCCCTTTTCGTGGCTCGATACCCGGGTGTGACGCAGGCCGCGGAGAGTGGCAGTATGAGCGGCGCGCACCCCTCGTGATTCTGTTCACAAAGCCACAAGTCGGCCGGCAGCGACCGCGAGCCGGTGCTCCGGTGCACAGCGCAGCAGCAGCAAGGAAGGCCCGATGGAGCTCTATACCCCCGTGCTCGTCCTCGCGGCTCTCGCCGCGCTCTTCGCCGTGGGCTCCATCGCCACGAGCATGGTCGTCGGCCCGGCCCGCTACAACCGCGCGCGGCTCGACTCCTACGAGTGCGGCATCGAGCCCACGCCCCAGCCTGCAGGCGGCGGCCGCTTCCCGGTGAAGTACTACATCACCGCGATGATGTTCATCGTCTTCGACATCGAGATCATCTTCCTCTACCCCTGGGCCGTGAACTTCGACGCCATGGCGCTCTTCGGTCTCATCGAGATGGTCCTGTTCATCGCCACCGTCTTCGTCGCCTACGCCTACGTATGGCGCCGCGGCGGACTTGACTGGGATTGAGGCTCACGATGCACGCACTCCACCGGCGTAATCGTCGGTCGACGGCGAACCCCGCGCACGCGGCTCGCACCGCACACCGCGTCACCCAGAACGACTGGAGAATCTGATGGGCATCGAGGAGAAGCTCCCGAGCGGGGTGCTGCTGAGCACCGTCGAGGGCTTGTCGGGCTACATGCGCAAGGCCAGCTTCTGGCCGGCGACCTTCGGCCTGGCCTGCTGCGCCATCGAGATGATGACGTCGGGCGGCCCGAAGTACGACCTGGCGCGCTTCGGCATGGAGGTCTTCCGCGCCAGCCCCCGCCAGGCCGACCTGATGATCGTGGCGGGCCGGGTCAGCCAGAAGATGGCACCGGTGCTGCGCCAGATCTACGACCAGATGCCCAACCCGAAGTACGTCCTCGCGATGGGCGTCTGCGCCAGCAGCGGTGGCATGTTCAACAACTACGCGATCGTGCAGGGCGTCGACCACGTCGTCCCGGTCGACATGTACCTCCCCGGCTGCCCGCCGCGCCCGGAGATGCTGATCGACGCGATCCTCAAGCTCCACGACCAGGTCCAGCACGCCAAGCTGGGCGCCAACCGTCTCGCCCAGATCGAGGCCACCGAGACCGCGGCGCTCCAGGCGCTGCCGACCTCCGACCTGCGCGGCCTGCTGAGGTGATCGACCGATGAGCGACGAAGACAAGACCACCGGCCCCGATCAGGCGACCGGCAAGCTCCCGGCCCCCACGGACGCCGAGATCGCCAGCGTCGGTGCGCGCACCGGCATGTTCGGCGTCACCGGCACCGGTGACACCAGCGGGTACGGCGGCCTCGTCGCCCCGATCGTGTTCCCCGGCGATGCCCAGCGGCCGTTCGGTGGTTGGTACGACGAGGTGGCAGATGCCCTCGAGACCGTCACCAGCCTCGGGCGAGTCGTGGTCCACCGCCGCGAGATCACCTTCCACGTGCGCCGCGAAGACCTCGTTGCCGTGGCCACCCACCTGCGGGATGACCCGTCGCTGCGTTTCGAGCTCGCCTCGGGCGTCAGCGGCGTCCACTACCCCGACGACACGGGCGCCGAGCTGCACGCGGTCTACCACCTGCTCTCGATGACCTTCAACCGTCGGATCCGGCTCGAGGTCAGCGTCCCCGACACCGACCGGCACCTGCCCTCGCTCGTCGCGATCTATCCGACGCTCGACTGGCACGAGCGCGAGACGTGGGACATGTTCGGCCTGATCTTCGACGGGCACCCGGCGCTCGCGCGGATCCTGATGCCCGACGACTGGCCGGGCCACCCACAGCGCAAGGACTACCCCCTCGGCGGCATCCCCGTCGAATACAAGGGCGGGTCCATCCCGCCGCCGGACCAGCGGAGGTCCTACAACTAGCCATGAGTACTACTGACGACATCTACGCCGGCACCAACGAGACCACCGACGGCAAGGTCTTCACGGTCACCGGACGCGACTGGGACGAGATCGTCGAGGGTCTCGCCGACAACGACGGCATCGAAGAACGCGTCGTGGTCAACATGGGCCCTCAGCACCCCTCCACCCACGGCGTGCTCCGCCTGATCTTGGAGATCGAGGGCGAGACGGTCACCGAGGCTCGCTGTGGCATCGGCTACCTGCACACCGGCATCGAGAAGAACATGGAGTTCCGCTCCTGGGTGCAGGGCACGACCTTCTGCACCCGGATGGACTACCTCTCCCCGTTCTTCAACGAGGCCACCTACGTCCTCGGCGTCGAGCGGCTGCTCGACATCGAGGACGACATCCCGGAGAAGGCCAACGTCATGCGGGTGCTCCTCATGGAGCTCAACCGCATCTCCTCCCACCTGGTCGCGATCGCCACCGGTGGCATGGAGATCGGCGCCCTGACCGTCATGACCATCGGCTTCCGTGAGCGCGAGCTGGTGCTCGACCTGTTCGAGCTCATCACCGGCCTCCGCATGAACCACGCGTTCTTCCGGCCCGGCGGCGTCGCCCAGGACCTCCCGCCCGGCGCGCTCGACGAGATCCGCGGATTCATCGCCCTGATGAGGAAGCGGCTGCCCGAGTACGCCGCGCTCTGCAACGCCAACCCGATCTTCAAGGCGCGCCTCGAGGACGTCGGTCACCTCGACCTCGAGGGTTGCCTGGCGCTCGGCCTCACCGGCCCGGTGCTGCGCAGCACCGGCTACCCGTGGGACCTCCGCAAGTCCGAGCCCTACTGCGGCTACGAGGAGTACGACTTCGACGTCCAGACCTGGGACACCTGCGACTCCTACGGCCGCTTCCGCGTGCGGCTGGCCGAGATGTGGGAGTCGCTTGCGCATCGTCGAGCAGGCCGCCGAACGGCTTGCCGGTCTCGAGGGCGCGCCGGTCATGGTCGCCGACAAGAAGATCGCCTGGCCCAGCCAGCTCTCGATCGGCAGCGACGGCATGGGCAACAGCCTCGACCACATCCGGCACATCATGGGTGAGTCGATGGAGGCCCTGATCCACCACTTCAAGCTGGTCACCGAGGGCTTCCGGGTGCCGACCGGCCAGGCCTACGTGCCGGTCGAGTCGCCGCGCGGCGAGCTCGGTGCGCACGTCGTCAGCGACGGCGGCACCCGCCCGTTCCGCGCGCACTTCCGCGACCCGTCGTTCACCAACCTGCAGGCCACGAGCGTGATGAGCGAGGGCGGCCAGATCGCCGACGTCATCGTCGCGATCGCCTCCATCGACCCCGTCATGGGAGGCGTCGACCGATGACGCTGATCGCCCGAGACGCCTCGACGAGCTCGCGAGATCGCTTCCCGCTACCCCGAGAAGCGCTCCGGCCTGCTCCCGATGCTGCACCTGGTCCAGTCGGTGGAGGGGCGGGTCACCCCCGAGGGCATCGAGGCCTGCGCCGAGATCCTGGAGATCAGCCCGGCCGAGGTGAGCGGCGTCGCCACCTTCTACACGATGTACAAGCGCAAGCCGGTCGGTGACTACCACGTCGGCGTCTGCACCAACACGCTCTGCGCGGTCATGGGCGGCGACGAGATCTTCGCCAAGCTCAAGGACCACCTCGATGTCGGCAACGACGAGACCACCGATGTTCGTCCCGAGGACAAGGCCAGCGTCACGCTCGAGCACGTCGAGTGCAACGCGGCCTGCGACTACGCCCCGGTGATGATGGTCAACTGGGAGTTCATGGACAACATGACCCCGCAGTCGGCCACCCAGCTCGTCGACGACCTGCGCGCCGGCAAGGAGGTTCGCTCCACCCGCGGACCCAAGCTCTGCACCTGGCGCGAGGCCGAGCGGGTGCTCGCCGGCTTCAACGACGGCCTTGCCGACGAGGGCCCGAGCGCCGGACCGGCGTCCCTGGTCGGTCTGGGCATCGCCCGTGAGCGCGGGTGGACCGCTCCGGCCAGGAAGGCCTCCGGCACCACCGGCGTCCTGCCCGAGTCGAAGGCCGGTGCCGTGGCCGAGGCCGACACTGCGCGCGCCGAGTCCGAGACGGTGGAGGAGAAGAAGGATGCCTGAGTTTCGAGACGTCCCTCGCTCGTCCCTCGCGAGCGACTCCTCAACCACCGGAAGAGGGCACTGACGTGACGGATACGTTGACCCCGGTCCTCACCGACGACTGGGACGCCGAGCAGAGCTGGAAGCTGTCGACGTACGAGTCGCGTGGCGGATACGAAGCCCTGAAGAAGGCACTGACCATGGCGCCCGACGACCTCATCACCGAGGTCAAGGACTCCGGTCTGCGTGGTCGCGGCGGCGCAGGCTTCCCGACCGGCATGAAGTGGTCGTTCATCCCGCAGGACCCTGAGACCGAAGCGGGGCGGAAGCCGAAGTACCTCGTCGTCAACGCCGATGAGTCAGAGCCGGGAACCTGCAAGGACATCCCGCTCATGATGGCCACCCCGCACACCCTGCTCGAGGGCGTGATCATCAGTTCATTCGCGATCCGCGGCAACCACGCCTTCATCTACATCCGCGGCGAGGTGCTCCACGTCGTCCGTCGGATGCAGGCCGCTGTCGCAGAGGCCTACGCGGCCGGTTACCTCGGCAAGAACATCCTCGGCTCGGGCTACGACCTCGACGTCGTCGTCCACGCCGGGGCCGGTGCCTACATCTGCGGCGAGGAGACCGCCCTGCTCGAGGGCCTCGAAGGTCGCCGCGGCCAACCGCGGCTGCGCCCGCCGTTCCCGGCGGTGGCCGGTCTCTACGCCTGCCCGACCGTCATCAACAACGTCGAGTCGATCGCCTCGGTGCCGAGCATCATCGGCAACGGGGCGGAGTGGTTCGCCTCGATGGGCACCGAGAAGTCCAAGGGCTTCGGCATCTTCTCGCTCTCGGGCCATGTCACCCGGCCCGGCCAGTACGAAGCTCCGCTCGGCATCACGCTGCGCGAGCTGATCGACCTCGCCGGCGGCATGCGCACCGGTCACGACCTGAAGTTCTGGACGCCGGGCGGCTCCAGCACCCCGCTGCTCACCGCCGAGCACCTCGACCTGCCCCTCGACTTCGAGGGCATGGCCGGCGCTGGCACCATGCTCGGCACCCGCGCCCTGCAGCTCTTCGACGAGACCACCTGCGTGGTGCGCGCCGTGCTGCGCTGGACCGAGTTCTACAAGCACGAGTCGTGCGGCAAGTGCACCCCGTGCCGCGAGGGCACGTGGTGGCTGGTGCAGACCCTGGCGGCGCTCGAGCGCGGCGAGGGCAGCGAGTCTGATCTCGACCTCCTGCTCGACCAGTGCGACAACATCCTCGGCCGCTCGTTCTGCGCGCTCGGTGACGGTGCGACCAGCCCGATCTCGAGCTCGATCAAGTTCTTCCGCGACGAGTACCTCGCCCACCTGAGCCACGGCGGCTGCCCCTTCGACGCCTCGGCGTCGACCGCGTGGTCCGGCACCCTGACGGGAGCGAACAAGTGACGCAAGCATCTGAGCGGGCTCCCGAGAAGGCGGTCGACACCGTCTCGGTCACCATCGACGGCATCCAGGTCGACGTCCCCAAGGACACCCTGGTCATCCGCGCGGCCGAGCAGGTCGGCGTGCAGATCCCGCGGTTCTGCGACCACCCGCTGCTCTCGCCGGTGGGCGCGTGCCGCCAGTGCCTGGTCGACGTCCCGGACGCCGGCAACGGCCGTGGCTTCCCCAAGCCGCAGGCCGCGTGCACGCTGCCGGTCTCCGAGGGCATGGTCGTCAGCACCCAGGTGACCAGCGAGGTCGCCGACAAGGCGCAGCAGGGCGTCATGGAGTTCCTGCTCATCAACCACCCGCTCGACTGCCCCGTCTGCGACAAGGGCGGCGAGTGCCCGCTGCAGAACCAGGCGATGAGCAACGGCCGTGGCGAGTCCCGCTTCGTCGGCTCGGGTGCAGGCGGCGTCAAGCGCACCTTCCCCAAGCCGATCAACCTCTCGCCGCAGGTGCTCCTCGACCGCGAGCGCTGCATCGTGTGCCAGCGCTGCACCCGGTTCGCCGAGGAGATCCCCGGCGACCCGTTCATTGCCCTGATCGAGCGGGGTGCGCAGCAGCAGATCGGCATCGCCGAATCAACACGGGATGCCGCCGGCTTCACTCTCCTACTTCTCCGGCAACACCATCCAGATCTGCCCGGTCGGTGCGCTGACGTCGGAGTCCTACCGGTTCCGCTCGCGCCCGTTCGACCTCGTCTCCACTCCCTCGATCGCCGAGCACGACGCGTGCGGCTCCGCGATCCGCGTCGACCACCGTCGCGGCAAGGTCATGCGCCGCCTGGCCGGTAACGACCCTGAGGTCAACGAGGAGTGGATCACCGACAAGGACCGCTTCGCGTTCACCTACGCCATCGAGCCCGACCGGCTCACCTACCCGCAGGTGCGTGACGCCCTGCCCGACGGCACCCGCGGTGAGCTGCGCCCGGCCTCGTGGCCCGAGGCGTTCACCGTGGCCGCCCGCGGCCTCGCGGCGGCCAAGGACGCCGGCGGCGTCGGCGTGCTCACCGGCGGCCGGCTGACCGGCGAGGACGCTTTCGCCTACAGCAAGTTCGCGAGAGTCACGCTCGGCACGAACGACATCGACTTCCGCTCCCGGCCGCACTCGGCCGAGGAGGCCGAGTTCCTGGCCGCGCACGTCGTGGCCACCGGCCCCGCCGGCGGAGCGGTCACCTACACCGACCTCGAGACCGCGGGCACCGTCGTGCTGGTCGGCTTCGAGCCCGAGGACGAAGCCGGCGCGATCTTCCTGCGCCTGCGCAAGGCCGCCCTCCACCACGGCACCCGGGTGCAGGCGCTCGCGCCGTTCACCACGCGCGGCCTGGCAAGATGAACGGCACCCTGGTGCCCACGGCCCCCGGCTACGAACCGGCAGCCCTGGCCGATCTCGACCTCGAGGGCGGGGACGTCGTCCTGGTCGGCGAACGCCTCGCCCAGGTCCCCGGCGCACTGAGCGCCGTCTCCGAGCTGATCGGCCGCACAGGCGCCCGCCTCGCGTGGGTGCCTCGTCGCGCCGGCGACCGCGGCGCTCTCGAGACCGGATGCCTGCCCTCGCTCCTGCCCGGTGGACGGCCCGTCTCCGACGCCGCCGCGCGTGTCGACGCTGCCGCTGTCTGGGGCGTCGACCAGCTGCCTGCGGCCCCCGGTCGGGACGGCGACGGCATCGTCGACGCACTGCGTACCGGTGGACTCGCCGGGCTCGTGATCGGCGGCGTCGACCCGGCCGACACCAGCGACCCGGCCGCGACCCGCGCCGCCGTCGACCAGGCATCGTTCGTGGTCGCCCTCGAGCTGCGCGCCACCGAGGTCACCCGGGCTGCCGACGTCGTCTTCCCGGTGGCCCCGGTCAGCGACAAGGCCGGATCGTTCGTCAACTGGGAGGGTCGGGTCCGCTCGTTCGAGCAGGTCTTCGCCATCCCGGCCTCGCTGCCCGACCTCCGCGTGCTGGCCGGCATCTCCGAAGAGCTGGCCGCGACTGGGCCACGGCGCTGCCCTCGGTTTCCGCACCGTCGAGGACGTCTGGACGCAGATGGAGGACATGGGTCCGTGGGACGGCCCGCGCGCCACCATGTCGAGCACCTCGCCGGCGTCCGCCCCCAGCGACGGACCAGCCACGGACTGGTGCTCGCCTGCTGGAAGCAGATGATCGACAACGGCTCGATGCTCGTCGGTGACAAGCACCTGGCCGCCACCGCTCGACCTGCCGTCGCCAAGGTCGCCCAGACCGTCTTCGATGCCGTCGGCCCGACGGTGACGGTCACTGGTGACCGCGGCTCGGTGACCTTGCCGGCCGAGGTCGCCCGCGACATCGTCGACGGTGTCGTCTGGCTCCCCGCCAACTCCACGGGCCTCGGCCTGCTGACCGACCTGGCCTCACCCGGTAGCCGGGTCACCGTGACCGGAGGAGACGCCTGATGTTGAGCTCGTTCGTGCCCCAGTCGGTCTGTGCAGCTGGCGGCACCGCTGCTCCCGATGGCGCGCGAGACCGACGACACCGGGCTGGCCGACTTCGGCCAGGACACCTGGTGGATCGTCCTGATCAAGGTGTTCCTGGTCTTCCTGATCCTGGTGCTGCTCACGCTGTTCAACATCTGGTGGGAGCGTCGGGTCGTGGCCCGGATGCAGCACCGCATCGGCCCGAACGTGCACGGCCCCTTCGGCCTGCTGCAGTCGCTGGCCGACGGCGCCAAGCTGATGTTCAAGGAGGACATCATCCCGAAGGCGGCCGACAAGGTCGTGTTCGTGCTGGCGCCGGTGATCTCCGTGATCGCCGCGTTCGTCGACTTTCGCGGTGATCCCGTTCGGCCCCGAGGTCACGATGTTCGGCCAGAAGACGCCGCTCCAGCTCACCGACATGCCCGTCGCCGTCCTGTTCGTGATGGCGATCGCCTCGGTCGGCATCTACGGCATCGTGCTCGGCGGCTGGTCCAGCGGCTCGACCTACTCGCTGCTCGGCGGCCTCCGCTCGAGCGCCCAGATGATCTCCTACGAGGTCGCCATGGGCCTCGCGCTCGTCGCGGTCTTCCTCTACGCCGGATCGATGTCGACGTCCGAGATCGTCGCCGCCCAGGACGACCTCTGGTTCGGACTCATCCTGATCCCGTCCTTCGTGATCTACACGATCTCGATGGTCGGCGAGACCAACCGTGCACCGTTCGACCTCCCCGAGGCCGAGGGTGAGCTCGTCGGTGGGTTCCACACCGAGTACTCCTCGATCAAGTTCGCCCTGTTCTTCCTCGCTGAATACATCAACATGGCGACCGTCTCGGCGCTGGCCACCACGCTGTTCCTCGGTGGCTGGCACGCCCCGTTCTGGATCGACGAGTTCTGGGCCGGCGCCAACGAGGGCTACGTGCCGGTGATCTGGTTCTTCGGCAAGTTCTTCACCTTCATCTTCATGTTCATCTGGCTGCGTGGCTCGCTGCCGCGACTGCGCTACGACCAGTTCATGGCGTTCGGCTGGAAGCGGCTCATCCCGATCTCGCTGATCTGGATCGTCGCGGTCGCGACCCTGCGGGTCGCCAAGCTCGAGGGTTGGCTCGAGACCGACAACCTGCGGATCGGCATCGGCGTCCTGCTGGTGCTGTTCCTGGTGCTCTTCTTCGTCGGCGCCGACAAGGAGGGCGACGACGAGGTCGCGGCCGAGGACGTCGCGCCCCGTGCCGGCGCGTTCCCGACGCCGCCGATGCCGGCTGGGGGAGCGGTGCGCGGCGCGGCCGCCCCGCTCACCTTCCAGGGCACCGCCCAGATGACCACCGCAACCACCGGAGAGGACGCCTGATGGCCGCCGATCAGGATAAGAAAGCGGCGCCGGACACCAAGACGCTCAAGGAGCAGTTCTGGGACCCCGTCGCTGGGTTCGGTGTCACCTTCCGCACGATGTTCAAGAAGGTGGTCACCGAGCAGTACCCCTTCGAGAAGTTCCCCACCGCACCGCGCTTCCACGGCCGGCACCAGCTCAACCGCTGGCCCGACGGGTTGGAGAAGTGCATCGGCTGCGAGCTGTGTGCCTGGGCCTGCCCCGCCGACGCGATCTACGTCGAGGGTGCTTCGAACTCCGACGACGGAGTCGAGGGGAGCGAGCGGTTCAGCCCCGGTGAGCGGTATGGCCGCGTCTACCAGATCAACTACCTGCGCTGCATCCTGTGCGGCCTGTGCATCGAGGCCTGCCCTACGCGTGCGCTCACGATGACCAACGAGTACGAGCTGGCCGACAACAACCGGGCCGACCTCATCTACGAGAAGTCCGACCTGCTCGCCCCGCTGCTGCCCGGCATGGAGCAGCCACCGCACGCGATGCTGCTCGGTGACGACGAGGGCGCCTACTACCGCGGCGAGTTCGCGGCTCCGGCTCCCACGCACCGGGGAGCGGTGCCCAGTGATCACCTTCTGGATCTTGGCCCCGATCATGGTCGCGGCCGCGCTCGGCATCCTGTTCGTCCGCAAGGCCGTGCACGCCGCGCTGCTGCTGGCCGTAGTGATGATCAGCCTGGCGGTGCTCTACCTGGTGCTCGAGGCGCCGTTCCTCTTCGCAGTCCAGATCATCGTCTACACCGGCGCCATCTTGATGCTCTTCCTCTTCGTGATGATGCTGGTCGGTGTCGACGCCTCCGACTCGGTCATCGAGACCATCAAGGGACAGCGCGTCGATGGCCACGATCGGTGGCCTGCTGCTCGGCCTGATCCTGGTGATCGGCCTGGGCCAGCTCACCCTGGGCTCGGCGGTCGGTCTCGACGCGGCCAACGAGGGTGGCAACATCCAGGCGCTGGCCAACGTGATCTTCTCCCGCTACGTCTTCGCCTTCGAGGTCACCAGCGCGCTGCTGATCACCGCCGCTGTCGGCGCCATGGTGCTCGCCCACCGCGAACGACTCACCCCGCGACCGAACCAGGCCGAGCTGGCCGCCCAGCGGGTGCGCGACTACGCCGACAAGGGTGCCCACCTCGGCCCGCTGCCGGCGCCCGGCGTCTACGCCCGGCACAACGCGGTCGACACCCCGGCGCTGCTGCCCGACGGCACCGCGGCCGAGTCGTCGGTCTCGCGCGTGCTCGCCGCCCGCGGCACCGTGCGCTCGGCCCCGGCCCGCGCCGAGGACATCGAGGAGCTCAAGCGCCAGCTCGGGCTCGACGACGACTCCACCCAGCCGCCGACGGGAGCCGAGAAGTGACCGAGTACGTCGTTCTTGTCCTCGATCCTGTTCACCATCGGTGCGGTCGGCGTCCTGGTGCGTCGCAACGCCATCGTGGTGTTCATGTGCGTCGAGCTGATGCTCAACGCGTGCAACCTGGCCCTGGTCGCCTTCGCCAACGAGCACGGCAACCTCGAGGGGCAGGTCGCTGCGTTCTTCGTGATGGTGGTGGCGGCCGCCGAGGTCGTCGTCGGCCTGGCGATCATCATGACCATCTTCCGCACCCGTCGTTCGGCCTCGGTCGACGACGCGAGCCTGCTGAAGTTCTGAAAGGCGCACGCATCTCATGACTCTCCTGGAAGCCGGGGCGCACATCCCGGTCGTCGCCCCCGAGAGCGCGGACGGCGTCTTCTCGCTGATGTGGCTCGTGATCGGCCTGCCGCTCATCGGTGCCGCGATCCTGTTGCTCGGCGGGCGCTACACCGACAAGTGGGGCCACCTGCTCGGCACCGCGATGCCGATCGGCTCGTTCGTCATCTCGCTGCTCATGTTCTTCTCGCTGCTCGGACGTGACGACGACGAGCGCCAGATCGGCCAGCACCTCTACGACTGGATCGAGGTCGGCGGCCTGCACGTCGGCATGGACCTGCTCTACGACCAGCTGGCTGCACTCTTCCTGCTGCTGATCACCGGCGTCGGATCGCTGATCCACGTCTACTCGATCGGCTACATGGAGCACGACCCCCGGCGACGTCGGTTCTTCGGCTACCTGAACCTCTTCGTCGCCGCGATGCTGATGCTGATCCTCGCCGAGAACTACGTCGGACTCTTCCTCGGCTGGGAGGGCGTGGGTCTCGCCTCCTACCTGCTCATCGGGTTCTGGCAGCACAAGCCGACCGCGGCCGCCGCCGCCAAGAAGGCCTTCGTGATCAACCGGGTCGGCGACATGGGCATGGCCAGCGCCATCTTCCTAGCGTTCGTTACCTTCGGCTCCACGAGCTTCAGCGTCATCAGCGCCTCGGCTGGCGGGGCCAGCGAGACCACGATGACCTGGCTCGGCATCCTGTTGCTCGTCGGCGCCTGCGGCAAGTCCGCCCAGGTGCCGCTGCAGGCCTGGCTGCTCGACGCGATGGAGGGCCCGACCCCCGTCTCGGCCCTGATCCACGCGGCCACCATGGTGACCGCTGGCGTCTACCTGATCGTCCGCTCCAACTTCGTCTTCGAGAACGCCCCCGACGCGCAGACCGCCGTCGTGGTCGTCGCCGTGGTCACGATCCTGTGGGGCGCGATCATCGGTTGCGCCAAGGACGACATCAAGAAGGCCCTCGCCGGATCCACCATGAGCCAGATCGGCTACATGATGCTCGGCGCCGGCCTCGGCACCGCCGGCTACGCCTTCGCGATCTTCCACCTGCTCACCCACGGCTTCTTCAAGGCCAACATGTTCCTCGGCGCGGGCTCGGTCATGCACGGCATGAACGACGACGTCGACATGCGCCACTACGGCGGCCTGACCAAGGCGATGCCGATCACCTTCATGACCTTCGCGATGGGCTACCTCGCGATCATCGGCTTCCCCGGGTTCTCCGGCTTCTGGTCGAAGGACAAGATCATCGAGACCGCCCTGGTCGAGAACTGGGTGGTCGGCGTGGCTGCGCTGATCGGTGCCGGTGTCACGGCCTTCTACATGACCCGTCTCATGCTGATGACGTTCTTCACAGAGAAGCGGTGGGGCTCAACGGAATCTGGGGGAGACGTGCACCCGCACGAGTCGCCCAAGGTGATGACCTTCCCGCTCATCGTGCTCGCCGCGCTCTCCGTCCTCGGTGGCCTGCTGCTTCTCGGTGACTGGATCGTCGAGTGGCTCGAGCCGGTCACCGGTCACGCCGAGCACCACGAACCGGCGATCCCGGTCATCCTGATCACGCTCATCACCGTGGCCGTCGTGGCCGTTGGAGTAGCTGTCGCCTGGTTGCTGGTCGGCAAGCGCGATGTGCCACGTACTCCGCCCCAGGACGTCTCGTTCGCCACGAAGGCGGCCCGCGCCGACCTCTACGGCGACCTCATCAACGAGACCTTGGTGGTCTCGCCCGGACGCCGCCTGGTCGGCGGGCTCTTCGCCTTTGACCGCTCCGGCGCTGACGGAACCTTGATGGGCGGTGGTGCCGCGGTGAAGGCGATCGGCGGTCAGCTCCGCAAGGTGCAGACCGGCTACGTCCGCTCCTACGCACTGTCCGTGCTCGTCGGCGTCATCATCGTCGCCCTGGCCATGTTGGCGGTGAACCTCTGATGTTGACCGCACTCATCCTCGTGCCCCTCGTGGGCTCCCTGATCGTCGCGTTCCTGCCGAGCCTGAGCGCGCGCGCCGCCGCGATCGGCATCTCCGCCGGCACGCTCGGCGTCGGCATCGCCGCGGCCCTCCAGTACGACGTCGACGGCGGCATGCAGCTGACCGAGACGCACAACTGGATCGAGGCGTTCGGCGTTCACTACGCCCTCGGAGTCGACGGGCTCGGCATCCTGATGGTGCTGCTCACCGTTGTGCTGGTTCCGATCGTGATGCTCGCCGGCTGGAACGACGGCGACGAGAACCCGAAGTCGTTCTACGCCTGGGTGCTCGCACTCGAGGCGCTGTCGCTGGCGGTGTTCTGCGCCACCGACGTCTTCCTCTTCTACGTCGTCTTCGAGGCCACGCTGATCCCGGCGTACTTCCTCGTCGGTGGCTTCGGCCGCGAGGGCCGCAGCGCCGCCGCGGTGAAGTTCCTGATGTTCCAGCTCGCCGGCGGGCTCGTCCTGCTGGCCTCGGTCATCGGCCTCTACGTCGTCAGCGCCCAGCAGGGCACGCCGTCCTACCTGTTGAGCGACCTCATGGAGCTCGACATCGACACCGAGGCCGGTCGCTGGCTGTTCGTCGGCTTCTTCATCGCCTTCGCGATCAAGGCGCCGCTGTTCCCGGTGCACACCTGGCTGGCCGACACCACCGAGAAGGCGACCCCCGGCACGAGCGTGCTGCTGGTCTGCGTGCTCGACAAGATCGGCACCTTCGGCATGTTGCGGTTCTGCCTCGGAATCTTCCCCGAGGCCTCGCAGTGGGCGACCCCTGTGGTCGTCACCATCGCGGTCATCTCGATCATCTACGGCGCACTCGTCGCGATCGGCCAGGACGACGTCCTGCGCCTCATCGGTCTGACCTCGCTGAGCCACTTCGGCTTCATCACCCTGGGCATCTTCGTGTTCAGCAGCCAGGGCGGCTCCGGCGCGATCCTCTACATGGTCAACCACGGGATCGGCACCGCCGCACTGTTCCTGGTAGCTGGCTACCTGATCAAGCGTCGCGGAACCACGCTCATCAGCGAGATGGGCGGCATCGAGAAGGCCACCCCGGTGCTCGCCGGACTGATGCTCGTCGCCGGTCTGGCCACCCTCGGCCTGCCCGGTCTGAGCCCGTTCGTGTCCGAGTTCTTGGTGCTGCTCTCGGCCTTTGACTACGCCTGGTGGGTCGGCGCGTTCGCGGTCACCGGCATCGTGCTGGCCGCCATCTACGTGCTGTGGATGTACCAGCGGATCATGACCGGACCCACGCCCGCCGACGTAGAGAACACCCCAGACGTCACCCTGCGCGAGCTGCTGGCCGTCGTCCCTCTGATGGTCGCGTTGGTCGGGTTCGGGTTCTTCCCGCAGCCGCTGCTCGATGCGAGCAACCCCTACATCGACGGGCTGATGCAGCACGTCGGCGTCACCGACGAGGAGCCAGTCGTGCCACCCGGTTCTGTCGACCACGAGGCCGGAGAGGCGGGCCGCTGAGATGGACTACATCAAGCCCACCATCGAGTACGGCGAGCTGTCGCCGCTGTTGATCATCCTGGGTGTCGCCCTGGCCGGGGTGCTGGTCGAGGCGTTCCTCCCGCGCGAGCGCCGCCACGTGGTGCAGGTCTCCCTGGCTGGTCTTGGCGTCGTCGGCGCCCTGGCGGCCACGGTCGTCGTCGGTCGTGAACCTCGACGAGGTCGCCTCGGGTCGCGGCATCGTCGGCGCCGAGGGCTCGGTCGTCGTCGATGGTCCGAGCGTCTACTTCTGGGGCCTGATCCTCGATCTTCGCGCTCGGCGGCGTCGCGCTGTTCGCCGAGCGCAAGCTCGAGGCGGGCGTCTCGGCGTTCGCCGGCAACGCGGCCGCCCTGCCGGGCACCGAGGGCGAGCGAGAGGCCTCCACGCGCGGCATCGCGCACACCGAGGTCTATCCCCTGCTGATGTTCGCCGTAGCAGGCATGATGCTGTTCCCCGCGTCGGGTGACCTGCTCACGATGTTCGTCGCGCTCGAGGTCCTGTCGCTGCCGCTGTACCTCCTGTGTGGCCTGGCGCGTCGTCGCCGTCTGCTCAGCCAGGAAGCCGCGATGAAGTACTTCCTCCTGGGCGCCTTCTCCTCGGGCTTCTTCTTCTACGGCGTGGCGTCTGGTCTACGGCTTCGCGGGCTCGATGAGCTTCGGCGCCATCCACGAGGCCGTCATCAACGGCACCGGCAACCGCACCCTGCTGCTGCTCGGCATCGGCATGCTGTCGGTCGGCCTGCTGTTCAAGGTCGGCGCAGTGCCGTTCCAGTCGTGGACCCCCGACGTCTACCAGGGCGCCCCGACCGCCGTGACGGCGTTCATGTCGGCCGGCACCAAGATCGCCGCCTTTGGCGCCCTGCTGCGTCTCTACTACGTCGCGTTCGGCTCCGACCGGTGGGACTGGCAGCCGATGCTCTGGATCGTCGCGATCCTGACCATGCTGGTCGGTGCGGTCGTGGCGATCGTGCAGACCGACATCAAGCGGATGCTCGCCTACTCCGCGATCGCCCACACCGGCTTCCTGCTCACCGGCGTGCTCGGAGTCCAAGGCCCCGGCGAGCTGGCCGACGGCCAGGTCACCTCGCTGCAGGCGGTCATGTTCTACCTGACCTCCTACAGCTTCGCGTCGCTCGGCGCCTTCGCAGTCGTGACCGTCGTCCGCGACGCCAACGGCGAGGCCCCGGCCTTCTCGCGCTGGGTCGGCCTGGGCAAGCGGGCACCGCTGACCGCTGCGGTGTTCACGCTGTTCCTGCTCTCGATGGCCGGTATCCCGCTCACCGCCGGCTTCGTCGGCAAGTGGGCCGTGTTCACCGTCGCCATGTCGGCCGGCGCCTGGCCGGTCGTGCTGATCGCGATCGCTTCGAGCATCGTCGCCGTCTACTTCTACATCCGGTACATCCGGCTGATGTTCTTCACCGATCCCGAGGACGGCGCGGACGTCGCCAGCGTGACGACGCCGTCCCCGCTCACCTCGGTGACGATCGCTCTGTGCGCGATCGGCACAGTCGTGCTCGGCGTTGTTCCTGGGCCGGTGCTCGACCTAGCCGCGCATGCGGGAGACTTCATCAGGTGACCACCTCGCAGCTGGCGCTCCCGATCGCCGACTCGGCGTTGGCTGCCCGGCTGGAGTCTCGGATGCAGGACGTCGAGATCGGCCCTGTTCGAGCATGCGGACAGCCGTGCCGCCTACGTCACGGAGGCAGCGCAGCACCTGCTCTCGGCCGGCGGGAAGCGGTTCCGGCCGCTGCTCGTGCTGCTCGCAGCCGAGACCGGCAGCGCGCCCGGGTCCGACCGACGTCATCACGGCGGCGTGCGTCGTCGAGATCACCCATGTGGGCTCGCTCTACCACGATGACGTGATGGACGAGGCTGTCCTGCGACGCGGTGCCGACTCGGCGAACTCGCGCTGGGACAACCATGTCGCGATCCTCACCGGAGACTGGCTCTTCGCGAAGTCCTCCGAGCTCACCTCGCAGCTGGGCCCGGAGGCCGTGCGCATCCAGGCCGAGACCTTCACCCGGCTCGTCGAGGGACAGATCCTCGAGACGGTCACCCCGCCGTCGGGCGAGGCGCTGTCGCACTACCTAGAGGTCGTCGCGGGCAAGACCGGGTCGCTGATCGCCACCTCCGCCCGCTACGGCGCACGCTTCGGCGGGGCGACGCCCGAGGTCGAGGAGGCGCTGACTGCCTACGGCGAGATCGTCGGCACCGCCTTTCAGCTCAGCGACGACATCCTCGACGTCGCGTCCGACTCCGAGGAGTCGGGAAAGACCCCGGGCACCGACCTGCGCGAGGGCGTGCCGACGCTGCCGACCTTGATGGCGTTGGCCTCCGGCGACCCGGCAGACGCCCGGCTGCACGAGCTGCTGCGCTGGCCCGATCACCGACGACGCGCTGCACGCCGAGGCGCTCGACCTGCTGCGCGAGCACCCGGCGATGGACGAGGCCCGCGCGTACGTCGTAGCCCGGGCCGAGGAGGCCAAGGCGCTGCTCGAGGTGCTTCCGCAGGGATCGGTGCGCACGGCTCTCGAGGCGTTCGCCGACGTCGTCGCCGTCCGCTCCACCTGACCGTGACTCGTTGACCGCTTCGTCACACGGCGGGGGAGGTCGCGACGGTGAGCGCCAGCTGCCGCCGGCGGTACCGGACGGCCTCGTAGGTGAAGAGACTGAGCGCCAGCCAGACCAGACTGAAGCCGATCCATCGACCCGCGGGCATCTCCTCGTCGAAGACGAGCAGTCCCAGCGTGAACTGGATGACCGGAGCGAGGTACTGCAGGAGCCCGATCGTGACGAGCGAAACTCGCGTGGCCGCCGCGCCGAAGCAGATCAACGGCACCGCGGTCACGATGCCCGTGGTCACGAACAGCAGGGCGTGTCCGGCGCCGTCGTTGGCGAAGTTCGACTCACTGGTCAGCGCGAGCCAGGCCAGGTAGGCGCCGGCGAACGGCGCGATCACCGCCGTCTCGAAGGCCAGGCTCTCGACCGCCCCCACGTCGGCTGACTTCTTGGCCAGCCCGTAGGTGCCGAACGAGAAGGCCAGCACCAGGGCGAGGTACGGCGGCTGGCCGTAGTCCCAGGCCAGCACCGCGACCGCCACGAAGCCGATGCCCAGCGCCACCCACTGCATCGACCGCAGCCGCTCACCCAGCACGAACACGGCCAGCAGCACCGTCACCAACGGGTTGATGAAGTAGCCCAGCGAGGTCTCCACGACCCGCCCGTTGTTGACGCCGTAGATGTAGGTGGCCCAGTTCGTCGTGATCGTCGCCGCCGCCACGACGAGCAGAACCACCACCCGCCGGTCGGCCAGGATCGCCCGCACCTGGGCGCGACGCTGCAGAAGAAACACCAGCAGTCCCATGGTGAGCACCGACCAGACGATCCGGTGGGCGAGGATCTCGATCGCGCCGGCGGGCTCGAGCAGCGGCCAGTAGAGCGGAAAGGCGCCCCAGAGCACGTATGCGGTGACGCCGAGCCCGAAGCCCCGCCGGTTCTCTGACACGTTCCTGATCGTAGGGTCGTGCGTCCACGGGGTTTCGCACCAGCCGGGACCTCGAAGTCGGTACCGTCAAGACCGATACGTCAGCACGTCACGATCTCGAGGAGCACCTTCCATGCGCGCCGCCCGAAGCACGCCCACCGCCCTGGCCGTCGTCCTCACCACGATCCTGGCGCTCACGATGCTCGGACTCTCCCCGCTGGCCCCGACCGCGACCGCCGCCCCAGGTGCGACGTCGGCCGAGCGCGCGGCCAAGCCGAAGGTCGGCATCAAGATCATCAAGCGCGGGGGCAAGCTGGTCATGCTCGGCAACGTCAGGCCTCCGAAGGGCCCGGTCGTCGTGCAGAAGGCCACCAGCTGCAGCGCCAAGAAGGGCACGTGCAAGTTCGAGGGGTTCAAGAAGGTGCCGGTGAAGGACGGCCGCTACCAGGCCCGTGTCTTCGCGCCCAAGAAGGGCAGCTGGGCCTGGCGCGCCAAGGTCGGCAACGCCTACAGCGAGATCTGGGTGACCTGCAAGAAGCTCAGCGCCGACAACCCCTGCCCGACGCCCTAGCGCCTCCCGGTGGTTGAGGTGCGAGGGCCGCTAGGCCCGTGCCTCGAACCCGGTGAGCCCAGCGCTGTGTGGTTGAGGTGGAGGGCCGCTAGGCCCGAGCCTCGAAACCCCGTGCTCCGGACGGCGTGGCCAACGCTGCGGGCTCGGGGTCGGGCTCGCGCCGCTGTCACGCCCAGTGCACTGGGTTTCGACACGCCCTCACGACTTCGCAAGCTCAGTCGTGGGGCTTGCTCAACCTCTCAGGCCCACGCGGCGGGCTCGTTCCTCGCCCGCTGCTGCGCTCACACAACCGTCCAGGTGTCGCCGCCGTTGATGAGCGCGGATCCAGGCGTTCGGCGGGCGTGCCGGGCGCGGCGTCCTGCGAGGAGCTGATCTGGGCGCGCGCCTGGTCGTCGTAGGTCGGTCGGGTGACCTGGCGGAAGATGCCGATCGGCGACTGGTTGAGGTAGCCCGAGTCGGTGAGGCGGGAGATGGCGAACGCCATCGACGGGTCCGGGTTGTGGGCGTCGTGCACCAGCAGCGCCTCGTCGGGCACCTCGGCGACCATCACGACCTTGACGCCACCGGTCTCGGAGTCGCGGACCAGTCCCTTGGCGCCGTCGACGCCGAAGACGATCTTCTCTCCGTGCACCAGCGGGATGAGGGCGTCGGCCTTGGTGTCGCTGCCCTTGATGGCGTCGAAGGCGCCGTCGTTGAAGACGGGGCAGTTCTGGTAGATCTCGACCAGCGAGGTGCCGCGGTGAGCGGCGGCCGCTGAGAGCACCGAGGTGAGGTGCTTGCGGTCGGAGTCGATCGTGCGAGCGACGAACGACGCCTCGGCGCCCAGCGCGAGCGAGACCGGGTTGAACGGGTGGTCCAGCGAGCCCATCGGGGTCGACTTCGTGACCTTGCCGGCCTCGGACGTGGGGGAGTACTGACCCTTGGTGAGTCCGTAGATCCGGTTGTTGAACAGCAGGATCGTCATGTTGACGTTGCGGCGCAGTGCGTGGATGAGGTGGTTGCCGCCGATGGAGAGGGCGTCGCCGTCGCCGGTGACGACCCAGACCGACAGGTCGCCGCGGGCGGTGGCCAGGCCGGTCGCGATCGAGGGTGCGCGGCCGTGGATCGAGTGCATGCCATAGGTGTCGAGGTAGTAGGGGAACCTCGAGGAGCAGCCGATGCCGGAGATGAAGACGATGTTCTCGCGGCGTAGACCGAGCTGGGGCAGGAATCCCTGCACGGCCTTGAGGACGGCGTAGTCGCCGCAGCCGGGGCACCAGCGCACCTCCTGGTCGGAGGTGTACTCCTTGGCGGTCTGGTCGCCGTCGAAGGTCGGCACCGACTCGATCCCGGTGCGCAGGTCGGGCATGGGCAGTTCGCTGATGCTCATCAGGAGACTTCCTGGCTGGTCGCAGTGGTCAGGTCGACGGTCACGCCCTCAGCCTCGGCCACCAGTGCGCCGATGGCGTCGGCGAGCAGGGCGGCCTTGAGGGGAAGACCGTTCACGTGGTTGTAGCCGATGGCGTCGACGAGGTACTTGCCGCGCAGCAGCAAGGAGAGCTGGCCGAGGTTCATCTCGGGGCACAGCACCTTGTCGTAGCGCTTGAGGATGTCGCCGAGGTCGTTCGGGAACGGGTTGAGGTGGCGCAGGTGCACCTGGGCGACGTTGTAGCCGGCCTTGCGCACCCGGCGGCAGCCGGCGCCGATCGGGCCGTAGGTCGAGCCCCAGCCGATCACGAGCACCTTCGCCTTGCCCTCTCCTGGGGGGCCGGAGGGGTCGTCGACCTCCAGTGGCGGCAGCGATGCGGCGATCCGGTCGATCTTGGCCTGGCGGGTGCGCACCATGAGGTCGTGGTTGGCCGGGTCGTAGGAGATGTTGCCGTGGCCCTCGCCCTTCTCCAGTCCACCGATGCGGTGCTCGAGGCCGGGGGTGCCGGGGATCGCCCACGGGCGTGCGAGGGTCTCCTCGTCGCGCAGGTAGGGCCAGAACTCCTCGGTCGGTGGAGGTCTCCGTGCCGTCCTTCGCGGTCTTCCCGGGGATGGTCTTGTTGCGCTCGGTGGCGAAGGCCGGGTCGATGGCGGGGAGCTCGGCGGTGTCCGGGATCCGCCACGGCTCGGAGCCGTTGGCCAGGTAGCCGTCGGAAAGCAGCAGCACGGGGGTGCGGTAGGTGACCGCGATCCGGGTCGCCTCGACGGCGGCAGAGAAGCAGTCGCCGGGCGACTGGGGTGCGATCACCGGAACGGGCGACTCGCCGTTGCGTCCGAACATCGCCTGAAGGAGGTCGGCCTGCTCGGTCTTGGTGGGCAGACCGGTCGAGGGGCCGCCGCGCTGCACGTCGATGACCAGCAGCGGAAGCTCGGTCATCACCGCGAGGCCGATGGCCTCGGACTTCAGGGCCAGACCCGGGCCGGAGGTCGTGGTGACGCCCAGTGCGCCACCGAACGCGGCGCCGATCGCGGCACCGATGCCGGCGATCTCGTCCTCGGCCTGCAGCGTGGTGACACCGAAGGCCTTGTGCTTGCTGAGCTCGTGCAGGATGTCGGAGGCCGGCGTGATCGGGTAGGAGCCGAGGAACACCGGGAGGCCGGACTGCACGCCCCCGGCGATCAGGCCGTAGGACAGCGCCAGGTTGCCGGTGATGTTGCGGTAGGTGCCGGCGTCCATCTGAGCGGGCTTGACCTCGTACTGGACCGCGAACGTCTCGGTGGTCTCACCGATAGTTCCATCCGGTCTTGAAGGCCAAGATGTTGGCATCGCGAATGTCGGGCACCTTGGCGAAGCGCTTGGCCAAGAACGCCTCGGTCGACTCGGTCGGGCGGCCGTACATCCAGGACAGCAGACCGAGGGCGAACATGTTCTTGGCGCGGGCCGCGTCCTTGCGCGAG
The DNA here is from genome assembly GCA_963781575.1 of uncultured Actinomycetota bacterium. GTDB lineage: Bacteria > Actinomycetota > Actinomycetes > Propionibacteriales > Nocardioidaceae > Nocardioides. The sequence goes on along the minus strand of CAWAGM010000008.1, from coordinate 49,710 downwards.
AGTCCGAACTCCTTGACCGCCTCGACCGTCATGCCGGTCAGGTCGACGGGGTGGACGAAGAACGAGCCGAGGGGGTCGTTGGCCTCGCCCAGCGTGTCGAGCGGGTTGGCCTCGTAGCCGGCCTTGGTCAGGTTGCGGCCGGTGAAGTCGTGGGAGTCGACGATGATCGTCGCGCCCTTCGGAAGGTCGCCGACGTTGGCCCGTAGGGCGGCTGGGTTCATCGCCACGAGGACGTCGGGGGCGTCCCCGGCGGTCAAGATGTTGTGGTCGGCGAAGTGCACCTGGAACGACGAGACCCCGAACATCGTGCCCTGGGGAGCCCGGATCTCGGCGGGGAAGTTGGGCAGCGTGATCAGGTCGTTGCCGAAGACCGCCGACTCCTGGGTGAATCGGTCACCCGTGAGCTGCATCCCGTCACCGGAGTCGCCCGCGAACCGAATGATCACCCGGTCGAGCTGCTTGACCTGCTTGGACACCTGTTCCACCTTCGCTGCGCGCTGCTGACGTCCGCACTCACGTGCGGGATGTTCGGAAACTAGAACAAGTTTCAGACACCTGTCCAGTTACATCGATTGCCTCGCCCACGATAGTCCGCCGCTCTGGGATGCGAGGCGTGTCTTCCCTGGTGGATGACTTCAGCCCGCCTGGTCCAGTCCGGTCGGCGTGTCCGATTCGCTCTACTTACTAAAGTTTACTAATCTGCGCGACATAGAGACGAATGCGCTTCCCCAGGGCGCCCTCACAGAGAGCAGGACTGCAGATGAACAGGACGATCAAGGCCGCGGCAATCACCGTCGCCGGAGCGCTGGCCTTCACCGGGTGCTCGACCGCCAACGGCAGCGACTCCGGTCGCCACGGTCAGCGTGAACGCCTTTTCGGTGATGGAAGCGGCCAACGAGCCGGTCTTCTCCGACTTCGAGAGCACCGACGCCGGCGACGGCATCTCGTTCCGCACCTCCTACGGAGCCTCGGGCGACCAGAGCCGCGCCGTCGTGGCCGGCGCTGACGCGGACGTCGTCCACTACAGCCTGGAGACCGACGTGACGCGCCTGGTCGGCGAGGGGCTGGTCGCCGAGGACTGGAAGGAGAACGCCACGGGTGGCATCGCGACCTCGTCGGTCGTCGTCTTCGTGGTCCGGAAGGGCAACCCCGAGGGCATCGAGACGTGGGACGACATCGTGAAGTCGGGCGTCGAGATCATCACGCCGAACCCAGGCTCCTCCGGCTCGGCCCGCTGGAACATCCTGGCGGCCTGGGCGCACATCGCTGGCAACGGTGGCACCGACGACGAGGCTCGCGCCTTCATCACCCAGCTCCTCGACAACACCATCGCTCTCCCGGGCAGCGGTCGTGAGGCCACGACCGCGTTCACGGACGGATCGGGCGACGTCCTGCTGTCGTACGAGAACGAGGCCATCCTCGCCAAGCAGAGCGGCGCTGACATCGACTACATCGTGCCGCCCGACACCCTGCTCATCGAGAACCCGGCGGCCGCCACGGTCGACGCCGACGAGACCGCCCGCGCTTTCCTCGAGTTCATGACGTCGCCGCAGGCGCAGGCCGACTACGCGCAGTCGGGCTTCCGGCCTGTCGTCGACGGCGTCGACATCGAGGACGTCGAGGGCGCGAACGACCCGGCCGACCCGTTCCCGGCTCCGGCCACGCTGTTCACGATCGACGACACCTTCAACGGGTGGGCCGAGGCCGCGAACCTCTACTTCGGTGACGGCCTTGAGGGCAACCCGCTGGGCATCATCACCGACCTCCAGCAGCAGACCGGCCGGGTCGGCGACGAATGACCTCGACCCTCCTCGACCTGCCGAGCGAGACCGTCCGGCCGACGTCCCCCGAGGGACGCCGACCGCGGCGGCGGCGCTCCACGCCCCGCAACACGCTGACCCCCGGTGCAGGACTCGGCCTCGGCATCGCCATGATCTGGTTCAGCCTGCTGGTCCTGATTCCCCTCGACCGCCGTCATCGCTGCCGCCGGGGCAGGTGGCTGGTCGGGCTACCTCGAGGTGCTCCGCAACCAGCAGACGTGGTCCGCCGTCACGCTGACCGTCACCCAGGCGCTCGTGGTCACTGCGATCAACGTCGTGGTCGGCACGGTGATCGCGTGGGTGTTGGTGCGCGACCAGTTCTGGGGCAAGCGGCTGCTCGACGTGATCATCGACGTCCCGTTCGCCCTGCCCACGATCGTCGCCGGCCTCGTGCTGCTGTCGCTCTACGGGCCGAACAGTCCGCTCGGTCTGCACTGGGCCTTCACGCCGAACGCGGTGACCCTGGCCCTGGCGTTCGTGACCCTGCCGTTCGTGGTGCGCACGGTCCAGCCGGTGCTCGAGGAGCTCGATGCCGACGTCGAGGAGGCTGCGGCCTCCCTCGGCGCGAGCCGAGCGACGATCGCCCGGCGGGTGATCCTGCCGAGCCTGGCTCCGGCCATCGCAGCCGGCGCCGCGCTCTCGTTCGCCCGGGCGATCTCTGAGTACGGATCGCTGGTGCTGCTCAGCGGCAACAAGCCGTTCGAGACCGAGGTCGTGTCCGTGCGCGTCCTGACCTTCATCGAGAACGGCAACACCCAGTCGGCCGCGGCGCTGGCCTCGGTGATGCTCGCCGTGGCCCTCGTCGTCATCGTGACGCTCGACGTCGTGCAACGGAAGATCGCTCGCCGTGGTTGAGGTATCGACACCCACCAGGTGGCTGCTCCGGTCGATCGCCGTCGGCTATGTCTTCTTCCTCGTCGCGTGGCCGGTCGGCCTGGTCGGGCAGCGCACCTTCGACAACGGCCTGGCGAACCTGACCGACGCCCTGGGCGACAGCCAGGTCACCGGAGCCCTCCAGCTCACCGCTGATGGTCGCCATCTGGGCGGTCGTCATCAACCTGGTCTTCGGGGTCACGATCTCGCTGCTGCTGGTGCGCTTCGAGTTTCCAGGCAAGCGGATCCTCTCCGCGCTGATCGACCTGCCCCTGTCGGTCTCACCCGTCGTGGTCGGGCTCGCCCTGCTGCTCGTCTACAACAGTCGTGACGGCTGGATCGGCCCGACCGCCGAGAGCCAGGGCTTCCAGATCATCTTCGACTCGCCCGGCATGATCATGGCCACCTGCTTCGTGGCACTGCCGCTGATCATCCGCGAGGTCGTGCCAGTGCTGCACGAGATCGGCGACGACCAGGAGCAGGCGGCCCGCAGCCTCGGCGCCACCACCCGCCAGACGTTCTGGCGGATCACCCTGCCCAGCATCAAGTGGGCGGTCGTCTACGGCGTCGTGCTGAGCCTGGCGCGCAGCCTCGGCGAGTTCGGCGCGGTGAAGATCGTCTCCGGGAACATCACCGGCCAGACCCAGACGGCCACGCTCGTGGTCGAGGCGAAGTACCAGAACTTCCAGCAGGAGACGGCGTACGCAACCTCGTTCCTGCTCATCTTCGTCAGCATCGCCTGCCTGGTCGTCGTGGCCTTCCTGCGCCCCAAGCGCGACCACTGAGCCATCGCTCGGGCACCCACCTCACCGCTACCCCACCGCCACCACTTCAGAAGGAGCTCACCATGAGCATCGACGTCACCAACGTCACCAAGAAGTTCGGGGACTTCGTCGCGCTCGACGACGTCTCCGTGTCCCTGCCCACCGGCCAGCTCACCGCCCTGCTGGGCCCCTCGGGCGGTGGCAAGTCCACGCTGCTGCGGATCATCGCGGGGCTCGACACCGCCGACTCCGGGAACATCAGCATCGAGGGCACCGACGCGACCGGGCTCCCGGCCCAGAAGCGCAACGTCGGCTTCGTCTTCCAGCACTACGCGGTCTTCAAGCACATGACGGTCGCCAAGAACGTGGCGTTCGGTCTCGAGATCCGCAAGCGTCCGAAGGCGGAGATCGCCGAGCGGGTCGACGAGCTGCTCAAGCTGGTTCACCTCTCGCAGTTCTCCCACCGGCTGCCCTCGCAGCTCTCCGGAGGTCAGCGCCAGCGGATGGCCCTGGCTCGCGCGCTGGCGGTCGAGCCGAAGGTGCTGCTGCTCGACGAGCCGTTCGGCGCCCTCGACGCGAAGGTGCGCAAGGAGCTGCGCGACTGGTTGCGCCGCCTGCACGACGAGGTGCACGTGACCACCGTGTTCGTGACCCACGACCAGGAGGAGGCCCTCGAGGTTGCCGACGAGATCGTGGTCATCAACGAGGGTCGCGTCGAGCAGATCGGCAGCCCCGACCAGCTCTACGACGAGCCGGCCAACGACTTCGTGATGGGCTTCCTCGGCGAGGTCACCCGGCTGGGTGACGTCACCCTGCGCCCGCACGACATCGAGGTCAGCGCGACCCCGGGCCTTGCCGGTGCGCTGCACGGCCGAGTCTCACGGCTGCTGCGCGTCGGGTTCGAGGTGCGACTGACCGTGACCACCAGCGACGGCTCCGACGTGCTCGTCGTCCTCACCCGCACGCACGCCCGTCAGCTCGGTCTCGCCGAGGGCGGCAGCGTCTGGCTCACCGCGGCCAGCGGCGCAACGACCGTGCCCGCGATGATCGCCGTCTGACGACGCTGGCCGAGGGCGGCGTCAACGTGCGCCGACTCGGGGTGGATGTCAGGTCGCCAGGGACTCGGCGCGGACCTTGAGGGCCTCGGCGTGGCGGCGGAAACCGTCGGCCACGCGGCCCGGACCGGCCAGAGCCACCAGGGGCCCGCGGAACTCCTCGACCGTTTCGTAGGTGGTGGGTCCGCCGCCGACCTGGGTCAGGCGTTGGTGCCGGACGCCGCGCACGAGACCGAGTCGGGCCGGGAGACCCTCGTAGACGTAGGACATCGTGGCGCTCCGGGTATCACCGTCGCTGCTCGGGGCGTCGAGGGCGCTGATGCGTTCGGGCGAGCGCGCGCCGCGGCCGTTGGCCCACTCGACGTGCAGCACGATCGGGTTGCCCACGGCTGGCGGCGTCGCGGTCTCGACGCGAACCACGAACGGGTTCCACTCCCCGTAGGAGGCGGTGTCGATCATCACCGCCCACACGACGTCGAGGGGTGCGTCGATCTCGATGCTGGCCGCGGGGTCGCTCACGTCTCGAGCGCCGTCTTGAGGCGCCCCAAGGTGGCCGCGATGTTCGCGCTGTTCCCCGACGGCCGGTCGGCCACGCCGGTCGCGAGGCCGGCCGGCTTCACGAACCAGCCCGGCCGGTGGTCCCAGGTGCTCTCAACGATCCGGCAGCACGTCGGACCCGTGCTCTCGATGTCGTACTGCCACCGTGCGACCTTGACCAGGCCGGCGAAGCTGGTGACGTCGAAGGAGAACCGGGTGCCGGGCACGGCCTCGACCACCGTGCACACGGTCGACCAGCGGCGGACGCCGTTGCGGTTGCGGCCCTTGAACACGGCACCGGCGGCGGCCGAGTCGCCCGACGTCCACTGCATGGCTACGGCCTCCGCGGTCACCGTGGCGAACCGGTCGAGGTCGGTGAGGAGCGCGTAGGCGTCGGTCGGCGGACGCTGCGACATCGACCTGCCCGGTCGCGTCCCGCCGGGCGTGCTCATCGGTAGTTGACGAACTGCACCGCGAACTCGAGGTCCTGGCCCTTGACCAGAGCCTGCACGGCCTGGAGGTCGTCGCGCTTCTTCGACGAGATCCGCAGCTCGTCGCCCTGGATCTGCGCCTTGACGCCCTTCGGGCCCTCGTCGCGGATCAGCTTGCTGATCTTCTTGGCGTCCTCCGACGAGATGCCCTCCTTGAGCGCGATGGCGATCTTGCTCTGCTGCCCCGACGGGCGCGGCTCGGAGGCGTCGAGGATCTTCAGGCTCTGCTGGCGCTTGATCAGCTTGTCCTTGAACACGTCGAGGACGGCGCTGGCGCGGTCGTCGGCCGAGGCGGTGATCTCGATCGCCTGCTCACCCTGCCACTCGATGGTCGCTCCGGTGCCCTTGAAGTCGAACCGGGTCGCGATCTCCCGGGCGCACTGCCCGAGCGCGTTGTCGACCTCCTGGCGGTCGAGCTTGCTGACGATGTCGAACGACGAGTCGGCCATGTCTGTGGTGCTCCTATCGATTCCCGGAACGGGGTAGCGCTGCGCTATTGTTTCGGCTCGTTGCCGAGCGGCCAAGTCACACGACTGGGCGTCTGGCACAACCCTGGCAGGTTGCCCGAGCGGCCAAAGGGAGCTGACTGTAAATCAGCCGGCACAGCCTACGCTGGTTCGAATCCAGCACCTGCCACCGAAGCCGCGGCGCCGTAATCCGGTCCACCGCGGCTTCACTCTTTTCACGGCCCCGACACGCACCGAGGAACGAGGTGGGTGTCGGACCAGGCCGGGAGATCGAGTAGCCCCGCGAGCGAGGAACGAGCTCGCGACCGGCGTATCGAGATCCGTGCCAGCCGGTTTCGCGGGGAGGTGGGTGTCGGCCTGGCCGGAGATCGTCGCGCGCGGCGGCGGCTTGACGGTCTCTCGAGATGTGCCCGCAGGTCGGCGTCCGAGCGTCCCTCCATGAGAAGTCTCTTAGCCGACCAATCCGGTCGCGCCGCCGTGACGGACGTCCTTCACCAGGTGGCCGTGTGGGCCACATCACTCCCTCGTCTCCTCGGACGGAAGGCACCTCATGCGCCCCAAGCTCAAGCGCCCCAGCGCTCCCATGGTCGTCTCGATCGCCGCACTGGTGGTCGCTCTCGGCGGCACCTCGTACGCAGCCGGCAAGGTCGACACCGGCCAGATCAAGAAGAACGCGATCACGTCCTCGAAGATCGAGAACGGCACCATCCGCGGCGTCGATCTCAACCCCAACCTCGTCGAGGCGCTGACTGCTGGTTCGCAGCAGCCCGGCCCGGCTGGTCCTGAAGGCCCCGCTGGTCCGGCCGGTCCTGGCTGGCGCGGACGCGACGGCCCGGTGGGCCCTCGTCGAGGCCGACGGCACCATCTCGGCCCAGTCCGGCGGCTTCACGATCGTCGCGGCCTACCCGACCCTGGCCGAACACGGCGGTCGCCCCGGCGCCCGACAACTCGCTGCGGGCCAACGGCAACGTCTACATCGACTCGGGCGAGGACCTCTCCGACAACGGCATCGTCGCCTCGATCGCGCTGCAGAACACCTCGCCCGTCAACCCGGGTCGCGCGGCCGGTGCGGACGCGAACCCGACGTTCTCCGGTGAGATCGCGGTCAGCCGATGCAACTTTGCGGCCAATGTCGCACCCGCGCCGGCGATCCCCACCAACTGTGCGCCGGCCGGTGCGCAGAACGCCACGAGCTTCGTGGTCAGCCCGCGCAACAGCGATGGCTCGTTCACAGTTGACGGAGCCCGCAAGCGCTTCTACGTGATCATCACCGGCTGACCCACGGTCAGGCGTCTCCTTCGGGAGTTCGGCCCCGGACACCGCACGTGGTGTCCGGGGCCGAGTGCGTCTACGGACGTGCGGGTGACGAGGTAGGAGGTCACCAGCGCCTCCATCTCGTCGAGCAGCTGGGCGCGGGGGACGTCGGGCTGGTCGAGCACCCAGCGGGTGGCCAGCTGCTCAACCGTGAGCACGAGCACCCAGCTGGCCGTGCTCAACGATCGGACGTGCGGAAACAGGCCGGCCAGGTAGGCGGTCGCCAGCTCGCGCACCCGACGCTCCAGGGCGAGTCGACTGGCCCGGTTGCGCGACGCCGGCAGCTCCTCGAACACGACACGGAGCATCGCGGCGTCGGCCTCCAGGGCAGCGACCAACGCGTCCAGCACCTGGCGCACGGTGCCAGGGTCGACGCCGTCGAGACGGTCGGCCAACGTCGCGGTGACGCGCTCGGCGATGTCGACCGACCACCGTTCGATGACGGTCTCGACGATGGCGCCCTTGTCCGGAAAGTACTGGTAGAGCGAGCCCGGGGCTCACGTCGGCCGCAGCGGCGACGCGGTTGGTGGTGAGGGCGTCGTAGCCGTCGTGCTCGAGCACGGCCTGACCCGCGGCGATGATGCGTTCCACCATCGCTCGCGACCGGGCCTGTTTGGGAGTTCTGCGCACGAACGCGAATTGTATGCGAGCAAATGCTCGCGTCATGATGATGGCGTGACCAGTCACCTCCTCGACGAGTCGCCCCTTCAGACGTCGTGGCCGCCTACCCGACGCGGTTCCGGGAGGCCGAGGCCCGCGGCATCCGGCTGGGGCGGCCCCTGAAGCTCGTCGGGCGGGTCGGCAAGGTCGACGAGACGTTGATGCACAGCATCGGCGCCGCCTTCATGCGTTGTGACGCCACCGGAGCAGCTCTCGCGACCGCGATGCGTCTCCCCAACCATGACCTCGCCAAGGTGTCGATGACTGACTTCGCAACGGCGCTGAGCGACGGCATCGACAACGTCGTGGATGCGCCCCCCGCCCTGCGTGCGTTCTTCGCGGACGTCGACAAGGTGCCGTCGTGGGTCGACTGGGACCTTCTCGCGCATGGTCAGCGCGTCTACCACCGCTTCGGGCAGAACGCTGCCGACGTGCTGCTGCAGCTCTCCCTCATCGGCGGGTATCGCTTCGGTGGCCCCACCGACCTCCTTGTCGCGACCGGGGGGCTCACCGGTGACATGACGGTGCGGCGGCTCGGCGAGACCCAGAAGTGGGCCACCTCGCTCTCGGTGCCGGGTGGGCTGGCACGTGACGGCGAAGCCTGGCGACTCACCGTCCACGTGCGCGCGATGCATGCGCTGGTGAACGAGACCTTCCGACCCCGCTGGGACGTCGAGCGCTGGGGGCTGCCGATCAACCAGGCCGACCAGGCAGCCACGCTGGGGTTGTTCGACGCCGTCGTGCTGCTCGGGGCGCGGGCACTGGGGGTGCCGGTCTCGGCGCAGGAGTCGCGAGCCGTGATGCACCTGTGGAAGTACGTCGGCTGGCTGATGGGTGTCGACGAGGAGTTCCTCGTCGACACCGAACGCGAGCGGCATCGGATCAACTACCACCTGCTGCTCGCCCAGGCTGACATCTCGGAGGCCGGGCCGCTTGCTCTCCCAATCCATCGTGGAGGCCCAGACCGGGCTGCACTACGAGAACGCGGCGAGGCTCCGCGGCACGTTCGAGCGCGAACGCCTGCTCAGCATGCTCACCCTCTTCCTCGGGCCGCAGAGCATGCGCGAGCTCGGCCTGCCGCTGCGCCCGCCCTGGGCGCACGCCTACGTCGGCGCGCTGAACACCTGGCGCTACCGCACGCCCTGGGGTCGCCGGCGGCTCGATCGGTGGGGGCACACCGTCCGCGACCGCGTGCTGCACCGCTACTTCGGTGGTGATTCGCCCGAGATCGGGCGCCTCAGCACCTAGATTCGTCGAGTGCCCGTGCAGCTCGGCCAGTACGCCGCCCCGACCCATGTCATCGCGCACCTGAGCGACCCGCACCTGCTCGCCGACGGCGCGCTGCAGTACGGCTCCATCGACACCGAGGCCGGGCTGCGACTCGCGCTCGCGCGGCTGCGGAACGTGCAGCCTCGACCTCAGATCATCGTGTTCACCGGCGACCTGGCCGACAAGGCCGAGCCCGCCGCCTACGCCCGGTTGCGCGAGATCGTCGAGCCGGCTGCCGCCGCGATTGGGTGCGCAGGTCGTCTGGACCATGGGCAACCACGATGAGCGCGCGCCCTACTCCGCGAGGTCTGTTCGACGCGGCGAGCGACGAGCCGCAGGACCGCGTCCACGTCGTCGATGGACTGCGGGTGGTCGCCCTCGACACCAGCGTCCCCGGCTACCACCACGGCGATCTCTCGCCCGATCAGCTCGCCTGGCTCGCCGACCTGCTCGCGACGCCGGCCGAGCACGGCACGGTGCTGGCCATGCACCACCCGCCGATCCCGGTGCCGATGCTGCGGCGCGGCCGAGGTGATCGAGCTGTCCGACCAGCACCTGTTGGCAGACGTCGTCCGGGGCACCGACGTGCGGGCGATCATCGGTGGGCACTTCCACTTCACCTCGTGGTCGACCTTCGCCGGCGTCCCGGTCTCGGTGGCCTCGGCGTCCTGCTACACCTCAGACCCTGCGCCGGTCGATCGGTTCATCTCCGGTGTCGACGGCCACACCGCGTTCACGATGCTCCACGTCTACGACGACCAGATCGTGCACACCGTTGTGCCGCTCGCCGCCGCGCCCGAGGTCGAGGGTTTCCCACTGGAGGTCGTCGAGCTGGTCGAGGCGCTCTCGGCGCAGGAGCGCTGCGACCTGCTCTCGCGCAAAGACTCGGCGTTCAACACCGGCGAGCTCACGCTCTGACGCAGACTTCCGTCACTGGGGCGTGAGCCAGAACACCGGGATGACCCGTGTGGTGCGCTCCTCGTACTTGGCGAAGTTCGGCCACGTGCGGAGCATGACCTGCCAGACTCGGTCGCGCTCGGACCGGGCTCGATCTCGCGCCACGTGACCGTGTGCTCGACGCCGTCGAAGCGGATCGCGGCGTGCTCGCACGCGCGAAGGTTGCCCACCCACAGCGGAACGTTGGGGCCGCCGAAGTAGGAGCCGGCGACCAGCCAACCCCCCTCGTGCGGCACGCACAGCAGGGGAGTGGTGCGGGGGATCCCGCTCTTGCGACCCGGCACCGTCAGCGCGAGGTTCGGCAAGCCGGCGATGTCGAGCACCGTCGTCCGCCCGCGCGTGAGGCGCTGAAGCCGGGTATCGACCCAGACCACCTGTGGCAGCAGCTTCGGCATCCAGGAGAGTGCGCCGATCCGGATCGCGAGCGGGGTGAATAGGCCCATGTGGGCACCCTAGGGTTTCGCGCTCGTTCACCTGGCGCCGAGTCGGCGTACGTTGACGCCGACTCGTCGTCCCGATCGCGGTGAGTCGGCGCACGTTTACGCCGACTCGGCGAGCTGACAGTCAGGGCTGGCCAGCCACGACCGTGCCGGTCACCTCGCCCAGCGTGATCCGACCGCCACCGGTGCCGGGCGCGGAGTAGCGCAGCACCACGGTGGTCCCGTCGTCCAGGAAGCGCTCGCCGCGGTGCAGCTCGAGCAGCGAGCCGACCTGGTCGGCCCCGGGGCCGCTGATCGTGCCCGAGCCGAACAGGTCGCCGGTGCGCAGCGAGGCGCCGTTGACGGTCAGGTGCGCCAGCATCTGGCTCGGCGACCAGTAGGTGCTTCGGTACGACGGCCGGCTGACCACCTGCCCATCGACCTCCACCTCCACGTCGATGTCGAGCCCACGCGCGCCGTCGGGGTCGAGGTAGACGGCGGGTCGCGGGTCCTGCCCGGGCAGGTCGCACCACGCGGCCTCCAGAGCAGCCAGCGGAGTCACCCACGCCGAGATCGACGTCGCGAACGACTTGCCCAGGAACGGACCGAGCGGCTGATACTCCCAGGCCTGGATGTCGCGCGCCGACCAGTCGTTGAGCCCGACGACCCCGAAGACGTGGTCGGCGAGCGCGCTAGCCGGCACCGCCGTACCCATCCGGGACGGCGCGCCCGACGACGAAGCCGAGCTCGGCCTCGATGTCGAGCCGGCGCGACGGACCGACGTCGGCGGCTGCGCGTTGGCCGGTCGGGCGCACGACCGGTGCGCCTGACACCACGACCGTGCCCGCCCGACCGTGGTAGCCGACCGGTAGGTGCTTCCAGTTCGGCAGCAGCGCGTCACCGTCGGGCCGGAACAGTCGGCCCACGTTGGTCGCATGGTGCTCTGAGGCGTAGAAGTCGACGTAGTCGGCCACCTCGAAGGGCAGGTGCAGCACGACGTCCGCGAGCGGTGTCGTCTCGACGCCGGCCTCGACGAGCCTGATCGACCTCGCCGCGTGTCTCGGCCCACACCTGCCGGCCGAGCGCCATGAACGAGTTGAGGGACGGCGTCGCCATCTCGGGTCGCCCGGTCGTCTCGGCCAGGTCCAGCACGGCGTCGCCGATCCGCACTCCCACGCGGCGAGGCCCGCCGGCCACCGAGAAGACGCCGTACGGCAGGTGGTCGATCCCGAACCCGGCTCATGCCAACGCCTCGAGGTGTTCCAGGGCGGCGTCGGCGTCGATCGTCAGCCAGCACCGCACCCAGCGTCGAGCCGCTGACAGGTTCGACTCGTCGCCCCACAGCCGCGCCGCCGTCGCGAGGCCCGCGATCGCCTGGTCGATCGAGCCGCCGACCAGCGAGACCTCCAGCTCGCGGTCCATCGCCGCGTCGATCCACGGTTCGGGGTCGCTGGCATCGAGCGGACCGAGCGGGACCGCCACCACCATCTCGGCCTCCGCCAGCACGTCGAGCGCGGCCAGCCAGGACGGCGTGGGCTCGCCGCTGACCCGCACGTGCACGACGGTGTCCTCGAGCAGGTCGCCCGCAGCCACCGCCGCATCGACCGCCGACACCACTCGGCGGGCATTCCCGGCCGGGTCGTCGAGGTCGCGCAGGGTGAGGTCGAGCGCGCTGAGCTCGAGCCCATGGCGTCGGCAGAAGGCTGCCGGGCCCGCGACCTGACCGGCTCCGCCGGTCACGATCACTCGGACGTCGCCGCGGTAGCCCGCCGAGCCGGGGCAGCTCGTCGTCCCGCACCGCGCGGTCACCCCGGGCAGGCGAGGCGCGACGGGCCGCGACCACGCCCACCGCCGTCGGGGAGCGGACTCCCGTCATCGACGAAGCGGGACCAGATGAGGGGGGTGTCAGGTGTCACCACGGGTCTAACGTACGAGACATGGCGTACTACCGACGGCTCGGCCACGTCCCGCCGAAGCGGCACACCCAGCATCGCGACGACCAGGGCTCGCTCTACTACGAGGAGCTGATGGGCGAGGAAGGGTTCTCGTCCGACTCCTCGCTGCTCTACCACCGAGGCGTGCCCTCGGCGATCCTCGCCGCCGAGGTCTGGGAGCTGCCCGACCAGTCGCGCACGCCCAACCACCCGCTCAAGCCGCGCCACCTCAGGCTGCACGACCTCACGACCGGCGAGGACGCCGTCACCGATCGGCGCCTGGTGCTGGGCAACAGCGACGTCCGCATCTCCTACGTCGTCACCGGCACCGAGCCCAGCGCGCTCTACCGCAACGCCACCGGAGACGAGTGCGTGTTCGTGGAGTCCGGATCCGGGGTCGTCGAGACCGTCTTCGGTGTCCTGCACTACCGCTCGGGCGACTACGTGCTGCTGCCGCGGGCGACCACGCACCGCTGGGTGCCTGCCGAGCCGTCGCACCTGTACGCCATCGAGGCGAACAGCCACATCGCCCCACCCAAGCGCTACCTGTCGCGGTACGGCCAGCTGCTCGAGCACGCGCCCTACTGCGAGCGCGACCTACACGCCCCGGACGGCGTGCACCTGGTGTCCGAGGCGGCCACGGAGATCGAGGTTCTGGTGAAGCACCGCGCAGGTGGCCAGGTCGTCGGCACGCGCATGACGTACGCGACCCACCCGTTCGACGTCGTCGGCTGGGACGGCTGCCTCTACCCCTACACGTTCAACATCGACGACTACATGCCGATCACCGGCAAGATCCACCAGCCGCCGCCGGTGCACCAGGTCTTCGAGGGGCACAACTTCGTCATCTGCAACTTCCTGCCGCGCAAGGTCGACTACCACCCGCTCGCGATCCCGGTGCCCTACTACCACTCGAACGTGGACTCCGACGAGGTGATGTTCTACGTCGCCGGCGACTACGAGGCGCGCAAGGGATCGGGCATCGGGCTCGGCTCGATCTCGCTCCACCCCGGCGGCCACGCCCACGGCCCCCAGCCGTCTGCGATCGAGGCGTCCCTGGGTGCGGAGTCGTTCGACGAGTCGGCCGTCATGGTCGACACCTTCGCCCCGCTCGAGCTCGGTGAGGCCGGGCTCGCTTGCGAGGACGACGCCTACGCGTGGACCTGGGCCCGGGGCGTGGCCGGGATAGTCCGCCATCAGTCAACCTCGCTCGGCCCGTGAAAGGTTGACCCAGTGCCGCACTATCCGCGCTCGCGTGGATCGGTCGAGGCAAACTGACCTCATGACGTTCCGGGCTCCGCGCAAGGACATCGACGAGGACGACCTGAAGGTCTCCGGTGAGGCGCACGCTGCCGCCGGTCCGATGGCGGTGGCGGTCGCCATGAAGCGGGCGGTCGAGCAGATGGGGCCGGTGCGGACCGCCCAGACCCTGCTGCGTCTCAACCAGGCCGACGGGTTCGACTGCCAGGGCTGCGCCTGGCCCGATCCCGACCCGGAGCACCGGCACACGGCCGAGTTCTGCGAGAACGGCGCCAAGGCCGTCACCGAGGAGGCCACCAAGCGCCGGGTCGGCCCGGAGTTCTTCGCCGAGCACTCTCTGGCCGAGCTCGAGGAGCGCACCGACTACTGGCTTGGCCAGCAGGGCCGCATCACCGAGCCGATGGTCAAGCGAGCCGGCGCCACGCACTACGAGCCGATCACCTGGGACGCCGCCAACGCGCTGATGGGCGAGCACCTCCGCGGTCTGGCGAGCCCCGACGAGGCGATCTTCTACACCTCCGGCAAGACCTCCAACGAGGCCGCGTTCGCCTACCAGCTCTTCGCCCGCGCGTTCGGCACCAACAACCTTCCCGACTGCTCGAACATGTGCCACGAGTCCACCTCGGTGGCGCTCTCCGAGACGATCGGCATCGGCAAGGGGTCGGTCTCGCTGCACGACGTCGAGCACGCCGAGCTGATCCTCGTCGTCGGCCAGAACCCGGGCACCAACCACCCCCGCATGCTCAGCGCCCTCGAGGCCGCCAAGAAGAACGGCGCCCGGATCATCGCGGTCAATCCGCTGCGCGAAGCCGGGCTCGTGCGCTTCAAGAACCCGCAGAAGCCGAAGGGTTGGGTGGGCAACGGCACCGACCTCGCTGACCTCCACCTGCCGGTGCGGGTCAACGGCGATCTCGCGCTCTTCCAAGGTCTCGCGGCCTACCTGCTCGAGCACGCACGCGATCGACCGCGACTTCGTCGACCAGCACACCCAGGGGTTCGAGGCCTGGGCGGCGCACGTCGCACAGGTCGACTGGAGCGAGCTCGAGAGCGCGAGCGGTCTGACGCAGGGCCCAGATCGAGGAGGCCGGCGAGATGCTGCGTGCCTCCTCGGCCACCGTCTTCTGCTGGGCGATGGGCATCACCCAGCACCGCAACTCGGTCGCCACGATCAAGGAGGTCGTGAACGTCGCCTTGATGCAGGGCAACATCGGTAAGCCGGGTGCCGGCCTCTGCCCGGTGCGCGGGCACTCCAACGTGCAGGGCGACCGCACCATGGGCATCTGGGAGCGTCCCAAGCCGGAGTTCCTGGACGCGCTCCAGGCCGAGTTCGGCTTCGACCCACCGCGCGAGCACGGCCTCGACACGGTGGACGCCGTCAAGGCGCTGCGCGACGGCAAGGCCAGGTTCTTCTTCGGCATGGGCGGCAACTTCGTCTCTGCCGTCTCCGACACCCAGGTCACCGAGGCGGCGATGCGCCAGGCCGACCTGACCGTGCACGTCTCCACCAAGCTCAACCGCTCGCACGTGGTCACCGGCCGCGAGGCGCTGATCCTGCCCGCCCTCGGGCGCTCGGAGCGCGACCTCACCGGCGGCCGCGAGCAGCGCGTGACCGTCGAGGACTCCATGTCGTCGGTGCACGCGTCGAAGGGACCGCTCAAGCCGGCGTCACCCCACCTGCGCTCCGAGGTCGACATCGTCGTGCGGCCTGGCCGAGGCGACGCTGGGCGAGGACCACGAGCATCCCCTGGGCCGAGTTCCGCGCCGACTACTCCGCCATCCGCCGCCGCATCGCGAACGTCGTCCCGGGCTGCGCCGCCTACGACGAGAAGGTCGACCAGCCGGGCGGCTTCGTGCTGCCGCACCCGCCCCGCGACTCGCGCACCTTCCCGACCGACGTCGGCCGCGCCGTGTTCAGCGTCAGCCCGCTCGAGGTCGTCCAGGTGCCCGAGGGTCGGCTGCTGCTGCAGACCCTGCGCAGCCACGACCAGTTCAACACCACGATCTACGGCCTCGACGATCGCTACCGCGGCATCAAGGGCGGACGCCGGGTGGTGTTCGTCCACCCCGACGACATCCGGCACCTCGGCTGGACCGACGGTGACGTCGTCGACCTGGTGAGCGAGTGGGAGGACGGGTCCGAGCGGGTCGCGCCCAGCTTCCGCATCGTCGGCTACGAGCAGCCGGTCGGCTGCGCCGCGGCGTACTACCCCGAGACGAACCCGCTCGTCCCGCTCGACTCCAAGGCCGAGGGCAGCAACACACCGACGTCGAAGTCCGTGGTCGTGCGGCTCGAGCCGCCGAGCGACCGACGAGCCGGCGTCGTCAAGGAGGCGGACGTGGAGGTCGAGCACGGGCACAAGCGGGCCACCGACCCGATCCACCAGAGCTGAGCGGAGCCGACGTGAGCAACCTCGAGGACGACCCCGACGAGCTGGACTTGCGCTGCGGCCCCCGCGGTCGGTGTCGAGGTGCTGACGCCCCGCGACGTACCGCTCGGTGGACCGCGCGCGATGACGGTGCGACGCACCCTGCCGTCGCGGTCCCGCTCGCTCATCGGCGCCTGGTGCTTCCTCGACCATTACGGCCCTGACCCGGTGAGCAGCTCCGGAGGCATGCGGGTCCCACCGCATCCACACACGGGGCTGCAGACCGTCAGCTGGCTGTTCACCGGCGAGATCGAGCACCGCGACTCGGCCGGTCACCACGCGATGGTTCGTCCCGGCGAGCTGAACCTGATGACCGCCGGCCGCGGTATCAGCCACTCGGAGATGTCGACGTCCGCCACGACGACGCTGCACGGCGCGCAGCTCTGGGTGGCACTTCCCGACGCCGTCCGCCACGGCGATCCGGCGTTCGAGCACTATGCACCCGTGCCGGTTCAGGCGCCCGGCGTCGAGGCCCGCGTGTTCCTCGGCTCGCTGCTGGGGCAGACCTCTCCGGTGGCGACTGCCACTCCGCTGCTCGGTGTCGAGCTGCTGGTCGACGCCAGAGGCACGGCTGAGCCTGGACGTCGACCCAGCCCACGAGCTGGGCGTGCTCGTCGACGACGGCGCCGTGCGCGTCGCGGGAGCGTCGGCCAGCGCCGGCCAGCTGGTCTACGTGCCACCGGGACGGGCGACGCTCGAGCTCACCGCGGGACCTGACCCGGTGCGGCTCCTCCTGCTGGGCGGCCCGCCCTTCGGTGAGTCGATCGTCATGTGGTGGAACTTCGTCGGGCGCACCCACGAGGAGATCGTCGACCACCGCGCGCGCTGGCAGGCCCAGATCTCCGACGATGGCTTGCGTGACGGCCACTACGGCACTCCGACCGGTGACGAGCTGCCGCCGATCCCCGCACCCGAGATGCCCCACGTCCGCCTGCGCGAGCGCCGCTGATGGGACCCTTGACCGGCGAGGACGGGGTGGCCCGTTGCCCGTGGGCCGGCGGCCCAGGCGTGATGCGCGACTACCACGACCAGGAGTGGGGCAACCGCGTGCGCGGCGAGGCTGCCTACCTGGAACGGCTCACCCTCGAGGCGTTCCAGTCGGGGCTGTCATGGTCGACGATCCTGAACAAGCGCGAGGCCTTCCGCGAGGTCTTCCAGGCCTTTGACGCCGAGGCGATCTCGGGCTTCACCGACGCCGACCAGGCCCGCCTGATGGACGACGCGCGCATCGTCCGCAACCGTCTGAAGATCGCCGCGGCCGTCACCAACGCCCGGGCCACGGTGGCGCTGCGTGATGCCGAGGGCCTGGAACGCCTGGTCGGCTCCTTCGCGCCCGAGGTCGTGCCGGCGCCGGCCGACACCGACACGATGGCGACGACGTCCCCGGAGTCGAAGGCGTTGTCGAAGGAGCTGAAGAGGCGCGGCTTCGCGTTCGTCGGCCCGACCACCATGTACGCGCTGATGGAGGCGATCGGCATCTTTGACCCGCACCTGGTGGGCTGCCACCGCCGCGGCCACGCATGATCGTCGGTCTCCTCTGGCTGCTGGGCTGCCAGCTCGTGGGTGAGGTCGTCGTCCGGCTGCTCGACGTCACCGTGCCGGGGCCGGTCGTCGGCATGGTGCTGCTCCTGGTGGTCCTGCGGAGTACGACGCCTCGGCGACGAGCACCCGATCGTCGTCACCGGCACCCACCTGCTCGACCACCTGCAGCTGCTCTTCGTGCCGGCCGGGGTCGGTGTGGTCGCCTACGCCGCGCTGCTGCGCGACCACGCAGCGGGCCTCGCGCTCGCACTGATCGGCTCATGGCTGGCTGGGCTGATCGTGGTCGTCGGCACCATCACGCTGCTCGGACGCCGCCGGGTCGCCGATGAATGAGACGTGGGACTGGGCGCGAAGCTCGCCGCTGTTCCTACTGACCGCCACCCTCGCTGCCTACCGCGCTGGCGTGTGGCTGCGCGACCGGACCGGTGGACACCCGCTCGCCCAACCGGTGCTGGTCGCGATCGTGCTCGTCGGTGGCCTGATCAGCCGTGCTCGACATCGACTACGCCACCTACCGCAACGGCACCGAGATCATCACCTTCCTGCTGGGCCCGGCCACGGTCGCGCTCGCCATCCCGTTGCACCGCCAGCTGCACCGGCTCAGCGGACTCGTGCTGCCGATGCTCACCGGTGTCGTGCTCGGCGCGCTCACCTCGATCGTGGTGAGCGTGCTGCTGCTGCGCCTCGTCGACGCCGACGACCTGCTCGAACGCACCGTGCCGGCCAAGGCCTCGACCACGCCGGTGGCCATCGCGGTGACCGAGAACCTCGGCGGCGTCGGGCCGCTGGCCGCGGTCTTCGCGATCCTGGTCGGCATCCTCGGCGCGGTGGCTGGGCCACAGCGTGCTGGACCGCCTTCGCGTCCGTGACCCGCGCATTCGCGGCCTGGCCGTCGGGTCGGTCTCCCACGGCATCGGTACCGCCCGGATGCTGCACGACGACGAGACCCAGGGCGCGTTCTCCGGGCTCGCCATGGGTCTCACCGCACTGGCCACCAGCCTGCTGCTCCCGCCCATGGCGTTGGTGCTCTTCTAGTACGTTCCACGTCCATGACACGCGTCAGCGCACTTTGGAGACGATGCCCTCGGCGACCACGACACGGTCGGCCTGGTCGAGGCGATGCATGCCGGGGAGGTGTCGGTACCCGAGGTCATGGAGGCCGCCATCGCCAGGGTCGAGCTCGTCGACCCGCACCTGAACGCGATGGCCTACACCGACTTTGACCGCGCCCGCGCCGAGGCGCGGGCCCCCCGCGACGGCTACTTCGCGGGCGTCCCGACCGTGGTCAAGGACAACGTGGACGTCGCCGGCATGCCGACCCGCGACGGCACTGACGCGTTCGACCCCGTGGTGAAGAAGAAGGACGGCGACTTCGCGCGCATGTTCCTCGCCACCGGGCTGGTGCCCCTGGGCAAGAGCCAGCTCTCCGAGTACGGCTTCAACGCCGCTGCCGAGCACCCGCGCCTCGGAGTCGTGCGGAACCCCTGGTCGACCGACCACATCGCCGGTGCCTCGTCGGCCGGGTCTGCCGCGCTGGTGGGCTCGGGAGCGCTCCCGCTCGCGCACGCCAACGACGGTGGCGGCTCGATCCGCATCCCGGCCGCGGTGAACGGACTGGTCGGCCTCAAGCCGACCCGTGACCGGCTGGCCCAGGACAAGCTGATCCGCGAGCAACCGATCCGGATCGTCTCCGACGGTGTCGTCACCCGCTCGGTGCGCGACACCGCCGCGTTCTACCGCGAGGCCGAGCAGGTCTACCGCAACCTGCGGCTGCCTCCGATCGGTGACATCACGCGGCCTGGCCGCAAGCGGCTACGGGTGGCGGTGAACACGAAAGGCGTCGAGATCGGTGCCGATGCCGAGATGACCGAGCTGACCTGGAAGACCGCGGCGCTGCTCGAAGAGCTCGGCCACACCGTCGAGGAGGTCGAGGCCCCGGTTCCGCCGGGCTTCCGAGACGACTTCCTCCTCTACTGGGGCACGCTCGCGATGTTCCTGCTCAACAACGGACGTCGGCTCCACGGCCGCTCCTGGCAGCGCTCCCACCACGACAACCTCACCGTCGGTCTCGCGCGTCACGCCACGCGACGGCTCCACCTTCTGCCTGGCACGATCCTGCGTTTGCGTCGTCGCGCCGCGGCGATGTCGACCCAGTTCTTCGCCTCCTTCGACGTCGCCCTCATGCCCACGCTGGCGACGTCCACGCCGTTGGTCGGCCACCTGCGACCCCACCCAGGACTTCGACACGGTCATGGATCGCTTGATGGCCTGGGTGGCCTTCACGCCGTACGCGAACGTGAGCGGTGACCCGGCCATCTCGCTGCCCTTGGCGACCTCGGCCAACGGCCTGCCCGTCGGCATGATGTTCGGCGCCGCGAACGGCCACGAGGCGGCGCTCCTCGAGCTGGCCTACGAGCTCGAGGAGGCCCGCCCCTTCGCCCGCATCTGACGCTGACCCGTCCTCTATAGGGGACGGGTCAGCGTGAATCGAGGGCCGAGCGACGAGACGAGCAGCTCGCGCGGCGCCTGCTGAAGCACCTGTTTGGGGGTCGCTGGAGCGTCATTCGGGAGGTCGCCGAAGCCGCCCCGAGAGGGCGTGGAAATGGGGCTCCGGAACCGATTTCTCCATTCCTCGCACCCCTGTGTATCGTTCTCCGTCGTTGCCCCTTTAGCTCAGTCGGCAGAGCGTCTCCATGGTAAGGAGAAGGTCTACGGTTCGATTCCGTAAAGGGGCTCTGGGTCAGGATCTCAAGTGAGCAGTGACCCCACCCTGGCGGGGTAGCTCAGGTGGTTAGAGCACACGGCTCATAATCGTGGTGTCGCGGGTTCGAGTCCCGCCCCCGCTACAAGCAGCACCAGACCAGCACCACTCAGGCAGCAAACCAGCAGCAACAGAAGGACTTCCCGTGGCTAGCAAGAGCTCCGACGTTCGCCCCAAGATCACGCTCGCGTGCGTGGACTGCAAGGAGCGCAACTACATCACCAAGAAGAACCGCCGCAACGACCCCGACCGGCTCGAGCTGGCGAAGTTCTGCCCCCGGTGCCGTAAGCACACCGACCACAAGGAGACCCGCTGATCCACCGGCCCGACCTCGGCTCCGCCCGAGGTTGCGCCTGTTGATCAGCGCGTTTCCGATGCGTCGAGGACCTGTCCGGATCACCGGACGGGTCCTCCGCCTTTTCCGATCGCGCCACCATTACGGTGGACGCATGCCCGTTGACGCCACCCTCGTCGGCCGTACCTTCCCGGCCCGCGACCCCTACGTCGTCACCGACGAGGCCCTGGCCGCCTTCGCCGCCTCGACCGGCACGCCCGTACGTCGGCACCGCGCCGGCCACCTTCCCGATCGTGCTGGCCTTCGACGCCATGTTCAGCTTCCTCGAGGTCGAGCAGATCGACTTGTTCCGCATCGTCCACGGCGACCAGAAGTTCAGCTACGCCCGGCCGATCGCGGTCGGCGACGAGCTCACCACGACCCTGACGGTCGCGAGCCTGCGCCAGATCGGCGGCAACGACATCATCGGCACCACCAGCGCGATCACCGATGTCAGCGGCGCCCTGGTCTGCACCACGAGTGCGACCTTGGTGCATCGAGCGGGGGATGTCGGATGACTCTCAAGCCTGGAGACACCTTCCCGACCTGCTCGTACGTCGTGACGCGCGCCGACCTGATCCGCTACGCCGCCGCGAGCGGTGACCAGAACCCGATCCACCAGGACGAGCAGGTGGCGCTCAGCGTCGGCCTCCCCGGTGTCATCGCACACGGCATGTACACGATGGCCCTGGTGGCCCGCGCGGTCGGGGAGTGGACCGACAGGGCCGAGGTGCTCGACCTCGGCTGCAAGTTCACCAACCCCGTGGTCGTCCCGGCAGGCGACGACGGAGCCACGGTCGTGGTCGCCGGCTCGGTCAAGGACGTCAGCCGACGGACGCGTCACGCTCGCGCTCGAGGTCACCTGCGCCGACCAGAAGGTGCTGGGCATGCCCCGTGCGGTGGTCCGTGCCTGAGGCCCTGGCCCAGCACACCACGCTGCGTCTCGGTGGCCCGGCTCGTTCCTGGGTCGACGCGACGACCGAGGCCGAGCTGATCGCGGCGGTCTCGGAGGCCGACGCCGCTGGCGAGCCGGTGCTCGTGCTTGGCGGTGGCAGCAACCTGGTCGTCGCCGACGAGGGCTTCGCCGGCACCGTCGTCAAGGTCGCCACGACGGGCATCAGCACCGACGTCGAACCCGGCGACACGTCGTGCGGAGGAGCCATGGTCACGGTCGCCGCCGGTGAGGTCTGGGACGACGTCGTGGCCACCGCCGTCGAACGCGGCTGGGTGGGCGTCGAGGCGCTCTCCGGCATCCCCGGCTCGACCGGCGCCACCCCGATCCAGAACGTCGGCGCCTACGGGCAGGAGGTCGCGCACACCGTCGCCCGGGTGCGCGTCTGGGACCGCACGACGCGCGCGGTCCGCACGTTCGCGGGCGCCGACTGCGGCTTCGGCTACCGGCACTCGCGCTTCAAGGCCGACCCCGGCCGGCACGTCGTCCTCGACGTCACCTTCCAGCTCGCCCAAGGGACGCTCGGAGCTCCCATCGCCTACGCCGAGCTCGCCCGCACGCTCGACGTCGAGCCCGGCGCACGGGCCCCGCTGGCCGACGTCCGGGCGGCCGTGCTCGAGCTGCGGCGGGGCAAGGGGATGGTGCTCGACCCTGACGACCACGACACGTGGAGCGCCGGGTCCTTCTTCACCAACCCGGTCATCGACCGCGAGCTCGTTCCTGACGGCGCTCCCGCCTGGCCAGCCGACGACGGACTCGCGAAGACGAGCGCTGCCTGGCTGATCGACCACGCCGGCTTCGCGAAGGGCTACGGCACCGAGGCGGTCTCGCTCTCGACCAAGCATGCGCTCGCCCTGACCAACCGAGGGAGTGCCAGCACCGCCGACCTGCTCGCCTTGGCCCGCGAGGTACGCGACGGTGTCCGGCGCGCCTACGGCATCGAGCTCGCCAACGAGCCGGTGCTCGTCGGCTGCTCGCTCTGAGTGGTGGTCAGCCGAGCGAGCCGGCGAGGGAGATCACGAGGAGCACGAGCATCAGCAGGCCGACCGCGGTGCCGATGATCCCGGTGATCAGGCCCGTGGTCGCGGCAGAGCTGTTGGAGTAGCGGCCCGGAGAGGCCTCGATCTCGCGGTTGGCCCGCACTGCCTGGACGACGGCGATCGGACCGATAACGACGCCGGGGATGGTCAGGAAGCAGGCGAACCCCCCGAACGAGCAGGCCAGGCTGCCGATGCCGAGCCACATGGCGAGGTTGGCTCCTGAGTGGACCTGCGGGAGGTCGGGGACGTCAGGACTAGTTGGCGGTTGGTAGACCGACCAGTCCGGTTGCGCACCGGGCTCGCCAGGCTCGGGCGACCAGGATGGCGGCTCGGGCGTCGTGCTCATGGTGGAGAGTCTGGCTCAGGCGTCCACCACGCGCAGCACGACCTGGACGACGTCGCCGACGTCGACCTGCTCGGCGGTCCGGACTGCCTTCTTCACCGGCAGGACGAACCCGTCGGTCGCCGGGAACACCGAGGTGCGCCAGGTGGAGCTGCCGATCGTGACCTCGACGCGGACCGACCCGAAGCCGCGCGGGGGACCGCTGACCATGCGAATCTCCTCGTCGACGTCCGGGGGTGTCGTGAGGAACACCCACGAGCCGCTGTCGTGCGGCCAGAGCTCGGCCTCGAACGACCAGCCCTGGGTCACGAGGCCAGCCACCCGTCGATCTCGGCCAGCACCGCCGCGCGGACGTCGTCCGGCGCCTGACTGGCGCGGATCGACATCCGCGCCAGCTCGGCCAGCGTGTCGTCCGAGAGGTCGTGCGCGGCCCGCATGGTGGCGTACTGCGCCGCCAGCTGCGACCCGAACAGCAGCGGGTCGTCGGCACCGAGGGCGACGGTCGCGCCGGCCTCGAGCAGGGTCGGGAGCGGCACCGAGCTGAGGTCGGAGTAGACGCCCAGCGCGACGTTCGAGACCGGGCAGACCTCCAGCGCGATGCCGGCCTGCACGATCCGCTCGAGCAGCTCGGGGTCCTCCGCGCTGCGCACGCCGTGGCCCAGCCGGTCAGCGTGCAGGGTGTCGAGGCAGGTGCGCACGTGCTCGGGGCCACGCAGCTCGCCGCCGTGCGGCACCAGCGCCAGGCCGGCGCGCTCGGCGATCGCGAAGGCCGAGGCGAACTCGACCGTGCTGCCGCGCCGCTCGTCGTTCGAGAGCCCGAACCCGACCACCCCGCGCCCGGCGTACTGTCCGGCCAGCCGAGCCAGAGTGCGAGCGTCCAACGGGTGCCGGGTGCGGTTGGCCGCGATCACCACGGCCATGCCCAGTCCGGTGCGTTCGGAGGCGTCGCGGACGGCGTCGAGCACCAGGTCGGTGAAGGCCGTGATTCCGCCGAACCGGGCGGCGTACCCGCTCGGGTCGACCTGGATCTCCAGCCAACGACCGCCATCGCGGACGTCGTCCACGGCAGCCTCGAGCACCAGGCGGCGCACGTCATCCTCGGTGCGCAGCACCGACCGCGCCACGTCGTAGAGGCGCTGGAAGCGGAACCAGCCCTTCTCGTCGGCGGCGCTCAGCTCGGGGGGCCACTCGTCGACCAGGGAGTCCGGCAGTGCGATGCCGTCGCGCTCGGCGAGCTCGAGCAGGGTGCCGTGGCGCATCGATCCGGTGAAGTGCAGGTGCAGGTGCGCCTTGGGCAGTGCGTGCAGGTCCCTCACGCGACTGACGACTCCGATGGCATGCGGCTCATCGTAGGCCGCTGGTTTGGGTCACAAGCGACGGGAGATGACCAGGGAATGAACGAATCGCCCACTCTTGCCGAGACCAGCGAGGACGACGGCAACCTCAAGCGCTCGATCACCCAGCGACTGCTTTTCTTCTACGTGCTCGGCGACGTGCTCGGCTCGGGCATCTACGTGCTGATCGGAGCTGTCGCGGGCGAGGTCGGAGGAGCGTTCTGGATCGCCTTCCTGGTGGGCGTCTCGATCGCCACCATCACCGGCACCGCCTACGCCGAGCTGGTGACGCGCTACCCCCAGGCGGCGGGCGCTGCGCTTTTCGTGAACAAGGCGTTCGGCAACCGGGCGCTGACCTTCTTGGTCACCGTCAGCATGCTGTCGGCGTCCTTTGCGGCATCCGGATCGCTGGCCACAGGCTTTGCGAGCTACTTCGACACGATCTGGGACCTGCCCCCGGCGATCCTGGTCTCGCTGCTTTTCGTCGTGATGCTGACGATCGTGAACTACATCGGCATCACCGAGTCGGCGGTCGCCAACATGGTCATGACGTTCGTCGAGGTCGCCGGCCTGGTGATCGTGGTGATCATCGGCCTCACCTACGTGGGCCAGGGGAACGCTGACTTCGGTCGGCTCACCGACTTCTCCACCCAGGGCAACGAGATCTTCGCCGTAGTCGGGGGCGTCGCCCTGGCCTTCTTCGCGATGACCGGCTTCGAGAACGCAGCCAACGTCGCCGAGGAGGTCGTCGACGCCAAGCGCGACTTCCCGCGCGCGCTGGTGGGCGGCATGATCGCCGCCGGCGTCATCTACGTCGTCGTGGCGATGGCGGCCTCGCTCGTGGTCGACGTCAAGGACCTCGCCGCCTCTGACGCCGCCCTCATCGAGGTGGTCGAGGCCGGCGTCCTGCCGATCTCGGTGGCCTTCATGACCACGCTCTTCGCCGTCATCGCGATGATCGCGATCAGCAACACCACGCTTGTCTCGGTGGTCACCCAGTCGCGGATCCTCTACGGCATGGCCCGCGAGGACGTCGTGCCGGGCGTCTTCGGGCGCGTGCACGCCCAGCCGGCGCAGCCCGTGGGTGGCGTTGATCTTCGCCGGCCTGGTGGTGGGCTGCCCTGCTCCTGGTCGGGTTCGTGCTGAACGAAGCAGGCGCCAGCATCGACGTCGTCGAGCGCCTGGCGACCGTCACCGTGGTCTTCACGCTGTTCATCTACGCGCTGGTGATCGTCTCGGCCTTCGTCCTGCGACGCGAGCCGGCCGACGCAGACTCCTTCCGGGCCGCCGACGGCGCTGCTGGGGGTCGGCCTGCTCGGCAACGCGGTCCTGCTGGTGTACGTGGTCGTCGATGACCCGGCGTCCCTCGCCTGGGTCGGCGGACTCCTGGCGCTCGGGCTGGTGCTCTTCGTCCTCGAGCAGGTCTTCGGCTCACCGCGAGCGCGTGCGGCCGTCCTCCGGCGCGTGACCCCGGGGCTGACGGACCGCCGGGGCGGTTTGGACGCGACCTTCCCCATGGTCGTAGACTCCCCATTTGGTGGATCGCCCCGATGCTTTGCCGTGCCCACGTGTGGGTCGCAGGGTCCGGGACGTGCACGGAGGGCACTAGCTCAACTGGCAGAGCATCGGTCTCCAAAACCGAAGGTTGGGGGTTCAAGTCCCTCGTGCCCTGCAAGAACCGCACGACCAGTGACATCAGTGCAGTGACACATCCGAGTGTCACGACGAGATCGCAGATGATCAGACGTACGACGAGAGGTGAGTGGAGTGTCGGACAGCAGCGCAGTGCGCGGATCGCGGGACGAGAGGCCCCGCGACGAGCACAAGCGCACGAGTCTCCCGACGTTCTACCGTCAGGTGGTCGCCGAGCTCCGCAAGGTGGTCTACCCGACCCAGGAACAGCTGGTCACGTACTTCATCGTGGTGATGGTCTTCGTGGTCGTGATGATGGCCCTGATCGCGGGCCTCGACCTCGGCTTCGGGAAGCTCGTGTTCGCGGTCTTCACCGGCGGCGAGGACATCTGACCCCGGGCGCTCCGAGCCCCGCCTGAGCCTTCCCCGAACCAGCAAGTGATGGAGCAGCACGTGTCTGAGCAGTACGACGAGCAGGTTGAGACCCCGTTGGATCTCGCCGACGAGAGCGCCCCCGCGACGTTCGACGACGACGTCGCCGAAGCGACCGAGGGCAGCGCCGAGGGCACTGCCCCGGTCGAGACCGACACCGATGACGACGTGGTCGACGCCGAGACGCCCGAGCTAGGTGACGAGCCGATCGCCGACCTGGTCGAGCACGAGGGCGAGGTCGCCGACGACGCGGTCGAGGAGACCGTCGACGCCGTCATCGATGGCGAGGACGACGCGGCCGCCGAGGTCGAGGACGAGCCCGCGGAGGACGACCCCCTCGAGGCGTTCCGTCGCGAGCTGTGGGCCAAACCGGGCGACTGGTACGTGGTGCACACCTACTCCGGCATGGAGAACCGGGTGAAGTCGAACCTGGAGAACCGGATCGTCTCGCTCAACATGGAGGACTACATCCACGAGATCGTGGTCCCCATCGAGGACATCGTCGAGATCAAGAACGGCCAGCGCCGCACCCGCAAGAAGCCGTCGCTGCCCGGCTACGTCCTGGTGCGCATGGACCTCACCGACGAGTCGTGGTCGACCGTGCGGCACACGCCGTCGGTCACCGGCTTCGTGGGCAACAGCCACCAGCCGGTGCCGCTAAGCGATGGACGAGGTCGAGAACATGCTCGCCCCGGCAGCCCAGGCGCTCATCGACACCGCAGCCGTAGCGGCCGGCGGCACGCCGTCGGCTGCCTCGACAGCGAAGAAGCAGGTCGAGGTTGCCGACTTCGACATCTCCGACTCGGTGATGGTCGTCGATGGTCCGTTCGCCACGCTCCACGCCACGATCACCGAGATCAACCCCGAGTCGCAGCGCGTCAAGGCGCTGGTCGAGATCTTCGGCCGTGAGACCCCGGTCGAGCTCAGCTTCAGCCAGATCCAGCGCGTCTGATCACTCGTCCGCGCTCGAACTCGTGAGGTTGAGGAGCGTCGACTCGAGCGAGCTTGCTCGCGGACGAGTGACGCGTATCGAAACCCAGTCGATTCGTTTGATTGCCGAGGCACACAATAAGAGCAGTAACACCCAGTGGCAGGGGGCGAACGCCCTCGTCATGACCACGAGACAGAAAGTAAGAGAATGCCCCCGAAGAAGAAGATCGCTGCGCTGGTCAAGGTGCAGCTCCAGGCCGGTGGCGCGACCCCGGCCCCGCCGGTCGGTACCGCGCTCGGTCCGCACGGCGTCAACATCATGGACTTCTGCAAGGCGTACAACGCCCAGACCGAGTCCATGCGCGGGAACGTCATCCCGGTCGAGATCACGATCTACGAAGACCGGTCCTTCACCTTCATCACGAAGACTCCGCCGGCTGCCGAGCTCATCAAGAAGGCCGCTGGCCTCAAGAAGGGCTCCGGCGTCCCGCACAAGGAGAAGGTCGGCAAGCTGACGAAGGACCAGATCCGCGAGATCGCCCAGACGAAGCTGCCTGACTTGAACGCCAACGACATCGACGCCGCGATGAAGATCGTGGAGGGCACCGCCCGCTCGATGGGCGTCACCACCGACTGACCGCACGACTGATTCAGCCCGATTCCTGGGCAGTGGCAGGGCCGCGCTGGCCCACAACGACCACATCTTCCGTAGCTCGTAGAACCAGAGAGAAGACCATCATGCAGCGCAGCAAGACTTACCGCGCGGCGGCAGACACGTTCGACAAGGACGAGCTCTACGCCCCGCTGGCCGCGATCAAGATCGCCAAGGCCGGCTCCAAGAAGAAGTTCGACGAGACCGTCGACGTCGTCATGCGGCTCGGCGTCGACCCCCGCAAGGCCGACCAGATGGTGCGCGGCACCGTCAACCTGCCTCACGGCACCGGCAAGACTGCTCGCGTCCTCGTGTTCGCGAACGGCGACAAGGCCGAGGCCGCCCGTGAGGCCGGCGCAGACATCGTCGGTGGCGACGAGCTGGTCGAGAAGGTCAGCGGCGGATGGCTCGAGTTCGACGCCGTCGTGGCGACCCCCGACATGATGGGCAAGGTCGGCCGCCTCGGCCGCGTGCTCGGCCCGCGTGGCCTCATGCCGAACCCGAAGACCGGCACGGTCACGCCCGACCCGGCGAAGGCTGTCACCGACATCAAGGGCGGCAAGATCGAGTTCCGCGTCGACCGGCACTCCAACCTGCACTTCATCATCGGCAAGGCCTCCTTCGCTGAGAGCCAACTCGCCGAGAACTACGCCGCCGCCCTCGAAGAGGTGCTCCGGCTCAAGCCCGCCAGCTCGAAGGGCCGGTACCTGAAGAAGGTCACCGTCTCGACCACCATGGGCCCCGGCGTCCAGGTCGACCCGAACCGCACGCGCAACGTCGCGGGCGAGGACGACGAGAGCTGACTCAGCTCCGAGCGTTCTGACGTCTGACTGTTCACGTTCCCCGTCGCCCCCTCGTGGGCGGCGGGGAACGTGCATTTCGCCAGTCGGCGCATCTGCACGTCGAATTCGCGCCGAGTCGGCGCGTCAGACGCGCCGACTCGGTGTAAAGGTACGCCGACTCGGGGATTCCCCTACGGCGCTGACTGGGTTTCGACGCGCCTGGTGCGGCCTCGTTCCTCGGCCGCAGGGCTTGCTCAACCTTCGCCCGCGGCGCGGTGGTTGAGGTTGCTGTGTCTCTCACTGGGTTTCGACGCGCCCGTTGCGGCCTCGTACCTCGGCCGCAGGGCTTACTCAACCTTCGGCCGCCACGCGACTGCGCTCGTTCCTCGCGCAGTCGCTGCGGCCTCCCTCATGCAGACGCTGTGAGCTTTTCCGCCGCGGCGAGGGCGACGCAGGTGGCGACGCCGGCCATCGCGGTCTCGACCTCGGCGAGCACCGGGAAGGTCGGGGCGAGGCGGATGTTGCGGTCGCGCGGGTCGTCACCGTGGGGGAAGGACGAGCCGGCCGGCGTCAGCGCGATGCCGGCGTCCTTGGCCAGGGCCACGACGCGCGACGCCGTGCCGTCGAGCACGTCGAGGTTCACGAAGTAGCCGCCGGTCGGCTTGGTCCACTCGGCGATCTCGAGCCCGGCGAGGGCCGAGGAAAGTGCGACGTCGACAGCATCGAACTTCGGGGCGATGATCTCGCGGTGCTTGCGCATGTGGTCGCGCACGCCGTCGGCCGAGCCGAAGAACTCCACGTGCCGGAGGTGGTTGATCTTGTCGGGGCCGATCGAGGCGAAGCCCAGGTGCTTGAGGTACCAGGTTCGGTTCGCGGCCGAGGCGGCCAGCACCGAGACGCCGGCGCCGGCGAAGGTGATCTTCGAGGTCGAGGCGAACATGATCGGCCGGTCTGGGTGCCCGGACGCCGCGGCCAGGCTGAGCGCGTCAGCGCTCTTGGCCTCGTCCTCGGTGAGGTGGTGGAACGCGTAGGCGTTGTCCCACATGATCCGGAAGTCCGGCGCGGCGGTCGGCATCGACATCAGCTCGGCGGCCACCTCGTGCGAGCACACCGAGCCCGACGGGTTGGCGTAGGTCGGCACGATCCACATGCCTTTGATGGCGGGGTCTCCCGCCACCAGCGCCTTGACCGCCTCGACGTCAGGACCGTCGGCGTGCATCGGCACGGTGATCATCTCGATGCCGAGGTCGGCCAGCATCGAGAAGTGCCGGTCGTAGCCGGGCACGGGGCAGACGAACTTCACCACCGGCTCGTCCTTCCACGGGCGCTCCGAGCCGGGGCCGCCGTGCAGCAGCAGGTCGACGATGACCTGGTGCATCATCGTCAGGCTCGAGTTGCCGCCGCACACGACCTGGTCGACCTCGACCCACAGCAGCTCGGCGAAGATCTCTCGCAGCTCGGGCAGGCCATCGAGGCCCCCGTAGTTGCGGACGTCGACACCGGCGCGGTCCTTGGTGGTGGTCGGCAGCCGCAGCAGGTCGTCGGACAGGTCCAGCTGCGCGCTCGACGGCTTGCCGCGCGTCAGGTCGAGCTTGAGGCCGCGCTCCTTGAGTGCCGTGTACGCCTCCTGCTGCCGGCCGAGGAACGTGGCGAGTTCGTCGGGGGAGAAGGAGCTGAGCGGGGCGGTCGGCGAGCTGGTCACGACCCGATCCTGCCAAACGACTGCACAGGACGGACGACTAGCCTGCGGGCGTGGTCAGACACGAGTGGGCGATGCTCGTCCGGCCGTCGGCGAACCGGGTTTATGCCGCCGTCCTCACCCGCGTTGCTCGAGGCCGAGGCGGGCGTGCTGGATGCGACGGTGCTGGGGGGCCGGCTGCTGGACCTGCGCACCGAGGTGATCGGTGGCGTCCCCTACCTGACCTTCGGCAGCGCAGCAGACCTCGACCCGATCGACGTCGCTCGGCTCTCGACGCTGTCGTCCGGCTACGCCCTCTTCGCGCGCGTCGACGGCGCGCTACGGCCCGTCGACCTGGTTCCGCTGCAGCACCTCGACGACGACCTGCTGACCATCCAGAAGTACGCCGGCAAGACCAACGAGCTGTTCACCCGGATGCTCCTCAACGTGACGATCTGGGCGTCCGCGGCCGGCGCCGACCTCGTCGCCGGCGCCGAGCGCCCTCGGCCGATCCGGATCCTCGACCCGATGTGCGGCCGCGGCACCACCCTGCACCAGGCGCTGGTCTACGGCGTGGACGCCGACGGGCTCGACGTCGACGGCAAGGACTTCGAGGCCCACGAGGCGTTCATCAAGACCTGGCTGCGACGCAAGCGGCTCAAGCACACTGCCGACGTGACGCCGATCCGCCGCGACGGCCGCCACCTCGGCCGGCGGCTCGACGTCGAGCTGGCAGCCGACAAGGAGCTGTGGAAGTCGGGCACGCACCAGCACCTGCGCATGGTCAACGCCGACACCACCCAGACCGCGGAGTTCTTCAAGCCCCACACCTTCGACGCACTCGTCACCGACATGCCGTACGGCGTGCAGCACGGAGCGCACGCAGCGGGCGGTCTCGACCGCAGCCCCCTCGACCTGCTGGAGGCCGCGCTCCCGGGCTGGGTGCGTGTCATGCGTCCGAGGGCGGCGCTCGGCATCTCCTGGAACACCCACGTCGCGGCGAGAGCCGACGCCGTGGCGCTGCTATGCAGCGGCCGGCCTGGAGCCACTCGACGAGGGCCCGTGGCTCGACTTCGAGCACCGGGTCGACCAAGCCATCCAGCGCGACGTCCTGGTGGCCGTCAAACCCTGAACGAGAGCCAGCGCCGACCGGGCAGCCGGTCAGAGCAGGATGCCGCGACCGGCCAGACCGACCGTTCGACCGAGGCCGCCGCGGAACCTCTGCTCGAGCTGTGGGTGGTCGGCAAGATCCCACAGCATCTGTGACACCTCCCAGGCGGCCGCGCGCGCCACGTGGATGCCGAACATGGCGAACCCGTCGTCGAGCTTGCCCCCGAGCCGGTCGACGCTGGCCACGAGACCACTGGTGAACCAGTCCTTGATGTCCTCCTTCGCCTCCTCGAGCACGTGGTTCGTCGTGCTGAAGTCGACGTGCTCAGGACTGTCATCGATCGGCTCCACCGCGAGCTCACGGCAGGCAAGCACGACCGCCGAAGGCAGGTCGTGGCAGATATGGGCGTTCATGCCGGCCAGAGCGAACTGGATCGGATGGGTGTCGGGCTTCGCGCGATGCTCGAACAGCGGCGCCCACGCTGGGTTCACCGGGCGACCTGCGAGGTCGTCGGCGTAGGCGGCGAAGTACAGGTTGGCGAAGTGGACATCGAGTCGCTCGAGGAAGGGGCCGGCGCCAAAGGCCCCATCGTCGATGGCGGCGCGCACCAGGCGGGTGACCTGGTGGTACATCCGGTTGAACGTGGCGACGCCGTCCTCGCGGTGGAGATCGGCGTCGATCCGCGACATCCGTTCGAGCACGTCGTCGATGCTCGCAGCCCGGGCCCACCCGTTTCCGGTAGGCGGGCCTTCGAGTGGGGCAGGGGTCATGCAGCGATTCTCCACCGGGATTTGCCGCCGGGTCGACCGCTCCGTACAGTTCCTCCCTGAAACCAGAGACCGCCGGTTGTCCGGCTGCGCATGCAGTCAGACCGAAGGTGCCGCAGAGATGCGGACGGCCTGCGCAGGGGACAGAGCACCAGATCCGTCGAGGATCATCCGCCCTGAGCCTTGCGCTCGGGGCGTTCGTCATTTGCAGCACGTGGCGGCGGTCTCCCAGTCCGGAAGGAGACCCATGGCGCGGGCAGACAGGCAAGCAGCCGTTGGCGAGATCGTTGAGTTCTTCAACGACGCCGACGGGGCAGTGCTGACCGACTACCGCGGCCTCACCGTCAAGGAGCTGCAGGACCTTCGCCGCTCCCTCGGTGAGAACGCCAACTACGCCGTGGTCAAGAACACGCTGGCCAAGATCGCCGCCAACCAGGTGGGTATCTCCGGCTTCGACGACCTCCTGGTCGGTCCGACCGCAATCGCCTTCATCAACGGCGACGTGGTCGAGGCGGCCAAGGGTCTGCGTGACTTTGCCAAGGCCAACCCCGCCCTGATCATCAAGGGCGGTGTCCTGGACGGCAACATCCTCGACGCGAAGGAGGTCGCCAAGCTGGCCGACCTCGAGTCGCGCGAGGTTCTCCTGGGGAAGATGGCCGGCGCAATGCTCGCGTCGCTCTCCCAGGCCGTCTACCTGCTCAACGCCCCGATCGCCCAGGCTGCCCGGCTCGCCGGTGCGCTGCAGGCGAAGGCCGAGCAGGACCCCTCGATCCTCGCAGGTGGTGCGGGAACGCCCGCCGCTGCCGAGGAGGCCCCGGCCGCCGAGGAGACCACGGACGAGACCCCCGCCGAGGAGGTGACCGAGGCTGCAGCTCCCGCAACGGAGACCGCCGCCGAGGACGCCCCTGTCGCGGAGGCCGAGCCCGAGGTCGCCGACGCAGTCGAGACCACCGAAGCCTGAATCCAGGCTTGCCCACCACCTGAAACCCGGTCTGGGCGCACCACGCGCCCGGACCACCGAATGGAAGGAACGCCAACATGGCGAAGCTCAGCACCGACGAGCTCCTTGACGCTTTCAAGGAGATGACCCTGATCGAGCTCTCCGAGTTCGTGAAGCAGTTCGAGGAGACGTTCGGCGTCACCGCCGCTGCCCCTGTGGCCGTGGCCGCCGCTCCCGCCGCTGGTGGCGCCGCCGCTGGCGGTGGCGAGGAGGCCGCGCAGGACGAGTTCGATGTGATTCTCGAGTCCGCTGGCGAGAAGAAGATCAACGTCATCAAGGAGGTGCGCGCCCTGACCTCCCTCGGCCTGAAGGAGGCCAAGGACCTCGTCGAGGCGGCTCCCAAGCCGATCCTCGAGAAGGTTGCCAAGGACGCCGCCGAGAAGGCGAAGGAAGCCCTCGAGGGCGCCGGCGCCACCGTCACGCTCAAGTGACCTCTCGCTGACACCTGCAGCACCGCACGTGCTGCGTCGTCAGCAACGACGAGGCGGCCATCCCGAGTCCGGGGTGGTCGCCTCGTTGCGTTACCAGGTCGCGTCGGCTCCTGCCGCGCGGAGGTACCGTCTCTGACCTGCACGTATCGTTATCTGGCCAGACGTGACGTGCCGCACAATCCCGCGTAACCTCACGGCGGTGGCGCCGTTGTTACTCACGAGTGTGGTGACGCGCCTCAGGCCCCCAAGTAGACGTCGCCAGTGGCGCTGATCCGAGCAACGGTCGAGGAGTAGGACTGACATGGGTGTTGAGATCCAGATCGAGAACCTCAGCAAGTCGTTCGGGAAGCAGCTCATCTGGGGCGACGTCACGCTGACGGTCCCTTCGGGTGAGATCAGCGTCATGCTCGGCCCGTCCGGTACCGGCAAGTCGGTGCTGCTGAAGACGATCATCGGTCTGCTCAAGCCCGACCAGGGCTCGGTCATCATCGAGGGCACTGACATTGCGTCGTGCTCCGAGAAGGACCTCTACGAGATCCGCAAGCTGTTCGGCGTGCTGTTCCAGGACGGCGCGATGTTCGGCTCGATGAACCTCTACGACAACGTGGCCTTCCCGTTGCGCGAGCACACCAAGAAGTCCGAGTCGCAGATCCGCGACATCGTGATGGAGAAGATGGACCTCGTCGGTCTGCTCGGTGCCGAGGACAAGCTGCCCGGTGAGATCTCGGGTGGTATGCGCAAGCGCGCCGGCCTGGCCCGGGCGCTGGTGCTCGACCCAGAGATCGTGCTCTTCGACGAGCCCGACTCGGGCCTCGACCCGGTCCGCACCGCCTTCCTGAACCAGTTGATCATCGACTTGAACACCCAGATCGATGCGACGTTCCTGATCGTGACCCACGACATCAACACCGCCCGCACGGTGCCCGACAACATCGGGCTGCTCTACCACCGGCACCTGGCGATGTTCGGTCCCCGCGAGATGCTGCTGAGCTCGGAGGAGCCGGTCGTGCGCCAGTTCCTGAACGCCCAGCGGGTGGGCCCGATCGGCATGTCGGAGGAGAAGGACGCCGACGAGCTCGCGGCCGAGTCTGGCCAGGAGCTCCCGCCGTTGCCGCCGATCCCGCTGCAGCAGGAGCCCTCATCGGGCATCCCGCGCAAGAGCCAGCGCGAGGCCGGCGCCTGGTGCCGCGAGAACGGCGTCACGCCGCCCCCCGGCTCCTTCGAGGCCGGGATGAACATGACCCCCGGCGCTAACTGAGGCGAAACGACAACGTGGCATCAATGACATCGACGCGGGTCCTCGCGCCGATCGGGGCGGCTGGCAAACTCTTTGCCTTCGGACTCGATGTCGGACGCGGGCTCTTCAGGCGTCCCTTCCAGCTCCGGGAGTTCCTCCAGCAGGCGTGGTTCATCGCCTCGGTGACGATCATCCCTACGGCGCTCGTCGCGATCCCGTTCGGGGCCGTGATCGCGCTCCAGGTCGGTGGCCTGATCAAGCAGTTCGGCGCGCAGTCGTTCACCGGGTCCGCCTCGGTGCTCGCCGTCGTCCAACAGGCTGGACCGATCGCCACGGCTCTGCTGATCGCCGGTGCTGGTGGCTCGGCCATCGCTGCCGACCTCGGCGCCCGCAAGATCCGTGAAGAGCTCGACGCGATGATGGTGCTCGGCATCGACCCGATCCAGCGCCTGGTCGTGCCGCGCGTGCTCGCGGCGATGCTGGTGGCGGTCTTCCTGAACGGCTTGGTGGCCGTGGTCGGGGTGGGCGGCGGCTACGTCTTCAACGTGATCCTGCAAGACGGCACCCCAGGTGCCTATCTCGCCAGCTTCACCGCCCTCGCCCAGCTCCCTGACCTTTACATCGGGTTCGTCAAGGCGCTTGTCTTCGGTCTGATCGCTGCCATCGTCGCGTCCTACAAGGGCATGAATGCCGCTGGAGGGCCCAAGGGCGTGGGCGACGCGGTCAACGAGTCCGTGGTCATCACGTTCCTGCTGCTGTTCGTCGTCAACTTCATCCTGAGCACGGTCTATCTCGAGCTCGTGCCTCCGAAGACGGGTTGACCACATGGCCGGACATTCGAAGCGTCTACCAGCGCCCGCTCAGCTCCCTTGACGACATGGGCGTGCAGCTCGCGTTCTACCTGCGCGCGCTCGCGGCGACGCCCAAGTCGATCGTTCGCTATCCGAAGGAGATCCTGCGGATCCTGGCCGAGGTCACGCTCGGATCGGGATCACTGGCGGTCATCGGTGGCACCGTCGGCGTCATCTTGGGCATGACCTTCTTCACCGGTGCCCAGGTCGGGCTGTCGGGTTACGCCGCGCTCAACCAGCTCGGCACGGCCGCCTTCTCCGGCTTCGTCTCGGCCTACTTCAACACCCGCGAGATCGCGCCCTTGGTGGCTGGCATCGCGCTGGCCGCCACGGTCGGGTTGCGGCTTCACCGCCCAACTAGGTGCCATGCGAATCTCCGAGGAGGTCGACGCTCTCGAGGTGATGGCGATCCCCTCGATGCCGTTCCTGGTCACCACCCGCATCGTCGGTGGACTCATCGCGATCATCCCGCTCTACGTGGTCGGGCTGCTCTCCTCGTACTTCGCCAGTCGACTCGTCGTCACCCAGTTCTACGGGCAGTCGTCCGGCACCTATGACCATTACTTCAACCAGTTCCTCCCACCAGGTGACGTGCTCTGGTCGTTCGGCAAGGTTCTCGTCTTCGCCGTCGTCGTCATCCTGATCCACTGCTACTACGGCTACAACGCCTCCGGCGGACCGGCTGGCGTGGGTGTGGCCGTGGGCCGCGCCGTCCGCACGAGCATCGTGGCCATCAACGTCATCGACCTGTTCTTGTCGATGGCGATCTGGGGCACCACGACGACCGTACGATTGGCCGGGTGATCGGGGTGCACCGTCTTCTGGCCATGCACAAAGTGCTCGGAATCATCTTCATCCTGCTGCTCGTGCCAGCGTCTACCTGACCTACGCGATCTTCTCCAAGAAGTTCGTCGACTACGACCGGGTCACCTTGCAGACCTCCAACATCGGTCTGCAGCTGCCCAAGCGCGGCGACGTGAAGATCCGCGGTGTGATCGTGGGTGAGGTGCTCGAGTTCTCGCCCACCGCCGAAGGTGCCGACATCACCTTGGGTCTCTACCCCGACAAGACCGACCTCATCGACAAGGACGTCACGGCGTCGATCCTCCCGAAGACCCTCTTCGGGGAGAAGTACGTCGCCCTGATGCCGCCCGAGGGGGCCATCGATCCCATCGAGGCGGGGGACGTCATCACGAGCACCCGGGTCAGCACCGAGGTCGAAAGGGTGCTCTCCGACCTCTACCCCTTGCTGACGGCCGTGCAGCCCGCTCAGATCAACATGACGCTCAACGCCTTGGCGACGGCCCTCGAGGGCCGCGGCGACCAGCTCGGTGGCAACCTCGAGACCCTCGATTCCTACCTCAAGCGCTTCAACCCACTCGTTCCCCAGCTCGTGGAGGACCTACGCAAGACCGCTGAGGTTTCCGACATCTACTCCGACGTGCTGCCTGAGATCGCCACGATCCTCGACAACACGATCACGACCACCCAGACCCTGGAGTCCCGCGACGCCAAGCTGACTGCGCTCTACCGCGACGTCGCGGGCCTGGCTGACACGCTTCGCCCGTTCTTGGAGGAGAACGAGGAGAACCTGGTGCGGGTCGGCGAGCTCGGCGCAGCGCAGCTGAGGGTGCTCTCCCGTTACTCGACCGAGTTCCCGTGCTTGGCCTCAGGCATCGTGAACGCTGGCAAGCTGCAGGCCGAGGCGTTCCGCGGCTTCAAGCTGCACATCGTCCTCGAGACGCTGCCCCGTCAGCCGCGTCCCTACGACGAGGACGACGCGCCGCGCATCCAGGCCAATCGTGGCCCGACCTGCCTGCATCTGCCGAACCCGCCATGGAGCCAAGAGAACCCCGTGAAGCGCGTCCCTGACTTCGACGACGGTGTCGACCGGCCCACCGGCAAGGGCACCCAGCGGGTGGCTCCCGGCTTCGCGCTGCGTGATGGCACCGGCTACGCCGGAAGTGCTGCCGAGTACTCGCTCTACCGGCAGCTGCTGGCACCGGCGGTCGGAGCGACCGCCGACCAGATCGACGACCTCGGGCCGCTGCTCATGGCGCCGATGGCACGGGGAGCACGGGTGTCGTCGCGATGAGGCCCAAGTTGCTCGATGCCAAGACCACCGGTGACCTGGTCCGGCTGCTGATCTTCATGCTCGTCACCTCGCTCGCGACCGGGCTGCTGATCGCGACCATCGGCAACCTCTCGTTCGGTGGATCGCGCGACCTACGAGGCCGTGTTCGCTGATGCGACGGGCGTGGTCAAGGGTGACGACGTCCGGATCGCTGGCGTCAAGGTCGGTACCGTCAACGACATCGAGGTCTTCGACGACACCCAGGCGCTGGTCTCCTTCTCGGTCGAGGAGGGCACCACGTTGAGCCGGGCCACCAACGCCACGATCCGCTACCGAAACCTGGTCGGACAGCGCTACGTCTCGCTCACGCAGGGCATCGGCGACACCGACGTGCTCGACGCCGGCGACCGGATCCCGATCTCCCAGACTCAGCCCGCTCTCGATCTCACGCTGCTCTTCAACGGCTTCAAGCCCCTGTTCGAGGCGCTCTCGCCCGACGACATCAACAAGTTGTCCTTTGAGATCGTCCAGGTCTTCCAGGGCCAGGGCGGCACCCTCGAGGGACTCCTGCAGAGCACGGCGTCGGTCACCAGCACCTTGGCCGACCGCGACCAGATCATCGGTGACCTGCTCGAGAACCTCGACTACGTGCTCGACCGGCTCGCCGACCGTGACGATCAGCTCAGTGCCCTGATCATCAGCTTCCGCGACCTCGTCAGCGGGCTGCGCCAGGATCGCGAGGCGATCCTCGGCACCCTCGACGAGATCAGCAACCTCTCGGTGCAGACCGCCGACCTGGTCAAGGGCATCCGTGCCCCCTTCGTCGAGGACATCAAGCAGCTGCGGCGGCTGGCGACCAACATCGACGACAACAAGGCCGAGCTCGACCGAGCTCTGCAGGTGCTGCCGATCAAGCTTCAGAAGGTGGGTCGAACCGCGATCTACGGCTCGTTCTTCAACTTCTACCTCTGCGACTTCAAGGGCCGGGTGCGACTGCCGGGCCTGACCGTGCCGGTCAACTACGCCACCAAGGCGAAGCGGTGTGATCTCGGATGAGCAAGCCGTTCCGTGAGCGCAACCCTGTCATCGTCGGCGCTATCAGCCTCGCCGTCTTGGCGGCGGCGTTGGCCGCGACCTTCCGCACCGAGAGCCTGCCGTTCATCGGCGGCGGTGACGTCTACTACGCAGCCTTCACCGAAGCGGGTGGGCTGAAGGTCAACGACGAGGTCCGCATCGCTGGTGTGCGCGTGGGCAAGGTTGAAGGCGTCGAGCTCGACGGCAACCAGGTGCTGGTGCAGTTCCGGGTCAAGACCGACTCCAACCTCGGCGAGGAGACCGGTGTTGCGATCCGGGTCAAGACGCTGCTCGGCGCCATGTACCTCTCCGTCGAGCCCGAAGGTTCCGGCGAGCTCGATGACGGCGAGACGATCCCGGTCGACCGCACGAGCTCACCTTTCGATGTCGTCGAGGCATTCGAGGGCCTCGCCGAGACCTCGGCCGATATCGACACCGACCAGCTCGCAGCGTCGCTGACGACGCTTGCCGACCTGACGCGCAACACGCCCGAGGAGTTCCGCGCGGCGCTCGACGGCGTGAGTCGGCTCGCCGAGACCGTCGCCTCGCGTGACGATGAGCTCAACTCGCTGTTGAAGAACCTCGAGCGGGTCTCGACCGTCCTCGACGACCGTGACGACGACCTGATCACCCTGATGCAGGACTCTGACGTGCTCTTCCGCTCGCTGATCGAGCGCCGCGACCAAGTCCACGACCTGCTCGTCTCCACCACCACGTTGTCGCAGGAGCTCACCGCTCTGGTGCAGCAGAGTCGCAGCGACCTCAAACCTGCCCTCACCAAGTTGAAGAGCGTGCTCGACGTGCTGAACAAGAACGAGAACAACCTCGACAACAGCCTGCGGCTGATGGCGCCCTTCTACCGGGTCTTCGCCAACACCCTCGGCACCGGACCGTGGTTCGACACCTACATCTTCAACCTGCCACCCGCTCCCAACGTGCCGAACGGCGGTGTGGGCTGATGAACGCGCTGCGCAACGCTGTCGTGCCGATCGTGATCGTGATCTTGGTCGTCGTAGCTGGTGTCACGCTGTTCGGTGGTGGCACTGACCAGAAGACCGTCACAGCCTTCTTCCCGCGCACTGTCTCGCTGTACGAAGGCAGCGACGTGCGCATCCTCGGCGTGGCCGTCGGCACGGTCGATGAGGTCACTCCTCAGGGCACGCAGGTCAAGGTGGTCATGAGCTATGACGGCGACGTCAAGGTGCCGACGCAGGCCCAGGCCGTGGTCATCTCGCCGGCGATCGTCGGCGACCGCTACGTGCAGCTCACGCCGGCCTACCAGAGCGGTGACGTGCTCGAGGATGACGCCCAGATCGACTTGGGCAACACCGCGGTGCCGCTCGAGCTCGATGACATCTACTCCAACCTCGACAAGCTCAACGTCGCCCTCGGCCCGAACGGAGCCAACGAGAACGGCGCACTGACTGACCTCCTCGAGACCACCGCCGCCAACTTCGGTGGCCAGGGCGCCAAGTTCAACCAGACGATCCGTGACTTCGGGCGGCTCAGTGAGACCCTCGACAACAACCGTGACGAGCTCTTCGGCTCCGCCGCCGAGCTGCAGCAGTTCGTGACCACGTTGGCCGAGAACGACACCACCGTGCGTCGCTTCAACGACTCCATCGGACGCGTCTCGGAGGTGCTCGCCGGCGAGCGAGAGGAGCTCGCTTCGGCACTGAAGTTCCTTGCGGTCGCACTCGACGAGGTCGGGGGCTTCGTGCAGGAGAACCGCACGGTGCTGGGTCAGAACATCCGGGGCCTGAACCGGGTCGCCAAGGTGTTGGTGAAGCAACGCGACAACCTCAACGAGGTGCTGCGCACGGCCCCCCTCGCCCTCAACAACCTCGGACTCACCTACAACCCAGACGCCGGCACGCTCGACACCAACGCCAACATCGGCAACATCGAGAACGAGCTCCAGAACGACCCTGACCAGGTGCTCTGCGCCTTTGTTTCTTCCAACGACCCGGACGGATCCGATCTGCGACCTCATTCAGTCGCTACCCCTGCCGCGGGTCTCACCGTTCGGCACCGGCTCGTCGTACGGCGACCAGTTCGACCCGACGCTTGGCGGTCTCGTGGAGGTGGCGCGATGACGACGCTGCGCAGAACAGCCAAGGCAGCGGCGTTGCTCCTCGTCGGCTCGGTGGCCCTGAGCGGCTGCGACTTCGACATCTACCACCTCCCGCTCCCCGGTGGCACTGACACCGGTGACCAGCCGTTGACGATCACAGCTGAGTTCACCGACGTCCTCGACCTGGTGCCCCAGTCGTCGGTCAAGGTCAACGAGGTCAGCGTCGGCAAGATCACCGACATCGAGCTCGAGGACTACTACGCCGTGGTCACGATGGAGATCCAGAACGACACCGGGCTGCCCTCCGACGCAGTTGCCGAGATCCGCCAGACCAGCCTCTTGGGCGAGAAGTTCGTCTCGCTCCAGGCGCCCGCTGACGGAGGTGGCGGGGCCGCTGCTCCACTCGAGTCCGGAGCCCTGATCCCGCTCGACCGCACGGGCCGCAACCCCGAGGTCGAAGAGGTGCTGGGGGCCTTGAGCCTGGTGCTGAACGGTGGCGGGTTGGCGCAGCTGAAGACGATCGCTCAAGAGCTCAACAAGGCGTTCGAGGGGCGTGAGGGCTCCGCGCGGTCGGTGCTCACCCAGATCCGCGACCTCGTCTCCACCCTCGACGACAACAAGGGCAGCATCGTCAGTGCGATCGACTCCCTGAACCGTCTGGCGCTCTCGGTTCGCGAGCAGCAAGGCAGCATCGAGTCGGCCCTCGCCGAGCTACCGAGTGCCTTGGACTCCCTCGACAGCCAGCGCGGCGACCTCGTGCGGATGCTCACGGCCCTCCAGCGCCTCGAGGGCGTCGGGGTGCGGGTGATCAAGCGGTCAAAGGACGTCACGATCCAGACCTTCCGACAGCTGCAGCCGTTCCTGACGAATCTGGCGGACGCGGGCGACGACCTGGTCAACGCCTTCAACGTCTTCCTCACCTACCCGTTCGTCGACGAAGTCGTCGGGCGCGATCCCCAGGTGGCCCGCAACCTGCACATGGGCGACTACACGAACCTCTCGGTGCAGCTGAACATCGACCTCACCGACCCGCCGGACCTCCCGGGCCTGCCGTGCTACGAGCTCGACGAGATCCCCGACGACATCCCGCTCGACGGCAACCAGCTCTGCCAGGACGCCCTGGACGCGATCGCCAAGTGCGCGAACAACCCCTCGCCGAGGAACTGTTCCGCGCTGCCGACCGACGTGCTTGCCGCGGTCTGCGACAACCTGACTGCCCCGCTGCCCAACCTCTGTGGTTCAGGAGGTCGTCAGAACACCGGCAACGGTCCGAAGCTGCCGACCCTGCCCGGGCTAGGGGGTCTCGGCGGGCTGCTCGGAATCCCCGAGAGCGGCCCTCGCGGCGGTCTGGTTGGGCTTCTAGGTCGCACGGCACCCGGCGTCACTAGCTCGGCGGACCGCGGGCCGACCGTGGGTCAGCTCATGGACT
Organism: uncultured Actinomycetota bacterium; assembly: GCA_963781575.1. GTDB lineage: Bacteria > Actinomycetota > Actinomycetes > Propionibacteriales > Nocardioidaceae > Nocardioides. The sequence goes on along the minus strand of CAWAGM010000008.1, from coordinate 7,004 downwards.
CCTTCGACCCAGGGCTCGTCAGCCTGCTGACCCCAGGGATGGTGCTGCGATGATCACCCGTCGGACGAAGATCCAGCTCGTCTCTGTTCGTCATCATCACCCTGGTCGGAGTCTCCTTCGTGGGCGCGCGCTACGCCCAGCTCGACCGGCTGGTGCGCGACGAGGCCTACACGGTGGTCGCGTCGTTCGAGGACTCCGGCGGCATCTTCGCTGGAGGCGAGGTGACCTATCGCGGTGTCGGCATCGGGCAGGTCGACAAGCTGGTTCTCACCGAGGACGGCGTCGATGCCTACCTCGACATCGAGAACGGCTACGACGAGATCCCCAGTGCGACCAAGGCGATCGTCGGCAACCGGTCCGCAGTCGGCGAGCAGTACGTCGAGCTCCAGCCGACCACCGACGAGGGGCCGTTCCTCGATGAGGGGTCCACGATCCCGATGTCGATGACACAGATCCCGATCCAGACCGACCAGCTGCTCACCAACCTGTCGAACACGGTGTCGTCGGTCGACCTCGACTCGCTGCGGATCGCCACTACCTCGGTCGGCGAGGCCTTCGCCGGCACGGGGGAGGACCTCCAGAAGATCATCGACACCGGCAACTCGTTCATCGAGGCGGCCGACCAGAACTTCGAGATCACCAAGCGGCTGATCGAGGACGGCAACATCGTCCTCGACGGCCAGCTGGCATCCGAGAGCGGCATCCGCACCTTCGCCGAGCAGCTCGCGCTCTTCAGCCAGTCGTTCGCCGACGCCGACCCTGACTTGCGTCGCATCATCGACACGGGCTCCTTCGCTGCCGACCAGCTGCGCGGCTTCATCGAGGACAACCGGGTCGACTTCGCCGACCTGCTGAACAACCTGGTCACCACCGGCGAGATCGTGGTGGCCAACCTCCCGGGCGTCGCACACGTGCTCACGATGTACCCCTACATCGTCGAGGACGGCTTCACCGTGGTCTCCAAGGATCCGGACTCTGGCCTCTACAATGCGCACTTCGGCATGGTGATGACCCCGAAGCCCATCTGCACCAAGGGCTACGAGGGCACCAACAAGCGCGACTCCCAACGACGGCAGCAACGCGCCGATGAACGAGGACGCTCGCTGCACCGAGCCGCCGAGCGTCACGAACGCTCGCGGAGCTCAGAACCTGCCTCCTCGGGTCGGGACCGACTACCGCGCTCCGGTGGCGGCCTTCGACCCGGCGACCGGCGAAGTCACCTGGGCCGACGAAGCGACCAGCTCATTGGCGGTGCCCGGTAGCGTTGCCCCTCGATCGCTCGGGAAGGAGTCGTGGAAGTGGCTGTACCTCGAGCCGATGACGGGTCGCTGACCCCCACCCCTTCCACGTCAGGCTCGCGACTCACCTTCCTCTCGGCTGGTCTCGCGCTCGTCGTCGCGGCGTGTGCGGTGATCCTGCTCGTGCACACGGTGTCCAGTTCTGACGCGACCGAGTCGCGCGCCGACGACCCGGCAGCGCGCGAGCAGGTCATGAACCAGGCCAACCAGTTCGTTCTCCGTGTCAACACCTATGGCCCCGAGGACCTCGACGAGCAGAACGCCATGCCCGAGTACGCCGAGCGGGTGCGCGAGGTGATCACCGCGAAGTTCGCCGTCGACTTCAACGAGAGCATCACCTTCGCCGAGCAGACCGTGGCCCAGGCCGGATACGCGCGCGACGTCGAGATCTTCTCCTCGGGTGTCGAGACGATCGACGCTGACTCGGCATCGGTGCTGGTGGCAGGCGCTCTGAACGGCTCCTACCCCGACCCTCAGCGGGAGGGCCGCATCGAGTACGAGCCCCAGCCCTTCCGCTTCCAGGTCTCCCTGGTTCGCACCGGCGACGAATGGCTGGTCGACGACTTCTTCCCGCTGACGGGCGAGCTTGACGAGCCGGCCCCGGAACAGACGACCGTGCCGAGCACCACGCCCCGTCCGACTGGCCAGCCCTCCGGCACTCCGACGGGTTCTCCGTCCGAGCACCCCCGCGCCACTTCCCTCGGGACCGGTGACGCCGTGACCGCCCCTAGCTGGTACGACGTGCTCGGCCTCGCCCCGGACGCGTCCAGCGAGGAGGTGCGCGCAGCCTGGAGGGCAGCGATCGTTGACCTCGACCCGACCGATCGGCGCTTCCGGTCGTTCAACGCCGCCGCAGAGGTACTGCTCGATCCTGCGCGTCGCGCGACCCATGACGCCGAGTTGGCGGGCGCCAATGAGCGAGCAGTTCGGCGCCCGAGCCCTCGTCGTCCGGCGAGCCCCGGCTTCGCGCCGAGATGGCGCCCGTCGAGGTGCCCGCCGTGGCGCTGGCTTGCCGCAGGAGGCGAAGCTCGCGAACGGTTCGGCCAGCCCGGTCGCTGCCCCGGGCCCTGGGCGCGCGATGGTCCGGGTGCTGGGCGACCTGCGCACCGTACTGGTCCTCGGGGTGGCCGCCGTGGTGATGGTGCTGGTCACGGCGGTGGTGGTGCTCGGCGGCACGGAATCGAGCCCGGCCGAGCAGCGGCCTTCCGAGCAGCCGTGAAGTCGCAGCAGCCCGCGCGGCAGCGGAAGCAGCCATCGGGCCGGTGTTGTCCTATGACTACCGACGTCTCGACGATGACCGCGCCGCCGCGCTCACCTACCTGACCCCCGACCAGGCCAAGCGCTACGGGGCCTTCTTCGAAGGGGTGGTCGCCGAGAACGCAGTCTCCACCGAAACCGTGGTGAGTGTGCGCCTGGTCGCCTCGGGCATCGTCCGCACCGGCCCGGACCGCGTCGACGTGCTGCTCTTCATCAACCGGCCTACCGCCAACAAGCAGACGCGTCGGTGGAGTACCACGACCAGGTCACCGCGCAGATGCGCGAGATCGATGGCGAGTGGCTCGTTGACTGTCTGATCACCCAGACCGGCCGAGGCTGCAGCGACTCCTGACGCCCGTGCACGCCCTTCGGGTGGCGTGCACGCGCCGGGCCAGGTGCTTGCCAAACGACGCGGCACGGGTCATCATCATCGCAACGCTCGTCGTTCGGCGCATGCTGGCATTGCCGCGCGCCTACGATTCGTGTAACGTAGCGCTTTGCGCCTGCCCTCAAATACTCATTGGCCTGCCCGGTGGCCGATGCAGTGGTGGTCAAGCGCTCTCCGCCCGCGTTTGATGTCGAAGGACGTGTCTTGGCCGCGCGCAGCACCTCTGCCTCCAGTTCCACCAGTTCCTCCTCCCGCCGGATCTCGTTCGCAAAGATCGATGAGCCGCTCGAGGTTCCTCAGCTCCTCTCTCTCCAGACCGACAGCTTCGACTGGCTGATCGGCAACGAGAAGTGGGAAGCCGTCGTCGAGCGTCGGCTCGCCAATGGCGAGGACGTCTCTCGGAAGTCCGGTCTGACCGAGATCTTCGAGGAGATCTCGCCGATCGAGGACTTCTCCGAGACGATGTCGCTCTCGTTCGAGAACCCGGTCTTCTACGACCCCAAGTACACCGTTGACGAGTGCAAGGAGAAGGACTTCACCTACTCCGCTCCGCTCTACGTCTCGGCGGAGTTCACCAACAACGACACCGGTGAGATCAAGGGCCAGACCGTCTTCATGGGCGACTTCCCCCTGATGACCCCCAAGGGCACCTTCGTCATCAACGGCACCGAGCGCGTCGTCGTCTCGCAGCTCGTGCGCAGCCCCGGCGTCTACTTCGAGCGGCACGCCGACAAGACGTCCGACAAGGACATCTACACCTCGCGGATGATCCCCTCGCGCGGCGCCTGGCTCGAGTTCGAGATCGACAAGCGCGACCTGGTCGGCGTCCGTCTCGACCGCAAGCGCAAGCAGAACGTCACCGTCCTCCTCAAGGCCCTCCAGGCCGTGGCCGAAGACCTCGGCGAGGACTACGACTACGAGGCCATCATGGCCGACCTGCGTCAGTACGAGTCGATCCAGCTGACCGAGGAGAAGGACCACACCCAAGGTCCCGACGACGCGCTGCTGGACATCTACCGCAAGCTGCGTCCGGGCGAACCGCCCACGCGCGAGGCTGCGCTGACGCTGTTGAAGAACTACTACTTCAACCCCAAGCGCTACGACCTGGCCAAGGTCGGTCGCTACAAGATCAACAAGAAGCTCGGCCTGGTCGAGGCGTTCGACAAGCAGACGTTGACGATCTCCGACGTCGTGGCAGCCATCAAGTACATCGTGGTGCTGCACGACGGTCGCGAGGAGACCGAGGCGCCGCAGGGCACCATCGTGGTCCGCGCCGATGACATCGACCACTTCGGCAACCGCCGCATGCGCACCGTTGGCGAGCTGATCCAGAACCAGCTGCGCACCGGCCTGGCGCGCATGGAGCGCGTCGTCCGTGAGCGAATGACGACCCAGGACGTCGAGGCGATCACCCCGCAGTCGCTGATCAACATTCGTCCCGTCGTCGCAGCGCTGAAGGAGTTCTTCGGAACCTCCCAGCTCTCGCAGTTCATGGACCAGACGAACCCGATCGCCGGCCTGACGCACAAGCGTCGGCTCTCGGCGCTCGGACCGGGTGGTCTCTCTCGTGACCGCGCCGGCATGGAGGTCCGCGACGTCCACCCGTCGCACTACGGCCGCATGTGCCCGATCGAGACTCCCGAAGGCCCCAACATCGGTCTGATCGGGTCGCTGGCCTCCTACGGGCGGATCAACCCGTACGGCTTCGTCGAGACCCCCTACCGCAAGGTCGAGAAGGGTGTCGTCACCGACAAGATCGACTACCTCACCGCCGACGACGAGGACCGCTTCGTCATCGCGCAGGCCAACGCCGTGCTTGACGAGAAGAAGCGTTCCGTCGAGGAGCGGGTGCTAGTGCGCCAGCGTGACGGCGAGGTCTCCGAGATCCTGGCCGACGAGGTCGACTACATGGACGTCTCACCGCGCCAGATGGTGTCGGTCGCGACGGCCCTGATCCCCTTCCTCGAGCACGACGACGCCAACCGCGCGCTCATGGGTGCCAACATGCAGCGCCAGGCCGTGCCGCTCATCACGAGCGACTCGCCCCTGGTCGGCACCGGCATGGAGTACCGCGCCGCGGTCGACGCCGGCGACGTGGTCGTGGCCGACAACGCTGGTGTGGTCAAGGAGGTCTCTGCCGACCTGGTCGAGACCATGAACGACGACGGCACGTACACGACGTACAAGCTGGCCAAGTTCCGCCGCTCCAACCAGGGCACCTGCATCAACCAGCGTCCGCTGGTGGCCGAGGGTGACCGGGTCGAGGTCGGTTCGCCGATCGCCGACGGGCCGTGCACCGACCAGGCCGAGATGGCGCTGGGCACCAACCTGCTCGTCGCCTTCATGCCGTGGCAGGGTCACAACTACGAGGACGCGATCATCCTCAGCCAGCGCCTGGTGCAGGAAGACGTCCTCACCTCGATCCACATCGAGGAGCACGAGGTCGACGCCCGCGACACCAAGCTGGGCCCGGAGGAGATCACCCGCGACATCCCCAACGTCTCCGAGGAGATGCTGGCCGACCTCGACGAGCGCGGGATCATCCGCATCGGCGCCGAGGTCACCACCGGTGACATCCTCGTCGGCAAGGTCACGCCCAAGGGCGAGACCGAGCTGACCCCGGAGGAGCGGCTGCTCCGCGCGATCTTCGGTGAGAAGGCGCGCGAGGTGCGCGACACCTCGATGAAGGTGCCGCACGGTGAGTCCGGCACGGTCATCGGCGTCCGCGTCTTCGACCGCGAGGACGGCGACGAGCTGCCCCCCGGCGTCAACCAGCTGGTGCGGGTCTACGTGGCCCAGAAGCGCAAGATCTCCGTGGGCGACAAGCTCGCCGGACGCCACGGCAACAAGGGCGTCATCGCGAAGATCCTGCCGATCGAGGACATGCCGTTCATGGAGGACGGCACCCCGGTCGACGTCGTGCTCAACCCGCTCGGTGTGCCGCGCCGGATGAACATCGGTCAGATCCTCGAGCTCCACCTCGGTTGGCTCGCCAAGCAGGGCTGGAACCTCGACCTGCTCACGGACGACAAGTCCGACAAGCCCGACCTGGAAGCAGCGCCTGATCAAGATCCACGCCGACAAGGCCGAGCCGAACACCAAGGTCGCGACCCCGGTGTTCGACGGCGCGCGCGAGGACGAGATCACCGGCCTGCTCGGCTCGACGATCCCCAACCGCGACGGCGTCCGGATGATCGACGAGACCGGCAAGGCCAACCTGTTCGACGGCCGCTCCGGTGAGCCGTTCGCCGACCCGGTCGCGGTGGGCTACATGTACATCCTCAAGCTCCACCACCTCGTCGACGACAAGATCCACGCACGCAGCACCGGCCCCTACTCGATGATCACGCAGCAGCCCCTGGGCGGTAAGGCCCAGTTCGGTGGCCAGCGGTTCGGCGAGATGGAGGTCTGGGCGATGGAGGCGTACGGCGCCGCCTACGCCCTGCAGGAGCTGCTGACGATCAAGTCCGACGACGTGCCCGGTCGGGTGAAGGTCTACGAGGCGATCGTGAAGGGCGAGAACATCCCCGACTCCGGTATCCCCGAGTCGTTCAAGGTGCTCGTCAAGGAGATGCAGTCGCTGTGCCTGAACGTCGAGGTGCTGAGCCAGGACGGTTCGTCCATCGAGCTCCGCGACGCGGAGGAAGACGTCTTCCGCGCCGCCGAAGAGCTCGGCATCGACCTGTCCCGCCGCGAGCCCAGCTCCGTCGAAGAAGTCTGACCACCCACCGAGCTTCTGGCTTCGCTCGCGCGCGGCCCGGTCGTGTGATCAGATCCGGACGGGCTCAGTCCAGTCCCTCGCTCGAACTTTCAAACCCAGAACTAACGAAGGACATCAGCCATCGTGCTCGACGTGAACTTCTTCGACCAGCTTCAGATCGGCCTGGCCACCGCGGAGGACATCCGCGGGTGGAGCCACGGTGAGGTCAAGAAGCCGGAGACCATCAACTACCGCACGCTCAAGCCTGAGCGTGACGGCCTCTTCTGCGAGAAGATCTTCGGTCCCACCCGGGACTGGGAGTGCTACTGCGGCAAGTACAAGCGCGTGCGCTTCAAGGGCA